>JAVYWL010000001.1:0-820020 GCA_038727135.1 Bathyarchaeia archaeon
GAACTTTTACAGCGTCTTTGTGGGCTCCAGCCTCAACTTGGATGCATGTTTTTTCGGGACGCAGAGATTTAGTTTGGAGTATCCTATCCCTAAGCGCATCGCTTAAGGCTTTCAAAATCTCATCAATGTTTATCGACATGCTTTGCCTCCTTGAGCGAATCAAGCAATTTTAAAATACCGTCAATTATCGCCTCTGGCTTTGGTGGACATCCCGGAATATAAACATTGACCGGAATGACTTTATCAACGCCGCCAATCACATTGTAACTTCCTTCAAACACTCCGCCCGAACAAGCACACGCACCTATGGCAACAACAAATCTAGGCTCAGGCATCTGCTCATAAATACGCCTTAATCTATCCGCACATTGACGGGTGACAACACCAGTGGTTAATAGAACATCAGCATGTCTCGGCGAAGGTTCAAGCAATATTCCAAAACGTTCAACATCATATCTAGGCGTTAAAAGGGCGACAACCTCAATATCGCAAGCGTTGCACGCTCCAGAATTAAAATGAAGAACCCAAGGTGATCTTAGCCTCGCCCACTTTAAAAGGCTGGCTCTACTCGTTAACGGTCGCCTCCATCTAAAAGCAACAAGCCAGACAAAAGGACAATGAATAAGTAAATTACGAAGAACAAAACATTTGCCATGTGAATAGCCAATGCAGCAAAAGCCGTCAACAGCACCGACGAGTCCAAAATCACAAAGTATATAAGATATCTATAATGAGAAACGCTGACTTTCAATTTATCAAAATTCACCTTCTCACCACAAGCATAAGCAGATTTACCATTTTCACTACGCATAGATTTAGGGGACAACAAACGTCCAAGCAAATAAATTATAGATGATACAGCCAGAATCAAAACAAAGGCAACAGCCAGCTCAATAATCGTATGCTTACCTCCTTAAACCCGATAATTATGCTTCACCCCTTGCGTTTTAACCACCTTCTTTAACCAAGTGCCACGACAACACATACGCTTTGTAGTACGCGCGAAACATGGACGCTATACCTGCTCTTTATTGCACTCATGGAAACAAACGGCAAGATTTAAATTTTATCAGAAATGCTCAAAGCTTCATACATAAGAGTGCATCCAACATCTTCCTAATTTTCCGTTAGTTGCAGTTAAACGCAGATATGCGTTCTTTTTACAGTTTTTCTTATTTTTGGGAGCCACGATAATATCTTTTTAATATTTAAGTCTAGACCTTTTTAGCATCAATCTGTTGATATGCCCACGTAGAATTTTGTATTAAGACTTTAATCACATCTTCATATGTGTGAATCTTGCCTGTTTCAGCTGTTAGTTTTCCGAGGATTTCTGTCAGCTTTTTGTGGGTTTCGTCGGATACTTTGATTGTTTTCACAGCTTATTCCTCCTTGATTCTCTTGCTTATGGGCCAGTCTTTCTGGGAGAGTATCTCCCTCACCTTTGGTATTTTTAGGGCGAATTCTACGTGGCGGCAGTTGTCCGTTCCACAGTATTCACATATTATGCGGTCCGGCTTGAAGTATACGTCAACTATGCGCCCTCTTGAATAGCCATTTGCCAATGTGCGATCAAGAATGCGGACACCATTTTCGCTTATGTTAAAGTGTTCAAGCGGAGGCACCTCAGGGGGCTGGGTAAAGATTTTTAGTTGTTCGCATTTTTCGCGAATAGCGTCTGTTACGAAGTCTGCGAGGCTTTTGTATCCCATTTCCGGATGCGCCCTAATGTATTCCTCTATCTTATTTACGAGCTCTCTGTTTAGGGTTATTCCCCTGTATTTGCCCACCGGCATATACCTTACCTAAACCTTATCTATACATTAGCAAAGCCTTAATAAATTTTCGGTCGCCACACTCCAGCCTTTTTATTTCCTCCGTTCAACAATTCTTATATTTTTAACCACATAAACACCACATTTATGAAGTTTGAGCGGGGTAAAAATATGCCTACAAGCAACTATAAGAGCGTCACATTGAAGGAGGAGCTTGTGGAGCGCGTTAAAACGCTAATCGAAAGGGTCGGAACATACCACAGCATCTCAGAATTTGTTTCAGAAGCTGTACGCCTAAGGGTTGAAGCCATAGAAACCCAGGAAAAACTGAGGAGGGCAAACCATGAAGGTTAAAGCCATATCCACAGTCCGGGGGCACATCTAATGAAGGAAATAATTCGCAACTTTGAAGAGTTCAAAGCTAGAGCAGACCTTACCAAACCCATTCACCATTCAGGAACAGTGATCGCCAAAAATGGGTTCATTCAAAGGCTTGTTTTCCGCATCTATGGCATAGACAGAGATAAAGGCCACATACTAATTTTCGAAACGCAGAAGGTCAGCTCCCTTGCTGACGCTGAAAAGCTTCAAAACGAGTACCGCAAGCTTGTGGAAAAATACGCCAAACCTCTAGGCTCGACCGAAGGAGCATGGACAGAATGACGGAAAAAGGAAACGAAGACCTAGCCTTAACTGCATTACTGAATTTTTTGGATGCTGTTGAGGCTGGCGTTTCCGCAGCAAAACAGCGGATTAAAGAGGCTAAAATAGGCTGGAACCCAGACAAGATTAAATGGGAAGACGCGGAAGGTTCAAGCGGCCAATACCAAAGAAGCGAAGACTTCAACAATCCGGAGTTTAAAGCCATGCTTAAAGATCTGCAAGCCCATGGGGGAAAGCTGACCCGAAACGGATACTTTTATTGGGTCTTCAAAAACGGCTCAACCGTTGGAAGGAAAAAGCGAAGTTGACCCAAACAGTTGTAACTCCAGGCTTGGCCCTACAAGACATAGTTTTTGAACAAACAGACACAGGCGCTTACATAGTCTATAATAGGCATGAACAAAAATTCCTGGTGGCAGACAATCCGTGGAACACCTTCACACACAACGATACGCGTTATGTCCCATTAAAGCGTGTTCCATGGCCAACAGCCCACATCCCCAAAGACTACACGAGCGAAGAAGCCCTCTTCAACCGAGTCAAAAAATTCTTTATCGAACACCTGGACGTGGCAAACGAGCTCATGTATGATGTTTACGCTGCCTTCGTCTTGGCTTCTTGGCTTCCAGAAAACTTCACAGTTGTTCCATACCTCTTCTTTTTGGGGCCTATGGCCAGCGGAAAAACTCGTGCCCTAGAATGTTTCCACAGGCTCTGTTATCGCAGCATTATGGCGACGAGCATGAGCGCTGCCTCCCTTTTTCGTGCTTTGGAAGCTTGGCATCCAACTATAATGCTAGACGAGACAGAAATCTACAATAGAAAGGAGATGGTTGAAGTCCTAGCCATACTTAACAGCGGCTACCGTCGAGGACAATACGCCATACGAATAGAAAAAGTCCAGAACAATATTCCTCAAATTGCGGTTTTCGACACCTTCGGCTTCAAAGTCTTAGCTGGAACACAGGAATTGGCGGACACTCTTCAAAGCAGATGCATAATAACAAAGATGAGTAAAGCCGTCCGCCCGGTAAGGCTTTTCATAGACGAGGAGGAAGCCCAAGAACTTCGCAACCAGCTCCTCATGTACCGATTCAAAAACTTCAACCCAAACACTCCACAAATAAATTGCCTAGAAAACAGTGGCGACTGCCAAGGAAATGCTCGCGTCCTTGAACTCTTCATAAGCCTATTCCAAGTGGCGCCGTCCCAAGCAATAAAAGATAACCTAGAACAAGCCATGAAACAAATAGTCCAAACAAGGCTGAACGAGGAGCAGACAAGCATAGAAGCCAGGGTTTTAGACGCCATCCTAAAATGCGAGGACAAGGTGGAAAATGGAAAGTTAGCCATCCAAAAGGTGACAGAAGCCTACAATGAAGGCTTACCAGAAAAGGAACATGTTACAAGCCAGCTAGTTGGCAGGATTGTTACGCGTCTAGGCTTTGAAAAATGCAGGACGGGCCAAAAAGGATTAGCTGGCTTCTTCTGGGACACTCAAATTATTGAACGCCTAAAAATGCGCTATTATCCACAGCAGACCCTCTCCAAATTACCTTCAGTTTCTTCAGTTCCTCCAGCGAATCATAAAACTAACTTACATAAAACTGAAGAAACTGAAAGATCTGAAGAAAAACCAGGAACGCTTCCACCATTAAATGAGCCCTGGCTTCACCTAGACCAAATAAAGGCCATTTATTGGAGCGACGGATTCTTCGACTGGCACCCATGCGCCATATGCGGTTACACAAAACTAACAGCATGGAAAGCCCAAACCTTCAAAGGCGAAAACGCATGGATCTGCGAAGACTGCAAAGAACTATGGGAAAAACAACACGACGGAGACTTCTGAAACTTGACCTCTAACCCGGAAACGATTGCCTGCCCACAATGCGGCAGCACAAGCCTATACAAAGACGGATTACGTTATTTAGCAAACGGTCAAACAACCCAGCGCTGGCTATGCAGAAACTGCGGATACCGCTTCACAAATCCAAACCATAAAAGGCACACTCAATGGAAGAATCCTCCACTCAACTTAAATTTACAAGACTGCTCAGATAATAATTGCCGAGGGAACGATGAGCCTTCATGGGGAGATTCCACCGCCCTTGGCCGGGCGGTGCAAACCTTGGCCACAGTGGAAAAGCAAAACGAAAAGCGGGACGCGGGAGCCGCAGAGACAAACCAAGGCCAACCAATGCAACAAGAAGGAGACGTCAAGGGGAAACTCATCCAATTCGCATGGTGGATGAAAAAAGAGGGATATAGCGAAAGCACCATAATAGGGAAAATGCAAATTTTACATCGCCTCGCAAAGTTGGGTGCTAACCTACTGCAACCAGACGCTGTGAAAGACATTATAGCAAACCAAAATTGGAGTCCAGGGCGCAAAGCCAACGCGGTTTATGCATACGCATTATTCGCTAAATGGCTTGGAATACCATGGACTCCGCCTCGCATAAAGGTTCCTGAAAAACTCCCCTTCATTCCAGCCACAGAAGAACTTAACGACTTAATTGCAGGCTGCACAAACCACGTGGCTGTAGCCCTCCAAATTGCCATGGAAACTGGTGCCCGAATCGGCGAGATCTTTCAGCTAAAATGGACAGACGTAGATCTTCAAAAAGGAACTATCATAATAACGCCTGAAAAGGGCAGCAACCCACGTATATTCAAAATAAGCCAAAAGCTTAGACAAATGCTAGAAAACCTTCCAAAGGACGGTGAACGTATACTAAGCCGCTACTCAAACATCAAAAGCCTTAGGCGCACATTTGAAAAGCAGAGACGCCGCATAGCCTTTAAACTAGGAAACCCACGGCTGCTAAAAATAAGCTTCCACACTTTCCGCCATTGGAAAGCCACCTGGGAATATTACAAAACCAAAGATATACTTCATGTGATGCAAATACTTGGGCATAAAAGAATCCAGAACACATTAAAGTATACTCAACTGGCAAAGTTTGAAGGCGAAGAGCAATACATCTGCAAAGTGGCTAAAACACCGAAAGAAATAGCTGAACTAATAGAGGCTGGATTCAGCTATGTATGTGAAAAAGACGGCTACCTCTTCTTTAAGAAGCCCAAGTGATGGGCGCCGGTTCGGTAAAAGCATGGAAAAAGCGCCGCCGGTCGGACTTGAACCGACGACCGACTGGTTAACAGCCAGCCGCTCTACCACTCTGAGCTACGGCGGCACTTATGGCTTTGTCTATTTGTGTTCTGGTTTTAAAGCCATATTTAAGTTTATTCCGCTTTAATAAATCCCCTTTTCTTTTGCTTTGCGTTGTATGATTTTCACGAAGATTCTGTAGAGGGCTCGCATTGGTTTTGCATACCATTTTTCGGCGAAGGATAAGCCAATCAGGTCGTCTATCCAGTGGAAATCGTGTATCAGGCATTTTATTAGGAGCTCTTCGTGAAGCCTCGTCATCTTTGTCTCCTTAAACCACTCTTCATTTTTTAATCTGCCTAATGGGACGAAGAAGAGGGGTACTATGAGGCTTCTAACGTGTTTTAGGTCTTCAACAAGCTCTATGGTTTTTATTAGGTCGCCTTCTGTTTCTTCTGGCACACCCACGATAAGTGTGCAGGCTGGAACGAGTTTATTGTCGTGCATTAGCCCCATTCCTTGACGGACAACTTCAGGCCATTCTTCTGGCTTGAAGGGGTGAGCCTTTGCAGGCATTATTTTTTTGGCAAGTTCCGGCGAGCCTGTTTCTATGCCTACTTCTGCGCCCCACCAAGATTGCTTCTGCTGTATGATTTCAGCCACTTTTGCAAAAAGCTTCGGTTTAACCGTAACGGTTGCCAGTGAGCAGTGGCTCCAACTTAAACCACTCTCACATTTCTTCATAACAGCTTCATGAAGTTCAATTAATTTTTCATCGTTTGGAATTGTGTTCTTTGAGCCGTAAAGCATGACGTCTTCTGCGTGGAGGCAGGCTGTCCGGTCGTAGCCGCTTTTAATATTAACGTCAATTTCCTGAAGAATTTTTTCAACAGGATACCACCTTAAAGGCCTCAGTGTGACGCTGCAGAACTTGCATCCTCTACAACAGCCTCGGCCGATTTCCACCAAACCGTTGACGGACGGATTTACTATGTTTGGAATCTCTTCTAGGTTTGGAGTTTCTTGAACGCTAACTTCATAGTATTGGGGAAGCTCCCCTCCGTTTATGGCGGCTCTCACAATTTTTCCTATAATCTTTTCGGCTTCTCCGTCGATTATGCAGTCAATCCCATAATCCTTAACGAATTTTTCTCTATAGCGGAACTGCCAGACGCCAGGGCCTCCAACAATAATTTTTAGTCCACGCTTTTTCGCCTGTTTAATTTCTGGTTTTGTCATCAAGTTGCGGAAGTGCTGGGCGAGGAAGGGCTCCTTCTTTAAAATAGCTGCAAAAGTGCTTGAGGCTGGACCGAGTCCAAAGGGGTCCATAACATGTATTCCTAAAACTTTAGCTTCACCCAAATACTTGTCCAAGTGATCCGGGTCCACTGTTAAAACATCAAATCCTTCAATTAGAAGCTGGGCTTCAATCTTCCTTAAGCCATAGGGCGCCGCCACTGGTATGCCCTTCCTCGTCTTTATGGGTGGGAAGAAAAGGAAACTGTAAAGCCAGTCTGGAATAACGTTTGGAGGGGCGCATGTTCCAAAGCCTATAAACTCGTTGTGGTGGTAGTCGCTCATTAATGTGCGGTCAGCTGTCAGAATTATATCAGCCATCCTTTTCCTCCCTCCCAATCAAGTCCATGAGAACTTGCTTGATGGGCATGCCAAAAGTTTCTTTAACTTTGTGAAGGAGGTCCTCCCCCCTCTTTGTTAGGGAGTAATGCTTAACCCTCTTCTTCCCTTTCATAATCCACTCTGCGCTTGCAAATCCACCTTTCTCGAGTTTGTGGAGGAACGGGTAAACTATGCTTGGCTTCAGCTTTCTACCAGTAAGCCTCTTAAACTCTAATATTAGCTCATATCCATGTCTAGGCTTATGGGCTAGGAGCCAAAGAATTACCGGTTTCTCCAATCCCCTAAGGAGAACGTTACTTACCTTCACCATGGCTGTTTAAGTGATATTTTATTTTTTGATATATCAAATTTTCTCTCTACAATGCGCTTATATCCTTAAAAGGTAATTTAAGCCTAAACAATGCGGAAAGGGCGAAAACTTGATGGCTGAGCTGGAAAGCGAGCTGGTTAAGTCGGCTGTTCGAGGCTTCAGCAGAGTTGTAATTTTGTGGCTTTTAAGTCAAAAGCCAATGTCTGGATATAGCGTTACTAAGGAGTTGAGGAGGTTAACTGGCTGGAGTTTTCATTCTGGAGTTGTTTACCCGCTTTTATATGAGCTTGAAGAAAACAAGCTTATAGTTGGGAAATGGGCTAAAAAAGGGAGGAGGCGCATAAAATATTATTCTGCAACGAAGAACGGCTTGATGGTTTTAGACCGTATTAGGGAGCTTCTTAAAATGCCTATAAAAGAGGTTTTGAAAGACTTTATTTTTCAAGCTTAAAAGAGGCTTCTATATTAGAAAAATGTATATTGGAGTTTCTCTATTGTTGAAAGAGCCATAGGAGAGTTAAGCCTTGAAAAAATTGTTAGAAGTGAGATGGCATGGCAGGGGCGGACAAGGGGCTTGGACAGCCAGCGAGTTGCTCGCAAGGGCAGCCGTTTATGAGGGGAAATTCATTCAATCTTTTCCAGAGTTTGGTCCGGAAAGGATGGGTGCTCCAGTTGCAGCTTTCACGAGAATAAGCACCGAGCCCATTAGGCTTCATTGTGCCATTTATAATCCGGATGTTGTTGTTGTTTTGGACCCTACGCTGGTTAAGACTGTGCCAGTCACTGATGGTTTAAGGGAGGATGGTACAATAATAATCAATTTTAGGGATGAGCCGTCAGAGGCTAGGAAAATGCTTAAGGACAATAGGGGGAAGGTTTGGACTGTTCCGGCGACTGAAATTGCCATAAAGATTTTGGGCTTGCCCATAACAAGCACTGCCATGCTCGGGGCTGTTGCCCGTGTGACCGGCGTTGTCAGTCTGCAAAGCCTTGAAAAAACCGTTCGGGAGCGTTTCAGAAGCGACATAGCCGAGAAGAACTTCGCAGTTATTAAGGAAGCCTATGAGGAGGTGCGTTCAGAATGACATCTCAAGAAAAAGGCTGGAAGGAAATTTCCATAGCCGCCGTATGCTGGAAGCCCAACACGGAATTCTTGACCGGTGACTGGAAAACTTACAAGCCTGTTCGGGACTTAGAGAAGTGCACAAAATGCTTGTTGTGCGCCATATTCTGTCCCGACGGAGCTATCCGCTGGAGGTCAGAAAAGGAGGATATAGAATTTGACTACAACTACTGCAAGGGCTGTGGGATATGCGCCAACGAGTGCCCAACAAAAGCCATAGAGATGAAGCTTGAGTGAGGTGTGGATAATGAAAAGTGTTGCTGAACAAAAGACTTTAGCCTTAAACGGTGATGAGGCTGTCGCCTACGCTGTTAAACAGTCCGATGTAGACGTGGTTGCAGCTTATCCCATCACGCCTCAAACCATAATTGTTGAGAGGTTCAGCGAGTACGTAGCCAACGGCGAAGTTGAAACAGCCTTCGTCTGCACAGAGTCTGAGCACAGCGCCCTAACCGCTTGCCTTGCAGCCTCGCTTACCGGAGCTAGAACCTTCACGGCTTCGGCTTCTGCTGGCTTGGCGCTCATGCATGAAATGCTCTTTGTGACTTCTGGTTGTCGTGCACCAGTGGTTATGGCGATAGCCAACAGAGCCCTCTCAGCGCCAATAAACATTCACGGAGACCAGTCCGACACGATGGCGCAAAGGGACAGCGGATGGATACAAATATACGCTGAAAACGCCCAAGAGGTTTACGACTCTGTTATTCAGGCTTTCCGCATAGCCGAACACCCAGAAGTGCTCTTACCAGCTATGGTCTGCCTCGATGGATTCCAGCTAAGCCACTCGGTAGAAAATGTTAATGTTCTTCCAGACGATGTTGTGAAAAAGTTTGTCGGTGTACGCCAATTTCCGTTAGTGCTGACTCATGAGGGGAAGCTGGCTCCGCTAAAATTGGACCCAGAAAACCCCATGACTATGGGACCTTTGGCTTTTCCAAATTACTATTTCGAGTTTAAGAGGCAGCAGGAGGAAGCCATGAAAAACGCGCTTAGGGTTATCCGCGAAGTGCATGATGAATATGCGAAAATCAGTGGCAGAAGCTACGGCGACGGCTTGCTGGACCCATACTTTCTTGAGGATGCTGAAATAGCCATAGTCTGCCTAGGCTCAACAGCTGGGACAGTGAAAACCGTCGTTGACGAGTTGAGGGCTGAAGGCATTAAAGCTGGACTACTGCGAATGCGGACTTTCAGACCGCTGCCAGTTGACGGCATAAGAGAGGCTCTCAAACATGTTAAGGCGGTAGCTGTTATGGACAAGAGCATGAGTTTTGGAGGTTTCGGCGGCGCTGTTTTCCACGAAGTTCGCCATGCACTTTACGACTTGGACAAGAAGCCGCTCGTGGTGAACTACATTTACGGACTTGGCGGAAGGGACACAAGCCCAATGCAAATTCGCGAAATATACAAGGACCTTCAAGAGATTGTGGCGAAAAAACGTGTTGAAACCCCCGTAAAATATGTTGGATTAAGGGAGTAGGAGGCGAAAATATGCAGAGTGAATGGAAGTTTACGGCTAGAGACATAGTTGAAAAGCCAGACCTATTCATGTCTGGACACAGGGCGTGTGCTGGTTGTGCTCCGGCAACGGTTATGAGGCTTATAATGAAAGCCTTGAGGGGACCAACCATTGTGACGCAGGCTACTGGCTGCATGGAAGTTGTCTCAACAATTTATCCCTACACTTCTTGGGGTGTTCCATGGCTTCACACAGCCTTTGAGAACGCGGCAGCAAACGCTTCTGGCATAGAAACCGCCATAAAGATGCTGAAGAAGAAGGGAAGAATCAAGTATGAGCATGTAGACATTATCGCGATAGCCGGTGACGGCGGCACCTACGACATAGGCATACAAGCCCTTTCCGGAGCGGTTGAAAGAGGACACGACTTCCTATTTGTGCTATACGATAATGAGGCGTACATGAACACCGGCATACAAAGAAGCGGCGGAACACCCCTAGGCGCATCCACAACCACATCACCAGCAGGCGAAGTTATACCAGGAAAGCTTGAGCCCAAAAAGCCAATAGCCGATATAATGGTGGCACATGAAATCCCATATGTGGCTACGGCGTCGCCCTACTATTGGCGGGACCTAATAACAAAAGTGCGGAAAGGCTTAGAGGTGGAGGGACCAGCCTTCCTCCATGTTTTCGCGCCATGTCCCCGCGGTTGGAGAAGCGACCCATCAAAATCCATAGAGCTTTCCCGCCTAGCGGTGGAAACATGTGTCTTTCCACTTTGGGAGTGTATAAACGGCGAATACCAACTTTCAGCACCCAGCAAGGTCATAGCAATGGCTCCTCAAAAGAAAAAGCCAGTAAAAGAATATTTGGCGGTGCAAGGACGCTTTAGGCACTTGTTCACGCCAAAGTACGAGAAACTACTGGACGAAATACAACGAATAACAGACCAGAGATGGCAAAAACTCCTCAAAAAATGCGGAATAGCTTAATCCCAAAGTATAGGCACATTAAAATTACTATGCCCCCATTTTTCAAACATGTTTAGCGTTTAATACGCCACTTTTCTAACGACAAGTTTTTATTCAGCCTTGATTACGCCGTTGAAAATATGGTGCGCATAGGCTGTTCAATGCGAAAAGCAAGTGGCAGCACATAAGGGGGACAACGATTCATGGCATACTCATCTATGGTTAGCTTGCTTGCCTTTGGCGCAACAATTCTCTTAACCTTTAAACAGCCTAGGATTAAGCTTCCATTCAAAAAGGTTTACCTGCACCTAGACTATGGCTTAGCTCCGGTCCTCTGCGTGACTGTTCTTTTGGCAACATCCGTAATAGACGTTAACTTCATCGTGAGGGGTATCCTTGGCTGTGAAAACATAAAACCCTACTCAATAATAATCCTGATACTGTCCTTATCCTACATTTGCATTTCCTTGGATCTCACGGGACTGTTTGAATATGTTGCGTTGTATGTTGTCAAATTGGCTGGAAGTTCTGGCAAAAAGCTTTTTGTATATATTTTTCTACTCACGTCTTTTTTGACACTTTTCACTAGTAATGACGTTGTAATATTGACTATCACTCCGATAATTCTTTACATGTGCAGCAGCGTGGCATTATCGCCCATCCCCTTCTTATTCGCCGAGTTTTTCGCAGCTAACATTTCTGGCATGGGGCTTTATGTGGGGAACCCCACCAACATAGTTATCGCAGACGCTTATGGGATTTCTTTCGCCGAATTCGCCAGATGGATGCTTCTTCCGGCAATTTTAGCCATGGTTACATGTCTTTTCATGCTTTGGCTAGTCTTCCGTCGAAAGGTGCCAAACGAAATTAAAATTCCTCAAGTTGATCCGCGGCGAGCCCTGAAGGATAGGAGTGGCGCCATATTCGGGTTGATTGTGCTTGGGGGCGCCATTTTCTTCATGAGTTTGCCGTCAGCGTGGATTGGTGTCCAACCTTGGATGATCACTATAACATCCGCATTTATAATGTTACTTCGGGATATACTTCTAGCTCGTTCAAACATTTTTACCATTTTAAGGAGGATGCCTTGGAAGATCGCACCTTTCCTAGTCGGACTGTTTGTTATAGTTGAAAGTTTGGCATCTTCAGGCTGGACGAACTTACTTGCTTTCAGTTTTCAAAGGTTTCCACAAGTGTTGCGGCTACGGTGTTTAGTGTGGGTTATTTGTCGTCGCTCACCGCCGGTTTAATGAACAACCACCCCATGACAATATTCTTCGTTAAAACTCTGCAGAGCCCATCCTTTTCAGCCCCTCTCGCTGCTAAGTTTGGTTCAATGTTGGCGCTGGTGGTTGGAAGTAACCTCGGAGCTAACTTTATGCTGACTGGGGCGCTTGCCGGGCTGATGTGGGCAAAAATTCTCTCAAGTAAGGGGCATTCGATTTCATTCTCAGAATTCTCTAAATATGGCTTTCTAGTGATGCCAATTGTTGTCGCTGTAGCATGCTTTACGCTTGTTGGCATGTTAACTTTTTCAAGTATGATTTAGATGCTAAACGGCGTTTTTAAGGAATTTTTCTATCTCCTTTTCTGCGTTGTCTGCTTTTATGAATATGGGCACGTTTTCTATGCCTGTAGCTATGTAGCTTGAAAGGAGCCACTCACCCGGCGCAAACTCCAATGTTTTTTCGAGTATGCCTTTGTCTATCATGAAGGTGTCGCTTATCAAGGCGCGGTCGTATGGGCGGGGCAGCGTACCAACAAAATACGTGTGGAGCTGTTGTAGGGCATTGGTGTTCAGGTAGGCTATGCGTTGTGTGGCTATACAAACGCCTAAACCATATTTTCGTCCTTGTCTGAGGAGGGTTTCCACTTGTTTGCTGCATTTCTTTTCTATGCCCGCTGCGCCAGAAAGCTCCGGTATAAACTCTTGGGCTTCATCAAAGACTAGGAGGATGTAGGGCTTCACTTGGAACATGCGTTTTCTTCTGATAAGCAAGTCGTGGGTTAAAGTTATGACAAGTTCTTTTATTGTTGTTGGGTCTGATATGGAAATGCACACGAGCCGTGTGTCGCCTTCTAAAAGTTCCCGTATTCTTTCGGCTGTTAGCCCGCCCGTCTCCTTTTTCATTTCTTCTTGGCGTTTCCTTATCTGATCAAGGATAGTGGTTCTTGTTGTTGCCCAAGCGTACAATGCGCTTTTGTCATGAACTCTAAACTCTTCCATTGTTGCTATACAGATGCCATCTATGTATTTGACGAAGTCTTCGCCCACCTCTTGGTTTTCACTGAGCCCATGCGTCTCCATGTAGTCAAGTATGGCGTCGTGGATTCTGTCTATGGCGTTTAAATAATGGGGTTTGTCCGTGTTGCTTTTCCGTTGGTCGCTTAACTCTTCCAAGAACTGGGCGTATGTTGGGATTTTCTGTTTCGGCCTAGTGTAAAATGCCACTTTGTCCTGTTCCATTATGCATTTGAGTCCAAACTTTATTCTTTCGTCAGCCTCATACTCCCTTGGTTTGACAACGGAGTTGAAGAACTGTTCAATGGAGTCTATCCTATGTTCGAGGATAACCTTCGATGGAATCTTCTCGTCCGCCAGAAGGTCCAGAAGTAGGAATATGTATTCACAGCTTATGTCAAAAACCACGACCTTTACATCGTTTGTATGGAGCAAAATTCGCCTCAAAATGTTTGACATCAGGTTGCTTTTTCCGCCACCTGTGAAGGCGAAAACTCCAAAATGATATCGGACAAGCTTCTCAAAATCCACATATATGGGTATGACCGTGCTGCTTGTCTGAAACATTTTTACAATGCCGAGCCTAGGGTCAAGCCTTGCGTCCTCCACAGTTTTTGATGGGTCTACGCCGAGCTTTTCGGTTATTTTTTGGTTGTACATGCGGTTTATCATTTCACTGTTTAGGATGTAAACTGGACTGCCCACCACCGGGTAGGAAAAGCCCTTAACAAACTTGTAGTCAAAGTTTTCGCCTATAATCAAGTCATAGTTTATGGGTATGGCGTCTATCTGAATCATCATTGTTGAGCGGTCGTCTGTCTGCCAATCTGCCTCCGACTGTTCAATTATTTCGAACTGCATTGGGTAATAGCCA
The DNA here is from genome assembly GCA_038727135.1 of Bathyarchaeia archaeon. Lineage (GTDB taxonomy): Archaea > Thermoproteota > Bathyarchaeia > Bathyarchaeales > Bathycorpusculaceae > JAGTQI01. Next base: position 14,174 of record JAVYWL010000001.1, read on the forward strand.
TGATCCGACAAGCCCCTTAAACCGAAGTGTTCCGGCCAGACGCGGCTTATCTCCATAAGTGTGTAGCGTTCCTCACCCAGAAGCGTCTGCTTAAAGTTTTTTACGGCTAGAAGCATGCCCTCCTCAAGCAGTCCCATTAGGTCTTTTTGGTATTCCACTTTTATGCGGCAGCTGTAGCGGGCGCTTGTGCCCGCCAGTTTGGACTCTTCTGCTCCTCCGAAGAAGCGGGGCATGACGGCGGCTAGTCTAGCCCTAAACTTTCCGTCAAAATCTGTGAAGCATAGGCTGTTAAATTTGTTCTCTCCTTGCGGCTTCAATGGCTGTTCTCCTCTCCCTAAAGGTGCTCATATAGAATATGAACTTTCTCAATTTATGGTTATTGAGGATCCACTCGGCTGTTGTGTCAACAACACGCTTGAATTGGCTATAATTCCACTTGGCAATTTTATCCGCAATAAACAGTGGTGTGTTGTGTCCGAAAGCCTCTGGAATGTTTGATGGCGCCATAGCCACCAAAACGTTCATGACGAGATTTTGTAGCTTGTTAGGCACGTTCTTGTCTATGTAGAGGATCACTTCTACGGGCTCTTTTGTTCCGTCGCTTAACTCGTTCCAAAACTCCACAATCGTTTCGGGCTTATAATCGTATTCCGGATAGACGAGGCGATCAACAAGGAGGACGTTGCTTCTAAGCATAGGGTCTGTTTTGGCTTGGCTCAGCTGCACGTAGGTTTTTAGGAAGGCTTTTTCTAGACCTATTTTGTTTTTTATGGCGCCTGAAACGTAGCCTTTTCTGTTTTGTTTGTCTGGCACCATTGTTCTGAAGGCTGAATCATACTCTATTAGGCTCCATGGTGGCGTTATTTTGTCGGCGTTTAGGATGCTTGCTGATTGGAGGATCATGCGGTCTGTGTTGGGTAGTTTTTCCAGCTCTTCTCTTGCGATGTTTGTGTTTAGTAGGTCGTTGTTGCCCATTATTGGGATTAGTTGGCGTTTGAAGTCTCTTGCCGCCGTGTCTTTTGTTACGCCTATTAGGAGTATGTGCCTATTCCAGCATTCTTCCATCAACATGTGCAGCGTGAAAAGCGTTAAGAAGGCGATGTCTAGGGTTGTGAGCCAGTGTTCCTTTCCGTCTTTAACTATTTTCATCAGATTGGCTGTTTCCAGATTTTCTGTGAAGAAGAATCTATCGCCTATGCTTGTTACAAGCTTTTTAACGCGTTCCCATGTTCGCGAGTATTTATGGTTCAGCGTGTAAACTTCATTTTTCTCGTTTAGGAAGCCCTTTTTTATTAGGGTTTTGAGGCTTCGCTCTACTCGCTTCGTTCTTTTTTCGTCTGTTATGTTGAGTTCGGCTAGTATTTGCCTCTTTGACAGCGCGCCTTTACGCTTTAAAAGGTCTATTATGGCATAGCGTAGGTAGTCTGCTCTTGGCGGCGGCAAACCCGATTGCTCGTTGCAGACGAAGTGCCTAGCCATTGTTAGTTCGTTTATGTCTATGGGTTCTCCGTCTATCTTGTAGCCTAGGATGTTGCTTTTTGCTTCCCATAGAGCGCGTTTCGAAGTGTCGTATAGGAGGCTTGCGCGCTCTATTGATAGGCTTCTGTCCATTAGGATTATTCGAAAATTTTGTTCATTGTCTGTGGCGAGCTTGTAAGCCAAATAGTATTCGGCGAAGGTCATTATCCAGTTAGCCACAGTCGCATTGTTTATTATAGACTCTTCTGTTAGCGGTTTTCTAAGGCTAACCTCGTCTGGTTGCGAAGCCTCAAAAAATGTTTGGTCCACGTCTGGGATCTCGTTCACGTAGATTGGCACCACGCTTGATATGCCGGCGCCATGCCTAGCTGTCCGCTCGTCATACTTGACTGTTGGTGGTTTATCCTCGTGAAAGGTTATTGTTCCTGTTGAGGCGTAGGCTCCTCCGAAGAAGACTACTAGATCGAAGAGGGGTTTCGAGTACATGGTTCCATCTATACCAGCGAAGCGGACGGACATGGCGCCGAAGAATTCTTTTGCCGTTTGGCAAGCTTCTTTTGTGGGGAAATCTGTTTTTATTAGGTTTGAGAGGAGGCTTTGGTAAAAGGCTCTTAGGGATGAGAAGCGCTTTTCATAGTCTAAAACTTGCATTGTGGCTCCATGTTTTAATATATTGCATGTTCGCCTAACAGCGTCGCTCAACGGGGAAAGCTGCACGCAATCACCAATCTCAAGATTTAGAGGTTTCTGGTAAAAACATTTTTAGGGCTGGAAAAACCGATAGCTCTATGGAGATATTTTGTTAAACTCCCACCACAACTATGGTTGTGTTTAATGTTTCGAAATCTTGAAGGCTAATAGATACCTTAATATATCAACTTCATAGAGTTATTTAATTCTCATTAGAGGTAACTGAGGTTTGGAGGAAAGGTTGCGTTGTACGGCTATGCTGGAAGAATTCTCCACGTGGACTTAACAACTGGAAAAACACGCACGGAGCCATTAAACGAGGATTATGCCAAAAAATACATTGGCGGAATAGGTCTAGGAATGCGCCTATGGCTTGACAATTCTAAGGCCGGGGTTGACCCCTTCAGCCCAGAAAACCCGCTTGTCCTCGCGACAGGCCCAACTTCTGGCACCATTTGGCCAACTGGTGGTAATGGCCACGCTTTCGTTTCTAAGTCTCCGCAGAGTTATGGCATAGCTGAAGCGAAGTCCCATGGAAGTTTCGGCACAGAGCTGAAGAGGGCTGGTTATGATGCTGTCATTTTCCATGGAAAGGCTGAAAAGCCCGTCTACGTCTGGATTGACGACGACTCCGTTCAGCTTTTGGACGCTTCCCATTTGTGGGGGAAGTCGCCGGCTGAGACAGAGGACATGATTAAGGAGGAGCTGGGCGACTACTACATTCGAGTGGCCGCCATCGGTCCGGCTGGAGAGAAGCTTGTGCGGATAGCATGCATAATTAACGAGAAGTCGAGGGCTGCTGGCAGATGCGGACTCGGCGCTGTTATGGGTTCAAAGAATTTGAAGGCAATTGCTGTTCGAGGAACCCATGACGTGACAGTGGCAAAGCCGGACGAGTTTCTTGAATTTGTTAAGGAGTTCCATGAAAGGATGAAGGGGCCGGCCACAAAGAAGTATAGGACTTTGGGCACACCAGAAAACGTTCTGGTGCACAATGCTTTGCATTGTATGCCAACTCGGAACTACAATAATGCGCATTTTGAGGCTGCGGAGAAGGTTAGCGGCGAATACTTGAACGAGAGGTATGTCGCCAAAATCATTGGCTGCAGCTCCTGCGCCATGAGATGCGAACACGTGTGCGTTGTCACCGAAGGCCCCTACAAGGGGGCTATGGCTAGGATTGAATATGAGCCTTTGTGGGCTATGGGTCCCTACTGTGGTGTTGACCGCCTTGACGCCATTATTAAGGGCAGCGAGCTCTGTAACTATTATGGTATAGACTCCATCAGTGCCGGTGTGATTGTTGGTTTTGCCATGGACTGTTTTGAAAACGGCATATTAACCGCCAAGGACATGGACGGCATTGAGGCCCGTTTCGGCAACCACGAGGCATTAGTGAGGCTTATTGAGAAAATTGGCAAACGTGAGGGGATAGGCAACATTCTGGCTGAAGGCGTCAAGTTCGCCGCTGAGAAAATTGGCAAAGGCGCTGAGAAGCTTGCCCAACATATAAAAGGCGTTGAGGTCACTGGCTATGACTTGAGATGCCTTAAGACGGCAGCTTTGGGCTTTGCTGTTTCCTTCCGTGGGGCTGACCACAACAGGCACGGGGCCTACGCCTTCGACGTTAAGGGCAAGTTTAATAGGCTGAAGTACGAGAAGGGAAGGGCGAAGGCTGTGAAAGACATCGAAGACGTTTACACAATAATTGACTCGTTGATGATCTGCAAGTTCTCCAGAGGCACATACTACAAGGAGTTTGAGGACTTGGCTAAGCTTTACACCCTTGTTACCGGCTTTGAGACTACGCCTGAAGAGATGCGCTTGAAGGGCGAACGCATAAACAACCTCGCCAGAGTCATAAATGTCCGAGAAGGCTTAGGCAGGAAGGACGACACGCTTCCATGGAAGGTTATGAATGTGCCAATTCCTGATGAGGGTCCATCTAAGGGCGCCTATGTGACGCAGGAGGAACTTGAAATGATGTTAGACGACTACTATGAGGCGCGTGGTTGGACGAGGGACGGCATACCAACCCCTGAGAAGCTTAAGGCTTTGGGCATGGACGACCTAATCCCAATCGTGGAGGTTAAAATCCGAAAAGCCTAGCAGAATGGAGGCATGGTGAATGGTTAAGATTCATGAGAGAAAATTTGTTTCAGCCGATCCTGACAAATGTGTTGGCTGCCAGGTCTGCGAGTACATTTGCGCTTGGACTAAGGAGAAGGCTTTCAACCCGTTGAAGTCTAGAATTAGGGTTGTTAGGCTTAACCCGCTGGTGAACATTTCAATTACTTGTAGGCTTTGTGAGGACCCACCTTGTGTTGCCGCTTGCCCTAGGGACGCTTTGACCCAGTCTGAGGAGAATGGCACAATAATTGTGGATGAGGATAAGTGTAATGGCTGCGGATGGTGCATTGAGGCTTGTGATTATGGGGCGGTTTCGCTTCATCCCGAAAAGAAGGTGGTTTTTGTCTGCGACTTGTGCAAGGACAAGCCTGACGGCCCTCAATGTGTTAAGTGGTGTCCAGAGGAAGCCTTAGACCTTGTAACGGCTGATGTTTTGGCTCAGAAAGCCCGTATAACGGCTACTAAGAAGCTTTTCCAAGAAGCCTTGAAAGTGGCTCCGCCGGCTTAAACCATCCACCCTTTTTATTCTTTTATGGTTCATTTTTTGGGGGCTATTGAAGGGTTAGTCTTATTAGCTGCTTTGTTATTATTTTGTATTGTCTGATTTGGATTCTGAGTTTGTGGTTTGCTATGGCGGGGTATGGAGGGGGAAGGCGTAGGCGGAGTCGGGTTGAAGTTATTGTTGAGATTTTGAGTGAGGCTCTTAATGGTTCTAATAAGACTAGGCTTATGTATCGTTGTAATTTGAATTTTGGGCGTTTTAACCGTTATTTGAAGGAGTTGTTGGATGCTGGCTTGTTGGAGTGTGTGGCTGCCAATCCGGAGGCGGGGCTGGTTTTGTATAGGACTACGGATAAGGGACGGGAGCTTCTGAAAATTTTGCAGAAGGCTGGAGAATTCCTATCTGTTTAGCCTATTTTAGTGGATTTTGTTTATTGCTATTTCGTTTAGTTTTTTGTTTATTCGGATTTCTAGTTCTAGGCTTGTGTCTGTTAGGTTTGTTATGCGGGTGCATTGGATTATTAGGCTTTTTTGGGGTGGAATTATTATGGTGCCTATGGCTGTGGCTGCTGTTGCTGTTTCTTGCTGTGCCTGCGCTGTGTTTGGTGTTTCTTTTTGGTTTATTATTAGGGTTTTCCAGTTTTGGTTTAGTTTTATCTGGTTTGTTGTGGGGTTGTGTTGAATCATGTCCGCTTCTGTTAGGAACTCCACTATTTTTTGGGCTTTTTCTGGTGGGATTTGGAGGGTTTCCGCCACTTCTTTTATATTGTGCCATAAGTCGTCGTTTAGTAAAGCCAACAGTTTTTCCAGTTTTGTTGACAAATGTTTTGCCTTCTCGGCTGGCGTTAAAATGGTTAAAGGGTTTGTTGTTTATAAACGGTTAAGGTCTTTTAGGCTAGACTAGTGGTCTGGTTTTAGGTTTCTGTTATAGTCTTTTGGTCTAGATTATTGTTTCATGGGGGTTTATATGGAGTGGCATTAAACATATTGTTTGGTTAGGCGTTCTGGCCGGCTATATACTGGTTGGGCCGCGCGGCCTAGCCCGTGCCGAGGGAGGGGCACGTTAAATATACCCAAAAGAGGAGAAGGAGAGTGATGCGGTAAAATGGATACTAAGAAGTTGGCTGCAACATTTGCAATATTGATGATTGCTTTAAGCGTGGCTGGTTTTGTTTATGCGGCTTGGCGGGACTACGTTTACATTGAGGGCACAGTGCACATGGGTGAATTCATAGTTGGGATTTACGCGGGGAGCCCCACCGACTTAACGGCACCAATCACTGTTGTTGAGACAACTAATGGTTATCCTGAAGGCGAGAAGGGACATGATTTTGTGCCGAAGCCTTGGGTTGCAAACACCACAGTGACTTTATCCAAGCTTGAGACTAGTAAGCATCATGAGCCTCCGCAGACTGTTGCTCATGTTATGGATATACTCATTGAGAATGCTTATCCGCAGTATGACGTTCACATAAGCGGCAAGTTGAAGAATGCTGGAACTATACCTGCAAAGGCTACGTTGTGCGTTTTCAGAGGGTATGACAAAACAGACGATGAAGACTTGCGATTGGAAGGCATGTGGGTCTGGAACGAAAGCGAAAGCGTTTGGGTGTTTGATGGTAAAATCTGGGACAACGGCGCTGACAATCAATGGGACACTAACGATGATGTTGTGATAATTAATCTGAAGATGATTATTAAGGCGCCAGAAGACATGCAACTTGAACCATGCCATGAATACCCATTCACAATAGACATAGACTTTAAGCAAGAGGCAGAAGAATGCCACACATACACATTCAGCGCAGGCTTCGAATTCATACAATGGAACAAGTATGGCATACCAGAACAAGATTAGCTTCCATAATCAAAGGTGACCTGAAATGGACAAGAAGAAATTATCTGCAATAGCACTCATAATGGCTATAGCGCTAAGCGCCTTCGGATTCGTATACGCAGCATGGAAAGACTACATATACATCGAAGGAACAATCAAAATGGGAAGCCTAACATTAGCATTCGACTACTTTGAACCACCAAAAAGCATCGAATATTGGCTTAACCATACATCAGGCCAATTAGTGGAAGGTGAGTTTGAGGGAAAAGACGTTGGATATTGCAGCTCCTCTTACAAAGACTTGATTACAGATCCACACACCGGAAAGAAGGGCTATAAAACTCTCGTAATACTCGTGGAAAACGCGTATCCACAATACTATGTACACACAACATTCGTACTACACAACATAGGAACGGTGCCAATCGACATAGCAAAATATGAGATAACAGGCGAAAAGAAAGACAAAAATGGAACCCTAATATACAATCTACTATGGTACGACCCTGACGGAGACTACATTGGTAGCCTATACGAAGATGTGAACAATAACGGAAAAGTGGATGACGGAGACATCGAGGTAATTAACCTGAAAATAACAAACAAACTACCTTACCAAATTGACCCATGCAATGTAAACAAGGCAGAAATAGATATGGACTTTAAGCAAGCAGCGGAAGAATGCCACACATACCTCATACACGTCAGAGTAGTCGGCATCCAATGGAACAAAGTAGCAGAAGTTACAAAATAGAAACATATCTCGAATACAAACTCATCCCCATTTTTACTTGTAAATAAAATATTTGCGTAGTGGATGGAGAATATGAGTCGTAATCCGTACATAATCCTCGCGTTATTCTTATTCATCAGCATAATTCTAACCCTATACCATCCGGGAGGATTATTAGCCTACATCATCCCTACAATATGCTGGGCAACCCTAGCCACCGCAACCTTGATCCTAACAAATGGGACGGAAATTCGCCAATGGACAAATAAAAGAACCGTGCAGATGGCTGTGCTTGTGGCTGTCCTCCAGATATTCCTCTTGATAGACGCAGGCCTAATAACAAAATTCGGAAAAAGTCCCCTACTATTCACGCCGATAGGAATAGCAACAAACCTCATGTTGGTCTCTGCCACCCTACTCGGCACAGAACTATCAAGAGGCTACCTGACAAAAACCTTGAATAGAAAAAGACCAACTTTAACGCTTGCGGCAATAACCCTACTATACACATTTGCAAACACGTCTGTCCTAGCCCTAATAGAATTTAGAAACCCCCTACTTTACGCCCAATACATGGGAGAAATCTTCCTACCAACCCTAGCAGAAAACCTTCTAGCCACATACCTAGCCCTAATAGGCGGACCGGTAGCCTCACTAGCCTATAGGGCTCCAATGCAAGCATTCTGGTGGTTCTCTCCAATCCTTCCAGACCTCCAATGGGGATATAAGTCCTTGATAGGTGTGATGGCGCCAACCATAGGCTTCATAGCCATAAACACGGCGACAACCCAAAAAGACCTGACGAAAGCAGGAATACCAACAAAAAAGGAAACGGCAATAAAAACGAGAAAAAGCCAAAAATCCGTAAAAGGCTGGCTGCTCGTATCCGTCTTCCTAGTTCTAATGGTTTGGACTTCAACAGGACTCTTCGGATTCTACCCTACAATAGTGGCAAGCGGAAGCATGACACCAACAATGGAGGTAGGCGACATAGCTATAGCAGTATCCATAGACCCCAACAAGATACAAGTAGGAGACATAATCCAATACTGGCAACGGGGCGAAATGACACTCCATAGAGTCATAGAAATTCGCAAAACGGAAACAGGAAAAGTGTTCATAACAAAAGGAGACGCCAACGCCGAACCAGATCCAGACCCGGTTTACCCCAACCAAATAAAAGGAAAACTATTGTATATTATACCGAAACTGGGTTGGGTTAGCATATACCTAAAAGAGTTTGCTGCCAACGCCTACAACTTCCTAACGGTTACGCTGCCAAAAGCAATAGTAGAAGGTAGCAAACTCCTACTGGCAAACAGTATTCCCATAACAGCCGCCCTAACCCTAACCGCATACGCTTACCTCTTACTCACATACCGTAAAACGACAAAAAGGGATGAAAATGAATAAACAAATAATAGCGGCGTTCGCAACCTTACTATTCATACTGGCAATAACAGGCTACACATACACAGCATGGAAAGATTCCGTTGAAATACAAGCAACAGTAAAGATGGGACACAGAAAACTAATCATAGACTCTCACAAACTTCTCACACCAACAATACAAGGCTTCAATGAAACGCATCCAATCTACTATTATATTACCGCTGACCACCAATCACTAATTGCAGATTGCCAAAACGTCACAGGCAACTGGACAATAAAAATAGGATTAATCATCAAAAACAACGGAACACTACCCCTCCACCTCAAAGACATGTTGATAACTTTCAGCATACCAGAAATAAGCCAAAACTTCACAGTAACCACATATTACTACGGACCATTCGAACCTGGCTTCAACTTCAATCCCGACTACTGGAACGGAATAACCTTTGACCAAGTCCCACCCCCTGGCAACGTAACACCACCAATACCACTTGATCCCAATTATCACGCAATCACGTGGACTATAATCCAGTATGTAGGCGACCCTAACGCGCAAGGCATAGATATGCAGATAACAGTCACACCGACAGATGACCCGTACCCATAAGGAGTGCCATAAAATGAAAACCAAAATATTCGCCCTAATCGTTCTTGCCATAATAGCCCTAAGCCTAATAGGCTATAGCTATGCATGCTGGAACGGTTGCATACAAATAGACCGCTACTGCGGGTGCTACTGCGACGTTAAATTCACAAAAGTGACAACCTACGACAATGAAGTTGAGAAGGATATTGGAAACGTATATGCCCAAATAACATGCGAAGGGAAAACAATAGACGTCATCTTAACAAACACCTACCCGTGCTATGAGGCCTACATAAACTTCACGATAAAAAACAAAGGCTGCAAACCAGCCCACATAGACGAAGTAAAAATCGAAGAATACAACAAAACAGCCCTAGAAATAGAATTAACTGGCATCATCGCGTGTACATGGATAAGCCCATGCGAAACGATGAAGGGCCAATTAATAGTTCATCCACTACAAGAAGCAGAGGAATGCCACACATATACCTTCAAAATCGTAATAAAAATCTCATGCCAACCACTACTACGCCCACGCACAATAGGCTTCTGGAAAAACCAATTCGACAAAGCCCTATCTAAAGCAGGTAAACCACAAATAGACCCAGAAACCCTTGAAAGCTATCTAGACAAAATAAGCGCCCAATCCTCAATCTACGAGTTCGTAGGCACACGTGGAGAAAAATTCCAAAACGCCTCAAAAATCCTCAGCTCGCCATGGTACTCAGACATGGAAGCAAAACTCAAAGCTCAACTTTTGGCATTGTGGCTAAACTACGTAGCTGGATGGACTGAAGGCTATAAATACAAGGGCATGACTGCGTGGCAAATAATCCAAGGCTCAGAAAACGCCCTACTAAACAAACAAACATGGCGCTATGAATACTGGAAAAACATGTGTGACGGATTCAACAACCTAGGCGAAACATAAAACGCTGCTCACCAAAAACTAGGGGGGCTGTCAATTTTGCAGTTCGCCACCAGCAACAAAATTGACAAATCCACAGCCGCTTTCATGGAAGAACAGCCAACAAAACCTCCACAATTCTCTTTGCCGCGGCCTCAACCTCCCCAGACAAGCCTTCCCCAAAATCCGTGTTTTTAGGCTCTATCAATAGTAGGGCTATTTTAGCCCCTACCGTTTCGGCAAGGTAACCGCAGAAAACCCGAAGAGGAAGCATATGAGTCGAAATAGCCGGAAAGACCCGCAAGTGCTCGGGCTTGACAAGCCTACACTCGCCGGGCTCCAAACCCATAACAGCAGCATCAATAAGCAGAACATGTGAAGGCTTAAAATCAGCCATCTGCTGAAGGAAACTTTCAGGAACAGTCTCACACTCAATCAGCAAAACCTTCTCAGAAACTTTCCCATGCAAGTCGCGGACAACTTTAACGCCGACAAAATCATCCATACGGATAGGGTTGCCAATACCAGCAACAACAACCCTCTCTGCGCCGGAGAACCAATCCTTCAACTTCTTCTCAAAAGAACCTTCCAACGACAAAAGCTCTTCTCCAAAAATAAAAAGGAAGGAAAGGTGGAAGCTTTACCTCTGCACCGTCTTAACGAGTTTCCCTTCACTGTCGTAGATTTCCACAGTCAATGGCAACTGCCCAACAGCAAAGTGAGTAGCGCAACCAAAACATGGGTCATAAGCCCTAAAAGCCATCTCCACCATGTTAAGCAAGCCTTGATCAACTTTGCCTCCATGAATCAAGCCCTTAGCCGCGTTCCTAACCGACATGTTAATCGAAGGAGCATTATTAACAGTAGCCACAATCAGGTTGACATCCTTGATTAAAGCGTTCTCATCCAAAACATAATGGTGAATCAGCGTACCCCTAGCAGCCTCAACAACGCCAACGCCCTCGCCGGGCTTGCCAGGCTTATTCCTCACATTAGTGCTTGTTATTTCGGGGTCTTTAACAAGCTCAACAGCCCTCTCAGCCGCATACAAAAGTTCGATGAGCCTAGCCCAGTGATAAGCCAAAGTGGAGTGCACTGGTTTTCCGCCTAACGTCTTATACATGAGCTCATACTCCTCTTGGGCTAACGGCGTAGCCATGCCATCAGCAGCATTAAGCCTCCCCAAAGGACCAACACGGTAAATGCCACTTTCAAGACCGTCAACAAAGCCCTTCCAGCCAACCTTCTTCAAGTATGGCTGCTTCACATAGGTCCATGGCTCCACCCGTTCGGCTATGTGCTCCAAATAATCCTTAGCCTCAAACTTTGCAAACTCCTTGCCGTTGGGGTCTACAACCCGTATTTTTCCGTCGTAAAAGTTCACCTTGTTATGCTCATCCACCAGACCCATATAATAGGTGCGCAGCGTGTAGGCGTCGCTCTTAATCAGCTCCACATACTTGGTGTTCTTCAAAACAATGTCGTGGAAAAGCTTCAAAGAAAACCTTGCAAAATCAACAGCTGAAGTAACCATCTTTTCAATTTCTTGGCGGTTCTCCTCGCTTAAAGGCTTAGATACCCCGCCCGGCAGCCCGCAGACCGGGTGAGTGGCTTTTCCACCAATCAACTCCACTATCCTCTGACCATAAGCCCTATGCTTAATAACCTCCTTGGCAACGTCCAAGCCAGCCTTCTCAATAACCCCAAGAATATTACGCTTTTCCGGCGGCGCGTCCGGACCGACAACAAAGTCTGGACCGCCCAAATAGTAGAAGTGTAATGTGTGATCGTAAATGTAGTAGCCACAGTACATGAGTTCGCGGAGTTTTTTGGCTGCTGACGGCGGCTCCACATTAAAGGCAGCATCCAAAGCCTTTGTCCCAGCCATGTGATGCGCCACTGGGCAGACACCGCAAATTCTGCTTGTTAAGAGCGGCATATCCTCGGCTTTCCGCCCAATACAGAACCTTTCAAAACCACGCAGCTCTGGGATCTGTAGGTAGGCGTTTTCCACCTCTCCGGCATCATTTAGGAATATGGCTATTTTACCGTGTCCCTCAAGCCTTGTGATGGGGTCAATTATTATCTCTTTCATTTGCGAATCACCTTCCTCCGCAAAATTGAAGCTGGCAAACCATACATGTAGAAGGTTCCAACAGGGTCCTTAATCTGGTCTATAAGCTTTTCAACCTCCTCCTCAGTGTATTTCTCCTTCTCCTCCTCCAAGCCAAGAATCGAAGCCAAAGCGCTAATCATGGCAGCGCCTTGCTCCGGAGCATTTGGACATGGACCACCACAGCCGGTGCAGGGCATATCAGCCTTCAAGCATCTGGCGCTACAACCGCCCCTTGTGGCTGGTCCCATGCATATAATGCCCTGCTCCAGTAGGCACCTTTCCGTGTCTGGAACCTTCTCGTAGACACGGTATATCCTCGATATCTTCTTATTCTCCTTCTTTTTTGGACACTCGTCGCAGACAGACTTTAAAGGCGCCAAAACAGAGCCTTTTGGCGGCAACTCGCCTTTAGCAATAGCTTCCAAGGCGAATATTGTGCGCTCCACCGCCGGCGGACAGCCAGGCACATAATAGTCAACATCCACTGTTTGGTCTAGGGTTCGCACGGTGTCATAGAACTCTGGAATTTCTAGCTCGCCTTCTTTAACATGCACTTTCGGCTGTGGGAAAACTTTGTTGGGGTTGTCTGTTGAAAATGTTTTGGCGTAAACTTGTTCGAAGATTTCCTCTTTATTATGGAGGTTAGCCAGCCCGGGAACGCCGCCGAGATGGGCACAAGCACCATAAGCCACAAGAATCTTTGACTTCTGCCTTAAAAGTTTAGCCATATACTCTTGTTCGCTGTTTCGGATTCCACCATTAAAGAAGCAAACATCAATGTATTTGTCTGGCATGGCTTCAACATCTTTATACTTTATATCCATAGCAACAGGCCAAAACACAATGTCCGCGATTTGCACCACATCCAAAATTTTTTCGTTGATGTCTAAGACGGCTATTTCGCAGCCGCCACAACTTGCCGCCCAGTAAAAGGCGAACTTCAATTTTTGTTTCGCCATATTCATATCCACCTACTTAATTTGGCTCAATAATTCTGTTGGTTTTACCCTAAGCTCGTTTAGGGCTAGCTCTTCTGGCGAAAAGCCCATGGCTAATCCCAGTAGCTGTGGGTAGTGGAGGACTGGCAAATTGAATTTTTCGTTGAAGGCTCTCTCTATTCGGGGCTGGTTTAGGTCAAACATTATGTGACAGAAGGGACAAACAGTAATAAGTGCCTGAGCACCCACAGCCCTCACGTGGTCAAGTTTCTCTTTAGCCATTTGGAAGGGAACATCCTCATTTACGCCTATTATCGGGTTTCCGCAGCACTCAGTCTCATCCATATAGTCTAGGCATTCGGCGCCCGTCAACCTAATCAACTCTTTAAGGGTTGTTGGGTTTTCTGGGTCATCCCGTCCAACATATTTGCGGGGTCTTAAAACGTGGCACCCGCTGTGTTGAGCTACACGGATACCAACCAGTGGCTTTTTGACGGCGTTCTTTATCTTCTCGTAGCCGACATCCTCTGAAAGCACGTAGATTAGGTGTTTAACTTCTATTGTGCCCTTAAACTCCATGCCAATTTCTTTCAAGTAGCCATTAATCTCGTCCCGGAGCTTCTTGTCCTCCTTTAGGATTTTGTTGGTTTCGTTTAGGCTGCAGAAGCACCCGTTGCACAGCGTCATTATAGGTAAGCCCACCTTTTCCGCTATGCAGAGGTTTCTCGCCGCCAAAGTCAACATCAGATCGTGATTTATAACGTCCATTGGGTAGCCGCAGCAGTTGTATTCTGGCATTTCAACAATTTCAACGCCAAGTTTTGCGAGAACTTTCCTGGCGGAAATTTCGTAGCTTGAAAGCCTATAGGGGATTACACAGCCCGGAAACAACAAATATTTTGAGTTGCTCATTTACTCTCCACCTTCGCAAAAGTTTGGACCTTTTCAAGCAAACCTGCGGAACCAGTAACCTCAAAAATCCTCATAACTTCTTTCACGTTTGGCTTCGGAAGTGGTGGAAGCCCCTGCTCAACCCGCTTTTGAAGCCTTGACTCGGGAATCTCATAGACAAAGCCACTTTTCATCAGATTTGTGGCTAACTCCTTGTAAACTAGTGGTAGAAGGTTTTTGTCCGCCACCGCCATGTTCCGCAAAACGCGAACTATACCAGCAATTTCCACACCTTGGGGACAGTGATCCACACATGTGAAGCATGATGAGCAGAGCCACAAGGCTTTATCCAGTAAGAGCCTATCCTTCAAGCCTAGCTGAACCATGCGGGCTATTCGGCGTGGGCGGTAAAACTCACTGAATCTGGCGATTGGGCAGTCAGCTGTGCATGTTCCACATTGGAAGCAAACCATCACCTTTTCTGCGCCATGAATCTTGCTCATTTTATACTTGAACTTTGGGTCAAGCTCCTCAGCCTTAATCACTGGTGGAACGTATTCGCGGGCTTCGCTTTTTGTTTCGCTCATTTCTTTTCCTCCATCATTTTTAACGGGTTTGGACCCAGCTTCTTAATCTGTTCAACCATGTCCCTTACTACGGCTGCGAATTTGTCTCCCTCGCTGGCGGAGACCCATTCCAGCCGCACACGTTCAGGTTCTATCCCAAAATCTTTGAGCACCTTCTTTAATAGCGTTACCCTTCTCAAAGCCTTAAAATTACCACTGAGATAGTGGCAGTCGGATGGCAGGTGGCAGCCAGCCACCAAAACGCCGTCAGCACCATTTTTTAGGGCTTCAAGGATGAAGGCTGGGTCTATTCTGCCACTGCACATGACGCGGATAACACGGATGTTTGGCGGGTATTGGATGCGGCTTACACCAGCCAAGTCAGCGCCTGCATAAGCACACCAGTTGCATAGGAAACCAACAATTTTCGGTTCAAAATCTTTTGAGGGTTCGCTCATTTAGCTAACACCTCCATCTCCTTTAATACTGCCCTAACCTGGGCTAAAATTTCATCCGTTGTGAAGTGCCCAAGGATTATGGCTTTTGTTGGGCATGCTGTTCCGCAGACGCCGCAACCCTTGCATAAGGCCTCTATTACGTGGGCGACCATTTTGCCATTTTTCTCTTTCATTTCAATCGCGCCGTAGGGGCATAGAAATTCACAGATTCTACATCCACTACATAAATCTTCATCTACACTTGCCACAATTCCTTCCATTTCGAGAACTTTCTTCGACAGTATGGTGGCTGCCCGCGCCGCGGCTGCACACGCTTGGGAAATGCTCTCTTCAATGAATTTTGGCGAATGAGCCATGCCGCATAAGAAAACGCCGTCTGTTTGAAAATCAACCGGTCGAAGCTTCATGTGAGCCTCTAGGAAGAAGCCATCTTTCGTCAGCGGCACTTTTAGCATTTCAGCTATGCGCTTATTATCCGGGTTCGGAATTGTTGCAGCGCTTAAAACCACGTAGTCTGGCTCTAACTGGACCTCCTGCTTTAGCACTGGCTCGTAGAAGGATACTTTCAGCTTTCCGCCTTCGTTTGTGACTTTGGGCTTTCTCTCATCAGAATAGTTTATGAATATGACGCCTTTAGCTGCGGCCCCGCGGTAGTACTCCTCCTTAAAGCCGTAACTCCTAACATCCTTGTATAGGACATAAACATCAGCGTCCGGGTTTAGCTCCTTAATTTTTAGGGCGTTTTTAATGGCTTGTCCACAACATATTCTCGCACAATTGGGGCGCTCCTCGCTTCTCGCGCCGACACATTGAATCATGACGACTTTTTTGGCTTTGAAGTCACCTTTGGCTATTTTCTCCTCCAACTCGTGCTGGGTCATGACCCGTGGGTCTACGCCATACAAATACTCTTTTGGCTTGTACTCAACAGCGCCGGTGGCAACAATAACTACGCCGTGCTCCACCTCTTTTTCCTTGCCGCTGTTCAGCCTTATCTTTGATTTGAAGTTGCCCACAAAACCGCTGACTTCAACGACTTCTGCGCCCAAATAGACGTGGATAAGCTTGTTCTCCATAACAGCCTTAACAAGCCTCTTCAAGTGCTTTTGCGGGTCTTCACCCTCAAGCAGATAATAGATTTTCCTCAAGTGTCCGCCTAGCTCTTTCTCGCGCTCTACCAGGTGGACCTCAAAGCCTTGATTGGCTAGTTCCAGTGCTGCAGTCATTCCAGAAACGCCGCCGCCGATAACGAGGGCTACTGGAGTAACGTTGACTGTTGGATTCTTCAATGGTTTCAGCAGCCTTGCCTTAGCGACAACCGAGCGGACAAGGTCTTTCGCCTTTTCTGTAGCCTCGTCCGGCTCGTGCATGTGCACCCAGCTGCACTGGTCTCGGATGTTTGCCATCTCAAACAGGTAGGGGTTTAATCCGGCCTCGCGGACGGTTTCGCGGAAAAGCGGCTCGTGGGTTCTGGGCGTGCATGAGGCCACAACAACACGATTTAGGTTGTACTCCTTGATCTTCTCCCTAATCCGCTTCTGGGTGTCATCCGAACAGGTGTAAAGGTTGTCTTCAGCATAAACAACATTTGGAAGTTTTCTGGCGTATTCAACAACTTCTGGAACCCGCACAATTCCGCCGATGTTTATGCCACAGTGGCATATGAAAACGCCGATGCGGGGCTCTTCTTGGCTTACGTCCCTTTCAGGCGGATACTCCTTAGCAGCAATAAGCTTGCCACGTTCTGGAGCGATTATTGCCATGGCTTTAGCTGCGGCGCCACTTGCTTGAGCAACGCTTTCCGGAATATCCTTCGGCGAACTGAAGGCTCCGCAAACAAATATGCCGGGCTTCGAGGTTTCCAAGGGTGTGAAGGTGTTGGTTTCACAGAAGCGGTACTTGTTAAGCTTTATCCCAAGCGCTTTAGCCAGTTTCTCCACATCTTTAGGCGGCTGCATGCCCGTGGATAACACAACCATGTCGAATTCTTCGATTCTCGGAGTCTCATCCTCGCCAACATAATGGACGAGCAGATTGCCAGTTGCTGGGTCCTCTGTTATGCTTGCAACCCTTGAACGGACAAAGCGTATGCCATACTCTTCCTGGGCACGCTTATAGTAGGCGTCAAACTCTTTCCCATAAGCCCTTATGTCCATGTAGAAAATTGTGCAGTCCAGCTTTGTCGGCACATGTTCCTTGGCTATGATGGCTTCCTTAATGCTATACATACAACAAGCGGCAGAACAATAATTGTTCCCAAGCTGAGCATCCCGCGAACCAACGCATTGAACGAAGGCAATTTTTCGCGGAATCTCGCCGTCTGAAGGTCTCAAAACAACTCCGCCATATGGCCCGGAAGCGCTTAGGATACGCTCAAACTCTATGCTCGTCACAACATTTGCGTATCGCCCATAACCATACTCGCTTTTCAACCGCGCATCAAAAGGTTCAAAGCCCGGAGCCAGAATCACCGCGCCGACATTTAACATTATTTCGCTGTCCTTCTGGTCATATTCAACGGCGTTCGCCTTACAAACCTCTTGGCATGTCCTACAACCGATGCATTTTTCTCGGTCTATCTTGAAGCGTAGCGGAACCGCTTGCGGAAATTCCACGTATACGGCGCTTCTGTCCGTCAAACCCTTATTGTAGGTGTCTATGGCTTCAACTGGGCATTTTTGTGCACAAAGACCGCAACCGTTGCATTTCTCTTCGTTTATGTAGCGGCTTCTTTTTCGAATCTTCACTTCGAAGTTTCCGGCCTCGCCTTTCAAGTCCAAAACTTCGCTGTTCGTAATCAACGAAATGTTGGGATGTCTCCCAGCAGCAACAAGCTTAGGAGCCAAAATGCACATAGAACAATCGTTTGTCGGGAAAGTCTTGTCAAGTTGAGCCATAACGCCGCCAATGCTGGGCGACTGGTCAACCATATACACCTTAAAGCCAGAATCCGCCAAGTCTAAAGCAGCCTGTATCCCAGCAACGCCGCCGCCGACGACCAGCACTGCGCCAACCTTTCCTTCAGCCATCTTTATCGCACCTCCAAAGCCTTATACAAAGGCGTATAACCTTCAACATGGTCTAGGGCTATCATGCCCTTCCGCCTCATGTTCGTTATATGCCTCAAAACAGCAGAAGGCTTTATCCCGAGAATTTGGGCTAACTCCTTAACAGAGCGGGGCTTAATCCTCGCCAAGTGGTGGATTTTGTAGCGGATGAACTCAGCCCTAACAATATCATCTAATAGGGCGTCAAACTCCGCTTCTGGGATTTTCTCGCCATAAGCGTTCATAAATTCGGTTAGCTCTTCCTCTCTTCCAAGTAAAACGCGAAGCCTAAAGGCTGAAGCCGCCTCCTTAGCTGCTGTGAGATTGGCTACAATCTCCTCTTTGCTGAGCGGAGAATTTCCAAGCTTCCAAACCTCTTCGGAGAACACTTTGGCGTAGTGGCTGAAGTTTTTGTCTTCTAACGGTGAGACTAACAGGAGCTTCAGTCGTTCAGGCTCAAGTCCAGCCAATGCCAGCAACTTCTTCAACATTTTAACGGCGCGTTCAGCATGGAGGTTGCCATCAACAAAGTGGCAGTCTGGAGGCTTACACCCAACAAGCAGCACGCCTTCAGCCCCATTGACAAAAGTTTCCAGAATCAGCGCTGGGTCCATTCTTCCAACACACATAACGCGGATAACATTAACATTGTAAGGAACACGTATCTCTTCTTCGCAGAAGGCCCAATTACACATGAAACAAACAATTTTTGGAGGGTTAGAAGAATCCATTTCTATTTCACCTCTCCAAGGCTGTTAAAACCATTGAGAGAATTTGCTCGTTAGAAAGCTTCTTCATAGTTATGGCTCTCTCTGGACAACGTGCTGCACAGAGTCCACAGCCCTTGCAAAGCTCCTCATTCACTTGGGCCACGCCCTTCTCGTTCTTTTTGATGGCGCCAACCGGGCAAATGACAGCACAGACATTGCAGCCCACGCATTTACCCTCATCCACAACAGCCTTGTCACCCTCACATAAGTCCATGCTGGCGAGGCACTCCGCACATGGTCCACAACCCAGACAGCGGAAAGCTTCAAACCTTGCTTGACGCTTAAGCTTTTCAAGATACTCCCTTGCCTCTTCAAAACTCAAGTGAGGCTTCTCTATTGGAGCGTCGTATCTGCGCTCCTTTTTTTCCAGCAACCGCCAGTCCTTAACCCACGTGGTCTCTTCAATTTTCTCCTCTTCCCTATCCTTCCGCAAGTCCTCGCCCCTCAAATAACGGTGTATGGAAACCGCTGCACGCTTACCAGCACCAACAGCCTCGATGATGCTTGCTGGACCAGTGGCAACATCCCCACCAGCAAAAATCCCCGGAACATTAGTTTCCAATGTCATGGGGTCCACTTGCAGTGGCGGCCCCCGCTTCTCTTTGCTAATAAGTTCTGGGGGCAAAACAGATGTCTCAACAATCTGTCCAAGAGCAGGAATAACCATGTCAACCTCATATTGATGTTCTGAAAAGGCAATCGGTATTGGGCGTCTTCTTCCAGTTTCGTCAGGCTCGCCCAAGCGCATTCTCAAGCATTCAACAGCCTTAACCCGCCCATTTTCGCCTATAATCTGCTTAGGAGCCACCAAGAAATAGAACTTTATTCCATCCTTCTCGGCAAGCTCCACTTCGTGGGGTAGCGCTGGCATCTCCTCGCGAGAACGCCTATAAAGAATCATAACCTCCTTGGCGCCAAGCTTCTTAGCAGTTCTCGCAGCGTCTATGGCTGTGTTGCCACCGCCTATGACGGCTACTCTTTCGCCAACAGCTATTTTCTTGCCTAAAGCTATCGCCCTCAAAAAGTCAACAGCATTTATTACGCCCTCCAATTCCTCGCCTGGCACATTTAATTTCATGCCCAATTGTGTACCGATGGCGAGGAAAATCGCCTTATAACCGTCCCTTTTAAGGCTTTCAATAGTTATGTCTTTGCCAAACTCAACGCCAGTCTTTATTTCAACGCCTATGTCCTTTATGTAGGCAATTTCGTTTGCAACAACAAATTTTTCAAGTCGGAAGTCTGGTATGCAGTAGCGCATCATGCCGCCCGGCTCAGCCATCCGTTCAAAAACGGTAACCGGATAACCCAGCTTCGCAAGTTCATAAGCCGCTGTCAAACCAGCTGGCCCAGCACCGATTATGGCTATTTTCTCGCTGTACTTCTTTGGCACCGGTTCAGCAACAACTCTTCCTTGTTCGCGTTCGATGTCTGCCACAAGCCTCTTTAAGGCGCGTATAGCCACCGCCTGGTCAAGGTTTACTCTTGCGCATGCATCTTCACATGGGCTGAAGCAAACCCTTCCGCAAATGGCTGGGAAGGGCATGTCCCGCCTTATGACTTCAACAGCTTCCTTAAACTTGCCCCTCTGGATAAGAGCCACATAAGCCTGAACATTGACATGTGCTGGACATGCTGCTCGACAAGGAGGTAATTTCCTAACCTCTTGTAATGGCTTTTCCATCAAGGTTATCAGCCTTCTTAGAAGCATATTTGAATGTTAAACCAGATATATTAAGCCATCTAAACCAAACTTAACACAAAATTAACATAAAATTTCAACATAAAAAGAGGGGGAAATGGAGGGGGTTTATTCGCGAAGTCTTCCTTCGAGTTTGCTAACCCACTTGTTATATTCCCTAGAGCTTAGAAGGCTTTTGAGCTCCTCCTCAAGCGTCAAGGAGTTTTTGGGCTTGATCTCGACTATCCAACCCTCGCCATACGGATCTTCATTTACCAGGTAAGGCTTATCCTTCAATTTTTCGTTAATCTTAACGATTTTGCCGCTCACGGGCGCGTATAAATCAAACATAAACATCCAAGTTTCAGCTACACCGAAGGGCTCCATTTTGGCAACTTCCTTCCCAACGGGTTCGGTCATGATGTTTGCAATGCCTTTAAGATGCCTCTGGGCGTAGTCTGAAACACCCACACGGATGTTTCCTTCAGGGGTTATTTGCGCCCATGTGTGCTTCGGCGTGTATAGCAACTGCTCCGGAATAGCCAAAAGCTCTTCACGTTTTGCTGCTGGAATTCCCTCAGCCCGCATCAGCTCTTCTAAGCGCAGCCTTATGGCTTCGGAGACAAATTCTGATATGCTTCTGTATCGTCCTGTTCTTAGTAGTCTCTCGATTTCTTTTATTAGCTCTTGCCTTATGCTTACGGTTTTCCATTCAGACATTTCATATCAGCCTCCTTTACATCTGCGTGATATATAGAGCAAAGCAAAAGATATATATCTAACGTAAATAGAAAATATAGAATAAATAATTGCGTCAAAGTAAATACTATAAATAGAGGGAAGCCTTTGGAAATTAGAAAAGTTCAAAGAGTAGGACATTCAACAATGACTGTTTCGCTTCCAAACGAGTGGATTAAAGAACACGGCATAAAGCCGCGAGACCTACTATTCATATTGCCAGAAAGGGACGGCTCCCTAAAAATAATGCCGAGGCACATAGCCCAAAAAGAGGAAGCCGAAGAATACATTGTTAATGCAGATGCATGCGACGAGCCGGGAATGCTTGAAAGAATAATTGTTGGAAGCTACATTCTAGGACGGGATGTTATACGGGTAATCTCAACAAGCCGCATAGGTAAAAACCACGTAGACGAAGTTCGGAGGATAGTTCAAAAACTTATTGGGTTGGGCATCCTTGAAGAGACCCCTAAAAGCATACTCTTGCAGTGCTCTATAGACTCTACGAAGTTCAAACTTGACATGCTCATACGGAGGCTTGCCCTAATAGCTTCAACAATACTTTCTGAGGCTATGCAAGGCTTTAAGGAGAAAAAATATGACATTGTGGAGGAAGCCATCGCACGGGAAGACGAGGCTGACAAAATCTACTATTTGGCGGTGCGTCTGCTTCTTTCCGCGCAAGTGAAACCAGCCATAGCCGAAGAGGTTGGCATGGTTGACGTACTTTTTATACCAGCTGCAAGGCTGATTCTGCAGTACCTGGAGCTGGTGGCAGATTATTCCGAGGACTTAGCTAAGGAGGTTCTTGAAATGGAGATTTACAGAAATAGGCTTCCAGAGGATGTTGTTGACAGAATATTCCATTTAAGCGAGCTAACTCAGACAATTCTCCAGAAATCTATTGAATGCATCTTCACAAGGGATTTGAAGGTTGCAAACCAACTTCTTGAAATGAGAAAAGTGCTTGAGGTGGACTCCAATAGGCTTATGAGGGAAGCCCCAGAAATCCCCTATGTAAGGTCTATTCTCTCTTGCCTAAGCAAGATTGCTGACAAAGGCGCCACAATAGCTGAAATAGCCATAAACAGAGCCTTAGAAGATCCGAGCAGGTATGTTGGCGATGTTGTCAGAGCAGTTAAGCATGTTAGAACTCTACCATTGACTATTGGAAAGAAATAGCTTTCGAAAGTTAATGCCATAATTCATCTACACTTAAAGTAACAAAGTTAAAATAGGATGAAATGTAAAATAATACTTAGAGGAAGACGTCATGAGTGATGATTTTGAAGAGGCTTTAAGGAACATAGACGTCTTCTGCAAAGTTTTAGCCAAAAAACTGGTGGAAAGCCTTAGGATAGAAGAAAGCGAGGGAGAAAATCCCCTAGAGCCTATGGAGGGGCTTTTGAAAAGGAAGTATGTTATTGAGGAAAGGTTCGAGGAAAGCCCAACCGTCAAACATTTTATTCCACTGCCCCATGCTGAAGAGCCCTTAATAGACATTTTTGAAGACGAAAATTATGTTAAGGTTCTGATGCAGTGCCGCTGCAGAGACCAGCGGGTGACAGTAAACAAGTTTGAGGATGGCTTACAAATATGCTTGGAAAATACTTGCTGGAAGCTCAACCTTCCAGTTGATGAGCTGCAAGTGGAAAACATAATTATGAAGTGCAACAACAATGAGGCTTTGGAGGTTGAAATTCCGAAGTTAAAGACAACTGTAAACTACAGAAATTAAGGCGAGGAGCGCTAAACAGCCACGCCCTTCTGTTTAATTCTCCGCCGGCAAGCCTCTTCCTCAGCACATTTTGCACAAGTGTAAATAACGTCAAACTCGCTTTTGGTTGGGTTTTCAGGATTAACAATGAATACGAAGCATTCCTCACCCTTTCTAATAACTCCGCCACAACAGAAGCATTTGTGCTCTTTAAGGGCTGTAATCTTCATTTTTACGTCCTCAAAACCATATGCTACATCATCAGCTTTTAACACTTTCTAACAGAAGACAGAAAATTAAATTGTGAGAACCGCGTTTAAGCCCTCCGTTTTAGCTGCCTCATAAACCCTTTTATCGCCAGTTAAGAAGTTCGTGGCATTTACCGCTTTAGCGGACACTATTTGGAGGGCGTCCGCCTGATACAAATGATGCTTTTCTAAGAGGCGCCAGCTTTCAATAAGTAACCTAAAACGTATAGGAATTAGCCTTAAAACTCCTAAACGGGCAAGCCTTCTAGTTTCTAGGAGGAACTTGCCTTTGGCTATTAAGTAATTTCTATTGCTTAATATGCCTCTTACGTGGGCTTTGTCAAAGGCGCCGAGCACCTCGCCTATGTTCCAAGAGTTGAATGTGATGGTTAATTCGCCAGAATAGGCTTTAAGATAAACCTCTTTAGCAATTTTACTTCCAGGCTCCTTGACGTAACGTTTAACCAGACTACTGGAATCAAGATAGACTACTTCTTTCATCCCTCATAGTCCTCACAAGGGTACTTACAAGGCCTTTTTTAGGCTTAACAGGCTCAAAATCTATCTCATAGTCTTCAGTGTTTTCTATGTCTTTAACAGCCTCGTCGAGGAGTTCCTCTACAAGCTCATCCTTAATGAGGTCTTCAAGGGCTTGACTTATTTCTAGGCCTCTCCTCGCTAGGCTTGATTTGTACTTTTCCCATAGCTCCTTGTCTGCATATATGCTGGTTTTTACTTTGCCCACCGCTGGTGCCTCCTATACTGAATATACCTAAATTGGTATTTAAGATTCTCGCTTTAAACCAAAATGTGCTAAACTTTGCTAAAAAGAAAAATGAAAAATAAAAGTAGATTTCAGCCAATTTTTTCTAAAACTTTGTCGATTTTTATCTTGTGGAAGTCTAGTGCGAGTTCTTTTGGCTCTACTCCTAGGCTTAGGCTTAATAGTTCGGCGTAGTGGATTATTGGTATGTTGTACTCTTCCTTGTAGGTGGTTTTTATCAGCATTTGTCCAAGGTCAAGGGTTAGGAAGCAGAAGGGACATAGGGTTGATATGCAGTCTGCCCCAGCGTTGTAGGCGTTTACAATTTTGTCTCTTGCTATAGCTAGTGCCACATCGTCTGCATAGCCTCTTAGGAGTCCTCCGCAGCATCGCAGCTTATTCTTATATGGTATGCTTTTGGCGCCTAGAGCCTCTATCAGGGTGTCGAATATGCGGGGGCGTTCTGGATCGTCAAAGCGTAGGAGTTCGCTTGGGCGTAGTAGGTGGCATCCTGAAAAGGCGGCTACCTTAAGATTGTTTAACGGTTTGATAATGCTTCGTCTTAAGCGGTTTACGCCTATATCATTCATTAAGACCTGTAGGTAATGCCTAACCTCTTTTATGCCTTTAAACTCCTTGCCAGTGTTGGCTAAAATCTTATTGACCTTTTCACGTAGTTCCGGCTTTTCTTTTAATAGGCGATTTGCAATTGTTAGGGATTCAAAGCATCCAGTGCAAAGCGTGAGTATGTTTAGGTCTGCTTCTTCCGCTAGGCAAATGTTGTAGGCGGCTATTGCCAAGCTTGTTTCCAAGTCTATTGACTGAAGTGGTGGCGGAGCGCAACACGTTGCGCCTTCCATGTCTACGAGTTGTATTCCGAGTTTTGTTAGGGCTTTTCTTGCGGCGAGTTCATAGTGGGGCTGGCGGGCGGGTATTGTGCAGCCTAAAAACAAGGCGTAGCTTGTCATTGCGGTGTACCCTCCTTCTTAAACATGACTTTGTCGAAGCCTGTCGCCGCCAGAATCTTTTTTATGGCTTCTATATCTGCTGGTTTTAGTGTTGGTAATCCATAGTCAGCCCTTTTCTTTTCCAGGAATTTCGAGATGGGGGCTAGACGTCCCTCGCTTAGGAGTCCTGTGGCGAATTCTGTGTATATGGCGGGTATGTTGCCTTCGCGAATGGCTATGTTTCTTAGGGCGTATATCACATCTGCAATCTCAACTTTTTGTGGGCAGCGTTCTTGGCAGTTGTAGCATGAGGCGCAAAGCCATATAGCGTCGCCCTTTAGAACTTCGTCTCTTTGCCCTAGTAGGGCTAGCCTTATTATTTGGCGGGGGTTGTAGCGTTCTGTCGTTCTCGCGACTGGGCATGTGCTGGCGCATGTGCCGCACTGGTAGCAGCGGGTTATTGTTTCTCCGCCGAGTCTGCTGGTTATTTCCCTTGCAAAATCGCGGGGTTTTTCTTCAGCCATTTTGCTCACCTTTTGCAGTGTTCGCTTTAAGCTAGGCGAGTTGAAGTGAGCCTAGCCTTTCCACTTTTTCGGTCATGGCTTTGGCTGCTTCTGCGAATTTGTCGCCTTCTATGAAGACTAGGTTGAACATTTCGAGTCTTTCTGGTTCTATGCCATAGGCTTGGAGAAGCGTCTTCGCCATTTCCACCTTTCTTTGGGCTTTTTGGCTTCCAACCTCGTAGTGGCATCCGTCGGGCTTGCACCCCACCACCATAACGCCTTGGGCTCCAGCCTTAAAGGCTTCGAGAATATGCTGAACTTGGATTATGCCCGTGCATGGAACTCGTAGCACTCTAACGTTGGCTGGGTAGCTCATCATAGCCATTCCAGAAGAGTCTATGGCTGCGTGGCCACATTCTGAACAGCTGAAGGCCAGCACCAGCGGCTTTGAAGTGCCATTAATAGACAACAGCGCCTTTATTTGGGCCGATATTTGACTTGGCTTTAGATGGCGAAGCTCTATGGCGCCCACTGGGCATGTGCCAACACATACTCCGCAGCCCTCGCATAAAAGTTCTGAAACCTTAGCCACAAAGTGGCCGTCGCCCTTCGGCTCAAGAGTTATGGCGTTGTATGGGCATGTTACTGGGCAGAACTGGCAATTGCCACAATAATCCTCGTTTACAACGGCCACCTTCGAGTCCTTGACTATTTTGCCATTCATAAGGAATTTGGCTGCCTTAACAGCCGCTGAATGGGCATGGAGCGAAGCTGTTGGGGCATCCTTCGGGAAGACAGCGCCACCACATATGAATATGCCTCTCCGTTTTGTTTCAGTAGGCCTGAGCTTGGCGTTGTACTCCTTAAAGAAACCGTCTTGGTCCAATTCTATGCCTAGGATTTTCGCCAGCTCCTTTGCGTCTTCAGATGGCACCATGGCTGTGGCTAAAACCACTAGGTCTGCTTCCAATTCCAAGAGCCTTCTTAGAAGCTCGTCTTCAACCTCGACAACAAGCATGTTTGTGGCTGGGTCGTGGATTATTTCGGACGGCCTTCCCTTAACGAATTTAACGCCCATTTCTCTTGCTCTCTCATAATAGTATTCGTGTTCCCTGCCTGTTGTGCGAATATCTATGTAGCATATGGTCACATCCGCGTCTGGAAAGGCCTCCTTAATCAGCGTGGCATGCTTCAGCGAAATCATACAGCAAATGCTTGAGCAGTAGGGATTCCAGCGCCGGTCCCTTGAGCCAACACATTGTACAAAGACGATACGTTTTGCCGGTTTTCTGTCTGAAGGCTTAACTGGCACCCCGCCTGTCGGGCCGAAAGCGTCCAGCATCCTCGCCAATTCCAAATGCGTTATCACGTCTGGATATTCGCCATAGTGGTACTCCTTTATGACGCTTGGGTCATATTCTCGGAAACCGGTAGCCACAATTATGCTCCCGACGTTAAGTGTCACATATTCAGTTTTCTGGTCCAGATTGACGGCTTTTGTTGGGCAAACCTCAACGCATTTGGCGCATTCATGGAACTTGCAGGCTTTGGCGTCTATGGCGTAGGCCGGTGGGTAAACCAAAGGCTTGTTTATGTAGATGGCTTTCCGCTTTGTGAGCTTGGCGTTATATTCGTCTGGCACTTCGACGGGACAGACGCTTGTGCATAGGTCGCATGCCACACACTTTTTCTCGTCCACATAGCGGGGTTTCCGTTCAACAGTCACCTTGAAGTTCCCCGGGCCGCCCTCAACCTTCACGACTTTAGCGTTTGTCAAAACACTCAAGTTTGGAATCTCTGAGAAGCCGGAACGGTAAACGCATTTCCTCGATGTTTGGGTCACAGTTTTTAGGTCCGTTGCTGGAGACTGAATGCATATGGCACAGTCGTCCGTCGGGAAGAAACGGACAGCTTTAGCAGCTAAACCACCCAAAAAAGGCTCTTTCTCTATCAAGTGAACTTGGAAGCCCATGTCCGCCAAGTCTTCGGCTGCTTGCATTCCAGCTATTCCGCCGCCAATAACAAGGATGGATTTGAGGGCTGGGAATTCGGCTTTCTCTATTGGTTCCAGAAGCTTGGCCTTTTCAATGGCAGCTAGGAGCATTGCCTTAGCTTTTTCAGTAGCCTCTCTCGGCGTGTTCCTGTGAGGCCATGCGCAATGATCTTTTAAGTCTAAAACCTCCACCAAATGCGGGTTAAGTCCAACCTCTTCAACTGCTTTTGCAATGGCTATTTCGCTTATTTTTGGTATCGTCTCTGCGACGACGACACGGTTTATCTTCTTGGTTTTAATGGCGTCTACTATAGTTTTTAGGCCTTCACCCCGCCAGAACTCGCTTCCCCTAGCGACAAGAGCAACCCCTGGAACAGTCTTAACAAAGTTTGTTAAGGCTTCAAAATCGAGGATTTTTGCTATTTGCCCACCGCAGTCGGATAGGAAGACTCCAACTTTTGCCTCTTCAACAGTTTTCACCTTCGTCTCCCTCCTTTTTCTCCTTACAACTTTACCTTTTGATTCTTTGGATGAGCCTTTTCTCGCTGTCATAAATTTCCACCTCCAAAGGCATTTGGCCAACGGCAAAATGAGTGGCGCATGCGAAACATGGGTCATAAGCCCTAAAGGCCATTTCAATCATGTTTAATATGCCGTCGGTCACTTTGCCCTTCTTGATTAAGCCTTTGGCTGCATCCCTAATTGACATGCAAATGCCGGGAACATTATGCGTAGTAGCCACAATCAGGTTGACTTTCTTGGCTAGGGCGTTCTCGTCCAGCTGGTAATGGTGTATAAGCGTTCCACGGGCGGCTTCCACGATGCCCACGCCTTCTCCCGGTTTGCCGGGTTTGTTGCGAATGTTTTTGCTTGTTATTTCCGGGTCTGTTACAAGTTCTAGGGCGCGTTCAGCCGCATACAATAATTCAATAAGCCTTGCCCAGTGGTAAGCCAATGTGTTATGAACTGGTTTTCCGCCTAGTGTGGAGTACATGCGCTCGTATTCGGCTTGGGCTAGGGGTGTTGCCATGCCATCAGCCGCATTAAGTCTTCCAAGAGGACCGACACGGTATACGCCGTTTTCGGCTCCATCTATGAAGCCTTTCCATCCCACTTTTTTCAGATATGGAAGTTTAACGTAGGTCCATGGCTCCACACGCTCTTCAATAACGTCCAAATACTCTTTAGGTGAGAATTTGACGAATTCGCGTCCGTTGGGGTCTACTACGCGGACGTTTCCGTCGTAGAAGTTTACTTTGTTATTTTTGTCCACCAAGCCCATATAGTAGGTTTTGAGCGTGTATGCCGCGCTTTTAATCAAGTCCACGTAAGCAGTGTTTTTCAGCACTATGTCGTCGAAGAGTTTCAGCGAGAACTTGGCGAATTCTAGGCAACTTCTTACCATGCGCTCAATTTCCCGGCGCTCTTCTTCTGAGATTGGCCTTGCAAATCCGCCGGGGATGCATGCGCTTACCGGGTGGGTTGCTTTTCCGCCTAAAATTTCCGTTATTTTTTGGCCATAAGCCCTATGCTTTATAACCTCCTTGCCTATTTCAAGGCCTGCCTTCTCAATGACACCTAGAACGTTGCGTTTTTCTGGTGGCGCGTCTGGTCCCACAACAAAGTCGGGGCCGCCAAGATAGTAGAAGTGTAGTGTGTGGTCGTATAGGTAGTAGCCGCAGTACATAAGCTCGCGGAGTTTTTTAGCTGGCTCTGGCGGTTCAACGTTGAAGGCGGCGTCTAGGGCTTTGGCGCTGGCCATGTGGTGGGCCACTGGGCATACGCCACATATGCGGGGCGTTATGATGGGCAGATCTTCGGCTCTGCGGCCTTCACAGAATTTTTCGAAGCCGCGGAGTTCCGGGACTTGGAAGTAGGCTTCGTCCACGTCGCCCTCTTCGTTTAGGAATATGGTTATTTTTCCGTGGCCCTCCAGCCTTGTTATTGGATTTATAACTATCTCTTTCATGGGCGCATCACCCTCCTCCTTAGAAGGGAGTTAGCCAAAGAATACTTGTAGAAGGTTCCAACAGGGTCAACGACTTGCTGGATGACTTTCGGGTCTGTGGCTATGGAGGCGAAGGCGCTTATCATGGCTGCGCCTTGGTCTGTCACGCGGGGTGCTGGTCCGCCGCATCCGGTGCATGGTATGTTCGCCTTTAGGCATTGGGCGCTGCATCCGCCTCTGGTGGCGGGTCCCATGCATATTACGCCTTGCTCTAGAAAACACGTTTTAAAGTCGTCTTCGATTTCATAGATTCGTTTTACTTGGGTAATTTTGCGGTCCTTCTTTTCTCTTGGACATTCGTCGCAGACAGACTTGTTGAAGAGGAGGTTTGCGCCTTTTGGTGGAAGTTTTCCGCTTAAGATGGCTTCTAGGGCGTCAATAACTCTTGGCACTGGCGGTGGACAGCCAGAAATAAAGTAGTCCACGTCAACTGTTTGCGCTAAAGTCTTAACAGTGTCGTAAAACTCTGGAAGCTCAAGCTCGCCCTGCGGCACTTTAAAACTTGTTTGGGGCGTTACTCCTTCAGGATTCCTTGTTGATGGAGTTTCAAAATAGGCTCTTTCAAAGATTTTTTCGCGGTTCCACAAGTTGCCCAGGCCGACAACGCTTCCGTCGCAAGCGCATGAACCAAAAGCCACAAGAATTTTTGATTTCTGCCTTAGGAGTTTTGCCATGTATTCTTGTTCGCTGTTCCGTATAGCGCCATTGAAGAAGCAGACGTCTATGCTTTTGTCGGGCATGGCTTCAACATCCTTATATTTTATGTCCATGGCTACAGGCCAAAAAACGATGTCTGCTTTGGCTATTACATCCAAGATTTTCTCGTTGATGTCCAGAACGGCGATTTCGCATCCACCACAACTTGCTGCCCAGTAAAAGGCGAACTTCAATTTCTGGGTTTTCTCCATTCTCCTCACCAGTTATGTATAATTTTAATGAAGCTAGATTATTGCAGCTTCTATAATTTAAATTTAGCTAATTTAGTAAATAGAAAATATGCTTCATTAAGCTTAATTCAAATTTAAAATATAAAGAGAATGTTAGTTTGTTGCTGCTTTTTCAGCCTCTTTGTCTGTCGTCTTTTCCACGCTGAGCGCAGTTTCCATCGCTGTCGCTTTTTCCAATGGTTTGATTGGTGGTTCCTCTTCTTTTAAGTTTAGGGTTCCCCTTATTGTGCCGTCCTCCATATACTTTAGCTGGAAGCCTAAGTTTCGCATAAGCTCAATCGCTTTCCGATTTTCTGGAAGCATTATTCCATAAACGCTTTCTAGGCCTCTTTCTCTGCATATTTCTATAACGTAGTCCACGAGCTTTGTTCCTAGGCCTAAGCCTTGCCACGGATCCGCCACCAGAAAGGCTATTTCGCCTGTTTTTCCGTCAAGTTCTATGCTGACTCTGGCTGTTCCGATGATTTTTCTTTTGCCGTTTTCTGTTAGTTCGGCGACTATGGCTATTTCTCGGTCGTAGTCTATGTTGCAGTAGCGGACTCTAACCTCGTGGGGCATGTGCTTAAGGGTCTGGAAAAGCTTGTAGCGGATGGACTCTTCTGAGCAGTTTTTGAACATTTCAAGCCACAGTGGCTCGTCTTCGGGTTTTATGGGTCTCAACAGTACTGTTCTGCCGTCTCGGAGTTTCCATAAGGTTTCATACTTTTTGGGGTAGGGGCTTATAACCAAGTGTTGGTGGGGTTCCACTTTCCGGAATATGAGTTCTTTGTCTATTATTATGCGAGCGTCTATGGCTATGGCGTCCTCTTCATCCACAAGCAGTGGGTTAATGTCAATCTCCTTTATTTGTGGAAAATCTATTAGCAGATGCGAGAAGAGAACCATAACCTCTTCTAGGCGTTTAATGTTGGCTGGCGGCATATTCCGGTAACCTTTCAAAAGCTGGTAAACCTTTGTTTCTTCCATCATGCGCCTAGCCAACGTCTGGTTTAGCGGTGGCAAGCCTATGGAGAAGTCCTTGAAAAGCTCCACGCCTATGCCTCCCATTCCAAACATTATGACTGGACCGAAGACTATGTCCTTCTTTGACCCTAAAATGACCTCGTAGCCACGCCTCTTAATCATCGGCTGAACTGTGACGCCGATTATTTGGGCTTTCGGATTGTATTTTTTGGCGTTCTTCATTATGGTTCTGAAGGCTTCTCTAACTTCGTCTTCGCTTTTAATGTCGAGGATTACTCCGCCAGCATCCGTCTTATGAATTATCTGAGGAGAAAGAACCTTCAAAACCACCGGGTAGCCGATTCGCGAGGCAATGGCAACGGCCTCATCCTCGTCCTTAGCAATATAGGTCTTCACCACTGGAAAGTTGTAAAACTCCAAAACCTTTTTGGCTTCAAACTCTGTTAGTACTTCACGGTTTTCAAGCGCTGCGCCCTTCAAAATAGCCAATATAGGAAGCTTAGGCGGAGAAAGGTCGACAGGCAATTCTTCTGGAGTTTCATAGAGCAGTTCGAGGTTTCGCTTGTACTGGTACATGTAAAGGTAGGTCCTCACCGCTTGCTCTGGAGTGGAGAAGGTTGGAATCTCGTTGGCGTTAAATATGAAGTTCGCCTCTTCCACAGCTTTCCTACCCATAAAAGACGTTAGGATCGTTTTGCCCCGCTGCCCCTTGCTTTTTATAAGCTCCACTATGCTCTTTGCAATTTCAACTGGTTCCGCCACTGCTTGAGCCGTGTAAATTATGAGGATTCCGTCAACGTTTTCATCATTGAGGCACGCTTCCAAAACGGCTTTGTAGCGGTCGGCTCTGGCGTCGCCTAAAATGTCTATTGGGTTTCCATGGCTCCAATATGGCGGTAAAATGCTGTTAAGATATTCCATTGTCTGGGGGCTTAACTTTGCGAGTTTGCCGCCCATTCCTATGAGGGCGTCAGTAGCCATAACGCCCGGACCGCCAGCATTCGTTATTATTGCAAGGTTTGGACCGCGGGGTAGTGGTTGCATGCCTAAAACTTCGGCGCAGTTGAATAGGTCTGCTATTTCTTCTACGCGAACTATTCCGGCACGTTTGAAGGCGGCATCATAAACGTCGTCCTCGCCTGTAAGCGAACCTGTATGGGAGGCGGCTGCCTTGGCGCTTTCGCTGTATTTTCCAGCCTTTACAACGATTATTGGTTTTGTTCTGGCGAAGTGTCTTGCGGCACTCATGAACTTGCGGGCGTTTGTTATGCCCTCAATATACATGAGGATGCTTCGCGTTTTGGGGTCTGTTCCAAAATAGTCTATTAAATCGCCGAAGTCCACGTCTATCATGGAGCCTACGGAGACGAAGTGGCTGAAGCCAACATTCTCATGAACAGCCCAATCCAATATGGCTGTGCCGAGGGCTCCGCTCTGGCTTATGAAGGCAATGTTGCCAGGTCTTGGCATCTCATTAATGAATGTTGCGTTTAAGCGTATGCTTGGACGGATAATTCCCAAACAGTTGGGTCCAATAATGCGTAAATCGTACTTCCGCTTTATCTCAAGAATCTTATCCTCGAGGGCTTTGCCTTCTGGACCGGTCTCCTTAAAACCAGCACTTATAATTATTAGCCCTTTTATTCCGGCTCTGCCGCACTGCTCAACCACGTCCGGAACAGTTTTGGCTGGAGTGGCTATAACCGCCAAATCAACGGTTTTTGGAAGCTGCTCTACGGTTTGGTAGGCTTTAACGCCTAAAATCTCTTTTTTGCGGATGTTTACTGGGTAAACTTCCCCCTCAAAACCAGACTCAAGAAAGTTTTTCATTAGGGCGTAGCCTACAGAACCTTCCTCGTCGCTGGCGCCAACAACAGCCACACTTTTAGGATTAAAAATCTTGTCAAGGTGTAAGGTAACCAAGCCATAGCACCAGCACCATGAAAATTCGGCGGCGAAGATTAAAAGTTTACCTAAAACTAAACCGCATTTTCAAAGTTGATTAAACTTATAACTTTAAAATCAGCCTAGTGTTTGATAGAGAAAGGGATGATTGTTGTGATGGATAAGGTGAAGTTTAGATTCGCATTCATCGGCATAGCCCTATTCACACTTGCAGGCTGGCTTATAGGAGCACTTATTGAGCATACGCCTGGTCCCGGAGGCTTTCAAGCAATAACCGCCTTAATTGGCGCCACTATAGCGGTCGGCATGCTGGCATTAGGAGAAGCACTAAAAAGCTGAAAGGGTAAGAAAAATTTGCGATTATAATAGAAACTTTAATCAGTGAAGAGACTCTATTGTTTGCTAAATACCTACCTACGCAACAAGAAAGACTCATGGAAACCAAGACTCATACAACTAACAAACTAAAATCCATTTTTCTCTATCTTTGAAAATTCAACGTTGGGTTGGGATTAAATTTTACCTATGCTTCTTCCTGTAATTTATTTCCACAATATGGACAAAAGTCAAATGTTCTTGAAATTTCCCTTCTGCACTTAGGACATGTTGTTGGTTTTAATTCGTAACCACATTTGGGGCAAACTTCAAAGTCTTCTTCTAATTCCTCACCGCATTCTGGACATTCTAAAAATCGTATTTCCTTGTGTTCTTTTATTACGGGTTTTACTTGCGCTTTAGCACGCATTAAAATCTTGTGCGCCCGTATGAGCTTATTAACATTCTTCCCATCTTCATAGACCCAATATGCTATTGCAAAACCGGACAAACCTAGCAAAATAACATAGATGCCTAACACTTTAAGAATATTAAAATCCGGTGAGGATAAACCAGCAAGTGGAAGTAATCTAAAAGCGTCAGTTAAATAATCTGCTGTCCTAAAAAGCTCATAGGCTATATAAAAGCACAAAATAAAATTAATGAACAGAAAAAGCACAACTAATATCCTCATAATGCTTCATCTCTACAATTTAATTTATTTGGCTCAAAATTAAAAATTTTTGCAAATTTTCGGCGTATTGAAGTTTATTTTGGGCTAAAAATTAATCCCAAACCCAAACACCCTCTCAAAGGGGGAGAGAGGGACAGACGGACAGACAGAGACAGACACACAGACAAACAGACAGAAACACAAGCATTAAACTCAAGGAAAAAGGAGAATAGGCTATTTGGAAATCATTCCGTAAACTAATGTTGCGACTCCTATAAGTACTAATACGGTACCAACTAATGTTAAATTAACCCGTAAGTAGCTAAAAATTGCGGTTGGTTGCCAAGCGGTAAACTTTCAGCAACCTTTGGAAGTACTACCAAATCAAAGCAAAAGAACACCATGCCTATTAAAAGGCAAATGATACCAACAAAACATACATTACGTTTCAAATTCATCACCTTTCAAACTTAAATTTACTGTTCTAGGTTTCCATATTTGCTTTTCGTTTCTCAGGTATTTGGCTAAAAGGTAAGCTTCCTCGTTAATGAGAGTTCCAACTGTTTGGCTTTTCCCATGCTTAATTCTTGGAATGCCAACTTTAGCTTCAAACAGTCGGTTAAGCCTTTCAACCAATTCCCTAGTCTTTTCACGGTTTAAAACTTGTCTTTTCCTAAACGGTTAGAGCTGAACCGCATCTTCAAAGTTGATTAAACTTATAACTTTAAAATCAGCTTAGTGTTTAATGTTTATGTGTGACTGCTTGTGTGTCTGTGACAAGGTAAAGTGCAGGTAACGGGTGGGTTTGGGGATTAAATTTTTAATCTCATATCAGATACTATGTTTAGATTCGGCACTGAGAAATGCCAATATGGTACTTGTTACGGGCAATATGAACCCGACTGGTACCACAGGGGCTGTTGCGAGCTCAGGTTTAATTTTGCATAAAATAACAGGTAGCCCCAAAAATCCTCCAGTTAATGCTCCCGCAGATACTAGCACTCCCCCCAACCTTGACTTTTGCAGCAAGACGAGAGTACCTCCAATAGTCATGAGTGATCCTCCTATATAGAGGAGAGGGTGTAAAAGAAAATATGCATAGTTTGTTGCATGCAAAGTTAAAACTCCGCTCGCAATTCCTAGCATAGCTGAAACCCAACGATAAAGGGTTTTTCTTTCCACATTTCTACGGTTAGTCTCTATTTTTTCTGGCGTATTCCATCCAGACAAGCTCAAAATCTCCAGAATAAACTGTGGAATCCATCTATTATTCCTTTCGAATTTATATGCGCAGCTAAAAATTTGATGCGAAAGGGAAAAAGGTGAGGTTGGGTTTGGGGATTAAATTTTTATGCAATAGCATTATAGCTTAACACGTGATGCACAAAGAACTTTAGTGTAAGAAAATCTAGAGGGGAGGGGATAGTCACTTTAGGCTGTTCTTCAAAGCCATTTTCGCAGTTGAAAATCTATAGAGGACTAGCGGCTATTGGCTTTGGAAAAAGCCAAAAAATGTATAGAGGGGTATCCAATTTATGGTTTGGCGGAAGCCTAAATTTGACTTTACTTTTTGCTCATTAGGTATTCGTGGATGGCTCTGGCAGCCCTTTTTCCGGCTCCCATGGCGCTTATAACCGTGGCTTCGCCTGTGACTATGTCACCTCCAGCGTAGACGCCTTCAAGGCTTGTTTTGCCGTTCTCGTCAGCCACAATGGTGCCCCACTTTGTGACAGCCAAGCCCTCTGTTGTGCGTTGGATTATCGGGTTTGGAGTTCGCCCAATAGCAATGATTACGGTGTCGGTGTCCATTAGGAATTCTGAGCCCTTAACTGGCACTGGTCGGCGCCTCCCAGACTCGTCTGGTGGTCCAAGCTCCATCTGTATGCACTCCATCTGCTTAACCCAGCCCTTCTCGTCGCCGATAAAACGTGTTGGAGCCGCCAAAAACTTGCAGATAATCCCCTCCTCCTCGGCATTTTCAATCTCCTCTTTACGGGCTGGCATCTCCTCTCTGGAACGACGATAGACTATGCACACTTGCTCTGCGCCAAGACGAAGCGCAGAACGCGCCGAGTCCATGGCAACGTTTCCGCCGCCAATAACTACCACGTGCTTGCCAATCCTTATAGGCGTGTCATACTCTGGAAAGGCATAAGCCTTCATCAAGTTAACCCTAATCAAAAACTCATTAGCCGAATAAATCCCGCCAAGATTCTCGCCTGGCACGCCAAGAAATTGTGGCAAGCCAGCACCAGTTCCAATGAAAACCGCGTCAAAACCTCTCTCCTTCAACAGTTCTGGAATAGTGTAAGTTCTGCCAATAAGATAGCCGAGCTTAAGCTCAACACCAAGCTTCTTAATGTAGTCAACTTCAGCCTGCACTATGCTTTTTGGCAGACGAAACTCCGGAATACCATAAACAAGCACGCCGCCAGGAAGATGTAAAGCCTCAAAAATAACAACTTCATGCCCAAGCTTTGCAAGATCCGCCGCAACAGTCAAACCAGCAGGACCAGCGCCTATAACAGCTACGCGCTTGCCAGTGGGCTGAGCCTTATCCGGAATATTGAAGCCCCTAGCCCTTTCCCAGTCTGCCAAAAACCTTTCAAGCCTACCAATGCTAACCGGGTCGCCAACCTTCCCAAGAACACAGTACTTTTGGCATTGCTCTTCCTGGGGGCAAACCCGGCCACAAATGGCTGGAAGGCTATTCTTTTCTTTAATCTTCTTTATGCCCTCTTCATACTTGCCTTCCCTAAGCAACTTGATAAAGG
The DNA here is from genome assembly GCA_038727135.1 of Bathyarchaeia archaeon. Lineage (GTDB taxonomy): Archaea > Thermoproteota > Bathyarchaeia > Bathyarchaeales > Bathycorpusculaceae > JAGTQI01. The sequence continues at coordinate 51,393 of JAVYWL010000001.1, forward strand.
CTGGAATGTCAATTTCAACTGGGCAGCCCTTAACACACTGAGGTTGGGGACACTGTAGGCAGCGGCTAGCCTCTTCAAGGGCTTGCTCCTCAGTATAGCCCAAGGCAACCTCATTAAAGTTGTGTTTCCGAACTTCCGGCGGCTGCTTAGGCATTGGAACAGCCTTTTTCTTAACCTTAGGCTGAGGCTTACTTTCCGCCACACTCGCACCCCCCAAGCTCCCACAACAAGGCGCTTAAACGCTCTTCTGGAAGGAACATGCGCTGACGCTTAATCAACTGGTCAAAATCCACAAGATGCCCATCAAACTCCGGACCATCAACACAACCAAACTTCATCTGCCCACCAACACTCACACGGCAGACGCCACACATGCCCATGCCATCCACCATGATGGGCATAAGAGTAACAACCGTCGGAATCTTGTAAGGCTTCGTGAATTCGCAGACCCTTTGAAGCATTGGAACAGGACCCATAGCCACACACCTATCAAACCTTTCAGAAGCCAAAACATCCTTCAGAAAATCCAGCCCCTTATAGCCTTCGGAACCGTCATCCGTCGCCACATAAAGTCTATGACTCAACGCTTTCATTTCCTCCTTAAAGAAAAGCAGCTCCTTAATCCGGGCGCCCATAACCGTCACAACAGTGTTTCCAGCCTCCCGTAAGGCTTTAACCTGCAAAAGCATGGGCGCAATCATAACGCCACCAGCCACACACAAGACCTTGCCAAAATTCTTAATCTCCGAAGGATTACCAAGCGGACCAGTAATGTTCCATATGCTGTCGCCCTCCTTCAATAAGCCAAGCTGCCTTGTTGTCTTACCAACTTCGTTAAAAACGAAGGTTATCGAGCCCTTCTCTGCGTCGTAGCCAGCAATTGTCAAGGGCACCCTTTCGCCCCTCTCATTTATAATCACTATGATGAACTGTCCAGGTCTGGCTTTCTCAGCAATTTCCGGAGCATAAACCTCAAACAATTTTATCTTTGGCGCAAGCTCCTCAACCCTTAAAATCTCATACATAGGGCTAAGCCTCCGTTTTTAAAGGTTTTATTGGCGGTAAAGCCGCAACCCTCCTAACAAAGTCTTCGAGTTTTTTCTCAAATTTTCCAGCATCCCTCGGGGAAGCCTCATAAAGCTCAAAACGCTCAATCAAGCCCATCTTCTTCAAAACATCCCTAAGAACAGCCATGTTTCTCTCCGCTGTGTCACGTCCCTCTTGAAGCTTGCAGTCATCAGCGGAACACACAACAGCCACAACTCCATCGAAGCCATTCCTCAAAGCATTAACAACATGAACAGGGTCAAGAGCCTTAAAACATGGAACCTCAAGCGTCACAGCATTCCGCTTGAAAAGAATGCCATTCGGATTGTCGAGAGCTAAGAACTCAGACCACTGACAACAGAAGACAAGGATTACTGGTGACTTGCCCTCAGCCTTTAACTTAATGGCTGAATCGACATAACGCTTCAAAACATTCTCAAATTCAAAACCCTTAACTTGGATGGCGTGATGCGGACAGACCAAGGCGCAAGCGCCACAGCCCATACAGTAGTCGCTTAGGATTTTTGGCGTGGCAAAGGGCTCCGCCTCTATGGCGGTGTATGGGCATATGAAAACACATTTGTCGCAGCCGACGCACTTCATGGTGTCATAAACAGCCTTCCGCGAATATTTAACAACCCGAACCACATCCTTGCTGAAGCCAAGCTCTTCAAGAACCCTTCTTCCGAGGAAAAGCCTCCTCGTATTGATTTTTGTGCCTTCTTTGAAGCGGCAAAACGAGTCCTCACACTGAATTGAAACAACATTTTTAATGCCGGAACCCAAAACCCTGAATATGAATTCTGTTGGAACACGCCCAGAACACGGCAAACGCAGCGGAATATAATCCCTTATGCCTAAGCCCTGCCCAGCCAGAATTTCTTCAACTTCCCTTGTTGAAGGGGAGTTTCCACGACACATGAGCACAAGTGTTTCAGCCCCAGTTCTTTTCTGTTCTTTCTCAACGTAGCCCACCAAGCTTTCATAATCATAGTAAACTATTTCTATGGCGAAAACCGGACATGCGCTATAACATATGCCACAAACTTGACACTTCTGGATGTCTATTTCCACCTTTCCAGTTTCAGCATCCCGCTTTATGGCTTCGTAGGGGCATATAGAATAACATATGGAACAGCGGCTACAGTAATCTTGGTTTACGCTTACAACAACCGTTTGTTCCTCGCCCATTCTATCAGATCTCCAAATCACCGGCTTACTTTAACGCCATCAACGCCAGAAATTCTGAATGAAAGACCATAGAATAATATAATATTTTTGGAGCAAAATTGACGCATTATTGCTTGAAATAGTAGGGTCTGCGAATAAAACCATAAGCCTCTAGGGCAGCAGTTATTCCCTGCCCCACGGCAGTCCCAACTTGCTTTACCGGATGATTGGTAACATCGCCAGCCGCATAAACCCCAGGAAGGTTAGTTCTTTGACGAGAATCAACAATTATGTAGCCATGCTCGTCCACAGCCACACCGGCTTCTCTAGCGAGTTGGCTGTTAGGCTTTTCGCCAACCTGAACAAAAATTCCATCCACTGAGAGTTCTGTGACGGTGCCTGTTTTGGCGTTAAAGAGCACAGCCTTGTTGACGAGCTTTTCGCCCTTAATCTCCCTCAATTCAGTGTTCCAAAAAACCTCAACATTAGGCTTTCCCAATAAAGCCCTAACACGCGCCTCCTCAGCCCTAAAAGCGTCCCTTCTATGCACAACCTTAACCTCCGAGGCTAAATCAGCCAGATAGAGGGCTGTAGCCACAGCAGAGTTGCCACCGCCAACCACTAGAACCCGTTTACCTTTGAAAAGGGGACCATCACAAATAGCACAATAGCTTACTCCTCTGCCCCGAAATTCCTTTTCGCCTAGAACGCCAAGCTCAGTGAAGCTTGTGCCAGATGCAATGATAACAGCCTTAGCCCTATAGGAAGCTTTAACGGTTTCAACAATTTTATCCTCGCCCTTCAAGTTTAGGCTTGTAACCTTTTCAAACTCTCGGATTTCTGTGCCAAGCTTCCTACATTGCGCCACAATTTTCTGCATAAGCTCAAGCCCGCTTATCCGCTCGAAACCAGGATAGTTCTCGATTATTGGGGCGTCAGCGGCTGTTCCACCAGCAATCTTCTCCTCCAAAATTAACGTTTTCAATCCGCTTCTAACAGCGTAAATTCCAGCCGTTAAGCCAGCGGCTCCAGCGCCAATTATTATTATTTCCCAGTCTTCCATCCCCAACAGCCTCGACAAGGTATTTAGTGCACTCATCTTAATTGTTTTGTTACCCGTTAGTCTTCTTCAAGGTCCATGTCAAGCTCAGCGATTTCAAGTTCGTAGCATTCCGGGCAAAGCCCATCATAGGTCTCATATTCCTCTCGCGTTATTTCTCTGCCACAAAGCAGGCAATGGTAGGTTTCTTCTTCCTCATCTTCCTCCATTCATAAGCCTCAAAACTTTATATGCACACATTTGTTTTATAAGGCGAACGCCAAAAGCTCAGCCACATCCATAACTTGGATTTTACCCTCATTACCAGTTGTTTTTACAGCGTCTTCCATTGTAAGCATGCAAAAAGGACAAGCCACAGCCAAGATTTCCGCGCCGACATCAACAGCCTCCTTAACGCGGACCTCAGCCAAGCGCGGTCCTGGAATGTCAACCCACATTCTTCCCCCGCCTCCTTCACAGCATAGGCTTCTGCTTCTTGAACGGTCAAACTCCAAAAGTGTAACGCCTTTTATGCTTTCTACAACTTTGCGGGGTTCATCGTAAATGTTGTTTTGCTTGCCAAGATAGCATGGGTCATGATAAATCACTTTTTTGGCTACTTCTTTTGATGGGTTTAACTTTCCAGTTTCAATAAGTCTTGCCAAAAGCTGTGTGTGATGCTGGGGCTCAAAGCTCGTCTGATTATACCTGTTCTTAAAGGCGTGAAAACCATGGGGGCAGCTTGTAACCAGCTGTTTAACGCCGTACTTGCCAAAAATTTTCATGTTTTCCTCAACTAGGAATTCAAAAAGCCCCTTCTCACCCATGCCGTAGACTTCGCTCCCACAACAGTTTTCCTCCTCGCCCAAAACTCCGAAGCTAAGTCCAGCAGCCTCAAAACATTTCACAAGGCTTCTTGCGACACTTTGCACTCGCGGGTCGTAGGCTGGTGTGCACCCAACATAATATAGGATTTCAGCCCCTTGTGACACGTGCTTAACGTTTAAGCCTTGACTCCACTCGGTGCGTTTTCCACGAATCCTCCCCCACGGATTACCGTTTTTGAATATGCTTTCTAGGGCATCCCTTATGGTTGGGGCTATCTGACCCTCTTCAACAGCCAAACTTCTAATGTCTATTAGAAACTCGTAGGGGTTCAAGTCTTTAGGGCAGCGGACACCACAAGTTGAGCATGTCGTGCAACTCCACAACTCGTTGGGCGGATGTATCACCAGCTTGCCTAAAGCTGAAACTTCACGCATGTAACGTCTAATGTTAAGGTTTGCCTTTTTGGCGACTGGACAGCTTCCAGTGCACATGCCACATTGAATGCACTCCAAAAGTTTGTGCTTCTGTACAAGCTCTTGAGGGTTCATTCTATGTCACTTTGCTGAAAGTTGAAGGATAAGATTTTAAAAGCATTTTCCCTTTTAAGGGTTTAAACAATCATACAATTTGGAGAAATCAACCAATGTCAGAGGAAAAGAAAGGGCAAGCGAAACCCCGCATAGGAATTTTCGTATGCGAATGCGGCGGCAACATCGGGGACGTTGTTGACGTAAAGGCTGTTGTTGAAGCTGTCAAAAACTGGGAAGACGTCACAGTAGCAAAATATCATAAGTATTTGTGTTCAAAGCCAGCCCAGGAAATGATTGCAGAAGCCATAAAAAAGGAAAACCTTGACAGAGTTGTGGTGGCTTCATGCACACCTAGAATGCATCTCGCCACCTTCCAAAGCGTTTTGGAAAGAGCTGGACTAAACCCCTACATGCTTGAATTCGTTAACATAAGAGAGCAAGACTCATGGGTTCATGGGCCGAAACCAAATCCCGAAGCAACGAGAAAGGCCATAAGCCTAATTAGGGGAGGTTATGAGCGCAGCCTTGAACTTGAGCCTCTGGAAATGATAAGCGAGAAGGGCTCAAGGGAAATTCTCATAGTAGGCGGCGGCATAGCTGGCATAATGGCTGCCCTCCAGCTTGGATATTTGGGCTATAGAGTTCACCTTGTTGAGCGCAAGCCAAGCATAGGAGGAAACATGGCTAAACTTACAAAGGTTTTCCCCACGCTGGACTGTGCCCAGTGCATTTTAACGCCTCGAATGGCTGAGGTTGGAAGAAACCCCAATGTGAACTTGCTAACGTATGCTGAGGTGCAGGATGTTAGCGGGCGCCCCGGCAACTATACGGTTCGCATTTTCATGAAGCCTAGAGGCGTTGACGTTGAAAAGTGCAGAAGCTGTGGTGTATGCGCAAAAGTTTGCCCTGTCACGGTTCCGGACGAGTTTAATGAGGGCTTATCCCAGCGGAAAGCAGCCTACATAGAGTTTCCACAAGCCGTTCCATCCGCCTATGCCATAGACTTTAAAGCATGCACAAAATGTGGAAAATGTGAACAGTACTGTCCGGCGAAAGCCATAAACTTGAATGATACTGGCAAAATTGTTGAGTTGAATGTCGGCGCCATAATTTTGGCGACTGGCTATAAGCTTTATGACGCAAGGAAACTGGAAAATTATGGCTATGGCGTTTACAAAGACGTCATAACAATGATGGACTTAGAAAGGCTGACATCGGCAACTGGACCAACAGGCGGCTATGTTAAGAGGGCTGATGGAAGCGACGTCCGAAAAATCGCCATAGTTTTATGCGCGGGCTCGAGGGACAAGAACCACATCCCATACTGCAGCCGAATATGCTGCATGTACGCCCTCAAACAAGCCTTTGTCCTTAAGAAAATGCTGGGAATAGACGTAACAGTCTACTATACAGACATTAGGGCGACTGGAAAAGGCTATGAAGACTTGTACTGGCGAGACCAAGAAGCCGGCGTAGTCTTCATCAGAGGAAAAGTAGCGGAAGTATGGAAAAACGACAATGGAAAGCTTGTGGTCCAAGCTGAAGACACGTTAACTGGAGAAACCAGAGAAGATGAATTTGACATGGTGGCTTTGGCAACACCAATGGTTCCGCCAGACGGCTTGAAGGAACTGGCTGAAAAAATGAAAGTAGCCATAGGCGAAGACGGTTTCATAACGGAAAAACATCCAAAACTCGACCCGGTGGATTCGCTTGTCACAGGAATTTTCGCATGCGGATGCGCCCTAAGCCCCAAAGACGTGAGAGACACCGTTTCAGACGCCCTAGGCGCAGCGGCAAGGGCAGCCTTATTCCTAAAAAGCGAATACGTAACCACAAGCCCCGAAAAAGCGTTCGTCATCACAGAATTATGCAATGGATGCGGCGAATGTATAAAAATTTGCCCAGTAAACGCAATAACAATGCAGAATGGAAAAGCGAAAATAGACCCATTCCAGTGCACTGGTTGTGGCGCATGCATCCCAATATGCCCACAAGAAGCCATAGACTTCAAAAACTCAACAACAAGACAGATAGCAGCCACTATAAGAGGAGTTTTAGCCGACAAAACGCCAGAGGAGATCCGAATAATAGCTTTCGTCGACAAGAATGTCGGATATACTGGAATGGACTTCTTGGGGCTTGACCGCACAAACTACCCGGAGAACATTCGTATAATAGCTGTTCCAACAACGGCAATTCTTGGCAAGAAACAAGTACTCATGGCATTTGCGTATGGAGCAGACGGCGTGTTGGTAATTGAGGGAGGCGAGGAAATAGATGAGAAATTTACCAAAAAACGCATGATAGAAATGGGCAAGGAGCTTGCGGCTTTCGGAATAGAAACGATGAGGCTCAGATACAGCTACGTTCCATTACCAGTTTATAAGAAAGCCGCAGAACTCTTTACAATGTTCACTGATAGAATCAAAAAGTTTGGACCATTGGCAGAAGAAAAACGCCAGAACATAAGGCAGAAACTGCAACTATAAAGGTTAAATTCTCAGTTACGCTCATTCTTAACAACAACGATTAAAAGCACAAAACCCTATAATTTAGTATTGAGCATGATATGGGTGAAAAAGCCAAAAAAGTAAATCTCTTAAAACCTTTTGACGCAAATAAAATCTCAATTGAAAAAGATCGCTACTTCCACGACGCATACATAGTGGACTTACCATTAGAAGACATTCCGGACCATGTTTGGCAAGACATTTTCGAAAGAGAGTGGAAATTAAGCAGACACTTATGGGATAGAAAACTCTTCATTATAGGCAACAAGATAAGACTCATAACAACGGAAGACGACTTCAAGGAAAAACTTGATTGGGTCGAACACGTTATAAACCAGACTAACAAAGCCGTAGACGAATATAACCGCAGCATAGAAGTCGCCAAAGAACTGGAAACTAAAAGAACCATGTGGGAGGAGAGAGCAACAATTGAGAGATTACGAGAAATATTAACTAGAAAATTCAGCCAAGTCTAAATAGAAAAGAAAAAACAGTCACTAAAAATTTAAAGGTTAGATTAAACCATCTTCACGTCTACTAAAAAGTAGTAAAAGTTTAATTTGAGTTCTGCACTTGTTTTGTCGGTGTAAACATGAGGGATTATGTTCTCTCGTGAAGACAAAACCTTTAATATCCCTCAAAACAGCTCAGAGAGTTTTATGGAAATTTTAAGGCGAGTCGAGGAGAAATGGCAGAAGCGCTGGGAAGAAGCAAAAATCTTTGAGGCAAACCCAGATCCTAAAAAGCCAAAATTCTATATAACAGTGGCCTACCCCTACCCAAACTCCCCACAACACATTGGTCATGCACGAACCTATACTTTGGCTGACGTTTACGCCAGATACAAGCGGATGCAAGGCTATAACGTGCTCTTGCCGATGGCTTTCCATTATACTGGCACTCCGGTTTTAGCCATGGCAAGGCGTCTAGCAGAAAACGATGAAGATTTGATAAGCGATTTTGTTGACGTCTACAAAGTTCCTAGAGAAAAGTTAAGAGAGTTGACGGATCCGCTTGCTATGGCTCGCTACTTCCACGAAGAAATCAAGGAAGGCATGAAAAGGATTGGCTACTCAATAGACTGGAGGCGGGAGTTCACAACCATAGACCCCCAATACAACCGCTTCATAGAATGGCAGTTCCACAAACTCCGCGAAAAAGGCTACATAACTCGTGGAAGCCACCCGGTTGGCTGGTGTCCCAAAGACGGTAACCCTGTTGGACAACACGACACACAAGGCGATGTGGAGCCAGAAATAGGCGAGTTTACACTCATAAAGTTTAGGCATGGCGAATGGGTTCTTCCAACGGCTACGCTGCGTCCAGAAACGGTCTTCGGCGTTACGAACATTTGGCTTAACCCAAAGGCAAAGTACGTTAAATCCATCGTCGACGGCGAAAAATGGATAGTTAGCGAAGAATGTGCTGAAAAGCTAACATATCAAAACCACAAAGTGACTATACTTGAAAGTTTCGAAGGAAAAATGCTTGTAGGAAAACGGGTTGAAAATCCAGCAACAAACGAGGAAATCTACATTCTGCCCGCGGAATTCGTTGACCCTAAGAATGCGACGGGTGTGGTAATGTCTGTGCCTGGACATGCACCATACGACTATGTAGCATTAGAAAACATAAAAAGTGAGCCGTGGAAGCTTATGGAATATGGATTGACTGAAGATGCCGTGAGAGCCATAAACGCCATTTCCATAATCGAAGTTCCTCAGTATTCCGAGATTCCAGCAGCAGATGTTGTAAAAAGGATGGGCATAAAGGAGCAGACAGACCCCAAACTTGAAGACGCCACAAAAGAAGTCTATAGGCATGAATTCCACAACGGCAAAATGAAAAGCAACGCTGGGAAGTACGCTGGCTTATCTGTGGCGGAGGCCAAAGAAAAGGTTAAGCAAGACCTAGTAGCTGCTGGAAAAGCCACAACAATGTACGAGCTCCTAAACAGACCAGTGCGTTGCCGCTGCGGAACAGAATGCATCGTGAAAATCTTCGAAAACCAGTGGTTTATAGACTATGGAAACCCTGAATGGAAAGCCCTAGCCCACAAATGCCTAGAGAGAATGAGGATACTGCCGGAAGAGCTCCGCACAGAATACAAGTACGTGATAGACTGGCTACACGAAAAAGCTTGCGCAAGAAAATCGGGCTTGGGAACACGACTGCCATGGGACCCTGAATGGATCATAGAGTCCCTATCAGACTCAACAATATACATGGCGTACTACACTATAGTTCGCCACATAAAAGAGCATAAAATCCAGCCAGATCAGCTAACGGATAAAGTTTTTGACTACGTTTTCCTCGGAATTGGAAACGCGGAAGAAGTGGCGGATGAAACTGGAATAAACGCCAAAGTCCTAGAAGAGATGAGGCAAGAGTTCCTTTACTTTTATCCCCTAGACAGCAGGCATTCAGCCCACGAACTTATTCCAAACCATTTAACATTCATGATATTCAACCACACAGCCATATTCCCAGAAAACCTTTGGCCGCGGCAAATAGTGACAAACGGGCTTGTCACCATGGAAGGAGCTAAAATGAGCAAATCCTTCGGCAACATAATACCGCTACGAGAAGGACTGGCGGCCTACGGCGCGGACCCAATAAGGCTAAGCGTGTTAGCAACGGCAGAACTTTTACAAGATGCAGATTTCAGCCCATCCGTTGCAAAGGCGATGCGAGACAGGCTGGAGCGGCTTTACAAGCTTGTTATTGAAATGGCCGAAACAGGAACATGTCAAAAAAGTCATCCTTCAAACGAGGAGCTGACAGCTATTGATAGATGGATGTTGAGCCGACTGCAAGAACACATCAAAAAAGTAACGGATGCCATGGAAAAACTAGCTGTGCGTAAAGCAATCCACACAATTTTATTTGAACTGGACCAAGACCTACAATGGTACCAGAAACGGGTTAAAACAACACCAAAAGCCGCCGTGGCCTACGTAATGAACGAAGCGTTGAAAACTCAAATACTGATGCTCGCTCCCTTCGCGCCCCACATCTGCGAAGAGCTTTGGGAGAAAATGGGCGAAAAGGGATTCGCTTCCTTGGCGCCGTGGCCAAAACCACATGAGGCAAAAGTTGATGTTAAGGCTGAAGAAAGCGAAACACTCATTGCAGCTCTGCTGGAAGACACAGCACACATCATAAAGGCAACAGGTATGAAACCCACAAAAATATTCTATTACACAGCAGCGAAGTGGAAGTGGAAGGCTTACCTAAAGGCCATCAAAAAATCCTTGGAAGGAAAAATTGAACAAGCCAGCTTAATCAGGGAACTGCTAAAAGATGAAGATTTAAAGGGAAAAGCTAAAGAAGTAGCCGATTTCATAGGCAAAATCATTGAAGAAATCAATAAAATACCAAAAGAGAGAAAGGAGAGACTAATGCAGGTCGGGTGGATGGATGAAACTGGAATATTGGAGACAGCAAAGGAATTTTTGGAAGCCGAGATAAACGCCAAGATTACAATTCAAAGCGAGGAAGAAAAGGAACTCTATGACCCCAAAAACAGGGCGAAACTGGCTAAGCCATGGCGACCTGCGATATACATGGAGTAGCGTTACAGGAAGCTTTTCAAGATATTTAGAGTTCTTGGATTAACGCGAATATGATAATTTTTTCTCCCACCACTTGTGGTTGTAACGTAAAAGTCTTTGTCTTCCGGAGTTTAGAGCCGTAAAGAAGGGCTAAAACGGTTCTGCCGATATTTACGGACGTCACCTTCTCGCTTTTTAACTTCTCCTCAATAGCTTCCTACAACATCCTCAAATTAATCGTGTAGATAACTTCCGATCCTTCCCTACCAGCCCTCGCATAATGCATCTCCATATCTATCAGAAGATGTTTAACTATATCGTAATAGAGGGACTACGATATTTGATTAGGAACTACGTAATTTACAAGGAAAGATAGGAATGTCACCTATCCTATTCTCAGACAAGCTGCCTACCTTTCTAATAATATGGGGAAAGCCTCATCTTTAAAGTTTTAAGTAAATTTTTCTGTTAAAGCACATAGGCTGTAGATAAAACTATATCTCTAACATTTTTATCTATGAAAATCAGCGGAGGGTCCGTGGCGCAGCTTGGACAAGGCGTAATGCTTAATCCAAAGAGCGCGTCGGCCTTCTAAGCCGGAGATCCCGGGTTCAAATCCCGGCGGACCCGCCATTTTATGGAAACTTTATTTAAACTGCTTGTTAAAAGCTAAATCGTGTGCAAGGGCGGTGTGTATGAGGGTTATGTTTTGGTTGTTGGATGTGAATTATGAGGTTAGGGATCACGAGCCTGAGGTGTGGCTTTGGGGCATAGACTCTTCTGGGAATAGAGTTTTGGTGGTTGATAGAGGTTTCCTTTCGTATTTTTATGCTGTTGTTGAGGAGGGCTTTGATCCTGCAAAGGTTGCTGGAAAGATTGAGGCTAGAAAGACGGAGTTTCCGTTTGTTGTTAGGGTTGAGGCTGTTGATAGGAAGTTTTTCGGTAAGCCCGTTAAAGCCTTGAAGGTTTATTGTCGTGACCCGGACGCCATGGCGAAGTATGCTAAGGCCTTTAGGAGAATTGAGGGCATTAAAGAGTGCTTTGAAGATGATATTCGCTATTCGATGCGTTATTTAATTGATAATGGTGTTGTGCCATGTGGCTGGCATGAGGTTGAGGTTGCTGAAGAATTGAAAAATGTGGATTTGCAAGTAGACCACGTTTATGTTGCTGCGTCTCCGCCGAAATTTGTTGAAAGGGCAGAGGTGCCAAAACTGAGAGTTTTAGGTTTTTCGATGATTTGTTATAGCCGCGAAGGGGCGCCGAAACCTGACAGGAATCCCGTTGTCATAATTTCGGTGGCAACTAATAGCGGTGAAGAGAGGCAGTTTGTCGCTGGCGAGGATAGGGATGATAAGCCTGTTCTAGAGGCCTTCATAGATTATGTGCGAAAGTTTGACCCTGATATTGTTGTTGGTTATGGTGTGAATAGGCAGGATTGGGCTTACCTTAATGAGCGTTGTAAGAGGCTTGGCTTGCGTTTGTCCATTGATAGGGCTAAAACCGAACCGCATACAAGTGTTTATGGACATGTTTCAATTACTGGAAGGGCTAACATCGATATTTTCGATTTTGCGGACGAGTTTCCAGATGTTAAGGTTAAGGCTTTGGAGAATTTGGCGGATTATTTGGGCGTTATGAAAATTGAAGAGCGTGTTTTGGTGGAGGATGTTGATTTTGCCGATTACTGGGATGATAAGGCGAAACGTGAAATCCTCAGGAGGTTTTCGCTAGAAAATACCCGCTGTATTATGGGCATAGCTAACGCCATTCTGGACTTTGCCATGCAGCTTTCAAGCCTTGTCGGTTTGCCCCTTGACCACGTTGGAACAGCCGCTGTGGGCTTTAGGGTTGAGTGGTTCCTAATTAAGCACGCCCACAGAATCGGCGAGCTTGTGCCAAAAAGGGTTGAGCAGCCCTATAGACCTTATGCTGGCGCCATAGTGCTTAGTCCCAAGCCCGGCTTGCATGAGAACATCGCCGTTTTAGACTTTGCAGCTATGTACCCAAACATTATGATAGCCTACAATCTTTCACCAGATACTTATGTAGCTCCTAAAGAGCCGATTCCACCATGCGGCGTTTATGAAGCGCCAGAAGTCAAGCATAGATTTAGAAAGGAGCCTCCGGGCTTTTACAAGGAGGTTCTGTCGCACCTGATAAGTGTTAGGAATGAAGTTCGTTCAAAGATGAAGAAGTGCGCCCCAGACAGCGTTGAATACCGCGTTTTGGATGCTAGACAAAAGGCGATTAAGGTTATTACAAATGCTTCCTATGGTTATGCAGGCTGGATTGGCGCAAGATGGTATATTAAGCCAGTCGCTGAAGCTGCCACTGCTTGGGGCAGACACACAATCTTAAGCGCTATTAGGATGGCTGAGGAGGAAGGCTTAACGGTTGTTTACGGCGACACTGACAGCATCTTCATAAAGTATGAGCCGGAAAAAGTTGAGCAGCTTGCCGCAAAAATTTATGAGAAGCTCGGCTTGGAAATCAAGCCTGACAAGATTTATACGCGCATATTCTTTACTGAAGCAAAGAAGCGCTATGCTGGGCTTCTTCCAGATGGACGGCTTGACATTGTTGGTTTGGAGGTTATTCGTGGCGACTGGGCTGTTGTAGCAAAAAAGGTTCAGGAAAAAGTTTTGGAGATAATTTTGAAGGAGCAGTCGCCGCAGAAAGCTGCGAGATTCACCCAACAGTTCATTTATGAGTTAAGGCAGAGGCGTGTTCCATACCGCGACCTAATTATTTGGAAGACTTTGACGAAGCCAGTTGAGGAATACGCTGTTAAGACGCCTCATGTTGAGGCAGCCAGAATGTTGATGGAGAAGGGTTGGAAGCTTGCCATGGGCGACAAAGTTGGCTATGTTGTGGTTGCTGGAACTGGGCGCCTATATGAGAGGGTTAAGCCCTACATGTTCGCTTCTTACGACGAAGTGGACATAGAATATTACGTGACAAATCAGGTTGTGCCGGCAGCCGCCAGAGTCCTCGAGTGCTTTGGCATAACCGAGGAGCAGTTGTTAACGGCTAAGGCCAGCGATAAGGAAAGGGAGACCAGGAGGCTTACAGACTTTTTCTAGGTTAGCTTTCGGATATTTCGGAGAAAGTTATAAGCTGCACGTTTAGTGGCGGCTTTACGGCTTCTGAAATGCGGGAAGCCACTATGTTTTTTATGTTTTTCTCGCTGGCTATGTCCACTATTCTCTGGGTTATTATGCCGTCAAATACAACGGTATCTACGCCGCTGGTTTGTTGGAGTTTTTCTGCCAGTTGGCTTACTGGAAGCCTTTCTATGGGTTCTAGTTTCTCGTTTAGGAGAACCGCCTCAAATGTGCCGTCCAGTTCCTTGGCTATCTGAACAACCTCTTTTGGAAGCTCCACTCGGCGTTTTTCCCGTTTTGGCGGCTTGAAAAGCTCCTCCACGGGGACTTTGGCTTCTAAAGCCTCGAAGATTTCCTTGCAGTTCAGTTCCTCAACCTCTTTTCCTCTTGGGGCTCTAGCCACATATTTTATGTTGGTAACTTGTAGCAGCTCTTTTAGGATTAGGTCTCCGCCCCTGTCTCCGTCAAGGAAGGCTGTTGCCTCCTTTTCTCTGCATAGCTTCTTTATTGTTTCTGGAACTTTGGCGCCTTCAAGGGCTATAACATTGTGGATTCCGCAGCGCAGCAAGTTTATTACGTCGGCTCTTCCTTCAACGAGGATTATTTCCTTTGCACTGTCGACTTCTGGTCCTGCTGAAAGCTCCTCTGGACCGTATTTTTCAACTTTCGCCACCTTTAGGGTTTCAGCCAGTTCCTTAAAAACCTCGTCCACGGTTGGCATCGACTCAATAGTCCATTTGTGGAGAATTTCTTTAGCCCTTTCAATTATGGCTTTTCGCCTTGTTTCCCTTACATCCTCAATTTTTTCAAGGGTTACCTTCGCGGCACATGGCCCAACACGGTTTATGCTTTCTATGCTGGCTGCTAGAAGGGCTGTGGAAACGCGGTCTAGGCTCGTGGGAATTGTAATAGTCCCGGTTGTTTTATCATTTTTTGAGTGAAGTTCTATTTCTATTCTGCCTATTCTCCCAGATTTTTGGAGTTCCCTTAGGTCTAGTTCTGGTCCGAAGAGGCCTTCTGTTTGTCCGAAAACCGCTCCTATAACGTCTGGCTTTTCAACTACGCCTTCTATTTCGAATTTTGCCCGTATTACATACTTTACTGTAAGGGTTTGTGATGAACCCGTAAGCGTCACCTCCTTTATGCATATAGTTTATACCTTGTGTTAGTTTGAATGTGTGATGAGAGAATTGTCCTCTCTCAACACCGAGATTAGTTAATAATGACTTTCGATATATATTACCTTTATGAATCACCAATCTTGCTTTTTAATGTTTTCATGTATTTGGCCAAGCCTTCCACGTCCTTTACTTCCTTACCAGTTAGGCTGGAGAGCCTCAGCCAATAGTACAAGTTAGCCTTAACGCCCATCTTTTCTATATGCTGTTTTATGTTTTCTGTTAGTTCTCTGCCTCTTCTGTCAAAGTCTAGGAGCATTATGACTTCCCCTGTTTTTGAGGCTTCTATTTCTGAAATAACATTTAAGAGATTTTTTCCGCCAGTTTTTGCGAATATCATTTGTCCGTGTATGCCTAGCTCTTTCAGGGCTTCCGCGTCCTTTCTTCCCTCGACAAGGATTGGCTTCCCGCTTTTGTTTTCTTCGGCTAGCTGCTCCAGAATTTGTAGGATTTGTTCTTCCTTCTCCTTTAGGTGTGTGGACAAGCCTTTTTACCTTGTTACTTCAGCCTTTCTCACAACTTCTAGGCTTTCTCTAGCCTCTTTGTCTGTTTCGAAGTAGCGTCTTATGGGTTCCAATATACGGGCTAGTTCTTTGGCTACTGCATTTTTCAAGTCCTGCGGGTGAAGTTGCCCGGTTCTGTAGGCTTTTTCTAATTGTTCGTAGTTTTCGAAGGTTATTGTGCCGCCATATTTTGATGGGCGTTCGACCGTGAAGGCTTTTGCTTCATGGAATATTACGTATTTGACTATTTCTAGGACTGGGTTCATTTCCGTCTGCTTTTCCGGGCACCATGCCCTCTTCAGTTTAGCTCTTATCTGTTCTTCGTTGTCGTGGATGAATATGGCTGTCCAGGGCTTGGACTTGCTCATTTTGCTGGCAATCACCTGCTCCAGCTTATCCTTTGTTTCGAGTTTGGCTGGCTCTGCTATACCCATGAGCAGGTGGTGGTGCAAAGCCACCGGCTTTTTCCACCCCATTTTTGGAAAGATTTCGCGGGCAAGCACGTGGGCTTTGCGTTGATCCATCCCGCCGTGGGGTATGTCTGCGCCTATGGTTTTTATGTCGACGGCCTGCATTGGCGGATAGAAATACTGCGACAAGTCTAGCCTTTCGGTTTCGCTTCGACCCATTATTGTTAGGCAGCGAAGTGTTCGGCTTAGTGTCATGTGCTTTGCAAACTTTAGCAGGTTTCGCCAATACTCATCATTATTGTGGTAGAGTTCTGAGCCGACGACAATTTTTACGCCTGGGCAGAAGAATTGGAAGGCTTTAGCGTAGTATTTTGTGGCTTGGAGGATTTTGTCCCAGTCTCCGCCGAACTTGTTGTTTATGAAACTGTGCCAATCCGCCAGATAGACTTGACACCGGACGCCAGCCTTCAATAAATCGTTTATTTTGAAGCCTGAAATTACAAGGTTTCCAAGATGCAGCAAACCCGAAATCTCAAAACCAATGTAGTGTCCAGGATGCTCATTTGTCTCTAAAAGTTCTCTTAACTCGCTTTCAACGAGAATTTCCTCTGTTGGCGGACGTTTAATGAGTTCTATTTTTGTTTCTATGTCCAAGACTGTCAAGCCTTTTACAAATAAGCGGAACTGCAACTTAAAAGTTGTTTCGCGGGCGCTTTTGTTTCCCACGTTACCTATCACTTAACTTCATCGTGGAGCCTTTCGCTCCCCTTGGTTAAGCTCTCTCCGGCGTGGGAATTTTGGAGCGCCCGCGCCCGCCGGTGTCCCATGCTTGGGTAAACCCGCCTTCACAGCAACAAGCGTTTTGTGGGCTTGCTGCTCTGTTGGGTCCGTCGGCATGGATTTATCCCGGCGGGATTTCAAGAAGGCTCGCTTGGGAGAGTGTTCATCGCCAAAGGAGGTTAAAGCCTCTTTTAGAATTAAATGTTGCTGTTTAAAAGCGAGTCATATTTGTTGATGTTTTTAAGTTACAAATACACCGCCCCTCTCTAGTTTTTGGCGATTGCGGTTAACCTTTTATGGTTGATTAGCCGTTAATTGCATGTGTGTCGTAGGGTAGGTTGCGTTAGGGTTCGAGGTTTTATTGCTAACCCGTTAGACCGCAATTTGAAGGAGGAGTTGGAGTTTATTGTGGACACAGGCGCTATTTACACGGTTATTCCGAGAAGTGTTGCTGAAAAGCTTAAGTTGAAAGAGTTGGGTAGGCGAAAATTTAAGACCGCGAATGGAAGCATCGTAGAGTTTCCAGTTTCAGAGGCGTACATAACAATAGGTGGGGAAGGCGTAACATCACTTGTTGCCGTTGCGGATGAGGGCACACCCACCCTTTTGGGCGTGACAACCCTTGAACTTTTAGGGTTGCAGGTTGACCCGGTAAGCGGAAAACTTGTGCCGATGGAGCTAATGATTCTTTAAGCCGTAAGCTTTTGAAATTTTGGCTGGGTTTTAGGCTTATTTTCTCTACCCCCCTTCCCTCTAGAATTTTCGCGATGTCAATTTTGTTGCTGGCGGAGAACTGCAAAATTGATAGCCCCTCTATAGAATTTCCTGGGCATTAAAAAATGACTGCTGGAGCCAATTTAGGTTGTGGGTGGTTGCTAAATTGGATACCCCTCTCTAGATTTTTTGGTTATAAGCCATTCGATGTCTATTTCTAGGGCTGCTGTTGGGTTTTCCAGTTCAAAGTTGTTTAGGACTTGTGGGTGGACTTCGCCTAGAACCCCAATTTGTTTATTTCCTATTTTGATGGCTGCGGTCCTGCCTTGCAAGAAGCTTGGATGTTTCGTCTCTTTTATTTGCCAGTTTGTTAAGCCTAAGTTGGCAAGGAGTGCTTCGCATGTGGATTTTATTTCTGTGTAGTTGGCTGTTGAGTGGCATGTTACCGCTGCCAAGTGTAAGCGTCTTTCACACATGGTTTCTTGGCGGCGGTTTATTTTTGCCACGTCTGAAACTTCAAAAAGCTTTTGCGGATAGCTTTCATGCTTGTTTTCCGCCAGGTTCTTCAAAAGTCCTGGTAAGAGCATCTCCCTCATTATTGTGTATTCGGCTGACACTGGGTTTGCGAGGCGCACCGGGTTTTCTGGTTTAAGTCTCATAAGCTCGTAGTGGACGCGT
Source organism: Bathyarchaeia archaeon (assembly GCA_038727135.1). GTDB lineage: Archaea > Thermoproteota > Bathyarchaeia > Bathyarchaeales > Bathycorpusculaceae > JAGTQI01. The sequence continues at coordinate 69,444 of JAVYWL010000001.1, forward strand.
TCATTTGTTAGGGTGAAGTTCATAACTTCCAAGAAGCCTAAACCGGTCATTATTTGGCGTACGGTGTCTGCCAACTTATTTACTGGGTGCTTTTCGCCAACAGTCACGGTGGGGGGTATTGTTGGTTCTAGGCGGTAGTAGCCGTAGCCTATGGCGACCTCCTCGACGAGGTCTATTTCATGCATTATGTCAATGCGGTAGGGTGGAATGGCAACTTCCAAAACGCCCTTTTCAATGGTTTCCGCGTCCAATCGACACTTTTGCAGGCATTTTATGGCTTCAGCCTCTGAAAGTCTTAAGCCCAACATTCGGTTGGCGTAGCTCAGCCTAAGCCTCATCTTTTCTGGTTCAAGATTCGGCGAAACCACCGTGCGGTCTGGATAATGCACAATAACCTTTTCAAGTTTGCCGCCCATGTCGGCTAGGGCGGTCGCCAAAACTTTTAGGCCTTTCTCCACAGCCTCAAAATTTGGTCCAGTAACATCCAAAAAGAGATTGCGTGTATTGGCGTCTACTCTTGTAAGTTCACCGTTTATTATTGGCGGCATTGACAAAACTTGCCCGTGCCTATCGATTAGCAGTGGATATTTTGGCGACCAGTCGATTAGGTGGCGGTAAGCCACGCCCTTCTCATGTTTTTCAAGAATCTCTTTGGGTGTCATCTCCTCTGTTTTGCCAAGGGGGACAAATTTGACGCTTGTTGGTTCCACAGCGGTATAGATGAAGGGCGGCTCAACAACGTCCAAGTTGTGGATGCCGATAGAAGCCTTTTTACGGTCTCTGCCAACCCCCCAGTGGAGGTCTTCCTGCATATCCATTAGCTCAACAACAGCGCCTTCATCCAGCTTTACATCTCGAACTATGGCGGCAAGCATGTATGGCCTAACAGTGGCAACGGCGCCGTCCACTCTAAGTGTTGTTTTGGGCTCTTCCGCATGGTATTTTGGCATTCCAGTCTCCAGTTCCAAGAAGCCTTTTAATGCGCGGGCCACACCAGCATAGCTGCAGAAGTCTATGCGGTTTGGGTTATACTCAGCCTTTACATGGTCTTCGCCAATTTCTTCCAAGTCGAAGCCTATCCATGGAAGCCACTTTGTCAGGTCTTCAACGGTCACGGGCTTGCCTAAAAACCTTGAAAAACGTTCCACATTAAGCGTTATCACTGGCATAGGGGTGTCCTCCTCAACCATCCCAGATTGTTCGCATACAACAATCTAACATCGTCCAAGCCGAGTTCAATCATGGCGAGGCGTTCCAGCCCGCCTCCCCAAGCCAAAACCGGACATTTCACGCCCACAGGCGCCAAAACTTCTGGTCGGAAAATTCCCATGCCGCAAAGTTCTATCCAACGCTTAAGCTTGGGATGGTAAGCCACAGCTTGAGCTGAAGGCTCCGTATAAGGGAAGTAGCTTGGCCAAAACTCTATCTTTTCAAGGCCGAATTTTGTGTAGAAGGTTTTTAGGGTTCCCATTAAATCGCGGAGTGTAACCCTCTTGTCGACAACTATGCCCTCAATCTGGTGGAATTCGGCTAAGTGCTTGTAGGTGACCTGCTCGTTCCTGTAAACTCTGTCCACGGAGAAAACTTTTATTGGTGGCTTTTTGCGTGTAGCCAAATACTTTATTGTTTCGGCTGTTGTGTGGGTTCGCAGAACAAGCCTCTTGGCTTCTTCTGGATTCCACTTGTAACGCCAACCCTTAGAGCCGGTAACCCAACCGTCTTCATGGGTTTTTGCAACAGCCTCCACAAGCCTTCGGGATGGCAACCGTCCCGTCTGCGGATTAGCCAAATAAAAAGTGTCCATCATTTCGCGGGCTGGATGGTCTTGAGGTTGAAACAAGGCGTCAAAGTTCCAGAAGGCCGTCTCCACCAGTGGGCCACGAATTTCCGTGAAGCCCATCTCCAAAAAGATTTCGCGGGCGCGCTTGATAATCTGCTGAAGCGGGTGCATCTTGCCAGGATAAACGGCTGGTCCAGGAGCCGCCACATCGAACCTTGTGAGTTTCACGCTTTTCCAACGCCCAGTTATTATGAGTTCTGGGGTTAGCTGTGTCACTTCCTCAACTATTTCTAAGCCTTTTTTGACGGTCTTCCATCCTTCCGCTGTTAGCTCCAGTTCGCGGTAAGTTTTCTCCTCTAAATCCACAAGCTTGCGCCTTCGGATAATGTCTAAGGCTTCTTTCTGCTCTCTGCTTAAACCCTCAACGGTGATGGAGCGCTTCTCGAAAATTGTGGCTAAAAGCTTCTCATCACCCCCAAGCGGCGGTTCGGCTTCCACATTTAACTCACATTTTTCGCCCTTAATTGTTCCCCAGCCCTTTCTCTTCAGCCAGCCCAAAGCTATCGGTACAAGACCAGCATCTAAACCAGCCTCTCTGGCAGCCTCATCTACACCTGCCTCGCCGCCAAGCCTCAACAAAGCGCGGAGAAGACGCCGCTCTGGCAAGCCGTACTGCACATAGCCCTCGCCTTCCTCATTTAACGTGGCGACATTCCATTTCCTCTCATGAACTTTTACAAGGTTACGCGCTGAAAGGGTTAAGGCAGCCCTCATAACAGCGGCGTGTGCCAAGCCGCTTTTTTCGGCTATGTCTTCCACAGAGGCTTTTCCGCCAAGCTCCTGCAGTGCCATTAAGGTTTTTCTTTCATGAAGCCGCAAACCAACCATCTTCAAACACCCAGATTATGGTTTAAGCCGTTTAGCGCGCTATGATGCTTACATAAGAGTCTTTGGAGAGTTTTAAAACTATGCCCTTTAAAAGCGAAAGCAAAGCCGCTTCTCATGTGAATTGGCGGGGCATCCCTTCACCAACAACATTTGAATGGAAATGCCAACCCCATATTTATAGCTTATTCCGTAGGCGTTTTCACAAAATTTAATACGCCTCATGGGAATTGTATAAGGAAGCCAGAAAAGGTTTGGAAAGTGTAAAGATTGGGCGAAGAAAGAAACGAGATGGTTGTCACTCCATGGGAGGTTAGGGGCAAAGTAGACTACGAACGCCTAATCCGCGAGTTTGGAACCCAGCCCCTAACAATGGAGCTAATCCAAAAACTGGCAAAACACACAGGCGGGCTTCACCTTCAACTGCGGAGGGGCCTCTTCTTTTCGCACCGCGACCTAGATGTTGTCCTAGACCTATACGAGAAGGGAACAAAATTTGTGCTGTATACTGGTCGGGGCCCCTCTGGCCCGGTTCATTTGGGGCATCTGGTTCCTTGGGTTTTTACAAAGCACTTGCAAGACAGTTTTAAGACGAGGCTCTATTTCCAAATGACGGATGACGAAAAATTCTTGGTTAAGGACGAGTTGGAGCTTAAAGAGGCAACAAACTTCGCTTATGAGAACGCTTTAGACCTCATAGCCCTGGGCTTCAAGCCAGAAAACACCTTCATAATATATGACGTGCAGGACATAGACTTGCTGTACGATTTAGCCTTGGAGGTTGCCAAACGCATAACCTACTCAACAGCCAGAGCCACTTTCGGCTTTCAAGAAAGCACAAACATTGGATGGGTTTTCTGGCCAGCCATCCAGGCGGCCCCATGCTTCATCCACGCAAAACTAACAGGCGAAAATGTTCCGGCTCTTATTCCTGCAGCCATAGACCAAGACCCCTATTGGCGGATTACACGTGATGTCGCTCCAAAGCTTGGCTATTATAAGCCAGCGCAGATTCACTGTCGCCTTCTTCCGGGCTTGGGCGTTGGCGGGAAAATGAGCGCTTCAGAACCCGAAACATGCATATTCACAACAGACCCGCCGGAAGTTGTAAAGCGTAAGGTTTGGAACGCCTTTACTGGTGGTAAGCCAACCGTGGCGGAGCAGCGGAAAATGGGTGGAGATCCGTCTATATGCACGGTTTTTCAGTACTTCCTATTCATTTTTGAGGAAGACGACGATAAGCTTGCCGAGAGGGAGAGAAAATGCAAGGCTGGGGAAATTTTGTGCGGCGAATGCAAAAAGGAATTGACGGATAGGATTAACAGTTTTCTTGAAGACCATAGGAAGAAGCGGGAGAAAGCCAGAAACATTTTAGACAAGTTTCACATAAAACGCTAGAAAGTTGGAGGCGTGCAAAGAATGAATGGGAAAGAAGTTGTCGATGTAAGCCCTTCAAACGCTTTTAGGCTTGTCCACCCAATGCACACGGTTCTAGTCTCATGCGTTGGCAAAGACGGAAAACCAAACATTATCACTTTGGCTTGGGCTATGCCAACATCCATAAATCCGCCGCTTGTGGCTGTAAGCATTGCGCCACGAAGACACTCCCACAGCCTAATCCAAGAGACAAAAGAATTTGTCGTTAACATTCCAACAATGGAGATATTGGACGCCACATTCTTTTGTGGTCGGGTTAGCGGAAGAGACCGCGACAAGTTTAAGGAGGCTGGATTAACGCCCCTTCCAGCCAGAAAGGTTAAGCCGCCAATAATTAAGGAGTGCATCGCCCACTTGGAATGTAGGCTTCACAGTCAATTTCAAACCGGGGACCACACAATTTTTGTAGGCGAAATCCTAGAAGCCTACGCAAACAAAGACTGCTTCACAAGCGCTGGCTACGACCTAGAAAAAGCAAAAATGGTCTTCCATTTGGGCGGAGACGAGTTTGCAACCCTCCAGCCAAAAATTTTCAAGCCCAGAGCCTAGAGCTGGTAGCTTTCTCCCGGATTCAGAACCACCACTTTGGCTTTCGGCGCCTTCCCCTTCACTTTTTTGACAAACTCGTCTGCCGATTGGGCTAGAACAGGAAAAGTCTTATAATGCATCGGAATTACGACCTTGGGCTTCAACAGTCTGACGGCTTCAGCTGCCTCCAAAGCGCTCATAGTGTAGTATCCGCCTATTGGCAATAGTGCCAAATCAAGCTTGTAAAGCTGCCCAATAAGCTTCATGTCTCCGAAAAGGCCGGTGTCTCCGGCATGGTACACCCTTTTTCCTTCAGCTTCGACAACAACGCCTGTTGGTGCACCCCTTGAGCATGTGTGGAAGGCTTGAACCATGTAAAGTTTTACGCCTTTAACCTCTGCGCATCCACCGATGTTTAGTCCAACAACGTCTTTGACGCCGTTTTCGCTGGCGTAATTGCCAAGCTCAAAAGTTGAAACAAAAGTGGCGTTGGTTCGCTTGCAAATGTTTATGGCGTCGCCAAGATGGTCGCCGTGGTCGTGGGTCACATAAACAATGTCAGCCCTGTCGATTTCAGAAGCCTTCACTGGCGAGGCTGGATTCCCATCGAGCCAAGGGTCAATCAGCACAATTTTCCCGCCCATCTCAATTTTGAATGAGGCGTGTCCAAACCACGTAACCTTCGCCAAACATCAAGCCTCCCGCTAAATCTTTAAACCCTTTAATACTGTTTAGTTTATAAAGTTAAAAGGTTAAAGTGCCCCATAAATGAAAGCCATAGACAAGGAAGCCTTTGAGAAGCTCCGTTCATCTGGTAGGATTCTCCGCGAAACCCGAGAAGAGTTGAAGGGCTTTGTCCGCGAAAACATGCCAATAATAGAGGTTTGTGAAAAGGCAGAGGAGCTGATTAGGCGTAAAGGCGGGAAACCAGCCTTCCCATGCAACGTCTCAATAAACGAGATTGCAGCCCACTACACCTCACCGCCAAACGACACAAGGAGAATTCCGGAAAAGTCTCTTGTGAAAGTGGATATTGGTGCCCATGTGGACGGCTATGTAACAGACACAGCAGTGACAATATGCTTTAACCCAGAATACCGTGAAATGGTGGACGCGGCAGAGCAAGCCCTAAAAAAGGCTGTGGAAGCCATACGCCCAGAAACACCAACCTCAAGGCTTGGCGCACTAATAGAACAGACAATAAAGTCCAAAGGCTTTAAGCCCATCTCAAACTTAACAGGACACAGCGTTGGCAGATACTTGGTGCATGCCGGAACATCACTTCCAAACGTGGCACACTTATCCTTCACAAAAGTTAAGATAGGCGAAGCCTACGCCATAGAACCCTTCGTGACAGTGCAAAACGCCGTCGGCAAGGTGGAAAATAGCACAGAAGCCACAATATTTCGCTTTGTAAAACAGAAGCCCCTCAAAAACGCCTATGCAAAAAAGCTTCTAAAATTTATTGAGGAAAACTTTAAAACACTGCCATTTACCGAGCGTTGGCTTCAAGGCGTAATCCCAAAAGAACATTATAGGGAAGCCTTCAAGGAGCTTCTAACTTCAAAGGCTATCATGAGCTATCCAGTTTTCGTAGAAGCCAGCAGAAAACCAGTAGCCCAAGCGGAACACACAGTCCTAGTGGTTGAGGACGGATGCCTAGTCCTAACCTAGCTCCTATCAATAGGGAAAAGGCGCCTTACCCTTCTCACGAACCTCTCGGTAAATGGCTGTAATAATCATTTTCTCGTTGCACTTCTGGCATGGCTCAACCTCTTTGAAAACATAATCGCCTCGCTGAAACTCTCGGACGCTTTTGAAGCCGCACTTCCTACACTCAATAGTCGTGGTAATCGGCGGAGCCTCAATTCTCAAGCGGAGTATCCGCTGCCGCGTCTGGAACAGCACATAAGTTGACAAGGCTAAGCCTATAAAACCCAAAAGAAGCCAGTAAACAGCGATTTCCGGCGCGGTGTTGTAGAGGTAAATTGCAAGCACCAGCGCCGCCAAGGCTAAGGCCAAAGTGACAAATATTATGAGGAGGACGAAGGATGAAACCCTCGTTGCCGCAGACGCGTCACTTCTGCTACTGCTCATCGTCATCGCCCTCTCTTATTGTCCTATGCCTATGGTATTCCCAACACCGGCAATAATAACCTTGTCGCCCTCCTTAGTCCTCTCCAACACCACTTGCCTAATCCTCTCGATGGCTTTGTCAGCAGCCTCGAAAATCTCCTTGCGCATCGGCGAAACAGCATCGCCAATATCCTCCTTAATTATAACAGCATTTATGGGAATGCGATACTTCAGAATGGTTTCCTCAATCTTGAACTGGTCTACGCCTGGACCGCCTATGGCTGCACCAACACCCTCAGCTACTTCACCGACCTCCTCGCCTTCAAGCTTCAAGGCGGCGTCAATCATTATTATGTTGGCTATTTTGCCCTCATTCTCTTCAATAATTGTTTTAATGGCGTCTCCGGGTTTACCAACGTTCCCGCCTGGACCTTCAGCCTTTATGACGTAGGCTGTTCTCCCTTCAAAGGGAACCTCAGCCACAACACAGTCTTTGGGAACCTTTCTTATTGGGTGACCGTGCATGAGTTTTGCTGCAACCAGCGCGCCGACACCGTCACCAATGGGCTGGCCGTAGGCGAAGGCTTTAAGGGCGCTTGCGTAGGCTTCGGCTTCCCGCATGACCAGCGGCAGAATCATCTGAATCTGCATTATAATGTAGAGGCTTAACGTCTTCTTTCCAAGCAAATAGTAATGCCTTATAACCTTGTAAATGTAGTTTAAAGCCATAGCCGCCTCAAGAGTGTTCTCCAAATTGTTCGCCTGAGTTTCGTCAGCCGCTGGGGCAATAAGCTTAACTTCATCCTTAAAGCGGGTGTCTCTAACGTCCAGTATGTGTTCAAGCTTCCAAACAATTCCAGCCGGGTCAAGGCTTTGAGGAGCAATCGTAAAATATTCTAGGAAGCGGTCAACCCTAGCTGACGGGTCCGTTTGGGGCTTTCCAATCTCCTTGATGGTTTCTATGGCTATTCTTCGCCCCTCGTCTCGGATGTACTTCAGCTTGTAGAGACTGCCCTCAACCTCCCTAAGCATAATATAAAGCTGAATACGCTGACCATAAAATATGGAAATGAATATGAAAGCGTAAATGATTAGAGTTAAAATTTGTGAGAAGACATCCCCTCCTGGGAGCTGCAAGAGCTGACCGTTAAGAACGAGCAACGCTGCCACTAGATTCACATACTCACCTTCCGAAAAACTAGCAAAAGCCTAGTTATAAATTTTAGGATATTCCAAGTTTACTCGCACAATGGAGTCAGATGTAATGTAAGTTTTTAAGTATCATGTTGACACTTGCCACAAGGAGCATAGCCGCAAAAACAAGGTTTAGGCTTCTATTTGAAAGCCTCCTACTCGTATAAGCGCCGACTTGCGCCCCAACAACAGAGCCTACTCCAAGATAAAATGCATACAAAGCGTTCACGTTTCCCTGCTGCACGTGGCTGACCACGCCGGAAATCGATGTAAAAATCATTATGAACATAGATGTTGGTATGGCGAAATGTATTGGAAAACTAAGCGCGTAGCACATGACTGGAACAAGAACAACTCCTCCACCTATTCCCAAAAGCCCAGAGGTTACCCCACCAAAGAAACTTAAGAATAAGCCATAAAGCATTTTCCGCCTGTTAAACAGCAGCCCTTTTTCAAAGGCAGCATCAACTACACCGCATGCCTTTACGGATTCTGTGGTAAAGGCTTTGTAAACCATTTGAAAGGCAACAAAAATCAGGAAAGCGCCGAAAATAACGCCAAGCCACATCTTTACAGTTGGAACAGCCGTGATGGATGCTCCAACATAGCCTCCAGGTGCAGTGGCGCAAGCCAAAGCCAAACCAGCCTTAACGTAAACGCGGTTTTGTTTTAGATAATTTGCGGAGGATGCTATGGACGTGATGATTATTGTGGCCAAGCTTGTGCCTACCGCTACCACCGGCTCAAAGTTGTAGAGAAGCGTTAAGAGAGGAACTATGAATATTCCGCCTCCAACGCCTGTTAAGGCTGCGGCTATGCTTATCAAAAAGCCGAAGAGGGGAAGCATCAACTCCCACATGTCATAGTTCTCCAAAGGCGACTTTCGGAAAGAAGTAATGCATCCGCTGACCTCATATTTAAAGCGTAACCTCTTTTCAGAAAATTTTTCCCGGGTTTAGGATGTTGTTGGGGTCGAAAGCCCTCTTAATCCTCTTCATAAGCTCAATTTTTGCTTTATCCTCAAACTCTAGGAAAAGCTCCTTTTTCTCCAAGCCTATGCCGTGTTCAGCCGACACAGCGCCTCCCAAAGCTTTTCCCAAAGTGTAAATCTCCCTCAAAATGGCTGACAGTTTCTCCGGATTTTTTTCGAATATGGCTAGGTGTACGTTCCCATCACCAACATGTCCAGCACCACTTATAACCACTGAATGTTCCATGGAAATTTTCTTAACCCCCTCCATGAATTCTGGGATTTGACTTCGTGGAACAACCACGTCGACAAGAAAAGTTGCACCAGCATCCCTAGCGGCGTAAAAGGATTTTTCCCTCAACTCTAAAAGCTCCCTCCCAGCTCTTTCAGTGGATGGAACAAGAACCTCAATTGCACCGTTCTTCATACAGATTTCGCTAACAAGCTCGGCGTCCCTGTAAAGTTTTTCTTGACTTTCACCCTCCAAAACAATGAGGAGAAAAGCTTCCGACTTGTCGCGCACATGCTCATCTATTGGAACAATTATTCCAGTGTAATTTTCCATGGCGCCAAGCCCAACCTTATCAATAAACTCGATTATAAGGGGTGTAACACCACACTTCAACAAAAGCGGAACAGTCGCCACACCTTGCCTAAGCTCTTTGAACGCAACAAAAAGGGTCAATCTAGCCTTCTGTTTCGGCAAAAGCTTCAAAATAACCTTGGTTACAACGGCTAAAGTTCCCTCAGAACCCACAATTAACTGCGTTAAGTCATAGCCCGACGAAACCTTCACATACTTACCGCCAGTTCTAATGATTTCGCCGGTTGGCAAAACAGCCTCCAAACCTAAAACAAAGTTGCGGGTAACCCCATACTTAACCGCCATCATACCACCGGCGTTGGTGGCAACATTACCACCAACAGTTGCGCTCTCCTCTCCGGGATAAATTGGGTAACAAAGACCACGCGCCTCAACAGCCCTCATAAGACTTGATAGGGTAACGCCGGCCTCAACAACAGCCACATGGTTATCCTCATCTATTTCCAAAATCCAATTCAAACGCTCAAGAGATAAAACAACCCCACCCGCAGATGGAACACAGCCCCCGCTTAGGCCTGTTCCACCACCCCTAGGAGTAACCGGAATCCGCCTCTCGCTGGCCAACTGCAGTATTTCTGCAACTTCCTCAGCGCTTCTAGGCTTAACGACAACTTCTGGTATGCAAGGATTAACGGCAAGTGCCTCATCACGCCCATACTCCTCACCTATATCGTCGCCCACAAGAACATTCTCACAGCCAACAATCTTCCTAAGCTCGGCTACCACTTCCATATCCAAAGGAAACCCAACCGCACATAATACTGCCAATTTAAACCTTAAAACAGTATAGCCCTTCAAAAGGAGTGGGGCTGCCAGCTTTCCCGGCTTCGCGTGGCCGAAGACCACACTACAACCGGGAACGGAGCGCGGTTTAACTTCCGAGTTCGGAATGGGATCGGGTGGAACCCGCGCCCTATGGCCGGCAAACCCCAAAATACACCGTAAACCATTGCTCATTAACTTTTCGCTCACTCCGGACATTTTAAAAAGATTTTCACAGATAGTCAGTAATTACTGGCCAAAACGGCAAGTTTTTAGAGCAAAATCAATTACCTAGAAATCAAATTATAGAGGCTGTAATTATGATGAAGGAAAAATGTATCAAGCCGGAGTTTTTTGACACTATTAACTATGCCATATGCCAAGCGGTCAATGAATATTTAAGCGAAAAGGCTATTGACTTCTTCAGAAGGGTCGGTGAACACCACCTAAACGAAGCACTAGAAAGAGGCCTAATCAAGATTGATGAAGAGGATAAGCCTCTTGATGTGTTAATAAAAATTGCTAGGTATTTAGAGTCTGTTGGCTACATGAAGAAAATAGTCATTCATAAGCTCAGCGATGACGAAGCGCTGGTTGAAATGTTTGGAGTTTCGGTCACAAAATCCTCAGCCAAAATTATAAGAGAAGGAAAACAGCCCTCCCACTTCATGACAAACACCATGATTGCCGCATTAAAAAGGTACAACATCAAAGCAAAACTTGAAGACGTGGAGTTCGACGAGGATAGTGAACACTTCAAAGAGCGATGGAAAATTATCCAAACTAGGTGAATAACATGGAGAAGAAATTTAAGATATTCATTCCAGAGCCAGAATGGGAAGAATCCCACAAAATTCTCGAGGAAATAGCTCAAGTAAAAGTAGGCGAACCAAGTGTGAAATACACTGAAGATAGACTCGTAAGAGAGATAAAGGATGTTGATGCCTTAATAATAACATCCCAACAACATGTAACAAAGAAAGTCATAGAAGCTGCAAACAAATTAAAAGTGATAGTCAAATATGGTTCAAAACCAGGAATTGATAATGTGGATTTAGACGCTGCCACCAGAAAAGGAATCCTTGTTTGTTATACTCCATATGCTAACTCCGACAGCGTAGCTGAACACACAATAGCCCTAATCCTAGCTTTAATGAAAAAATTGTACATTACATGCTCTCAGCTAAGGCAAGGGAAATGGAGAGACAAAAGCTTACTGGGAAATGAGCTTCTGGGGAAAACTGTAGGAATTATTGGATTAGGAAGCGTCGGACGCAAAGTGGCTGAAAAGATATCAGGATTTAAAGTGAAGCTGCTTGCGTATGACCCATATGTTGAGGAGGAAGCTGCCAAAAAGATTGATGTGAAGCTTGTGGATCTAGACACGCTATTGAAAGAATCAGATGTTGTTACCATTCATGCAACTTTAACCGAGGAAACTAAGCACTTGATAGGGGAGAGAGAACTCAGATCCATGAAAAAGACGGCCTTCATTGTAAATACCGCGAGGGGAGCAATAATAGATGAGAAGGCTTTGATTAAAGCTTTAAAGGAGGGATGGATTGCCGGAGCAGCGTTAGACGTTTTTGAAGAGGAACCGCCGAGTCCAGATAATCCTCTGCTTAAAATGGAAAATGTTATTGTCACCCCTCATTTTGCATCTTGCACTTACGAAGCATATCAAAGAGAAGCACTTTTGGCCGCCGAAGAAGTTTTAAGGGTACTTAAAGGGGAAAATCCAAAATTCATTGCAAACCCTGAAGTGCTAAACCGTAGCTTTGACTTATAGTCTTGAATATTTCTTTATGACGCTTAAAATTGATGTGCTTTTTGGAAGTTCTGCCGCTATCTTCTTTTCGGTTTCCTCAATTTTTGAGGCTTGTTCCACGACTTCTTTAAGTCTTTCCTTTGGAATTACAACGACACCGTCCAAGTCTCCGACAATAATGTCGCCGGGGTTCACACGTACACCGCCACAAATTATAGGAACATTCACATCCACAACCTCCGTTCTTCCAACAGAGTTTGTTGGAACAACGCTCCTCGAAAAGACTGGAAATTCAAGCATCTTACACTCGGCTAAATCTCTAAACCCGCCATCAAGAACAGTGCCGCTTAACCCTTTTGCTTTTGAGGCATAAGCCATTATACCGCCGAACAAAGCAATATTAGAAGCTTCATTCCCGCCAACACCCTCTATTGACCTAACAAGCACCGCGCCCCTCGGGGCATTTTCAATAGCCTCCAAAGCCTTAATCGGCGCAACCTTCCTATCAGAAAGCCTATCCTTAACAGTCACAGCTGGACCAACAACCTTCACATCGCACGTACGAGGCTTTATAGAATAGTCCATAAAACCCCGAATCCCCATACCATCAAGAGCATCAGACAGCGAAGCAGTCGGTATTTCAAGAATTTTTTGGAGAAAGTTTTTTTCCAATCCCATATTCGCTACCACTCGTCTACGAATGAAAACAGCAAAAATTTATCCTTTTCGTAAGGGCCAAAGAATCAAAAGGTTTAAGTGAGATTTCTTACATCTCTGTTAGACTCAACTAAAAAGAGGAGAGTGAATTGACCAGAATATTCCACAGCGTTGATGCGCATGGAAGTAATCTCGTTTGGAAGAAGTACCTAAACGCAGCTACTACATACAAAGCTGATGTTGTCCTGCTTTGTGGAGATTTAACTGGCAAGGCAATAGTGCCAGTAGTGAAAGTTAAGGAAAGCGAATGGTTTATCAATCCCTTCGGAAAGGAAGAACGCTTTTACTCCGCAGACAAACTAAAGGAAAGACTAAGCACACTGGAAAACCAAGGGTACTACACATTTGAAACAACAAGAGAGGAAATAGCTGAACTGCAAAACAACCCCAAGAAAATTGAAAGCTTATTTGCAAGGTTAATGATGGAACGCCTCGAGCAATGGTTAAAAATGGTGGAAGAGAAAATTCCCAAAAATGTGAAAGTAGTTGTCATGCCAGGAAACGATGACATCACGGAAATAGACGAAGTGATAAAAGCACATGAAGATCGGATAATTTATCCTCTTAACAAGGTTGTCTACATAGATGATAAACATCCCATGATAAGCTGTGAATATGTAAATCCAACTCCTTGGGAAACACCAAGAGAAGCGCAAGAACACGACATTATGGTAATGTTGGAGAGAGAGTTTAGCAGAGTTAACGCTAATGAACGAAAGTATCTGATATGTAATTTCCACGCCCCTCCTTACAACACACAGTTAGACTTAGCTCCCAAACTTGACAAAAAATTGAACGTTGTGACGCGGCTTGACGGTTCACCTGAAATGGTACATGTTGGAAGTAAAAGTGTACGGGCATTTATAGAAAGACATGAGCCAAAATTAGGATTGCATGGACACATACATGAGGCTGCCGCAGATCAGAAAATAGGAAGAACCGTTGTTGTGAATCCAGGTTCAGATTACCAAGCGGGAGTGCTTCGCGGCTATGTTATTGATTTAATGGCTGACGATGAAGAGATAAAAGTTTGGAGAGTGGAAGGCTAACCTAATAGGGTTTTGTAATGTCTAATGCATGCAAAAGGAAGTTAGAAAAACCGTTTTATAAGATAGAGGACTTAAAAGCAGCGAAGAAAATTCTCATGCTGGTTGATGGTTACCGTAAACTCAACATTGAAGATTTTGCATGGGCGGATAAAGAGGTAAAAGAAGGAAAAATGGGCGTCAAATTTTCTAAAGACTGGAAGGAAATTCGAGAAATCATGTTAAAATTTGCAAGGGAGGCAGGTTCGCAGAGGCGCTTGCTTAATCTTGCAGCTCTTCAGCAGATACTAATTCAGGCCGGGTTGGTCATATCAGCCATAACCACATTGTTAGCTACATTAAGTATGGTGGCTTTCCTCTTCCATTTTGAATGGGCCAGACTCGTTCCAGAAATCCTCAGTTATGCGCTTATACCATTAGCGATCGGAATAGTGGTTATGCTGGCTGGCCCCCCGTTAATTGCGAGGAAAATATCTTCGGAACTTGAAAAATTTTTCGCCAGAAAAAGAGACCTTGTTGTTAAGGCAGACCCAATTTTAAAAGACGCTGCCCAAAAAATAATTAATGGTATTTCTGAAGGAATAAAAAATGGCGATTTAAAGGTTAAGAAGAGAAAGGCATATGAGCTGGGACTTTTCAACACCGATTATGACGGAATAAAAATCGTCAAGAAACCATCTTTTTTTAGGAAATATTATATAGTGCTTCCAGAAGACGCTTGAAAAAATATTTATAGTTAGTAGTTATAACAACAACTACGTTTTAAATGGTGAGAGGATGGAGAAGGAAAAACCTCTGCTCTTTGTGAGGAAAGCTTCCGGTCTTAGGAGAGCAATCACACCTTGGCAGTCAATCTTCTTCGGCGTTGCTACATCGTGTACGCTGCCATGGCACTTCTACTTGATGGCCGTGCTTCCCAACTGGTATCCGGGGATAAATCTTCCACTGCTATACTTTGTGGCAAACTTAATAGTGATTTTTGAGGACTTCAGTATGGCTTTGATATATGTTGCAATGCCTAGGTCCGGCTCAATCTATATACCAGTATCAAGAGCAGTTTCGCCGATGCTTGGAATAATGGAGGCTACAAGAAGCTATATTACAAACCCAATCTTTAGAGGAGCAAACGCATACGTAGGAACTTTGTCGTTGGGCGCGCTTTTACAAGTATTAGGGTCGATAACCGGAATAGAGGGGCTTTCAAGCGCTGGCTTAACTTTGGTTCAGCCAATGTATGCTTTAGCCTTCACGATCCTACAACAGATAATAGGCACACTAATCGATGGACTTGGTCCCGGAATCATTGGAAAATGGATCGCCTTCTGGGGCATACTTGCGATGTTCGGCTGGATAACAGTACTCATTCCACTAATAGCAACAGGACCCGCCCAGTTGCAGGCTAAATGGGATCAAGCTTTCGGTGCTGGAGCATATCAAGAGGTTATAAACGTTTCAAATGCGCATGGATTCAATCCGGCTAATTACCAGTTTAGTTGGGGCGCAATAGGTGGAGCATTACTAATTCCGGTGTCAAACACTTGGCCATACTGTTTGATGCCAGTAACAGGCGAGGTTCAAGAACCATCAAAGAGCATACCATTAAGCATGGTCGGCGCTGCTGTGATAGTGCTTATAGTTAACGTTTCAACATCGTTGGCATACACAAACACTTTTGGAGACTTTGCTCTTAGATACAACTTTATAGTTGAGAGTGGCTATTCCGGTGATTTCACAATCAATAAAAGCTTGCCAGTTAGCGTAAGCACATACTCTGCAATTCTAGCTTCTGATAATCCAACGTTCGCTGCTATTGTTGGCTTTGCTCCACAATGGGGCAACTTTGCAGATATGGTGCTCAACTGCTTGTTCACCTCAAGACCCATGTTTGCCATGGCTATGGACAGGATGGCCCCCGAAATATTCGCTAGAGTGCACCCGAGATGGGCAAGCCCATACGTAGGCTCAATATGGTGGTTTGTAATTTCAGTAGTAGTCGCAGTTCTATGTGTATACTACGGTGCATTAATATCTGTCGTCTTGGGAATCGGTTGGGTCTATACATTTGCAAGGTTGTTCCAGCACTGGTCAGAGGTAGAAGTAGCATTTTCAAAACCGCACATTTGGGAGAGAGGTTTCAGATGGACTATTGGTGGCGTACCGCTTGTAGCCATAACAGGCGCGATTTCAGCCACATTTATGCTTTACATACTTTGCACTTCAGCGGCAATCATTGGCAGTGGCCTTATGATAGCCGTAACTTACCTCATCGGAATGCTTCACTTTGCCATTTACGCAAACAGAAACTTGAAGAAGGGAATTCCTCCATCAAGCATTTACGGAGAATTGCCGCCAGAGTAAACAGAAGTCCCCCTCCCTTTTTTCCCACTTTTCTTTAAAATACGTCCAATTTCTTCTTCTATTAAATCTATCAAAGTTTTAATGTTGTATTTCCTCGACTTTTCTGTACCATTGTTTTTTTGCGCCAATTTTTGCTCTCATTTTCCATCCGAGGGATTTTGGCTCTTCTTCGATTACTTTGATTAGGCTGTCTATCCTATCCTCGATGAGTTTTTTGTCGTCTTCAACAAGTTTGCTGTAATCGGCGAGTAGGCTTTTAATCTTGTTCAGGTTTGTTGTTGCAGTGTAATAGAATCCCCAGTCGTCGGAGAGTAGTTTGGCTATGTATTTTGAGTTTATTGTTTCTTTGTCGCCTTCTCCAACTTCGTGTTCACGTAAGAGGATTATTACATCTTTGACATCTTTTTCGTTTATCTGAACTATTTGGAGTTTTTCGAGTAGCATTTCCGCCAAAGGTATTGTTGGATAGTCCACTTCAAGCCTTCCTCTAAAATCTATATCATGGCACATCTCAAGTCTATCTAAGAATATGTCTACTGAGAAACCCATTTGCTTATCATGAAAAATTCTTCTTCGAGCGGCCACAGCAGCTATAGAGGTTGGCCGCTTCTCATAACCGTTCTCTAGTAAAAGTTTTTCTATTTGGTTTATCTGCTTGCCATAGGCTAGGAGGTCAATGTCTGTTATTGGCCGAGTTTTGCCTAAAAGGTGGCCATATTTTGGGCAGTGGAGACGGAAGGCGACCGCGCCTAAAACCCTTAGATACAAGCCCTTTGCATTTGCCTTTTCAATAAGTTCTAAAGCTTTATTGATTATTATTTGGTCTCTCTCAGACATATCTTCAGCCTTCTTCAACATCTTGAGTGTTAAAGTTCATAAAAAATGAATGATATTCGTAATAAACTTTTTGCATGTTTCAAGCATAAACGAGAAATGCTTAGTGTAGTACCCGCTTAACCAAGACCTCGATGGGCTCATATTCTACGTCGGTGACTCCGAAACGCTTAGGGCTGAAAGCCTCTTTGCAAGCCCTGTTTTTTAGGCACTCGCGTAGCCTTTCATGTGCTGGAATTCCTATAACGGTCATGTTTACACCTGCTTTTAAGTTGGCAGTCATCAATCCCTTCCCAGTTTTCGGGTCAACCATGCATATTAAGTCTGGAAATATTGCAACTGGCTTTCCATTTATCCTTGCAAGCATCGCTTCATTCTTAAAGGTTATTTCCATAGTCATACCTGTAAAGTCTCCAACTCCTTCAAGTGTTGCCTTCGCAAGGTAATGCGCCTTAACATCCATTCCGGACATTTCCTTCACTTTGCCGGTAAAGAGTTTGAAGCCCTTGGAAACCTCTAAAATCGCTTCGACGGGGTCTTTTTTGGCGTTTAATGCGTTGGCAACAGCTTCGCCAAGCTTTATTGAGAAGGTGATCGTGTTTGGTATAACGCTTTCTTTTAGTTGTTTGCCGCTCATTGGGTAGTGGTTGTTGGCACCTATTTTTCCGTTAAGTTCCAACGCCAACCGCATAATTTCGTCCGGGTATGTCGGATTCACTGAATGCTTAACTATGAGCACATTGCCATCCCTATCCACAAAGGGCATAGGGGTTAAGGAGATGCCATGACCTAGGAAGGACGACATCTGCGTTTCCGGGGCAGCCCTTCCAAGTCCGTCGCCGTCAACCGTTGAAATCCCAACCCTCGCAGCTAATGACAACACTACGGGCGTGTTTACGCCGCCCAGTTCAAATGGAACAACATGGTCAACTTTCCTGTTGAAGAGACTTTCAGTAATTTTTAAGGCTTCCATCAGCTCGTATCTCTTCTCCCATTTCTGAAGCATGTCGCCGATGGATTTGTAGGCGCTTACTGAGCCAGCGTAGCCTCCGCAAACAACAAAGGCGTCATCTTTGACCTTGTCTGGAGATATTATTCTATACTCACGGCCTTTCTTCAAATCCCATTCTACAAGTGGTTTGCCGAAGAATTCTGGGTCTCCGCCGCCGCCAGTCCCTAGAATCCCAACCCCAAGTAACATATACTCTAATTCATCTTTGTCTAAAATTTTCTCGCTCATGCAGTTCACCAACTCTAATATGAGGATAGCTTTTAATTTGGAAATGCTAAAAAGCGTTTCTGTATGCGTGGGATGGATAAGTTGGACTTGAGAGAAATTAGAAACGAGCTGGCTGAAATTGTGGGAGAAGGCAACGTCAGCGACGCGGATTTTGAGCTCTATGCCTATAGTCGCGACTTGAGTCCGGCTGCCCCACGATTGGCTTCCCTTATTGTCCGACCCAGAAGCACGGAGGATGTTAGCGGAATTGTTAAACTGGCGAATAAGCATAAAATTCCAATCTATGTGAGAGGATGCGGTTGTTCACACTGGGCTGCTTGGCTTCCGGTTAAGGGCGGAATATTGTTAGACATGACAAGCATGGAGAAAATATTGGAAATAGACGAAAAGAATCTGGTTGCGGTGGTTGAAGCCGGATGCACGTGGTTTAGGCTCATGGAAGAGTTGAGGAAGAGGAAGCTAACGTACCTATCAAGCGAAATGGGTGGCCCAGCCATGACTATTGGAGGAAGCATAATAAAGGCTGGTGGCGGCCCCTACGGCACATGTAAATTTGGGTTCCATGGACAGACCGATGTTCTTGGATTAGAACTTGTGCTTCCAACAGGTGAAGTTACTAAAACTGGATCGTGGGCCATGCCAAAATGTGCACCCTTCAGAAGGGAGGGATTAGGCCCTGATCTAACGGGACTGTTTATTGGCTCGGAGGGAATTTTTGGCATCGCCACAAAAGTGGCTTTAAGGATTAGGCCTCTCCCAGAACATGAAGATTTTCTCCATTTCGAATTCGACGACTGGGAAGACGTGGTTAGAGTGGGAGATGCAGCTACACGTGAAGTGGGCGATGAAATGGCTTACAGCCTAGACTGCGGCGAAGAAGCCTCAAAAATGGGCGTTGTAAGCGTCAGAATTCATGTTTTTGGATACAACCGACAAATCATGCAATACAGAAAGAGATTACTCACCAAAATTTGTCGTGAAAACAACGGAAAAGAACGTGACCCAGACATTGCAAAGAACTCATTTTCAAAGGTTGTGGCAGGTCTCCCTGAAATATTTGCGGCTGGGGTTTGGCACTTCGCAGGATGCGGAACTGTTCCCATACATGAGCTGCCGAAATATGTTAAAATTTGGCGGGAAATCGTCCAAAAATACGGATTTTTTAGGAATACTTTTGGTGCGTGGGCTTTTCCACGTGGATGGACAGTATATGTTCACATGCCCTACCTTGAACCTGATGAGCGTGAGAAAATAATTTCCATATCAAATGAGATTAACAGAAGATTTTTCGAAAATGGCATTGTGCCCTATGGGATAGGAGGACCGGAGGGCTTACAGCCATTTTTGAAAGGAAGGCTGGGAGCTTATAACGACCTAATTAGGAGAATTAAGCAGTGTTTGGATCCGAACAACATTTTACAACCGAGCATTTTGGTGAGTCTAAATGATGCTTGAGAGTTATAAAAGGCAAATCTACAACTGCGGAAGGTGTGGTTACTGCCTCGGCGGATACCTTGACCACGTTTGCCCATCAAGGTTCATAGGCGGCTTTGAATCGGCAACGGCTAGAGGAAGAATGCTTATTGCCCGAGCCCTGCTGGAGCGGAAACTAAACTATTCCAAAGAACTTGTTTCAGTATTATTCAAATGCTTTTTATGCGGCGCATGCGATGTTAAATGTAATCAAGCTGCCAAAATCAAGATTACAGAGATAACAAAAGCCATGCGGGCAGACGCAGTAGAGACTGGCGTCATCCTCGAAAAGTTGGTTCCAGCAGCCAAGACATTAAGTGAAAGCCATAACATATATGGCAAACCATCAACTGAAAGAACTTTCCTAACTCAATCATATCCAAAAAAGGGCGGAACTTCCGATTTACTTTATTTCCCCGGTTGTGTAATAACATTTAGATACCCGAAAATCGCCCAAAACACTCTACAAATTTTGAAAGTTGCAGGGGTTGATTTTATTCTGCTCGGTGAGGATGAGTGGTGCTGCGGAAACCCGTTCTTTTTCATGGGAATGTCGAAGGAAGCTAAGCGGTTCGCCTTACACAACATCGAAGCGATAAGAAGTAAAGGCGTCAAAACCGTTTTAACTTCATGTGCGGGTTGCTACAGAGTGTTGAGCCAAGAGTACCCGAAAATTTTTGGAGGAAAACTTCCCTTCAAAGTGATGCATGTAACACAATTTCTCAGCAAACTCGTTAATGAGGGCTCCCTAAAGCTGAAACGGACGAAGTACGACAGAGTTACATATCATGATCCGTGTGAAATTGGACGCTACGGAGGAATTTACGATGAACCGAGAGAGATTATCCAAAGCGTACCGAATTTGAAACTTGCGGAGATGAATAAAAGTAGGGATGATTCGTGGTGCTGTGGAGGGGGAGGGAGCGTTAACATCGTGCACACAAATCTAGCCCTTTCGGTGAGTGCATTGAGAATAAAGCAGGCTCAAGAAACCGGTGCAAAGGTGCTTGTTACAGCATGTCCAACATGCGTGCAAATGCTTGAGCTTGCATCTAAAAGGACGGGAACGAAAATTCATGTTGTCGACATTGCAAGCCTCGTCTTAGAGGCAATAAAAACATAACAGTCTCGTTTACTCTTCTATTCCAAGCGTTGAACGAAACAGATTTGCGCCAACACAAATCATTTCACAAGGCTCGTTCGAGTTGTTTCTAAAGCCATGCACGGTGCTTGGAGGAATATACACGGCGTCGCCTTCCTTAACCACTTCGCTTTCATCTCCAACAATCATAACCCCCGACCCTTTAAGAATGTAATATATTTGCTCATGGTAATCATGCGAATGCAGCTCGATAATGGCTCCCGGTGGAACAGTTGTGTGCCAAAATTTCCATATGGTTTTGAGACATTCGCTGTTTTTGTCTTTGTTTGAGCTTTCTTTAATGCTTGTGCAGAATAAGTCCCTATACATGGCGCCGCCGTGTTTTTCAACAGGCTTAACTTTGTATATGCTCTGTATCAGCAAATTTAACACCATATTTGTTAAATAAAAAATTGGGTTATGGGCGGTATATTAAGTGCACCCTGTTCCCGGCAGGGTCTCTGCTTTTCAAATAGACTGCTTTGACATCTGGTTTCATTGTGGGTTCTTCGAGTTCAACGCCTTTCTCTTTGAGGTAGTTGCAGGCCGCTTCAAAGTTTGAAACATAGATGGCTATGTGTCCGCGAACATCGGCCTCTTGAGATTTCATAACTTCTATTTTGCCGGTTCCAACCCCGGAAAGCATAATCGAAGTTTTTCCCTCTTTCTTTGAGAAGCCAAATGTTTGAGCATACCAATCAGCTATAGCGTTTGCGTCAGCTTTCTCTGTAGGGTAAATTGCAACATGCTCAACTCCTAGGAAAAGAGGTACACCGCGTGCTTCACGTATCCACTGTATGCAGTTTTCAACCCTCTTCTTTATTGCCTCAAAGTCTCCAGCCTTCACAAAGTCTTTAACAATAAGGTTTGAGCCCATGTTCACGGCAACGGCGCCGGCTTTTATCCAGCTTGAAATGCTTTCCTTTGTTGCCTCAACTCCGCCAGAAGGCATAAGTCTAGACCATGGACAAGGTCCGAGAATGTCCTTTATAAATTGCGGTCCTAGAACATCTGCCGGGAAAATTTTTATTATGTCAGCGCCCATCTCTTCAGCCTGTGATATTTCTGATGGTGTACTGCAGCCTGGGACATAAGCCACCTTATACCTATTGCATATTTTTGCTACCTCTGAATTGAATACTGGGCCTACAATGAAGTTTGCTCCACAATTTATGTAAAGTGAGGCTGCGGATGGTTCAAGTATGGTTCCTGCGCCGAGGATTACGTCTGGAAGTTCCTTGTCACGCCATTTTACAAGCTCGCTGAAAACTTGATAGGCTAATGCTCCCCTGTTTGTGAATTCAACAACCTTTGCTCCGCCTTCAGCACAAGCTGCCACGATTTTCTTCGCTGTTTCCAAATCCCCTTCATAAAATGTTGGAAGAAGCCCTATTTCAGCTATCTTTGAAACAACCTCATGCTTTAATAATCTTGGCATTTATGACGCCTCCATTATTTAGCGGACTATCCTCCCAGAAGTTATTCCCTTCATGATGTTTTCCACTTCGCTTAATTTAACTATGCACGAGTCGCCGTACACCGAATGCTTTAGACAGGAAACGGCAACAGCGAAGTTCAAAGCCTTCTGCTTGTCATTGCCGAAATTTAGAAGCCCATATATTAAGCCGCCGGAGAAGGCGTCGCCCGCACCGACCCTATCCACAATGAAGTCAATGTCGTAGGTTGGAGCCGTGTAGAATTTATCGCCATCATACAATGCGCCGGACCATGTATTGTGAGTTGCGCTTATGCTCCCACGAAGTGTAAAGGCAACCGTTTTGATGTTTGGAAACATCTCCATAATCTTTTTTGCCACATACTCGTAGCTTTCAGCTTTCACCACGCCTTTTACAACATCTACTTCTGGAGGTTTAATGCCGAACACTTTTTCCGCGTCCTCCTCATTGGCAACCATGACGTCAACGAATTCCGCTAGCTGCGACATGACTTCCTTAGCAGTTTTACCCCACTTCCACAGGGCAGCTCTATAATTGAGGTCGCATGAGACTGTTAAATTCATACTTTTTGCCTTTTTAACCGCTTCTAAGCATGTGTTTGCCGCGTTTTCGCTCACAGCTGGAGTTATTCCGGTCCAGTGGAACCAGCACGCATCAGCAAATATTTTGTCCCAGTCGAAATCCTTCGGGCTTGCCGTTGCAAAGGAAGAATTGGCCCTATCATATATAACTCTGTTCGCCCTCTGAGCTGCGCCGATTTCGAGAAAGTATATGCCTAAACGTTCGCCGCCGCGAACTATTTTTTCTGTCCCAACACCAAACTGCCGCAAATAGTTTATGCAAGCATCACCCAAATCATTCGGCGGAAGCCTAGTAACAAAGTCCGCGGGCTGACCAAGATTTGCCAGAGTTATTGCAACATTTGCCTCTGCTCCGGCATAAATCGCATCGAAAGACCTGGTTTGAGTAATCCTCAGAAAGCCTGGTGGTGCCAAACGCAGCATTATTTCGCCGAAAGTAACAACCTTTCTCAATTAACCCCACCTCAAATTTCGGTTCAGCGATATTAAGCGGCCCATGCTCATAAATGTAACGCCAAAGAACATGCATTCTTTTGGAAAAACTTATAACATGTACAGATTACCCACTGAAGCGAGGTTGAAAATTATGACGGCAAGCGTTAAAAACGATGTAAAAATCAGAGTTTTGGGCATATGTGGAAGTCCCCGCAAAAACGCGAACACTGAATTCTTGCTGGATCAAGCTTTAGATGCAGCGAAATCCGTTGACCCCGAAAACGTGGACGTAGAAGCCTACTCTATAGCCGGTAAAGAATATCTTCCATGCATAAGTTGCTTCTCATGTGCAAAAACAGGAGAATGCATAAGAAGTAAAAAGGATGATTTCAACGAACTCCGCGACAAATGGATTGAAGCTGACGCCGTCATAATGGCGGTTCCAGTCTACCACCTAAGCATACCAGGGCAGCTGAAATGTTTTATCGATAGGCTCGGAAACAGCATTTGGAGCTACGAGGGCAGTGCAGGAAAACATCTAAAAGTTTACGGAGCCATCGCCCAAGGAGTCCACATATTTTCCGGCCAAGAGAATGCGATAAAAGAGATAATAAACCATGCAATAGTGATGGGCAACATCATAACTTCCGGGGACCCGTGGGAATCCTATTTAGGCGGTGCCGGATGGACTGAAAATAGAACGGAAAAGGACGCTCTGAAAAGCCTATATGAATCTAAGAGTTTCGATGCTGAGGTTGCGGTGAAGTCTGCCAGAAGCTTGGGCAAGAGAGTTGCGGAGTTAGCCCTAATAATAAAGGCTGGCGCCCTCCACTACATTGACTATCTAGAAAAAGATCCATTATACAAACCTCTCATAAGGAGAATAAGGAAAAGATAGTATCATTAGCAAAGCGAACATCAGTAAAGGCTTTTATACTATGCCGAGTTCATGTCTTCTTCGATCGGAAGGTGGCATTTGATGGAGAAACCGCTCTTATTCCTGGACTTGGATGCTTGCACTGGTTGCAAGGCTTGTGTTGTAGCCTGCTCTCTTAGAAAAGAGCGGAAACTTGACATGGGAGTGGCCAGGCTGTGGGTGCCGAAGAAAGAAAGCATATGCCTAGCTGTGCCTGTGATATGTGAACAATGCGAAAACGCGCCTTGCCAAAACATTTGCCCAACGAGGGCAATATCAAGAGACCCTAAAACCAACGCGCTTTTTGTGGACGAAAAAAAATGTATAGGCTGTAAGGAATGCGTTTGGGCCTGTCCCTTCGGAGCCATAACCGTTAGGCATGGAGTAGCCATCAAATGCGACTTATGCGATGGTGATCCGGAATGCGCAAAAGTATGCATTCCCAAAGCCATTCAATACACAAGTTTAGAGGAGGAAGGTTTCGATAAAAAGTGGCGTTCTCTGGAAAAGCGCATCAAAGCCCTAGCAACAATTGTTGGAGGAAAATAAGATGTATGGATGGCAAGGTAAAATCCTCCACATAGACCTAACTAAAGGAAAAATATGGATCGAGGAACTTGATAGAAAACTTGCGGAACTTTTCCTAGGAGGTAGAGGAATAAACGCAAAGCTTCTATGGGACCTAATAGGTAAGCCGGGGATAGACCCCCTCGGGCCTGAAAATGTACTAATATTCGGAACTGGAACGCTAACCGGTACAACAGCACCATCGTCCGGAAGAACAACAATTACATGTAAAGGTCCTATAACGAATCTTTATTTAAAGACGAACATGGGCGGCCACTGGGGCGCCGAGCTAAAATTTGCAGGCTACGACCATTTAGTTGTACACGGAAGAGCCAACCATCCAGTATACGTAGCTATCCAAGACGAGAGCGTTGAAATAAGAGACGCTAAACATCTTTGGGGATTAAACGTCAGGGAAACAACAGAAGCGCTTGTAGATGAATTAGATGATAAGGAAACTAAAGTTGCATGTATTGGGCCGGCTGGAGAGAACCTTGTAAAATATGCGGCTGTAATGAACTCCGTTTACCATGCAGCTGGCAGAGGTGGCGCCGGGGCTGTTATGGGTTCAAAGAATCTGAAGGCAATAGCTGTTAGAGGCACAAAAAGCATAGAATTGTGGAAGCCGGACGAATTCAGAGAACTAGCCCTAGAAGTGAGAAAAAATTTAGCAAAGGACAGCGGCGCCCAATCTCTTTATAATTATGGCACATCAGGGTCCTTAGAGTTTGTCAACAACTTGCACGCCTTTCCAAACCGCAACTTCAAGTACGGACACATAGAAAACGTAACGCCTTTAACGGGACAAAACCTTGTTGAAAAAGGATATCTACTAAGGCGTGTTGGATGCTTCAGCTGCACCACAAGCTGCCATAGATTTGTACAAGCAAAGGAAGGTCCATACGCTGGAACTTTCACTGGAGGACCCGAATACGAAACATTTGCGGCTTTGGGTTCCCAAACATGGGTTCTAGACACAGACGCAGTGATAAAAGCTAATGAATTATGCAACATCTATGGACTTGACACCATTTCCACCGGCACCACAATCGCGTGGGCTATGGAAAGCTATGAAAGGGGCGTCTTGACCAAAGAAGAAACTGATGGCATAGAATTGAGTTTCGGGAACGCTGATGCGGTGATAAAGACTATCGAAGCGATAGCTTTTCGCAAGGGGAAACTTGGCAATCTTCTAGCTGAAGGCGTGAAACGTGCTTCTGAAAAAGTTGGAAAAGACAGCTGGAAGTGGGCCATATGCAATGCAAAAGGTCTCGAACAGTCAAACGTTGAAACACGATCCGCGAAGGCCTACGCCTTGGCCTTTGCCGTTAACCCCCGCGGTCCAGACCATCTCCACACAGAAACCTTTGCAGAGTTTGGTGCCAGCCCAGAGGCAATAGCCCTTATAGAGAAACTCACCGGAGATAAGAAGTGGGCTTCACCATATTATACTGAGTATCGTCCAGAGATTGTGCGTTGGCATGAGGACTGCTATGCAGTTACAGATAGTTTAGGCTTCTGTGCCTTTGCAACAACAGCCGCATACGCGGTTAACCCAGAGAACATGGCTCAAATGTTCTATTTAGCAACGGGCATTCCAATGGATGAGAAGACGATAATGACTGCTGGGCGGCGCATTGTAACCCTTGAGAAATGCTTTAACGTAAGGGAGGGCGCTGACAGAAAACTCGATAACCTCCCATGGCGGCTGATGAACGAACCTGCAGCCTCGGGTCCAGCCAAAGGCATGATGAACTCGGAGCAGGAACTAAACGCCATGCTTGACAAATATTATGCTCTGCACGAGTGGGATGTAAAAACAAGCTGGCCCTACAAGGAAACTTTAGAAAAATTAGGATTATCAGATGTTGCCAAAGAGCTGGAGAAACTCGGCAGACTTCCAAAAAGATCTATCTAGAAAAGTCCAAACCCGTTTCTTGAAGTTCTCCGACGGTTCCTCCCCTTTTTATAAGATCATCTACGAAAATGTTATAGTAGCCTACTGGTTTTGATGATCCAACGCTTTGCCACCCAACAATCCTATCGGTTTTCTTATCAACAATAACACAGATTTTTGAGTCTCGGGGAACCTTGAGAGATTCTTGGGCGAAGGCTTCATTTCTCACCATTTTGACAAATAAAGTTTTGGTGTTAAGTCCAAGAGCAGAGGCTTCACTGCTACTCAAGCCCATGCTGCTGATATGCACGCCAAATACATAATCATACTGGTGACGAATACTTCCCTCAAAAGTAATCCCTGCGCCTAAAGCGTTCATCCCGGCTATTTCAGCAGTTCTGGCGGCAAGACTTCCTAATGGACGGTAAACTGGGCGTTTTGTAACGTAATCAATTTTTTCTGCACAATCACCAACAGCATAGACACCCTCAATATTAGTTTGCATTTTTGAGTCAGCTTTTATAGCTCCATACTCAGCCATCTCTAAACCGCTATTTGCAAAAAGTGCTGTATTGGGCTTCACACCGGTACAGAAAATTACAAAATCAAACGGAACGCGTTCCCCATTTAAAGTTACGGATTCCACATTCTTTTTCCCTTCGATGTCTCCAAGCTGGCATTGAACCATAATTTTAACGCCCATGCGCTCAGCTTTGGCTTGAACATATCTTGAAAGAGAGGGCTCAAGCACGCCGGAAAGAATGTGGGGTAAAGCCTCGGCGACTGTAACATGTAAGCCGCGTTTCATGAGCGCATTTGCGGTTTCCATTCCTATCAACCCAGCACCAACAACTAAAGCCTTCATCCCGGGCTTCGCCCTTCTAGAAAGCTCCTTTGCCTTGTCAAACCATTTCATGGCGTAGGTTCCCCTTAAATCGGCTCCTTTAACTGGAGGAAGTTTTGGAAGGCTTCCAGTTGCTATTATGAGATTTTCAAAAAATAGTTCGGATTTTTCCCCATTTCTAAGATCTTCAATTTTAACGGACTTCGCATTAAAATCGACCTGTAAAATTTGGCATCGCCCCAAAAAATTCACATTCGCACGCCTAAGATTAGAAATTGGGTAAACGGAGATAGACTTAAGCGAGCTAACTTCATGAGCTATTATGGATGGGAGAGCGCTTCTTGAATAAACGGTGCCTTCATTTGAGACTAACGCTATCGAAAAACGTTTCTTTAGGCTTTTTGATTTAAGCGCAGCGGCATATGCTGCTGTTGCTCCTGCAACGCCGCCGCCTAACACTACAAGATTAAACTTTCTCTTCATAACAACCCTCTCATGTGGAAATTATTCAATTCTCACGTCATTTATCCGCCGGCTACCGGAGTTGACAAAATTATCTGGTCACCATCTCTTAGCACTGTTTTTACACCGTTTATCGTAAGGATGTTTCTGCCATTAACAAAAATTATTAGATTTCCCGCAATGGATTTGCCATTTTTGAAAATTAGGCTACGTAGCGGTTCGCCAAACTTGTCACATAAATGTTTTAGCACATCCTCCACGGTGCTGCCTCCAACGATGCTTACCTCAGCGGATTCTCCTTTCACAGCCTCTTTAAACCCCGAAAGAAATTTCACTTGGACTTTCGCCATAGATTCCACTATCATAGTGTTTTGTGCGGACCGATTTAACATTTCTTTTGTGCAGATAGCACACTTTTAATCCTTAATAAAGCGTCAGTAAGTTTCTCCCTTGACGTAGCATAGGATATTCTGATGTAGCCTTCGCCGTGCTCGCCAAACGCTGTCCCGGGAACCACCACAACCTTTGCTTTTTCCAATATTTGCATGACAAAATCCTCCGAAGATATGTTAAAGCCTCTTATGCTTGGAAACGCGTAGAAGGCTCCTTGTGGTTTGGTGCACTTAAAGCCGGGCATCTCTGACAGCTCCTTAAGCAGTAGTTCCCGCCTTCGATTGTACTCCGCAACCATCTGTTTAACACAATCATCTCCGCCCTTCAGCGCTGCCACAGCCGCCATCTGCGAAATTGAGCTGGGATGCGCGGATATATGCTCTTGA
The DNA here is from genome assembly GCA_038727135.1 of Bathyarchaeia archaeon. Taxonomy (GTDB): domain Archaea; phylum Thermoproteota; class Bathyarchaeia; order Bathyarchaeales; family Bathycorpusculaceae; genus JAGTQI01. Next base: position 98,195 of record JAVYWL010000001.1, read on the forward strand.
AGCTTTGTCATCTGGCTTATGATATCCTTGCTCGCAACCACGAAACCTATACGCCAGCCAGTCATAGCGTAGGTCTTAGATAAAGTGAAAATGCTGATTGTCCGCTCCTTCATGTCAGGTAGCGAGGCAATGCTGACATGCTTTAAACCATCATACACTATTGCTTCGTAAGCCTCATCCGAGATCACAATAAGGTCTTTTTCTATGGCAGTCTCAGATATAGCCCTCAAAACTTTTTCATTAAAAACAGAGCCCGTCGGGTTTGATGGCGTATTAAGTATAATCGCCTTAGTTTTCTCCGTGATTAGTTTTCTGACTTCCTCTACGTCCACTAGAAAATTGTTCTCTTCCCTTAACATGTATGGAACTGGGCGGCCGCCAGCTAAGATTACTTGTGCCTTATAGCTTGGAAAGCCGGGATCCGGAATTAAAACTTCGTCTCCAGGCTCAACTATTGTTAAAATGGCGAGTGACAGCCCGCCCATGGCGCCGACAGTTGCCATAACCTCAGTTTCTGGATCAACGTCTATCCCGTTTTCCCTCTTAACCTTCTCAGCTGCTGCCTCCCTAAACTCTTTCAGTCCAGCGTTTGGAGTATAATGCGTATAAGCCTCCTTCATGGCTTTTATAGCCGCCTCAATAATATGTTTAGGAGTGTCGAAGTCGGGTTCTCCCACTGACAAATTTATAACATCCTTGTATTTTTGCGCAAGATTAAACATCTTCCGAACGCCGGACCACGGAACAAGATCTGCGCGACTTGAGATCCATTTACAGTTAACCACCATGCAAACCCCCCACGCTTAGAGAATGCACGTGACCACGACATTTAATAAAACTTCCGAAAAAGTCGACTAGTTATTAACGTCAATTTTGGCAAGTAAGAATAACGTATATATCCAAATTTCCAGTAAATTTCTGATGCTGTAAACCGCCAAAAAGGGGCCGTAGTCTAGGCAGGTATGACGACGGGCTCCAGAACATTACCAAACGGGTTTGCGGACCGCTATGCGGAATGAAGAGGTTCTGGAGCGGTCGGTAGAGAAACCCGTAGAAGCAGCCTCTGAGGCTGTTTCGGGGAGAGGTCGTCGGTTCAAATCCGGCCGGCCCCACCAATAAAATTCATGGTATGATGTGTGGGCTTGGTTTATGGCTAGAAAAGTGTTTATGATGAAGTTAAGCGAAATTCAGCCAAGTCAGCTTTACATTTGCTCTGAGAAGTTATCTGAGGTTATGAAAACTTTTGATGGAAATAACCCTACGGCGATGGAGCCTGTACCAGTTAAGAAGCTCGGAGAAGACGTCATCTTTGTTGATGGTCACATCAGGGCTTTTGCGGCTTTTCTGTGCGGTTTTTCAGAGGTCCCAGTCTATTGGGAGAATGAGGAGCTGGACTGGGACGCTTACAAAATCTGTGTTGAGTGGTGCAAGGAGGAGGGAATACGCACTATAGCTGACCTTAAAGGTAGGATCGTATCCCAAAGGGAATATGAAAAGCTGTGGTATGAGCGATGCGAGAAAATGCAGAGAGCCTTAGAAACGAGGAGGAAAAGGAAGCCTACGTTTAGATTTGGTTAGCTCACCTAAAATGAAGAAGTGGAGAATTTTGTAGCGTGTTATGTTAATTCCTTTATTCTTCTGCTGCTCCAGCTTCTACAACTTCGGCTTCGGCGAATCTTCGGCTTATCCTTGTTATCTTTATTTTGACGTGGTCGCCTGGTTTTGTGTTTGGTATGAAGGTTACTAGTCCTTGGATACGGGCTATTCCTTCGCCTCTTCGGCTTGTTTCTGTGACGTCTACTTCATATTCTTTGCCCAGCTCAACTGGTTTCGGTGGGAACCTTCTTGGTCCTCTTCCGAATTCTCTTCTCCCGCCGAACCTTCTTCTTTCTTCCATACATTTTCACCTCTCCTTATTCGTTTAAAATTTCCGCGTGTTATTCGACTGTGAGTTTTCCATATTTTCCAACGTTCAGCTGGATTTCTCCCTTGAAGCTTGTCACGTAGCCGTTTTCTACTTTAACCGTGTCGTTGACGTTTACCTGGTTTATTTGGTCGTTCCACAGGGTCAGCTTTATAGTGCCCGTTTCGTCTGCTATTATGGCTGTTGCCACTTTGTGGGTTGTGTCGCTGAACCTTGATAGAACTTCGCGCGGCGCGGATTTTTCTACAACTTTGGCTTCAATGTTTACTCGTTTCATTCCATTTCGCAGTTCCTTAATTTTCAACCTTTTTCACCATCCCCTTTTAGGCTATTCTCTCCGCGACAGCGAATTTTCCGCCAACTGAAACAATGCGCACTCTAACGCGTTCGCCTATCTTGCTGTTTGGAACAAAAATTAGGTAGCCCTGTATTCGGGCTATGCCGTCTCCTCTGCTTCCAATGTCGTCTATAACAACTTCCAGTTCCTGGTTTTCCTTGACTGGTGCCATCTGGAAAAGGGGTTTACCGGGGTTGAAGCGTCTGCTACTCCCAAACCTTCTTGGTTTTCTCTGGATGTTTTTTGTTTTTTCTGGAAGCCTTCTTGGCATACTGTTTTTTCGTCCTTATCGCGGAACCAGCCTCAAACGCTAAAAACTCAAGTGTCCCGCTTTTGCTGAACACCGAGTTTCCAGCAGAGGCTAGTTAGCATCACAGAAGGCAGCCACACATATAAATCTTGCTAGATGGCTCGCAATATTCAACCTTGGCTAGGAGAGTAAATGGTATATAGGGTCTTGTGTTATTTGCTATGATGCCAAGTAATGGATGTTGAGGACCAGGTTTGTCCGAACAAACGCAACAAAAACCAATAATTCAGTTGGTGGACGTTTACAAAGAATATAGAGCTGGAACTGTTTCAACTTTAGCCTTAAAAAAGGTTAGCTTCCAAATTTTGAAGGGACAGCTTATCGCCATAATGGGGCCCTCGGGTTCCGGGAAGACAACACTTCTTAACATGATTGGGCTTTTGGACCGCCCTACAAAGGGCAAAATCTTCTTCGATGGTTTTGACGTTTCAAGGCTTGACGATAGAACATTGGCTAATTTACGAAACACAAAGCTTGGCTTCGTTTTTCAAACCTTTAATTTGGTTAATAGGCTAAGCGTTTTCGAAAACATCGAGCTACCTTTAATACCTCGTGGGATTCCCCGTAACGTTAGGGCGAAAATGGTTTGGGAAGCCATAACAAAAGTCGGCGGCGATGAGAGTTGGCTTCACAAAAAGCCTAACCAACTTTCCGGCGGTCAACAGCAACGCGTGGCAATAGCAAGAGCCATCGTTGGGAAGCCTGTTGTTCTGTTGGCTGACGAGCCAACCGGCAATTTGGACAGAGCCTCAGCCAAAGTTGTCGTTGAAACTTTCCTAAACCTTAACAAGGCTGGGCACACAATAGTTGTTGTGACACATGACCCGGAAGTAGCAAACTGTATGGAAAAGATATATGTTATAAGAGATGGAGAGATAGTGGGAGAATTTATGCCTAATAAGGCAGAATCTCTTATTAGTAAGGCATAAATTTCGCGAGGGTAGGTGGAAGTGGTGAGAAGCTTAAAGCCGTTTTTAACTCTCGCACTAGCCATTACACTTGTATTGCAGTCTACATCCCTTCTTACACACACCATGGTTTTTGGAGAACCCACAGACTTTGTTATAAAAAATGTTAACGTGAGGTCCTCAGCTGATACTCCTTATGTTTATCCGGGAAGCAGAAGGGTCAATTTGAAAGTTGAGGCAGCTTACCAAAACAGTACAACGGCGCGGAACGTTGTTGGATGGCTTAACATAACTGTGGAAGGCATAAGTTTCAGCTCTGGAAGCGGCGCATGTTCACCGGCGCGGTTGCTTAATGGAAGTGTAGCCGAAGAAGTAAGCTTAAACACGCATGTCACATTTGAATATTTAATTGACATTTCCAGCTCCGTAAAAAATGGCACATATCAGTTGGAACTTAACATCACATACGTGAAGGAAAACAGCATCACATTTGAAGCCCATCCAATAGCCATAACCGTTTCGCCTTACCCAGAAGTTTCTCTGAGAATGGTGAATGCCTATTTTTCACCCGCCGCCTATCCAGGTTCTGTTGACACAAACCTCTATGTGATATTAGAAAACAATGGAAGCAGCACCATAAACTCTGCAAACTTTAATGTTACGCTTCCAGAGGGCTTTACGGTCAAGAATCCTAGGACGAGTATAGGACTCGTCAATAGGGGAGACCGTTTCACTATAACATTTACCGGGGTGTCTATTCCGCTAAACGCCCGGTTAGGAGCATACAATGCGACAATTTATGCGGATTATAGTGCCAGAACGGAGGACGGAGTAGCCTACAGCACTACGGCGTCCTTCAACGTCACAGTTATGGTAGAGAACCCGCCTCCGGAAGAACCTATCATGATAGCGGCTGTAAACACGCTTTATAATGGGGAGCCCGCTCCGCTGCTTCAATCCGCCAGAGGCGTTGTCTTGCGAATCTATCTCATTAATAGGCTTTCAGATACCATAAGCACGATGATTGTAAACGTAACGCTTCCGGAAAACATTACGGTTAGAGGAGTTACTGGAACGTATATTAATGGGATGGGGCCGGGCGGCTCATGTTTTGTCGACTTAACAATAGATGTCGCCCCAGAAATGGAGATTGGAAGACATGATTGCTCGCTGAATGTAACCTACCTCAAGATAGTTTCTGGCTGTTCCTTTCTCATGAGCCAAACTTTGAAGTTCCAAATAACTGTTGAAAGTCGCCACAGTATCATCGTTGACAGCTCAGCAATAGAAATTGTGGATGTAAGATGGTATGAAGGCTCGGTTGGACCTAACACCTATGGCGCCCACCTAATAGTCCTCGTCAGAAACGTTTACATCGATGGCCTCCACGGAGCAGTGCTTGAACTTGACTTACCAGAGGGAATATGCAATTCTGCAGATAACTCCAGCCAAGTTAAAGCAGCACCCTTATCAGTGCAACTTCAACTACCCCAGCCACTGCAGGCACAAGACCTTACGGAAATATTAAACGCTTTTCTAAGCGCGCAGATAGCTAGCCCAGCGCAGATTTACGGCAGAGGCGATATCCTAACCTTCATGTTTAGCCTCAACTTGTTCGATATTGCCGTTGGAAATTACATTCTTGAAGGATATCTATCCTACATTGATGGATGGGGCGGCAACCGACAAATCCCGATTAAAGTGCCTGTTTCCATCCTCGGAAAGGCTGGATACATCGAAATAATCATGGATGAAACCATCAGCGTGAGAAGCCGATTCACAAACGCTTCCCTAACCCTTGTCAACCATGGAAGCTCACCAGTTTATGATGCTTATGTGGTGATTTCGCCATACCAAGGAACGCCAATACTTATTGCTACGCCAGCGGTAAACTATATGGAGAGGATTCCTCCGGGAGAAAGCCTTGGAATCCCATTGACGTTAGCGTATAATCCATTCGGCTTTTACACGCAAACTGGCGGAGTCGCAGCTGTAACATATGGGCCGGTTCCGTTCACGGTCTCAGTAATTTACAGGGATGCTTGCGGCTATCAGCGCGTCTTTAACAATTCGATAGTTGTGACCGTCGAGCCCTTCATTGAGCTAGTTTTAAGGAACGTAAAAGCAACCAGCACAGGAACAACATCCAAAATAACTGGAACCATTACGAATTATGGCTCTTCGGCGGCAAAGCGTGTCGAAGTAGAGGCGAAGATTGGAAGTGCCACCGGAACATGGTTTATCGACGTTATCGACCCCGGCTCAGATGCAGTCTTCACAGTTGATGTTGGCGCGTATGCTGAATCGGCCACTTTAACAGTTAGGTACTATAACGCATTCGATGAACTTGCCTCAAAGTCCATGAACGTTACAATAACCCTTCAAGAGGCCGCACAGCAACAGATTCAAGGCGAAGAATTCCCAATTGAAAGGTGGATTATTGTAGCGGGCGTCATAATATTTCTAGCCGTGGCAACCGTTTTAATATATAGAACTGTCAAGAAGTCAAAACTGGAAAGCAATCCCTAAACAGCAACGGTGAAAACCCAAATGCTTGCGGACTTCGTTAGGCTTTCGCTAAAAGCCCTAAGCGAAAGAAGAATGAGAGCCACACTAACAATAGTAGGGATAGCCATCGGCCCACTAGTCCTCGTCATGATGAGCTCGGTTGTTGGAAGCTACTCAAATTACATAGAGGAGAGAATAACATCGTTGGGGCAAAATGCCATCGCCATTTTTCCAACAGAAAATTATCGGCTTGACGAAGAAGACCTAAACTACATTAGAGGTATCGAAGCTGTTAGAAGGGCTGAACCCTTCTATAATACGCAAGGCATAGTTAAAAGGGGCGCAGAGGACGTTAAAGTGTCAATATTCGCTGTTGACTACAGCCTCCTTTTCGAAGCTATAGGAAGCCTAAAAATCGGCGAAGGCGACATACCAACGGAGCGCTTATACGTCATAATAGGGCGGAAAATAGCCTACAAAGACAACGAAAAATACTTTCGCCTAGAAGACGGATTAATTGTGACTGTTCCAAAGATTGAGGGAGGCAAAATAACTGGCAGAAGATCAATAGGAGTGCGGGTCGGCGCCATCCTCGAAGAGTATGGTGGCGCATTAATAGTAGATCCGGACTCAACGATCTTCATGTGTCTGGAGGCTGGCAAGAGTTCTCTTGGAATGGACAGATGGTCAGGAATTCTCGTTTTAGTAAATGATCCAGCTAACGTTAAGCCAGTTGTCTCAACTTTGAGACAATATTATGAGGATAAAGCCCAAATAATCGCTTTCAGCTCAATAGCTGAGGCTGTCTCCAGCGTTACTGGGGCGATAAACTTCATAAACTTTTCAACCTCGCTTTCAGCCTTCGCCGTCGCCATAGCCGGAGTAGCAGCAACAATGATAACATCCGTTATGGAACGCACAAGAGAGATAGGCGTAATGAAGGCGATAGGTTATACGAATAGGCAAATTCTTCTACTAATTCTCATGGAGTCAATAGTTATGAGCCTCGTCGGCGGAACAGCCGGAATATCAATAGGTGTTGTGGGCGCCTACATACTAGCTTCAAGAGGTTTCACAATAGGTGGCATAGGCGAAGGCGGAATAACCCTACAACTAAGCCCCTTAATAACGCCAACCCTCATAACCCAAACACTAGCCCTAACAATATTTATCGGCTTGGTGGGCGGAATCCTCCCAGCTTACAGAGCCTCAAAAATCCCGCCGGTAGTAGCCCTAAGATACGAATGATCATAGCCAAACCATTCCGAAGGCTAAGAAACGAAACGCCAACACACTAATTATGCTGCTGAGAAGTGAAACAGAAATGCTTCTTGCCCACGGGAAATTAAACAATAAATGCACGGCAATACTACATAAAACTACAACCCAACCATAATACATTATTCTCTCTAAAACATTATATTGAATAAAGAATATGGACATATAGTTCTGCACATCCCTCGTTAAACCTTCTCCGGGAACTCCACCCAATGTTTCTAAGGATAAACGCATTTCAGGATACGCCAGAACAATCCCGGTAAGAATCAGATTCTGCACAAAAAGGGATACAAGCGCGAACCCGGATATCACAAGCATAGTTTTCCAAACAGGCTGAGCCTTAAATAAACGCGAAAATAAGTAAAGGATAACCCCCAAAATGAACCATTGCATAAAGAATATCATAAACGCATTTACCACAGAGTATAAAACCATCGTGCCACCATAAATCTCAAACTCGGATTTGTAAAAACCATGAAAGAAAACTCCATCAACCAGAACTGTAATGTTTTTGTTAGATGGCCATTCTAATTTAAACATTAAACTAGTAATATTGGACCAGTTACCATTGAAGCTTGAAAAATCGCTTAACAAGATTGTTTTGTTATCCCAAACGCCAACCCTTATGGGGCTGCTCTGCAGGGAATAGTTAAAGTATTTACCTGTGGAATTTTCTGAGAACAAATAAATGCTCATGTTTGAAGGAGGAGCATCCGAAGGCTCAACTATCTTTATCCTAAATGTCAAATTTGTATAGTGGTTTGGCTCAATACAGTTTAATGCTTCTGGAATTTTTAGTTCCATGGAAATTAAGCTGCTGTTTTCTAGCTTGAATTGGATGCTTTTGTTTCCGTAACGGTCGCCTTTAATATAATCTGTAGTATTTACGGATACGGCTGCATTTTTTTCATTCGAAGACCAGAAGTTGACATTTTCCGTCCACTTGTCTGATTCAGACAGTGATGGAGCTGTTTGATCATAGTAAACTCGTGTAGAGAGGACGTAATAAAATCCGGAGAAGGATAATACGAACAAGAGCATGATTATTAGTGGTCCTTTGTACTGTGGTTTTTGTATTATTTCTTTGAAGGCTTTGTGTGGTGCATATATGACGCGTAAGACTTCATGCATGGACATTTATTTTAGCTCCGCGGTATTTTGTTGCCAGCACTATTATTAAAGGTTGCTTACATGCCAGCTTTAAGTCGTCTATATGTGTTGTAGTCCACATATTCCAAGAACGGGTTTTCCGCTTGATATTTAACGGTGAGTTTTTGGCGCTGCCTTTTTTCAAGAATTTGGCTTGTTGTTATGAAGGAGTAGGCGTCGCTTCCAGCTCCAGAGCCATAGCTTACTATTAGTATACGTTCGTTGGGCTTTGCTATGTCGAGGACTGCTGCCAAGCCAACCGGTGATGAGCCAGAATATGTGTTGCCAAACTTTGCCACTTGAATTGAGGGTATATACTGCTCTTCTTTAAAGCCTAGTTCGCGAGCTATTCTTATTGGGAATTGGATGTTTGGCTGATGGGCCACAAAATAGTTTATGTCGCTTGGTTTTAAGCCCAGCCTATCCATAAGCTTCTTTGCAGCTTTTCTTATGTGTTTGAAGTAGGCTGGGTCGCCTGTGAATCGTCCACCATGCATTGGGTAGGGTTCGCCGTCTCTCCGCCAGAAGTCTGGCGTATCAGAGGTGCATGAGTACCAGCCTTCAAGCTCTGCTATGACATCTGTTTTTCCGAATATGTAGGCGCATCCGCCATAACCGACGAAAAAGTCTAGCTCCCCACCTGGAGAGTCTCTTGGAGCCGCTTGTGAGTTGTCCGCTCCAATAACCATGGCGTATGGAAAGCCCATCTTTGGATAGCTGACAAGCGATGCGGCGTCCTTAAACATGCTTGTAGCCGCCTTACAGGCGAATTCTGTGTCAACGGCGTCAACGCCTTGAACATCCTCGTCTTCTTCGCCGAGCTTAAGGACCTGGGCAACCTTTGAAGCTATGGGTTTAACAGCATAGGGATTCGATTCTGAGCCAACGTAAACTTTGCCAATAAGCGAGCTATCCACCCCAGAGTGAATTAGGGCGAGTTTTCCGGCTTCAACAGCTGCTGTTATGGCATCCTCATCTATGAATGGGACGGAACGTTCTATGCCGCCCTCTCTAATTCTAAACTTGGACGTGTATACGCCGTAGCCAACTATGCCCGGAGTATCATACTCCTTGCATGGCTTTATTACATGGTACTCTTGATGTGGATAATATTCGTCGGCGAAGGTGAAAGCCAAGGAAATCGTCGGGATTATTTCGCTTTTCTCAACAGAATAGCGTCTCCTAAACCTTGGGACAACCTCCCTACCTTCAAGGGCTGAAAAGTCTATGGTTTCGCCATCCCCTATTATTTTGTCTGTAAGCCTTCCCGGAACTCTTATCTTGCCGTTGTGAAAGGAAACTATGCCGTAAATGTATGTGCCAAGCTTTGTAAACTTGTTTGTCGGTTCATTGACAAGGGTGCAAAGCTCAAGTCTGCCCTTCTCATAGAAGAAGTCAATGTCCTCCATTTTTCCGAAGCTTTTTCTTCCGCAGTTTCCGCAGTAATCCCTTATTTCAAAATATTCTTTTCCACAGATTTGGCATCTTCTACCCCTAAGCCTATCGCCAAGATAGGAAACACGCCTTTCTATTGGTTCGCTGCTCATTTAGAAGCCTCCTCCCAAAATGTGAACATAACTTTTAGTGCCGAAACCCTCAAGCTCGAGCACACAGCCATACTTTAACGCTTCATCAGTTTTTATTTGGCGTTCACCAGCTTCGCCCCTAAGCTGCTTAACAACTTCGTAAATTTGGGCTCCACCAGTGGCGCCCAGCGGGTTTCCATCAGCCTTTAAGCCGCCATTCGTATTAACAAAAAGCTTCTTCCCATTCACCTCGTAGTAGCCCTTATAGTCTTTGCAGCTTTCAAAGATGGTTTTCCAAGCTGTTCCCCGCTCGCAGAAGCCTAAATCCTCGAGGGAAACCATTTCCATAACGGTTGATTGGTCGTAAACCTCCAAAACTTGTATGTCCCATAGGCTTATCCCAGCAGTTTTAAGGGCTTTTTCTATGGCTAGGCGGGTCGCAATAAAACCAGTCATGTCTTCACGGGCTGGAAAAGTTAGGTAGTCGGTGGCTGACGCGGAGCCAAGTACATAAATTGGCTTGTCAGTCAGCTTTTTAGCTGCTTCCTCGCCGGCTAAAATCACTGCGGAAGCGCCGTCAGATATAGGTGCAAAATCATAAAGCCCCAATGGGCGCCTCGCGTTTCTTCTGGCTTCCAGCACTTGCTCAACTGTTATTTTCCGCTGGAACTGGGCGTACTCATTTTTCAAGGCATTCAAATGATTTTTAACAGAGATTTGTGCCAAGGCGATGCCTAACTTTTCAAGGTTCTCGCCGCTTATTCCATAGCGCTTAATGTAAGCCCTAAGCATAAGCTCATGGTTGGCTTCAGGTGTGCATCCAGCATAGTAACTCCAAGGGTCTTCAAGAAGCATTAGGTCGTCCCGGATTTTGTCCCAGCGGTCTGTCATTTTCTCTATGCCGCCTACAAGAACTATGTCATACTTTCCCGCTTGAATGGCGTTACAGGCGTTGGAGAAGGCTGAACTGAAGGAGCGCACAACATCCATAGGCACATGTAGTTCGGTCAACTCCGATAGGAAACCCTCTTCAAGCCCGAGCTTATTTGTTATCGGCAGAAAATAATCCGATAAGTAACATGCCTCTAAGTCTTTACGTTCAATTCCAGCCTCCTCTGAAGCTCTGAGCCAAGCCTCCTCGATAAGGCGTTCAGGCTGCTTCTCGTAATGCTCCCCAAACTTTGTCCTACCAGCCGCAACAATCACTGGACGATTTCCCATAGCTGCACGCCTCTTACTGTAGCAATTATCCCTTCCAACAAGGCTTTTAAGTGTTTGCCAAACCAACGCTTTAAACCATAAAACATTAACAAAAATTGATGCACAGTTCTAGCGAGGCAAATGGTCATGACATCTAAGGAAAAGTACCGTCTAATCATAACCGTCAAGGAAATAAGGGAACAGACAACATATTGGTTCACGCCCTTGGTTGCATGCTTTCCTTGCCTGTGCCATCAAGCAGCGGAATAAGCTTAAAAACCTGGGCTTGGGGAAACCTTGTCGTCGGCGCTTAAGTAGACTGGATAGCCCTTTGTTATGTTGGCTGCTGCTTCAAAGGTTTCGATTATGGCGTTTGGGTCGTCTGTTTCGCCAGCAGCCATCCAAGGTTTTCCCGTCAAATCAGCCATGTGCTTTCACTCCATCTTTTTCTTTTGGTTTCAGCCAATTCGTCTTGGCTTACTCCCAGCCACACGAAGTGACCGTAATTCGGGATGTGAATAACATGAAATGTGGAAATGGTTGCCTTGGGCGTCTGTAATGTAGCCTTCAACAGCATTGTCTATGAGCTTACCACACGCCTTGCATTTTCCAACTATAAAGCTGGGTTTCTCACTCATTATTTATTCCTCTTTACATGGCGTAAACACGGCTGCTAAGCCTAAAGCTGGTTTGGGCGGTTCCGCCATTTCGATATGCTACACGCACATAACGCAAGGTTATGGCATGCTGCTGTATAGATGCCACCTGCACCGTTGAGCCGTCAGGATTTGTAACCGCTTGAGTTGCTTGATTACGCACTGTAACCCAAGTTGAGCCGTCTGGGCTTTCCTGAATCATTAAAGTGCCAGCTTGATCGCTGACCGCATGGACGTTAATAAAGGCGTAATGGTCGTAGGGTGAACTGCTGCTTATCTGCGTGTCCCGAGAAGTGCCAGTAAAGGAAGCGTTAGCTCCAAGCGCAGTTGTGGAATCCGCGTAAGGCGTGGCCAAGAGACGGGCTGAAGGCACAATTATGCCTATTCTGTTGGTTCCGGCGGCGAGGGCTCCAGCATGTAATATGGGTATGCCAACGTTTGCTTGGGCTCCGCCAGAGCCTACGCCGAGCCATGTTCCAACAAGCTCCGGGTAAACAGCTACAAGGTCTATTTGGCTTGTGCCTGTGCTGAGGTTTTTGAGGCTTATGGATAACGGCTTGTTGGGTATTTTGCTTCCTTGGTATGGTCCGTAGAAGGTTCCGTTAACCCATATTACTATGGCGTCTGGTTCCCAGAGGATTACGAAAACGTTGTAGCTGGTTTCTGTGATGGAAACTGCTGTTATTCCTTCTGTGGGGTCAACGGTGCTTTTGTAGCGTAGGTTTCCTCCGCTCCAGACAACATAATCGTTTAAGCCGTCGTCAAAGCCTATGCGCAAGTTTCCAGAAGCAGAAGCCTTTGCAACAACTATTAAAATGCCGTAGAGAAACTTCCTTTTGCTTCTAACTTCTGTGTTGGCTCCTGAAAGCGAAAGAATGCTGTCCGCGAGGCTAGGCGAACCAGCAATAATATCCCACTGTTCAAGGCTGTCAAAGTCATCTCGGAACACGTAACGCCCAGAAATTGCAGCCTGCCCAACAGGCTCTGGAATATTAGCCAGCTTTTCAGCCAACAGCCTTTCTCTCCTTAAGCTTCCAAATAGCACGGCGAATGTCTTGGCACATCCGCTGCATACCCAAAGTGCTATGCTCAACCGCTGGGCTTGGCAGTAACCCTTCAAGAATTGAAATGGCTTCTTGAACGGGTATCATGAGTTCTTTGGGCTTTTGGATAAGGCTTTCGGAAATGCTGGCTTGAGTTTGCTTGGCCTTTAATTCTGCAACTTGTTTTTCCAGTTCTTGAATTTTCGCCATTAGGGATTCTTTCGCTTTTTCGCATGGCAACTTTTCCTGTGTTTGTGTTGCTTCTTGGGTTTCGCTGCAAACTTCGCTTTCTATCCCGGCCTCTTTGGCGTGAGCGCACAGATGCCTTTTAGCCTCGGCCCTCTCTTCAGGCGTTAAATCTGTTTGGGATAATCGTGCCAAGGCATTTCGTAGATGAGGCAGGTCTAAGCTGCCATCAGCCTTGTGATGGGGCAAATGCCTAAGCGTTCTTGGAACAGTTTTGCCTTGCTCGTCCTTATGTCCGCCTTTGCTGATGACGGCAAAAGCTGAATCTGGCAAATCGTTAATGTAGGATGTATCCCACTCCGCTTCTTTCACATTTCGCCCATGCTCCAAACTTTCTAAAACTTGAATATTGGTTTCGGGTATGCCCGGCACAGCCACAAGGCTTAACTCTGCATTATGCAAGCCATGAGGCACTTTGCCATCTAAAATGTCTAATGTTTCGTAGTCTGCGCCTACGCTTACATGCTGTATTAAGCCTTTACGGATTTTCTCGGCTGTTTCATCATCGTAGATTTCAGCCTCATACCAAAGATTGGCGCCATCCCACTCGGTTTTTGTGACTTTACCAACCGCGTTTGGAACAGCCACATGCTCAATGTAGACTGGCGCAGAAACAAGCTTCTGAGCGAAGTTTTGAAGCTCTTCAGGCGTGTAAATGTTAAAATTTCTGCTCATGCCGGCAGTCATGGCTATGCCTTTAATGCGTAGTGGCTTGTCAACAATCTTCTCCAAAACCTTGAAGGGCAGAATAGCGCTTACATGCTCCTTAACTACTGCTTCACGGTGCTTCTCAAACCAAGCCTTAGCCTTCTCAACAGTCCAGCTCTTAGCTTTGTCAAAAAGATAGCTCTGCACTGTTGTTTTGTCTTCGCCCTTAAGCTTGCCTATAACGGCTTTAATGCCTTCATCTTCGCTAAGCGTTATGGTGCGAAAACTGTTTTGCTCAAAATCTTCTGGATCACGGTGTCCAGAACGAATGTATTGGTCGGTTTCTTCCCAAGGCAGAGCCAAAACCCGCCTTTCACCTGCTCTGCCCTATAAAAATATATGTTACAAAACATAAATTGAATTATACAATAGGATGGTCAAAAAGTGGCAAGAAAATACATTGTTCGGGTTGTTTTAAGCCCACAACACAAAGAACTATTAGACAGAATATGCGAAAAACTTGGACAAAGCGAAAGCGAAACACTACGCATAGCATTTTTACAATATGCAGAAAAACTAAGCCTGATAACGGAGAAAGTTCACAGCTGAAAAACGTTGCAGTGATTATGGTTTATTTGGATCGAACTCCTCCAACTATACACAAAATACTTGGGATGGTGGTAACTATGAGCAAGGAAATGGGGTTGATTAGTGTAAGAACCCCACCAAGTATGGCCAATCGAAATGCAGATTTACCCCTTCTTGCAAAGTCCCATGCAATTAAATTAAGGATTAAACCTACGAATCCTGGTAATGTGATCACAATGAGAGAAAAGGAGATTAAAGGATGCGCCATTAAAGATAGAAATGTTGATCCGAATGTTACTACAAATGTAGTGAATGCCCACCTAAAAACTTCCCATATTATAGTTGGGCGTTTTTCACTTAGATGTCCGATCCATAAAATAAACCAAAACATGGGCGCAATCATAAAATATAGCACTACAACCCATGGAGCGACCACCCATACCTCAGCGAAAAGTGAAAATGATAGTGTCCAGACAAAGGTGCCAGCGACGAAGCTGAATAATAGAAGTTTACTGCCCGGTTTAGGTTTATTTGAGTTTGTGAGTTCCCTATTAGCAAAAAGTAAACAAATACAGCCCAAAACAAGAAAAGAACTCCCTGTTGCGATGAGAATTGGATAGTCAAATGACAATTGGATTTTAAATTCCCACAAACCCCAAGCTTCTACCTTTTCAGTTAAAACATTTAGGAATTGATCCACTTCCTTCCATGCATGAAAGATAGCAACCGCCAAAATCAAAAAGAATAAAAGTATAAAAGCAATCCCCGTTATCCAATAGACCCTTCTATTCGCCCACATTGAACATCATTTTAAGATTTCTACTTACATCAGCATAAGTTTTAACTAAAAATTGTTTCGAAATGATCATTTAACCATAAGCATGCGAAAGCTAGGACATAGCGATAAGTGAAACCCTACGCCAAGCAATCCTCACCACGCTGAAAAGTTAAATTTAATGACGAAAAAGCTCCATAGATAAGGTAATTTATTTAAGATTAAACTACGTCGAACTTCGAGCTAAACTTTTAAAAACGCTCTTTTCCGCCTCTTTCCACGTTACATAAGCATCATGTAGCGCCATTATTTCATTGTCTGATAGTTGATCGATTTTAAAATTACCATTATCCATTTTCATTGTCCATATATCTACAGGCTCGCCTAGACCATAAGCACCTATATCGATAGCATCTTTTATAACCCTATAAGCCACAAGTTTGCCTTTTTCCGTATCTATATCGCTTGAATAATAGTTTCGCAGTAACGTATAAGCAAAAGTATCACCTATACCAGTGCATGCGTAACCTAGCTCATCAAGGAGCTCATCCGCGCAGTCTGGAGCTATGTGCCAGATCCTATATCCTTTGTCGCCCTCATGTGTGCATATTAAAATATCGGCAAGCGGAGCACCTTTTGCGTTACCGTGAAATGCCTTGTGCCTCTCAATTTCACTTTTCATTATTTGGAAAAGATTTTGTCTCAATTCTTCTCTTGTTTTAATATCCAGACCTTTAGATAAGCCTTCAGCAAAATTTTTAATTAAATCTCGGCATCTTTGAACCGTGCCAACAGATCCGGAAGCACCAAAAACAACATTCGAACCTAACTTAAAAATTTTCTGAATTTTTTGTCTAACAGGTCCTCCAGACGACAATGCAGTTGCTTGTCCATCAGAAGCTATCACTACTCCATCCTTGCATTTCAAAGCGATAATTAATGTCATTTGATCACCTTGATGTCTATTATAGAATTTACTGCATACTCCGGGTATTTCTCATAAATATGCCTAAGAAGGTCTATGAAACCCTTACTTATAACCGTCTTTTTTATTTCCTTCATCTTCGCAACTATTTCTTGATTCATATTTTGCAAAATTTTTTTAGATTTATCAGCTCCTTGTGGAGTGACCTTATAATATGACCAATAAGATGGAAGAAATTTTATGGTTGTTAACAAGTTTTCTCTTATGAGAGTATTAAGATCATTATAAACATCAAAACTGCAAGGTCCATAGAGATACGGTTCAAAAATATAGAAGTTCTCGAGTTTAAGCTCTTTAGATAATAGAAATAGTCCCTTCATTATTTGCAGTGGACTTACAACATTTGGTTCACTTACAGGCAAGTATATGTATGAAAGGAGAATATCCTCGCGCTTCAAGGCACAATCCCTTCGATTCCTTTAATTAGAGTAAGGTTAACATTTTCTATTTAAATATTAATTTACAACGCTAATCTGCCAAAACTTAAAAAATCAACTTGGACTAACCACGTGGTCGGCGGAAAACAATTTTTTGCTTATTTTCGCGAAAAGTAATGTCAAAAAACTTGAATACGGAATCTCTGCCTAAAACTACGTAAGGTATAGCTTCAGGATTATAAGGCACATAAGCTGGAAAATCTTTGAATCCCACAATTGGTGAAGACCCTTTCATAATATAAATATCGACTTTCGTTATAAAAGCCTGAAATTTTCCTCCGGCACCGACAGCTGAATCTTCCTTGACTTTGGGTAAAGATAGCATATCTGCAAATTCAAATGGTATGAAAGTGGTTGTAGATCCAGAATCAATAAGACCTATTGTGCTTACTGAGGCTTGACCTGACGCCAATCTAACATGAACCATTGGAAGGCGTAAAAAATGATTTGTATTAGGCATTTGATATGAAAGATAACGAAACGTTATAGCGCCTCGAAATCTTCTCGAGAACAGTTTTTATCTACCTTTAAAGAAGCATTACCTGGTCCGCAGGAACCTTTAAGACAAGCGGTTCCCGATCTGGATATTTTTCTTTAGCTTTTTGAAAGACTTCCTTCCCTTTGTCACCCGTAGCAACTACCTGATCACCCACAATAGCTATCCATTTGCCAACGTATTTCCCTAGATCAGGCATGGACATTAGACACTGGTATTCATTTTTTTTGGACATTTTAATCATCTCAATAATTTAATACTATTTTGTAGTAGTGTTTATAGCTTTCTCTTTAATAACTTTATTTCCTTTCGGAGAACTATTAATCCATAGTAACATTGCTTCTTCAATAGCTTCTGTGATGTTTCCTTTCCGCATTCCCTTCCTTCTGAAAACTTCCTCTCTAAATTTTTTGTCGATTTCTTCTCTAACTTTTACATTTAATTTGCCCATTTTCTTCACCTTAGAATGCATGTTATATAGAGAAATGTAGATATCCACATATAAATATTTCTACGTTATAATCGTGATTTACAAGAAATAACTATATATTTTATGCTACACCCGCAACTCAAAATTTGCTTTCGCGTTTTCAAGCATTTTTAAGAAGCTCATTTTAAGCCCTATTTTCCAGTAGCCTTGTATATCTGAGCGGTATAGGTAGATTATGTTGTCTTGTCTTAAGTTTTTTAATGCTTCGAGAACTTCGTCCGGGTTTGCTTTAATTTTTTCTGCGAGTTCAAACAGGTCTTTGACTAGGATAAATTTTGAGCCTGTTTCGTTGTAATGTTTTAGCAATACTTCTACTACTTCCTTTTCCACATTTTCTAAGCCTGAATTTTGAAGCCATAAACTAATCGGAATTTGTTTAGTGGTTTTTGGCTGGTTAGTTTCTATTTTCTTTTTATTTTCTTTTGATCTTTTTTCTACTTTCTTTCGATAATCTATTATATTATTGTATACGAAATCCAAATACTTAACAAATTCAACCCCAGAATCAGTCAAAAACCAAAAATCGCCATTTTTCAAGGCTAAACCATACCTTTCCATGTTCTTCAAATACCGCCAAACGTAGTTCTGGCTTTTTCCGCTTCTCTCTGCTAGGTCGCAGCAGCGTCCACCACCATCAAACAACATGTAAAGAAGCGTTACTGTGAAGCCTCTCACACGCCCAAGGGCAGTAGAAGTAGTAGATAATAAGGTATAATTAACAGCCAAAAAATCATCTCACAAACTCTATTTCTGAAGCCTCGCTCAGTTATAGCGTAAAGCCTCTTCTGATAGCTTTCAAACTCCTCCTCAGTCATCAGAATAATGTGTTCGGGTTCTTCTTTGGCTGAGTGCATCAACCTTCCAAACCTTTGGCTCTCCTGCATTCTACTACCATACAAGAAGGCTACCTCTATGACACGCTCTATTCTTGGAAGGCTTATTCCCTCATCGCCAACACGACTAACAACACATGCTTGGCTTTCCCTTATAATTTCAAGCCTATCCCTTGTTTCTCCGTAAACAAACGGTATATTGAAGGTTTTGGCTATCTTCTCGCCCAAATCAAGCCAATCACAGAAAATCAATGTTTTAACGGGTATTTGCAGCAGCTCGCCAAGCTTACGCATTTTCTCACGGTTGTCGCTTAAAATGTAAACTCGAAAAGTTGGTTCTCTTACCACCTGAAGCCTAATCAATTCTTCCCAGCTCATGCCCACCGGAAAGCCTGTTAGGGCTATGATGTAGTTTTCACGTCCATCCTCACGGTAGGGCGAACCGCTGAAGCCCATGCGATATTTGGTTTTCAAAGTTGCTAAGCGGACAAACGTGTTGGCTGGGAGATGCTGACATTCGTCAAAAATGATTAGGACGTATTCATTGTTTTTGACCTTGTCATAGGCGTGGTATGTGACAACTTCTATTTCATGGCGGTATTGGGGTATGTATTTGGCTATGCGTTCAAGCCACTGCTCCTTAAGCGTTAAAGTAGGCACAACAACGAGTTTTCTGCCCTTAACCCTCGCAAGGGCATATATTCCAAATAGGCTTTTTCCGCTTCCGAATGCCCAGAAAACTCCGATGGCTCCTTTATTCAGAAATTCATTCCATGCATATTGCTGATAGCTTCGCAGTTTGATTCCATCATAGGGCCTAAGGTCTTCTTCTTTTACTGGAACGGGCATGAAGGGCAAAGTGCCGTCCTCAATCATCTGGGCGATTAGCTTAAACTCGTAGCCCTTCTTTATGCGGAGCCTGTCCTCGCCTTCACGCCTCGTTATAAAACGCTTGTATCGGCGTAGGGCTTCTTCTTGCAGTTCCTTGCCAGTCAGCAGCATGCCATCATAAACTTTGAAGGGCATGGGCTTAGCGAACTTGAACTTTTCTTCTAGGCTTGGCGGGATTTCGCTGAACCACTTGACGTAGCGGTTTACGACGAAGATGTTGTAGCTTTTTGTTGAGCGTTCAAGCCAGCCCATGCTGAAATTAAGCCATTTAGGAGCTATAACATACCACTCATTAGCCCTTTTAGGAATAATCACATAAGGCTCCTCAAAGAAAGGTTCTAAAAATTCTCGGCGTATCTGGCTGAAGCGGAAAAGCTCCATTTTGCGCTCAAAATCGCTTTTAATCTGAGACTGCAAAACATCAATGGAATGCTTAAGTTCATCCAGCTTGGCGAGGGCTTCCATAACGGTTTGGCGAACCTCAGCCGTGTTAAACTCGCTCAAACCTTAGCCTCCAACAAGCTTCTAATCGGCCTAAAAACCAGAATGAAACCTTAAGATGGAAGGGTCTTGGCAAACAAATTATTTGGTTAGCGTTAAATCCGAGCAGCTTTAAGTCTTCTAAACACCACTTGCAGACATGAAGTTGCCTCTCATCATTACCAAAAATAATCAAAAACTCTGCCTCGTTACGTGTGAAAGGATAGCATAAAACGCAATGGGTCACGATTCGCGCCTTCTGCTGAATATTCCCTCAAGGTGCGGCTTTACCTGGTGAAGTGAAAAAGCGTATTCGATTAGCAATCTCCACAATAGTTTGCTTTTAGCCTCTAAACGCTTGGCTAGTTTAGGTCCAAAAGTTGGGCTTATTTCCAACATTTTCTCCACAACCTCAATTATCTCGTCATCTCGTGGACACCAGTCGGCCTCAAACATGCTACGGATGCGAAAATTGTCGTCTTTTGGTAGTTCAAACTCGATGCGTAATGTGGGATAGTTTGGATTAACCCTGTGAGAATCAACATCTTTGGTCACCCTCAAACGCATAAAAAGGCGTCAGCCCTGCTGAAGTATGTGGACAAAACCCTGAAACTCATCAACCTCTACGGAGTCAACCCTATGCCCTAAGGCTTTGACACACTTTGCTAAGGCCTCGTCGACCTTGCCAACAAACTCCACGACCCTTGAACCGCTGAAATAAACAACCTTCGTGATGTTGCCTTCGCCATCAGCCTGATAAAATACTGTTCCAAGCTCGTGCATGCTCTTACGCAGAAGCTCAGCATCCGTGATTTTGGCTAAAAGCTGAAGCTTCATTCAACACTCCCTCCAGCAACAGCCTTCTCAACAACACGCGACTCTACATCAGCCAAAAAGCCAAGCTTCTCCTCAAGACGCTTAATACGGTGCTCATGATCAGCCAAAACATCAAGCGTATCCCGTAAGGCATAGGCTAAATCCTCAGCAGACTTCGCAAGAACCTTCAAGTCGCCTTTCTCACTCATCCGCTGGCCTCCCTTTTAGCTTTAGGCAATCTGCTTGTGGGATGTGGAATTGGATTCTCTTCCTTGTAGGATTTCAGCCCAAGCTTGATGATATATTCGATGAATGTGCTGCGTTTTGTTATTCCTCGCAGCTCGTCTATCTCCCGTAGTAGTTCAGGCTCGATTGTGAATCCAATTTTGACTTTCAAGGCGATGTTCTCCTAAAGGTTCTTTGGATACTTAGTATACATCGAAGAATTTATAAATCTAATTCCACTAATCATACTTGTAATACCAAAAACGAAATAAACCACAAACAACAAAAAAGGATGGAACCGAAATGAAAACCCTAAAAATCTCGGACGACGTTCACCAGAAGCTCACAGCCTTACTGGGCGAGTTAACAGCCCAAACAATGAAAATGCAAACTTATCAAGACGCAATAGAAGCCCTCCTAACCCAATCAGTAATAGTCCCGCCAGAGCTACTCCGTGAAGTAGAAGAGTTCATAACAAAAAACAAGCATAAAGGCTACACACGAAAAGAAGAGTTCATACGCCAAGCCATACGCTTCTTCCTAAAATGGGAAAGCGAAGAATACGAATACATAGAAATCCCAAAACAAAAATACGACAAACTAAACAAGGCAGTGAAACAAATGAACACGCCTTACTACAACGCAGAGGAATTCATATATGACCAAATAGACAAAATCCTAGAACAATACGAAAAATGGCTAAAAGAAAAAGGAGAATATTGAAAACATCAACTAAAATAAGTTCAATAAACAAGAAATAGCGCAAGCAAATTACAAGAAAAGGGAATTGCGTGGAACAAAAACAGCGTTTATATGAGACATCTGATTATCGAGTAGTAAGTGTAAAGATCGTTAATGATAGAATTTATCAGCTTATAGAAATAAGTTCACAATTTTCAAACAGAGAAGAACGTGCCGATTTTCTGCAGAAACTAGTTGAAACTACGGGAGCTATTGGATTAATAGAGTGGTGGCCAAAAGGCAGCATAGTTAAAAAACCGAGAAATGTCTTTCGATGCATTCTTATCTTTGGCATACGAAAATAATAAGTGCACGATCACGTTTATATACGTGATGAGATATCAATAGTGTTAGCACAAGGGATAACCTATATGGTTGCAAATAATGATGCTAACACATCTTCATTCCTATCTCAGAAAGTTAAAAGGATATTAGCTGAAAATCCTGGACTCAGCATAAAAGAAATTGCGAAGGCAGTTGATGTTAACCGCCAATTTATGGCTGGTTTTCTAACAGCTATGGAAGAAAATGGAGAGATTTGTTCAAGGAAAGTCGGGCCTGCAAGAATATACTTTAACAATGAGGTGAAGAGATGAATGAGTGAAAAAGTCGGCTTTAATGGGCTCACGCCAACAGAATGGACGCGTTTAAGCAAGAGTGTCTGGACTGCACGGGAGGTTAGCTCTCCTCGGGAATGGTATCATCTTGAACATGGCGCAACCTTCTCGGTAGCCCTAGCGGAGAGAGTCATAAAGATATACACTAAAAAAGGCGACTTAGTGTTAGATCCTTTCCTTGGTGTTGGAACAACATTAGTTGCCGCTAAAAAACTTGGTAGGAGAGGCATAGGGATAGAACTATACCCAAAATTTGTAGAACTTGCGAAGCAAGTTTTAAGTCAACAGACGCTGGTTGAAAGCCCAGAGCAGAAGATTATTCAAGGTGACTGTAGGGATCTTTTGCAATGGATAGAGCCAAATAGCGTGCAACTAATGTTTACTTCTCCACCATATGCAAACTTTATCCATCGCTCAGTTGAAGATAGAGCAAAGACCCACAAAACTTCAAGGCTTGTATTAGATAATAAGTCTGTAGTAAAGCCTTATGGAGATGATCCAAGAGATTTTGGCAATCTCCCGTATGATGCTTTCATAAAAGAGATTCAAGGTCTTATGGAAAAATTGTATATAGTTACAAAGCCTGGAGGCTATAACATTTGGGTGGTCAAAGACCATAGAGATCCGCAAAATGGACGACCATTTATAGATGTTCACTCTGATATAGCACATGCCGGTGAGAGGGCAGGTTTTCTTTATCATGATCTTATAATTTGGGACCAAAATGAGCAGCGAAGTCTAGTTTTGTTAGGTTATCCATCAGTTTTCTATGTAAACATAAACCATACCTTCCTAGTAGTATTAAGGAAACCTCTTACGGAAAATAGAAGGAAATCTTATGAAATTTCCGAATAAAGAAGAAATATTAAATGTAATACTGAATGCTCAAGATACTACTTATCTAACTCATAACTTCCACCCATTTCCAGCCAAGTTTATACCTCAAATTCCAAATTTGATGATAAGGCTGTTTAGTCAGAGAAACGAATGCATATTTGACCCTTTTTGCGGTAGCGGAACCACCCTTGTTGAAGCAAAGCTTCTAGGGAGAAATAGCGTAGGTGTCGATATTCACCCTTTAGGAGTTTTTATGGCAAAAGTTAAAACAACTAAGATACCTGAGGAATGTTTAAAAAAAGTGCCTGACCTTCTAAAAGCGATAGAAATAAAGATAGACGTATTTATTGGGAAACATTATAAAACCCTTCTTTCTTTTACCGAAAAAGCGGAAAATGAGGATTTGAACTATACACTTCCAAACTTCCCCAGAAGAAATCATTGGTTTCAAGAACATGTTTTGCACGAACTTGCAATCATAAAATCTTCATTAGTGAAGGATGATTTAAATCCCGATTTACGGGACCTTCTTCTTTTAGCATTTTCATGTATAATAGTTCCAGTTTCGAATCAAGATAGCGAAACACGATATGCGGCCGTCAAAAAGGAGATTTCACCAAAACAACCCTTTTTGCTTTTCAAGGAAAAAGTGCTGGATATGGTAAATAGGGTCAAGCTTTTCAATCGGGAAGCGAGTGATTGTGAGGCTAAGGTGTATCTTGCTGATTCAAGGAAACTTGATTTTATTGATGAAAATATTGCTGACTTCATCATAACGTCCCCGCCGTATCCTAATACATATGATTATTATCTTTATCATAAACTTAGAATGTTTTGGTTAGACATGGATTGGGAAAAAGCGAAGTTTAATGAAATAGGTTCCAGACTTAGACACTCTAGTCATAGGGAACCAATTGATACATATATAAAAGACATGACCCAATGTTTTGAACATTTTCGCCGAATTTTAAAACCGCAAAAGTTTTTTGTAATAGTTATTGGCGATTCAATTATCCGAAAGGAATTATGGAAGGGTGATGATGTGGTTTCTGAACTAGCCGACAGATCCGGCTTTAAGGTTGTTGATAAAGTTGATTATAATCTCAGTTATGCAAGCAAAACGTTCAATCCAGCATTCAGAAATAAAACTAAGAACGAACACATTATTCTCCTTAAAAACGAAAAGTGATGGTGATCATGATTAAGGAATTTAGGGTGTATTATGAATCTATAGAACAAGCCTACCACTATATCATTCCAATATTACAGAAGGCGCTGAGAGAAGCTCGAAACGTCGATATTAAACTAATTAAGTTAACTGGAAACTATAAAAGTTATAGCAAAAAGTTAGCTCCTATAATCTTTTGGAAAGAGCCCGATATACTAATAAGCGTAGTGGATGGCAATGAAGAATACCCGCTGATTCTTATAGAATTTTCAACCGCTGTTTTTACAGAAGATCATGAACTTCAACGTTTTGATGGAATGATTGCAGCAGCAAAGAATAACGCCCTATACGCAAAAATATCTCCTACGGAAAAAATGTCCCCTTATGAACATGGAGGGAACATTGAATTTGATTATACACAACCATTCCGATTAATTTACTTGAAATATCGTAAACCGTATTTCCACTTTGAATGGAAATGTGACGAGAAAGGAATGGCAATAACAGATCAGGAATACTGTTCATGTCCTGAACCCATACCTGAATTTGAAGTTTTGCTTTCAGCAATGATTAGGGAAATTACAAATAATGGATATTCAAAGGAATGGATTGATAATGTCTGTAATGTGCTGCAACGAATCGACTATTTTAAGAAGTGGTTAAGTAAACTTAGAAATAGCCCCCAAATAGATGTATCTAAACTAAACACTTCCAGAACGCGTTACATTAAGAGAGACCCTATATTAAACTCAGAGGCATTAGAGGTTAAACTAAATAGATTTGGACATGCGATGGATCCCGAAAGAGGAATGTTAGCTTATTATGGAACTTTGACGTCGAATGTTATATCTAAGATGGTGTTTAGCCGTTTTACTGATGCATGGTATAAGGACATACCAAAGGAGGATGAAATAAGGCAGCTTGTTAATGAAGGTCTTGTTAGCGTATATGACTTCTTGTATTGCTTCGCTCTTGGATCAGGTCTGTATGCAAATGAAGAATTTATGGACGTTGTAGCTGCATATGAAAATTATGACGCAGATAACGTTGTAATTGACCTTACAGAATTTATTAAAAAGAACTTACATAGCTTGAGCAAGCCGTTAAAAACAATATTTATTTTTTCAAAACTTTTCGTCATTGAAGATGATACTGGTCAAAGGAAAGTTATATTTAAATGGGAGCCATATCATGAGCTTCATGCTTATGAAGATCACCCTGAAGTAACACCGATCACAGAAAGAAAGAAGCTTGATGAAGACGATGTAACTTACATAGTGATTCATAACATACTTAAGCCTAACGGATACAAAATAATTGCAGTGAGTTATCCAGGAGCCCAAGGAGACCGAAGAATTCTTGTTCAGCCAAAAACAGGACGCCGCCAACCAAGAATATACATTGATATAATTTCATTTTTGCCTGGAAAAGTAACAAATCTTGTGGAAAACACAGGTGAGTATGCTCGACGTGATGTCCAAGAGAGAATAGATAAGTTATCATTGTTTAAGACAGAACAAGAATACATTCAAGGTCTTGACGACTTCAAGAAAATTTTCGCGCCAGAATCCGTCAATACGGTGACAAAAATAGGGGTAGGATTTTGGGCAAGCAACGCATTTACTCTTAATCATATCAAGGAGTTAGACCTAAAGGAACTAGATTATTTTGTTTACATAACACGTGATATGAAACAGTGGAAAATATGGCGAACTGGCGAGGACAATATGTTTAGAATAAATCAAGGCATAGTTAGTGTTCCTAAAACTTACGACATACAAGATGCAACTGAAAGCTTTTCGCTCGAGAAGTGGGTTGATTGGCGAGCAAAGCAAACTTGTTAGGTTTGCGCTGTTTACAAAAATATTAAGGTCTTAGCGAATTTAATTGATGCTTGACATGAAAGTAGGTAAGTGCGCATACTGCGGTCGTAAAACTTCGTTATGGGAATTGCTACGATATAATGGAGTATGCTCAAAATGTTTTGCCATAGAAATTAACAAAAAGAAACGGAAGCCGATCCTCTAACGCTTTGCATATTTTATAATAGGATGGGCCCAATAACCAAGCGGGTAGGCTTCTGATTAAACTTTTTCACAAATAAAAAAGAAAGTTTTAGACCGTTATTACTCCAGCCTTTTTCCGCAAGTCTGTTATATAGTGTGCGTATCTTGGGTAGTATTGGTCTGCCTTTCGTTTAAGTTGCATGTAATGTTTAGCGCCTATGCTTTTTGGAACTCTTCCTTGGATGAAGTCTGCAACGCTTTCTGGGATGTTTAGCTTTTCGCTTGTCATCATGTCGTTGGCAAATTTCCTCAGATACTTTGCCCTTGTATATTTGTGGAGTTGATGCCTTCTTTTCAGCCTAATTTCTGAAACCTTTTCATTTAACTTCTTTATCAACTGGTAGGTGTATTCTGTCATGTAGCAGTAATACGCTTGTTTTGAGCCTCTGAAAAACCCAACTGGGCAGCGGTAAAACCCTTCCAAATGTTCAGCCTCTGGAAAATTGTTCAGAAGCCTAACAACTTCCACAAGCCTCAAGCCAGAATCCAAAAGCAAGTTATACTCCGCCTGCAAAGGCAAAGGCTCAGAAACTATCCTCTTCAAGTCTGAAATTATCTGTTCCTCTTCTGGCACTTTAATGTCTATGCCAACTTCATCCTTGGGAATAGCTTTCCTTAAGCTGTCAAGAAACTCTTTAAACCGCCCATCAGGCTTGTTAATCTCTAAGCATTTAAACCAAGCCCGCATCGCCCTATTCAAATGATGTCTCTGCCCAGCGGTTAAAGGCGAAAACATTCGCATAACATCCAGAGGCTCTTTTAAAGGCTGCTTAACAAACCTATCTAAATAGCCAATCATATTCCTCGCATTAGCAGGCTCATAACGCTTAAACTCAACATACTGCAGAAACAGCTCCCTCGTTTCAGGCCAACTCAAAACAAATCCTTCACCCACTGCACCAGCAGCCAAAGAGCTTAAGGCTTCGCAAGGCTTTTCCACACGCCTCATCAACTCCCCAAGCCTATCTTCGCCTTCAAGGCTTGAAGCTAAAGAACCCAAAGCTTTACACTGCTCATCCACACGCTTTTTGAGCTCGCCTATTGTATCCTTGTGCATAGGACAGTCCTCCCAACATAGTTGGGACGGTCCCAGGACGGTCCCAAAAGCCAGTGGGCAAACCAGCCCGTTTCTGGCTTCTTTCTGCTGAAGCAAGCAGATTTTTGGTGCTCCGGGCGGGATTCGAACCCGCGTCTCCGGCTCGAAAGGCCGGAATACTTGACCGGGCTATACTACCGGAGCGCTATGAGCCCTTATTTTGGGTCTGGCATCATGCAAATATTTTCGGGTTTCGTTTAAACCTTATTCTTTTAGGGCTGTTTTTAAGCATTCTTTTAGCGGTGCTAGGATGGTTTCTGCCTTGTTTAGGGCTGGCGCATAATGAGCTGTTTTTGCAGAGTTTGTCATTATTGTTCTTATTCCGAGCTTTTCTGTCCATGTAACTACGGCGCATGTGTCTGTTAGGATTTTGGCGCCGCTTGCCTCGATTTTATTCATATAAGCTTTAGCCCTTTTTTTTATTAAGTGGGATGTGCAAATCCAAAATTCAACGTCATTTCTAACTTTTCGGTTTCCGATGGCATCTGCAATTTCTTTAATTTCCTGGAGGGAGCAGTGGGGACACCCAACAAAGACCAGGTCTGGTTTTTGCGTTGAGGCTGTTGTTAACTCTGCCACTGTTTCTTTGATGTCCTTTGCTTCCACAGTTATTTTTTCAAGCCTTTCTTCTACTTTGACGCCTTCTCTATAATGGAACATGTTTACCATTCCGGCGGAGGCAAGCGCGGCACCCAACTGTTTCAAGTCTTCAGGTGACGGGTTTTTTAAGCCTTTGATTAGTGGGATTTTGTCTTCCAAAATTTTTCCCAGAGATATTCCCAAGGCTCCGTAATCAACTCTGTTTTCTAAAGTAGCCTTAATTTCGACCATGACCTTTGGCTTGCGGTTCTCAGCTCTATGTATTCCACAGTCTGGTGTTTTGCCAATGAGGGCTGCTGCCAGAGCGCTTGGACCTCCTTCACGGTTTGTCCAAACTCCCAAAACGGAGTTGGCGTAGACAACGGCTGAGGATTCAGCCCATGCCAAGTGGGAGCCTCTCCTCGGCTCTTTAATGTAGTAGGGTGTGCATGTGAAAGATTTTTGGAAGCCGAGCTTATCGAAAATTTCGCAGAGCTTCAGCTGCCTTTCAACAAGATTTTTCGGAAGTCTCTTTGCCAAGTGTTCGGAGTCTAAACTTTGAGGGTTAAGGGTGGCTTCAACAGCGACTTTTTCGCCAGCATCCGCTAATGCTTCTAGAAAGTCTGTGGGTGCCTTGCCGAGGGTTTTGTATGAAACTCCGGAAACGTGGGCAGAGTCGATCGGTATAAGCCTAGGCGCATTGAAAAGCTCTCCAAGTTTGACAAGTATTTTCATGCAAACTTGCTTTGCCCAGCCGAATTCGCCGTCGTAAATGCGCTCTTCCTCTTTTGTTAGATACGTGCCTTTCATCCCTCCACCGACTTCAGGATTTTAACAGTTCCTTTATGGGCATCCACCTCAATCAAGTCGCCATTCTTAATCTTGCTTATGTCCACACTGTCCACCATTGGAATATTAGCTATAACCGCGCCAACAACAATAACGGGGTCAGCCTTGTAGTTTATTATGGCCTTTGGCGCCAAGCCCTTTTTGGCCAAAGAGTATAGGACGTAGCTGCCGACTGTTGAGCCGTGTCCATGGGGAAAACATAAAACCTTATCTTTTATAGACTCGCCGAACAAGTCGTGCCTTTTCTCAATAATTTTTCCAGTTTCCGGATCGACATCTCCAAGGAAACTTATGGGTTTGGCGGAGACGAGCGCCTTTGCTTTACAGTATCCCTCAACGATTCCGCGCCCGCGCAGAACTATACACCTTGCCATTTTAGGCGCCTTCAGTAGGATATTTTGGCTGATGATGGGATTTCGCCGAGGATTTTTGAGGCGGCTTCCGCCACCTTTCCACGATTTTTCTCGTCTGTGTAAACCCTTAAAATGTTTATGAAACCCTTTAGAACCTCAAATATTCCGGAAATCTCGCTAAGTCTCTTAACCTCCTTCCTTCCATCACGGGTTTTGCTGAAAACTGGGATTTCCATAGGCTCCATGAACATAGAATGATGATACGGGACAGAAGGCACTGTTGGCACGTCAATTATTATGGCTTCTGGGTCAACTTTGGCGTCCTTTGCTATTCTGTTCCTTATCTGGTTGCGGAATTCTTCGGCGCCAAAAATGTTTGAAACTGTTTTGTCCTTAACGTAGAAAGTCTGCTCATAGGCACATTTCAGCATTCTCCGCCTCTCAAGATTCCTTATTATTGGACTGGATTTCTTGCAGTTTTTAAGCATAGTCCAAACCGTGTAGTCGTCCATTGCCAAATACTCCTCTGGAGTCTTAAAGGCGGACAAGCCTAGCTCTTCATCTGCCTTCTCAAGGGCTGTTGCCAGCATTATCTGGGCGGCTCTCCCAACGCGGTGGAAATATATGCTTTTGAAGGATTCTATCCTGGCTATTATAAAGGATTCAAGGGTTGAAAGCGCCCCAACATCAACGGCTAGGTTTCCATCCAAAACATCGAAAGTGTGAATTAGACGAAAAACGTCTACGAAGCCATACTCCGCACCTGTGTGGTAGGTGTCTCTAACAACAAAATCTAACTTGTCAACATCAATAGAACTTCTTATTATCTGGTTTAGGAAGGCTTTACCGCGGATGGACAAGGAACCAACAGCGAGTTCAGCTATGTCTTCGGCTTTATACCCAAAATTGGCGAGAACATCTTTCAGCTCACTATTTTTGATTATCCACGCGGTTATGTCCTCATGGGTTTTGTTAAGCTTTTTTGTCAACAAATGCTCAAAAACGTGGGAGAAAGGACCGTGTCCAACATCGTGGAGCAATCCGGCAATCCGCACAGCCTCAGCTTCTTCTTCGCCTACCAGCTGGGAAACGTTTGGGTTTTCAGCCACCTTACCAGCCAAGTACATAACGCCTATGGAATGTTCAAAGCGTGTGTGATTAGCCCCGGGATAAACGTATTCAGCGCCAGCCAACTGCCTCAGCCTACGGAGCCTCTGCACCGGATAAGAGTCTATTATTTCCTTCTCTTCCTCTGTTATGTATACGTATCCATGCACAGGGTCTTTTATTTCACCCCAATAGCTTTTCGGCATTGCAAATTCTCCAGCAATTGCAGCTTAACAATTATTAATGCATGCTCCTCTTATAATGTCTAATGCCGGCTGGAGGATAAAACATTGGAAAAACGGGGGTTCTTCATATGTGTCGAAGGCTTGGACGGTTGCGGAAAAACGACCCAAGCCAAAATTCTAGTGAGGAAACTGCGGAAGATTGGCTACGATGCAGTTTACACAGCTGAACCAAGCCGTGGAAAAATTGGAAAATTTATAAAGAGGTACTGCCTCCATGGCAGCAAACGTATCTCCAGCATAGTTGAAGCCTTACTCTTTGCTGCTGACCGATACGAACATGTGGAAACCGAAATAATCCCAGCCTTAAAAGAGGGAAAAGTAGTGGTTTCCGACCGCTACCTTTACTCCTCTCTGGCTTATCAGGGAGCAGCTGGGCTAAACCTGGACTGGATTAGAAGAATAAACGAGCATGCAATACCTCCAAATTTGGCGATTTTCATAGACGTGGAGCCAAACACTGTCATCAAAAGGCTGAAACCTAAAAAATCCGTCATGGAAAATCTTGAAACCCAGCGTAAGGTTCGAGAAGTCTATCTGAAATTTGTTGAAAATGGTGAACTCGTCAGAGTGAATGGAAACAAATCGAAAAGGGAAGTTGCCAAAGAAATTTTGTCCACAGTTTTAGATCATTTGAAAGGCATCTAGATAGTCTTCAAAACTTTTCGTGAATAAAATTTGTTAACCCTCTCAATGATTAGGTTGGCGAGGTCTTCTGGTGGCACGTGTCTCGGTCCCCTTTCATGAAAAATAAGCGCTTCCAAAGAGCCCATGTTGAATATTAGGCGGAGCATGTAATAGTCAAATTTCAGCGGAGACCTCTTCCCATCATGCTCTTTATAATATCGTATGGCGCAGAAAAAGTCCATTATCCGAAGAGAAGAACGACTGATTTCTCCCAAAACTATCCGTGCTTCCTCCGAGTCCAAATAGTTGAATGCGTCACCATCGGCTATTCCAAACTCGAAGGCAACAATGCAATCAGAGGTAGAAGGACTTGTGACATCTTGCAGGCGCAGGTTTTCGTTGTTAAGTTTCTCTAGGCACTGGACCAAAACCCTTTGAAGTGTTTTATTGGAAATAGCGGTTGTGAAGCGCATAACCTTCTGCACGTTCACTGGAAAATTTTCGTAAAAGCCTAGCATGCTTCCACCTCGCCTTAAGGGCTAGATTCTTTTGGCTTTCCTCACTTTTTCTAAATTTTCCAGCAGTCCAGAAAGCGCTGAACCGAGTTTCTGAAGCTCTTCAACATTCGTTTCATGCAGCATCTTTTCTTGAATCTCCTGTATTTTCGCCAGTAAAGTGGCCTCAAGGGTTTCAAGACTTAAGGCGCTTGTCACCTTTGCAAGCTCCGCCTCTTCTTTAACAACGATCACTTTTTTCTCGCACCGTGCACACCATAGCTCTCCGCTTTTAAGCCTAAACAATGGAGAAGCGCAAACGGGACAAGCTAACTCCGTTAAGGTTTGACCTTGACGTAGCAAGTCAGCCATACGCTTAATATACTGTTCTTCAGCTGTTTTTGCATCTGCTTCTTTTGTGTTTCGCGACATCCCTCAAGCCTCGAAAATAGATAGGTATAAAAGCCTATATAACTTGATTATCTGAAATTGGTGTGGTGACAGCCATGGTTAGGAAGAAGAAGCTTGAGGAGTATGAGGAGCGGATAAAGCAGGCTATGGCTGTGCTTGCTGAAGTTTCAGAAGACACGACAACTCCCCGTAACATTAGGAGGGCGGCTAAGGACTCGATGGACGCCTTGCAGACAACGGAGTTCACACCAGCTGTTAGAGCTTCAAACGCCATATCCATACTGGACGAGATTTTACAAGATCCAAACATGCCGCCCTACACGCGTGTTAAGCTTTGGAATGTTATGAGTATACTTGAAGCCATAAAAGATTAGGAAACCAAACGCCAAAATTGCATTGGGGGTAGCGTTTTCAATGAAAGTTTTCCATTATAGTGAGGTTAAACCAGAAGAAGCCATAGAAGAAGGAGCCTCAAAGTTAAAGGTTAGATGGCTGATTACACGGGAAATTGGTGCTCCGAATTTTGCAATGAGGCTTTTTGAAATGGAGCCTGGAGGACACAGTCCATTGCATACTCATCCATGGGAGCATGAAGTCTTCATTTTAGAGGGTGAAGGTGTTGTCGTCGGCGCCGATGGAGAAAGAAGGTTTAAGCCCGGCGACGTGGTTTTTGTTCCACCCAATGAGAAGCACCAGTTTAGAAACGACGGAAGCAAGACTGTGAAGTTTCTTTGTCTTGTTCCTCACCACGACAAATCTAAATAAGGCTTGACTTAGTCTAGCCATAGTTGCTGTTTTGGAATTCGCTAAAAATATATGCCTGTTGTTACATCTAGTTTTGGGCTTCAAAGAGGTATAAGGCTTTGAGATACGATGTGATAATTGTCGGCGCCGGTCCGGCTGGGATATTTTCAGCCCTTGAAATAGTTGGAAAAGCCGACCTCAACATATTGATGCTTGATAAGGGTCCAGACCTAGAGCGGAGGAAATGTCCAGCCAGCAGAGGCTTTGGATGCGTAAACTGTGAGCCATGCGGGCTTCTATGTGGTTGGGGCGGGGCTGGAGCCTTCAGCGATGGCAAACTAACCATATCAACAGAGGTTGGCGGCTGGTTAAACCAATATGTTTCAGAAAGGGAGTTGAGCGAACTGATAGATTATGTAGACAGCGTTTACATTAAATTTGGCGCTCCAAACCGTGTTTATGGCGAAGACGTAGAAAAAGTTGAGGAAATCGAGAGAAAGGCGTCATTAGCTGGACTGAAACTTATCCACCAGAAGATTAGGCACATGGGAACAGAACGATGCGCCCAAACACTGCGAAAGATGCGCCAAGAACTCAACGGAAAAGTCGACATCAGAATGGGGAAGGACGTTAAAGGGCTCATAGTGAAAAACGGCGCCATAGAAGGGGTCGAAACAGTTGATGGCGAAAAGTTCTTCGGCAAATATGTTATTGTAGCGCCAGGAAGGGGCGGTGCAGAATGGCTTCAAACAGAAGCCCAAGCATTAGGTTTAAAAACACTTAACAACCCCGTGGACGTCGGCGTCAGAGTAGAAGTTTTAGCCGCGGTAATGGAGGAGCTAACAAACATTCTCTATGAACCAAAATTTGTTTACTATTCAAAGTTTTTCGACGATCAGGTTAGGACTTTCTGCGTAGCGCCATACGGCGAGGTCATATCTGAATCCTACAATGGAGTCTTAACGGTTAACGGTCAAAGCTATGCAGAGCGGAAGACGGAAAACACAAATTTCGCTATTCTCGTCAGCACCTCATTTACAGAACCGTTTAAAGAGCCAATAGCCTATGGAAAATATCTGGCAAGGCTTTCGAACCTCCTAAGCGGAGGCATCCTAATACAGCGTTTAGGCGACTTGGAAGCTGGAAGACGCTCAACGCCAGAGAGGATCGCAAGAAGTGTTGTAACGCCAACCTTGAAGAACGCCACACCCGGCGACTTGAGCTTTGTTTTACCATACCGCTATCTTGCAGATATAAGGGAGATGCTGGAAGCCCTCGACAAGATAGCCCCTGGAATACACTCGCGAGACACACTATTATATGGTGTCGAAGTGAAATTCTACTCTTCAAGACTGGAACTGAGCAACGCCCTTGAAACAAAAATACGAAACCTATTCACAATAGGCGACGGTGCAGGAGTAACAAGAGGACTAATACAGGCGTCGGCATCCGGCGTCATAGTAGCAAGAGAGATCTTGAAGCGTGAAAAACAGAAGGTTAAAGGAAATGTCAATCGTTAAGGAGTTAAGTTGCTCCTACTGTGGCGCACCTATCTCTTTTGAGCCGGGCGAAATTATAGCAACATGCAGATACTGCGGCTACACGGTGATAATTGAAACCGGAAAAGCCTTCACCTTTGAGCATTCAATGCTGCTGAACAAGTATAATTTGGTGCAAGTAGAAGAGCCTATCAGAGGTTGGATGAGTTCTGGATTTCTCAAACCGGCAGATCTAGCTAAGAGGTCAAAAATAATTGAGAAGACGCTGATATACCTCCCCTTCTGGATCATATCGGTTGAAGCGGAAAGCACCTACAAAGGCATTTTTGAAAGGATAACCCCACCCCTTATGAAGGAGGGGAAGATCGTGAAAAAGTATGACTGGCTTGTTCTTGCAAGGAAAGCCACACAATTTCCAACGAGAGAATACGACGTTCCATTAGAGGGTAAGATTCCATACGACTTTAGGAAAATTGAGGATTTCGCAAAAATATTAAACAGCGAAATCGACAGAGATGAGGCTGTTGAAATCGCTAAACAGCAGATTGTGGAACACCACCAATACCTCGCACAGCAAGATGTCGACAGAATCATTGAAATGAAAAACGAGATAAAAATTGGTCAAACGGTTTACCTTCACGCGCCGATATGGTTCATAAAATACGAGTATAGGGGCGAAATCTACAATTTGTGGCTGGATGGAGCAACGGGGACCGTCATAAAAGGGGACATACCAATAGCCAAATTTGGGATATTATAGGCTTTGCTAAACCTTATTCTAATTCTAAACATTTTTTATCCACATACCACAAAAAGAATATTCGGTAAGGGTTGAAAGCCCAATGGGCAGCGAAATCATCGGTCGAGGAACATGGTACGACAAAATGGCTCTGAAAATAATTGAAAGAGAGCGGAAGCTGGGCAGAAGCCTAGACATAATAAGGACCGAGATGGGGCTGGGAGCTTCAGGTTTTCCCCACATTGGAAGTTTAGGCGACGCCGCTCGCGCCTACGCTGTCACCCTAGCCTTGAGGGAGCAAGGCTACCGTTCAGAGCTAATAGCCTTTTGCGACGACAAAGACGGACTACGCAAAGTCCCGGCGGGGCTGCCGAAAACTCTAGAGAAATATTTGGGATTTCCTGTCACGGACATACCAGACCCGTTTAAATGCCATGACAGTTACGGCAGACACATGAGCCATCTCCTACTTGAAGCCCTAGACAAATGCAACATAGAATACCATTACATATCGGCAAAAGACGCCTACAAAAACGGCTTACTAAACAACGAAATCCGAATATTGCTCTTAAATGCGAAGAAGGTTGGGGAAATTGTCAAGGAAGAGGTGGGACAAGAAAGATACATGGAGGTCTTGCCATACTTCGCAGTTTGCGGAAACTGTGGGAGAATATACACCACAAAAGCGCTGGAATACCTTCCAAAAGAGGATAAGGTGCTTTACGTTTGCGATGGTATGGAAATTAAGGGCAGGTGGATTGAAGGCTGTGGATACAAAGGCGAAGCCAACATTACAAAGGGTGAGGGAAAGTTAAGCTGGAAGGGCGAATTTGCAGCAAGATGGAAAGCCCTAGACATAAGGTTTGAGGCTTATGGCAAGGATATTGCCGACTCGGTTCGCGTAAATGACAGAATATGCCGCGAAGTGTTAGGCTGCGAACCGCCAGCCCACGCAAAATATGAAATGTTCCTTGACAAAAGCGGGAGAAAAATTTCAAAGTCAACAGGCAACGTTTTCACGCCGCAAGTATGGTTTAGGTATGGTTCACCCCAATCGCTCATGCTCCTCATGCTAAAAAGGTTTGTTGGGACTCGCACTTTGGACGTGACGGACATACCGTCATACATGAACGAATTGGACTATTTGGAAGACATATACTTTGGAAAGAAGATAATTCCAGACAAAAAGGAGCTAGCAAAGCTTAGAGGCTTATATGAGTACTGCTGGGTCTTAAAACCGCCCAAACAACCGAGCATACATGTGCCATACAACATTCTAACTTTTCTGGCAAAAATCGCGCCGAAAGGCAAAGAAATAGAGTTCATAACAGAAAAGCTCCAAAGCTACGGCTACCTACAAAAAGGACAACAACCAGACCAAAACCTAAGAAGGCGAATAGAATATGCCCTCAACTGGGTTAAAGACTTCGAAGAAATCCGAGAAACAGCTATAACCCTAAAACCAGAAGAGAAAAACGCCATAAAAGAACTAATCGAAACCCTAAAAACAGAAGAAGAAGCGGAAAAAATACAAAACGCTATATTCAATACTGCCAAAAAACACGGCATACCACCGCCAGAACTCTTCAAAACCCTATACAACATACTAATAGGCGCGCCACAAGGACCCAGACTAGGCCCATACATAACCGCCATGGGCAAACAAAACGTGATAAACGCCCTACAAAGAGCGTTAAACCAAAGTCAGAAATGATCTTCAACTTTTTGCTAGATGACAAGCCACGAAATGCTCTGCTGCTACAGCTCTCAATTCTGGCTCCTCTTTTGCGCATATATTTTCGGCGAACGGGCATCTTGGGTGAAAACGGCAGCCCGTGGGAATTTTTATAGCTGAAGGCACTTCACCCTTAAGCTCTATCACTTTCCTTTTACGTTCCGGATTTGGAACAGGTATGGCTGAAAGAAGCGCTTGAGTGTAGGGATGCACGGGTTTTAAGAATATTTCTTTTTTATCGCCCATTTCCACGATTTTTCCGAGGTACATTATCGCGATTCTGTCAGAAATGTATTTGGCTATTGCCAAATCATGTGTTATGAAAAGATATGTGAGTTGCAATGCTTTTTTAAGGTCTAACATCAAGTCAATTATAGTTGTTCTAAGAGAGACATCAATCATGGAAACTGGTTCGTCTGCAACAATAAATTCAGGTTCTAAGATAAGTGACCGCGCCATTGCTGCCCTCTGTCTTTGTCCTCCGCTCAGCTGATGGGGGTATAAATCTATGAATTGTTCTGGAGGTGTTAAGCCGACACGTTCCAACATCGCCAAAACTTTCTTCCGCTTTTCCTCACCCGTAGCTAATCCGTGAATCTCCAGCGGATGTCCTATGGCGTCTCCTATTCTCATTCGAGGATTAAATGAAGCGTAAGGATCTTGAAAGATTATCTGCATTTTTCTTCTCACAAGCCTTAATTCATTCTGGCCCAGTTTTGTTATTTCCTGATCTTTAAAAAACACCTTTCCAGATGTTGGCGGAATAAGCCCTAAAATAAGCTTCCCAGTGGTGGTTTTTCCACAACCACTTTCACCAGCCAAAGTGAAAACTTCACCCTTCCGAACAGAGAAAGTTACACCGTCAACCGCGTGGACAAAGCTTCTGGTGCGAGTTAGTAATCTCTCTAAAAAGCTTTTTTCAACCGGAAAATACTTTTTCAAGTTTTCAACCCTTATAATCTCTGTTTGACTCATTTTCCGCTATCCCCCATACAAAAAGCAGCGAATAAGGTGGTCTGTTTCGGTTTCTACCAATTGTGGAATGGCTTTTCTACACTTCTCCATAGCGTAAGAGCAGCGGGGCCAAAACCGGCAACCCTTTGGAGGGCTAAGGAGATCTGGAGGGGATCCCGGTATGGCTTCAAGTTTTTGGTCTGCCAACTCGATGTTTGGAATGGATTTTAAAAGGCCTTGTGTATACGGATGCTGGGGATTTTTATAGACATTCCTTATATTGGAATACTCAACCATTTGTCCGGCATACATCACAAGAATTTTGTCACATCTTTCAATCGTTATGCTTAAGTCGTGTGTGATAAAGATGAGGGCCATAGAATACATGTTTTGAACATCCTTTAGGAGGTCAAGTATCTTTGCTTGAACAATTACGTCTAATGCTGTTGTTGGTTCGTCGGCGACAACCACGCATGGATTTAGGGTTATTGCTAAAGCTATCATCACACGTTGCCGCATTCCACCGCTTAACTGATGCGGATAGTCGTCGATGCGCTCGGGTTGTATACCAACATCTGCAAGAAGCCTCTCCGCGCGTTTAAAGGCCTCATCCCTGCTCACGTTTGGTTCATGGGTTTGAATTAACTCTACAAAGTGTTCGCCTATTCGCTTAACCGGGTTTAAAGAAGTCATTGGATCTTGAAAAACGAAGGAGATTTTCCTTCCCCTAATGTTTCTTATTTCGCCCTCACGAAGCTTTAAAATGTCTTTACCCTCAAGCCACACATTTCCTTTAACTATTCTACCCGGCGGAGGAACGAGACGGATCAAGGAAAGACCTAATGTGGACTTTCCAGAGCCCGACTCTCCAACTACACCCAGAGTTTCAGCCTTATCCAAAGAGAAGGAGACGTCGTCTACTGCTCGCACTTTTCCCTTTCTTGTCCAGTATTCAACTGTTAAGTTTTCCACAGTCAACAGTTGTTTTTGCATTTCCTTATTCTCCAAGTTTCGGATTTAATATTTCGCTCAGTCCCTCCCCCATTAACGTGAATCCCAAGGCTAAAAGGATTATAAATATTCCAGGAAATGTTATTACCCACCAAGCTCCACTTGGAAGAAGTTTACGACCGTTTGCAAGATCCCATCCCCAGTCAGGGACGTCTACTTCAACGCCTAAACCGACGAAGGTTAAACCAGCAGCCGTAAGGATGGCGTCGGCAAAATTTACGGTTGCAACAACAACTATTGATGGAACAACATTTGGCAAAATATATTTGAAGAGTATTGTGCTGCTTTTTGCCCCAATGGATCGAGCGGCCTCAACGTAGGGCATCTCTTTTATGCTTAGCACCTGACTTCGAACAACTCTGAAGTAGGATGGAACGTATACCACGGCTATTGATAAGGCCATGTTCACAACTCCTCTACCAAGCATTGCCGCAATTGCAATCGCAAGAATTAGACTGGGGAACGCGTAAATGCTGTCCATAACGAGGCAAATGCCTCTATCGAGCATCCCACCAATATAGGACGAGAATAGCCCTACCGGAACTCCAATTGCTAAGCAGATCGCAACTGATAGAAAAGCAACTTGAAGCATTATACCCCCTCCAGATATCACTCTACTTAACATGTCCTGGCCGAGATGATTAGTTCCGAAAGGAAATTTGGAGTTGGGTGGGGTTAGTGGCGCACCAACGTTTACTCCTTTAGTTGTTGGATCGTATGGAGAAATCCATGGAGCCAGCAAAGTCATAAGAATTATTGACGTTACTATAGCGGCGCCTAAGATTACAAGCCATCCAGACAACCCTCTCTCTTTCAGAGAACCTATGGCTGGAATAATGCTCGAAAGCATGCCTCGCTTTATACCAAACTTACTCATGATGGCCCCCCTTACAATCTAATTCTCGGATCCAAATAGGCATATAACAAATCGATCAACAGGCTAACTATGGACACCAAAATCCCAAAGAAAACAACAGCCCCTTGAATAGCAGTGTAGTCTCTGAAGTTTATGCGTTCGACAATGTACCTTCCAAGACCAGGCCATGAAAAGGTGGTTTCCGTCAAAATTGCTCCGCCAAGGAGGGCTGCAAATTGTAGTCCCATCATGGTAAGTATTGGAAGGAAGGCATTTCTGAGGGCATAGCCGTAAATCACCGTGGTTTCTTTTAATCCTCTGGCTTTTGCCGCTGTGACAAAGTCAAGCCTAAGAGTTTCGAACATGTTACTCCTCGTCAGCCTAATGAAGACTCCAGAAAGAACCAAACCCAATGTTAGAGATGGTAGGATAAGGTATCGTAGGGCTTCAGCGAACTTGTAAAGGTTTCCTTCGAGCAAGCTGTCAATCGTGTATAAGCCAGTTGCTATGCGTAATTCGCCCTTGGAGATAAAGTACCAGCCTACCCAAGCCCACAGAATCCAAACTATTAAAAATATAGAAATAAGAGTTCCTAAGGTTTTTCTTGTAATTTTTTTGCCTTTTAATTTAAGTGCAACAAAGCATAAGATAGAGATTATCAAACCAGCTACACAAGACAAAATTAGGTGAGTGGCGAACCCTTCAGAAAGTTGAGAAAGCGGTATTTTTAACCCTTCTGGCTCCATTGTTGGATATGTTCTTCCTCCCACTGGTAGCCAGCGCAAATTAACCGCGAAGATTATCTGGAATACCATGCCTAAGAAAAAAATGGGCATGGCATATGTGACTATTCCAAAAATTCTTATCGCGTGATCTTTTGGTTTATTGTAAGATTTTGACGCTTCCACTCCTAAAAATATGCCAATTAAAACTGCAATGATCATGGAATAGATTGCGAGTTCTAATGTCGCAGGAAATGCGGAGAAAATTTGCTCAGCTACTGGGGAGAAGTCATGCATTGACTTGCCAAGATCTCCCCTTAAAAGGCCAAGTAAATAGTCGAAATATTGAACCCATAGAGGCTTATCGAGCCCCAATTTTTGTCGCATTTCCTCTATTGCTTCTGGATGTTCTGCTTTCTCAAAGTGAAGTAAAACGGGGTCCCCGGGTAAAACTCGCATTATGACAAATACCATTGTAAGGAGTATCAATATCATTGGTATTGTAAGCAATATTCGTGAAATTATGTAAGCGCGTAGTGTCATGTTGTCCACATCAATAATGCATAAAAAGAAGGGAGAAATTAAAGTTTGTTTATTACTCTTCTTTGTACACTAGCCAGTGGCGCCAAGACTGTGTTATGTCCAAGTAGACTCCCTTAATGTTTGTCTTTGTAACAGCCCAAGCTGAACCTTGGTAAATCGGTATTATCGGGCAGTCCTCCACCATGAGTTCTTGAATTTCCTCATAAAGTTGTTCTCTTATGGACGCTGTTGTGTTGCCCCTCGCCCATTCAATGAGCTGATCCATATGGGTATTGTTATAGTTATGGTGAAGCCACGATCCGCCGGAAGAATGGAGGAATGGATAGATGTAGTCGTCAGGGTCTATGTAGTCTGGATACCAGCCTAGGATATAGGCTTCCATTTCTTCATTTATTCGTTTCGTCCTGTATGCCGCCCAATCAACCCCTTGAAGGTTTACTGATATTACTCCACTAGCTTCTAAGGAAGCCTTTAGCATCTGGGCGAGTTCTGGACTTTGTGGATAGTGTCCGGAAGTTTCGTACCACAATGTGAATGTCAGTTTATTTTCTTCATTATATCCTAATGGAGCCAGCAGTTGCCGCGTTAGCGTATAGTTTGGATCGCCAAGCGTTAGAAAGGCATCTCTATGTCCGAACATGCCTATAGGTATCATACTGTATAATTTTTGAACTTGCCCAAGGAAAACCGTGTTAACAATAGCTGTTCTGTTGATAGCGGCAGCAACAGCTTGCCTTATTATCGGGTTATCGAAGGGCGGATATTTTTCTTGTAAAACAAGATATTGGATGAAAGCTCCTGTTCCTTCCCAAACCTTCAAGTGAGTTTTCGTTTTAAGGTTGTTTATATCCGTAGCTGAAAGCTGTCTGAAGGCAATGTCGATTTCCCCAGCATCAATAGCTAAAGCGAGACTTGCAGAATCCGAATAGAACTTAATAACAATTTTCTGAGTCTTCGGATAACCTCCGGACGCATTCCAGTAGTTAGGGTTAGCTTCAAGCACCATCTCTTCGTCTCTGCCAGCAGTTCTAGTCCATTTTGTCAGTCTGTAGGGGCCTAAGCCCATCGGGTGACTGCCACGGGCATCCCCAGCCTTATATTCAACAACCTGATCCGGTGGAGCATATTTTGGATCAACAATGTATGAGGCTTGACAAGCCAGAAGCGATAGAAACGCAGAAAATGGAATCTTCAGGTAAAACTTTACAACATACTTGCTGACTACGGTAACGTTTTCAATAATGTCGCTATACCCGATGCCAACGAAAGGCCCTTCCGGATCAGCTATGCCTATGCCTCTGTCAAACGTGTATTTGACGTGGGTTGCATTAAACTCTGTGCCGTCGTCAAACTTGACGCCCTGCCTCAAGTTGAAAGTCCAAACTAACCCATCCTCAGAAACGCTCCAACTAGTCGCCAGCGCAGGAACAATATCCTCAGCAGCACCAGTAGCGCCCGGACGATACTCCACCAACCCAGCGCCCAAAGCCTGAATTATCTCCCAGCCAAAATAGTCATACGCCCTTGCAGGATCAAGACAAGACTCAACAGTGTCAGTCGTCCCCATAATCAAAACACTTTCCTTCTTAGCCGGCTGCATCAAAAGGTAA
This sequence comes from Bathyarchaeia archaeon, assembly GCA_038727135.1. GTDB lineage: Archaea > Thermoproteota > Bathyarchaeia > Bathyarchaeales > Bathycorpusculaceae > JAGTQI01. The sequence goes on from JAVYWL010000001.1 coordinate 140,544, forward strand.
CCCAAAACAGCCGCCACAACTATTATGACTATCACTATACCCACAATAGCAATTCTACTAACAGCCCTAATTCCCCTCATCTATTCCACCGCAAACTTATGATTAGAACAGCATACATATAAAAAATTTTAGTTCCTAACAAAAACACAAAGACCACACCATCTAGCAACTGTAAAAGCAGAAAAGAAAAAGGTTATAGAAATGTTCAGACATGAAAAACTTGGGCCCGTAGTCTAGTATGGATTAGGACGCTGGCCTGCGGAGCCGGAGATCCTGGGTTCAAATCCCAGCGGGCCCGCCAAAATGTTGTAGTGTGCCATAACATTTTGATAGGGAAGTTTGATTTTAGAAAAAGGAGGTTGAGTTTTGGAGGTTTTTGGTGATCAGCGGAGTATTCCATCGAGCCCTTCAAGGCGTTCTAGTTTGTCGAGTATGCACCGTTTTGGCAGTGGTAGGGTTCTGCTTTGAAATTGTAGTCTACCCATCCTTTGCGCATTGTTGGACTTATAACTGGTATTGTGTAGTTTGGTTTTTGGTGGGTGATATGTCAACATCTGTCTCTGTTTTGTCGCAGAGGCACATGTGAAGGGTATGTATAGGGTCATTCCGTCTATTATGTAGGCGTAGACTATTGTTACTTGGAAGTCTGCTTCTGGGTAGACTGGTGTCAGGGTTAGTTTTACTCCGCTTACGCTCGCTATACGTTACATTTTACAAGTTGTTGAAAATGAAAAGTTTTTAACAACTTGTAAACACAAATAAAAAAGGAGGATTTTGTTTGGAAAGTTTGTTTGCTAGTGTAGCCAGTAGTGGATGAGCCAGAAAGGTGCTTCATCTACTATGAAGTAGAATTCTGTGTAGAATGAGTGTTCGTAGCCTGGTTGGCTTGCGGCAATCATGACGGCTGGACCGCTAAAGGTTTTGGCTGTGTTAACGACTCTTAATAGTTCCCAGCCATCTTCAGTTTCATCGCTGAGTTGCACTGGGCTTATTTTGTATCTAACTTTTAATCCGAAGGGTTGTATCGTGTATAGGGATTCGATGAAGTTTACTTTGAAGTCGTTTTCTACTACGCCTGTTGTTATGTGCCATCCGGCTGTTGCTGTCCATCCATCTGTGCCAGCTTCAACATCGTCGTAGAAGCCTATTTCGGGGATTTCTATATCGTCTATGTACCATCCTAGCCATAGTGTATAGCCGTCAGTCCAGTATGTGAAGTATAGTTCGATTGTGTGGCCTGCGAAGGGTGTTAGGTCCATTACTTCTTGGTACCAGCCGCCGCTGCTTCCTGTGAAGGCGTTCCACTTTCCTGCATTATAATATGCGAATGGTTCGAATTCGTCTGGGCAGTTGGGGTTGTCTTGTGGGTTTGGTAGTGTTGAGGTTGTCCCTATTCCTGGCAGCGTGTACCATTCGCCTGTTGTTAGGTCGTGGACTTCAACGTAGCCGTAGTCCCAGTCCTCTTCGATTTCGTAGCATGTCCAGAATTTGAGGGTTGCGCCTGTTTCTGGTATTGTGAAGGTTTGGCCTAGTCTGAACCATGACCATGCTGTTCCATCTGAATGCCATTCATATGAGCCGCTGTGTGGAAATACGCCAGCGTAATCGTCGCCATCGAAGTATACTTTCAGTTCTGGTTCGCCATCGTATAGCTCCCAGTACCAGACGATGTATGGTAGGCGTTCTGGTAGTATCCATCCTGTTGGATATGCTTCGTCATAGCATCCCCAATATGATATTGCATATGGTATGCTCCAGCCTCGTGTTGCGGCTGTTCCGAAGTCTAAGCCGTAATAGCCGTAGACTCCTTTTGCGAAGGTTGTGTCGTCTAGGTAATTTGCAATTGCCCATTCTTGGAAGACTTGGTCGAAGTCCTTCTTTATTCCACGGGCTTTGAAGACGTTGTTGTAGCCTTCTATTCCGTTTGCTTGTTCGTGGACTATGTCCCATATAAATTCTCTTCCATAATGCTCATAGATATAGTATGTCCAGAGGGCGACTGCGCCGTAGTTTGATAGGGTTCCTTCCCATACTACGAGGGATGTGTCCCAGAAGTAGGCTAGGTAGTACATTATGTGACCTGATGGGAAGCCGTATCCACATATTGTTTGGGCTAATTCTGAGCAGCCCTCATTAACCCATGAGTATTCGTCTGGGTCTATGTCGCGGTGTATTAAGTGCTGGAACTCATGGGCGAATGTGCCTTCATACTCGTATGGCATGCATGCTGTTGGCGGATACGGCGGATATACGTAGTATTCTGGTCTACCGCCATCCGGGCTTGGTCCTTGCCTTCTGAACCACTGGTACGTGTCAATGTGAATTATGTTTGCATTGTAAAGATTGCTTACATAAGACCAGAAGTAGCCTTCAATGAACCATGGAGCATTAACTGGGTCCCAGAACAATCCATCACGGATGTTGAATATCAGTATTTGTATCTTATAGTCATCCAGCGGGCCTGGTCTGTCTTTATACATGCCGAAGAATGACGTGTCCTTTTCCCATATGTTTTCGTCGAACTCGTGCATTATCTGGATTAGTTGGCTTCCAAAAATGTAGTCACGATAGCCTGGTTTAAGGCGCCAAGCTCCCCAGAATGCACCGCCAAGATAGCTCCATGGATAGGCGAAATAGAATACGTCATCTTCAATTTCTGGCGTTCCTTTAGTATCCCATTCGTCTTTGTAGCCGCCAGTCCAAACATCCGGGGCTAATCCAACCCATATGTTGCAGTGTTCGCCACTTAGCACAAGCTCAAAGTCCAGATAATACCATGTGCCGTAATAATCGTCTATAACTGCAACCCTCCACGGTGAATGTGGCGTAAGCTCAGGTACGACGCCTTCAGCCACCGCAAACTCTAGGAATGAAGATGCGTCAAGTCCCGGAATCTCCTCAGGATCTGAGGGGCGACTTATCTTAGGATGTGTTATGCCCTTAATGGCTCCATCTATCCTCGGTCCACTTGCAGTTTCCGAAGCAGAGACGCTATTTAATGGCACCATAGAAGCCAAAAGCACCAAAGCGAAGACTAAAGCCAATAACTTCTTCATTTTCTCCTCTCTCCTTCCTTTCGCCTTTTAGGCATTATAAAATGTACGAAATGCAAATATGAAGTTTACGGAAACATCTTCTATGGCCACAACACGTCACTAAAAATGATCCTCTCTTTAATCATGACAAACAATAAAATGCGATTTCCCTTTAAACTGACAATATCAGAACATCCACAGTCACCCAAAGGCGGCGCATCATCGCCAAAAGAACCACTAGAATAGTCAATAGGGAACCTATGCTTAAAACGAAAAGTAGGCATTGTTAAGTTAGGCCAGAAATCATCCAAAGGCTGAATGTTATTAACACAATCACGCCTAACAACATTGCTGGAACAATCATCCATAATTAACATAACAGCCTTTGCATCCTCAATCCAGACAACTAAACCTAACAGAATAGACACGGCAATGATTCCTATGGCAAACTTTCCTCTCATATTTCTTAACTAAAATTTTTCCAGTTTATTAGACTTTTATAATTTCTGGAAAAATCTTCTATAAATGAAACTACCTCAGCGAAAAGTGCACTACTTAAAAACTATAGTTAGCTTCCACAGAAATCAATAAATCCGCAGAGCGTTCAGTTTAATAGAAAGGTGAAAATTATTGGCTATATCAAAGGAGCAACTAGCAAAAATGATAGATTCTACTCTTGTGAAGGCTACAGCAACCAAAACAGAGGTTGAAAAATTATGCTCTGAAGCAGTCCAATACGAGTTTGGATGTGTTGTTGTAAACCCAACATACGTGAAGCTGGCAGCATCACTTCTCGAAGGCACAGGCATTAAAGTTTGCTCAACAGTAGGTTTTCCGTTCGGCGTCACCTTACCAGAAGTTAAAGCCTTAGAAGCCATAAAAGCCATCGAAGACGGAGCATGCGAACTCGACATGGTCGTTAATTTGGGCGCATTAAAATCAAGAGACTACGAACTTGTTAGACAGGATATAAGGGCCGTTGTCGACGTCAAACGCTTGTTCAAGGACATAATAGTTAAAGTGATTATTGAAACGCCGCTGTTAACTACCGAGGAAAAGATAGCCGCTTGCAAGTTAGTTAAGGAGGCTGGAGCAGACTTTGTTAAGACCTCGACTGGCTTGTTTGGTGGAGGAGCTACGGTTGAAGATGTTAGGCTCATGCGTCAAATTGTTGGGAAAGACATGGGCGTGAAGGCTGCGGGCGGCATCAGATCCTATGCTGATGCACTAGCTATGATAGAGGCTGGAGCCAACCGCATAGGAACAAGCACAGCAAAAGCCATAATCCAAGAAGCACCCTAAAAGGCTACATTCTTTCTGGCGCATGTATGCCAATAAGATTTAGGGCATTCCTTAAGACAATTCTGACAGCATCAACTAAGGCAAGCCTTGCATCGCTGAGTTCCGGCGGCTCAGCCCTAATTACTGGAAAAGCGTTGTAAAAAGTGTTAAACTTGTCGGCTAAAGCGTTGGCGTAATCGGCTATCATATTAGGCTTGAGAAGGTCCGCTGCTTCGATGAAGACTTCTGGAAACTCAGCTAGGGTAAAGACAATCTCATTTTCAAGTTTCTCCCTTAATAAGCCATAGTCTGGTTTTTCCGGCTTTCTCGAAGCTTTACGCAGTATGCTGCAAGCCCTAGCATGAGTGTACTGAATGTATGGGGCGCTGTTCCGCTCAAAGTTTATCACGCGTTCCCAGCTGAACTCAACGGGCTTTGATGGGTCAACCTCCACCAGCGCATAGCGGACAGCACCTATTCCCACAAACTCTGCAACTTTACGCTTCTCCTCTTCTGGCAGCTGGGGCGAACGCTTAGCAACTTCCTCATACGCCCTATTAACCGCTTCGTCCATAACCTCGTCCAATGTTATGTAACGTCCCCTACGACTAGACATTTTATATCCGGGCAAGGTCACGAGGTTGTAAGCAAAATGCGTCAAGTTTTCAGCCTGTTTATCATAGCCTAAAGCGTATAAGGCTATTTTCAGCTGCATCTGCGCCAGAGACTGCTCCATCCCAATAACATTAATGCACTTTTCAGCTCTCTCAAACTTCCATAAGGTGTAAGCTATATCCCTAGTCGTATACAATGTTGTGCCATCAGCCCTCACCAGAGTCAAGGAGGGAACAACATAATCCCTTCTTAAGCCCAGCTTATCCCTGAGGTTAAGGTCTTCAACAACCTTGTCAGCCTCAAACTCCAAAACATCGCCCAAGAAAGAAACGTAAGGCGTCTGCTTCAACCTTTGGAGAACTTCTGCCACAAGCCCGCTCCAAACAAGGTCGCTTTCCCAATCCCAAGAATCATAAAAGACCCCGGCACGACTTAGCGTTTCCTTAAAACCTTCCAAGCAGAGTTGACTAACCTCCCTAATAAGCCGCCTAGCCTTCACATCCCCAGCCTCATAAGCCCTATTCAACTCACCAACAATCTTTTCAGGGTCTTCATCTTCACCTATTTTCTGAAGCAGCTTTTCAAAAAGCTCAGGATATTTGCTCCTCAGCTCGAAGGCAACAGACATCCAGTCATCCAGTTCCCTATTAATCTTCATAATTTCGTCTTCGGCTGAAACAGCCTTAGCACGCTCAAGCTCCCTTTTAAGGCGGTTAATCTCCACAAGGCAGCTTGTTATGGTGTAAATCTTACCAATGAAATGGTCAGGCTTCTCTGGGGGCTTTGGTCTTCCAAGCTTCTCATAGCCGTAGGCGATTACGGCTGTCTGCCTCCCAACATCATCCACATAATAATGACGTGCAACCACATGCCCCCTAGCCGAAAGCAAACGGGCAATGGCGTCGCCGAGCATTGGATTTCTTGCTTGCCCAATATGTATTGGGTGAAGCGGATTAACACTTGTATGCTCAACAATAACTTTCGAGGGTTTCTCAACTTTCACAAACCCATAAGCTTCATTTAAACGTCTAACAGACTCTATAGTTAGTTCAGAAAATTTCGCAAAATTTACATGAAAATTTATGTAGCCCCCACCAGCTGCGGTAACGTTGCCTACCAATGAAAACTTTGACTTGTCCATGGCGCTTATGAGGCATTCAGCGAGAACCAGCGGCTTTTCGCCGGTCTGTTTAGCAAGTTCGAAACAAACGGATGAAGCCAGCTGCCCAAACTCCCAAACTGGAGGCTTCTCAAAAACCAATTTAGGCGGCATTTCAAGTGAAAGCTTTTGGATAGCACCGCATAACGCGGATTCGCATTCCCTCTTTAACTCTGCAAGGGGGTTCTCTGAAACCATGAAATTTTCGCCTTTCACCTTTAACAGTAAATGTGAACACTAATATATGAAACTAGCCAATTTAAGCTAAAAGCGTAAAACGGCTGGTACAAATGAGAACAAAGATAATTTTTTCGGAAAAGTGTTTGGAGTATGGATCGTGGCACATTGAAAGCCCCCAAAGGGTTAGAAAAGCCTACGAAATCCTAAAAGAACGGGGCTACGAGTTTGTTACGCCAGAACCAGCCAAGGAAGAAGACCTACTAAAAGTCCACGACCCAGACTACATTGAACTGCTCAAAAGAGGAGCCATAGAAGACCCAGACACACCAGCCTACGAGAACATATATGAATACGCGAGGCTTTCAGCTGGAGCAGCAATCCTAGCAGCAAAAATTCAAGGGTTCTCACTTATGAGGCCGCCGGGGCATCACGCCGGCAAGTACGGCGTTGCATTAGGCGCTTATACAAAGGGCTTCTGCTACATAAACAACATCGCTGTAGCCGTAAAGCATCTAGATAAACCGACATTAATCTTGGATATTGACGGGCACCATGGAAACGGAACACAAGAAATCTTCCAAGGAGACCCAAAAGTTGTTTACGTTTCACTGCATAGGCATCCCCACTATCCAGGCACGGGCTATTATTCGGAGGCTAATTGCTTAAACTATCCACTGCCAGCAGACTGCGGCGAGGAAGCCTACTTAAAAACCCTCCAAGAAGCTTTAAAAAAGGTTGACATGCAAAGAGTCGAAGTGATAGCTGTTTCAGCAGGTTTTGACGCTTACTCTGGAGACTTGGCTTCTCTTGGATTAACTGAAAGAACCTATTATAAGATTGGGAAAACGCTTGCAGCTTTGCAGAAGCCCACATTCTTTATCCTGGAAGGCGGATACAAGGGCGAAAATGTCGGAAAAGCCATTGACGCACTTCTAAGAGGCTTCGGATAAGGACAAATTTAATCCTAAAGCTTATGAACCCTTAGGGCTCATTTAGGGTTATGAAACAAGTAAACAAAGTGGCTGGCGCCCTAATATTTGTTGGAGCAACCCAATTCATCTTATGTATGCTGATCGCTGAATGCCTTTACTCTGGCTATAGTATCTCTGGAAATTACATAAGCGACCTTGGAAAACTTGGTGTAGTCTCCGCACCCATTTTCAATGCTTCAGTTTTTGTGCTTGGCTTAACCGTTGTGGCTGGCGCCTACTTTCTGAAGAAAACAATTGCCAATAAGGTCTTTCTATGCCTTCTAATTTTATGTGGAGTTGGCGCCATGGGTGTTGGAGTATTCCCAGAAGACTTCGGCCCAATACACCTCACACTCTCGTTAATAGCATTTCTTTTCGGAGCCTTATCAGCAATAGCCTCCTACAAGTTCCAAAAAGCTCCATTATCCCACTTCGCCGTTGTTTTGGGCGTAATCTCGCTGGTGGCGCTCATACTCTTTGGACTGAAAATTGACCTTGGCTTGGGTGTTGGCGGAATGGAGCGCATGATAGCCTATCCAATTCTTTTATGGGCAATAGGGTTCGGCGGATACCTAATAAAAGAATAAGAGCACAACAGTTTGATATGGACGCTTTAAATGTTACATTGTGCCAAGTCAACACTGTATAGGCACTCGTTGCATGTGGGCGTATTTGCGTAACAGTCAACTTCACTGGTTTTTGTATAAAAGCATCCTAAAGCCGAGTAGGGGCAGTCTCCACACCAAGGCATGTTTTTAGCCATTTCCCGCCTAACTTCTCTAAATTTGACGTAGGCGTCTCGCTGCCAAACTTCTTCAACCTTTTCTTTTACTGCATCCCCGAAGATTACTTCATGGGCATCTTTCTTGTGGGCGTTAACATAGTAAGGGTGGGTATACATGAAATCTTGGCATGGTGAAACTTTTCCATCGCTTCTTATGACTAAAGTTCTCTTTTCAATGTAGGGGCATGTTCTTTTCTTGGCGTCTGGGTATAGATTTGGCAGCCTCAAATCAATTTGGTATTCGTGTGCAATTTTCTCGCTTTTTTGTAAAACTTTCTCAAGATGACTCAACATGTCAAGCTTTTCTGTAGAGCTTAAAAGTAAGGGTAGATTAATCCAGTAGCCCTTCTTTTCAGCTTTGGCCCAAAAGCTTCTGATAAGCTGGGTTGAGGCGGTTTCCATTTCCACACCGTAAGCTTTGCCGAAAAGCTCTAAGGTAGATTCGCGTATAAGGTTCCACCCGTGTTTCAGTGATGGTTTCAGTATTTCAATTGTTGGCTTGCTTAGGGTTAGATAAATAGTTTCAGTGAAAATCTCTTTTGTGTAAGGCAAAACATGAGATGCTATCATATAGTTAACATTGTTCAAAGCTGCAAACTTGACTAGTTCTGGAATGTCTAGGAAATTATCCTTCATTATGACTGTTTCTAAGCCTAGCTTAAAATCCCTTTTAGCCTTGTCCTTTTCCCTTGCTAGTTCTATAATGTTATTGGCCATTAATTTGAAGTTGGAACCTTCTCTTATGCGGCTTAGTTTGGCTTGGCTGATGGTGTCTATGGAAAAAGATATGGAGTCAACACCTATTTCCTTTACAATTTTGCTTGCAGTTTTTGTAGTTATTAGCGAGCCGTTTGTGCTTATAATGATTTCTCCATTTTCCGGGAGGTTTCTTCTGGCTATGCGGAGCATTTCAAGAATTTGTGGATGAATAAAAGGTTCTCCGAAGCCATAAAGCATAAGCCTCCTCAATCTTGAAAAGCATGCCCTAGCGATTTTTCTGTATAAGGTCATGTCCATGTTCAATGGCTTTGCGTTCCAAATACGTCTAACACACATTTTGCAGTTAAAGTTGCACTTGTTTGTAACTTCTATCTGCAGAGCTTCTGGGAATTCATCATCCATGAGGATGCTTTCCTATGTTTAGCCTCCGGCTAGAGGGGGGAATATGGCTATTACATCATTGTCTTTTAGGGTTATCTCTCCCTTCAAGTCTTTAATGTTTCGTCCATTCACCATAATTATCATGTCGTCCCTGATTTTTCCCCTATTTCTGTCATAAACATCGTCAATGAATTCTGGCCCCAGTATTTTGGATGAGTTCTCAATCATGCTTAAGAGTGTTCCATCACATGCAACAGCGAGCTCTCTAGTCTTATATTTGCTTCGCAAAGTTGCGAAAAGCAAAATTTTTACAGATATCATGGCCAAGGTGCTTCCAACAAATGAAAAGAAGAAAAAGGGATTTTTACTTTTCTAAAGCTCTATTTCAAGCTCAGCCAACTTCTCCTTTGTTGGAACGCCATTAACCCAGCCGCGCAGCTTGTAATATTCTTCCTTCATTTTCTCCAGCTCGGTTATTTGGCCTTTTGCTGGGCCTTCCGGCATGGGCTCTTCCAATAGGCGTTTTGGCAAAGTGTCATCTTTTCCGTCGAATCCATACTTGTTGATTATGACTCTTTCTAGGTTGTAGATGCGCTCTCCAATTTTTAGGATTTCATCCTCCGTCAGCTCCCATCCAGTGACTGCTGACAAAAGCTCAGCGTAGTCCTTCGTTCCTAAAGCGAAGGTTGTGAACAAACAGTTCACAGCCGAATTAACCACACATGTGAAGTCTTGGAATATTTTAACCCATTTCGCCTTTTCTTCAGTCTTCAACGGGTCTATTTTTTCTGGTATTCCTAAAACTTCTGGAGAGACCGTGTACCCGGTTACATGGCAGCCTCCTCTATTCGCTGTGGCATAGTTTAGCCCTATGCCTTTTATGGCTCTCGAGTCGTAGGCTGGCATTTCCAAGCCTTTAACGCTCATGGAAAGCTCCGGATGCCCATAAATCTCGCAGAGCTTCTTTGAACCCAGGGCCAAGTATTTTCCAAATCCAGCTTTGTAGGCTGTTCGCCAAACCGCCTCCACAAGGGCCGCGGCATTTCCAAAACGTAAGTCCAGGCCTTGCAGGTCTTCTTGCGGAATGTACCCCCTTTCATTAAGTTCCATGGCCGCTGCTATTGTTGAGCCCATGCTTATTGGGTCCAGTCCAAACTCGTCACAATAGTGGTTTGCCTTAACAACAGCATCTAAATCTTTAACTCCTGTGCTGCTTCCCAAAGCCCAAACAGACTCGTATTCAGGGCCTTCTGAGGCCAAAATTTGGAACGGCCCAGACTTGACGCTTGTAACTCTTCCACAGCCAATTGGGCAGCCCCAGCACGACCTCCGACTGGTCAGATATTTTTCTGCAAGAGTTTCACCACTTATCTTCTCCGCGTCTGGGTTCACACCTGTCTGCCAGTTCTTGTATGGCAGTCCGCCAGCAGTGTTAATTATGTTTATGAGTATGGCTGTGCCGTATGTTGGCAGTCCAACACCGGTGACAGCGTTTGTTTTAAGAGCATCTAAGCATCTTTTTGAAACTTCTGAGAATTCTTTTGGCTTAGCAACCGGAACCTTTTCTTCTCCAGAAACAACAATGGCCTTAAGCTTCTTCGAACCCATAACAGCCCCAACGCCTGTTCTCCCCGCAGCCCTGTGTTCATCATTAACTATGCAAGCCATATACGCCAAATTCTCACCAGCAGGCCCGATACAAGCAACGCTTGTGTTTTTGCCACCAACCTTATCCCTCAATATTCTACAAGTGTCAAACACGTTTTTACCCCAGAGGTTACTCGCATCTCTTAATTCGGCCTCCCCATTCACAACAGCCAAGTATATGGGAGACTCAGAGACTCCCTCAACTACAATGGCGTCAAAGCCGGAAAACTTTAGGAAGGGGCCAAACTCCCCACCTGAATTTGCACTTCCAACAGAGCCTGTCAACGGCGACTTCAGCGCCATCACATGATATCTGCCAGAAGACGGAAAGCCCGGCACGCCGGTTCCGGGTCCTGTTGCAAATATTAGAACATTTTCTGGACCTAAGGCGTCAATATCTTTTGGTGAAATTCCGGCCTTTTCATATTCTTTCAAATACTTGTAGAGGAGGTATACGGCGTAACCTTTACCCCCTAGATATTTCCTTGCAACTTCTTCTGAAGTCGGCTCAACCTTCAAGCTTTTAGTGGTCAAGTTTACTCTGAGAATTTTCCCCATATAACCCCTAGGCATAGAATCACCGCTGTAAAATTTCTGCGGCAAAGCAGATTTAATACTTGCCCTCTTTAAGGCTTTTGACTTTCAGAAAATCTTAATGGTAAAATCGATAAGACCTAAAGCCACCATATTTTAGTGTGGAGATTTGTATGGCCCGCATAACTGGCGGCGAAGTTTTAAAACGCTGCCTAATTCAGGAAGGCGTCCGCTATGTTTTCGGAGTTCCCGGAGACCAGCTATGCCCACTATTGGATGCCATTTACAAGGATAAGCGCATAGAATTCATAACAATGCGCCACGAGGCCGCTGCGGCCCACGCCGCTGACGCTTGGGCTAGAACGACTGGGCAGCCTGGAGTCTGTATAGGAACGGTTGGTCCCGGAGCTGCAAACCTTATTGGAGGTGTTTATCCGGCTTTTGCTGACAGCATACCGATAGTTGTTATTACGGCTCAAAATCAGTCTTGGCGTTCATATCCAGACCAAGGTTCCCAACAAGCTCTTGATCAATTAACGCTCTTTAAAGCGGTTACGAAATGGAATGCTGTGGTTTCCCATTGGAAACGCATCTCAGAGCTCACCCATTGGGCTTTTAGGGCGGCAATGTCCGGAAAACCAGGCCCAGTGCATCTAGATTTTCCCTCTGATGTTCTATTCCAAACTGGAGAGGAGGCGGAAGTGGAAATTTTGCCTCCAAAGAGTTATAGGGCCATGAAAAAGCCTGTCGGAGAGTTATTCCTCATAGACAAAGCTGCAAGAATACTTGCAGAAGCGAAAACACCTCTAATACATGCCGGCGGCGGTGTTCTAAGGTCTGGAGCATCAAAAGAGCTTATGGAATTGGCTGAATACTTACAAGCCCCTGTTACTACATCAATGAGTGGAAGAGGAGCAATACCTGAAGACCATCCCCTATGCCTTATTCCAGCGGCGCCGGGCAATGGGGCTATTGTGGCTCAGGCTGAGGCTGACGTTGTTCTTCTCGTTGGTTGCAGACTTGGAGCCTTGGATATGTGGGGGAAACCGCCGGCGTGGGGTGAACCACCCAAGCAGAAAATCATTCAGATAGACATTTCAGGCGACATGATAGGCTTAAACAGACCTGTTGATTTAGGAATTGTGGGTGATGCGAAAGCAACACTTAAGGCTTTGTTGGAAGCCGTTAAAAAGTATACGCCTCCTAGGAAAGAGAATCCCTTCCTTCAGGATTATAAGCGTCTAGAAAGGATGTGGCTTGAAAATTTTGAGGAAATGTCACGATTAGACACCGTGCCAATTCATCCGCTACGCGTGGTGAGGGAGGTCAGGGAGTTCTTCCCGAGAGACGCTATAACAATTGTTGATGGAGGAAACACAGCCGTTTGGTGCTTCTACCTAAACAGGGTTTATGAACCAAACACCTACATTAGCTGTGTTAGTGGTGATTCTGGACACTTGGGCGCTGGAATCCCATACGCCATTGCGGCAAAACTTGCCCATCCGGAAAGGCATGTTTACTGCATAACCGGTGATGGAGCCTTCGGCTTAAACATTCAAGAGCTTGAAACTGCAAGCCGCCTCCAACTGCCAATAGTGTTCGTGGTTTTGAACGACTGCGCTTGGGGAATGATAAGGGCTGGACAAACGCTGTTCTATTCGAGAAGACATATCGGGGTTGATTTCTCAGACATAAGGTATGACGAAGTGGCGAGGGGCATGAACTGCTACGGCGAGAGGATTGTCGAGCCATCCCAAATAAAACCTGCCCTGCAAAGGGCTGTGAACTCCGGAAAACCAGCTGTCCTAGACGTCAGAATCGATAGAGAGGTTATACCCCCAGACTTCGCTGTTCTTGCGTCAATATGGCTTGAAGGTTGTGAACTACCGGAAGAGGAGAGGGAAGCAGTCAAAGAAGCAGCGAAAATCGTGCAACTCTAGCCATTACAAAGCCTCCCCATTTTTCACATCAGACATAGAAAAGGGGATGATGAGCATTAAATTAGAAATCTACAGCCTTACCTTCAAACGCATACACAAAAAGCTTCCTATAATCCTCTGCTGTTGGAACTCTTGGGCTTGCTATAGTGCCAGTTGACCCAATAGCCCTTTCCACGAGGTTATCAAGTTCGCTTTGGAAGTTTTCCCAGCTAATTCCCAACTCTTTTATGGAAGCTGGCTCGTCAATATCTCTTAAAAGCCGCTTTAAGGCTTGGATAAACTTTTCAAAGGCTTCCTTGTCCGTTTCCGCCTTAATTCCAGCAGCTTCAGCAAGGGCGCTGAACCTTTCCATCGCTTCCTTGGCCATATACTCAACCGCAAAGGTTAGCACTGCCGCCACACTCTTGCCGTGGGGGATTTTGAATAAAGCGCCTAAAGCGTGACCCATAGCATGAGCCACACATATTTGAGAGTTGCTGAAGGCAAGACCAGCCATAGTGGCCGCATAATGCATATTCTCTTTCGCCTCCCTGTCTTGGCTGTTGCTGTAAGACCTTGGAAGATACTTGAAAACTGCTTGTATGGCATTTATGGCCAGAGCATCTGAAAAATGGTTTCGCCACTGGGAGAGGTAAGCCTCCAACGCGTTCACAAGCGCATCAACACCGGTATCAGCCACAAGCCTCTTAGGCATAGTCATAGGAAGCTGAGGGTCAAGAATCACTATGTCGGCAACCAGCTCCTTTGAGGCAAGCTCCATCTTCCTCCTCTCCCTAGCATCGGTAATAACTATCGCCCATGTAGCCTCAGAACCCGTCCCGCTTGTAGTTGGTATCGCTATAAGCCTCGCTTTCTTTCTCAAACCAAGCTTCAACAACGGACTTATCTCGTCAATTTGGATGTCCGGCCTCTCATAAAGCGCCCATGAAGCCTTAGCCGCGTCAATACAGCTTCCACCACCCAATCCAACAATCCAATCGGGCTCAAAAAGGCTAGCACACTTTGCACATTTAACCACAGTCTCTTTAGAAGGCTCAGCCTCAACATCATCAAAAATTTCCACGCCCAATCCTGCCTCTTTAAGGTAGCCCACGGCCTTTTCGGCGAAACCTAATCCGCGAATCACCTTGTCCGTGACTATTAGCGCCTTTTTGCCCTCAATCTCCCTCAAAAATTCTAGCGCGCCTTCTCCAAAAACTATGGACTTTGGGGATGCAAACTCCCACATGAATGTTAGACCTCTAAATAAACTCTGTTGGAACCTTGCTAGCAGTTTTTACAAGCTCAGAAGCCGCCTTGGTATAACGCATAATTTTGGCCATATTACCCTTCAACTTAAACTTCCGCATAAGCAAACTCTGAATGGGGTCCAACTGCCCCATTATCAACTTCTTCCAATTGGAATACGGCCCCTCATAAACAAACTCGGCAGTCTTAGCCTCTCTGCTGGGCACTATGTAGGCGTCCCGACACTTCCCATGCCAAAGATCAACATAAAAAACCATCTCCTTGTCCAAGCCTTCGTCTGGAGTCACAATAAAAAGGAAGTCGCCCTCCCAGTCCTTAGCAGCGTCAGCATAAGCCTCGTTCTTGTTAAGCTCTTCTTTGTAGGCTTTAATCCACTCCTCGCTTGGAAACCTAAACTTCCCCATACAAACCACAAAAACACTTTCAAACCAACACATATATAATAATTTTAAGCCAATTCGGCTTACATCGCTTCTGGAGCCCTTATTTTGGCGGGCCCGGTGGGATTTGAACCCACGTTCTCCGGCTCCGAAGGCCGGCGCCTTGATCCGTTCTTGGCCACGGGCCCCTTTTCCTGTGAAGATAATGTTTTAAATGGGTTAAAAGGGTTCTGAAAACCTTAAAAATGTTGGTTTGTTATTACTGTTTAGTGTTGTGGGTGGGCCGGTAGCTCAGCTTGGTTGGAGCGTTCGGCTGATAACCGAAAGGTCGCCGGTTCAAATCCGGCCCGGCCCATTTTCAGCGTTTTGGCATCAATTTTTTATACTGCCTATGGAGAACTTTATTGTATGATATCTGTTGAGGAAGTGGTTGCCACAGTTGTACTTTTTGTTTGGGTTATTTTTGTAGCTGAAGTTCTAACTAGAAGGCTTTATGGCTTTTTAACGGGGCGGGGTGTGGGGCATTATGTTGCAGTCTATTATAACCGGAAGATTATTCATATCTTGACCGGTGGAGTTGTGGCTTTTCTTGTGCCTTTTATTTTTAAGACGCCCATTTTTCCATTTGCTATGGCTATGCTTTTGGCTGTTTTTCTCTATGTGCCGCATAGACGCGGCAAGCTTATGTACTGGTTCCAGACTGAGGAGAACGCTTACGAGGTTTCCTTCTGCATCATGTGGGGTGTTGTGATAACTCTCGGCTGGCTTGTTTCCGGCGGGGAAAGCTTCTGGTTTGGAGTTTTACCAGTTATTTTTATGTCTGTTGGGGACGCCATAACTGGGATTGTGCGGAACATTCTTTATAAGAGGAGGACAAAGTCTTGGTGGGGAAACTTGGCTATGGCTTCCTTCTCTATACCGGTAGGTGCAGTTTTAGGCGGGGCTGGGGTTATAGCTGGAGCGGTAGCCTCTTTTATTGAGCATTTTGAGTCAAATCCGATAGATGATAATGTTACTGTGCCCCTTTCCTCGTTCCTAATACTTGTTTTGGCAAAGGCTTTTGCGCCTTGGCTCTTGTCATTTTAGAGCCTTTTCACTAGAAAATAGCTCCAGAGTTTAAAACCAAGTTTTTCAAAAAGTTTTTTGGCGTTCTCGTTCCAATAGTTAACGAGCAGACCAACCTTTTCAACTTCTAAAGACTTTAAATAAGCCATTGTATTTTTGAGAAGGGCTGTTCCAACACCTTTGTTTCTGTATTCCTTAGCGACATAAATGTCCCATATGTACGCTGTTTTCCACGTGATATCCATCACCATCCCTTTGTAATTATGCAATTTTTTAACTGCAACAAAATAGCCAATAATTTTGCCGTTAATACATGCAGTTTTAACGAGATTTTCGTCGTGGTGGCTTATTCCTAAAACTGCCTTAGCCACCCATCTAAATACTCTTGTGGAGGTTCCCAGCCTAACTCTGTCTGGGACATGGCTTTAGGGCAGTTATTGTTTTGAGATTATGTGGATGTTGTCCACGAGTATTGGCGGTGTATAGGCGCGTATTTCTGTTGGGCGAATTTCGCATCCTATTTCGATTATGTCTTGTAGTGCTTGGAAGGCGTTGCCCGAAATCATAGTCTCTCCTAGTGCATGTTTGATTTGTCCTTTTTCTATGTAGCTTGCTTGTTTGGCTATTCCTGAGAATTCTCCGCTGTCCGGTCGGACGTTGCCGCTAAAGCGTCGGACAATTATGCCCTTGTCAACTTCGGCTATGAGATCTTCAAGCTTTCTTTTTCCGGCTTTGACCACGAGGTTTGAAGGCGCCACTGTTGGAAGCATAGTGTAACTTTCTCTATAGGCGTTTCCGGTTGATTTTCTTCCTTCCTTATTTGCTGTGTAGGAGTTGTGTATGAAGCCTTCAAGCTTGCCACGCGTTATTATTGGCGTTTTTTGTCTTGGAACACCTTCAAAATCGAAGTTTAGGGAGCCTATTCCCTTTGGCATTAAACCATCATCAAAAACCGTAAGTTTTGGCGCCGCAACTTTTTCGCCGACTTTTCCAGCCCATAGGCTTCTTCCCCTTTGCACGTTGTCGGCGTTCACACTGCTGATAACCGGGTAAAGCAGTATGAAGGAGGCTGGATCTGAGTCGAAGATGACTTTTCCGGTGAAGGATTTAATTGTCTTTGGATGGAGGGAGGATAGGGCTTTTTCTGCGGCTGTTCTTCCAATTTTTTCTGGTGAAAATTCCTCCAGCATTGTGGAGGCATCATATCCATATGCCATGCTTGATGTTTCGCCGCGTTCCTTTGCCACGCAGACTAAATATCCCTCAATACGGGTTGTTTTTTCTTGAACTTCAACTCCGTGGGAATTGGCGACTGCTATTTCGTTTAGGATTGCAGAGAACTTTCCATCGTCGATGTCCACGCGTTTGTCGTAGCCTTTCGCTGCATCATAGGCGTTGATGACGAGACTTAGCATTTTGTCTGCGCTAATGTTGGCGATTTCTGGGTCGAATATGCCCTTTGGAGTTTTTGGGAGCCTCTCTTTTGTTGGAAGGGAAACCCATTCAGGGTTTGGCACCGAAAACTTTGCTAGGCTTATGGCGGCCTTGCAGGTTTCCTCTATGCTTTCTTTTGAGAGTTTTGATGTGAAGGCGAAGCCAAGTTTCTTGTCTTTTATTATGCGTATGCCTATGCCGCTTTGGGTTTTGAAGCGTTCATTTTGGATTTCAGCCCTTTCAAGGACAACTTCTACTATTTGCTGGTTTTGTACGAAGGCTTCAGCCTCGTCTGCTCCGAATTTCTGGCATACTTTAACGGCTAATTCTGCAAAATCTAGAAGGCTCATTTGGCTCCCCCTATCAAAACTTTTGTTCTTAGGCTTGCCCCGCCCATGCCAACGTAGTTTATCTGTTCTTTACCGCATAAGCCTACACGCATTATGAAGTCTTTTCCTATAGCGTCCACATTTTTTAGAACTTCGAAGGCGTTTCCGCTTATCGTCACGCCTCGAAGGGATTCGGCGAATTCGCCGTTCTTTATTCTTATGGCTTCTTGTGTGCCGAACATGAATTCTCCATTGAAGTCAGCTTGCCCCGAAAGCCCGCCCTTTAGGAAGAAGCCCTCTTCTATGTCTTCTGCAAGCTCCTCTAATGTGTAATCGCCTTTTTCGATGTAGGTGTTCCTCATCCTTATGATTGGGTCGTATTCGAAGGTCCATGCACGGGCGTTTCCGGTTGGGCTGACCCCGAAATGTTGGGCTGTTTCACGGGAGTGCAGAAAACTTTTGCAGACGCCTTTCTCTATTATGACCGTTTTCTGCGTTGGCACACCCTCATCATCATACTTCATTGTTCCAAAACCGTTTGGATATACTCCATCATCAACCAGAGTTACCTTTTCAGAGGCAACCTTTTCGCCTATCTTGTTGGCTAGGAAGCTTCCGCCGAAAACGAGATCTGCCTCCGCACAGTGTCCAACAGCCTCGTGGGCTAATAATCCAACAATGCGATTTTCGAGAATTACTTGATGATATCCCGCGGGCGCCACTTTTGCTGAAACAAGTTTACTCGCTCTCTCAGCAGCTGTTAAGCCAGCATTCATTAACGGCGTTTTCTCCAAAACCTCTAATCCAGATTGTTCACCAATGCTTTCGTAGGCGGAGGTGATGTTTCCCTTTTCTTTGGCGACAACCATTACGCTTCCAAAGCACCGCACTATCCGCTGGTGAATTTCGGAACCCTCAGAGTTTAGGAAGGCTAGGTTGTCGTCAACAATGTTGAAGGTTACAGTGTCGGAAACTATTGTTTTGGAGAAGTCCCTAACGGCTTTGTCCACGTCTATGACTAGGCTTACAAGCTCTTCTCTGTCCGCTTTTTCGGGGTCTTTCTTCATTGGAGTTTCATACTTGTCCACGTATGGTTTTAGGCTCGCAAGTTTCACGGCGCGTTTCTTTTTTGGCTTTGAGGACCTAGCAAGGGAAGAAGCATCCTTCAACATTTTAGCAATTTTCTCCTTCTCAAGCGTTGTTGAAGAGGCGAAACCCCAGCTTCCATCTATAAGAACCCTTGCACATGCACCCTCCACAGCTCCGCTGTTTAGCGCGTCGATTTTTCCATCCTTAACGGAAATGTTGAAGGCTTGTCTTTTATGGTATCGCAGTTCCACATAACCTTCCACGTGTTTTTTGAGGCTTTCCTTCAAAACTTCAACAGCCACAATTTTCACCAATCAGCATAATCATAGGCTTTAGAATAAAAAATTTGGCATTAGAATTGACTATTAGTCTTCGCTTTCTTGCAATTCTTGAATTCCGCTTAGCTCGGTTTTAATGAAGACCTTTTTTATTCCAAGGTAAATTGTTAGGCAGCCGAATATTACTGCTCCAGCTAGGAGGGACGCTAAGGCGAGTAGGATAAACTGCTTTTTTAAGGTGTCGTCAAAGGCTTGCAGGGATAAATATGAAAAGTAGAAAGTTAGGAAGAGGCAGATTGCAACTGTTACAACTATTGCTGACTCCGCCTTCAATCGTAATGCACCATGTCGCCTTTCAAGGCTAAAAAACGGTTGAGTTTCAAAAAGGCTTTATGAATTAAAAATTCAAATAGAAACTAAACAGTTAGATGGTTTGGAAATGGCTTTAAGGCTTAAAGGGAAAAACCGTATAAAAAGGTTCAGAAAAGTTGCGGCTAATTTGATATCTAAGTTATATGTGGAGAAGGTTTTACGTCAGAGGCTTTAGCCCAGAAAAGGTAAACTTTTGTCTGCATTAGGAAGCTTAGCCTTTTCAACACTTTTGCCAGCCCTTCACTGTTTAGCTTTTCTATTTTTTCTTTGAATTCCGTGTGGCTTGGGTAGGCTTTGCTTGCTGGTATGATTCTTTTTCTTGGGATGACGCCTTTCTCTGAAAGTTCTGTTAGGATTTTTATGATCTCGCTTCTGCCGATTTCGTTTATCTTTTCTATGTTGCATTTCTGGTTTTGGAGCATGTAGGGCTTAAAGCCTAGGGCTTCCAGCTTTTCTATGGCTTTTTGCAGATGGGGGTTGGGTTTGCTTTCTGCTATTTTTTGCATTCCAGCCCTTTCAAAGAAGGGGTTGTATTTTGCCATAACTGCCAGTGTTTCCACGTAGGGTGTTCCAGCTAATGGTAGGGTTTCTTTGACGAGTTTTGTGCCTAAGCCTATTGCACGGTATTTTGGGTGTATTATTACTCGGGTTATTGTGCTGACTTGTTCTTGGAGTTGTTGGTGGTTTCCTTTCCAGACTTGGCTTCTGCCGAACATTGTTGGCGGCGGGTGGCTGTAGACGATTACTCCGCATGTTTCTTCTTCGCGTTTCATGGCGAAGATTTTTCTTGGCGGTGGCAGGTGGCTTGAGCGGTAGTGGAATTGGCTTAAAGCCTTGTAGTCGGCTGTTGTGCCTTGTTCTATACGTATTTCTCGGGTTAGGCTGCACTCTTTTGCTGGTGTGTTTGGTTGGTGGTGGACTGTTATTTCTTTGCCTAACCTCTTGTGGATGTGAACTGATGGGTTTAGGTCTTCGTGGAGGTCTGTGTGGGTTGTGGCGGCTATAACTGTTTTTGCCATGCGTCTTGCTGTTTTTTGGAGGTTGTATGCCACTATTTTTGCTGTGTCGCGGTCTAGAGTTGCTGCGAACTCGTCTAGTATCCAGAATTGGGCTTGGCTTTCTATTAGTTTGGCGATTTTGTATCGGTATTTTTGTCCTTCGCTGAGTTGCCGATAGGTGCGGAGGAATAGGAAGGCGTCATTTAGGCCTACTAGGCTGAGTTAGCCATGTGTTTTGGTCTTCTGCCCATTCTGCTTGCATTTCGCGTTGCCATCGCCACTGGTCGTTTTCCAGCTGGCGCCTAATCTTTTGGAGGATTTCGCGTTTTAGTGGTCCGTTGGGTTCTGTGGCTTGTTGGTGGGTTACGTGGCTTTTTGCGTAGTCGCTGTAGGCTGGGTCGTGCCAGATCCGCCAGAAGATGCTGTCTGTGTGCCATGGCGTTGATGTGCATATGAATTTTCCGTTTGTTGCGCTTAGTGTAAAGAGTATGGCGTCGTAGAGTTCTTTGTCGTTTGGTATAAAATTGAATTCGTCTGCGTAGACGATATGCAATGTTGGTCCGCGTATTGTTTCCGGATTGTTCGGATAAGCCTCTATTATGCTTCCGTTTTTTAGGCGTACCGCCGTTTGCTGGGGTTTTTCGTATAATCCTTTTGGGAGCCTTTTGAGGAGCGTGTTTATTCGGCGGACGACGTGTTTTGTTTGGCGCCAGCTTGGTCCAACTATGCCTATCTGCGTGTTTGGGTTTGTTAGTGCGTAGTGGAGTAGGAGGGCGGATACTGTTTGGGTTTTTCCGCTTTGACGGCACCATCTGGCGGCTGTGAATTGGCTGGTTTGGAACTGGCGGATTAGGTCTGTTTGGTACTGGGTTGGTTGGAAGCCTAGGATTTGGGTGCAGAATTCTATTGGGTCTTTTGGTATGGGCGGCGTTAGGGCTTCAGCAAGCGCCTGTTCCAGTTGGCGGAGTTTTTGTTTTTGTCTTGGCTTCATCTATGAGCCTCTCGAGTTTTGCTAGGTCTTCATCTATTTGGTGTTCGTCGAAGTGAGTGGCTACGCCGTTTATTATTTGGGCTATGTAGGCGGCTACGCGTGCCCATCTTTGCCTCTGGCTGATGGTTATTCTTTGGGGTTTGCCGTTTTCTGTTTGGTATTGGATTTCTCCTTTTGCCATTTCGGAAGCCATGTTGAAGAGTTCTTCGAGTTGTTTCATGGTTTTCAGTCTGATTTTCTGGGTATCTGTTTTCACCTCCTCTTTTAGTTCTGCCACTCGTCTCTTCAACATGGCTGTGCGGGAAGGCTTTGCGGTGTCAATTTTGCTAGGCTGGAAGGACTGCAAAATTGGATACCCCCTCTAGGTTTTTTGTGCTATGAGGATGCCGCTTACTGTTCCAGTTAAGCCTGTTATGGCGGCGAAGATTTCGCTATTCCATCTTCCAAGAAAAGCCAGGTGGGCGACTTCTAGGGCGGATAGGCATATTGTCATGGCTATGGCGAATTTTATGCCTATGAGAAGCCTTTGGTCTGGTGGGATTTCGCCCTTGCGGGTTCTTCTTGTTAAAGCCTTTTTAATCCAGTCAGGCATGGTTTTCAACCCTCTGTTGGTGGTGTTTTTTGCCCTTTATTGAGGCGCGTTTGCCGCCCACCAAGAAGCTGTTTAGGAGCTGTTTGGCTTCTTCAGGCGGAACATGGGCTTTGGCGATTACATTGGTGTTGCTTGTCCAAGCCAGTGGCACAGCCGTATAGTCAATGTCGTAGAAGCCATCAGCATAGCGAAAACAGTTCTGAGCCAAAATAATATGCCGGTTCTTAGAACCCAAAACGCCTAGAAATATGCCCCAACTGACGACCGGAACGTCTATGCCGTTTAAACCGCCGCTTAGGCTTTTGCCTATGCTGGCGTCAAACCACTCAACACGAACCAAATCACCAAGACTTAAACCTTTAACCCGCCTAACAACCTCCCTCATACACCATCATCAAACAGAACACAAGCAAGGATTGAATATAAAGAGAGGCAAAATTCAGAAATTTACAAATTCATAAACTTAAGGGATACGAACGCCTTTGGGAATTATAGTTGAGAAATCTATTTCTTTTTTCCGTTCATCCCATTGAGCAATAAAGATATGCCTATCGCGCGAATAGTAAAGTATATCATTCCTTCTGGCAACATTAAAAAGAAGATTTATTGAATTTGAGACTCCTTTTGGTGAAAGTATTATAGAATACAATGGTAAGGCAACCTTGCTGTATCCTAACAATTGGGAAAAATCCCGTAGGTTTATTCTACCGAGTTTACATTCAATAAGTCCCAAATGCGCTTCTTTGTCTGATTTTACAACAACCCCGGTTACATCAACTTCAACCTCATACGTTTGGTGGTCAGGAAAGTATACATGAAAACCTTTCTCAAGAAGCCATTTTGAGAGAACCTTTTTAGAAGTATCCTCGACACATATTCTAGCATTTTTAAACTTACTTTGCAACGTTTTCTTGAACCACAAACAGACATCAGGATACATTTCTTTCTCTTTCTTATACAATTCCTTTTCACTTCTTCTTTTTAGATTCCATCCATTTGGTCAGTCGTTTATGCCTTTTAACGAAATTTGCGTATCTTACGCAACCCAAATCCGCGCAAATCTGCCAATAAGAGTCGTAATGCTTTCCACGAATTTCTAAAGGTAGTTTCTCAGAATTTTCAGCAGGATGCTTCGGTTTAGTTTTTCTTCTTTTTGGCGGATTGCAAAAGTTTGCCTTTGCAAACCCCTTCGTCTTATTATATTCTGCAAGTTCTTCAAGTATTTCTTGTTTATGGGACATATAGAAACCTATTTTCTCAAAATCATCTGCAAAAATTTTTATTTGGTGCTCTCTCGCCCAAGCATCCTTCCGTCCAGCCTTATATTCCCTTAAACTTGGGTCTCTAGTATTAGGGTGACCCCACTGAATAACATCTACAGGAATTCCCAAATGATCTTGCAAAAGATGACAAATTTGAACCGGCAAACGCCAATTGGATGGACTGTTAAGGACATCCAGATAAACCCTACATTTTCCCCACCTATTTCTGTTCGCCCACCTGGCAGATCCAGCAACATCGGCAAATCCGCGGATAAATTCCTTTTTAATGGAATCGCTTGACTCAAAAATTTGGTCGGGAATTTCGAACTCATAGTAAGAGCTTCTACCTTTCATAAGCATTCTGATATTCCGCAAAAACATGGTATTTTTTAATGTTTCGAGTACAAGATAGACCGAATGTTCGCTCTCAGTTTTTCTAACGTTAACATCTGCAAGTTCATTAACCCTATTTATGGCTCTGTCCAAGCTTAACAATATTTTATCTTTTTGTGTTATCTTCTTCTCTACACCTTCAACCTCTAAATTCCTAAAGGGAAATTCTATGGAAATTCGCTTTACTCTTCCTTGATCAGATATTTCGCCCCTAGCGGTTATTAATCCAATAAAATAAGCCACATCTTCATCGATATAGTCAAGCGAGGTCTTCTTCGACTTCAATTTCTTCAACCCTATTCTTCCTGAATATTAAGATGTATTCATGAACTTTATTCACAATGAAAACATACGGATAGCCCAATGGTCGCAAGTTACTGTACTCTTTACGTCTATCCCAAATTATTATATCTTCAAGAAGAAAACCTATCTCCGCCATCATATTTGCTACGCGCATATGAAACGGAATGAACTGAGAACCTTGACGAATATCCATAACAATAACGATACATCGTTTACCGTTTTTTAAAACAACATAAACTTTTTCAAAAATAGACTTCAATTCATCCATAAACTTATTGAAATCTGAGATGTTCCCGAGATCCCTTTCTAAAGACGAATATGGTCTTGGTTCCTTATAGTCTGCCGTCCTCTTTCTTGTATGAATGTTCCAGTAGGGGGGAGAAGTTATCACTAAATCCACAGAGTTAGGTTTTACATACATCAATAGGTTTTTGGCGTCCTCACAATAAATATCAGGATCTTCAACACCAAGGTGTATAAGCTTCTGTTGAGATATCCTCTTTTTTGCAAGCTCTACAAAATCTGGGTTGATATCAAAACCAATTCCCTTCCGTTCCAAGTCTCTAGCAGCAACTATTGCACTACCACTACCCATAAAGGGGTCTAAAACCACATCACCTTTTTTAGTATATATCTCAATCAGTCTTCGACATAATTCCACAGGAAACATAGCTGGATGTTTGAGTTTAACTTCTTCCCTTGACTTTACAATATCCCATATGCTAATAGAATATCTCTCCCAAGTTTTCCCATCTAACTCGTTCAACTTCTCCTTTTTCTTAATGGTTGCCTGAACTTCCTGGTCATTCATAAGCCTCACTACTCTAAATTGTATTTGTGTAGGTTATTTATAAGTTGAGATATTATGAAAGTGCAAGGTAAGAGCGCGGTGGTTTAGGGTAAAGTGAAAGCATGTACGACAAAGACGTTGACATACTTTACCTGCTATTTAAAGAGGACCAAAGCCACGAAGTGATGGAGGCTGATCCAGACATCTACCGAGAACTCGGAAAAGGCGAAATCAGTCATATCCACAGCCATCAAAAACTTCACTTCCGAAGGAAGCCCTTCCAGACTTTTCAAGAAGCCCCAACTCCTCAACCCTTAATAAAGCATGAAACAATAAAATAGCTTTCACAAACATAGACCGGCTGGATGAAAATGAAACCCAGAAAGTTTGAAGGCATATTTGTCCCATGCATTACGCCTTTCACGGAAAAAGGCGAAATAGACTTTGAAGCACTACGCACATGCACACGGTTCTGGATTGAAAATGGCATAGATGGGCTTATGCCTTGTGGCAGTAATGGCGAAGCCCCCTACCTGGCGAGGGAGGAACGCCAAAAAATAGTCGCCACAGTCCTAGAAGAGGCTAAAAACAGCGTGAGGGTTGTTGCTGGCACTGGTGCGCCCAGCACATGGGAAACCATACGCCTAACAAGAGACGCCAAGGACTTGGGCGTTGACGCCGCAGTAGTGGTTACACCCTACTATTTTAGGCTTTCAAACCGAGAACTAATAGCCCACTACAAAGCTGTTTTAGAGGCCGTAGACCTGCCAATAATCCTATACAGCGTTCCAAAGTTTACAGGCTACGCCCTAGAACCAGCCGTAATAGCAGAACTCGCCAAAGAATATTCGAACGTGGTGGGCGTGAAGGACAGCGGCGGAAACATAGCCACAATAACGGAGACAATACGCCTAGTAGGCGAAAAAATGGCTGTTTTGGCTGGAACAGCTGACGTTGTGCTGCCAACACTAATGTTGGGAGGAAAAGGCGCCGTAATAGCCGTAGCCAACACCTACCCTAAGCTTTGTGCAAACCTATACAAAGCCTACAAGCAAGGCAATATCGGAAAAGCGGCAAAACTTCAAAGGACAATAACCCACATAAACGAAGTTCTAGTCAGACGCTTCAACCAGCTCTCAGCCATAAAAGAAGCAATGCGGATGTTAGGATTGCCTGGAGGCTACCCGCGCATGCCAACCCTACCCCTAAGCGATGTGGAAAAAGCCGAAATAAAAAGCCTACTGGAAGCTGTCAAGGTGGAGGCGGAAACTGAAGCCTAAGCCTCTTTATTAGGGCTTTCACCCGCTCCCCATCCCTCAAGTAATCCTCGATTATGGCGTTTACAAGCTGATAAATCCTCAAATCATTCAACAATGCCAACTTCCGAACCTCCCGATGCAAGTCTTCACGAACTTCCACGACTGTCCTCCTAAAATCCCTAGACAACCCGCGCACCCACCTTATAACGGCTCAAATGGTCTGTCCTGCTGCGAAGCACATACAGGTAATCCGCCAGCATTGGCGTTTCCCTTCCAAGCTCCAGTGTAACCTCAAGCGTCTGCGTTTTGGCGTCAACATAGTATTCCACGCTTTCAACACGGAAATAGCCGCCAACACCCTCGTTTGGTAGTTCCATATAAACTCTGTCCGCGGCAAGAATTGGCGTAACGCCATAGTCTAACACTGTGGTTTTTATGGTTAACGATTCTGTTGGGTTCTTGTAATAGTTGAGGAGGGCTTTAGCCCTTAAAAGGCATTCATTGTCGCTTTTCAACTCTTCATCAGTTTCTGTTAGCTCCCTTAAGCCGTAGGATGATTGGCTGCCGGCGTCTTCTTGCATGGCGTAGTAGCGGCTGTCCGACAGGTACAGGTGGTCAAGATAAAGCCAAATGTCCTCACATATCTGGCTGAAATAAATGATGAAGTCTATGCCCGTGAAGGGGTTACGCCAGTCAGCGTTGCCAACCTTGTTCCATGAAGGCTGGTCTGTCCGTAAAACAAGTTTGCCCCAAGTGTTTGCCGGCGGAAGCATAGGCTTAATGTCCATGTCAAAGTGGTCGTTGCTGCTTTGCCAGAGGCGACAGTAAGCGTTTGCTAATCCGTAGGCTGGATAATTCCCCCACATAATCCAAGTGTTAATCTGTTTGAAGCCTTCTGGACCACTAAACTTCAGATTGTTTAAGCTGCGGTACAAGTAGAGTTGAGTGCCTCCGCCATAAGCGTAAACACAGTAAGCGTCCGAATACTTCTTCTGCCCATCCTGCGTCACATGGTCTGAGTAGGTGCTTATTCCCCCGTTAGACTGCCAGCCAACCGTGGACTCTGTCCAACCATCCTCATTAGCGTCTGAAGGCAATTTTCTTTCGGCTGCTCCGTAAACGTGGATTCTGTTTCTTATGCGGCTAATGTCCTTGCGGTATTCATACTCTTCAATAATTTCGGAAAGGCTTACAGGCGAAGTTTTGCTGTTCCGCTTGAAAAACTCGAATTTTCCGTCTGGAGCCACTCGGAAATCGTAGCCTATAACGCCATTATAGTCGGCTGAATCGGCAATATAACGGATTATGTCAAAAACAGGCGTGTTTTCATAATTCAGCTTAACATAAGTTGTGGTTGTAGTCTCTACAAGCTCTGTGCTGTCCCGCGTGTGGCTCAAACCAACAAGGTTATCCAGCAAATATTTGACTATATCCTCGCCTTTCATGTTTTCAAAAATGCCCGTAAAAACTCGACGGAAGAGGCGCTCTCCAACACATCTTCCGCCCACACGGATATAATGCTCGGCTGGCGTGTTTTCGTATTTTAGGCTTTCAATTCGGCAGGTGATTATCTTGGGAACATTTGTGCCTCTCCCGATGGAAATTGAGCCATCCATGCCAACAGTCAACGGAATAGAGCCGCCGGGGCTATATTTTCCATTCCAGTTTTGCAGTGTAAGCTCGAAGCTGCTTACTTCTTTTGTGCAGCCGAGATGCACTCGACACTCGATAATGTCGTTTTCATCTATGGAATAACTGCCGAAAGCAACACTTATTCGTGGAATGTCAACGCTCATGCTATTCTACGCCTCGCCTATAAAGTTCCATTTCACCAGCCCTACGAATGCTTCTGCCAGCAAAGCTGAGTTCACTAGCCGCCTCGTTGTATTCGCGGACGCTTTCTGTGGCGTTTCGCATTTGGCTGGCAAAATAGGATATGGCAGCAGCAGCCCCTATAATGGCGGCTATTCCAACGCCCGTTAAAGCTAGGAAGGTGGCGAAGCTTATGTTTAGGGCTTGCTGGGCAGCGTTGGCAACCCAACAAGCTGCGGCATAAACTTTCTGGGCTACAGCTACACCCCAACTGGTGCGCATAAACATGCCCATGGTGGTGACAAGGTATGTGAGGCTGGCTAAGGCTCTTGTTTGCTCGCTGTTTAATAAACCGAAGGAATGAGCAATGTGGACAACCGCTGAGCCGGCGGCTCCTAAACCAGCCATTGTGGCGCCGAGGCTTTTAATCCGCACGCTCAAGGTTTCGGCGTCTGATTGGATTCTGGCAAACTCGTGGCTTGCGCGGTTTATGGCGCGGATGGTTATGGCTATTTCACGGAAACTCATAATCCAGCCTCCGAGGCGGCGTGCTCCAAAGCCTCAACTATAACTGCTTCAAGTCTTGGAAGATGTTCTTGAATGGCTGGGTAAAGATATGGGCGGGCTTTCATGTGGCGGGTGCCAAACTCCACAAACATGGCGTAAGAAGCCTCTGCGCCTATTTCAGCCACCCAATCTTTAACAGTCGCGTAAATGGTGCTTCTCAAGTAGCCCGTTCGAACCGGAGCGAGGCTTCTGGCGTATTCACGGACACCACAGCCCAATGCTCAAGTAGCTCTTGGACCTGTCGCAGCATAGCCCCTTCTAGGTGTTGAAGGGCTTGCAAAACCTCTTCGCCGTATATTTCGATGTTTACTTCAACCGCCAACGACTTTCACGCTCCATTCGAGCTTTTTCCTCTTCCGCTTGGCGGTCCAGCTCGTTTAGGATTATGATGAATTGTTGGATGGTCTTGGCTGGTTGTCGGGCGAGCTGGCATGGTGTCCAGCCGAACTCTTTGCATAGGCGAAACTCCGTTAACGCTTGGTTTGGTTTTTGGCGTCTGATGCTGCGGATAAAAAAGCTGTTTCCTCAAAGCTGACGCTGTTAAGCCTATTGACAATTTGGCTGAATAACTCGCCGAGAGCTATTGGAACGCCCTTTTCTGGGTCTTCGCTGAGAAGCTTTTCAAGGCTAATGGGTTGGTGGGGTGGCTGCTCTTTAAGCGAAGCCATTATTGTTTCTGCTTGGATGGCTATGTAGTCGCTGCTGATGACTTGCCCTGTCAACGGGTGGTATTTTGTGTATTTTTGGATTATGCGGCTCCGCCTCGCCCATGTCAATTCTTGGAAAACGTATTTGCCAGCATACTCCTTGCCGTACTCTTCGCCTATCACAACGGTTTCTGTTCGCATTAGGCTATCACCACATCCCTTGCTATGAAGCGGGCTTTTAGGTTGACGAGGTCTTCTATGCGTGTTGGTGTTGTCACGCTTTCCCATTTGCAGTACTTGAACAAGGCGTAGTTGGAGTCGCCAAGCCCAAATTTTAAGCTGAACTCGCCGTCGTTTACAACGTCTTCAAACTCACCTTTGTCCTCAAACTCGAAAGTTAATTCTCCACTTAATTCGCGGTGGCGGGCTGGCAAGTATTTAAGCAGGTGTCCGCTTGTTGTGCGGATGACTGGCACTGGTTTAAGATTGTTTTCTATGGTGAATTTCCAGTCTGTGACTCGCTCAACCGCCGCTAACCCTGAACCGTCTGCCGTGCCTCGCTGAACAAAGCATTGATGGTATGGAACTGCTCCGGCATAGTCTGCGTATGTGGCGCCTGTGATTTTGCCAGTCCCAACAGCAACGTCCCGCCCAATAAGCTCAACAGTTGCCTTAACAACCTCGTCTATGCCGCATTCAACAGTTAGCTTGTCTACTCGCATGCCCTTGTAGAGGAGGCTGATAATGTCTGTGGCTGAAGTGAATAATCCCTTGTAGTAGAGGATTTGTATGCTTAGGCTGTTGAGGGTTTGCACATGCTGAACAAAGCTTATAGGCGCGTCGCTGGGTATTATGTGGCTAATCTTTAATGCTGGTTTTAGCAGTCCCCGTTTTAGAGCCGCCAAGTCTCTGTTGCCTATGCCTCGCACTTGAATGAGGCTTGGATTTAAAGAAGGCTCAATGTTTTCGGCGTTTACTCCAAGCATAGAAGGGTTGGATGGTGTCTGCCCATACGTGGATTCTTGCACATAGTAGACGCGGCACTCATGCGCCCCATATGTGTCAACCACTTTCATCACGCTCCCAAATTCTCGAATACCCATGACCTCAAGACGAACTCGGTTCTGTAAATGACTGGTTTAACATCCACACGGTCAACATCCCGAAAACTAACCACATCTAAATAAGCCAAGGAGCCGACTGGGTTAATGCGGTTTTGGCGGATAACCCGCATGACCTCCTCAACCATTTTCTGGCGGACTAGCGGGTCTCGGCTCCAAACGTTAACGCGCATAGCATATACACGTCTGCGAAGTTTGCCGCTTAGCTCAAGTTTTGTGTCGAGGCACTCCGCCAAGCCAACGGTCACATGCCCATCAATCTGCTGTAAAGCTTCTTGGCTTAGCCATTCACGGCTAACCTGAATTTTGGCAAGGCTTCCATCCTCTTTAACCACCTGCATGTTCTCGCTCAACAGCTGAATGACAACGTCCACAGGGCTTCCAACTTCGCTCATGCATTTAGCCTCCTGCAACTAGCCCTAAAATAGGCGGTTTCGCCCCTCCAATCGAAGGCTTGAACGCTTAAAACCTCGTAGTCAATGCTGCCAACCAAGATTTTATCACGAACACGCAACGGCACGAAAGTATAAACCGTAATGTAGTCGCTTATGACGTAACCCGGCTCCAAAAACACTTCATCAACCCGCGCTGGAGCGATAAAGGCTTGGATTTCCACGCCTTCGCCATAATTAGCGGATTCGCCGGAAGCCACAAGCGGATAAAGCGTAACCCATCTGCCATGAGCCCTAAGCACTTGCGTAAAACGTGTTAAAGGCTCTTCATAGTTGAGGAAAAACCTTGCGAGCCAGCAAACCGTAGCCATAGCCCACTTTTCTTCAACTGGGCTGTAGTCCGCATGCTTAACGCCCCAAAACATGAAATTTTCAGCGTATTTCTCTATAATTTTCATGCTGTAGGCGAGGCTTGGCTTGTCATGGTATCTGCGAACTTGCCACAAGATGCCAGCGGTAACACCATCATAATAGTCGCATGCTGGAAAACGCGAAACAACGTCTATGTAGCCAGCCCAACAAACAGCCGGATTATAGGCTGGATACCTGGCGGAAGTCCCTATCGAGTTGAGGAAGTTGTAAACTTTTTGACATGAGGGGCTCCAGCCCTCATAAACGTACAAGCCTAAAAGCGCATAGGCGAAACAGTCGTCGTAAACCTCGTTTTCCGCCAAACCAACACGATGCCATTTGCCGTCAGAAGGGTCGTAGTAAAGCCATAAACCCTCAAAGCCTTCTCGGAGAAAATCAGCAGCCTTTCGCATCATGTTTTGGTATAGGCTCGCGTTTGCCACATCGTACTTTTCAGCCAGCATTTTTAAGCCCAAAAGCCCGTAAAGGCACTCCACATCCAGCTGCAAAAGCCAATTTCCATTAATGTCAACGACCCTTGCAAAACCGCCATAAGGCTGCTGCCCCTGCATAGTCTTGAGGAAAGTGGCGGCGAGCTTTGCGGCATTCAAATAGTTGTTGTCGCCAGTTAACTCGTAGGCTTTCAGAAGCGCTGGAATAACACGACAGGCGTCCACTGCATAATAATAAGTGCTGTTTTCAGCCGATTTGAAACCGCCGTAAGCCCTTTTCTGCTGGTCTGTGCACTGCTGAGTTAAAACCCAATCCGCAAGGCCAACAATCCTGTTGTATATGGCTGCTTTGCAGTCGCAGAACTGCTCCGCCCAATAAGCCTCGCAAAGGAAGTCTATAGCGAAGGCGGCCGCAAAGGCAGCTCTTCCCCACTCATGATCTGGAACGCCCGGCGGTAAAACATAAACGTAGGGCGCATAATCCATGATAAAAGTGTAATAGGCTTCTGGAACTTTTCCCAAAAGGCTTAAGCCCTCCCAACATAAGGCTGCTTCAAAACGGCTAGAATCCGCTCCAACTCGCTCTGCAAAACGTTCAGCGGCGGAGCATTACCCAGCACGCTTACGCTTTTGTCGCCTAGAGTGAAGTTTAGGCCGACAGCCGAGCCGCCGGTCAAATAGCAGATGGCGTATATGGCTGCGAGAAGCGTTATAGCCTCCTTTTCGGGTTCTGTGCAGTCTGCATAGTCTAAGTCTTTTCCAAGCTCAAGCTCAAGCGCCACCTCAGCCCTCTTAATCATTTTAACAATTTTATCGTCTGAAATGTCCCCGCTATCCAGGTTTAGAACGTCCCGGACATCAGCCGTAGAGACGCTTGCCAAGGGGCATCACCTCAACAGAATCTTGGAAAGGCAAAATTTAAGCAATTTTCACGTTTTTAAAGCCTTTTTCTGAACAATTTTTTATTTAAACTATAATTTTTAGTTATTTCTTTGAAATGCTTTGTTTTAGGCTTATGCCCTGTCGATAATAACAGGCGGATTCTAACCTTCCGCGGCGGGAACAAAACATTTTTGAAGACACTTGCTAAAGAGTATAAGGCAATAGAGGTTTGAAACTTGAAAATCCAAAAGGTAAAGGTTCTTCTCGTAATATTCATAGTTCTAACGGTTATTGCGCTTATGACGTTTTACGTGGTGCACCAAACCCCGGTGGAGGAGACTAGAACAGAAACGCTTTGCACATATGAAAGCACGGCGGAATACACCTATTTGGCTTTGGTTAAAACACCAAACAAGGTTTATGACAATGAAAGTGTGATAGGACCAGAATATCAAACGCTTTACACAAGGCTTATTCGCCACATAAACGTAACCCTGACATACGAGTTTAACGCAGACCAGCCGCTAGAAGATGTTCAAATAACTTACACGGTGACAAGAAGCCTCAAAGCTTCAGCATGGACCTATGAAATAGAAAGAGTCGCCCCGAACACCACTAGTCAAACGCAAATCCAAATCTCGCTTCCAACAGTAAATAAGACGCTGTTAGACCAGTTGAAGGAGGAAATTGACAAAGAAACAGGGGCTAGCACCACAACATATGCCTTGGAGATTAAGCCAACTTTTACGGTGAGAGCCAACACCACCGCTGGCAGGATATATCAAGTGTTTACGCCCACCATAACGGTTTCCTTCCAGCGAACCGACAAGGGCGAGGTAACAGTAATTGAGCCGCTGTATCATTCGAGGGCTGGCGCACTAACAGAGACTGAAACAATAACTCGTCAGGAGGTTGTCAGCCAACGTTACACCTCATACATTTTAGTTACAATGGCTTTTGCCGGACTAGCCTTCTCAACCCTATTCTATATTAAGACAAGACCGAAAATTGAAAAACCATTGGAGAAAATTATAGCTCCATTCAAGGATCTGATTATTGAGGCTTTGGAGGCGCCGAAAACTTTGCCGCAGACAACCATAACGGTTAAGGATTTAAGCGAACTGACGAAAATCGCCGAAGTTCTTGCAAAGCCGATAGTGCACGTGGCTGAAGATCAGGAGCACACATTCTACATAATAGATGAAAGTGTAAGGTATCAGTTTAAAATGAAGGCTTAGGCTTCCGGCCCTAATCTCCTGAAAGCTGAAAAGCCAATTCGCCAATAACTAGGAAAAGCCTTGTTTTTCTTACACCCGGCTTGGAAACATAAAATGTGTGGACCAGCCTGGATTGTTGAAGAAGCCTCATCAGGCGGTGGATTCGCTTAGAAGAATGGGTTAGGTTGAGAAGAACTGGAATCTTTATGACCCTTAGGGGTCTTCTGAAGGCGTAGATTGGTTTTAAGGCTTGTGCGTATAGCATTTTCCTTTCAGGTCTGCGGAATACATGGGTTGTTTGAATGGCGGCGAACCATTGTTTTAGGAAAAGCGGAGCCGGCAGCGTCCAAGTCCTTAACACTTTTAAGGCTTGAGTAAACTGCATAAAACGGTGGCGGATAAAAGCGTGAGCCAAGTTTAAAGTTTGCATTAACTTTAAACTGCGGAAGGGTCTTGAAAAAGCGTGGTTTGTTTTTAATGGTGCGCTCCACGTTATGGTTTGTCCAACGGCGGCAGGTTTGCAGTAGCCTATAAGGTAAAATTTGATGAGAGTACTGCTTATATAGCCTTCAAAGATTTGCTCGGAATCTAAACCGACAGCGGCGCTTCTACATTCACCTTGGTAAAGGTTTGTGTTTGCTGTATGGTTGTCTGTGCTTCCATTTTTTCTCACATCGCCTTTATAAGCAGCAGTCGCACTGGCGTTGACCAAGAAGAGTATTGCTCCGTCTGCGGTTGACTCGGTTTCGCTGGTTATATCGATGTCCGTCCATGCGTTAGTAGAAGTTATGCTTTTGTCTATACCATTAGTAAAAAATGTTATGGGCTGCTTGGTGTAACCGATAAGCATAACCTTGAAGTTTGTGTTTTCAATATTTGCTTCGAAAATGCGGTTTGAATCTACCCCGCAAAGTTGATAGACGAACCTTTTACTGTATCGGATTTGTCCATAAGTAAATGTGTCGCTGCTCCCATTTTTCCGGATACCTCCATAGTAGTTGGTGGCCGTGTCGGCGTTATAAAGGAGACAAATGACACCTGTGCTTCCTTCGGGAATATTTCCCGACGCATCAACGTCCACCCAATCGCCGGTGGTGCTGGGTGTTTTGTCAACTGCGTTTGTGAAAAAATCAACCGTTGAATCGCAATATCCAGCAAGGTAAATTTTCACATTTGTGTTTCCGATGTATGCCTCGAAAATGCGGTTTGAGTCCACCCCGACAAAGGCGTGCCTCGCATAAGTATTGGGAATGTAAAGTCCAAAATTATCTGAACTTCCGTTTTTCCTCACTCCAACATTATACGTTGCGGTTCCAGTATTCATTATTTTTAGTATTACGCCCGTGCTTCCTTCAGGGATGTATACTGAAACATCAACGTCCACCCAGCTGCCCGTTGTGCTTGGAGTAACATCTATACCGTTGGTGAAGAAGTTGAATCCGCTGCCCATCAAAGCTTCCTCAATTGTTCAATTAGGCTAACCACGTCGTGCGTCTGTAAAATGGAGAGAAGCTCGACAATTTGTCTGGAACGCTCCTGTCTTGTAATTTCGTCCACTTCATAGTCTGGTAAAACGCCATTTTCAATGCTTTCCTTTTCATGCAGAAGCCAAAGAACGGCGTGAGCTTTCTCGAAAAGCTCTCGGCTTATTTTCTTTTCAACATAGTAAAGCCTTGTCAGTTTATCATGTAAAGGCTTCCAAGCATCATCTACGTCTTTGCGGGTTTTAGACAATTAAGCCACCATCTACGGGTTTTGGAATTGCACTTCCACTTCAGCCGTCCACTCTTCACCGCTGCTTTTGGTCCCTTTGCTTGCCACTATACGAAGCATGTTTACAGCAGCGTCGCTGCCTCCATTAGCCACTGTAACCTCATTCCAAGCAAAGTTTGCCTCGTTGCTTCCAAAGACACTTCTGAAAACGGCTTTCTTGTCGCCGGCTTGTGAAGGGCCTTGTGGATAGCCGCTTGCCATGCCCTTATAATACTTGTTTGTGCCTTGAAGCCCCGTTTGACTTTCGCTTTCAGAGGCTGTTCCGTCGCCCACGCCGATGTAAGCGTTTGAGCTGTTAAAGGGGGTTGCAGTTAATCCCAAAATTAAGTTCCACATTTCATTCATGCCTTCGATGAGGAAGCAGTTGTGGCTGCTTTCTTCTACGCTGTAGGGTTTCTGCTCGTAGACACGCCTTTTAATCACACGATACTTCACCAACGCGCCTACTCTAATCTTCTCCATTTTCAATCCTCCATTTTGTTTTGGGTTTCTCGCATAAGCGGAAAGCCGCCTATGTTCGAGCCACCTCCCGCAAGGTTCCGTCAGCATTCCAAGAAAAGGTGAGGGTGAAAAGAAGCTCGTCGCCCATAAACGCCTTGAGGGTGTTAACAGTGCCATCAGCGTTCCAAGTAAACGTCAGCTTTGTAACCCTTTTACCGCTTGGCGGCGCCATAAGCCCGCATAAGGCGCTGTGGACAGCCTTGAAAGCCTCTTCATAACGCCAATAGGGCACCTCTTGGTTCATTTTGCTTGCACTCCTCCATGTTCTCAGTGTTTTGCGGTGTCCACGAGCTTCTGAAGCCAAACTGTGATGGCTGTTGGTCCAACAAGCGCCGTGTAAACGTCAAAGGTCATTCCAGCCAAGTCCAAGCCAAGAGCAGAGAAAACCGCAATAGCCACTGTCCGCAGGAACTTTCGCCAGTTGAAGGGCTTATCTTGGGCTGCAAATCCGAGAAAGGCGTAGGTTAAGGCGGCGCCCACGCCTAAACCAATATGTAGAAGGTTCATCCATCCACCTCCTTAATGTTAATGCCTTTTATTGGCTGTTCCGCCACTCCAGAAATGGGGAAGCGCATCCATTTTCGAGGGGAGAAAGGAGAAAACCGCAAAAACAGCATTAGGCTTCCTTCCGCCTTTCTGGAGTGGTTTCGGAGCGCTCCCACAACTCCCAACCCCACTTTGAGGCGTTCTTACGAAACTCTTCTGGGCGGATAAGCCCTAATTCGGCGGCTTTCAACATGTCTGCAACGCTTATCTGGGGCGTCTTAGGAGAACCCCAGTTTAGGCGAACCCCAGCCTCAACAGAGTCTAGTCCAGCCTGAAAAAGAACGGGCTTGAAAATGGCGTGTTCCACTTGCCGCTTAATGTAGCGTTGAATGGGTTTTATGAGCATATCCTGCAGCTCCAATGCGGCTTTGGCGCTGGCTTCGGTGAAGCCCGGAGTGCTGAAAAGCCTCGGCAGTGGCGTTTCACAGCCAAGATAGAACTGGTTAACAATGTAGTCGATGTAATATTCAAATCTGGCTCTGGGGTCTATTGTGAGCGGTTTTATGTCGCCTCTCCCGCTATAGAATAGCCAGACACCCTCTTCTGGGCGGCTCTTAATGGCTTTTTCAAACTTTTGGATAGTGCCGGCGTCAGCCCTCTCCAGTAGGGCTAAAACGTCTGGTCCGGCATACTTCTCAAAGATTTTTGGCATTATGCGTTCAATTTTTGCTTTCATCCAGGCGTAGGCTGGTCGCCGGTCAGAAAAGAAGGCAAGCGTATGCAATAGAACCTGTAAAACACCTGTTCCAAAACCGGAAGAGCCTAAACAGTTTATTCGCCAGTGGATAACCGCCTCTGGATTTAGGGTTTCGCCGCCATAAGCCAAGCGGAGCTTGTAACCCTCAACCTTGTATGGGATTTTCAGTCCGCCATCTTGGATTAGGCTGTACTCGATTTTTTCTACGGCGTCCACTGGCAACCGCTGGAGACCTGTGAGCCTTTCAGGTGTTATTTTGAGCCAGAAATCGTTTCCACAGGCGATTAGAACTCTTGCCATATCGCATAAGAGCATGTCCAAATTAGCCTCTTCGTTAAATTGGTCTATGACTCGTTTGGCTTCCCCAGCCCTTGCATAGTTCTCGTTTACCGTTGTGTAGAAGCCCATTCCAACGGCTGAAGCCGCCAAAAGGTCTACGCTTGCCTTGCATGCTGGATCCCGCTCATAAAGCCTCATAACATCAGCCAACGGAATGCTCGGCGTCTCGTAGACCATTTGAGGTTCTACGGAAGCGTAGCCGCTATGCCTCTTCAAAGTGAAAGCTTCAATGAGCCTTCTTAAAACGCCGCTCATAAGCCTACAAGCCCTCCAGAAGCTTCAAACCCTTCTCTGTTATCATGTATGGTGCACGGTGACGCCTCTCGCTTTTCGCCACGTAGCCGCCTTGAACAAGGTATCGGAATATCCCCTCGAAGGCGCTGTGGGTTCCAAACTGGCGGATAGTCCTCTTCTCCAGCTCTGTCCTGCCCAGCGGGCGTTTTTTAAGCTCTGAAAGTACAATCTTCGCCAAGTGCAGCCTGTCGCCGAGCTTACGCATCAGCCATAACCTCCACAGGCTTTTGCGTGCCATAAAAATTGGGGTGGTGGCGGGTGCAAACCATTAGGACTTGCATTTCCCTTAAGCCGTCCAACCCGTAGGTTTTCGGCGCAGTGTCAGGCGTGTAGGGCGTCATCTCCTCTCCGCATATTGGGCAGATGCGCCAGCAGTCGCAGACTACGGCGTCTTGTCTGCTTCGCAGATGGTGGGTTCTGCCGCATTTCTGGCATTTTGCAACAAGAGTTTCCATAAAGGATGCACCCGCCACCCTTTTTCAAGGATTCTTCAGCGACTGTTTGGCTACAGCGAAGTGCTAATGTTGACCATTTTGGCTACTGCCTTGCTGCGTAGTACGCCTAAGCCAAAGCGGGTTGTTGCCCTAACTCCGAACTCGCCCGTCCTAGGGTCTTCCCAGTCCTCCACAGTTATGTCTCTGCGGAGAAGCATGACCGCTGCCACTCTTGTGTCTATGGCGTAAGCCACTCCGTTGGGCACTAGGGTGCTTGCCAAAACCTTCATGCCTAAAACGCTGCCGACAACGCCCCGCTCCAAATCCACATGTTCGGAAGGCAGGTACTGCGCATGAATGAACTTGTCATCGTTAAGCAGTTGGTGGAGTTGAACCTCGTTTAGGGCTAGCACTGTTGGACGCCAGTTTTCGCCCCTAACAGCATTGTGAAGCTTAACAACGCCAGACCAGTTTAGGGCTTGCCCATTATTGTCTATTGGGGCGCCGCCAGCCAAATCCGCATTGGCAATAGCCCCATACATGGATAGAATCTTGTTGGTTTCAGCCTCGCCTAGGGCTCTTCCAACCTTCTCAGTCATGGTTTCCATAACATTCCATGTGGCGTCTTCCAAAAACTCCCTAGTCCAAACTTCAGAAGCCTCAGCCACAATGTTTGTGTAAACGTCCACGGTGCTGACCTTCTTGCCACTAAGCCTCGTGTAGGCGCCCTCAGCATAACGATAAGCCACAGCCTTCTCATCTAACGGGAATCTTTCCATGGCTTCAGTTGTGGGACGCACCATTACGATTTCTCTTCCAATCATTTCTGGGTAGGCAGCCTCAACCAGCGTATCATGCATATGCCCAATGGCGCCAACGGTGTCGCTGAAAAGCCTCTCTTTAAGGGCTACCTCACAGTAACGCCTCAAAAAAGGGTGCGACGAAGCCCTTCGGCTCAGATTCTCCATGAGCTGGCGGAACTCGCTGTCCGTCTCCATCAAACTCTCAAAAAGTCTCGGTTTCACGACATGTCCCTCCTACTTTTCCACGTAGATGAAGATGAGGTCTTCAGCCGCAGAGGCAGACTCCAAAGCCCACCCAAGCTTGCGGTTATAGTATATGGTGTAGGTTGCTGTCCCACCTTCGTTCACGGCTTGGTCTGTCAACTGCAGTACCCGCCTACTGGAATCAGCACCGTAAACCGCTTTACCACGAGTTACAGCGCCGCCAACCTTCACCTTAACTCTTCCACGAACCAGCACTGGGCAAGGATCGCCTGCCGCCACACTCTTTAGGGCTATGCCAATACAGTCCTGCGCTGAAGCTGCTGGGCTAACCTTGTCATCAGCACTTAAATAGACTGGGTCGCCCTTTGTTATGGCTGCTGCAGCCTCAAAGGTTTCAATAACGGCCCTAGGGTCGTCTGTTTCGCCGATACCCATCCAAGGCTTACCAGTGTTGTCAGCCATAAACCCACTCCCTCTCCAAACGTGAAACTGGTTTCAGCCAGTTCGTCCTGGCTTACTCCCGAAAAGGCGTGAAAACCGTCAAAGCAAGTTTCAAAGTCTAAAATCATTTCATTCACCGTTCCCGCCAAACTTCTGAAGCTTGTAGATGACGCCGCGAAGTTCTTGGCACATGCGCTGCGGGCCTAGACCCCAGCTTCTCTCAACCATTGGGCTTGGCAAAACGTTCCTAAGCATTCCAATAACTGTCTCCACTGGAATCACACGCTTGGCATTTTTCACAAAAACCCCTTCAACCAAGCTTCCGCTGTTTACGCTGACGCCTTTGCCAACGCTTTGGGAAGCCTTAACTGGTGTCATGTAGGCTGGATGCAAACTGAGCCAGTCGCGGATTTTCCGTTCATCCCACATCTTCTCCTTGGCAAAGAATATGCTCTGAACAAGGCTGGTGTCCGGCTCCGCTTTAGGGCGTCCCATGATGGCTAAAACTCCATTTTCACGGTCAAGCCAAACAGTGGCGAAATGCTCCGGCATAAAAGCCTCCACGTCCTGGTAAAATCCAAGAATGTACTCTTCAGAAGCTATTGGGCTGAAGCCCTGCTCACTAAGCCTCTCCAAGATTTGGATGTTTGCCTCTGGCACGCCTGGAACAGCCACAAGGCTGAGTTCGGCGTTGTGCAATCCTCTAGGAATTTTGCCATCAACAAAATCCAGCCTCTCATAGTCGGCGCCTATGCTCACGTGGCGGATTAGCCCCTTGCGGATTTTTTCAGCTATTTCGTCATCGTAAATTTCAGCCTCATACCATAGGCTCTTGCCATCCCATTGGGCATCTACAACCTTTCCAACAGCATTCGCGGCAGCCACATGCTCCACATAAACGGGCGCGGAAACAAGCCGACTGGCAAAGGCTTCAAGCTCTTCTGGCAAGTAAATGTTCAAGTTTCGGCTCATGCCAGCAGTTAATGCTATGCCGCGGATGCGCAGCGGCTTATCAACAACCTTCTCAAGCACTTTGAAGGGCAAGACGGCAAAGTAGTGCTCCTTTCTGCCACGATGCCTTTCAAACCATTCTTTGGCCTTCTCCAAAGTCCATCCCTTAGAAACATCAAAAAGGTAGCTAACCACCTCAGTGGAGCCTTTGCCACCCTTGGGCTTGCCAATGATGGCTTTAATCCCATCAGCCTCAGAAAGCACAATAGTGCGGAGACTTTCAGGCTCAAACTCATCCGGGTTTCGGTGGCCACTACGAATATAGTTGGCGGTTACTTCCCAAGGCAACCGGACACCAGCCCCTTAACACGCCGTTCTCAGTAAAAGAGAATACAGCAAAGAAAATGAAAAGCCGAATTGTACCACACAAGGGCCAATCTATTAGCCCAAACACGGCCCAACCTGTTAGCCTAATGGCAAAATTTTCAGAATGGGAAAAGGCTAGTCTTTTGTTTTCCACCATATTATTGGGAAGAACCAGAAGAAGGGCCAGATAACCCAATACTCCTCAGCAGCATGGGTGCATATTGTAAATATTGTTCCGCATTTCTTGCACCTCATTGTGCGTCTTCCAACAAGCTCTAGCTCTTTTGAGCCACATTTTGGACATGCATAATCCTCCACTTTTATGACTTGCGGCCTCTCGTAGTAGGCTGAGGTTTTCATCCATTTTAGGAAGGACAGTGCCATAAAGGCGAAGATTAGGAGGAAAAGCACAAGCATTAGGATTATGATGATGCTTGCGATAAGCGAAACGTCAAAAGCCATTACGCCTAGATCACCCATGTTATTATTTCCTCTCCACGCTTTTGTTTTCGCCTTAACCAAGCCCTTATGAATTCCTCTATCTCGCGTTTGTTGTAGGGGTCTTGCCAAGCGTTTTCTAGGGCTTGACACTTGTTTAACGCGCCCACAAGCCCAAAATAGGCTAAAAGCTCATGGTAAAGCAGCTCTTTTTCCGTTTCATTTAGCATTACGCCGATTTCGGCTAGGATTGCGGTTAGAACTGCTCGGCTCATGGGCGTTTCCTCGCGCCTTCTTTGGTTTTGAGCCATTCCTCGTACTGTTCTAGGGCTCTTTGAATCTGCTTGTAGATGAAGTCTTCAGCATTGGCATAGGGCGTGTCCATCTCTTTTAAGGCTTTGTTTAGTCTTTCATAGTCTTCCCTTGGAACTTCCACATACTCGTATTCGCCGGATTCCCACTTCAGCATGAAGCGCACCGCCTGGCGGATAAACTCCTCCTTAGTTGTGTAGCCCCTTCCTCTGTGGGTTTGGATGAAGCGTTCAACCTCGCCTAGGAGTTCTGGCGGCAATATAACCGACTGGTATAGCATAGCCTCAATGGCGTCTTGGTATGTTTGCATCTTGCTGGTTTGAGCCATAAGCTCGCCGAGCAGAGCGGTGAGTTTCTGATGGACGTCATCTGATATGCGCAACGTTTTCATTTTAACCCCTTTTCTCCGTGATATTTTGTGTGGAGTAAGTCTTTTAAGTGTTTCTGATATACTAAATATACAGAATACGCTGAAGGCAAAAAGTGATGCCTAGAAAACGCATAGTAAAAGTTGTCCTAAGCGCCGAGCAAAAGGAAATATTAGAGGAGCTTTCGAAGAGACTTGGCACAAGCGAAAGCGAAACCCTAAGGATGGCTTTAATGAACTACGCGAAGGAGCTAAGCCTAATGAAGGAGCGCGTCCGAAAACAAGCCCCAAAACCCTAAATCCGATTCGAATTCCGCCCAATCAACAATTTAAAATTGAGGCGCCACACAAATTTTATAACGAGAAAAAGGGTAAACCGTTACTCTAATCTGGATGGGGCCAATTTAGGGAGGATAAGAGGAGCAAAAGTTGACGGGCAAAAGCTTCGAGGGAATCTTGCTGGAGGCTATTGACGAGGCTTTAGCCTCGCTGGGTGAATCCGCAAAACAATCAATTTATTATCACCTTGAAGAAAAGTTCAAACTACCCAGAAAAGAGATCCCGAAACGCATAGGGGATTTTGCAGAAGGCCTCGAAAAAATTTTTGGCATAGGTGCGCGGTTTCTCGAAATCCTGATAATGAGGAAGCTTTATGACCGCATTGGTATGCCCCTTGAATGGGATGAGCGGAAAGAGTTTGTTTTTGTGAATTATGTGGAAGCTGCTAGGGAGAGCTTTAAGAAGGGTAAGGCTAGGCGTTAAGTGTTTTATTGATTTTGGATTCATAAGGATTTTAATTTTGTTTTTCGAAAAGGTTTAATGCATCTTAATATTTAATATACTGAATTAAAGGCGAACAGAAGTGCCCCCAAAAGACTTCCAAAAAACATTCCTAGAAGCCATCGAAGAGGGACTATCAACCCTCGGCGACACGCCAAAACAAGCCATCCTATACCACTTGGAAAACACCTTCAAAATAAAACTGGATGAAATCCCAAAAAACCTAACAGAATTCCAAAAAGCCCTAGAAAAAATCTTCGGACCTGGGGCATCATACCTAGAAAAACTCATACTGAAAAAGCTTTACGACAAGTTTCAGCTGGAATTTGGGGAACCAGAAAACCAGCAGCCAAACCTAATGAGCGGGGTGGAAAGCCTAAAAAAGCGCATTTTCTCGGGTGATGCCTAAAACATGGAAAAGAACGAAAACGTAGCCCATGTTTTGGAAAAGCTTCACTCATTATTTGACGGTTTAGAAGACCTCGTCTATGTGGCAGACCCTGAAACCTATGAGATACTTTTTGCAAATGACAAGTTTAAAGAGGTTCTCGGCGGGGAAGTTGTAGGCAGAAAATGTTATGAGGTTATTCATGGCGCCAAAAGCCCATGCACGTTCTGCACCAACAAATACATTTTTGGAGAAAACCTTGGAAAAACCTATGTATGGGAGTACCACTGCAAGAAAAGGAATCAATGGTACAAGTGCATAGACAAGGCCATAATTTGGCCTGGAAACAAGTATGTCCGATTTGAAATTGCCATAGACGTAACTGCGCATAAGAAGATGGAGAGGGCTTTAGCTGAAAGTGAAAAGCGGTACCGTACCCTTGTTGAGGCTGCCCCAGATGTAATTTACAGCATCTCATCTGATGGGAGGATTATCTCGCTTAATCCAGCTTTTGAGA
Organism: Bathyarchaeia archaeon; assembly: GCA_038727135.1. Taxonomy (GTDB): domain Archaea; phylum Thermoproteota; class Bathyarchaeia; order Bathyarchaeales; family Bathycorpusculaceae; genus JAGTQI01. Next base: position 184,226 of record JAVYWL010000001.1, read on the forward strand.
AGGTTACCGGCTGGAAATGTGAGGACTGGATTGGAAAACCCTTTACCGAGCTTATTCATCCAGAAGACCTTGAAAAGGCTGTGGATTCCTTCCAGAAAACTCTCGCCGGCAAGCCTGAAATGGTGGAGCTCCGTGTCCGCTCAAAGTCAGGCGACTATTTGGTTGGCGAATTCATAAGTGTGCCTTTGATTGAGGATGGAAAGATTGTTGGCGAGCTTGGAATAGCCAGAGACGTGACAAGCCGCAAAGCCTACGAGGATAACCTTCAGAAGATTACAACAACTCTTCAAACTTTAGTTCAGGCGATTCCAGACATTGTTTATTTCAAGGATGCTGAAAGGCGAAACCTAATAGTGAACAGCGCCTTCGAAAAGTTGGTAGGCTTAAAGAAAGAGGAGATTATTGGAAAGCGGGACGAGGAGCTCTTCCCGCCGGATTTGGCTGCTCAATGCCGAAAAAGCGACGAAGAAGTACTCAGCAAGGGCATTGCAGTCCGTGTGGAAGAACATACAGTTGACGAGAAAGGAGATAGGAGGTTTTTCGACACAATTAAGGTTCCAATTCGCGACAGAAACGGGAACATTGCCGGCTTAATTGGTGTAAGCAGGGATATAACAGAGCACAAACTCGTTGAAGCGAAGCTAGCGGAGAGGGAGGAGCTCTTCCGCTCAATTGTTGAAAACTCCCATGACGGCATAGCAATAATAAATGGCAACTACAAAATTACTTACGCTAATGATGAGCTCTCCAACATTCTTGGATATCCGAAAGAGGAGATAGTTGGGCAGGATTTCAGAAAATTCCTAACAAACGAATGCAAGGCGCTTTTCACGAACAAGAGGCTTTGCGCACAAGCGAGGCAGCATAAAAACGAGGAGAAAGTTCTTTCGGAGTATAGGCTGAAAATCGTTAGGAAGGGCGGCGAGGAAAGGGAAATCGAGGTTAGAGCCGTAACATTAAGAAATGCCAAAGGTTGGATACGCACCATAGCCCAAGTTTTGGACATAACTGAACGCGTTAGGCTTGAAGAGGAAAGAAAACTTTTCGAGAAGAGGCTTTCAGAGCTGAACGTTTATGCTAAGAGACTTAATGATGCAAAATCCATCAAAGAGATTTATCGACTTGCTTTAGACGCTATGGAGAAAACCCTCGGTTTTGAGTATGCCTCAATCCTCATGGCAGAGGAAAACTTTCTGAAACTTGTTGCCTACAGAGGATACTCGAAAGTCTTCTTCCTTAAACTGCCCCTTGACGGAGATAAGGGCGTAACAGTAAAGGCAGCTAAAACTGGAAAATCAATAATTGTCCCAGACGTAAGAAAGGAAAAAGCCTACGTTAGGGGCGGCGAAGAAATCCTATCAGAACTCGCAACACCCATGAAGATAGGGAGGAAAGTTTTAGGCGTATTAAACGTTGAGAGCAGGAAGCCGGCAGCCTTCAAAGAGGAGGATAAGAAGCTCTTAGAAATATTGGCTTCACATGTGGCTATAGCGATAAGCAACCTCAGGAGAAGGGAAAAACTTTCAGCGCTAAACGCCTATGGACGCAGCTTGAACAGGGCAAGAAACGTGGATGAAGTGTGCACAAAAACTTTAGATGCAATGCAGAGGATCCTCGGGTTCAAAAATGTTGACTTCTTCCTCCTTGTCGGCAAAAAGCTTAGGCTAGCTAAAACAAGGGGTTTAAGCTTCACGCCGAAAATTGCACTTCCACTGGATGGGGATAAGGGCATAACTGTTATGGCAGCAAAAACTGGTAAAACTGTTTATGTTCCAGATGTTAGAAGGGAGAAAGCCTACGTTGAAGCTGGGATAAAGGGGATATTGTCCGAGCTTGCAGTGCCAATAAAGATTGGAAACCGTGTTTTGGGCGTGTTAAACGTTGAAAGCGAGAAGCTGGCAGCCTTCGACGAGGAGGATAAAAGGCTTCTTGAAATACTGGCTTCCCACGTTGCAATAGCATTAAGCAACATAGAGAGAAGAGAAAGCCTCGAAAGCCTATCGGAAAAGCTTGAAAACTTGATGCGGAGCTCCACAAAAATAATGACGATTAAGGATGCCCGTAAAAGGCTTAAGGAAATAGCAAGGGCTATACAACGCTTCGGTTGGAGAAGAGTGGTTATTGGGCGTGTGGACGAAAACCTTGAACGAAAAGAGCTCATCACAGTAGGTCTAACAAGGGAGGAGATTAAACTTCTTAAGGAGAGGAGAGCCCCGGGACACGTTTGGAAGGAACGCTTAGGTCCAAAGTTTGAGAAGTACAAGATTGGCGAGTTCTTCTACATACCATGGAGGGACCCGTGGATTAGGGAGCACTTCTTCCACATCCCACCAGAAATTCCGCTAGACATTGCAGAAAAACAGTACATGAAAGTTGCCGTTCCAAGCCGCCTTTCAGAGGAGAACATGGTGGACTGGCATCCGCAGGACATGCTTTATGCGCCACTACGTACGCCTGAAGGCAAAATAGTTGGCATTTTAAGCATGGACGACCCCGTTGATGGAAAAAAGCCGACTAGGGAGTCCCTCATGCCGCTGGAGCTTTTCCTCCATCAGGCGGCAATAACTATTGAAAATGCTGAGCTTATGGAGAGCCTTGAAAAGGCTAGGAGGGAGCTTCAGGCTTATGCTGACCAGCTTGAGCAGAAAGTTGAGGAGCGGACAAGGGAACTGCGGGAAATACAGGATAGGCTGCTTAAAGCACAGAGGCTAGCTGTCATAGGCGAACTAGCTGGAATGGTGGGACACGACCTCCGCAACCCGTTGACAAGCATTGCCGGCGCCACATACTATCTCAAGAGGAGGCTGAACCAGACCATAGATGGAAAGGTTATGGAGATGCTTAACCTTATAGAGAAGAATATTGGCTATTCGAATAAGATAATAAACGATCTTTTGGACTATTCTAGGGAAATTAAGCTTGACATAACAGAGGCGAGTCCAAAAGCGTTAGTGGAGGAGGCTCTGGCTTCTGTTGAGATTCCAAGCAACATTCATGTAGTGAAGGTTGTTCGCAGTTCGCCAAAGATAAGGGCTGACTTTGAAAAGGTTAAGCGTGTTCTTGTGAATTTGATTAGGAATGCTGTTGACGCCATGCCTAAGGGTGGAACCCTAACAATAGGGTGTAGGAGGAGAGGCGCGAAGGTTGAGTTTGTTGTCGCGGACACGGGGGTTGGCATGTCAGAGGAAACCATGAAAAAGCTTTGGACTCCCCTGTTTACAACTAAAGCCAAGGGTATGGGTTTCGGCTTGTCCATTTGTAAACGTTTTGTTGAAGCCCACGGGGGCACAATAAAGGTTGAAAGCGCCTTAGGTAGGGGTTCAACCTTCACGGTAACCCTTCCCATAGAACCCGAAATAAAAGAAGAAGGAGGTGAAAAAATATGGTTGAAAACGCAAGAATCCTCGTTGTTGACGACGACGAAAACATAAGGAAAGTCCTAACAACCATACTGGAGGAGGAGGGCTACATTGTTGACGAGGCTGAAAACGCCAAGAAAGCCATAGAGAAGACAAAGCGGAAAGTCTACAACCTAGCCCTAATAGACATACGCTTGCCGGACATGGAGGGTATAGAGCTCCTAACAAGGATGAAGGACACTGTGCCGAGGATGAGGAAAATAATTATAACGGGTTATCCGACGCTGCAGAACGCTATAGAAGCCGTCAACCGCGGTGCAGACGCCTACATACTGAAGCCCTTTGACATGGACAAGGTTCTGGCAACCATCAAGGAACAGCTGCGAAAATACGAGGAGGAGAAGCGCTACAGCCAAGAAAAAGTCGCGGAGTTCATCGAAACAAGAGTGAAGGAGTTGGAGGCTGAGAAGGCAGTCGAGAAGCGCCCGTAAATTTTCTGGTATTTTCCAAATTTCTCATTCTTACCCTTTCTAGATTGTATTCATTTAACTACATTTTTGTGCATAAATTTCCAGACGTGTTTGACCTCGAAGCCCAAATTTTTCAGAAGCGTAACCGAAGGCTTGTTCTGCTCATTTGTGTGAAGCGCTACGGAGTCCATTCCCTTTTCGTAGAGGAAGTTCATGGCGCGGCGGGTTAGAGCCGAAGCCAAATTCCGCCCTCTATATTCTGACAGTGTCACGGCTGGTCCAAGGTAGCCTCTTCTGGCTTTAAAGAGCTTGTTGTATTCCGTGTCCGGTCTGGAAGCCACTGCTGAAACTATTTTGCCGTCTATCTCAGCTACGTGAATCCAGCTCTCATCAAAAGGCGGGTGCTCGGCTTTCCACTCGGCTATGAAGCCTTCCCTAAGCCTTTCCCAGCCATACCCCGTGTTTACAGTTTCGATTAGGGCTTTCTCCTCGTCTGGTCTTAGGCTTCTGATAATTGTGCCTTCTGGAACTGGCGGCAAGGGTTTTACGCCGTCCAATTTTGCAACCATGTGATAGAATCCATCTTCGGCTTTGTAGCCCCGTTCAATCCAAAAACGCATTTTGGGGCTGTCGGCGTCAACCCTTACAGAAATGTCAGAGCCACTAACCCGTTTTTCCACTTCGCTGACAAGCATTTCCTCGACAACTTGTTGGTGTGGACCTTTCGAAGAGGCTAGCCATTCGATGTGTTCGCCGTGATGTCCCGCGTGGAGGGCTATGCATCCCAAGATTTCGCTGTCCCCTTTTGCAACTAGAACCGTTAGGTTTCGTTCCTCAATTTCTTTCAGAAGTTTCTCAACAGTGTATGGGATAAACTCGTAGGAGCTGGAATACTCCTCATTAAGCAGCTTAACCAGGCTGGCAATGTCTTCACGTGTGAAAGCCGCAATTTTCAAATCCATAACAGTTCTTGACAAGAGCAAGGCTAGAAATAAACATTACCTAGGCTCGGCAATGAAGCCTTTCATATTTAAAAACTTTTTCAGCTTTTACGCTCTTTAACGGGAAAGTTTTCTCCCCTTTAAAGATGGAATGCCTTTAAATGGAGTGTTTTAAAGTTATAGTTTTTGTTCGGTTGCCAACGCTTCTAAAATATTTGAAAATTCTCGCCATCCTCTTTTTGATTAGCACTGAATTTTGTTTATTGGTGGCTTTGGTTTTTGCTGATGTTTACATTTTTGTTGCATAAAGTTTAAAAAGTCACACTACATTTAGTGCTTGGAGATAAAAGTTAAACACTATATATTGAAGCACGCGACGCAGAGTGAAGCCATGAAGTGCCCCTACTGCGGCTCGGAAAACATAAAAACCCTTGAGACGAGGGACTCGCCAGACAACACCATAAGAAGGCGCAAAGAATGCGTCAGCTGTGGGAAGCGCTTCACAACATACGAGTACATAGAAACCATTGAGCTGATGGTTCGGAAACGTGACGGAAGACTTGAACGCTTCGACCTAAACAAAATCGTTAGAGGCTTGCAAAAAGCATGCGAGAAAAGACCAGTGACAATGGAGCAGATTCACGCCTTAGCCGAAAAGGTTAGGCAGGAACTGATGGCTATGGGCAAGGAGGAAGTCACTTCACAGGAAATTGGCGACTTAGTGATGAAGCACTTGAAAAGCCTTGACCGTGTAGCCTATGTGCGCTTCGCATCCGTATACCGCAGGTTTGAGGAGCCGGAGGACTTCCGTCGCGTGCTTCAAGAGGTTAGGTGAAGCTGAAATGAAGTTTGTTAGGAAGCGGGATGGTAGGTTAGAACCCTTCGACCAAGAGCGGATAACAAACGCCATTTGGAAGGCGGCAAAAGCCGTAGGCGGAAAAGACCGCGAACTTGCCAAGCGGCTAAGCGATCAAGTGGTGGCTGAGCTTAAAAGGCGCTTCGGGGAAGACGGCGTCCCAACGGTTGAGGAAATCCAAGACGTTGTAGAAAAAATCCTCATAGAGAATGGACATGCAAGAACAGCTAAGGCTTACATCCTCTATCGTAAACAGCACCAGGACATAAGGGAGTTGGCTGGACTCCTAAGCCAAGCAGACCTTGTGGACCAATACCTTGACATGGAAGACTGGAGGGTTAAGGAAAACTCCAACATGAGCTACTCGCTGCAAGGCTTAAACAACTACCTATCATCCACAGTTATCGCTAAATACTGGATAACCCGCATCTACCCGCCAAACATTGCAGACGCTCATTTCTCTGGAGACATGCATATTCACGACCTAGGCGTTTTGGGGCCTTACTGCGTGGGCTGGGACATTAAAGACTTACTTTTAACAGGTTTCGGCGGGGTCCCTGGAAAAATTGAGAGTGTTCCAGCTAAACACTTTAGAACAGCCCTTGGACAAGTGGTGAACTTCTTTTACACATTGCAGGGTGAGGCTGCGGGAGCCCAAGCCTTCTCAAACTTTGACACTTATTTGGCGCCCTTCATACGTTATGACGGACTTAGCCAGAAAGAGGTGGAGCAGTCGCTTCAGGAGTTCTTTTTCAACATGAACGTGCCAACACGGGTGGGCTTCCAGACGCCCTTCACAAACGTCACATTGGACTTGAAGGTTCCAGAATTCATGAAGGATGAGCCAGTAATAATTGGCGGAAAGGTCATGGACGCCACTTACGGCGACATGGAAAAGGAGATGGAGATGTTCAACATTGCCTTTGCAAAGGTTCTCGGCGAGGGCGACGCCAAAGGAAGAGTATTCACGTTTCCAATACCAACTTACTGTATAACGAAGGATTTTGACTGGGATTCGCCGGTTTCCCAGAAAATCTTTGAGGTGGCAGCCAAGTATGGGGCGCCATACTTCTCAAACTTTGTTAACAGCGACATGAAACCAGAAGACGTCCGAAGCATGTGCTGCCGCCTACGCATAGACAACCGCGAACTTCGAAAGCGTGGTGGAGGTTTCTTCGGGGCTAACCCTTTGACCGGCAGCATAGGCGTTGTAACCCTAAACCTCCCAAGGATTGGCTACCTAGCCAAAAACGAGGACGAATTCTTCGAGCGTTTAGAGACGCTCATGGAGCTGGCAAAAGACAGTCTAGAGATAAAGCGCAAGGTCTTAGAGCAGTTCACGGAGAAGGGTTTGTATCCGTATTCTAGGCGTTATCTTAGGGGTGTTAAGGAGACCTTTGGAAAGTACTGGAAGAACCACTTCTCAACAATAGGCTTGGTGGGCATGAACGAGGCTATACTGAACTTGTTTGGCTATGGAATTGCAACACCAGACGGACTGGAGTTCGCCGTAAAAGTGCTGAACTTCATGAGAGAGAAACTCGCAGACTTTCAAGAGGAGACTGGCAACATTTACAATTTAGAGGCAACGCCCGCAGAAGGCGCCAGCTATAGGCTGGCACGAATAGACAAGCGCAAATACCCAGACATAATAGTGGCTAATGAAAAGTATTTGGCTAGGGGCGCGGAACCCTTCTACACGAACTCCTCCCAGCTCCCAGTGGACCACGAGGCAGACTTGTTTGAGGCTTTGGAGCATCAGGATAGGCTTCAGACGCTTTACACTGGCGGAACAGTCTTCCACATTTATCTTGGCGAGAGGCTCTACTCGTGGAGGGCTGCAGCCGAGCTGGTTCGAAAAGTGGCTTGGAACTTCCGCCTACCATACTTCACATTAACGCCAACCTTCAGCATATGCCCGACCCACGGCTACTTGAGCGGCGAGCATAGGCAGTGTCCAAAATGCGGGGCCAACTGCGAAGTCTACTCAAGAGTTGTTGGCTACCTACGCCCAGTAGACCAGTGGAACGACGGCAAACAAGCCGAATTCACCATCAGAAAAACCTTTGAGAAAGCCGCTGTCTTGCCACCAGCAACAGTGTCAGCAGGCGGCGGCGAGTGACCCAACCATGAAGTTCAGCGGCATACAAAAAACTAGCCTAATAGACTATCCCGAAAAAATAGCCTCCGTGCTTTTTACGCCAGGCTGTAACATGCGCTGTCCCTACTGTTATAACTGGCGAATAGTTGTCGACCCTAAACCCCCATTCTTAAACGAGGAGACAGCCCTCCAAATACTGGATGAACGCAGAAAATATGTGGACGCCGTCGTCGTCACCGGTGGGGAGCCAACCATCCATAAGGAGCTGCCCCGCTTCCTTAAAAAGCTGAAGGAGCGAGGCTTCGCAGTAAAACTTGACACTAACGGCTTAAACCCCACAGTTTTGGAGCAGTGCCTCCCCTACGTGGATTACGTGGCTTTGGACATTAAAACATCGCCGGAAAAATACCACCTTCTAGGGGCAAAAGACACGGCGGCGCTCCTAAAAACCATCGAAATATTGAGAAGCGGCAAAATAGAATACGAGTTCAGAACCACCGTTGTGCCAAAAATTGTGGAAGAAGCAGACGTAATCCGCATGGGCGAAACCGCGAAAGGCGCAAAAACCTATGCACTACAACAGTTTATACCAGGCGACACACTAAGCGAAGAATACAAAAACCTAAAACCATACCCGCCAGATGTCATTGCTGGGTTTGCCGAAACCTTGAGAAAATACGTGGAGAATGTTGTTCTCCGCGTTTAGAAAAATGAGGAAGCGGGCTAGTAGGCTGATACGCCTACGAAGCGCAGTTTTTTCAGCTTAACCATCGGCACTGTTGAGGTTTCAAGGGTTACAAGCTCTTTTCCAATCATTGGAATTTCCTTTAAAGCCGAAAGCATGCTGTCTGTGAAGCGCAAATTAACAATGGGTTTTGTTATTTCGCCATTCTCTATTAGGAAGGTTCCGTCTCGTGTCAGCCCCGTCAATACAAGTTTTGTGGGCTCGACTGGGTTGACGTAGTGGAAGGTTGTGACGAATATGCCATGCTTTGTTTCGGCAATTGCCTCCTCCAAAGCGGCGTCTCCGGGCTTCATTATCATGTTGTAGGGCAGTGGCATCTCGCCGAAATAGTCGCCTAATGGCGGAAGCGCATGCCCAGTGCTTTTCTTTCCTTCTCTTCCCGCCGTGAAAGAGTTGTAGCATATGCTTTTCTCTGAAACTACGCCATTGGTTATGAGTTCTAGGGGTTTCTTGGGAACTCCTTCGCCGTCAACCGGCACAGCGTAAAGCGTCTTCGGGTTTCTGGCGTCATCAACAACGTTCAGCTTGCTATCAAAGACTTGCTGGTTTGCCACATATTTGACGAAGGACTGCCCATCCTGGTAGGATTTGGCTGAAAAGCCCACATAACCCATATACTCTAGAAGAACGGATACAGCCAAGGGCGACAAAACAACCTCATACTCGCCGGGCTCAACCTTCACCGGGTGTAGGCTACGAACAGACTTATCGGCGGCGTCTTCTGCCAAAGTTTTTGGCTCAATGTCTTTAATCCGCCTAGAATATTGTTGTGCTGCGCCGAAGCCTTCGGATTCCCCGTCTTTGGAAATAACTGTAGTCTTCATGTAAGCCAAGGAAAGCTGAGCCCATGCTGAAACCCCTAGTGAGTTTGCAACAGCATAGCCCAATGAACCAGTTGATAAGTATCCAGCAACGGCAGCCACTTTGGGCGACTTAGCGTGGGCTGTGTTTATGGCTTCCCTAACTCTTTCAGCCCTATGTTTCGGCGTGCACTCGGCTGTCTCCTTGTCAAAGGCTCCTCGCACTGGTTTCCAAGCCTCTGGTTCTGGAAGACTCTTAAACTCCTTGTTGGGCGAAGAAGCCTTTGCAATTTTGACGGCTTGCTCCACAGCCTCCCTTATGCCCTTTTCCTCAAGAGTATTAGCTTGAACAGTGCTTATCCGCTGATCTAAAACAACCTTGATGGATACACCGCCCATTTTTTGGGCAACGTTCTGATGAATCTGCGAGTTTGCAAAGCGTGTTAAGGCATTGTCAATCACGAACGCCACAGCTTGGGCTTGGCTAACTTTCTGTTTTAACGCATACTCAACAGTTTTTTCGGCTATTTCCCTCAACCTTTCAACATCCATTCTCCATCCTCTCCTCTTACCTTATTAATCCAACACGGACCTTTCTGAAGCGGGCAGTGCCACATCCATGCCCAACATACATGACTTGTCCCGGCACGCCTTTGCCACAGTTTGGAGTGCCCCACATCTTCCAGTCATCCCTGCTTACGGCGTCGCATGAACCCCAGAACTGGGGCGTCACCCCCATATAAGTTGGATTTTTAACCATTTTCTCGCGGCTCCCATTTTTTATCAGCCAGCCTATTTCTGTGCCGAACTGGAAGTTTATGCGCTTATCATCTATGCTCCATGAACGGTTCGTCATCATCAAAACCCCTTCGCGAGTATCCTCAACTATTTCTTCAGCCTTGTAGTCGCCAGGAAGCAAGTTAATGTTGGTCATACGGATTAGGGGCAAAGCCAAGGGCGAATCAGCCCTCATGCCTCCGCTGCTCTCCTTAAGCCCAAGCTGGGCAGCCGTCTCCCGCGAACTCTGATAGCCCACAAAGACGCCTTCCTTAACGAGGTAAACCTTTTTCGCTTTTGTCCCCTCATCATCGAAGCCGAAAGTTCCAAGCCCCAGCGGCACAGTGGCGTCAGCCACAATATTCACCTTTTCAGAGCCATAACGGAATCTTCCAAGCTTTTCAGGCGTTAAGAAGCTTGTCCCAGCATAGTCCGCCTCTGTTCCTAGCACACGGTCAAGCTCTGTTGGATGTCCACAACTCTCATGAATCTGCAAAGCCAACTGGTCACCGCATAAGATTAGGTCCATCTCGCCGGATGGGCACTTCTCAGCCTCGAAAAGTTGGATAAGCTCCTCCCCAACAGTTTTTGCATGGTCCATTAGGGCTAAAGACTCGAAAAACTCGTAGCCGCAGGTGGCAAAGTCGCCGCGGAAAGCCGATGGATAAGACCTCACTTGGACTTCTGATCCTTTAACAGCTATGGCTGATATTCCGCCGCCACACCATGTTATCTGCTGGTTTATTTCTGCGCCTTCACTGCTCATGAAAAGCTTGTCTTCACGGTAACCCCTATAATGGGCGTAGGAAACATTCACCAAGGGCGAAAAATCCTTCAAGAAGCGGCTAGCCTCAACAAGAACCTTCAGCTTTTCCTCTAACGGCACTTTAAACGGGTCCTTCTTGAAGCTTGTGGCATACTTCTCGCGGTAAACCTTCTCCTTCACTAGGGTTACGTCCCTTTTTTTAAGCATGGCACTGGCTTTGGCTATGCTAACAGCCTTCTCAACACAACGCCTAATCTCATCCCTTGTTATGTCCACCGAGCCAGCAAAACCCCAGGCGCCGTCAACTATGACTCTTACACCGAAACCCCTAATCTGTGAATAGGAAATTGTTTCTGGTTCACCGTTTTTGACTGTCAAGTTCTCGTTTAGGATTTCGCAGATTCTAATGTCAGCGTAGGATGCACCCCTCTTGCTAGCCTCTTCAAGGGCTAACCTTCCAAAATCAACAGCCATCTCCCGACACCTCATCCAGCCTAGAACAGTTAAATATGCAAGGCTTGGTTTTAAGCTTTGGCAAAGCGCAAAGTTTAAAGGTTCAACCCGTTAAGGATTCGAATGCTCAGTTCAGATATGAGAGGTTTAACAGTTGAGTGTTGAGGAAGAAACCCTAGAAGAACGTAAAGCTAAAATTCTAATCAAGCTTAGGGGTTACAAACTCATCAAAAAGGAAAAAGTCAAAGAAATAGCTAGCTACGTTGTCGAAGCCCCAAAAGAGGAGAAAAAGAAAATCCTAATATGGTGTGTTCCAGATGAAACCGTTGGCATACTAACCATAAACCGCATGGCAAAAGCCATGAAAGAAGCTGAAATAGAACACGGAATCCTAATAGCAAGCGGCCGCTACACCAACGCCGCAAAACAAACAGCAAAGAAAAAGCATATAGAGCTTCTGCCAAAAACCTTCCCAGTCTTCGATATATTCGAGCACAAGCTCGTGCCAAAACACGAAATCCTAACGCCCGAAGAACGAGAAAAAGTCCTAGCCCAATATAGGGTAAAACCATACCAGCTACCCCAAATAAAGGCTTCAGACCCGGCGGCAAAAGCCATAGGCGCAAAACCAGGCGACATACTGCGAATAATCCGTAAAAGCCCAACAGCAGGCGAACACATAGCTTACAGATACGTAGTAGAATAATGCACAGAAGTACTTTCTTTTATTGGCTAATTTCTGCAAGCACCTTGTCCAGTAGGTTTTCTACACGTCTATACTCTTCTAGAAGCTCTTTTCCAAAACTTGTGAGTTTTGCGCCGCCCCCGCCCTCTCGCCCTCCCCTGTAAGTTTCTATTATCGGCTTTTCCAGCGTCTTCTCAACTCTTTTTATGTAGCTCCAAACATAGCGATAAGACATGCCAAGCTTTTTAGCGGCTTTTGATATGGAGTGCTCCTTTTCTATTTGTTCTAGGATTTGGGCGCCACCCTTGCCTATTAGAGGTTTTCCATGATGTTCCAGCCATATTTTGAAAGATAGCGTGTGTTTTTTCTGGTTTTGCATTTTGTTTTGATATTTGCCACGTTAGGTTTATAAGCTTATTTCGATATGAATAATGAAACACAACGAGGAGGAAACAACATAAACAAAGAAACACCGCTATCCACGAGCAAAATTTCAGCAGCTTTTGTATTTGGCATTCTTTTAGGCGCAGCGGCTGGACTAATAGGCGTAGGCGGAGGCGAGTTCAGAACACCCATACTGCTCTATGTTATTGGGCTCCCAGTGGTAACAGCCATAGCCGTAAACCTACTCGTTGGCTTACTAACAGTAATTGTCTCCTTTTTTAGGCGTTTCCAGCTGGGCTTGTTAAATGGGCACAGCGTCAACATAGCCCTAACCATGTCTATAACATCAATTATCGGAGCCTATGTTGGAGCAATTTTAACGGATAAGATTCCAGAAAAACCGTTGAAGAGGCTTTTGGCAGCCTTCCTCATAATTGTCGGCTTAAAAATTGGGCTTGAACCCTTCATCCAAACACCATTCGCGTTCACCATCACCCTTGATTTCCTAGAAGAAATCTTATTAGCAGCTCTCATTGGTTTGGTGATAGGAATCATTTCCGGAACCCTCGGGGTTGCTGGCGGCGAATTCCGAATTCCAGCCCTCATATACGTTTTCAGCCTAGACATAGTTGCAGCTGGAACAGCCAGTCTCCTAGTTTCTATACCGACAGTGGCTTCTGGCTTTTTTAAGCATCATAACATGGGGCACATGAACAGAAGCGCCACAATAATAGCTATAGCCATGGGCATAGGCTCAGTGTTAGGAGCTTTTATAGGCGCATCCTACGCTGGAGTTGTGGAAAAGGAAATCCTAAAAGTGCTGCTCGGCACAATCCTAATTTTAGCAACCGTCAGGATGGTAACAGAACCCTAAGGGCTAACACCTTTCCTTTCATTTTTCAGCTCGTATAGGATTACCAACGCTTCGCCTAGGGGGATGCCAAGTCTAGATGCAAGCTCGGTAGGCGTAATATCCGGCTTTTCATGAAGCAGAACATCCCTCGTGTAAGCTTTATGATGAGGATACATGACCATGGCGTGAACAGTCTCCACAAGTATAGGCCAAAGCTTCTCTTTGGCGTATTCTTCAAGACTCATAACCCATCATAAAGGAATATACGCGAAGGTTGGTTATTCAGTTTACTCTCCAGAGCCACCGACGTCTTGGGGCTTCCTTCCAAACTCCTCAAAGCTTACAACTTTTTCTATGGGTTTACGGCGCCTAACAAGGTGAAGCACTTTGCCCGTTAAGTCAAATTTCTCCCTTGGATAGCCCAACGCTAACAAAGCCACAACACGGTAGTTTTCCGGAATTTTCAGTAATTCGCGCACTTGGCTTTCATCGAAGCTTCCAACCCAGCATGTTCCAAGACCCATGCCTGTGGCTGTCAAAACCATGTTTTGCATGGCTATGGCAACATCCACCATAAACCATTTGGGAGAAGCCTTCTGGTTGCCACAACCAACAATGACAACAGGCGCCTCTTTGAGAAATTTTGCAAACATGCCTTGGGCAAGCCTCTCCCGTTTTTCAGCATCAGTAACGACTACGAAGTGCCAAGGCTGAATGTTACCGGCTGAAGGCGCAAGCCTACCAGCCTCTAAAACCCGCATAATCTTATCTATTGGAACGGGTGTTGACTCATAGGCTCTTATTGAGCGCCTCTTCTGAACAGCCTCAAAAACTTCCATGCCCATGGAACTGCCACACCGAGAAAAGATAGGGCGCATATAGGATAAGTTTTGCTGAAATCTGCCTAAACAATTCTCGGTAAAGTTTATTTCCAGCGAAGCTTTTAGGCTACAAATTCAAAAGGGCTAGAGCGATGATTAGGGCTGTTGTCTTCGACCTAGACGGAACAATAGTCAAATTCAACATTGATTTCAGAGCGGTGAGAGCCGAAGTTAGAAGCCTCCTATTAAAGGAAGGTATGCCAGCATCAGTCCTATCCATAAATGAAAGCATATTTGAAATGCTGAAGAAGATGGAAATTTTCATGAAAAACAACGGAAAACCAGCCAAAAAAATAGAAGAAGTCCGCAGAAAAGCCTTGGCAATAGCCGAGAACCACGAGTTGGAAGCCGCAAAAACCACAAGCCTCCAACCTGGTGTGAAGGAAATTCTAAAAGCCTTAAAAGATATGGGCCTAAGGGTTGGCATATGCACCGTCAACAGCCAAAAATCAGTAGACTACATCCTTAAAAAATTCAAGATAGGCGAGTTTTTTGATGCTGTGACCACGCGAGACGATGTTAGAAATGTTAAACCCAACACAGAGCACTTGGAAGCCACATTAAAAGCGCTGGGAGTAAACCCGAAAGAGGCTTTAGTCGTGGGAGACAGTCCAGCAGACATGAAATGTGCTAAAGAGCTTGGCGTAATAGCCGTAGCCTTGCCAACAGGCATGTCAGCACCAAAAGAATTGGCAGACGCTGGAGCCAACTACATAATAACAACAATAACGGACATACCAACCCTAATAGAGCAAATTAACACTTCCAAAAGTGTTTAATAGAAAGCAGAGACTATTTCAGAATAAAACCCGGCGAATTATTTATGGAGAAAGAGGTTAATGAGGGAAGAATCCGCGTGGTGGATTGAGGATGCAAAAAGATGCCTAACAAAGGCTGGAAAATATTTAGAACTAGGCTTCTACGAAGACTGTGTTTTTAACTGCCAACAGGCCTTAGAAAAATTGTTTAAGGGCTTGTCAATTGAGCTTCTTAAAAAGAGGCCGGCTAAAACTCATAAGCTTACAACCCTTTACAAGCCGCTGGAGAAACACGTTCCAATAGACGAGGAGCTTAAGGATTTTCTCTCGCTTATATCGCCCTACTACTTCATCACGCGTTACCCAGACATTGCAATGGGATTGCCCAGCGAAATAATAACTGAGAAGTTTGCAAAAGAGTGCCTAACGAAAACTAGGAGGATTTTCGATTGCTTTCAGAAACTTATATCGAAAAGGAAGTGAGACGCTACCTAAGAAGTTTGCCAATTAAAGTAGACTTCGCCATCCTCTTCGGCTCAACAGTTTACGGTGAAAGACTAAAAGACAGCGACATAGACCTAATAGTGGTTTCAAAGGATTTTGAGGGAATGCCCTTCGAGAGAAGAATGCTAATATTGCAGAAGAGCTGGAAGCACGACGTGATGCTCGAAGCTTTCGGATTCACACCAAAAGAATTTGAAAAACTCAAAAACAAAAGCATAGTCGTCCAAGAAGCCGTCGAAAAGGGAAAGAAAATCCTAGTTCGTAGACCTTAAACTCTGTGAAGATGAAGTTTATGGTTGAGTTTGTACACAAAGCACAAAAGTCAATCAAGTAATTTTTGGGTATCCGTTGCCGACAGAAGTCTAGTATAAAAAAGTGTTGGATGATTAATGTTTTACTTCCTTGTTTGTTGTTTTATGTTTTGTTGCCACAAAGGCTGTTGTTAGGATTGCCATTAGAGTGATGTAAAGTAGAAATGTCTCGTTTTTCACGTTAACGTTTATTGGGTTTATCGGTGTTGAGTGCCCTCCGACCGGGACGGATATGACTGTTATTCTGGCAGTTTCGGATTGCGCCGTATTTCCTTTATCATCTGTCACTTTGAGGTATACGTAGAATATTTCGTCTGTCGTTGGCGTAAATGTCCATGTATCTGATGTGGCGCCTAAAATCGGATTATTGTTTAAATACCATTTGTAACTGTATGGTGTTGTTCCACCAGAGACTGTTGATGTAAATTTTATTGACTGCCCCACAAGAACTGACGCTGAAAGCGGACTTATGGAAACTGAAAGCGATGGCGGTGAAGGCGAATATGTGAACACTGCTTTTAAAGTGTGGTTGCTGTCCATTAGAACAGAATATGGATTTGCTGATCCAACATTAACTGTATCGAGTTCCCAGTGGTTGAATATGTAATTTGTGTCTGCGATTGCTGTAACCTGAACTATTGTGTTGGCTGCGTAGCTGTACGTGCCTGGGGCAGGACTTGTTGTCCCGCCTGCGGTAGTTAAAATTGTCAGGGAGGATGTTGCGGGAGGAGGCAGCCCCATTATGGCGAAGAGGCTTAGGTGATATATTTTTGCCCAAACATAGCCCGCATATCCAGGAACATCTGACGGTGTAACCACGCCTGTATCATTTTCAAGTATCCAGTTTGTTCCATTCCAGTAGAACATGCGCAATGTTGACTGGTCGACATATACGGATATTACTTCTTGTTCCATGTAATAGATGCGGATTTCTATTGGAAATTTTATGTTTTCTGGTGGTAAGTCAGTGTCAATGATCACGCATTTCACATAATGGACTTCCATGCCCATCTCAATAGTTCCTTCAAGGTTTATGTCATAACTGTTTATGGTTAGGTTTCCAGGAGCGGTTGTGTTAATAAAAACCAGAGTATCTGTCCTATTCATTGCGTTGACTATGTTCTCGCCAGGAATTAAAGGCGCTGGTGATATATGCTCTTTCCATTGAACATAAAAGTAATTGCTTCCATAGGAGCCTATTACTGTATTATAATACCATCCTTGAACCCATTCACGCTCAAACCTTCTTCCAAATGACTGATACAGAGGTACTGCCGGACAATCTTCAAAATAAAGCCTCTGAAGTTCATAGTAAATCTCCTTACGTAACGCCTCACTAGTTTCAGCCACTCCAAGATCCGCAAGAGCGTCAATTGTTTCGTTCTTATAATTTTGCATAGCAGGAAGAGCTCTACCGCTTCTCATAAAACCGTAAGCAAAATCATGTGGATCAGCAAAGTCAGCAAGCCAGCCAACCATAAAGATTGGTGCTTCATGTCTAGGCACTAGATAATTAAATAATATACCCCAAGTTATACCTTGTATTTGAACATGAAACTTTGGATTAAGCGCTTCAACATTTTCTTTAAGGATCTCGCACTCTTGTAAGCGGATAATGTTTCCCACATTATAAAGAATAGTGACATTAAAGCCGTTTGCCCACACTTGCCCATTCCAAGCCTTCTGAAAATACTCAGCAGCCTTCGTTAAATTGAATGTATACTTCTGTTGCAGGATTGTAGAATGGCAAGCCAGGTATTATGGGGGTAGCAGGTTGAAGAACGTCTCCTTGTAAAACATCCCTGATCAGTTTTGTATAGTTGAAGGCATACGCAAAGCCCTTTCTAACATTTATATCAACGAAAAATTCTGGTGGTATTCCACTTTCGTTGAATGTTCCTGGTGGTAGACCTCCTGGCACGCCGAGGTAAGGGCTTGTTGTTGAAATGTTAAACGTGAAGAACATTGCATCACATATCAATTGAGGTAATGGATATACGCAGCGAACACCAGGTTGTCCCAACACTTCGCTCCAAGAAGTTCGTGGAACTTCAACGCTATCCAGTTCCCCCGAAAGAAATAGATCTCTTCTTGTTTCCCAGTCCCATATTCCCCGGACAGTAACTCTTTGGAGGAAATTATTCGCGCCTGGAGCAGGCCAACCACCCCAATAATCATCAAATTTAATCAAGGAGTAATTTACGCCTCTTTCATAGTAATCAAGCATAAAAGGTCCAGTTCCGCACATTGCATCAATATGTGGTCCCGGTGGTTCAGTATTCACCAAATTTATCTGAGAATTTTCGGGTCTGTTGTAGAGCGTCCAGTTGTCCCACGTTCCAGGCCATTCACCATGCGCAATGCACCAGTCCTTGTTGACTATAAATCCATAAACTGATAAGACTTGTAAAAATGGCACATAAGGTCTCGATAAATGAAAAGTAACTGTTGTGTCGGTTCTTGTGACGGCAGCATCCAGTAGAGACGCATTAACAATGATGTTTCCATACTCGTCTCTGCTTCCGGCTAAACCAAAAAGTGCATCGTAAAGGAAAGCAGCCGGCCATTTGATATCCAACACAAGAATGCGCTCAAAGGAATACTCAACATCCTCTGTTGTAAGCGTATCACCATTGTGGAACTTCACACCCTGCCTTATCGTGAAAGTGTAGTTAAGGCCATCAGCGCTTATGGTCCAAGAGGTGGCAAGCCGAGGAACAAAACTGTTGATCCGCTCTCGATTATAGAATATTAAAGGTTCATAAACATTCAAGGTCAACTCAAAATCATTGGTAGACCACAGCAGAGCAGGGTCGATGTTTTCAGGCAAATCCCTACGCGCAATTATCATATGATCTGGATTCGGCACAGTTTCCGAATTAACTATTGGAATCAAACCAGATAGCAATGACAGCAGTATCACGCTGACAAAAAAGTTTTCTTTATTCACACTCTCCCTTCTCCTAACAGCGATAATGCGTCCATTTTAAATTTTTTACAATATAACGTTTATGGAAGTAAATTCTATTTAAAATGCCTAATTCTCCGTTGTGCTTTGTTAATGCTTTTTATGGAAATGACAAATAACTCCTTATTGTATATGAGAAAGCACTTATTTTTGGATTTTGAGTCGGGTATGCACAAGACAACAATAATTTACTTGGACGTGAAGTAGTATCTTGGCCATTGGGGCCATTGTTGAGTTTGCTGGGGTTCTTCGAACTCCATTTTTAGGGGCATTCCAACCCTTATTTTGTCCAGTGGCACGTTTTTTATCATTCCTGGGATTTTTACTCCGTTTTCTAGTTGGATTATACCTACAGCGTATGGCGCCATGTTTTGGAATTGGGTCGGCGCCACGTGGATTATCGTATATGTTAGGAGTTTGCCAGTTTTTGGCATTTCAGCCCATTCGAATTCTGTTGATAGGCATTTGTCGCATAATGGCCTCGGCGGCAGGTGGATTTTTCCGCATTTTCGGCATTTTCCGCCCATTAGCTTTTTCTGGCTTATGTTTTTGTAGAACTGCTCTATTGTGAAGTTTTGAGGTTGCTCGGTCATGCGCTTTTACCCCCTCTTGTAGATGTGGACGGTGGCTGTGGCGCCCGAACCACCCACATTATGTGTTAGGCCTATTTCCGCGTCGTCCACTTGCCGCTTGTCAGCCTGTCCAGTAAACTGTAGGTATATCTCGTAGGCTTGGGCTGTCCCTGTGGCGCCTACTGGGTGGCCCTTCGCCTTTAGGCCTCCGCTCGTGTTGACTGGGATTCTGCCCTTTAAGGTTGTTTCGCCCTTTTCTGCTAGTTTTCCGCCTTCGCCAGGTTTGCAGAAGCCCAAGTCTTCGTAGGCTATTATTTCGGCAATGGTGAAGCAGTCGTGGACTTCAGCCACGTCGATGTCTTCTGGCGTTACACCAGCCATTTCGTAGGCTTGTTTTGCCGCTAGTTTTGCGGCTCTAAGCGACGTGAAGTCGTCTCTTTCGTAAATGCCAATCGTGTCGCTTGCCTGTCCGCTTCCAATTATGTGGACTGGTGTGTCCGTGAATTTTTTGGCTATTTCAGGCCTTGTCAGTATGATGCAGCTTGCCCCATCCGTTATTAGCGAACAATCATAGAGTTTCAGTGGCCAGGCGATAACCCGTGAGGTTAAGGCTTGTTCTAGGGTTATCTCTTTTTGCATGTGGGCTTTTGGGTTTAGGCTTCCGTTGTAATGGTTTTTTACGGCAACATGCGCCAACTGCACTTCTGTTGTGCCGTACTTGTGCATGTGAGCCGTAGCCATCAACGCATATAATCCTGGAAAGGTTATGCCGTGCCACTGTTCGAAGGGAAAATCCGAAGCCATAGCCAAAAACTCCGTGACTTCGGGGGTGCTTCGATGGGTCATTTTTTCAACGCCGCCAGCCATGACAACATCACATAAGCCCGATGCAACTGCAAATATGGCCGCCCTTAAGGCTGCGCCAGAAGAACTGCAAGCCGCCTCTATTCTCGTTGCTGGAATATGCAGCAGTCCAGCCCAGTCTGCTGCCGTCGCGCCCGTGTGCCCTTGATGCTCGTAGGATTCGCCCATATGTCCAATAAATAGGGCTTTTATGTCTCTTTTTGGGTCTAGTTTTGGGCAGCGTTCATAAGCCTCTTTTGCCGCTTGGGCAAAAATCTCGCGAGCGTATAGGCCTTCAAGCCTCCCAAATTTTGATAAGCCTGCAGAAACTATTGAGGCGAGGGGTTTTCCCTTCAAATTAAACTTCTCCCAGAGTTAACCTTTTGGAGAAAATCCATAGTTGAGAACAAGTATTTAAGTTTCTTCAACGCTTCGGCTGATTTTCCACGAAAAGTTTTATGTGAACACTGGTTTAAACTATAGCCTCTAAAATGGAGAAAAGGAAGGAGAAATTATGAGCGAAGTTGCAATTGTTGGTGTTGGATGCGTTGGCTTTAGACCAGTAACACCAGAGCTTTCCTACAAGGAGTTGATGTTTGAGGCGGCGGTTAAAGCCTACGAGGATGCTGGCGGAATAAACCCGAGGGAGGACATAGACGTTTTCGTGACTTGTGCCGAGGACTATTTGGAAGGCTTCAGCATATTCGACGAGTTCGTCCCAGACCAGCTTGGCGCCGCCCTACGCCACTTGTTCACTGTTTCAGGCGATGGCATGCTTGGATTGGCAACAGCCTACATGCTAATAAAGACTGGATATTTTGACACGGTCGTCGTGGAAGCCCACAGCAAAGCCTCAGATATATTAACATACATGGACATTGTCCAGTTTGGGCTCGACCCAATTTTTAACAGGCCTTTGGGCGGGCATCCCTACTACATTGCTGGATTGGAGATGAACCGTTACCTGCATGATACTGGCACAACGGAGGAGCAGTGCGCTCAGGTTGTAGTCAAAAATAAGAGGAACGCTATCCTTAATCCGTATGCTGCTTATGGTGCAGACATAACCCTGAACCAAGTCGTGCATTCAGAGAAGCTTTTCCACCCGCTGAAAAAGCTGGAGATAAGCACACCGGCAGACGGCTGCATAGTCATGGTTCTAGCCTCTGAAAAGGTTGCAGAAAAGCTCACTGACAAGCCGGTTTGGGTTAAGGGTGTAGGATGGTGCACCGAAACCCCAAGCCTAGAAACCCGCGACTGGACAAGGGCCGTTTACACAAGACTGGCAGCTGAGATGGCCTACAAAGAGGCTAAAATCGCTAATCCTTGGCGTGATATAGACTTTGCTGAAATCCACGACTTATTCGCTTATAAAGAACTGCAACACATGGAAGCCCTAAAACTATGCGATTATGGAATGGCCGGCAAACTAACAGAGGAAGGCCTAACAGCCCTAGACGGTGAGTTTCCAGTAAACCCGTCTGGCGGATTGCTTGGAATGGGTTATGGGTTGGAGGCTTCTGGACTTCAAAAAGTGCTTGAAGTCGTCCTACAATTAAGAGGCGAGGCTGGAGCAAGGCAGGTTGAAGATGCTGAGGTGGGTTTAGCCCACACGTGGCGTGGAATCCCAACAGCAACTGGCGCCGTGGCCATTTTAAGCAATGTTAAATGAGTAGGGGTGCATGAAGCATGTTTGGAAAGAAGAGAGTAGCCATAGTCGGTGCGGGTGTAACCTTATTCAGAAGAAACTTGAAAGAGACCGGGAAAGAGCTGGCTTACCACGCGGCTAAAATGGCATTGGAACAGGCTGGGATGGAGCTCCGCGACATCCAAAGCGTTGTCATGGGAACAGCTCCAGACGCCTTCGACGGAGTCCACATGAAAGGCGAATATTTGGCGGATGGAGCTGGAGCCTACCACAAACCATACACAAGGGTTTATGTCGGCGGCGGAACAGGCGTTTTCGCGCCTTTGGCTGGCTGGTGGCACGTAGCCTCTGGAAAGTTTGACACGTGCCTAGTTGTCTGTGAGGAGAAAATGTCATCTTGCTATCCGCATCCACAGTACGCCTTCACAACAATATTCGACCCAATTCTCGAGCGGCCAATTGGCATGAACCTCATATGGATTTTCGCCCTTGAAATGAACCGTTACATGCACAAACACAATATAAAGAAGGAGGACATAGCCCTAGTCTCTGTTAAAAATAAGCGGAACGCCCTAGACAACCCCATAGCCCAGCTAGGCGCCAACATAACAGTAGAAGACGTCTTAAACTCTGAAATAATGGCTTGGCCAGTCCAACGCCTAGATGTAAGCCCAACAAGCGATGGGGCAGCCGCAGCGGTACTGGTTTCAGAAGACATTGCGAAAGAAGTTACAGACAACCCTGTATGGATTGACGGCGTCGGCTGGTGCATAGACTCAACGCATTGGACAGACCGCGACTTGTATTATCCGGATTATGTAGAGTATGCGGCTCGCATGGCTTACAAGATGGCGGGGATTAAGAATCCGCCTAAAGAGATTGATGTGGCTGAGCCCTACGACCCCTTCGACTATAAGGAGCTGCACCACATGGAGGGCTTACTATTATGCAAGAAGGGCGAGGCGCCAAAGCTGACAAGAGAGGGTGTAACCCAAAGGGACGGAGACCTACCCATATGCCCATCCGGCGGACTGTTAGGATGCGGAAATCCAATAGCGGCGGCTGGCATGATGAAAGTGTGCGAAATCTTCTGGCAACTGCGAGGCGAGGCCGGCAAAAGACAAGTGCCCGGGGATCCAAGAACCGGCGTGGCGCAAGCGTGGGGTGACCTAATGCAGTACGGCTCAGTAATAGTGTTGAGGCGCTAAAAAGGAGGCGAATGGAATGAGTGTTAAAATTAAGCATTTTCCTGGCGAGGAGATTGAAACAAAAGACTTCCGCGAGGGAAAAGTGCTCTTTGAGAGTTTCCATCCAAAAGCCAAGTACGCGTGGAGTGCTGGCATAGCCATAAGCCGATTCCTAGAAGAGCTTAAGAATGGGCGGATCATTGCCACGACATGCAGCAGGTGCAAGCGCATAATAGTTCCACCGAGGATTTACTGCGAAAAATGCTTCAAACCAACAGACGGCTGGACTTATGTGAAGGATACGGGCGTAATCAACACATTTTCAGTCTCGTTTATCGCCGCTGATGCCTCTAGGCTAAAGGAACCCATAGTTGTGGCTATAATAAACTTGGACGGCGCTACGGAAGGCATGGGCATAGTCCACTTGCTAGGCGAATACGGCGATTGGAGGGAAATAAAAATTGGAATGCGTGTCAAAGCCGTCTGGAAGCCACCGGAAGAACGCAAAGGCGCCATCACAGACATAAAATACTTCAAACCAATAAGGGAGTGAAAAGCCATGAGCCTTGAAAAAATAACCAACCCGTTAAATGCCCGCCACTGGATAGGCCACATGGAGGCAGACTACCGCTACACGCTTGGCATTGCTGGAGAACGCTTCTTGAAAGAGATTAAGGAAAACGCCCGAATAATGGGGGCTAAATGCCCAAAATGTGGAGTAATCTTTGTTCCACCAAGGCTTTACTGCGAAAAGTGCTTTGCAAAACTTGAAGAGTGGGTTGACGTAGGCAAACGCGGCGAAGTCTATACATACACGATAGCCACCATAGATGTTGATGGCAAAAAACTCGAGAAGCCCCAAATATACGCGCTGATAAAGTTTGAGGGCGCCCACGGCGGACTAATCCACAAAATAGGCGAAACAGACAAAGTCTACATTGGAATGAAAGTTGAAGCCGTTTTCAAACCGCCCAGCGAGAGAAAAGCCTCCATAAACGACATAGCCTACTTCAAATCAGCCGAATAGCTTACACCCTATCCTCTTTTTATCGTCGAATCCAACTCTTTTGCCGTGGCTTAACCCTTTCAGCGGCAGTGCCTTCTTCTTTTTAGCCAGATTATTATTGGAGTTGCGGAAAGCATTAACAAAGGAAGAAGCGCCATAAGTGTTTGGAATTCTGGAACGATTGTTATTTCTACTGTTGAGTGAGGGTAAGTAAAGTAGATGATGCTTAATGTTTCATTCTCAAATATCGGCGTGTACTCCACTTGAACGTCGTTCACTTTTATGACAAACTGTGGCTGCATAAGACTGTGGGGTATTGTCAGCCTACAGAACCCATAAGTCTGCCCTATCTGCGATTCAGAGGCATGCATCACAATTGTTCCATTAGAAGTGAAGTATTGGAAGCTGTCTATTGTTGAGTTAGAAATTATGTCAACATTGAAGCCAAGCGGCGTGCTGAAGCTTCTAAAGGAACCCATTAGGGGATAATTGTCAAAGTTTTCTTCTGAGAGGTTGTATGGTGTGTCGCCTATGCCATCCCCGTCGGCGTCTTCGCCTTCATAATCGTCCCAATAGCTGGAGGTTGTTATGTTGCCGTCCCAATGGTTGCGAACGATTATCGTATTATTGGATAGATTTTTTCCAATGGTTTTTTAAGCAGATAGTAGGATAGGTAGTTCTTCCACCAGTATATGTGGCTTTTGAGAAAGCCCCAACTTTTCAGCCTTCTGCTCGACTCGTAAACTGGCTTATTTAGAACAGCAACCTTGCCAATACGTTGGACTCGAACTATGAAGTCCGTTATTTCCATTACGCTGAGCTTTTCGTCGAAACCTCCAACTTTATTAAGCACGTCCTTTTTAACCGCGAAGAAATCACCCCTATTATAGAATTTTAATAAGAATGGAATTTTTCTGCAAGCTTTTATGAAAGTTATGTCGATGGCGTAGAAGATTTTCTGCGCAAGAGTGGGCTTTTTGTCGTAGGTCTGAACATATGACACGGCTGCAACAACATCATCTTCTTTGAAAGTTTCCAGCAATTCTCTGAAAATGCATCCTTTAGGGACAGAGTCGGCGTCCATGTAAACAATTATGTCTCCGCGGGCTTTTGATGCCCCATAGTTCCTTGCCTTTGCAAGCCCCTTTTCATCAAACTTGAAAACTTTATCGGTAAAACATTTTGCAATCCGAAAGGTTAAGTCGTTATCGCTGCTATCCACAACGATGATTTCGGCGTTAACCCCGCACGAGTTCAAGACTTTTTTAAGAGTGCGTAGTGTTCCGCCAATGTATTCCTCTTCGTTTAATGTGGCGAATATAATTGATATGAAACTTTGCTCCATAAATCTTCCACAAGTCTAGATTTTGTTTAGGGCTTGTTTTAAGTCTGCGATTATGTCTTCTGGATCTTCTATTCCTAGGGCTAGGCGTACCAGTTGGTCTGTTATGCCAAGTTTTTGGCGTTGTTCTGGGGTTATGAAGTAGTGGGATGATGTTGCTGGCTGTGTTGCCAAGGTTTCTGTTCCTCCTAGGCTTGCCGCTAAAAGGCATAGTTTTAGGCTTTCCACAAACCGCACTGTTTTTTCAAAGTCCCCTTTAATTTCGAAGCTTACAACTCCGCCGAAGCCGCGCATCTGTTTTTTAGCTAGGCTGTGCTGCGGATGGCTCGGCAAACCCGGATAGTAGACTTTGGCGACTTTTGGATGCTTTTCTAGGAATTTGGCTATTTGCATTCCATTTTGGTTGTGCCTCTCCATTCTTAATACAAGGGTTTTTAAGCCTCTTAGCAGAAGCCAAGCCGCTGCTGGGTCGAGGGTCCCGCCCAAAATTTTTCGGTTCCGCTTTAAATTTTGGACGAAATCCTTTGAGCCGCAGACGATTCCGGCAGTTATGTCGTTGTGTCCGCCCAAGTATTTTGTGGCGCTGTGAACAACCACGTCTATGCCAAACTTTATGGGCGTTAAATTGTATGGTGTGGCGAGGGTGCTGTCAACAACCGTTGTTATGCCATGTTTTTTGGCTAGGGCTGCTAGACGCTGCAAATCCACAATTTTCAATGTTGGATTTGTGGGAGTTTCGGCGTAGACTAGCTTCGTGTTCTTTTTTATGGCTTTTTCCACTTCGCCTATTTCTGTAGCATCCACAAGAGTTACTTCAACCCCGAATTTTGGCAGAAACTCTTGGAAGAAGGTTAGGGTCCCGCCATAAAGGTCTCTTGAAGCCACAATGTGGTCGCCCTTCGAAACAATTGTGAAGACAGTGGTTGTTATAGCCGCCATTCCAGAGGCGAAGGCAGCTGCATCCTCCGACCCCTCCAGAAGCGCCATTTTCCTTTCAACAGACCGCACAGTTGGGTTGTCAAACCTTGTGTACAGATAGCCTTCAGCCTTTCCGCTTATAACGTCAATTAGCTGTTTAGTGCTTTTGAAGGCGAAGACTGAGGTTTCATAAATTGGTGTAGCAACAGCCCCCACAGCGTCGGGTTTTTCTCCGCCATGGACAGCCTTTGTGGAAAAGCTATAATGCTTTGAAGTCATCCGGTTCACCCTTTAAATCATTGTTTCATGGCTTGTTTGAGAAATAACTTTTTAGGCTTGGCGCTAATATTTTAGACAAAACCGCTTGTTAGAGGTTTAGCACATCATGTTTGATAGGCAGAAGATTGAGGAAATAGCCAAGGAAAGGGAACGCTGGGAAAAATCAACACTCCCCAACTGGATTAAGCAATGCCCAGAACGCCAAAAGGAGTTTAAGAATCATTCTGGAATGACGATTAAGGGCTTGTACACGCCAGAAGACATCAAAGACATGGATTACATGCGAGACTTGGGCTTTCCAGGCGAGTACCCCTTCACACGGGGTTTGCACGCCACCATGTATCGTGGACGCCTATGGACCATGCGAATGTTCGCCGGCTACGGCACTGCGGAAGACACCAACAAACGCTTCAAATACTTGTTAAGTGAAGGCGAAACTGGGCTTAGCACGGCTTTCGACTATCCAACGATTATGGGCTATGATTCTGACCACCCGATGGCTAGGGGCGAAGTTGGCGTATGCGGAGTAGCCATTTCATCACTTCAAGACATGGAAATCCTATTTGATGGCATACCGCTGGACAAAGTTACAACGTCCATGACGATTAATGGTCCAGCTTCTGTTTTACTCGCCATGTATATTGCCGTAGGCGACAAGCAAGGCGTTCCACGAGAAAAATTGGGAGGCACAACACAAAACGACAATTTGAAGGAGTTCTTCGCCCAGAAGCTCTGCATTTTCCCGCCCAAGCCATCGCTTAAGCTTTCAGTCGACGTCATAGAATACTGTGCTAGGCACTTGCCGAAATGGAACCCCATAAGCATAAGTGGCTACCACATCCGGGAGGCTGGAGCCACGGCTGTTCAGGAGTTGGCTTTCACTCTTTATGACGGCATAGCCTATGTTGAAGAGACCCTTAAGAGGGGCTTGAAGGTGGACGATTTTGCGCCTCGCTTGTCCTTCTTCTTCGCTTCCCACAACGACTTCTTTGAGGAAATAGCCAAATTCCGCGCCGCCAGACGCCTCTGGGCTAAGATAATGAAGGAGAGGTTCCATGCGAAAAATCCGCGTTCCATGTGGATGCGCATGCACGTCCAAACTTCGGGCTGCACCTTAACCGCTCAGCAGCCTTTAAACAATATTGTCCGCACAACAATTCAGGCTTTAGCCGCTGTTCTCGGCGGAACCCAGTCGCTTCACACAAACTCTTTTGACGAGGCTTTATGCTTGCCCACAGAAGAATCCGTGAGGGTGGCGTTAAGAACCCAACAGATATTAGCCTACGAAAGCGGAGTGGCAAACACTGTGGACCCGCTTGCCGGCTCCTACTACGTGGAGGCTTTAACCAACGAGATGGAGGAGAAGGCCATGGAATACATCCAAAAAATCGACGACATGGGAGGAGTAATCCCAGCCATAGAGAAGGGCTTCTTCCAGAGGGAAATAGCCGACAGCGCCTACCGCTACCAGCGGGAGATAGAGGAGAAAAAGCGCATAATAGTGGGCGTCAACGAATACGCCATAGAGGGCGAAGAAATTCCAATTAAGCTTTTGAGGGTTGACCCAAGCGTTGAGAAAAAGCAGATAGAGCGCCTTCAGAAACTGCGAAGAGAACGTGACAATAGAAAGGTTAAGGAAGTGCTTGAAAAACTTCACTATGCAGCCGAGAAGGAAGAGAATCTTATGCCAACCATTATTGAGGCTGTTAAGGCTTACGCCACATTGGGCGAAATAATGGATGTCCTGCGAAAAGTTTACGGAGAATACAGAGAACTAATAGTAATCTAAAATGGGGGAAGCAGAAATGAGCGAAAGTGGAAGAAAAATAAGGGTTTTGATAGCCAAGCCGGGACTGGACAGCCACGACAGAGGAGCAAAGGTTGTTGCAAGAGCCTTACGTGACGCCGGAATGGAGGTAATATACACAGGGTTGAGGCAGACGCCAGAACAAATTGTTGAAACAGCCCTGCAAGAGGATGTCGATGTCATCGGCTTAAGCATCTTGTCAGGAGCGCACATGGCACTTTTCCCGAGGATAATGGAACTGTTGAAAGAGAAGGGCTTGACAGACGTTTTAGTGTTTGCAGGAGGAATAATCCCAGAGGAAGACGTCCCAGAGCTTAAAAAGATTGGGATAAGAGAGGTTTTTGGACCCGGAACCCCAACGGACAAGATTGTAAAATATGTGTTGGAGAATGCGCCAAAAAGAAGATAAAAGCCGGTAAAAGCCATTGCAGAAAATTGAGGAAATAGCCAAAGGCGTGCTCGCCGGGGACAAAAGAAGCATAGCAAAAGCCATAACCATAGCCGAGAACAGCCCAGAAGGAGCCCAACGCTTAATTGCGATGGTTTACCCCCACACAGGAAAAGCCCACATAATAGGCTTGACCGGTCCTGGGGGTTCTGGAAAAAGCACTTTAATAGAGAAGATGGTCCGCGAATATAGGCGGATAGGAAAAACTGTCGGCGTGATAGCCGTTGACCCAACAAGCCCCTTCACGGGCGGAGCCTTCTTGGGCGATAGAATCCGCATGCAAGAGCTAAGCACGGACGAGGGTGTTTTTATTCGCAGCATGGCGACAAGAAACAATCCGGGAGGAATAGCCAAAGCCACAAAGGACGCCGTGAAAATACTTGACGCTTCTGGAAAAGATATAATAATTGTTGAAACAGTCGGCGCTGGACAGTCAGAAGTGGAAATAATCAAAGTGGCGCAAACAATAGTTGTTATTCACGCACCAGGACTCGGCGACGAGATTCAAGCCATAAAGGCTGGGATAATGGAGATCGCCGACATATTCGTTGTTAATAAGGCTGACCGTGAAAACGCTGACAAAGCTGTGATGGACCTTCAAGCCATGCTGCAGCTGGATAATAAGGAGAAGGCTTGGACGCCGCCGATAATAAAGACCGTCGCCCTCACCGGCGAAGGCGTCCCACAATTGATAGAGAAGATAGAGGAGCATTGGCAATACCTCCAAAAGGGACCTTTACACAAAAGAAGCTTGGAAAAGGCTGAGGCTGAGCTTGTTGAAGCCATAAAGGATAAGGTGACAAGCTCGATAATCGAGAAACTGAAGCGGGAAAAACGCTTCGAGGAGATTTTAAGGCGAATTGTCGAACGAGAAATAGACCCAGCGTCAGCCGCGGAAAAACTTCTAAATCAAATGTTAGAGTAGAGGGCTGAAAAGGCGATGCCGAAGCTTGAAAGGGGTCTTGTGCAAGTCTACACCGGAGATGGGAAAGGCAAAACTTCAGCAGCTTTCGGGTTGGCTTTAAGGGCTATAGGTAGAGGCCTAAAAGTCTACATTATACAGTTTATAAAAGGCGGATTCGACTACGGGGAACTCTACATTGTTGATAGGCTGCCAAATCTCACATTGAAAGCCTTTGGAAGGGGAAAATTTGTCACAACGCAACCACCATCGGAAGAGGACGTGAAGCTTGCGGAAGAAGCCCTCCGGCTAGCGGAAAAAACCATCAAAAGCGGGGAATACGACCTAGTTATACTAGACGAGATTAATGTGGCTTTGAACCTCAAACTCATAAGCCTAGAAAAGGTTTTGGAACTTATTGAGAGCAAGCCGAAACACGTGGAGCTGGTTTTAACTGGACGTTATGCACCCAAGGAGATAATTGATGTTGCAGACCTCGTCACAGAAATGCGGGAAGTTAAACACCCCTTTAAGAAGGGATGCCAAGCGAGGGAAGGAATAGAGTTTTGAAGATGACGCGCAATGCCGAATGCGGAAAAAGAGGCAAAACAAAATTTTTCAGATGTTATTAAAACTTCGTGGGTTAGGTCCGCCATAATCGTTGGGCTAATTTTTCTCGCCATAGGAATAGCCGCCATATTCATATTCAAAGCCATAAACATTGGCAGTTTTCAAATAATTTCAGATGTAAAGGCTTTTGCGAAGGATTACGGTGTTTTAGGGGTTTTCCTCGCCACAATACTTGCCGGAACCGTTGTCCCGCTTGGAAGCCCAGCACTCGTGGTGGCGGCAGCCTCACTAGGAATCCATCCATTGCCGCTAGTGGTTGCCGCAACAACCGGCTTCACTATAGGCATGACAATAAATTATTATTTGGCTTACCGTTTGGGAAGACCATTTGTAATTAAAAAGGTGGGCGCTGAAAAACTTGAGGAAGCCATATTTTTATGGAGCCGTTGGGGCTGGATTCTTTATACGCTGTTTGGTTTAGTTCCATTTCTGCCAGTGGAGTTTTTGGCTCTGGTCTACGGACTTTTAAAAGCAAGTATCAAAACCTTTCTTCTTTTGAGTTTTACGCCTAGGCTAATAGTTTTTGCAGTTCTCGCATATTTTGGAGAAGCCATCGGAGGCTGGATTGGAATAATTTAGGTTGGCTTTTAGGCACAAGGTGCTAGCGAATGATAAGCTGACTAAGTTCTTATGGGTGGCGGAACAGCAATAAGGGTTTGTGTGCGGCGAACACCCCTAATCTGCTGAACCCTTTCAATTATTTTTCCAAGCTCCTCAACCTTCGCAAACTCCACGTAAGCAACAACGTCAAACTGTCCAGTCACAGCATGAGCCATCTTAACACCATCAATTTTTAGGGCTGCTTCGGCAACCTCCCAAATCATGCCAGCCTCAGCATTTATCAAAATGTAAGCTTCCAAACCGTTCAAACCCCCTTTATACTGTAATCGGTTGGTTGTGCATAAAAAATTTGGCAAAATCAAGGTTACTTTTGTTGAGCACGTCTAAGAAAGTTTCTGAGGGCGTTTCTAATCTCTTTCAATGTTAGGATTCTCTGCTGGAATTCTGGTTTGAAGGGGTGGGTTTCGCTTTCAAGAAGCTCTTTTAGGCGGGCGTAATAGGCTTCAAACTCTTCTGGTGTGTTGCTCTTAAATTTGAAGATGGCTGTTCCGCCCTTTGGGTTTTCCCAGCGCTTGTCATAGGCTTCTATGGGGCGGGCGGTGCCAAACCGTTCAAGGCTTCTCTCGATCAAAATTTCCTTCTCAACGCTGAAAACTACGAGTAGGCTGTTAACGGGTGAAACCTTCGATGTTAAAAGAAATTCTCGGGTCACATTGTCTGGGGCTGTGGAGTCTATAACGACGCTGTAGCCTTTCTTTAGGAGGATATCTCGCATTTCGGCAGTAAGTGAATAAACAAGAAATTCATCGCGGCATGGAAAACCCTCATAAAAGAGCATTTGTCTCAACTCGTCAACGCCTATTCTGGCTATGTATGGATAATCGGCGACAAGCCTCTTGGCAAGCATAGTTTTGCCAGAACCTGGATAGCCGCTTAAAACGATTAGCCACAAACCCTTGAGACTATCGTCCATAGCCAACCCTCACACAACCGCCCAGTTGAGGCTCAAAATCTCAAAATTAAGTGCCTTAAAAATTTAAAGACTAAAGAAATAAGATGGGAAGTTTTAGGATAGTTTTTCTCCACAGTTTGGACAGAACTTGGCTCCGGCTTGAACCTCGCTTCCACACTTTGGACACTTGGCTGTTGCTTGCAGCGGGCTTCCGCAGTTTATGCAGAACCTGGCTCCAGCAGGGTTTGATGTCCCACATTTGGGACAGTTAACCCCTCCAACAGCTTGCAGTGGCGCGCCACAGTTGCTGCAGAACTTTGCCGTCTGTGGATTCTGGAAATTACATTTCGGACATAACACCATTGGTGCTGCTGGCGCCGGTGTTGGTGCTGGCTGAAGCACTTGTGGAAGTATCACCGCTCCAGCTCCCACAGCTGCTCCTGGGCTTTTGGATAAGCTTTCAGCCGATTTTTGGACGGTCTCCATCCTCAGAACGTCGGTTGCTGCAACACCGGTCTTTACATAGAACAGCCTATCTCTCCATTCAGGCGTTGTGTCAATTCCCTCAAATTTAACATCTATAAGCTCAAGACCTACCCTCGAGAAGGCGTCGAAAAGGGCGTTTTTAGCCACAAGGCTTGTTTCGTCCAGCTTTCCATAAACCTCCGCCAGCGAGTACTGGCTTAGAGTGTCAATAAGCCTCTCATTGAAATAGCCCCTCAAAAAGTCTTGAAGCTTATCGGTTGTGAAGACCCCTTGTCCGCCCACCACTTCGTTAACGAAGAGGTTTGGCTCCTCAACCCTAAACCAGAAGCTTCCAAAGAACTTTATTGGGGCAAGCTCCTTAGTCTGGCTTTGGGCGCCGAACCTTCCTTGAAACTGTTTAAGTGAGATGAAAATTACGGTGCATCTAAAGGGGACCTTATCAAAACCAGCAATTTTAGACAACACTTTTGTTAGTAGCGGGAGATTTGCCGTTGTCAAAACGTGACGCCCAGCCCTAAAAACATCGTAGGCTTTTCCATCTCTGAAGAAGACTGCAGCCTCATACTCGTGGACTATCAGGTTGTCTCCCCAAGCTATTTCTTCATTTGGATATCTCCAAACTATGTCCCCTTCCCTTGCTCCCGTCCACTCAATAACTTTTGGCATTCAACCTCACCTCCCTTCTAGCCTTGCAACCCCCTAAGAATTTCTGACCTCTGGTCAATCAGCCTATCCAACTCCTCAACCTTTGATGTTAAATCGTCCATGGCTTGCCTCCATTCGCCCCCGCCAACACTCATCTTAACAACTTTCTCAACGTCTAACCTTATGGATTCAGCCTTCTCAATAAGGTTTACATCGTACTGGAGAACTTGGTCAAGCTTGTCCTCCCGCACCTTAACCGCATCGAACATCCCGGCATATCCAGCAACAGCCCTATCTATTCTTTGGGTTACCCTATCAAGACGTGATAATAGCACCTCATACCTGTATGTGTCTTCTCCCGAAAGCCTCTGAGCAACAGACGGGTTTGCGAAGCTTCTCCTAAAAATTGTTTTTGCATCCTTAAGTCTATTCACAACTTCCATGCGGACGAGGCGGTCACTTTCCCTTCGAAGTTCCTTCTCCTTGTAGCCTCTGTATCCCGGAATATAGCTCATGATTCTCTCTAGGAGGCTTCTTTCTCCGCGAACCTTTTCCAAATATTCTTTCCCGCTCATCACTTACCCTTCTTGTAGGCAGCTATACCTATGACAGCCATCATAATTAAAAGTATCCCCAGAACTAGAAGCGGTGGCACGACCGCGTAGGTTGCTGAAACAACACCAACACATGTCATGATAATTCCCCAGACAAGATGGTAAATTGGGTCTTTACGGCTGAAAAACGCGTAAAATAACGTGTAAACTCCTAAGGGACCAAAAATCCAGAATGGGATGTTAAGATAGTCGAAGGGAATTATATTAACGCTGTAGACAACAGCCGCCAGACCTAAGGAAGCGACAAGAACTGCGAGGGCGCCCGCGCCATAGCCGAGTGAAGATGATTTTCTCTCAGATTCCAACATTTCTCCTCCAAACGTGTAATGATTATTTCTAGCATTGCCTATTAAGGTTTCACAAATTATGGGCTGGATGGAAGTTTAACCGTTGTAGAAACGTTTTCAGCGGGGCTTACTCTAGGATTAGCGGGTATATTTCTTTAGCCACGTATTCTAGGTATTTCTCCTTATCCGTTAGGTTGAATATGGTTACCGAGGCATCCCTTGTTATGCCAACCACATAGCCGTACTCTCTTGCTCTAGCTACAATGTACCATAGGTCGCCGTGCTTGCAGTAGTCCTCAAAAAGCGAGGTGTTCACCAAGTCCGGTCCATAAAGCGAAAGCTTGTTCACGTTGGGAATATCCACATTATCAAAAAACGTGATTTTTGTGTCTTCCGGGTTTTTTAGGTGGAACTCGCGGAGGGTTTCTGGCGGTATGCGGGCTTCCACTATTCCGCCAATTTTGTCAAATAAAATTTCGCTAAGCTTGTTAGCTATAAAATTGGCTAGGCGTTTTTTCTCAACAACTGTCAGGAATGTGGCGTCTTCCAGTTTGGAAAAACTGAAGAGGGCTTCAACTGTGCGGGGTAGAGGCGCGACTTTGCCTCTGTGGAAGACGTGGATTATGTAGTCGTGGGAGTATACGCCCCTAAGCATGTTCTCTTCTGGTTTTGGGAGAAGCCCCACAACTTCTGTTACAAGCGTGAACTTGTAGTCGCCCTCCTCATAGGATTCCTCAACGCGGTAGCCCTCAAGCCTAGAAGCAACCTCGTCCAGCGGAAGCGGTTCTGAAAGCCTAAAAACCTTGCCGGCAACAACCATCAACACATCGCCAAAAACGTATAATGCGCGTTGAAGACTAAAGCCTTACGCTTAGGGCTTTGGAACATTTATGTCATCTACCAAACTAAATACGTGATTATGAGCTACACCCGGAACAGGTTAAACTCTACCTAAAGGATTTGGTCGAGAGGTTTAATAGGCATAGGATATGGTACGTGATTGTTGGAGCAATACCGGTGCATTTTTATGGCAGACATGGGTGAAAGAATGGACTGGATTACCTAATGAGAAGGGCTTGGCGCACCTCATAAAGTATTACCGGGAGGGATTGAAATGGAAGGCAAGTTAAAGTCGCCAATTTATAGGGATGGAATACTTTTCTGCTCCTATTGTCGCTCACCACTCTTAACGATTAAGGAAACCTATTTTAGGTTTAAGTGCGCCGTGTGCCAAAGGCCCCTTGGAAAACTTACAATGGCGACTTTGAAGAGGATGTTTGATGACTTTCCAAAGGAATTGGCAAAAGAATGGACGCTGGAGATGGAGGCTAGGAAAAAGCTTAGCCATGGCAAATTTTAACAGTCCAAGAATTTGTTAAAATTATTGGTTTGCCTTTGTTGCTGGTTGCCTAATTGCTTTAATAAGAGTTTTTATCCCTATTTCATACTGCATAAGGGTAAGGCGTTAGAGGAAAAGAAGTCAGATGCTAATCAGCGAGGTCATCCTTGAAAACTTCATGAGCTACGAGTATGCTAGGGTGCCCCTTAAACCTGGCGTGAATGTGGTTTGTGGTCCAAATGGTGCTGGGAAGTCCTCGCTTTTGTTGGCTATTTCCGTGGCTCTTGGGCAGTCTTATACTGAGCGTTCTAGGAAGCTCAGCGACCTAATCCGTTGGGGTAAGGACCAAGCCCGTGTAACGCTTATACTGGACAATTCTAAGCGGGGCGGTAAGCGTCCAGTTCCAAAGTTTAACAAGGACCAGATTTTCTTAACTCGCGTTTTGAGGCGGGATGGCAAGTACTGGTTTGAGTTGGAGAACCGTGCTGCTTCAAAGCAGGACGTGGAGAGGCTTTTAGCTAGACTGGGCGTTGACCCGGATAACATGCTTATTATTATGCATCAGAACATGGTGGAACAGTTTACTGTTCTTTCCCCCCAAGATAAGCTCCGCATGGTGGAGGCAGCTGTTGGGCTTGAGGCTTACCGCGAAAACGTTTTGGAAGCCCAGAAAAAGCTCACCCGAATATTAAGCCAAGAAGAGTCTATAAGCAAGCTTCTAGAGTCAGCGGAGCAGACCCTCAACTATTGGAGGGAGCAGTACGAAAGGTTTCAAGAGAAAAAGCAGCTGACTGCGAAAAGGCGTTTCTTAGAGCGGGAGCTCGCTTGGGCTGAGGTAAACCGCAGAGAAGACATTGTTAAAGATTTGGAGGCAAAACTTGAGAAAGAACTGGCCCTACTGAGGCAGATTGAAGGCGAAGCCAAAACAGCCCAAGAACAACTTCAAACCCACCAAAGCCAACTTGAAAGGCTTAAGGGTGAGTGGAAGAGAAGCCTTAACGAAACTATTGGTCTTGAGCGTGAGAAAGCTGGAAGCCAAGCCACAATTTCGCTTTGCGAACAGCTAATGACAGAAGCATCCCTCATAGAAAATGAAGCCCAAGGCGGCAGGCATCACTTGAAGCTTTTGAAAACCGAAAGCCTAAAAGAGCTTATAGAAAGCTCGCGGTTGAAGGTTTCGAAACTTGATGAAGAACTGAACAGAAAGCTTTCAGAAACACGCGTCCTTGAGGAGCAAATAGAGAAGATTGGAAGCCAGATTCTTGATACGAGGGTTAGGCTTGCGCTTCTAAATTATCGGATGGAGAATGCGAAGACGAACATTAATGATTTGGAGAAAGCCCTTAAAGACGCAAAAGCCCAGCTGGATGCAGCTGTTAAGAGAGCTGAGGAGACTGGACCAAGAATCGCCGTCATAAAGAGTGTTGGCGAAATTTTGGATGAAATCCGCGTTACTGATGGGCATTTGGCGGCTTTGGCTGGTGTTTCTGAGGACGTGGAGCGCATGTACGAGTCTTATTCGCAGCTTTATTTGGAGCTTAAGGAGAAGGCGCGGCTGGTGGCTGAAAATCGTGAAAAAGCCTTGGAGGAGGTCAAAGCGCGGATGCAGGCTTGGCGAACAGTAATCCAAAGCCTCCTAGACCGTGTTAATCTCGAATACCAGAAGATTTTGGCGAATTCTCAAGCTGTGGGCGAGGTTAGACTTGTGAACGAGCATGACATTGAGGCGGCTGGACTTGAAATTCTCGTGGGCTTTAGGGGTGGAAAACCAGTGCCGCTTAACGCTTACACGCAGAGCGGCGGCGAAAGGACCACGGCTACTATGAGTTTCCTTTTGGCACTGCAACAACATGTGCGCTCGCCCTTCCGCGCAGTGGACGAGTACGACGTTCACATGGACCCGAAGAACCGCGAACTAATAGCTCAAATGTTGATTTCAACCGTTAAAGATGCCAATGCGCAGTATGTGGTGATTACCCCAAGCCATGTTACCTTCGCGAAAGACAATGTGCACATTATTACTGTTCAGAATGTTGAGGGCAGATCTATAATTAAAGAGGTTGCCTAATGCAGTCGAAGCGGGAACGCGTCAAAATCGGGCGGGAAAGGCTTCAGCGGGTTATTGAGATGTGCAAAGCTGTTGAGGAGCGCTCCCTAGACCCCTTTCTGGTGGACGTGGACGAGATAATAAGGGTTGTTAGGGAGTTTTTCCCGGAATGGGAGAAGCCCGAAGACCTATGCCTAGACGCAGAAGCAATAAACCGCCTCGCATCTGTTATTAGGCTTCAAAGCGAATGGGTTAAGCACCGTTCAACTTCACTTTACACAGACCCCTTCCTCCTAGAAGAGAAGATAAAACGCATGGAGAAAGAAGCCATCGTAGAGGCTTTTCTAGGCGCTTGGCACCCAATAGTCGAGTTTGAACAGATTTCGCTCCACAGCCTAAAAGAGGCACTGCGCTACTGGGAAAGCCTCCCGCCACTGAAAGACAGATGGAAAGAGTTTCCGCCACCAGAAAATGTTGGCGGAGCCGCCACCCGAGAGGAACTTATAAAGCTTAGGATTCTGCAGGACAAAGCCTTCACAGAAGAGTTGGAAAGTTTCTGGAATGAATTGAAAAGGCTGGTTGAGGAAAAAGGCGAGAATGGCAGAATCCAATACTGGGATTTTGTCGGCGCAGAAACTTATGAGGAGATAATCCACAGAGCCTTCATGACAAGCTTTCTCGTAACCTATGGCTATGCAACCCTTGAGGTTCACCCGTTGGAGGAGGAAATTTTCATTAAGCCGTTTGAGAGGCAGCAGAGGCGCATAGCCAAAAAACAGCTGGTTTCAATTCCGATAGCCATAACCGTTGAGGAGTGGGAAAAATGGAGAAGAGCGCAAGAGTGAGTAAGAGAAAAGCCGTCTACGCCAGCAAGGTGAAACGCGCAGTCCACATGCTCTTTTATCGCCGACACAAAAAGCCCGGGGTGAAGGGCTGGGAACTCCGAAAGGCTTTGGGTTCAGACTATCCAAAAGTCCTAAACATATTGGATGAGTACTTGAAACCTTTGGACTTGCAGGTTAAGATGGTTTTTGAGGAGGAGAAGCCAGCCTCTGAAAAGCCAACACTGGAGGAATTGGACAAGGCGAGG
The DNA here is from genome assembly GCA_038727135.1 of Bathyarchaeia archaeon. GTDB lineage: Archaea > Thermoproteota > Bathyarchaeia > Bathyarchaeales > Bathycorpusculaceae > JAGTQI01. The sequence continues at coordinate 222,440 of JAVYWL010000001.1, forward strand.
TTCTACATAACCCTAAGGGGTGATTTAACGCCTAAAGAGGCTAAGATGGTTGGTTGGCGAATAGACGATTTGGCGGGGCTAGCCATAACAATAGCCTACATAATCTCAAAAAAGGGTAAAGCACCCCGCAAAGAAGTGGAAGAACTATTGCGTGAGAAGCTGCCGGGCTGGAAGGTGGGCTTAAACATAGACCGTTACATACGCTATGGATATTTAACCCAAGACGAAAACGAACAGTTATATTTGGACTGGCGCACACGAGCCGAAGTAGACCAAAAAGCCCTCATAGACCTAATCTTATCCAAGTAAAAGGGCTAAACCGTTTCTCACCTTTCAAATCTATCAATCTTTTTGGCTAAACTTGGTTCTCGAATGGCTGTTATTTTTCTGCGTTTTCCAAGCTTGCCTTAACTTCCCTAACTCTATAACAATCCCATATCGATTCAGCGTTCTTTTTCTATGTCGGCTTTCTCCTTGATTTTTGGCTTTAAGTGGAGCAGTAACGGGATTTAGTATGGGGCAAGTTTTATCTAATGCGCTTAATTTTAGTATGGTCTATCTCAAGGAAGAGGTATGAGGTTGTGTGTGAAAAGGAAGAATTTTTCACATTAGCTTCTATTAAGAAGTGCCCAATTTGCGGCGGAGACCTTGAGAGGGGATACATGGGTGCTCCCGTAGCTGTTCCTTGGTGGACTCCCAAAAAACGCAAATTTGTAAAGATGGCATGGCCGTGGGATTGGAGATATTATTTTTTCGTAGCCGTTAACATCCCAGCTTTAAGATGTAAAAAGTGCAATATAGTAATCGCCGATTTTAATCTTGAAAATATAGCACGTGCAGAAACGCCTAAAGCCTTTCTTAAAAAATGTGTCAAGTGTGGCAAGGAGATTCCCATAGCAGCGTTGGAATGCCCCTACTGCGGAGCGGAACAAAAAGAAGAAAGTTAGTTATTACTGCACAAGCTTTATTTTCTGATTTTTCTGTAGAGATAGGCTATGACGTCGATGACTATTATTGCCGTAAGAACTAAAAGCGGGCTGCCTAAAAACTTGCTTGGGAATGATTCTTCTGCCGCATAAACACGGTTAACGAGGGCGTATGCCAGCAGTAATATGTTAACAATAATGATTGTAACTAGATTTTTCTTCATGTTTGTCTCGCCTCTCATTTTCATGTCTTTGGGCGGTTTAGACTATGCTGACGTTTTGTATTTGGAAGTAGCGTTTCACCAGCATGCGGAGGCGTTCAGCATTCCTACCATTCTTCCCTATGGCTACGCCCTTGTCTCTTGGGTGAACTGACACGACCGCTATTGTTTTGCCGTCTGGTCTCTCCGTTATCCTAACCTCTTGCACGTTGGCTGGTTTTAAGGCATTTTTAATAAATTGAACCGGGTCTTCGGAGTACTCAATTATCTCGTGTTTTTTGCCTGTCATCCGCTCCAGAAGCCTAATGTTTCTTCCGCCCTTGCCTATGGCTGCGCCTATGTCGCCTTCCTTCACAACGAAGATTACTCGGCCCTGCTCCTCGTCAACTATGCAGTCTTTGACGCTGGCACCGCTAATGCTTTCAAAGAGGGCTATATACTTCATCTCTGTGCTGGTGAATTTTATGCCGCTACTCATTCGCTTCCTCCTTCAGACTCCTCTGCTTCTTCCACGGGCTTCTCTACTAATCTAAGAATTTCTGAATCACCGGGCTCTCTTATAGTTAACGCTGAGACAAGGAAGGGTTTTCCACAAACAGCAGCTAAATCCGTCGAGGAACCCCTATAGACAATAAGCGGAATGTTTGAAAGCTTGCAGTAATATTCCAGGTCGCTGCGGATTTCAGCTGGACAATTAGAAGCCACAATAATCATCTTCGCTTTTCCAGTTTTAGCACTTTGAATCGCCGAATTAGAGCCAAAGGAAACCTTGCCGGTCTTAACTGCCGTTGAAATAGCCTTGTCTATGTCTATCATTTGTTCTCCCTCTTAAGCTCATAGGTGGACATAAACAGCTCCACAAGCCCAGTGCCAACTGGTATGGACTGCCCCACAATAACGTTTTCAGTTACGCCTTCCAACGGGTCGCTTTCTCCTCTTATGGCAGCCTCAACAATGTTTGGAACGGTAATCTCGAAGGCTGCCCTTGCCAAAACACTTGCCTTTTTGCCGCTAACACCGTGCCTGCCGATTTGCTGCACTTCTCCAGTGGCGGTCATCATGTCAGCCACAAGCATGACGTGGCGAATGTCAACATCTAAGCCCTGCTCCTCCAAAACGCTCTTAGCCTCTTGTATTAGGACATTTCTTGCTGCTTCGATGCCTAGGGTTTTAGCTATTTCATGAACGTTGTTGGTTGTCGTCCTTGTGGTGTCAACTCCGTAAACTTCCAGGACTTTGGGGAGGTTTGAGCCGTCGGTGCGTATAACCCATTCGCCCTGCTCCTCTGTCACCAGAACACGCCTTATTCCAGGAACACCCTTAATGTAAAGTGATGAGACCTTGTCAAGCAGCCGCTTTAGGGCTTCTGGCTTTTTGGGTTTTATATGGATGCGGTTTCCAGTTATCTTCACAGTGCAGTTGGCAATCTTTACCTTCTCCTTAAGTTCTTGTATTGTTACGCCCCTGTCCTCCATCATAGCCTTATTCAACTCGACAACTATTTCTCCGCGCACCGGGTCCTGGTATATGGCTTGAGCAATATTCTCTAATGTAGTGTAGAGAATGTTTCTAGCTATTTTGACAGCTGCTTCCCTGCTCTTGCGGTGCTTTTCGTCTAAGTAAATGACCATTATAGGCGTGGATGGAACTCTTCTGGCGTCAACAATCTCTATAAGCCGCGGCAAGCCCAAGGTCACGTTCTGCTCCCTAACACCAGCGTAGTGGAATGTTCTAAGGGTCATTTGGGTTCCAGGCTCGCCTATAGACTGGGCTGAAACTATGCCTACGGCTTCGCCCGGCTCCATTAAGGCGCGCTTGTAGTGTTCAACTGTTAGCTCTATGGCTTTGTCAACGCCCTCCTTGCTAAGCTTCGCCTCCATTAGGCTTTGCTTTAGCTCGCTTATCAATAGTGGCGTGAGCTGGTCTTCAACGGCCTTAAGCTTCTCCTTAATGTATTCTGGAGGAGCCGGCTTGCCCTTCTCCATGCCTATTCTTATTTGCTCAACAAGGCGGCTTACGTTTACAGCCTTTCCATGGTCGCTTTTAGCCGGGTCAACGCCGTCCTCGCCATACTTGAACTGGATTATGTCGCCGGTTGAGCTTCTGACAGTCCCATCATATTCTAGGCGTAGATGCTCCAAAGCGTTGATTAGGCGTCTCTGCATGTAACCGCTCTGCTGCGTCCGAACAGCAGTGTCCACAAGCCCTTCACGTCCACCCATAGCGTGGAAGAAGAACTCTATTGCGTCTAACCCCTTCTGGTATGAGGAGTAAACGAAGCCCCTCGCCTTAGGGGATGGGTCGCCAAACTTGAAGTGGGGCAGCGTTCTACCCAAATAGCCGCGCATTATACGTTTTCCACGAACGGCTTGTTGTCCAACACAGGCGCTCATCTGCCCAATGTTTAGGCTTGAGCCTCTGGCGCCTGTCCTCGTCATGACTATGCCAGAATTTTCAAGAGTGAAGTCCTCGTCAGCGATTTTCCCGGACTCGTCTCTGGCTTTGGCAAGCTCGTTCATGACATAGATTTCAAAGGAGTCTTCAAGAGTTTGTCCGGGAAGCCTTGGCAGCGTGCCGTCGCGGTAGCTCCTTATAAGCTCCTCAATTCTCTTCTCAACCCTCTCCATTATCCTCTTAATTTTTGCTTCTGCCTGCGGTGAAAGCACCAGCTCGTCGTAGGAGTAGGAGAACCCCCGCATTGTTATGAAAAGCTTCAGAAGCCTCGTAACTTTGTTTATAAATTCGCGTCCAGCAGCCGTCCCATAATCCTTGATTATTCTGTGGAGGAGGCTTTCAGACTGCTCGGCGCCTATGGCTTTTCTATCAATCACGCCACATACAAGCTGCCCATTCTTGACAACCACATAGGCGTCGTAGGGGCACTCTTCCTTAAGGCATTTGGCACATCCACGGCAGGTGTTCGCCTTCAAAACATAGTTCAAATCCTTCGGCAAGAATAGGCTGAAGATTTGTTTGCCGCTCCACATAGGCTGGGGCTCTTTTATTTGGGGTGGTGGAAGCGGACCCTCATAACCAGCGGCAATCAGAAGACGGCTTACCTCATCTTTTGTTAAGTAGTTTGACTTCCTTGTGAAAAGGTAAGCAGCAGTAATAAAGTCTCTAATAGCCCCAATTATTGGACCGCCAAAGCGTGGCGAAAGAATTTGGTCTTGAACCTGCATGAGGAGGCGGGCTTCTGTTTGGGCTTCCTCGCTTTGCGGTATATGAAGGTTCATCTCATCCCCATCGAAGTCCGCATTGTAGGGCGGACAGACGCACAAGTGCAGGCGAAAAGTCTTGTAGGGTAAGACCCGCACATAATGAGCCATAATGGACATTCTGTGGAGGGACGGTTGACGGTTGAAAATGGCTATGTCACCGTTTCTTAGGTGACGCTCAACAATATAGCCCGGCTCCAAAGACTCGGCAATCTTCTCCCTGTCAGTGACAAACTCAAGCCTGATCCTTTTGCCGTCCGGACGGATAATATAAAGGGCGCCCGGATACTTAAATGGACCATTTATGACAAGTTTTCGCATTTCCTCAATGTTCCAAGAGGTCACCTTTTCTGGAACTGAAAGCCTCATGGCAACCTCCAATGGGACGCCAACCTCGTTTATGTCGAGGTTTGGATCTGGAGAAATCACCGTCCGCGCCGAGAAGTCCACACGCTTCCCGGAGAGGTTGCTTCTGAATCGTCCCTCCTTACCTTTAAGCCTCTGGGAAAGTGTTTTAAGGGCTCTTCCGGATCGGTGTCTTGCCGGCGGAATGCCAGAAGCCTCATTGTTGAAGTAGGTTGTCACATGATACTGGAGAAGCTCTGACAAGTCTTGAATTATGAGGGTGGGGGCGCCAGCCTCCATGTTCTCCTTCAAGCGCTGGTTTATACGGATTATATCCACAAGCTTATGGGTCAAGTCATCCTCGGAGCGGATGCCAGACTCCAAAGTAATGGAGGGACGCACATAAACTGGTGGAACGGGAAGGACTTGGAGAACCATCCATTCTGGACGGGCTGTTTTTGGGTCAAAACCCAAAAGCTCCAAATCATCGTTCGGTATGCGCTCAAGCCTCTCCCTAACCATGCTGGGAGTTAAGAGTTGTGAACCACTTCCAGGGATTTCCTCACTGAACTTTGTAGGTTTTTCGAAGGTTATTTTGTATTGGGGGGCATTACAATGGGGGCAGGTTTTAGCTCTTATCTCTTGGATGATTCGCTTAAACACTTCATCTGGAACTGTTCCCAGCAGCTGGCGGGTTCTCTCTATTCTTGCCCTCAACTTTTTAACGGCGTCTTCTGGAAGCAGAATTCGCCCGCAGTTTCGGCATGTAACCCTAAGAAGGTCATATATTATTTTTGCAAATTCGATGTGGATTATGGGTACGGCGAGTTCTATGTGTCCAAAGTGTCCCGGACAGCGTATAGCCGTGTTGCCGCATGTTTTGCATCTCTGTCTCGGCTCGAGGGTGCCGAGCCTTCCATCCATAAGCCCAGCGGTTATTGGGGCGCCATCCTCATCGTAAGTGTCCGGCGTCTGGATTTCAACCACTGAAAGTTTACGTATTTCTTGTGGTGAAAGTAAGCCGAAACGGATTTCGTCAACAACTTTATGGGCGACTTCCTCAACCGCCATTTTAAGCCCTCTCCTTAAGCTTCAATTTTGGCGCCACACAGAGGCTCATCAATTCTTGGAGGAGAAGCTTAAAAGCGTAAGAGACTATTACGGGTGAGATTTTCGCCTTGTCCTCGCATATTCTGCAGACATACTTTCTCTGTTTTAGGTCGTAGTAGGCTATGTAGCCGCAGTTCTCACAAACATAGAGCGTATATTTGTCGGATTCCTCCAGAAGCCTGTCGCGTAAGAGCATTGCAGCTCCATGTCCAATTAGGCAGTCTCTTTCCATTTCGCCGAAGCGCAGTCCGCCTCCACGGGCTCTCCCTTCTGTTGGTTGCCTCGTTAACATTTGCACTTGTCCTCTGGCTCTTGCGTGGATTTTGTCTGCAACCATGTGGTGGAGCTTCTGATAGTAGACTATGCCAACGAAAACGTCTGCCACAAACTTTTCGCCAGTGACGCCATTGTAGAAGACCTCTTTTCCAGTGTGGCTGAAGCCAAGCTTTATTAGGGCTTTTCTTAGGTCTTCAGCCTTCTCATTTGAGAAGGGTGTTCCGTCGACAGACTTGCCCCGCATGGCTGCAACTTTTCCAGCTATGGATTCAATGAACTGCCCAATGGTCATTCTTGACGGGATAGCGTGGGGATTAATTATAATGTCTGGGACTATGCCGTCCTCTGTGAAGGGCATATCCTCCTGTGGCACAATAAGCCCTATAACGCCTTTCTGTCCGTGGCGGGATGCAAACTTGTCGCCGAGCTCTGGGATTCTCTGGTCTCTAACCCTAACCTTGACGAGCTTGCTTCCCTCACCTGACTCTGTTATGAAAACAGCGTCTACAATTCCTGTTTCTGATGGGCGCATGTCCACAGAAGTGTCCCGCATTGATGGACCTTTAACCTCAAACTCTTTGTATTCTTCGAGGAACCTTGGCGGGCTTGTTCTTCCTATAAGAACGTCTCCGCCGGCAACTTGGGCTTCTAGGCTTATTATGCCGTCGGGCTCCAATAGCCTATAATATTGTTCCCCTCTGAAGCCCCTTATTCCGGGTTCTGGTATGACGAATTTGTCTTTCAGTCCGCCCATGTATTGGCGGCACTCAGCCTCATAAATGCGGTAAAATGTGGAGCGCCCCAAGCCCCTTTCAATAGAGGCTTTGTTAAAGATCAGGGCGTCCTCCATGTTGTAGCCTTCATAGGATAAAACAGCCACAATACAGTTTTGCCCTGATGGGCGGAGTTTATAGCCCATAACCTCCATTAGGGCTGTTTCAACCAATGGTGTCTGTGGATAATGCAGTATGTGGGACCTTGAATCAACGCGCAACGGGAAGTTTGTGGCGAAAACGCCGAGAGCTTGCTTAGCCATAGCCGCCTGATAAGAGTTGCGGGGTGACTGGTTGTGCTCCGCATAAGGTATTGTGGAGGCGCAAATCCCGAGAATCGTGTGGGTTGCAATTTCCATGTGGGTGTGCTCTGGGGTTAGTTCTTCGGCGCTTATAGCAACATAAGCGTTTTCCTCTTCTTCAGCATCCAAATACTCGATTATACCGTTTTTGACGAGGTCTTCCCATGTCCACTCGCCGCGGGTAATCCTTTCCATGTGTTCTGGCTGAAGTTTTGGAACGCCGTTTTCAACTATTATTAGTGGTCTTCTAACTCTTCCCTCGTCGCAGTTAACGTATATTTCCTCTCTTTCGCCATACTCCTTTGAGAAGTAGGCGATGTTGACTTCTGTTGAGATTTCTCCCATGCGGCGGCGTTGCCTAAACTCTTGAACAACCTTTTCCGGAGTGGCGCAATAGCCAACTATTGTCCCGTCCACGAAGACCTTTGCGCCGTAACGCTTCAGCGTCTCATTCGCCTCATAGACCGGCGTGACGCCCATGCTGAACAATATCTGCTTAATCTTCTCCGGGTTAACACCGACAGATATGGAAGCAGACAACGCAAGGTTCTTAACCAGGCCGCAGTTTGAGCCTTCCGGCGTTTCATTTGGGCATAGGCGTCCCCAATGGGTTGAGTGTAAGTCTCTAGCCTCAAAGTTTGGCTGGCTTCTGCTTAGCGGAGATTGAAGTCTCCTCAAGTGGCTTAGGGTGGAAAGGTAATTTGTCCTATCGAGAAGCTGTGTTACGCCAACGCGTCCCCTTCCCCAGTTTCCAGTGGCAAGCGCGTGCTGAAGCCTTTCAGTTATTATTCCGGGGCGAACAGCCGCAGAAACAGTAATTATTGGTCCTTTAACGCCTATCCTTTCAAGCTGGTATTTTATATCTCTTACAAGGTTTCTGAAGGCTACGCGGAACAAGTCTGCCAACAGTGGTCCAGCAAGCCTCAAACGCTTGTTTTTAAAGTGGTCTTTGTCGTCGGGTTTCCGCCTTCCAAGCTTCAGCTCTATAACTCTGCACGCCATCTCACCCAAGAATATGGCCTTGTCACGGCGGCTCTGACTTGTTCTTCCAAGATGGGGCAAGAAGTTTTTGTCTATGGCTGCTTCAGCCTTCTGAATGCGGTATTCTTCAACTTGCCCGTGGGCTACACGGTTTCCGATATATAATATTGCGTCTCTAACGGTGTCGACGCCGACAGCCTTCTCGAAGGATGGTTCCAGCTCGCTTTGAATCTCCTCGTCTAAAGAAACGGCTTCGGCAATCTCCTTGTCAGACTCGAGACCCAAGGCGCGCATGACGATGACGAAGGGGACTTCTGTTGGCACTCCCGGCATTGTGACGTATAAGGCGCCGTCAGACTTCATTTTCAGCTCTATTCTCGCCCTAAAACCAACGGTCGTAGAGAAAAGCTTGGCTTGGTAAACTGGTGTCGCGCCTTTCTCGTCTATGTCAACAATTATGCGGTTTGGAGCCAAATCCTCCATAGCCACAATAACACGTTCAGAACCATTAACAATAAAGTAGCCGCCGGGGTCGTCTGGGTCTTCTCCGACAGCTATTAGTTCTTCTCGGGAAAGTTGAGACAAGAAGCATAGTTTTGACTTGAGCATTACTGGGATGTTGCCGATGAAAACGAGTTCTGTGTCTTGTTCTCTGCCATCCACAACCGGAGTCATTTCAAGGGCTATTGGCGCTGCATAGGTTAGGTTGCGGAGTCTAGCCTCTATTGGGTAGATTTCATGTTTTGTACCGTCAACCTCCGTCACATATGGACCGCTAATCCTGGTCTGTGGGTCAATAATCCAGACTTGTCCAAGCTTGACGGTGTAAGGGCACTCTGGAACCTCTATTGGAATTTCTCCAACTTCGTCTACAACCTCTTGCAAGCCATGGTCTATGAACTCGTTGTAGGAGTCTAGGTGCTGGCGGACAAGCCCCTTCTCTTTAAAGAAAGCCTTTAACAGTGTGTTAACATCTTCTTTTGAAAGCTTAACCATTAAGGTTAACCCCAGCAATCCCCACCTTAACTCGACGATGGAGGGATGAATGTGGTGCGGGTTTCCTCAAACTTTTAATTTCCTCCGCTTTTGGGTCATCCAGTTTAAAAAGTCTCCAATATATTAGAGCTAAACACGTAAAACTGCACAGCTCACTAATAAACTTTTTCGTGGAAAAATTCATCTTCAAGCCCCATCCGCAAAGAAAACCCCAACAATTATTGGGCATCTCCCAATTATAATAGAAGACTAGCCCCTTCTAGCTTTCAAGTTTCGAAAAAGAGTCGGTAAGCTTAAATCCCATTATCCATTCTTTGAAAAGATGGGCGGCGGTAGCCAAGCCAGGTCAAAGGCGGAGGACTCAAGGTCGGTGTTTAGAAAGGCTAAACCCCTATGAGCCATCCTCTCCCGTAGGGGTTCGCCGGTTCAAATCCGGCCCGCCGCACCACCGCTTTTAAAATCCAAGTCCATTTTATCAAAATGAATAGGAAATGAAACATGTGATTTTGAAGCGCGAATTTACCTTTCTATTGGGCGCACACAATTCTTCTTATTGTGTAATTACTACCCTAATGGGGTTTCCCAATCTCTTCTCTAGAATTTCCATTCCATAATTTACTTCCTCAAGGGACACCCTATGTGTTATGGATTCTGAAAGTGTTATCTTTCCAGTGCTAACAAGTTTGATAAGTTGAGTCATTTCTGATTTTAAATGATCATTGACGCCGATCAATTCCATTTCTTTGCCGATCAGCTTTTTGTAGGGGGAAATTGTTATGTTCTCTGGACATACCCCAACCACTACCATCCTACCGCCTTTTCCAACACACTCAATGGCTTCTTCAATTGTTGTTCTTAAACCTATAAACTCGAACACAGCATCGGCAAGCCGCCCGTTGGTTATCTCCTTTATTCTGTCTACCACTTTAACTTCCGAGGCGTTGACTATTTCGTCCGCTCCGAGTTTTTTGGCCATTTTTAGCTTTTCATCGGAAATATCGACGGCAATAACTTTGCCAGCCCCAAAAATCTTGGCAGCCAACTGAAGGGCTTGCATTCCGACTCCTCCAACACCGTAAATTACAACAGTTTCTCCAACACTTACTTTTCCCCTTTTAAGTGCGTGAAATGCTGTTGAAACAGCGCATCCCATTATCGCGCCTTGTTCAAACGGAATAGCCTCTGGCAACTTCAAAACGTTTCTATATGGAACCTTTATGTACTCAGCAAATCCGCCATCGACATCTTTTCCTATCATTTGATATTTTTCACATAAGTTTTCTCTGCCGTTAACGCATGCTGGACAATCTCCACAACTCAAAATGTAGTGAATAGATACACGGTCTCCTATTTTAATATCTTCTACGCGACTTCCAACCTCTACTATCTCGCCAGCTATTTCATGTCCAAGAGTTATCGGCAATTTAGCAACAGGAGCTATGCCATATTTATAATTGATGTCCGAGTGACATATGCCGCTGGCTTTTATGGCTACTAAAACATCATATTGTCCAACCTTTGGCACTTCAACATAGTCTATTCTTAACTTTTCACCTATTTTATGTAGTCTTGCCGCTTTCATTTTCCCCTCCATTTTAAACCCACAGCCTCAAGATTTTTCCATCTTATATATCAATCTTCGGTTTGCACACATCTATTTGAAACCTTAAACTTTGCATTTGAAAATACTTGTTAAAAGTTCGCCATGCCATATTTTACGCTCATACATCACCGCCACCTCGGCACTTTCAGCGGTTTCCCTAAACCTATTTGACGCAGCTGTTATTAAGACGAGGGTTGCTCCAGGAAATTTTGTTTTTAACGTTTTTAGGAAGTTTTCATATAGTTTTCTTACGCCTTCTCTTGGGTTTGCCCTTAACCCGTAGGGTGGATTTACAACTATGAAGTCGAGTCCCGCTTTTGGGTAGTCTTGGGGTTTTGTTGCGTCTCCAATTTTGAAGTTTATTGCTTCATGTACGCCGGCTTTTCTAGCGTTTTCAATCCCGCCTAGCAAGTGTTTGGCGAACTTTTCCATAGCGTAAATTGTACACGGAGCTTCCTCTTTTTGTTGTGCAAGCGTTTCAGCCCTTATTTTTTCGAAGGTTTCTTGACTGCAAATTTTGAGTTTTAGGAAGGCGAAGTCTCTTTGCAGATGATTTGGCGGAACGCCTTTGGCTTCTAACGCAGCTTCAATGGGGATAGTGGCGCCTCCGCACATGGGGTCTATTAGGGATTTATCCGGTGTCCAGCCGCCTATCCTGAGCATGGCTGAGGCTATTGTTGGTTTTAGGGCTGCTGGGTGGCTGTAAACGCGGTAGCCACGCTTGTGGAGGGAAGCGCCTGTAGTGTTTACTCCCATAATGAAGTCGTTGTTTCTTACTAGGCAGTATATCTCAACATCAGGCTCGTCCAAGTTCACTTTTAATCTCTTGCCCGTTGCGTTGGCGAAGGAGTCTATTACAGCTTGTCCGGCAACGCGGGAGACGTCCATGCTTGTGAAGTTGTGCACGCCGATTCTTTCGCTTCTTATGGCGAAGGTCTGCTGCTCGTCCAATATCCAAGTGTAGTCTAAACTTTTGGCTAGCCGGTATATGTCGTCTAGGCTTTCGAAGGCTGACCTGCAAAGCTCAATAAAGACCTTGTTGATAGTTGAAGCTTTCAGGTTTAGGAGGTAAACGTCTTCTAGGCTTCCTTTGAAGGCGATTCTTCCAACATCTTGTTCGGCTTTAACCCCTATTAGGTTTTCAACCTCTTTTGAGGCTACATCTTCCAGTCCTATGACTGTTGTTGCGAAAAATCTGAGCTTCCCCATCCCCATTGAATAAGTGAAGTTCACAATGTTTTAACGATTGCTATGGTTTGTTGTAAAGAGCGTGACAGGGCATAAAGGCATATATTCCACAGTGTGCTTTTGAAGATGCTTAAAGGCGAAGTTGGAAATGGCTCTTGCCGAAAAAATACTGCGGCTGAAGAAGGAGAAGAAAGCCATTATTTTGGCTCATAACTATCAGAGGCCAGAGGTTCAAGATATCGCCGACTATGTGGGAGACAGCATAGAGCTTAGCAGAAAAGCCATGGAAGAGAAAGAGGCGGAAATAATTGTTTTTGCAGCTGTGGATTTTATGGCTGAATCGGCAGCCATCCTTAATCCGGAAAAGAAGGTTTTGCTGCCCTCTGCCGGTGCCCGCTGTCCCATGGCTCAGATGCTGACGGTTGACGAGATTAAGAGGTGGCGTGTGCTTTACCCACTTGTGCCGCTGGTTTTATACGTTAACACTCTGGCTTCTGCGAAGGCTTACTGCGACGTGTGCTGCACCTCTGCCAACGCCGTTGAGGTAATAAACGCCTTGGACGCTGAAACTGTTCTTTTTGGACCAGACCACAACTTGGCGGAATACGTGCAGGAAAAGACTGGGAAGACGATTATTCCTATCCCAGAACGGGGCTTTTGTCCAACCCATCTTCTCTTCCAACCAGAAGAGGTGCAAGCTCTAAAGGCTGATTTTCCAAACGCTGTTGTCATGGTTCACCCAGAGTGCACAGCTGAAATGCGAAAAATAGCCGACTTTATTGGCAGTACATCCCAGATGTGCCGTTATGCGAGGGAGAGCAACGCCAAAACATTTATTGTGGCGACTGAAGAGGGACTTCTGCACCGTTTACGGAAGGACAATCCGGGTAAACGTTTCGTTTTGGCTTATGAGGGTGCCGTCTGCCCCAACATGAAGCTGAACACTCTTGAAAGGATTTACACAGCCCTTAAAGAGGAGAAACACGTGGTGAAGGTTCCAGAGCCAATAGCAAGCAAAGCGAGAAAAGCCCTAGAAAAAATGTTTGAAATAACGCGTTAAAAGCTCTTCCTTAAAGCGAAACAATCATTGTTTTGAGAAGCTTAACACCCCGCCTTGAAGACAACTCATCGCTCAACCGCCGAATTTTAGCGGCGTCACCCTTAACCGCTATAGCCTCTAGGCAGTCTCGCTCTGTTAGGTGAATATGCATTGTTGAGGAGATTATGTCTGCATAATGATGCTGCACATCTGTTAAGGCATCCTCCAAACCCCTAACATCATGGTCATAAAGAAGCATTAAAACCCCGGCTTGAAGGCCCTTCTCCTCCTGAAGCCACTTGCGCTCGGAAACGAAAAGCCTAACGGCATCCTGAACAGCCTTAGAACGATTCTCGTAGCCCATTCTTCGGATTACCTCATCAAAGTCCTTTAAAAGGTCTGGTGGGAAGGTTACGCTCACCCGCACTATTTTCTCTGTTTTTGCCATGGAAACCACGTTTTTAATTTGGTGTTTTAACCATAAAGTTTTTATGCAGATTGGTATTACGTTTTTAGAAAAAAGTATTACGATGATGAAAGATGTCCCAGTTTAAACCGGTTGACATAGCAATAATAGCCATTTTCTCAGCCCTATGGGCAGCATTAAATCTGACAGTTGGACCTTTGGGATTCACACTACTTCATTTGCCAATATTTTGCGACCTCTCCGTCTATTTCACCATGCTTTTGGCCACTTGGGCCTCCGGCAGAGCTGGAATACCCTCAATGGTCGGCGTAATAGGAGCCATAATAGTGCTGGCAATGAGACCAGCATCAACACAGATGATAGGCTTTCTAGCTTCAGCCATCCTCTTTGACGCCCTAATGACGCTGTGTAAGCACAAAATCAAATTTAAACCCTATAATATTGCTGTGACAGCCATTACAACAATGGTATCTGCCTATTTTGCAGGTGTGGTTATTGGAACAGTTTTCATGGCAAGATCTTTGGAGTGGGCACTAACTTTTTGGGGTGTGTGGCACTTGATAGGCGGAATAATAGGCCTAATAATCGCCTTACCAGTGATAGGGACCCTTGAAAGGGCAAAGGTGAAAAAAGCAAATGACTAATGAAAAAGACGCCCTAACGCTTGAGATTAAAAACGCTGAAAACCTTCACGGGCATCTTGGACCATTCCTAGTTATAGGAGTGAAAATGGCTAGATTAGCAAAGAAAATACTAAAAGTAGACAGAAACAAACTATGGGACTTGCAGGTGGTGGCGGAACTCCCATTAATAACTCCTTATTCATGCATCCTTGATGGTATTCAAGCAATTACTCAATGCACCGTGGGAAACAGAAAACTCGAAGTAAGAAGTTCCGATGGAAGCGTAGTGGCAATTTTTAAACTAAAAAGTCAAAACAAAACTTTGAAAATCCACGTAAACAATCAGGTGATAGAAATGCTGAAAGAAAAACTTGCAAAAGGCACTTCCAACGAGGACCTCGCCTGGAAAATAGCGGACACACCGGAAAACCAGCTGTTTAACGTCGAAAACGATAAATTCTAATTTCTCTACCGTTACATTCCTAGTGTTTGGAAAGCCAAAAGTTATTATCAAGTGAAGTTGGCAAATGAATAGGGAGCGTGAAGTTTATATCAGGAAATGACATTGAACTGAGACATATTAGAGAAAGAAAACTGCGCGAGTTAATGAAAGAGCTTGAGGAGAAGAAAAGTTTGGGTGGACAAGTAATCCATATTACAGATTCAAATTTTGAGGAAGTTGTGAGCAAAAACCCGCTTGTCCTTATTGACTTTTTTGCGGATTGGTGCATGCCATGCAGAATGATGGCGCCAGTGATAGAGGAACTGGCAAAAGAGTATGCTGGAAAAGTTCTTGTCGGAAAGCTTAACGTGGACGAAAATCCAGCAACAGCCGACCGCTTTCAGGTTTTCAGCATACCAACCCTTGTAATCCTGAAAGCTGGAGAAGAAGTTGATAGAATAGTGGGCTTTGTTCCGAAAATTCAAGTTGAAGCCCGCCTCAAAAAATATTTGGAGTGAAAAAGATCATGGACTTGCACGAGCGCAGGGTTATAGGCGCCCTCCTACTGCTTTTAGGCGTATCCCTATTTGCCATAGGTTTGTACACTGGTCAGTTGAATGCTGTTATTGAGCTTTTAAAGAAGGCCTTCAGACCTTTAGGCTTTTAGGCAGAAAATGAAAAACAATCTAGTTGGTTTATTCTTGGGGTGAACGTATGAGTCCAAAAATTGAAAGCGAAAATGGCCAGAAAGAGGCCATCCTTATGGTGGCAAAACTTATGCTAGCCGCAGCTAGAACAGCCCCAAAAACAGCCGGGATGGACGATGTCTTAACACTGATCGTCTACGGTGAGGAAAAGGACGCTATAGCCGAAAAAATGGAAGAAATAGCCGAGCAAAGAAAGATTGAAGGTTTTAAACGAGACGCAAAAAATGTGAGAGACTCTGAAGCCATAGTCCTAATAGGAGTTAGGGGGAGTAAAAGCCTAGGATTTAATTGTGGAGCATGCGGCTACAGGAACTGTGGTGAATTTGAAGAAGCCCAAAAACAGGCGGGACAAGACTTTACTGGTCCAACATGCCTTTTTAAGGCTTTAGACCTTGGGATAGCCTTAGGCTCAGCCGTTAAAATTGCAAGCATTTTAAACATTGACAACCGCATAATGTACCGTATAGGCACGGCAGCATTAAAGCTGAACTTGCTACCAGAGGCAACAGTTGCGATGGGCATACCGCTTTCGGCAAAGGGCAAAAACATATATTTTGACAGAAAATGGCCCTAAAGTTCGTTTTAACTTTGGCTTTTCATTTTTTCATACATTTTCTCCAAAGTCCACTTGACACTCGACTTAAGCTCTCTTAGGCGTTCAGCATCAAAATTTTTGACGTGGATTTCGCGGATTATTTCGCCGTCTCTAACAATGTTGTAGGAGAAAATTTCTTCTGGCTTAAGCTTTCCAGCTTTGGCCAGTTCGCTGTCTTTCTGCTGCATTTTTGCTAAAACCCTTTCCACCAGAAATTGGTTAAAAGGCGGAGTATTAACATTGAACTTTTTGTCTTCAGCTAAAACAATTTTTAGAAAGCCTTCACCAACATAGAGTGTCGCAAGCGGTTCGCCAGCGGCAGTTTTCAAAGGAGTAACTTCCTTAAACTCTGGCATCTGCACTGATGGCTGAATCACCATCTCCTCTTCTTTTGCTGGCATAGCTACCGCTGGTGGCGTCGGCGCTGGAGCTTTAACGATTTCAGCCCGCTTAAAACCCTTAGCCAAGAGAACAGAGTTTACAGCCTCCAAAATTGATTTTAGCTCTTTAAGCTCTGATTCAAGCTTTTCAACTCTTCTTTCAAGCCTCTTTTTGAAGGCTAGAAGCCTCTTAACCTCTTCAGCCTCTTCAGACATGCCCGCTCACAGCTAGAATATATGCGGCGTTTTGCTTATCAAATCTTTGATTAAAATAAACTAAAAGGTTTAAAGGGTCTCCGCCAGTGTGCAATCTTCAAGACGCGGCTTTAGGTTAACGTACTCTTCAATTTTTACTCCAAACTCCCTTTCAAGAAAGTTTTCAAACTCTTGAAAGACGTTGCTGTCAGTAAAATTCAGTTTAACACAAGTGTTCCGCCCCTCCGTAAAGGGACTCAAATCATAGAGGGCAACCCTTTTTGAAAGCTCGGGATTCTCAAGGAAAAAGTTTAAGAGGCTTTGGGGCGGCGTTTCAGAGAAAACCCAAGCCATATAAGAGGCTTCAACAACACGATAAGATAAGCCTTCACGAACAACACACTTTCTGTTTTGGGCTATATTACGGAAGGATGAAGGGTGAATGTTTCGAGTTAATAGGAAATTGTGATATTTGTGGTCAACCTCAACCCAATCCTCGCTTTCAGAAGTTCTCCAACCCAGGAACCTGCAAGTCTCCTTAAACTTTTTCAGAATTTCCCAAATCCTTGATGTTTTCATCTTCTGCCACAAACCTCTCTGTTAGAATCTTCTAGAGAATATTCTATCCCACAGATTTAAACTTATTTGCCAGTTTATCTGCAAAAATGTAGGTTTAAAAATTCAAAATTGAAAAGTTGTAGGCTAAAAATTATTTTTTAGACAATTTTCCGAAAAATGAAAGGACTACTGCGAGGTATTTTATGGAATAAGGACACATTAGTGGATTACCAGAGCGTTCCGTTGCATTCTCCGGTGATATTTAATCGAACATTTTCCGATTGTAAGCGGAAATTTTCTACACTTTTCCGACAACAAACAATATATTTCTAGCCGTATTTCTAGATAGGAAGCGCTCAGCAGGGCTGAGGTTTGCGCGTCAAAAATAACATGTTAAGCCTTGACTCAACAGACATTAAAATATTGGAAATGCTACAGGAAGATGCAAGGCAAACCTACACAACCATTGGCAAACGCCTCGGAATAGCCCACTCCACAGTCTACGACAGAATAAAGCGAATGGAGCAACACGGCGTAATAAAAAAGTACACCGCGCTTATAGACGCTGAAAAAACCGGAGTCAAAAACATAACAGCCATAATGACAATAATCACAGACCCAAAAGAAAGCGAGAAAGTAGCAGAAAAACTCTGCACAGTCCCGCAGGTCACAGAGGTCTACACATCCCTATCAGAGGAACTCCAAATAATAGCAAAAGTAATAGCCGAAAGCCAAGAAAGCCTCCACGAGTTCATCGCAAGCACAGTTGCGCCGCTACCTGGAGTTCTGCGAATCCGAACATCAATAGTTACAAAAAAGTTTAAGGAAACCCAACCTTTAATAGTAAATGACCCGAAAAAGTTAACACCAACAGAAAACAAAAATGAGCAATAAGAAGGAAGAAACAAAAGTGAAAAACGAAACGGAAATAAAAGCCCTAAAAACCGTTCCAAGAGAGAAAGCCTTCTACTTCTTCACATCAATAGGAAATTACACTGGCGAAAGCGCCTCATCCCTAAAAGAGTTTATGGAAAAAATAAACGAAGTTAATGTAAAATCTTTAGAGTTTCATCTCTACCGCGGAGACTTCGAAAAATGGATAAACGAAGTTCTGGAAGACGCTGCACTAGCTGAAGAAGTGAGAAAATTGAAAACAGCAAACTTGACAGGAGAAAGCCTTCGAAACCAATTATACATAACGGTAGCTAGAGAATTAAAGCGTTTAACAAACGCAGTCTCACCCACATAAAAATTCTTATACAATGCTGATTTTAAGGAAGCTTCTGATTCTTGCGCTTCTTTAATCAAGTCCGATATTTTCAAGCTCCTAACAGGTGGAGAGTCAGGATAAAATCGGAGATGTGAAGGAATTTTAAACGACCAATCCGGATAGGCCCCTCCAACGGCTTGCTCTATAGTTTTATTTCCATAGAAAAGGCGTTGTATCAGTTTTATTATTTCCCAATCTGAATGCGTTATTGAAACCCAGCTATCCCAGCCTATATAAACAGTTGCACCCTTACTACGGAAAGCTTCCGCCATATGTATACCTGCCGTTTGATTCAGGGTTTGACATCCCATCGCAATAACTATGCTCTTTGGAAAAGTGCCCTCTAACTCCTTTACGAAATCTGGTGTGAAAGCAAAATACTCTTTAATTGTTCCGGAAATATTTAGCTCGCCCTTAACCAGAAGCCCTTCATTTTGTAGTTCTGCATATTTCGTTTCATCATACCGTTCAGATGTAAAGAAGTCTACTGTTGAACCGTCTTTTCGCAGTGCAGCATGGGTTCTTAAAATTATTATGCCATAATTGCCTTTAGCCAGCTTCTTGAAAAATTCAACTTTCGTCTGAGTATGATTGTAATATTCAACTGTAAAATTGTATTTTTTCAAAATGGTGGTCGTGACGTTAACAAAAGTTTTGTTGTAAAAGTCTTCGCTAAGTTGGTCGATTATTGTAGCTCTAAGTGAGAACTTAATCTCGCCCTCTGAGGCTCGCCAGAAAAACTGGTATATTACGGCGCCCAGAATTATGATGACAGCTAGGGTTATTGAAACTACTAGCAATTTCTTGTTTAGTAGGGATTTCTTCGCCTCTTTTTCCTGAACTTTCTTAATTTTCCGAGTTTTTTCTGGCATGGGTTGGAGTAACCTTTAACAGGGTTTCTTATGGATAGAATATGAGAAGTTGAGGGTTATTTTCCCTTGCGTTTTGTTAGACTTAAAAGCGCGCCGAACAATGCCATCAACATTGCGTATACAATTGTCGGCGTTATAGGAGCATTTTTGGTTAAGGCTACCGAGTATCCACCAACCGGGATGGATGAAACTATTACTTTGGCGGGGTCTGACTGGGCTGTGTTGCCTGCCGCATCCGTAACCTTCAGCACCACGTAATATGTGCCAGTTGCTGTTGGCGTGAACGTGAAGCTACTAGATGTTGCTCCAGGAACCGGGTTATTGTTCACAAACCATTGGTATGTGTAGAGCGGTGTTCCTCCGCTGACGGTTGATGTGAAGATTACCTGCTGTCCAACCAGTATTGACGCGGTCATGGGGCTTATCGAAACTGTTGGCGGCGTTGGCGCCGTCTTAAAGAAGGCTTTCAATACATAATTATTGTTCATTGTCACCGTATAGGTTGTGGCTGTGCCTACATTCGTGCCATTAAGCTCCCAGTGGTCGAAGAGGTAACCACTGCTTGGAATTGCAGCAACTTGAACTTGCGTACCAGCCGCGTAAGTGTATGTGCCGGGCGCAGGATTTGTCGTGCCACCCGCCGTGGTCTCAATTTTAAGCGTGTAGGTTGGCACCGCCGCCTTGTAGTGGGCTGTAGCTGTGTGAGGAGCATTCATTGTTACCGTTATTGGGTTAACACCAGTTCCTTGCGATGTCCCGTCAACATCCCAATATTGGAACGCGTAACCCGCCACAGCTGGTGCGGTTAGCTGAACACTTTGCGCGGGGTTATACCAGCCCTCTCCCGGGATTGTTGCGATTCCGGGCGGGTCGGTGCGCACAGTTAGATAGTATTGGACTTGATAGGAGGCGCTCACCGTGAAGGGAGCATTAACGATTTGCGGCGATGACGGATTAACGCTTGACAATATGTAGCGTACTCCTGGAGCAGCTCCTGGAACAACATCTTGGTAAGCGTATGTGATTTGGGAGCCCGCCAAAACCCAGACTGTGAAGGGCACCGTTTCTGTCGGATCCGTGTCAGCCGTGTAGGTGACTGTTGGCGCCACACCGGAGCCCGTCTGAGTAAAAGTTACAGCATACTGGGTCTTCCAGTTTGCCACAGCCGTTTTCGGCGAATTCATTACTATTGGGTTGCTTTGGGCATAGTTGGTCCCTGACGCATCGCCGCCCCAGCTTACAAAAACTCTTCTTGTTCCGTTTCCATGGTCAACCAAGCCTGTATTCAACGTCGCGTAGGCTGTTGTTCCGCTTTGATACCAGCCCTCACCGCCCACCGTGCCGAAGGGGGAGGACACCGTTAAATAATATTCGAAGACATAGTGGGCGGTGGCTGTGTGATTGTCGTCCATAACAACTGTTATTGGGTTGCCAGTCTTTGGCGTTCCATCAACATCCCAATAGCTAAACTTGTAGCGAACACCAGGTGAAACCGAAACGATGTCTGGAGCTGTAAGCGTGACTTCTGTGCCCTCGTCGTACCAGCCTTCGCCTGGGATTGTTGTTACATCCTCAGGATCTGTTTTTACATCTAAATAGTATTTTATTATTGGTGTTGGGAAAAATAGGACAGTTGAATCTAAATTGTGAGGGTTATGAGTTACGCGGCCTTTGCTTTTTGGAGGTGGCGGATAATCGGCGCTGCCGAAGGCGTCGAAATGAACTCTAACGTCTGTTGGATTAGTGAACGTTATGGAAACTGTTGCGTCTATATAGCTGCATGCACTTATGTTTCCTACCATGGCGGTGGTAAACCATGTGGGGTATACGTCCTCCTCCCATTCTATTTGAAAACCGTATGGTTGTGGAGTGCCATATGTGAAGGAGCTTTTTGGTATTGAGATATCGTTTATCGTTAAGGATTGGAGGTTTTCGTAGGCTAGGTTGTTAATGGCTATTATTAGGTGGGTGTCATATGATTTGACACTTGAGTGTATGTTGGATATTCTCACGGTGAAAGATCCAGAAACTCCGGTGATGTTTAGGAGCCAACATTGACTTAGCCAGCGATCTGGATTTGGCCCCACATAAGTGCCAGCAGGCAACGAAACCCTTAAGATAGCTGGGTTTGTCACGGATACAATCTGCGAAGAAAAGGCCGTTAAACCATCATTATCTGTTACGGTCAAGGTTACCGTATAGTTAACTGTTGAGCCAGCTGTTGTGTAAACATGTGTTATAATAGGGTCTGTTACTGTTGTTATATTTCCATCTCCAAAATCCCATGTGTAACTAACAATACTGCCGTCAGGGTCATATGACGCGGAGGCATTAAACGTCACAGTTTCATAAATAAACGGGTTTATCGGGGAATATGTGAATGTGGCTACTGGTGGTTGATTTGCAAGGACAAACACTACACCTTCAACCTTTGTTTGATCAGCCAAAGGCAACGTAGGATCGTCAACAAGCAACTTGACATATTTAGAGCTTTGCGGACTTGTAACTTCAATGTAGAAATCAATTTCTAAGTAGTCTGTTTGATCAACAATCATGTAACCGGGCCAATTATACATTCCTGTCAACGTCATCCAGGTGTTAACAAGGTTTATGTTAGGCGAGTTTGCAACATTTGTAGCAATAGTTGATCTTATCGTGCCATCGCCTTTTCTAATTAATACGTCAATATCGCAATGCGCAACAACATACGATGCGGATGCGCTTTTCATTGCCCTATAAGTGACAGTCCAAGTCGAAGCAGGAATGGACTCTATCCCAGAAAGAGGATAAACCCACTTGCCCATCAATTTCCTACCAGTAGTTGCGGCAGAAGCAGACAAAACGGTTGCAGGACCATCAGCCGAAAAAGACTTAAATAGATAATAACAGGAGCCCCCCACAGTCGTTGTTTCCGCGTGGGCATATAAAACAGATGAATCATACCCCTTAACTGTAACTGAAAAAATGGAAACCATCAAGAAACTCGATAGAAAAGGTAAGACCAATAAATACTTAAACTTTGAATACAAACGCCCTCCCCCTTCGGCAAAAAATAATACGCCTTAAATAAATATAAGCCTTGCTAGAATTATCTTCTATAGTTTTATGTTCAGTTTAAAAGGATAAAAAGTGGGGATTAATTTTTAGGTTTCTTTCGAAATCTGATAACCGTTGCTGCTGAGGCAAACGCCAGCAATAAAATGTATATTATTGGTGAAGCAAATTCAGGAACTACCGTGTAAACGTAGTAGGCACCCGCATTGTCTTTAACCGCGCAATTTTCTGCATTATCATATGCCTCTATCTTATACTTTATTGTCACGCCTTGGGCATGCCCCGGTATAGTTACCTCCCATAATCCGCTAGTGCTGTTAAACTCCATCGGAATAGAGTACCATGTTGTATCATTGGTAAAGTATAATGTGACGTTTTTAACGCCAGTTTCAGGGTCGGTAACATTTACTAAAACCTTCACTTCCTGGCCCGGCTGAACATTTGTTGAAGGAATTTGCGTAGGATTGCCTATGCGTGGTGGTATATTGTCTACATACGCATATGTGTATGTGGCGCCTAGTTTTGTTATCGGCTGTATCTCGTCCAAGTCTGGGTTTAATATATATGTGTCAACGTTGTTTATGTCCAGCGGGCTTTCTAATGTTCCATCTTCCGGCGGCTCTGCAATTATTTCAAATTCCACCCATGCCAGACTAGCGCATATTCCAGCAGGGACGTAGTAGTCGGCTAAGCATGATTCTGCAAAAAGGACGTAGTCATCCTCAATTACGGGTGATACAGCGCCTGTCCCACCGCCGGTTCTATGACTTGCCCATTCACTATAAGCTCCCATCGGACCCGTATATCCTGCCCTTAAAGCTGTCAAGTGCGAAGTGTTGTAATAAAGTTTGAATTGCCATGTATACATATTTTGTGACGTTACATTAAGCCATATCGTTACATTAAATTTGGATCCAACAGGCATTTCGAATGCATTAATAGCTACAGTTGAAGGCTCAACCCATATGGAATCCGCAGGTGCACTCTGGGCTGCTTTAAAATTCACAAATACCGCTGCTGATATCGCTATGCCTAATAACGCCAAGACTAGTGGAGTTTTCTTATTCACCATTAGTTCCACCTTAGCTTTGATAATGCTCTTTATATTTTTAAAACTTGTGGTTTGCAAATTAAGAACAAATACTCAGAATAAAAATTGGAGAATGTTTCAGCATTTTTTCCCAAAGTTTTTACATACCACTGCTAAGTCTCTTACGTCTACGTAGTTATCCGGTACCAGGTACTTCTCGCTTGTTATATCAGCTTCGGGGTTCCATCGTGGATGCCCAGGGTAACTTCCAAATGCCTTACCTACTATCGCAATGTCTCTTGCCTCTACTTGACCATCTCCGTTTACATCTCCTAGTACTCTTATTTTTACTCCTCCGTCTATTAAGATGTTGTTGGTTAAGTTGTATTCGTATTGGATTGTTGAGATCTCCGCCTTGATAATGAAAGTGTTGCATGGTTTTAAGCCTGTAGTGTTCCAGGCGAAGGTTAAGTTAATTTGAGCTTTTGGCGGCATATTGGTTATGGGACAAGTTGCTATTATCGTTTGGTTGCCGTATATCGTGACGCTGAATGACTCACTGTATTCGCCAAAGTTTTCAATGGAAACGGTTATGTTTACTGGCATGCCTGGGAAAGCCCAGCTTCTGGATAGGTTTACAGAGTTTACACCTACATCCCTAATCTTGGTTAGTACCACTACAGGATCTGAGCATAGCAAGTTGTTTGTTACATTATACTCGTATGGAACCGGCGAAGCTTCAGCCTTTATTATGTAGATTCCTTCATTAACTCCTGTGGTGTTCCACTTTATAATTGTTGAAAAGGTAGTGTTTGGAGCTAAATTAATGACTGGAAACGTGACTATTAATGTTTCGTTAAAGTATACCCCAATAGTGAAGCTTTCACTTAAGTTGCCAAGGTTTGCGACGACAACGGATATTTCTAGGGTCCAGTTTTGGTAAATCCAGCTGCGGGATGGAGTGACCTCTATGATGGCAACGTCTCTTATAACAGTCATTATAAATCCATCTTCGGTTTGGTGGGAAATGGGGACGCCGTTAACATCTGTTATTAGAGTGTTGTTTAAGTGTAGCAGACTGTATCCCATGTCACTTATTAGGAAGTAGATTGTTGCAAGGTCTTCTGGTTTGGTTGCAGTAATTGGAGTCGATGGGGGATAATAGGTTACCTTAACCCATATATAGCCAGCCGCATCGTCTATTGTCATTTTTGAAGTGAAATGCGTTTGGTTTTGAATAATATTAATTAGTGCGCCCAGACATGTCAACATTTCTGTGTTGTAATTTAACTGGAATTCGTACCCGTACATGTCTCTCACTCCTTCAACAGTAATGTTTATTTTAACAATCGACGGAGGCAGCAGTGTTGGATCTGTAATTTCTGGAGGGTTGACAAATATTCTTGCAGGTTTGTACTCGTAAACAGTTATGTCCTTTGTTTCTGTATCGGTTAAACCATCGTTATCCGTAACTCTTAAAGAAACCGTGTAGGTTCCTGCGGCCGTATATTTATGTGTCACAACCTTTCCAGTTGCTGTTCCACCGTCCCCGAAGTTCCATTCATACTTTACTATCGTGCCGTCCGGATCGTAGCTTTTGGAGGCATTGAAAGTTATGAGCTCATTAATTGCGGGAGATTTTGGCGTATATTCGAAGTAGGCTACTGGCGGAGCAGCATTTTCAAAGTATCCATCCTTAACTTGAGCTGGAATCGTGTCTAGATCATAGTTTAAGAGGAACGTGTCTTCGCCATATGGCCTTGAAAAGTTTAGGTGAGAAATTCCCCTACCTACAACGGTGAAATTTATTTGGCATAATACTCCGCTTCCGCTGACTTTTTGATCGCCAATAAGCGAGGCGGCAAACAACACATAACCTGCGACATTATCTATGATTGGACTGACCGACGAAAATGTTTTCCCAGCAAATATATGGTAAGGCGGGTAAGTCGCCCCAATACAGTTGAGCACTGTGGGTTTGAAGAGAATTTTGACTTGCCATGTAAAGAGGTCTATGACGTCAATTACACTGACGTTTATAACTATTTTTGAACCGGGTGTTAAAGATACATCTATTATTTTTTCTGGTTCTATTTTAAGCGTGGTTGCTGGACTTGCATTTGATGGTGAAGTTGAGACAAGTAATATTGTCGATGTGATTAACATCAGCATTAACAATTTTGCAACGTTTTGAGTTTTGCTCAAGATTCCCTCTCCTTTCAATGTTTATACCGTTTTTCTTGCTTTTAAATTTTTATAGAATAATGTTCTAATTTGAGAAGATTTGAACAAGCTTTTAAATTTCACTTACACTTATAAATAAGGGAGGAAACTTGGAATCATATCTCCTATACTCGCTTGTTGCGATGTCCATTATGGCTGTTATCTCGTTATTTTTGTCCATAATTTTTCGTCGTAAACTGAATAGAATAAACATGCTCGGCTCTTATGTTAAGCCTGAAATTTATAGTAGGAGCTTCGTTGTTTTTGACCCTTATTCTTCTAAGATTACGGTTTTTCATAGGTTTTTGCTTTTGGCTGTTGTGGCTGTTTGGTCTGGATGCCTCTTACTTCTTTATGTTTTCTTCAAGGTTTTGGAGTATGGGCTTCTGTTCCCTTTAATTTTGATAATTATTTGCTTGAACATTATGCCCCTTGAGGTGACATTTGAAGCTTATGAGAACTCTAAGATTTTTATTCAAGCTTTACTACGTGGAGGAAAGCTGGGCGTCGGTGACGTTGAAGTTTTAGAGAAGCTTAAAAGGATTTTAAAGAGGCTAAGTAATTATTGTTTTGGGTTATTCTTAGCCTTTCTTTTTTCTGCTCTATTTTTTGTTGCTGCGCGTTATTGGCTTAACATAAATTTGAATTCATTCTTCGCAGCATTCCCTAATTTTCTAGCTTCTTGGGGATTTTTTGGCATTTTCTTTTTAACTTGCTTATTTGCGGCTTTGTTTGTGTTTGGTCTTGCAGTTACCTCGAGAATTAAAAAATTTTTATTGGACTTGTAGGCAAAGTTTCATTTTATGGGTTCCATTTTGATCCGAAGGCTTTACACACCACGGCGACGTCTTTTGCGTCTACAATTAGGTTTTTATCCAGGTCGGCGATAGGATTCCACCTTGCGCTGCCGGGGTATGATCCGAAGGCTTTCCCTACAATTGCTATGTCTTTTGCGTCAACTTTTCTGTCGCCGTTTAGGTCTTGAGGGAGAGTTAATAATATTTGCGTGTTTATTGTTCCTTGGTCGTAGTTGAAGCAGAGGTTATTGTTATTTTTGTCTGTTGAGCACGTGTAGGCTATAGCCTTGTTGTTTATTAGTATTGCGAATGTTCCGTTGAGGAGTTCCTTTGGAACCCTTATGGAGCATGATCCTTTAGTTCCCAAAGGACCTGTTAGCGTGAATTCTATTGTTTTAAGGGTGTAGTTGAAGTTGAAATTTGTTAATGTGGAGTTTGTTAGGATTGTGACGTTGTAGTTTTCTGTGCCTATTTGAACGGTAAATACGTATTTTGTGAAGCCATCTGGGGCTACTAACACTGTTCCATCGTATGCCTCCGTTAGGATTTGGTTATCTTTTGAGTCTGTTAAGTATGTTCCTTTTATTTGCATGATTTCGGTGAAGGCGAGGCTTGAAATTCCCGGGGCTATTGCGTTGAAGGTTAGTTGGCAAAGCACTCCTGATCCATTTACTCCAGAAGATTCCCATAAGCCGTTGAAGGCTATTAGGCTTCCTTTTTGGTTGTCAATTATGTAGGATAGTCCTGTTGTGTCATGTCCTGAGAAGATGTTTGGTTCGGGTATTGTTATGTTTATGCATTTTATTATGTATGGGTTAAATGTTATTTTTATTTGCCATGAGCATAGGTCGGTTACGCTGTTTACTGTGGCGTTCACTGTGAATGTTGAGAGGGTACTTAGTTGGGTTTGGGATGGAGTTATTGTTAGGGCGGTTGTTGCTGTTGAGTTTACTCTTTCTGGGATGATTAAAATTGCTAATGTTAAGGAGACGAGAAGAAAAACACTGGTTTTTGAGGGGTTTATCATTTTTATTCCTCTTTTAATTATGCTTCGTTTGATTTAAGTGTTATTTCTTTTTGGGGTTTTAGCATGTTTTTCCGAAGTATTTGCAGGCGAACGCTAGGTCCTTTGAGTCTATTATGTCGTTTTGGATTATGTCGCATGTTTGGTTCCATTTTTGTGTTTCAGGGGTGGCTCCGAAGAGGGAGGCGATTGTGCCTATGTCTTTTGCGTCTACTTTTCCGTCGTTGTTTATGTCTGCTGGCATTATTGTTTTTCCTTGCGGGTCTTTGTTGTTTAGGAAGTCTGTTGGTGGGATAATGATCTTTATTTTTTGTTTTGAAGTGAATGTGTTGTTTATGATTGTTGCTTGGAAGTCGGCTTGTATATCGTATTCCGTGTTGTTTGTTATTTGGTTGTTGATTATTTTTACGTCTTTTACTTGTTCGCTTCCATAGTATCTGCTTATTCCTATTTTGTTGTTTGTTATTTGGTTGTTGGCTATTGTGATGTTCCATGAGCCTGGATCTGCTGGTTGTGTTCCTAGGTATATTCCATAGCTTGTGCAGTTGGTTATTATGTTGTTTTCTATGATTATATTTGAAATGCCTCTTGTTCCGATGCCGTATTGACTGTTGGTTATTGTGTTTTCGAATACCTTTCCATCTGATGCGAAGGCTATGGCTATTTTACCGTTTTCTGGGGAATTTGTTACCAGGTTGTTGGTTATGGTGAAGTTGGTTATTTCTCTTGTTCCTGGGGATCCGAAGATTATTAGTGGGGCGTTGTTTGTGTTTATGAAAGTGTTGTTTTTTATCGTGAAGTTTTTGTTTTGTCCTGTTATTCTTAGGGCGTTTCGTGATATGTCTTTGAATGTGTTGTTGAATATTAGGAAGTTTATGCTGTTTGTTATGTATATGCCTGTTGCGTCTGTGATGTTTTGTCCATCGAAGGTTATGTTGATTATTGCGAAGTTTGAGGCGTTTACAAAGGTTATGAATGGTAGGGTTGTGTTTGCGGGACGTTTTATTGTTGTTTTTCCGCTGCCCATTATTATGGTTTTGGATTTTGCTGTGAGGTTGTAGGCCACCCATGTTCCTTCTGGTATGTAGACTGTTGCGCCTTCTAGCGGCACTGAGTTTAGGGCTTTTTGAATTTTTTCTTGGTCCGTTCCTGTATAGTTGTTAACGTTTATAATTAAGGTTTGGTTTTCTGTTGGTTCGCCTTTGGCTGTTTTAATTTTAAGGATGGTGAATTGTTGATTTTTTGATTTTTGTGTTGCAGCCATTAATACTGTGGTGGTTATAATTAATATTGTGATCGCAGAGCATAGGTGTTTTCTTTGCATTTTGTTTCCCGTTTACGGGTCTGTTATAACTGTTATCCCGAAGGATTTGCAGACTATGGCTATATCTTTAGCATCAACCTTACCATCATTGTTTAAGTCTGCCACTGGGTTCCATCTAGGGTCTCCTGGCTGTGTTCCAAAGGCTTTGCAGACAATGGCTATATCTTTAGCATCAACCTTACCATCATTGTTCACATCGCTTTTTAGGATTGTTTTGAATTGGCATTTTTGTGTTGCTGAGTTGTAATTGTAAAGTGTTTTTGCTGTTACATTGTAGTTGCCTAGTATTATTGGTATTGTTGTTAGTGGGAATGTTATGTTGAATTTTCCGTTGGCGGCTGTTATGGCCTCCTTTATCTCTGACGATGATATTATATTAAATGTGGCTTTTTTCTCTGGGGAATATGCCAGTCCACCTTCGCTTGGTAGGTCGCTGAAGGCGGATGCGTAAGCCGCTGCTGTTCCGGTTGGAGCGTTTGATGGTATTAGTATCGGCCATAATGTGAAGGTTATTTGTTGTCCTGCGTCTACAGTGCTGTTATAGGCGACGAAAGCTTTGAAGGGTACGGCGTTGCAGTAGAAAATGTTTATTGTTATGATTATTGGGCGGGATGTTGCCATGTTGTTTTTGAATGTTATTTTGAATCCCATGGTGTCTCCTCTTAGGAATGTGTATTTTGGATTTCCGTTCGAGTCGCATGGTGTTATGCTTATTATTTCCACTGGCATGGTGCCTTGGGGCGGTTCGCCTGTGGTGAAGGCTCTTATCATGAATAGGTTGCCTTTGGGGTCGCGGATTTCAAAGGATATTGTGGCGTTTGCTATCAGGGTTCCGTCTTTTGTCAAGTTTCCTATAAGGTTTACAATTTCTCCAACGTTGTACTCTGGTTTTGTTGGTGCAATGTTTAGGGTTAGTGAAGCTGCATTGGAAATTGGGATTAGCGTGTAGGAAATAAGGAAAAATAATAAAATGAATAACAATCTATACCGCTTCAATGTTTTCTCCCCTCTATAAAGAATGGAGAATTTTACTGATAAGTGTTATGGATTTAACTTCTACGCATTAACATAAAAAAGAGGGGGAATAGAGCTTAGTATGGCTGTATGCAAATTTCTGTTGTGGCTTCTGGACACCAGCTGAATCCGCCATCAGCAGGTTCTTTATCGAAGGCGTTGACACGCACGGTAGCTTTTCCGGCGGCTGCCCACTTGGGAATCTCTATTGCTAAAGTGATTGTGCCATTCTTGTACTTGCAGAATTCTGCACCGCCTACTTTTATTTGTTTGACATCTATCTTTCCTACAAAGACACCTAACTCATCTTGTATAACTGCGGTGAATAACACTGGATATGTTTGCATCGCGTGTGTTCCGTAGTTAATTGTTATGTATACGGTTTCTCTATGATTGTATTCGTATTTGTCTGTTGTGACCTTCCATATGTGTAGGAGGTAGTCGTAGTGGAATTCCATTGTATCCGTTATAACCTGGTCTGCCAAACTGCATGTGGCGACAACTTTCCATTTTCCGATGAGGCTTTCTGGATTATCGCATATCCATGGCATTCTGAAGTGCACAGAGGCTACTCCATTTTCGTCCGTGTAGCCAATTATCTTTGTGTATGTTGTTCCGTCCGGCATTAGCACTTCGAAGCTTACTCTCTTGTTTTGCACTGGCCAGTAGTTGTATGTTACGTTTGCGAACAGCCATACCTCTGATTGGTCTATTACTAAGTCCATTGGCTTATTTGGACCTTGTCCGCCGTATGGTTCTGGGAAGATTTTAGCGCCATATTCGCTGTTAATTGCGCCACCATACAAGTCTATATTTCTTCCTGGCAGGTTTGTTGTAATAGTGTATACTCCGTTTATTGGGTTGTCCAATGGCACCGTGACTATTTCTTGGGTTACTGGACCGTCAAGTCCTACGGCTAATTGCTCAACTATTTCAAGATTTCCGATTCTATCCGGCTCTCCATAGGATTGATATTTAACTTTGAACTTGATGGTTGCAATGACTCCGCTGCCGCTAGGCCATGGTGCATGCCATACTCCGTTTTCATCTGGGAATATTATTTCACCCACTAGAACGTGTGGTCCATAGAATCCATCTTCTTCGAAGTAGGATATGAAGAATGTTCCGTAGGGGGCGAAGCCTGGTAAGAATGGCCCTTCATACACTTCCACTGGTTCTATTAGGTCTGCTGGGTATCTCAGTCTAAATTGTATTGCTATCAAGTACCAGTGTTCGTCCAAGCCTGTAAGTGAAACTGTAACATTAAATTCTTGTCCTCTGGCCGGTTCTGGTCCCATAGTTACGCTTGATACTTCTAGTCTGGCTAGTGGCAACGTTAGCAAGCAGTATATCCGCACTTTTCCGTCAACCTCTGGTTGCATTTGTATTTCTATAGTTTCTGCAAATAGATGATAGTCATGTAGGTCTAAGGGTGATTCGTCATATTCGCCTGGAACTCTCGGAGGACATGTGTCTTGGAATATTATTCTGAACCTTACTGTTGCAAGCAAAACGTCGCCTGCCGGAGGGGTTGTTGTATTAGCAAATAAGTATAGGTCTCCAGCAGTAGAGTTGTCAAACTCCGTATATGTCCATGCAGAACCAAATGTTACATCTACAACAACCAACAAGTCTGGATCGTAGGCCAGCCATGTTGAAGCGTTCTTTAGGAACCATGCGGCGCTTAAGCCCTTAATCACTATGTCCTCGGTGAACTCTGTTCCAACGACTGATGGCGGGTAGGGTCCATATTCGCGGTAGGCCGGGTCCACAACAAGCTTCGGCTTCGGAGGCGCAACCCACTTAAACGTGTAGGTTGCCCCCTCTTTGCCTATGCCTGATATCTCATTCAAGTCGGGGTCAAGAACATATGTATCCGTAGGGTCGAATGTCAGCAGGCTTGTGAGCTGCCCACCCATCGGCGGAGCAGCAATAATTTCGAACTCAATCTTAGCCAGTTTAGCCTTTGTCCCAGCAGGCACATAATAGTCTCCAACTATTGATTCAGCGAAGAGCACATAGTTCTCTTCTATTACTGGCGTTGTCGGCGCCGTCGCCCCGCCAGTTCTGTAGGTTGCCCACTCGCTTGTTGGTCCGGGCTCGTAAGCACAGTTTGTACATTTTAACTGTGTTGTGTCGTAGTAGAGTTTGAACTGCCAAGTGTACATGTTGCTGGTGGTTACCCAAAGCCATATGTAAATAATAAACTTGTCTCCAACGGAGGTTGTGTCGGTTGTGAAGTATAGATTCTCAGGCACAATCCAGAAATAGTTCTGCTGTTCTCCGGCGGATGCGGGCTTCACTAGAAACGGCGGAAGAGCTGCAAGCACCATTAAAACAACCAATAGAGATGCTAATATCTTTTTCATTTTCCCTTCTCCCTTCAGCTTTTGCAAATGAATATTAAGACAAAACGAGATTTAAGCTTTCTGGAAATATCTTCTACACCAAATTTTGAATAAAATATTGGACAGTTAAGAAGACCTTGCCAAACGCAAGCGAGCGCCGCCACGCATCTTCAACCGCTTGTAAATTTTCCGAACACTTTGGAGGACTATCAAAGCGGCAAAGACCATGGCAAGTCCGTAAATAAATGGACTCCAATCAAACCTTTCAAGAAGCAAACCAACAACAACGATGTATCGGTACGTAGAGTTGAGCGGAGGATCACCGTTATCAATAACCGTTAAAGTAACCGTATGCTTACCTGTCGAATTATAAATGTGCACAACCACAGGTTCAGTAGTTCTAGTAATGTTTCCATCTCCAAAATCCCAAATATAAAGGATTATTTCTCCATCATCGACAGAAGCCGAAGCATTAAATATAACTGGAAAACCCTTATAGGCAAAACAGTAAGGAATGGTTCCAACAGGCGCATAACCCCTTAAAACAACATACCTACTTGTATCAACCTCAGGAACATAAACAGTCAAACGAGCTATAGGCGGAAGATTAACGGAGCTACCCTCAACGATTATAGTGCAATAATTGGTTATAGCGGGAAAAATCTCCTCTAAGTCATCATTTAATATGTATGAATCAAAACTTGTAAGGTAATCTCTGCGTGCTGGATGTTCACGTGTTGCGAATGTTATTCTGGTCGAACCAACATCTATTACTGTAAAGTTAGCTTTAAAAAGTATCCCGTTTTCCACATCAACGTAGTCAGAACCCACAAGGCTGGCAGCATACATCATGAAGTCATATCCATCTACATAATCTTTATCGAACAAGTGATCAACAACTGTGTAAATTTTACCTTTGAAAACATTTTCTGTTGGTATCCATACATCAGTGCAGCTTATAACCGAACCGTTATATTTTAAAACTACTTGCCACGTATAAAGTCTTTGAACATTCGTAACATTAACAGTCACAGTAAAGTTTGCACCAACAGGAAACGTCAACATTTCAGGTGAAATAATCATCGCGGTAGATCCACCCTGCGCCCTTAAAACAGAAACGCCTCCTAAAAGGGCTGACAATGCCAGAACTATCATTAAAACGAAAACCGTTATATTCTTTAAATTTTTAGTCATATTATTCACCCCATTCACCTTTTCGCCAAAGCAAAACATGCCACATAATGATCTTTCTCGATTTCTAATAATTGCGGCTCCTCTCTTCTACAAACATCCATTACTAGCGGGCATCTTGGATGGAAACGACATCCCGCAGGGGGGTTCACGGGGCTTGGCACCTCGCCAGCTAAGGGGACGCGTTCCCTCCTCCTCTTGGGGTCCGGGATGGGTACAGAGGCTATTAGTGCTTGCGAGTACGGGTGCATTGGATTTTTGAAAATTTTAGGCGTGGGCGCAAGCTCATTAACTTTTCCAAGATACATTATTGCAACTCTGTCGCTTATACATTCAACAATGCTTAAATCGTGGCTAATAAACATGTATGTAAGGTTAAATTCTTTCTGCAGATCTTTAAAGAGGTTTAGAAGTTGAGCCCTGACGGATACATCAACAGAGGATGTGGGTTCGTCGAGGACAACGAAGTCAGGTCTGCACACAAGCGCCCTTGCTATCGCAATTCTCTGCCTCTGCCCACCGCTAAACTCGTGAGGAAACCTGTAAAGGTGCTGCTCGCCTAGACCAACCCTCTTCAAAACGTCAACAACCATTCTTCTGGCTTCCTCGCCTCTGGCTATCCCTTGGGCAATAAGAGGCTCGGCAACTATGTCCTTAACAAGCATTCTGGGATCCAGCGATGTTGTTGGATCTTGATAAACAATCTGCATCCGTTTCCTAAGCCTCAATAGCCTTTCTCCTGAAAATGTGGCTATGTCATACTGCTCCCTCAACCGTTTAAGTTTCCTTGATTTTGGATTTGTCCTCTCCAATTCAACTATCTCACTGATTATGTCTTCGGGAATATCAAAGAATATATTGCCAGCATCAGGTTTAAGGAGCCTTAGGATTGTCTTACCTAGGGTTGTTTTGCCGCAGCCTGATTCTCCCACTAATCCAAAGGTTTCTCCCTTAAAAATATTTAGGGTGACACCGTCTACAGCCTTGACAGACGCAACCTTACGCTTTAAAACGCCCCCAAGTATGGGATAATGCTTTTTCAAGTTTCTCACAGTTATTAAGGTGCTCATTTCGAGCCTCCGTAGAGGTGGCATGCAACAAAATGATCCTTCTTAACCTCTATGAATTCAGGCTTGACTTTTTGGCAGATATCCATTTCAAACAGACATCTATCATGAAACCTGCATCCTTTAGGCGGATTTATAAGGCTTGGAACGGTTCCTGGGATGGATTTGAACTCCTCTCCAGGTTTTGGGATAGATTCCAATAAGGCCTTTGTGTAAGGGTGAAGCGGGGACTCAAAGAGTTCGTAGACATCGGCTGTTTCAACAACATTACCGGCATACATTACAGCGACTCTGTCGCACAGTTCAGCTATGACACCTAAGTCGTGGGTGATGTATAATATTGAAGACTTGTATGTTTTCCTTAGCTCCCTTATTAAATTCAGTATCTGGGCTTGAACCGTTACATCTAGGTTTGTTGTGGGCTCATCAGCTATTAACATCGCTGGTTGACACGACAATGCCATTGCTATAACAGCTCTTTGCGCCATCCCCCCGCTTAGCTCAAAGGGGTACATTTTAGCAACCCTTTCGGGGTCTGCTATCTCAACACTTCTTAGAAGGTTTACCACCTCTTTCCGAATCTCAGCCTTTAAGGTTTTTTGGCGAGTGAACTTGGCCATAATTCTAGTGATAATCGCTTTGGGCTTGTTCAACATTCTTTCATAGACTTTTTTTTCAAAGCTTGCTTTTTTGCCGGCTTTTTCAAGGGTTTCTATAGCTTTTTTTAAGAATTCGTTTTTTCGATGGGTTAGCAATGCCTCCCCAATCTGTGTTTCAACAGTATATACAGGGTTTAAGTAGGCTCTTGGTTCTTGAAAAACCATGGATATATCTTTCCCTCTGATTTGTCTTAGTGCATCCTTTCGGAGACTTCGGACATTTATTATTTTCCCGTCTCTGTTGAAGTGAATTTCACCCTCCTCAATTACACCCGGCGGCGGGACTAGCTGCAGTATTGAGAAACTTGTTACACTTTTTCCGCACCCTGTTTCTCCTACAAGTCCAAGTATTTCTCCAGGTCTTATTTTTAGATTGACGCCGTCTAAAGCTTCAACTATCCCGGCATAAGTGTAGAATCTAACTACGAGATTTTTTACTTCTAAAAGGGTTTCCTCAGCCATTTCAGCGCCTCCTTATCATTGGATCTAGGATGTCTCGAAGTGCGTCTCCTAGGAGGTTCCATCCTAAGACGAAAAGGGCGATAAATATGCCCGGAATTAGAAACGTGTGGTAGTGCTGCACTAGGAGTTCTGGTGATCTTATCCAGTCTCTGCTTCTGCTGATTATATTCCCCCAATCTGCAAAGTTTGTTTCCGCTCCTATTCCAATGAAGCTTAGGGCCGCCGCCGTTAATACTATAGAGCCTATGTCAAGCGTCACAACTATGAGTAAAGGATAGATCGTATTTGGAAGGATATGCTTAACTATTATTCGAAGGTCGGAGCATCCTGCCGCTTTGGCAGCTTCGATGTAATCTTCATTTTTAACTCTTAAGACTTCGCCACGTATAAGCCTTGCATAGCCAGGCCAACCAACTATTGATAGGGATATTAAGACTTTGTCAAGTTTGCTTAGGTTTAAGCCTATTGTTATCGGGTTTCCAGTTATGTATAAGAATAGGAAGATTACGAGGACTATTTGAATTGGTAGAAGGAGTTTTCTTTCTGGCTTGAAGACTATAAATATTATTGATAGGATCGAGGAAATAACCAGCATTATTATTGTTATGTCTATGGGTATTATTGTTGGGAAGGCTATTACAAGGGCCATTGCAAGCACTAGTCCAGGTAGGGCGATTATTATATCGGTAAACCTCATGAGTAGCTCATCTACTATACCTCCGTAGTAGGCGGCTACTATCCCTAAAATTAGTCCGATGATGAGAGCGATGGCTACTACTACGATGCCTATACGGAAAGCGTTTATGGTTCCCCATATACACGCATAATAAATGTCGTATTGCTCACCTGTCGTCCCGAAAATGTGTCTTGTTGTTGGCGGAGTCGGCTGTGGTGTTAAGACAGAAAGTTCGGTGTCTGTGCGCATTGAAAATGGGTCAGAACTCACTGGGGGGGCTAATATTGGAGCTAAACAAGCTATTATTACAAAACCTATTATTATTGCTAAGCCGACAACCGCAAGGGAAGATTCTCTAAATCTTCTGAGCATGAATTTCCATTCTTTTATGCGCGGTTCCCATGTCTTTTTTATTTCTCTCCATCGTGCACTTAAACTCATATAGTTTACACCAACCTAATTCTGGGGTCTATATACGCATATAAAATGTCAACTATTAGGTTTGCAATAACGAATAGGAAGGCGCTCAACATTGCATAGCCTAAAACTGCTGGAATATCAAACTGAAGCGCCGCTCTTGCAGCCCATTGGCCTAGTCCGCCGAAGGCAAACACTGTCTCCGTTATTACAAGTCCCCCCAATAAGCCTGCGATTAACATTCCTGAAAGGGTGACCACTGGTATCAAGGCGTTTCGCCTGGCATGCCTATAAATAACTGTTTTGTCGTCAAGTCCTTTTGCCTTTGCAGCGAAAGTGTAGGGTTTGTTTAGGGCTTCTAGCATGGATGAACGCATAACTCTAATTAGTAATGCTATGTTTATTGTGACTATGACTATGACGGGGAGTATTAAATGCTTAAGGACGCTGAGGGTTATTTCAAGCCTTCCGTTTAAAAGGCCGTCGAATAAATCTATGTAAGTGTAACGAGTAAACAGTTGGGGATTGTTTCTAATATCCATTAGATGCGGGTCAAGGGGGCCCGGGGGCAACCATCCCAGGTGACCATAAAATACTGATAGTAGTATGAGGCCTAACCAAAATGATGGTAAGGACCATCCGAGAATGGAAAGAACTCTGCAGAAGTTGTCAATTATGCCGTCCTTATGAATGGCTGCTTGAACTCCTAAAAAAATCCCTATAAAAATGATTAGAGGTGCTGCAAATAGTACTATTTCGAATGTGTACGGCCATCTTTCAAGTATGGCGCTGGCGACCGACTGTTGGGAGCTTTTGGAAAATCCTAAGTTTCCTTGAAGTACTTGACTTAGCCACGCGAAATATTGTTCGTGCAACGGTCTGGTTAAGCCATATTGTTCTGCTATGCGAGTTAGTTGTTCTGGGCTTGTGTGTTGAACGTTTCTGACATAAAGCATTGCTCTGACTTCAACGGGAACCATTGCTGTTATTGCGAATATTAAAACTGTTACACCTAAAAGTACAAAGATTAGAAGTATAAGCCTTCTTACAATATATGCTAGTAGGGAGGTCATGGCGTTTAAAATAAACAAGCACCGAATATTTAAGTTTGACGAGAAAAATTAACAAAAAAAAGGGAGATTTTAATTTATGTTGATGTCCATGGTGGGCTTGTTTTTCCGAAGAGTTTGCAGACCATGCCTAGGTCTTTGGCGTCTACTTTGCGGTCGTTGTTGACGTCTGCTCTGTAGCACCATCTTGGGTGGACTGGTGGGCCTGGGCTGGAGCCGAAGGCTTTGCCTACTGTGCCTATGTCTTTGGCGTCAACTTTGCCATCATAGTTGACGTCGTGGGGCAGGTAGTTGCATGTTGGGTATGTGGGTGTTGTTGTTAGAGCGGCGTGGGGTTGGTAGTACCATTTCCAGAGGTTATAGGCGTAAACGCCTGGATAGATTGGGTTGTAGTACCAGCCTACAACCCAGTCACGCTCGAAATGTCTTCCAATAGCTTGGTCTATTGGCACGCTTGGGCAGTCCTCAACGGCTAGCTGTTGTATTTGCTTGTAAATTGCTGCCCTTTCTGGACCTTCCGGTGCTGCAATACCCGCCTC
Source organism: Bathyarchaeia archaeon (assembly GCA_038727135.1). Classification (GTDB taxonomy): domain Archaea; phylum Thermoproteota; class Bathyarchaeia; order Bathyarchaeales; family Bathycorpusculaceae; genus JAGTQI01. Next base: position 260,382 of record JAVYWL010000001.1, read on the forward strand.
AACAAGCTCATCCATTGTTGGGTTGTGGTATAGTTGCCATGCGCCGAAGGCTCCATGGCTGTAGTAGAATGCGAAGGCGAAGTTGTGTGGGTCTGGGTAGTCAGCTAGCCATCCTATAATGAATAGTGGTGTCTGGTGGTATAAGCATGCCCGTAGATATGGTTTCCAATCAACGCTTGTTACTTCTATGTGGAACTTCGGGTTGAGGCTTTCAATGTTTTGTTCGAGGATTCTTGCTGCTCTCTCTCTTGGTAGGTTACCTGTGTTATATAGTATTGTCATTGTAAAGCCCGTAGTCCATAATCCCGGAACCATTTTGAAGTATTGCTCCGACTTTGTTAGGTTGAAGGTGTAGCCTTTTACTGTCGGGTCGTAGTATGGTAGGCCTGGTATTATGGCTGTTGCCGGGGCTATTGCCTCGCCAAGGTAGGCTTCTTGTAGGAATCTGTTGTAGTCGAAGGCGTAGGCAAAAGCCTTCCTAACATATATGCCCCAAGATGGGTTACCGAAGAAGTCTCTCGGTATGCCGTCCTCTGTAAAGACGCCGTAATCATTTATCTTTCCGTATGGTGTTGTTGGGGTTATATCAAACATAAAGAATAACCCATCAACAGCGAGTATTGGCAGTGGGTATATGCATCTAAGCCCATCCTTCAATATTCCCTTTGAGAAGTCTTCGTACATTTCTGGTATGTGCATTCTCGGGACCGCGCAGAAGTCGAAATCTCCAGCTAGGAACATAGGTGCTCTTACTTCCCATGTGTAGTGCCATGTGACTGTTACCCGGTCAACCCAGCCTACTGGTTGGGATGGACCTATTTTCGGGAAGTCTGCTGGCCAGCCACGCCAGTAGTTGGGGTTCCTAACTATTGTCCAGTATTCGTCTGTGTAGCTTAGTGTTTCCAACATAAACGGCCCTGATCCCATCATAACTGGGCCGCCTAGCTCTGGGTCGTCCAAAGGCGATATTTCTGGGTTATGGTAGTTTATCCAGTCTGAGTAGTCTCCCCATTCGCCGCTCCAATCACCACGACCTAGAGAGTTTATCCATGTTTTGCTTAATATACTTGACCATGATTGGCATAAGATTTGCATGAACGGGGCGTACGCGCCTGGGAAGGCAAGGTTAAATAGAACGTATTGGCCGTCCACTTCAACAGCAGCATCAATAATTTTTCCAGCAAGTATGACGCCCTCAGTAGTTGAGAGGTTAAGGTTATATGGTGGTTCTTCCAGTCCATAGGCGCCCCAAGTATTCAGCAAGGGCTCGTAAAACATCCACGTTGGACCAGAATCCCTGTCTTGGACCATGGCACGCTCAAAACTATATTCAACATCTTCAGGCGTTAGTGGAGTACCATCACTAAATGTTACTCCAGTCCTAATCTTGAATTTGTAGGTGTAATAGTACTTCAGTTCAGGGTGAAGCGGACTCTGTATTGGCGGATCGTGTTTAATTATTTCCCAACTTTCAGCTATTGATGGCAAGTAAACGTCCATATGTTCCCCGTCAAAGGTTATCAATGTATCATAAACGTTGAATATTAGTTCGGCGCTGGCAGTGTCGTAGCACCACGCGGGGTCAACAGTTTCAGGCATTCCGCCCTCAATCGTCGCCACTTTTAAGTGCATCTTGTCAGTTATTGGTGGAAAAGCTCGCACAGAAGCAACCGCTGAGAAAACCATCAGCATACCCAGAACTGCAGTTATAAGCACTCGCTTATCCATTTCTTTCTCCCCTTTCCACATTATTTCCGCAATACAATAAAAACAGAAGCACATATTTAATTCTTACGGAAAAAAGTTCTAGTAAAAATTTTACTTCGAAACATCAGACACGCCCTCCGAGTGTGCTTCACCCTCATTCTTTTCCTTCTCTAGGCTGACCCAACGCCTATAACTTCTAAAAATAACCCAAACAAAAACAGCCACCAACAACATAATAACTATTGCATAGGGAGCAACAACCATAATAATATAGAAAATCACAAGAGGAGCCAAAACCGCAATTAAAAGAATAAGGAAAAGCTGCCAAAACCACTTCTGATTTAAAGGGTACAGATAGGGCACCACAACGAAAATATGCACCAACCCCTATTTGAATATTTCCGGAAACACCAAAATAAGGCTTGCAGACAAGGAGTCCAGTAACATGAAGACAAAAACAAAGTTAACAGCAAAAAAATCGAGAAAAAGAAATATTGCAATAGCAGTAACATTAACAATAATAACACTCATAATAATTGCCTCAGCCATTCACCAACAAGCAAAAAAGGAAGCAAATCCCCCTAAAGAAGACCCAAACAAATATTTCCAGTTTCTAAGCGCAGAAGCCCAAGGCGAAAAAATAGCAGGCTCAGCAACAGCCCTAAAAATACAATATTTAACGTTCATCTTAAAACCGGTAATGGGAGACGCCCACGACGTAGTAATATTCGCCGAAGGCATGACAAACCCAGGAGATTACTGGTATGGGGAAATAAAAAACGGAACAGAAACACGCATAGAGATACAATTCAGCTCACCAATCCGTGTCACCAAACAACCAGGCGATTTATACCTTCTTGAAATAGAAATATATTCATCGGAAACATTGAGGGGGAAACACACCTTCCAAATGAAGATAGATGAAGAAATTGGAAATTATGTATTCCTCAAAGAAAAAGAAGAATGAAAAACATTTAATTAAAACCCATTAACACTGTCTATTTAAGGATAGAATATGCAGAAAAGTTGGACAAACCAAAACATAAACATCCAAACCTTAATGGAGAAGATAATAAAATATTTGGAAGGGGAAGACTTTGACATAACAGTCTACCAAGAAGAAAAGGGATACACAATAATAGCAGAAAACTCCCAAAAATACGAGATAAACGGAAGCATAAACATACAAATAAAAGGAGAACCAAACAACTTTTCAATAAACATAGCAGAAAAAAGTGAAAAAAGCACCTACGGTATTCCCCCTCTTCTCTCAACAATGTTTGGGGGAGGATACTTCCTCCTAAAAAGATTAAAATCGGAAGAAAAATACATAGAGTTTACAAAGAATTTTTGGCAAAACGTAAATAAGATACTTTTCGAAATAAAAACAACAGAGGGAGAAAGGGTTGCCGAGCCTCATAATAGAGGCTAAATGTAAAACCCACGGCATAGAGCGTTACAGAATAAAAATAATTAAGAAACACAATATCGACCCAAACATAATACAACCAAAATTCAGAACAAGGCCCACATACGGATTAAGCGGCATAATCATAGGGAGGAACATACCATACGAAGTGGCAAAGGAATACCTCCTTCAAAACCTAGATAGATTCGGCTTAGCCTACCTTAACATCTTGTCGATAAGAATACAAAAATAAAGGTATCCTATTGAAGAATTTCTAGACAAAGAAAAAAGGGAAACTAGATAAGAACATTCATGGGTCGTATGTTGGACCTTTCCAACCGAAACCCTTACACACGATGGCGATATCTTTAATATCGATTTTTCCGTTGCGGTCAATGTCGTATTCCCTGTTCCATCTCATGTGGCCAGGTGATGCGCCGAAAGCCTTGGCTACAAGCCCTATATCCCAAGCGTTGACTCTTCCATCGTAATTGACATCACCAATATGCGTTGGATACATCTCAAACAATCCGTCGCTGCGATTCACAGGAACCTCAATTATGTCGTCATCAACAAGCATAACGTCTTCAAGCCTCAAATCAGATGTTAGCGGTGGCTTCTCAAGTCCCCGCTCTTGATACCTCGTCTTAAATGTTATCGTTGCCAACACTCCATCACCGCTTGGGAATTTACTCCAAACACCATACTGGTTTGGATAAAGGACTATACCGACGATTATGTTGGGTCCATAGACGGGGTCTCTTTCAACATAATATAGGAACAGTGTTCCATAAAGATTCCATCTTGGATCCTTCATGAAGGCCCCTTCAGCCACATCAACAACATCTAACAAAGTATCATTGTAGCAGACTCTAAATTGGATGATGACGACTCTCCAGCCTTCCCACAAACCGTCAATAGTTACGTTCACATTAAATTCCTTGTTCAACATTTGTGCTTGAAACAGCGATGGTTCAACTTTAATTAAAACTTCAGGTCCAACTCTAACTTGTCCATCAACGAAGACGTTATCTTCAATATCTACCTCGCCTGGAACCATGTTTGCTTCTGCCTTTAACGTGTATGTTCCATACGGTACCCCTGAGGTATTCCAGTTGAACGTTAACAGCTTTGTGGATCCAGGAATCATATCGGTAATTGTTTCCCAGCCTATGAGGTTGTCATCATAATAGAGCGATACATTGAATGTTTCGTACGTATTCCCTTCATTCTTGACCTTAACACTAACTTGAACCGTACTTCCAGACGCTATTCTGATGGCAGAAGGCGCAATACTTAGTATAGCAACATCATGGACAAGTGGCGGAGCTTTTTCGGTTAGTAGCCAAGGTTTAAAGTTAGCGTTTCCGCTCACTTCGTCCCCTAATCCCGTTGGGTTAAGTGTTGGATGGTATGGTCCTGTCAGGTGACCCCACCAGTTGTAACGTGCGTCAACAGGTTCTGTCACGTCTTCACTTACCCATAAACCGTATGTGCCACTGCCTATGATGTTGTTATAATTGATCTTAATGTCTGTTGGCGCGACTCCAGCGTTTGGATAGCTCCACACATCTATTCCGTCTTCTACAGCATTTAATATGTTGTTGCAGATGAGCGTGACATTTTTCGCATCATTTGATATGTCCACTTGCCATGTATTATTAAAGAGCGTGTTGCCCTTGATGAGGACATTTGACAAGGCGTGATAATCCCATGGAGACCCATAAATTGATCCGGGGAAGTCTGCGGCGCTTATGCCAATATCACAGCCTTCAACATAGTTGTTTTCAACAATCACATCGCTTGTGTCAACGACAAGTATTCCGGTTGCCGACCAGTATGGATTGTTGACGGTGCAATTGAAAACATAGTTGCCTAAAACATGTGCAGTTGCGCCATATGCTATTTGTATGCCGTTTTCAGCCCACCATCCAGTTTCCGGTTCAAAACCATTTCCAAAAACAGTGTTCTCTTGGACAATAGCGTGTGGATCAACATTTGGACCAGCATCGCCTAAAACGCCTATGCCGCCGCGGCTAAAGTCCCGGACTTCGTTGTATTCGATAGTTGCTTCTGAATCTCCGTAGACTAGAATGCCAAATGTTTGGGGACCGCTTCCTTTTCCAGAGGGCGGGTACATGCTATAAATAACACAGTTTGATACGGTGCCAGGCTTAATATTGCGGCATAATATTCCAACATAGCGATAGCTGCTGGCAGCTTTATTTCCGCCGTCTATTTCAAAACCTTTAATAGTTACACTGATTGTTTCGGTTCCGCTTAAAGAGCCATAAGCAAATATTATTGGATCAAATACAGCACTAGACTCTGGAATTGTAAACGTACTTCGAGTGTCTGGAGCCACTATTTTAGCTCCGGTCATCCCTTCCAGGCTTAAGTTTTTGTTGACAACCAACTGTTCCACGTATTCTCCGGGATATACATGCACCACGCCCTCAGCGAGTACCGCATTGATTCCATCTTGTATTTTTGTGAAAGCATTATAACCTATAAATTTGCCCGGTTCAACCTCGTAGCCTGGAGGCAAGCTAGCCCAGTCGTCATTCACCCATACCTCGCTTGCAAAACCTTCAAGGTCAATTGAGACCGTTGTTCCATCTTTTAATGCTATAGTTATTGCGTCTATGCAGCCTTGAAAAACGTTCATCCAACCGGTTGCTGTTTGGAAAGAAATGTACTTTACAACTTCAACTCCGTAGTCGATATTTGTTTCAGGGCATCCAGAATAGTAGTTGTGCCAGTTTATTGGGCCGGCTTGGATGTCTTGAAGCGTTGGTTGGCCATAGAACCCGTAAAAACCTATGGTGTCTGGGTCAAAGAAGGTAAGCTGGTTTGTATCTACATCAGTACTCCACCTATTCCATTGATTAGCCGGAGCGTTAAGGTTTTTGGAGAAGTATGGTTCACCGATTAGTTTGTATCCATACCAGCCGTGATCACCAATACCGTCAGGCTTTGTGTATATTACTATGTAGAAGTTATGTGGAGTTGTGCCAGTAATTGGATGTGGAGTATTGGTGTGGTATGATATGCTGGCTATATCATCTATTTTGAAAGCGCCTAGAGCGTCGAATGGAGGAAGCGTTGGGTCAATGTATATTTCGAATTTCTGTCCTAAAACTGCAGCCCAGCATCCACTTCCCCAATAAAATTGCGCGTTGGTCCCGACAGCTTTGGCCAGCGTGGCAACAGCGCCGCCTAGAATAAGATATTTGGCAGTAGCCATGTCACTGGTGTCTGTATCGTACCATGAGAAGTCTGGAGGGAAAAAGGTTCTGCCACCACTGCCGCCTTTGAAGTAAACAGCCCACTTAAACTCATTTGCCAAGTAAGACTTATCTATAGTAACCATGAAAACCATCTGTGGATTTTCACTTTTGCTTCTACCGCCAGTGGCAGTTATACCATCTGGCAATGGATAATTCGCATAATATGGGCTGCCAGTACGCCATCCATTTTCATAGTAACTGATCAGCCATGTTCCATATGAATAATTAGGGTCGATTCCGTCATTATTATGTATTTGGAATTTAATTTCACTGCCTAGGCCTATTATTACAACGATTCCGGCAACGGGGTTATTTAGATAGACGCTATTTTCATTTAAATCAATAGTCCACTTGATAAAGTCAACATACTCTTCAACATTGACATGCGCCCAAGCGACATCCTGATCAAATAATACACGTATTACAGATCCATTGGCTTTCGACGATTTAATCGGAACCAATATCGCCGCAGAACTTAGGAAAATTATTAGAATCATTGCTACTGCCAATGTTTTGCTTTTCATTTTCCTTTCTCCTCCTACTAAACTTTTAAATGCAATTTTAAGTATCCTTTTTTCTGTATATAAGATTTGTGAAAATTTGTTCCAGAGATGGCGTTTTATTCAGAAAAATCTGAAAAGTGGAAATAATTGTTTTAAATAGCTGTAGGTTTACATCAACCTTAACTTTAACCTTCAGCGATTTTCTTCAGTTGTTTTTGGTACATTTCTACTATTTCGTTTGTGGTTGTTGCGTCTTCTGCTGCCTTGTCTATTCTGTAGTTGCCAGTAAAACGCGGAAAGCGTATGGCTAGTCCGCTTCCTTGGCGTATGGTGTTTAGGGCGCATGTGTGGATGGGGCTTAGGGTTATTTCTGCGCCTAACACTTCTATGACTATTTTTGGTTCGAACCAAACATCTGCCTCTATGAGCGAGTTAACCCTTGGATGCTTATGCGGTATTACATGTTTTTTCATCATTTGGGGGAGTTTTGCCAAGTCCTCGTCTGTGAAGCCTGTTCCGCATTTTGTTACTGTTTCGAAGGTGTCGTTTTCTGGGTTGTAAGCCGCCAATAATAGTGCGCCGTATGTTCCTGCCCGTTTTCCTCGTCCATAGAAGGCGCCGACCACGACTAGGTCTACGGTGTCTGTCATTTCGCTTTTGTAGTCCCGCTTATATTTTATCCATAGCCAGCCTCTTGCGCCAGCTTGATAAATAGAGTCTTCGTTTATTGATTTGCACATTAGGCCTTCGCATCCGTCTTCTATGGCTTCTAGGAAGAAGTTTTCAAGCTCTTTTATGTCGCTTGTAATTATTGATTTGGCGATTTTTACTCTTTCACCTTCCCGGATTATGGTTTCAAGGGTTTTCCGCCGGACTGGGTAGGGTTCAAGCGTCAAGTCTTTCCCGTCAACGTATAAGGCGTCAAACATGAAAAGTGATACTGGGTATTCTTCCATGGCCTTTTCTATGCCATATTTGCGTCTGCGGTGCATAAGCTCTTGGAAGGGCCGCATTTCGCCTGTGTCAGGGTCTATGGCTACGCATTCAGCCTCTACTATAGCTTCTTTGGCTAGAACATGCTGTCTTAAAAGTTCAATGGCGTCTGGATACTGGTCGGAAATGTCTTCTAGACGTCTTGAGTAAAGGGTTATTTCTTCGCCTTTCTTGTGGGCTTGGATTCGTTCGCCGTCATACTTGTACTCGGCTATGCATTTTCCGCCCAGCTTTTCGAGGATTTCTTCAGGTGATGAAAGTCTTTCGGCCAACATGGGCCTTATGGGTTCTCCTACAACAACCTTGAACTTTTTGATTCCTTCAAGGCCTTCTTCGGCTAGGACTTTGGCTACTCTTCCAAGGTCTGATGAGATGTTGTAGGCGCGTTCCACTAGTTCGCGGGTTTCCTTGCCGCCGCCGTAAGCTATTGCCAAGGCATCAAGCACTGTCATGTCTGCAATGCCCAAGCGGAGGTTTCCAGTAACTGTCCGCATGATATATTTGGCTTCCTTTGGTGTAGCATCAGCTAAAAGCCCTGCCAAAAGCGTAATTTTTGTATCAACAGCTCCAGATCCAGAAGCACGCGCCATCTTGTCAAGGGTTTCGTAAACCCTTTGGACAGTTAATGGTTTCTGGAAAAAGGTTAGCTGTCTTTTTTGGGCTATAAATTTCTGGGCTGTCTCGCCGATGTCTCCACTTTTTTTCATGTCCTCTTCAATTTCGCTTTCCCGCCGCCCAGAAGCGTGGGCTAGGGCCTTTATGGCAAGTCTTTCAGCCACACCAATCTCGAGCTTAACAAAGTCTGGGTAAATTTTGCCTTGCGTTAAATAAACAACTTTGTCGATTATTTCTTTAGGCGTCTTTTTTAGGAGGCCTACTAGCAAGTCTGTCATTTCAAGCCTTTTGGTTGTGGCTTCAATCTTCTCGTAGGCGTCAGCAATCTCAGAGTAGAGCAAAATTGACTCCCTACGTGATAGGGAACAAGCCAAATATATTAAGTTTGACAAAGCCTCGCGTTCACGACTTGTAAAGGATTTTGCCCTTCTCCAAAACTTCTAGGATGAACGGGCTTTTCCGCCTTTTCATATCTTCAAACTCTTCGGGCGTATAGCCTAAAGGCTCGACTGGTTCGATTGTTTACATGTTGTCCAGTTCTTTTAAAAGTTCCGCTAGCCTTTCTATGGCAAGCTGCCAAGCCTTTTCGCCTTTCTCCTTTGAGGCTTTTGTCGGGTCACCTATTACGCCGGTGTTGCTAATCTCTCTTGTTCTGAAAGCCCATGAAACTTTTGGTCCAGCCTCTTTCAGTCCAATTTTTGTGTACTTTGACTTTGGAAGGTTTAGCCTCGGCCTTGTAATTCTTTCCTTGACAACAGCGTTTTCGCGGTTGGCCAGCGTTGTGGATGTTTCGAACTCTCCGGCATGTGCATCATAGGGTGTTTCTATGAACTGTTCTATGAAGTCTGGTATGAGGCTGACGGTGTCTATGGCTACGAAAGCACCTGTTTCAGCCTTAATTCTCTGGGCTGAGGCCTCTAGGGCTGGGGTGTTTCCGCCGTGGCCGTTTTCAAAAAGTATTTTTGTGAATCCATGCTTTGTTAGGCACGCGCCCACTTCATAGGCCATTTGCTCAAGAGTTTGCGGATTCAGTGTTATTGTTCCCGGAAAGTCCATGTGGTGTAAGGAAACGCCATAATACATGGGTGGAGCCACAAGAGCGCATTCTGCTTTTTCAGCGGCCCTCATGGAAAGCCAAAAGGCGTCATAGGCATCCGTGTCTAGTGGCAAGTGAGGGCCATGCTGCTCGCAGCTTCCGACAGGCACAACCACAGTTTTATGTACTTTAAGGAACTCTTCTACGTCAACCCATGTTAGTTCGCCCAAATAGTAACTTCGCATTTTCAAAAGCTTTGCACTTCTCCTAAAACTTTTCATAATGAATTATCTGCCTTAATGGTCTCCTACTCCTAGGTTGAGGAGACTCGGCTGGGTAGCCAACTGGTATTATGGCTACTGGCCTTACGCCATCTGGAATGTTTAGGATTTTTCTTGCTTCTTCTTCTCTGAAGGCTCCAACCCAGCATGTGCCCAAACCCATGGCGTAGGCTGCCAAGTGGATGTTTTGTATGGCTGCAGCTGTGTCCTGTATGCAGTAAAGGGTTCTTCCACGTGCGCCATAGCCTCTTGCAGAACGCTCCTCATCCGCGCATACAACAATTACGACTGGTGCCTCCTCGATAAAGGATTGCCCTAACGCAGCTTCAGCCAGCCGCTTTTTAGTTTCTGGGTTACGGACAACTATGAACTCCCATGGCTGGATATTCCCAGCGGAGGGAGCCCATCTAGCGGCGTCAATGAGTTTCTCAACGGTTTCAGTTGAAATGTCAGCATCTTTAAAGGCTCTTATGCTGCGTCTTCCTTTTATGGCTTCGAAAACATCCATAATATCACGCGTCCATAACTGATTATTTTGGGTTGTAGCTTGATAAATTTTGCAGAACTAATAAATAGATGGCTGGAACAAAATTACTGGTTCCTATGAGAAAGGTGATGTGTTGAACACTGAAGAGATTATGGAGTTAGCCCTAAAGCTTGCTGGTTTAACTGAAATCCCGGAGGACAGCACCATCTACATTGAAGGCGAAAACATCCGGCGAGTCTTGTTCTGCATAGATGCTGGACCAGCAGAGTTTCTACTTGCCAAGCAGCTAGGCTACGACGTCGTCATAGCTCATCACCCGGCTGGCGGATCAGCTATTCTTGGCTTTCCAATGGTTTTTATGAGGCATGTTCAGCAGATGGTGGACGCTGGTGTTCCACTGGAAAAGGCTGAGCTGGCTGTAAAAAGGAAATTTGAACAATTGAGTGTAGAAGCACATGCTCGAAATTATGCTCATGCTGTGGATTTTGCAAGACTTTTGAAGATACCCTTTATGAATATACATATGCCCCTCGACGAAATTGGGAGAAAACGGATGGTTGAGCAGATCAACAAAAAAGTGAGAGAAGACTCTACGGTTGGAGATGTGGTTTCCGCCTTGATGGGGCTTCCGGAATTCAGAAAAGCTCTTACAAAGATAAGTGTTTGCCTTGGAAAAGTTGAAAACAAGGCTGGAAAAGTTGTTGTTTCCCATGCGGCAGCCACTAACGGAGGGTATGAAATTGCTAAAACGTACTTTGAGCACGGTGTCAACACGTTAATTTACATTCACATAAGCCCATCGGACTTGGAAAAACTGAAGGCTGAGGGTAAAGGCAACTTGATAGTGACTGGGCATATTGCCAGCGACTCGCTGGGGATAAACCCTTTTATCCATGAATTAGAAAGAAGGGGACTGTCAGTAACCAAGATTGGAGTTGTGGAAGGCTAGCCCGGGGGGTTAAAAGCAGCATCCCATCCAGCATATTTTCAATGCAAAGCTTAAGTCTTACAAAATCGTTAAGTGTATGGTTTCCATGAAAGAAAAGGAAGACGAATTGAGGCGCATTGAAGAGAAAGACTTGCCATGGTTTTATAGGTTAATTTTGAAAATTCCGGGAACAGACTTCCTTGAGGGAGCTGGTGGCATTTTCTGGGGAATTTTAGTGCCAACATTTTTGATGGGGGAGTTTTTGCTAAGCCTATATTTTATCGCGACTTTTAGGTTTCCACTAAACATTTTATTGGTATTAGTTATTCCGACGGCCACTTTCATGCTTTTTGTAAAAATTTCTCTAAAAAGATTTGTTAATTGGTGAAATGCAACCTTTGGAGAGCCCGGATTTAGATGGGATATTGAAAAATCAATGAAAGAATATTTAGATTTATTAAGAAAACAAAAGGAAAAGGGCACCTAAATAAGCCTTAAATTGGATTATTTACATTTTTATTTTGGATGATGAGCTGGAGAGTCAATAGAGCTTTGCATAAGCTGTGATATGACTCGACGGGCGAACTGACACATAAAAATTTGTTGTGTGACGTCAGATCTTGTGCAATATGTTCAGAATGTTGCATGAAGTTTAGTTGAAATTTTGATGAATTTTTAGAATTTGTTGTGCGTAAGTCTTTTAGAGTATGCTTTCGTAATAAACACTAAAAGCATGAGGGAAACATCATGTTAAAAAGATCATTGTCTATCGCCGCAATAACCTTTATCCTTGCTTCAACAATGTTTGGACTTTGCAGAATCCCTCTTTCAAACGCAGCTGAATCTACCGTTAATGCCAATCCAAGGATCATTTATTGGCCTGCGCCTCAAGTATGGCAAACAGAAGATGGACATATCATGTGGAATTCTGGAGGCATGATCGCAACAAGCATCACATGGTCCCCCTCTGGAGAGATACTATTAATAGCTGGTTCTGACCGTTTTGTGGTAATTAACGCAAGCACTTGGTCGCCGATTAGTGACTCTTGTAATCTGTGGGGCTATAGCGGTCAAGGCGTGTTTGATAATTTTGTTATTTCGCCAGACGATTCAAAAATATTCTACATCAACGCCAGCTATGTATTTGCTCCTTCTTCCGCAATATATTCAAAGAACTTGGATGGTACCAATCCAACTTTCATAACCTACGTTAATAGTTGCTCCTCATGCGTACCCACATTCTTTGACTTATCAAGGGATGGCACAACATTGCTTTACACAGAATTTGCAGAGAACCATTCTACATATCCCTACACCCGTTTCAGTCGCATTTGGAAAGTCAACCTCGAAACAAGCGAGAGATCACTGGTTCTGGAACTTGAGGGGACAGATAACCAGATGTTTAGCGTTAGGTTTTCTCCATCAAACGACAAGATAGCCTTCACAACGTACACTGGCGTTTGGATAATTAACTCCGATGGAACTAACCTAACCAAGATTGCTGATATCTCAGAAAACAACATTGCAATGCATTTAAATTGGGCGCCGAATGGAACAATGCTAACATACACGGAAGTTAATTATGGAGGAAGATATGATTACCATCCATATAATATTTGGTGGGATAGTAGTAACATCACAGCTATAAATGTTGATGGAAGCAACAAACACACGATTTTTTATGGCGCCAAATGTTGGACATGGTCGCCCCTCAACGATTCCATAGCCGCCTTCATTAAAACAATAAGAGACGTTCCATATCTTATAGACTTAAGCCTTCCAATATCCTCCAACCCGGACAGCGACGGAGACGGCCTATCTGACCGCGAAGAAATTTTCTGTGGATACTTTAACCCACTGGATCCAACAGACATCTACAAAGACTATGACAATGACGGGTTGACCAACTTGGAAGAGTATGAGTTTAACATAAAGCGGACTAGTGTTGGAACTTACCCGTTAAATCTATTAAATCCAGATACTGATGGGGATGGACTCAGCGACGGTGTTGAAATCAAAGTTTTCCGGACAGACCCCATAAGAAGAGATACGGATGGTGACGGCATAGATGATGGTCATGAGGCTGCAGCGACTGGTTTGAACGCTTTCATCTCCGTTTTGCCGGAAGGTTGGATTCGCATGCAGCTAGAGTGGCGAAACAAGAGAATGTACGTTTCCACAAACTCTTCTGTGCTTGGCGTGGTCTTCAACTCTACAAGCATGACTTTAAGCGTAAACGTTGGCGGTCCAGACGGAACAACGGGAATAGCCAACATCACCATACCAGTTGAAATGATTAGTTCGCTTTCAGCCGTAAAAGTGACATTAGACGATCAGCCCATAGACTTTCAGATAAGTCAGGCTGGCGGATACGCTCAAATCTACGTGCAATACCACCACAGCTACCACCAGTTAGCAGCGCATTTAAGCGGTGGCGGTGGCGTCAGTGGTGGCTTTGACTTTACGGGCATATTAAGCTACTGGTGGCTGATATTATCAGTTGCCATCGTAGCCGTTGCATCTGTGATAGCCGCAATAATCGTGAAACGAGGATGATGGGAGGGTCAACGCTATGAGTAAGGCAGTTGCTCTGGGAACCATCATCCTTTTTCTGCTCTGTTTAGGTTCAGTTTACGCTACTGCGCAGTTAGGCGTTAAAGCAGGCGACTGGATAAAATGCGAATACGTTTCGGGCAACAATTTGCCAGGCGAGTTTATCCAATGGGTTAAAGTGGAGTGCCTATCAGCAGCGGGAACAGTTGCAACGTTACGCGTGACAACACACTTCAGTGATGGCACAGAACAGATTGAAATCATGACGTGGGACGTTGCAATCGGCACTGGAAACACAACTTTCCAAGCACTCATACCAGCAAACTTGAGGACCGGAGATGTTATTCCAGCGGTGGAAGGAGGCAGCGTAACCATTGCTGGTGAAAAAACAGGAACTTATGCCGGAGCAAGCAGAACCGTTGTCTACGCAAGCCTAACACAAGGAGACATGCAGTTCAGCTACTGCTGGGACAAGGAAACAGGAATCATTGTGGAAGTAACGTTAACTCAAGGCTCCATGTCAGCTACTTTTAAAGCAACCAGCACAAACATTTGGCAAGGAACGTCATCACCAAACCCGCTATCACCGCCAAACCTGCCAATAGAAATCATGTCTATATGCATCTCAACAGCCATAGCAATAGCCATAGTATCAACAGCCATAATCTACACTAAACGCAAATCCAAAATTGGCTAAATTAAGGGCAACATCTCCCAATTTTTATAATTTTCCTTACTTTCATAATTTTTCAATTTTCATAATTGAACAAGATGAAACATTTGCCCTTATACGGAAAGCTTATCAGCAAATTTTGCAAATGAGAAAAGAAGCATGTTAGTTTGCCGAGCAGATTTAGGCTGGTAAGTTTGCCCAAAAAATTCGTGGAGAAGCTTGATAGGCTTTCCTCAAAGCCAACTGTCAAATATGGAGTTTATTTAGTCGCGGTAATACTCTTTTTCGCCCTAATTTTGATTCCGCCAATTTTAGGTATAGTAATCAAGTGGGGCTCGATGCAGGAAATTTTTGGCGACAGCCAACTTATGAATCGGGCATTAGACGCTGTGAAAAATTCCTTTGTCATGGCTGTTTTGGTTTCGATTTTGGATGTGGCTGCTGGCATTCCGATGGCTTGGCTCATAGCCCGAAGTAAATCCAAATGGATAAACGTTCTCGACACGCTCGCAGACGTCCCATTTATTGTGCCAACAGCAGTCCTCGGCTATTCGCTTCTTTTGTTCTGGTACAAGCCAGAAGGAATTTCAGCACTTTTTGGCGGCTCTCTCGTTTCGCCAGGCTGGCTTCTTGTTGCATTACTACATTTCACATTCTCGTATCCAGTCGTTGTGAGGGTGATTGTCGGCGCTTTGCTGGACTACAAGATTGAATATGAACAAGCATCGAGAACTCTAGGAGCGCCGCCCTTCACAACAGCCAGAACCGTAACCTTCGGAATTATAAAGCCCTCTTTGATCGCGGCTTTTATTTTAGCTTTTGCAAGGTCCATTTCAGAAACAGGAGCCACCATGATGGTTGCTGGAGTTTTTTCCAAGGATGGATATGCGGAAGCCCTTTTTGAAAACGGCCCCATATTCATTCAAAATATAAAAGATGACTTCTCAAAGGGTTTAAGAAGCCAAAGCACATATGAAGGAGCAACGGTTTTTGCAAGCTTTTTACTTATAGTTGTTTCATGCCTAATTTTTGCAGCAGTGCGCATTCTCGGAGGGAAACTGAAATTACCTATTAAAAGGGCATGGCCCACTTTGGAGAGAAGGATAAGTTATTCCTCGGCGGCATCCACTAGAGATGGCATCACGCTTTTAATATTCTTTGCAGTTGTCCTAATTCCGTCGCTTTTCGCGGCGCTTCCAGCTTTTGAAGCTCTTCCAACGGATGTTCTGCCTAAGGCTTTGTCGGGTGCCTTTCCTTGGGGGGAGTATTGGCAGAGTCTCGTCCTTTCATATTCACTTGGGGCAGCCGTCACTGTTTTAAATATTCTTATAGGTTTGCCCATGGCAATAATTGTCGCGAGAAAACGTCTTGGAAAAACCTCATCAGCCTTAAACGTGCTTGTTGATATTCCAATAATTGTGCCCTCGGTGGCTTTAGGCGTTTCTCTCCGATTTTTCTGGAAAGAAACCTTGGCATTCATACCAGACATCTTGCTTCTAGTTTTTGCACATTTAGCCATCACATACCCGTATTTTGTGAGGTCCATGTCGGCGGCTGTGGAGCGGATAAGCATAGAACTTGAAGAAGCGTCAAGAACTTTAGGGGCTAAGCCCTTCTGCGTTTTTAGAACGATAATATTCCCGTTGACCAAATACTCTATGTTTTCTGGCGCCATAATGGTTTTTACAAGAAGCGTAAGCGAAACAGGTGCTACGCTGGCTGTCACCCAGCTTAAAACTGCTCCGGTGGTTCTCGTTAACTGGGTTAAGGGAAAAGTCGCTGTCACGCCTTTAGAGATTGGTTTGGGTTGCGGTTTCTTAATATTAATCTCCTTCATAATCCTATTAGCCTTAAGGCTCATCGTTAGGGGTAAGGGAAGGTACTAGGCATGCCAGACGTGCGCTTGGTTAATGTCACGAAAAAGTTTGGAAAAATTGTGGCTGTCGACAAAGTCAGCCTCCACATAAAGGATAAGGAGTATTTCTCAATTCTTGGACCGAGCGGTTGTGGAAAAACCACTTTACTTAGGCTTATTGCTGGATTGATAGAGCCTGATGAAGGCGAAATATATATTGGCGATAGGCTTGTGAATGATGTCCCGCCTGAAGACCGTGACGTGGGCTTTGTCTTTCAGACTTTTGCGCTGTTTCCCCACATGAACGCTTGGGAAAACGTCACTTATGGTCCAAGGGTTAAGGGTTTTGACATGCAGAAAGCCGAAAGGATAGGGCATGAAGTTTTGGAGATGGTTAGGCTTCACGAGCGATTGGACGCTTTTCCAAGCGAGTTAAGCGGCGGAATGATGCAGAGGGTAGCCGTTGCAAGAGCGCTTGCTGCTGGTGCAAAACTGCTACTTTTAGACGAGCCTTTAGGGCATTTGGACGCTAAAGTTAGAAATGAGCTTAGATATGAGATTAGACGCATGGCTAAGGATTTGGAGTTAACCGCCATACATGTAACCCATGACCAGTCGGAGGCTATGGCAATATCAGACAGAATAGCCGTTATGAAGAAGGGAAAGGTCCTACAAGTGGGAACGCCTCAAGAGCTCTACATGAACCCCCAGAGCATTTTCGTGGCAAATTTCATCGGAGGCTCAAACTTTTTGGAAGGCTTCATAGCTGAAACAAGGGGGCGGATGGCTGTCATTGAGCTTCGAGGAGGCATAAAGGTTCAAGCGGTCAACAAAGGCATGAATAAGGGCGAAAGGGTGGTTTTAGCCGTCAGACCAGAAACTTTTACCATTAAGCGGGGGAAGGGCGCGGATGAAAATTCCATGTTTGGCGTTGTTGAAAGGTTTGCCTTTGAGGGAACAAATGTAAGGTATGAGGTTAGGCTTGAAAATCAGGATTTAGTGGTTGTCGTTGCCCCTTCTATGGCTTGTGAATGGTTTAATATAGGGGAGAAGGTTACCTTAAGTTTCCAACCGGAAAGCGCCCACTTGTTCGCTTATCCGGAGTTAGGCTTAAGGGAGGAGTTGGCTGTTGAGTGAACTAATAAAATGGTTTGAAAAGCGCAGGGAGACAAAAGCCCTAACAATGATACAGCAACACCTCGCCATAACAACAAGCATAGTTGAGGACTTGGAAAAAGCCGTTAAGGCGGCAGTGGACGGCGACCCAAAAACCCTAAGAAACTGTGTAGAGAGAATTGCCAGCGGCGAAAGAGAGGCGGACAGCCTACGCAGAAAAGTTATGGATGAAGTGTCGAAAGGTGAGTTACCGCCAACAGCCAGAGAAGACATAATGCACCTTATCAAGAGGGTGGACATGGTCGCAGACTGGAGCAGAGAATCAACAAGGGTTTTAATGGCCACGCCCATGGAGCATGTGCCAGCCTCTATCAAAAAAGAGTTTGTGGAGATGGCTAAAGGCGTGAGGGAATGTGCCATAATGCTCCAAAGGTGCATAAACAAGATAATAACAAAGCCGGAAGAAGCCCTTCAAGCGGCAGACGCCGTGGAAAGGGAGGAGGAGAAAGTTGACGACTTACACGAGACAGCAAGAACTTTATTAGGAAAAGAGAACCTCCAAAAGGCTGGAGTCGCCGTTTTAGTTGGTCAACTTTTTGAAGCCTTAGAAATGATTGCAGACGCATGCGAGGATGCTTGCGACCAAGTTAGAGTTATAATGGTTAGAAAGTAAATCCAGAATGGAGGCGGAGATGAGATGGTTGAGATAAAAATTGATGTGTCTGAGCTTAAGGCTGAGGGCGGAGATATCGTAAAAGAGCTGGCAGAATTCTTGAAGGAAAAGACAAGCGCTGAGGTTAAAACTCTAACAAACGATATTATAGTGAAGAGCGAAGAGAAAAGCCTTTCAAGACAGTATGTGAGGGTGCTTCTGAAAAAGTTTCTATACAAAAGTGAGCTTAAGGACTATTATAGAGTTATAAGCGGAGAAGAAGGAGCCTTAAAGGTTAAGGGGCGAAAGTTGCCAGAAGAGTAGCCTATTTATTTTTCGAGCTTTCACGCTTTTTCTTGGCTAGATTCTCCTCAACGGCGAAAACACAGTGTCTTGCCACATAAACGCCCTTATAAGCGTCTAAAAGCTTGCCGCTCGTCAAAAACTTTCTGGCATTGTCCAGTAAACCGTAAATCTCAGCTAAAATGCCATCAATGTTATCCCTTTTTAAGTCGGGGTTGGGCTTCCACTTTGACTTGTCAACATTCTCTTCTTGGAAAATTAGGGAGAATAGGAAAAGGGCGTATTCTAGCTCTGCGGCAACATGCCAAAAATGTTTTGTAAAGGAGTTTTCGTCTCCGCTGCTCAGCGCGGAGGTCGATTTTCCCAAGTGGCTGGTTGCGGATTCCAAAGCCTTCAATATTTTGTCATTTGTCGCCATTGGATTTCAACCCGCTTTCTGCACAATATATTATGAAGCTTTTTATCTGTTTCGTAAAAGCTTTCAGCCCTTCCCTCTAGAAACGAAGACTATCCCAGCCAAAATTAATGCTGTTCCCACCGCAAAAATCGGGATAGGCCACTCACCAAATAGAACTATGCCTAAGGCTGTTGCTCCTAATGGTTCCAGCAAAGCCATGGTTGCAGTTTCAAAAGATTTTAGATTCGAGAGAGAAGAAAAGGCTAAAGTGCGGGCTACCGCCGTTGGCAAGACACCCAACCCAATCAGTGGAAGGAGACTCTCCATCGTTGTTGGCAACTCTAAGGTTTCGTTTTTGACAGCCAATCCTAATATGCCTACGATTATCGCTGTTAGAAAATAGATGGGGAGCATTATGGAAATTATATCCATGCTTCCCCTTATTTTTCTTCCATAAGTAAGGAAGCAGGCTTCAAGTATGGCAGCTAATGTGGCTTCTAAATCCCCCTTTAGTCTTGGAGAGAAGTTATCCAGCGAAGCACCAGCCATTTGGGCTTCAGCGGAGGCAATAATGCATACACCAATAAAAGATAAGGCTATGCCAAAAACAGCGAGGCTTAAAGGTTTAGTTTTATAGAATAGGCTTGAGAAAATCAGGGAAAAAATTGGGGTTGTGTTAACCAAAACAGTTGCGTTTAAAATCGTTGTATCCTTAACAGCGGATATGAAAAATATGAAGTGTAAACCTAGAAAAATGCTGAGAACGAAAAGATTTCCCAAATTTTTCCTAACAAGGCTAAAGCTGAAAGCTTTTCTAAGCATAAAGAGCCCTATAGCCAGCACGATGCAAGCGATGACTAGTCGCCAGAAGGCTATGGAAAAGGCATCAAAATTTTGGAGGTACCTTATGAAGATAGCTGAAGTTCCAAAGAGGATGCCAGCAGTTATGCCTTCTATAAGGGCTAATTTTCTTGTTTTAACATGCATAACGTATGCTCTTCTCCAAATCACATTTATACATTTTCAATTCTAAAAGTGAAAATTATTGAGCGTTATCACAGCCGAAAGAAGGTGCGACAATGAAGCTTGTCCGCTACTTGGACGGAGAAATGGAAAGCTACGGTGTTTTATCCGGCAATGAGAAAAGGGTGGTCTGCTTGCCAAGCCTCGCCAGAACCATGCACAGACGGCTTCCAAGCAGGATAGAAACCTTCGTGGCAAGCGGAGAAAGAGCCATTAAAACTGCAGAAAGGCTTCTTGAGGAAGCCCCAGAATATGTCATTGAGAAAAACTCTGTGCCAGTTAATGGGATAAGACTTCTGGCGCCGATAGCCCACTCGCCAAAAATTATCTGCTTAGGACTGAATTATAGGGACCATGCTGCGGAGCAAAACGCACAGATACCAGACGAACCCATAATCTTTCTGAAGCCCCACACAACCATAATTGGACCAAACGAGAATATTGTTAAGCCAAGGTTTGTTAAGGAACTCGACTATGAGGCGGAGCTAGCCATTGTGATAGGGCGGAAAGGTAAAAATGTGCCAGTTTCAGAGGCGAAGAAACACATTTTCGGATATACAATTTTAAATGATGTTTCGGCACGGGACATCCAGTTTAAAGATAGACAGTGGACCAGGGGCAAAAGCCTCGACACCTTTGCACCTACTGGACCATGCATAACAACGGAAAACCAGCTGCCGGACACGTCTAATCTTCGCATTAGAACATGGGTGGACGGGGAACTTCGCCAAGATTCAACAACTAAAAACATGGTTTTCAATGTTTATGAGATAGTCCATCACCTAAGCAAAGTCATGACGTTAGAGCCATGCGACATAATCGCCACAGGGACGCCAGCTGGCGTCGGCTTCGCCATGAAGCCAGAACCAAAATTTCTGAAGCCCGGAAGCACCGTGAGAATAGAGATTGAAGGAATAGGCGTTTTAGAGAACAGAGTTATTGAGGAGTAGTTCCAAGTTATTTTTCGACTGATATTTTGCTTTCTCCAGCCTCTTTCTCCACCCTTATAACATGTTCGGCTTTTTCAGCGAAAGCCTCACTATGGGTCACCGCGATTATCTGTTCTACAGCTTTAAACCTTGAAATGGCTTCTGCCAAGCGGTCTATTGAGCCATCCTCCCTTCCAAGGCTTTCTGTCGGCTCGTCAAGCAGTAGGAGGCTTAAGCCGTGACCAGTCCGCGACTGCATTATTAGCTGACCAAGCCCGAGGCGATATGCAAAAGCTATTAAGGTTCGCTCCCCACCAGAAAGGTTTGAAACCTCCCTTTCGACGCCTGTCTCGCTTATTACATACGGCGTATAAGTCTCATCTATTGTGATGTTTATTGGTGCGCCTTCCTCGCCCACTAGGCTGTCTAGGATTTGCTGAACAAAATTCTTCAGGACTTTTACAAATTCGCTCCGCAATTTTGGTTGGATGCTCCTGTAGGCGTCGCGGATACCGCCAATGATGCCCAAAATCTTGTCAAGTTTCTCCATCTCCTCAATCTTTTTCTGGGCTTGGTCTATGCGCTCCTTAATTTCGTCTAGGCGGCGCATCATGTCCTCTTTCCGGTTTTCCTTGGTCCGCAGTTCGGATTCAAGCATATAATATTGCCGGAAGGCTTGTTCTCTTAGCTTTCTGGCGGTTTCAAGCTGGAAAACGTCAAATCTGCCTATTTCTGCGCGTATGCCTTCCAGCTGGTTTCTCAGCGTATTCTCCATTTTCTGCTTCTCTTCAAACTCTTTTGAAAGTTCGGCTAAAGCCTTAGACTCCTCGTTTAGGCGGGCTCTCAAGTCTTCGATTCTGGGTAGAAGAGCCTGGAGGTTAGAGATGGCAGAATTGGCTTTCTCCCTTATCTGCTGAAGTTCCTCAATGTCTTTTTGAAGCTGGTTTATGGTTTTTTGCCGTTCCACGTTTTCTTTTTGTATACGCTCCATTAGGCTGGTCTTATAATTGGCGTTTAATGGCTGGAGGCAGAGGGGGCAGCGGTTTTCCGTTGGAAGGGATGCAAGCCTCCGCTGGTCTGCATGGAGATTTCGAAGAATAGCCTCTTGTTCAGCTTTTAGGCTCGCAATTTGCTCGTCAAAGGCTGAAAGATGCTGCCTCAAAGTTTCAAGGGGCTGGTCTGTTGGAACCCCAATTTCTTTGAGTGTTTCTTTGTAGGCGTTTGCTTGTGATTCCATAGTGTTGAGGCGCTGTTTCAGATTGTCAATTATTGCTTTTTTTCCTTCAACTTTTTCAGCAAGTGATGCCAAAGAATCTTCAAGGCTTGTTAGGCTGGCTTGTATTTGGGCTTCCTTGCGTTTGAGGCTTTCTACGGATGTTTTAAGCTCCTCCAGTTTTTTGAGTTTGAGGTCTGCCTCCTCCAAAGCTTTTTTGGCTTCGTTGAGCTTTCTTGTGGTTTCTTGGAGGTCGATCTCTAATAGGGCGAATTCTCTGGCTAGGCTGTTGTACTCCTCATTCAGCTTTTTAATTCCAGCGACGTCTGGGTCTCTTTCGTATACTCTTTTTTCACCTTCGTATTCCTTTTGGTAGCCAGCTAGGTTGCTCCATGCTGTTTCGTATTCCGACAAGCCAAAAAGTTCGTCTAGGCGTTTTTGCCGCTCTCTGGGCGGGGCGTCTAAAAGTTCTTTAAGGTGTTCTTGGCGGACCCAAACAATTTCGCGGAAAAGCTCCTTCTCCAAGCCGGTGATAGCCTTCAACTGTTCTGCGACAGCGTCGCTTTTCACGCTTGCGATTATGGTTTCGCCTTCAAAAAGTTTAAGCTCGTCAAAGTCTTGGCTTATGCCCTTCCCACGCCTCTTCAAGCCCCTCGATATTTTATAGCTTTTGCCGTTGTGGGTGAACTGGACAACAACTCTTCCGGTTTCGGCGCCATCCCGCAGAAGGTAGTCGTAGCTCCTTCCTAAAGGGTCTCCGAAGAGGGCGAAGTCTATGGCGTAAAGTATGCTGGATTTACCACAGCCCAAGCCGCCAACAAGGCAATTGAAGCCTCTGGCAAATGGAACTGTAGACTTCACGTGGGAGCGGATGTTTTCCAATTGGACAACTTCGATTTTCATTAGATAAGCTCCTCCAAAATCTGCTTAACCTTCTCGTCCTGCTTTTTGGAAAGCGGCTCAATCAAGTTAACAGCAGCCTTGGCAATTTTTTCGGCTTCTTCCCGACTGTAGCGTTCAGAGAAAATTTGCAAGAAATATTCGAAGCTTTTCGTTTTCAAATCCTTAATTTCGCTTTCGAATATGGAGCGAACAACGGTCTCTGGAACCTCGCTTTCCCGCAGCAAAACCACTGGATGGACAAGTAAAGCTTTCTCGGCGGCGCCCCGGATTTGGGCGACGTCAACTTCTGCACGGCTAGCCTCAACTGGCAAGACACCACGCAAAACTGGAATAAGCACAGCGCCCTCCACATCAGCGCCCTTCACAAGTTGGACAGCAAGTTCGGTGATTTTCGATGCTGTAACGCCAGTAAAATCTTGCTCTAAAACAACAAACTTGCGGGGAGACTCCAATTTTATGAACTGTGGGTTAGCCTCCCCCTTCTCGTTCACTTCCACGTAGTAAAAGCCCTTCTCGTTCCCAGCCTCGTCATAATTTATTGTCTCAGTGCTTCCGGGATAAACCAACAATCCAGTTTTGAGCTTTCCCATGTAAGGTTTGTGAATGTGCCCACCTGCATAATAATTGAAGCCTTCGGGTATAAGCTCAACGGGAGCTTCAGCCTCTATATAGGGTGGGTTAACCTCTGGAAGGTCAAGTGCCATGTGGAAAACGAAAATGTTGAAAAGCGAAGGGTCTGGCGTTGGCTTGTTCTGCTCCATAAAAGCTGGAAGCATCTCTTCGGTTTTATGCCTAGTCCGATAGTTGGGCACTCCGTAAACGTAGCAGCATTCAGGTTTCCGCCAACAAGCCCCCTCATGCCGTGGCAGATAATAGATAAGCCCAGCACTGTCCAACGGGTTAAGGATTGTGCTTGTGACAACGTTTGGCGACGAGTCATGGGAACCGTCAACAACCAGCACTGGAATGCCAGCCCCCCGCAGCCTGCTAAAGTTTTTTATGGCGTTCTCCAATGTGACGTTGGATGGCCTGGCATTGTGAAAAAGGTCTCCGGCAATTATGAGAAATGCGGGTTTTAGCTCAAGGGTTTTGTCAACGAGCTCCTTAAACGCCTTATCAAAATCCTCGCGTCTCACCTCTAACCCATACTGCGAATAGCCCAGATGCAAGTCTGCCGCATGAACGAAACTGAAAGCCTTCACGCTTTCTCCACCCTTCCAAATTAACTGGACGCCTACTCCTATTAACGTTTAACCCATCACCAGTAGAAACATATAAAGAGTAAAAAGGCCATTTTAAGCGGTTAAAGGCGCCACAAAAATGAAGTGCCAAAAATGTGGAACAGAAACCTTTCTGCCCTTTAGATGTCCCTACTGTGGAGGATACTTCTGCGCCGAGCATCGCCTACCGGAAAACCACGAATGCCCAAAAATTGAGTTGGCACGAGCACCAGTAAAGGAGGAGCAAACACAATTTCCTCAAGCATGGAAGCCAATCGAGTACACAATCACATATATCCCAATAGAAACTAGAAGGCAGATTCAATTCAGCGCTAAAGAGGTCACACACTTAGCAGTGGCGGCACTACTTGTTTTGGGCATAGGACTATCTCTAGGAATATCGCCAACCGTAATCCAAAATATCGGAGGCATCCCCATGCTATTCGCGTTTGGAGTCATAGTAACGGCATCCTTCCTAATCCATGAACTAGCCCACAAATTCACAGCTCAAAAAAGCGGTTTATGGGCGGAATTCAGAATAATGCTTTTCGGCCTAATATTAACAGCCATATCTATCGTTTCGCCCCTCTTCAAGATTATATCGCCTGGAGCCGTGGTTGTAGCAGGATTAACCAGCAAAAGAAACCTCGGGAAAATCTCCATAGCTGGACCATTAACAAACATCATATTATCCTTAGGGTTTCTTCTAGCGACGCGTTTGGCGCCAACCAGCAACTTTACATATCTGTTCCTTCTAGGTTTCGCGATAAACGCTTGGATAGCCTTTCTCAATCTCATACCCTTCGGAATGCTCGACGGCTTTAAAATCTTCTTTTGGAACAAGGTCGTTTGGGCTTCAGCCTTCACCATAAGCCTAATCTTAACAATAGCATCCTTCATGCTCTTGTAAAAACAAAATATAAAGCTAGAGAAGCTCTATTGTTACGTGCACTTCCTCCGGGACACGGATACGCATAATCCGCCTCATGGCACGTTCTTCAGCGTCAATGTCCACCAAGCGTTTGTGGATGCGCAGCTCCCACTTGTCCCATGTGGATGTCCCTTCACCGCATGGAGACTTCAAAACTGGAACCTTAAGCCTCTTGGTTGGCAACGGAATAGGCCCAACCATTTTCACCCCTGTTTTTTCAGCTATCGCCTTAAGCTCTTGGCACACTTCCTCAAGCTTCTTGTAGTCTGTGCTTGTTAAGCGTATCCGCGCCTTCCTAACCATAGCCTAATACTCCAAACCTTCAACCTTTTATACTTTTTAGCGGGTATCCTTTTAGACAATAAACCATAGATAAAAACTTATCGAAACAAGAGGCGCGTAAACTGGCAAAAGAGGCAGAGGAATGAAGCTGAAAGTTAAAGGGATAATCATAGACTTGGACGGCACACTTGTAGATTCAAGAGAAGCCTACCACGAAGCCCTAGCAAAAGCCCTAGCAAAGCTTGGCGTAAAAGAGTTTAACCCCAGCTTGATTTTAGAGATTCCGAGAAGACTAGAGCAGAACCTACCAATAAAGGATTTATTGCCAAAAATAAACATTGAAAAATTTCTAGAAGCCTATCTTGAGGCTTATTATAGGATTGCTGAAGACAAGGCAAAACTATTGCCAAACACGCAGAAAACTCTTGAGATGCTTTCAAGAAAGGCTAGGCTTGCGCTATTAACAATGCGTTATGTCCCATGCGAAAATATTGGAAAGTGGCTGGAGAAGGTGGGCTTAGCCAAATATTTCCAATGTGTTGTTACAGCATTGAACACGAGGTTTCCGAAGCCTTCTCCTAAGGCGCTGGTTGACTGCGCTGAGCGGATAGGCGTTAAAGTAGGCGAATGTGCTATCGTAGGCGATTCCGTCGCAGACATTAAGGCTGGAAAAAATGCTGGTGCGAAAACGGTCGCCGTCTTATCCGGAATATTCACGAGGGAAGAATTAGAAAATGAAAAGCCTGACCTAATCATTAGGGACTTCAGCGAGCTTCCAAAATTTCTTTGTTAATTAAGGAATATTACGGAACATGCAATATGGTTGAAAATTACTTAAGAATGTTATAGAAGCAACCATAAATAAAGCTTAATTAAAACTTTAATCTTAGTATTAGAGCGGAGAGGGCTTCGAAAACAATGAATTTCGTTGAGGTACTGTTGTCTGAGAAGTTAAAGAGCAAAAATCCAATGCTGGATATTTTCGGCGCTGACCGGAAGGTTTTGCAGATAGCATGCCAAGACTTCACCAACTACTTGAAGGTTTACTGGAACCTTGTGGGCAAAGAGGCAAACGAATTTGAACTCGCCGACAAACTTGAAGAGTTCTATCAGAAAGAACCTAAAGAGCTTGAAGAGTTCATAGACTTGTGGACTGGCATATGGCTGAAAAAGTGGGGAGAGAGGGTAAAACTCCTAATAGGCAACGAGGAAGCCCAAAAGTGGAACAAAGTGACAAAAATCCTAAACAATGCAGAACCCATATGGAGGAGGCTTACCAATCGCAGGGAAATGCAAGAAGTCATCATATCAACCCTCATAAAGAACGGCGAAATCTGCGGAACGTCAATTTTGGCTGAAAACCTTCTAAAAATGGAGTTGGGCGAAAACAAGAGGAAGTATACAAGCGATCAGGAACAAGTGCTAAACGTTGTAAACAACACTTTGCGCAAGGCTAGAGAACTGACAAGAAGCAAAGGACCGCTAATATTTGTTAGAATTGATAAGGGCTACTACAACAATAACGAGTTTTAGCGGATTCTCTGCCTATTAAGGTTTTTAGTCTGCCAAGAATAACGCCTAATAGTTGTTGACGCCCCATAACCGCAGGCGGCACACCGCTTTTTCGAAACGTTATAGGCTCTCCTTCCACAACGCCTGCAGCGTATGTGAAGCGTTTTGCCTGCACGTTTCCCAAAGGATGGTGTTCCCTTTCCCAAAATTTTCACCTAGGAGGCGGCGATATTAGAACGACGTTGTCTCCGCGGACAATTATTAAGCCGAGCTTCTTAGTGTTTTCAGCGTCAGTCGTGTCTTCGGTGTCCTCAAGGACAAGGTTTAAGTGTTGGTCAAAGCCCTTCAATCTTCCTCTAAGGCTTTTTCCACCCTTCAACCTTACAAGCACTATTTTTCCAAGGTTCTGCTCAAGGATTTCGGTAGTCATCTCGCTCATTTACAGACCTCAATTAGACATTTACCCTTTTTATACTTAAATTATACCATTTAAACCTATCTAAGCGAGAAGCGGAAAACTATGTCTAAAAGATTTAAAAGGCATTTCCTAAAGGATAAAGAGGCTAGGAATCTTTTGGAAAAAGCCTCAAAAAGGCTGAAAATAGCTTTAGAAAAGTGCTTTGTAAGCACTCCAAAGGTGGAGGTTGTTGAAGCAGATTTTGGTGAGGTTTACCTAATAAATGGAGAACCAGCATTTTTCAAAAGCGGAGAGAATGTTTACCCAACTCTTCTCTTCAAAGAAGTTTTCGGTTTTTTGCCAAGGGTTGTCGTGGACATGGGGGCTGTTCCTCACATTTGTAATGGCGCAGACGTTATGGCTCCGGGAATTCTACGCTTTGAAGGAGAATTTTTGAAGGACGACATAGTCCTGGTTGTGGATGAGAAATATGGCAAGCCTATTGCTGTAGGTGAAATCTGTTACAACTCAGAAGAGGTTGCTGGAGTTAAGCATGGCGTTGTGGTTAAAAATGTCCACCATGTCGGCGATAAAGTCTGGAAAACCATAAAGGAGTTGGCAAGCGCATAAGCAAAAGTAAGTTCGAATCCATATTCTAGATTCATAAACCTATTAACACTAATCCGTATTGTAGATTCAGAGCACCGTTCAATAAGGAAACGCTTAAACTCTTAAAAAGGGTAAATAGGTATAAAGGGCGTAATAGAGAGGAGAAGTTTGCCGGGTTTAGGTGAACTCTTCCGCAAATACAAGAAAGAGGGAAAGGCGGAAACGCCGAAAGCGGAAGCCAAGGAGAAGCCCGGCAAAACCTTCTTGAAGGCTATGCCCCTCCGAGACTTATCCGACTTGGACGTTGTTAAGAAGGAGGTGAGCTCCGGAAACATACTAATTCTTAGAATAACTCCTCTCGCAAATAAGAGCGTTGACGATGTTAAAAAAGCTGTTAACGAGTTATGCGAGTTCGTCGAGTCTGTCGGCGGGGACATAGCCCGCCTAGGCGAGGAACGCGTGGTTATTTGTCCGCCTAACGTGAAGATTTGGAGAGAGAAAACGCCGGTGGCAAGCGAGCCTATAGCTACAGCAGCCTAATGGTTTCCATAACTGCGGGTGCAAAGCTCTGGATTCCACATTTTTTCTCTATGAAATTGGATATGCTGGCTATTTTTGCCCTTTCACCGTGGCAAACTATAACTCGTTCCGGTCTAGGCTTTAAATGCGTTATGTAGTTTATTATCTGCCGCCTATCAGAGTGCCCTGAAAAGCCTTCTATGGATTCTACACGCATCTTTACCTTTACAACGCTCATTTTGCCCTCGCTGTCAATCATTGCCACCTCGTTTATGCCCTTTTGAACACGTCTGCCTAAAGTGCCCTCAATCTGGTAGCTTACAAATACTATGGTGTTTCTCTCGTCTTCTGCTAGGCTTTTGAAGTATTCTATTACTGGTCCGCCCTCAAGCATGCCTGAAGTAGCCATGATTATGCACGGTTCTCCGTCAATCACGCTTTGCCTAACGCTTGGATGCTCAACAACTGTGAAATAATCCGACTCGAAGGGGTTCACCCCGTCGTGGAGGATGCTGTTTCTGACTTCCCTGCCCAAGTATTCTGGGTAAGCCGTGTGGATTGCCGTAGCTTCAGAAATCATACCTTCAATGAAGACCGGAGCCTCCTTCATCAGCCCACGCTTCATGTAGCCGTCCAAAACAAGCATTATTTCCTGTGCTCTGCCAACAGCTGGAACCGGAATTAGAACCTTGCCCCTTTTCTCTAATGTCTCGTTTACTATTTTCGTTAGACGTTCTTCAGCCTCAACCCTTGAGGGCATTATGTCCTCCGGACCACCATAAGTGCTTTCAGTTATGACAGTTTCAACTCTTGGAAATTCGGCTGTTGCCGCCTCCAAAAGCATGGTTCGCGCATACTTGTAGTCGCCCGTATAAACAATGTTGTGTAGGCCTTCGCCAATGTGCAAATGCACTATTGAAGAGCCTAAAATGTGCCCGGCATTATGCAGTGTCAGCCGCACGTCCGGGGCAATATCCGTTACAACACCATAACGAAGCGGAATAGTGTGAAGGACACATTCCCGAACATCCTTTTGGTCATAGGGTGGAATTATGCCCTGCTTGCTAGCCACATCCAAATAGTCAAGCTGAAGCAGCGTCATGAGGTTGGATGTTGGAGCGGAACAGTAAACGGGACCTTCGTAGCCATACTTATATAGGAATGGAACCAAGCCGCAATGGTCAAGGTGGGCGTGGCTTATAACAACAGCGTCCAAGGAGTCTATCTCGAAAGCTGGATGGTCAAACCTTGGAAAAGCCTCAAAAGGCTTCGACGAGCCCGGATTTATGCCGCAGTCCAAGAGGATGCTGCTTTCTCTCGTCTGCACAAGGAAAGCCGAGCGTCCAACCTCTTGAACGCCGCCTAATGGCGTAATCCGAACATCTCCGACCTCGAAGACTTTTGGTCTGAAGATTCTTTCGCCAAATGTGCGGAGGTTTCGCTCCCTTTCCTTGCTTTCAGAATGGAGGTAGTGACGCATGTGCGCAATAATCTTAGAGCGTAGTGGCGGGCTTCTCAAAACGTGGGGGCGCCACTTTGTCCTCTTTATAATTTCCTGCAAGACAGCACCATTTTTCCCTATAACTAGCCCCGGCTTTTTAGCCTCGATGATTATTTCACCTAGACTTGGGTCAAAGTACACATCTGTGACTTCAGCCTCTGGCGGAATTATTTCTCGGGCTATTTTCTCTGCCTCTTTCTCTGTAAGCCTCACAGATGGGTCTGAGCGGACGACGATTCTTTTTCTGATGACGTTTACTATGTCAGCTATTAGGCTGCTCTGCTCCACGAGGATTTCCGGTCTTTTTGCGTAGACCGCCAGCATTGGACCTTCATATTCTACCCTTGTGACTTCAGCCTCTTTTGGGACATGCTCAAGTATGTATTTGCTTATTTCGATTTTCTCCCTTTCAGTGTTGGGCGCCAACTTTTAGACTTCCCTTTTCAATTTGCAGCTAAAAGTTTCTTCTTCTCCTCTTCTGTTAATTCTCTATAACCGTTAGCGTCCACAACCGCCACATTGAAGCTGTCTCCGCTCGCCGAGTCCCTTTTCATGGCTGAGTCAACGGCCCTAACAACTATTGGTAAAGCTTCAGCCACCGACATGCCCTCTCGGAACTTGTCCTCCAAAACGCCGTAGGCTATTGGAGAACCCGAACCGGTGGCGACACACTTCTCCTCTGTTAGGCTTCCGAAGGGGTCTATGGAGAAAACATGAGGCCCAGTGTCGTCGACTCCGCCTATCAAGACCTGGGTTGCCAGTGGTATGTACCGGGTTGAGAATAGGAGGTTTGCCATGAGCCTTGCCGCTGAGCTTATGGGCATTGGTCTTCCCATGTTTATCTTGTAAAGTTGGGCGTTAGCCGTTAAAATGTCCACTGTTCTTTGGGCGTCAGCGACTGTTCCAGCAATGGTCATCGCCATGTGGTCGTCTATCTTGTATATTTTCTTCCCATGTTTGTGGGCTACATAGAATCCCATGGTTACTCGGGTGTCTGAAGCCAGGATTACTCCATCTTTGCAGACAACCCCTATGGTTGTCGTTCCCTTCAACGTCAACTTATCAACTACGTTGCTGTTTGACATTTTACGCATTTCTCCCAAAACCTAAACACATCGCCAAATTACTTCGCTAGGAAGTAGCATCATTTAATCACGTCATGAAGCTTATTAATATTACGCTTCGAAAATGCAATTCATCTATAAACGTTTTGAAGCCTCTAGATTATGTCTTCTTCCTCTGTTAGCTCGTCTTCCTCCGCCCAATGGCACTCTTCGCAGAAACCATCGAACTCTTCATACTCATCCTTTGATATTTCCTTGCCGCACCTCACACAGTAATGTTTACATTTTCCCTTCTCAATTGTCGCCCTATCAGACATGGCGATAGGGTTTTTAAATTCTGGATTCTTATCGGTTATGAAACTAAAATTTATAGTTAAAATATACCAGGCTGAAGCGTTGCTTTGAAAAAGGGTTTTAAGAGCCGCACTCATATCATTTGAGAGGAAAAGTCTCAGCAAGTGATTGGTTTGCCTTTAAAACGCCACTGGATGCAGCTTCCAAGGGAGGTTATTGTCGGAGAGGGCGTAATAGAACAAACTGCGGAAATATCCAAAAGGCTGGGTTTCACGGAGTCCGCCCTAATAATTACTGGGAGGAAAACCCACAATATTGCCGGGAAAATTGTTGAGGAAATTCTTGAAAAAGAGGGGGTGCAAGCCAAAACGCTCATTGTGGAGTCAGCCACCATAAAAGATGTGGAAGCTGTTGAGGAAAAAATTAGAGCCTTAAAACCTCAAGTAGTTTTTGGCGTGGGCGGAGGAACAAAAATCGACATTGCAAAGTTAAGCTCTGCCCGGCAAAAGGTGCCCTTCATAAGCGTTCCAACAACAGCCTCCCATGATGGGATTGCAAGCCCACTGTCGTCTGTCAAAGGTCTTGAAAAACCTTTTTCGGTAATGGCTCAAGCCCCGGTAGCCATAATAGCCGACACAAACATAATCACACAGACACCTCACCGTTTTATTGCAAGTGGTTGCGGAGACGTCATTGCAAAATTCACAGCTGTGAGAGACTGGAAGCTTGCAAGCATGGATAAGAACGAGTATTATGGGGAGTACGCCGCAAGCCTAGCCCTAATGAGCGCAAGGCTCGTGATGCGAAACGCCAGCCTCATAAAACCAGAAAACGAGGAAGGCTTGCGCGTGCTCCTTGAAGCCCTAATAAGCTGTGGAGTAGCCATGAGCATTGCTGGGAGCAGCCGCCCATGCAGTGGTGCAGAACACTTATTCAGCCACGCCCTAGACCTCATAAAGCCTAACAACGCCCTTCACGGCGAGCAGTGCGGTATAGGAACAATTATTATGGCTTATCTGCATGGCACAGACTGGAAGCGCATAAGGGAAACCCTAAAAACAGTTGGAGCGCCAACCAACGCCTACGAACTTGGGTTGGCGAAAGACGATGTGGTTAAAGCCTTGTTTATGGCATCATCAATAAGACCTGAACGCTACACAATCCTTAATAAGTTAGACCTAAGCCTAGAAGAATGCGAAAGAATTGCGAAAATAACCGGGGTTATTTAGGCTTTTGCCTTTGGTTCCGCCTTAAAGGTTTCTGTGAACTTGACGGCGGTTATTTCCGGGAAAAACTTCTGTATGTCTAGGGCTATGCCACGCTTTGCAACCTGAATTCCTTCCAAGTAGAAGGCTTCTTCAGGCATTTCTATGCTAACGTTTTTCGCTTTAATGGTGAACTTGAACTTTTCAGCCTCAACTGTTGGTATTCTACGGTGAATTAGGGCGGCTATCTTCTCTTCTGGCGTTTCAAGCTTCTTCTTGACCGTAACCTCGTAAACAAGGGTTTTTCCAGCCAATGGAGGATTAAAGTCTAAAAGGACGCGCCCAGCGCCAATAGCCCTAACAGTTGCCATTTTACCGTCGTATTCGAGGCGCATTCCAAGGGTTGGGGTTATGCCCTTAGCCGTCAAGTGCCTAAGAGGAACTCGCTTAACTTTTTCTGGGTCTCTTGCTCCAAAGGCTTTTTCTGGCGGTATCTCTACAGTTTCAGTTTTTCCAACTTCCATGTTTGTTAGGCTTTCATCCAAAGCCTTTAGGACCCAGCCCTCGCCTATAACAACGAGTTTTGGCTCGTAGATTTCGCCCTCTTTGTAGAGGCGTTCTTTTTTGGCTACCTCCTCAATTGTGGTGTCGAAGACTTCTCCTGTCTCTTTTACCTTTGCCACGTAATCTAACAGTATGAAGTCGCCTTTCTGCAAAGCCATTTCACATCATCTTTTATGAGCATTTGCCAAACTAAACCAGGAGCATCAATAAAAGCTTTATCCAATCAAAACATGTTTTAAATTCGCCAACCTAAAAGTTGAGTGAACATGATGGAACATAATGCAAAAGAGAAAACTTACAGCGAATGCTTCGAAGCTATAAAGAAAGGAGTTATGGGAAAATCCTTTGAAGAAAGAATGGCACTTGTATGCAGCGTTTTGAAGGAGAAAATCCCATACTATTTTTGGGTTGGATTTTATATTCCCAAGAAGGATTGGTTGGAGCTTGGTTCATCAAAGGGACCGCCAGCATGCGCCAGAATAGCCTACACTGGTGTTTGCGGGAAATGCGCCAAAAGCGGGAAAACCATTATTGTGCCAAATGTTCACGAGTTTCCAGGACATATCGCATGTGACCCCCGTTCAAAGTCTGAAATTGCCGTGCCAGTATTCGGCGAGAAGGGTGATGTTGTGGCTGTTCTTGATGTTGACAGCGAGGAATATGGCAGTTTTGACGAGAAAGATAAGGAGTGGCTTGAGAGGATAGCGAAACTCTTAACTTCAGCCTAGATTAAAGGGCTACTCTTAGCAGGAAAACATAATGAAAAACGGCTTAGCGAATGCGAAAAAAGCCTACGTGGCTATTCTCCTTCTCGGAATAGTGAGCCTCATGGGAGACGTTGTCTATGAGGGTTCAAGGGGGATTGTTACACCATACCTAGAATTTCTTGGAGCCTCCGCCTTTGCCATAGCCTTTTTCGGCAGATTTGGGGAGTTTTTGGGATACGCCCTAAGGCTTGTAAGCGGGAGCCTCGCAGACACCACGAGAGCTTACTGGCTTTTCATATTTTTGGGATACGGGCTTATTGTATCAATACCGCTTTTGGGAGTGACAAGAATTTGGGAAATAGCAATAATCTTGGTGCTTCTTGAAAGAATTGGAAAAGCCATTAGGTCGCCGGCGAGAGACGCCGTGCTATCTATTGTAAGCCGAGGGGTTGGCGCTGGAAAAGCCTTCGGAATCCATGAACTATTAGACCAAATTGGCGCCATTTTAGGTCCCCTCATCGTGGCTGGCTTAATGTTCTACACCAGCAACAATTACAATTTAACCTTCAGTCTTCTAGCGTTGCCCTTCATCATGCTTATGGCATTCCTAGCCTACACGTTTAGGAAGGTCGGTTGGAGAAAAACCGCAGAGCCAGCAGAGGTTAGAATAGAAAAGGGTGAAGAAAAACTTGGAAGAGCTTTTTATGTTTACACTTCGGCTGTTTTGCTGAACACTGTTGGGCTTATACCCTTCGAGCTTATACTTCTCAAGGCGACAGAAATTCTAAAGCCGACGAACCAGTTGTGGATTGTCCCCCTAATCTACATGCTGATACAGGGGGTGGACGCGCCAACAGCACTTTTTGCGGGATTCGCCTACGACAGGTTCAAGATTAGAGTTTTGGCGCTGCCGTTCATTCTGTCGGTTTTTCCAACATTTTTTGCCATGGCTAATGCAGACTTAACAATGCTTGTTATGGCTGCAGCCTTTTTCGGTCTAGTTTTGGGAATGCAGGAGTCCATTTACCGCGCAGCTGTTTCGGGTTTTGCCCCAATTTCTTTACGGGGAACAGCCTATGGCATATTTAACACGGCTTATGGTGTTGGCATGTTAACTGGCGGGGCAGTATATGGCTTGATGGCAGAATTGAAAATTCCATACTTAGCCGTGATAATATATGTTCTTTTGACACAAGCCGCCGCGGTGGTTCTACTCATTAACGCCTACTCAAAAACCAAAACGTGAAGAGAGAAAAGGGTTTAAAGCCTTTAAAGAGATTTTACAGTGGCGGTTAGATTGGCATTTAATGACGAAACTAAGGTTCTGGACGTTCTAGAGAAAGTCAGCAAGTGCGTCGTCAACATCAGCACGATTAGACTGATTCAAGATATATTCTATCAAGTTTTCCCGGTCAAGGGCATGGGTTCCGGAACAATAATAGACAGCGAAGGTCATATATTGACGAATAACCATGTTGTTCAAGGCGCTGAACGCATAGCTGTCACCCTTTGGAACGGCGAGGTTTTAAACGGACGCTTGCTTGGAACATGCACAATTCACGACATAGCCGTAGTCAAAGTTGACAGGAAAGGCTTGCCCTATGCTGAGCTTGGAGACTCTGATAAGTTGAGGATTGGACAGCGCGTCTACGCCATCGGTAACCCCTTCGGCTTGGCTGGTGGACCAACAATAACTTCCGGCGTTATAAGCGCCTTAAACCGCACCATAGAATCCAAAAATGAGCTTCTGGAAAATCTTGTCCAAACAGATGCAGCCATAAACCCGGGAAACAGCGGCGGACCCCTAGTGGATGTTAATGGCAAGGTTGTTGCCATAAGCACCGCTATTATTCCCTATGCCCATGGAATCGGGTTCGCCATTCCCATAAACTCAGCCAAAAAGTGCGCAGCAGAAATCATATCTAAAGGGGTGCATACACGACCATGGCTTGGGATAATGGGATTAAGCCTCACAAAGGAGATTTCCCGCTATTATGGAATACCATTAGATGAAGGCGTTTTAGTCACTAGGGTTGTTGAGGGAAGCCCAGCGCATGAGGCTGGTATAGCGGCTGGCGACATAATATTGGCTTTGGATGACGTCCCCGTAACACGAATAGAGAAGCTCTTAGGCGAAATTCATAAGAAAAGGGCTGGCGAAAAAGTCCGCTTGACGGTTTACCGGGATGGTTTTGAGTACTCCTTCGAAGTGATTTTAGCTAAGGCGCCCTAAAACGTTTGTTTGCGTGCTGTTCGGTTTTCGAGCGGAAATTATAAATTGGAAAGGTAATAATAAGATGTAAACGCTTCAGAATTTAACTGGTCCTTGTGTATGGGGGAGGCTGATGAGCACACACGCAGAAGAATTGAAACTGCGTTTAATGACTATTGAACTTCTTCGAACAGCCAAATACAAGCGGAACATCACATACCGCGAGTTGTCAGCAAAAACAGGCTTGCCAGTAACGGTTCTAAGCAGATACGCCAAAGGACACGTTTTGCCCAACACTGCCAGAGCAAAACAGCTCTGGAAAGTCTTATCAAAATTTGTGGGTTTGGAAAACGAGCTTCGGAACAGAATAAAGTTTAACGAGGATGGTTATTTTGATAACACCGAGATTATTGGAGATTTTAACATTCTCCAGCAAGCGGCTAATCATGCTCTTGCAAATTTTGCTGGAAAACGAGTTACAAAAGTGTTTACTGCGGCGGTTGACGGAATCCCATTGGCAACTATGGTGGCAAACGCTCTAGGCGTAAACCTTGTTATAGCCAAGAGAAGCAAGGAGGTTGGCGTTAAAGAATTTCTTGAGGAAACATTTGTGCTTAGGGATTCCGGCGTAACAATTACGCTTTATGTTCCAAAGGAAGCCATCAAAAAGCGGGACAGCGTCCTAATAGTGGATGATATGATTAAGACTGGTGAGACACAAGCAGCGCTCGTCAATCTTGTGCGTAAAGCGAAGGCTGAAATTTCGGGGATTTTCTCCCTGATAGCCATAGGCGACGAGTGGCGGAAGCGACTAAAGCTTCCGGAAGAATGCCCAATAGAGGTTGTAACCTACATTAAGCCCCCATAGCGTGGCGTTTACAATCCGCTTTAACGGGACAGACGGCGCATCTATCCTTTCTACAGTAGTTTTTGCCTAAGCGAAGCAATGCAGTTTCAAAGTTTATGAAGGACTTGCCAGCCACGGCGTTTTCAGCCCAAAAATCTTCCAGTTGCTGCAAAATCTCTTTTGGAGCCTCCTCATCAATTATTCCAAGGTTTTTGGCCGCCATTATAACGAGACTTGTTGGCTTCGGCTTGGCTTTCTCCCAAACGTCGCGTAACTCCCTTAAAAATATGCTGACCGTCACGTCACCGACGCCCTTTCCCAAACCTTTAAGCTTCTCTTCTAAATCCGCATGGTCGCGGGCTTCCTCATATATGGCGGTTAGCCTTCCGCTATACTTCCCAGTTAAGTTCCGCATAACTTCGAGAAGCTTGTCAGCCGTTTTGAAGTCATAACGTGTGTAGCTTCCCTCGTCCAGAATCCGCACCAAGCCGTCCCAACCGGTTTCTAGAATCTTTTGAGGGGTTAAGACGCCGTGTTTTTCGAAGCACTTGTAGGTTTTTATGACGGAAGTTTCTGTTATCGGTGCGCCGAAAAGTATGGAAGTAAAAAACCACTTGAAAATCTCCTCCTCCCTTTGGCTTTTTAGGTCTATGCCCAAAATTTCAGAATATTGCGTTCCAAGCTTTTCAACAAGGGTTTGGAGGCTTTCCCTCTTCAAAACTTTTCACCATCCCTTCCCACACGTCTAACAAGATTTATACTTATTCCAGCATAAACGGTTAGCGGACGCGAAAGGGAGAGACATCGGATGCAAACCATAATGTGGCGCAGCGGAACAGTCGTAACAATAGACCAGATGAAGCTTCCCCATAAAACGGAGTTTCTAGAGTTAAAGAGTTGCAGCGAAGTGGCTGAAGCCATAAAAACCATGAAGATTAGAGGCGCTCCACTAATCGGGGTTGCCGCAGCCTACGCTTTGGCGCTGACAGCTTACCATTCAAAGGCGCGGCGAAAGGAGGAGCTTATCCGCGAACTGGAAGAGGCGGCAAAAATATTACGAGAGACCAGACCAACAGGGGTTAACCTCTTCTGGGCGGTTGACAGAATTTTAAAAAAAGCTGGGGCTTTCCAAGGAAGCGTTGAGGATTTAGCCGCCTTCGTCGTTGAAGAGGCAAATAGGATAGCTGAAGAAGACGTTGCGGCAAACCGCTCAATGGGAAAGCATGGAGCCACACTAATCAATGATGGGGACACGGTGCTGACACATTGCAACGCTGGGGCACTAGCAACAGTGGACTATGGAACAGCCCTAGGCGTTATTAGGGCAGCTGTGGAACAAGGTAAAAGGGTTAGGGTTATTGCCACTGA
This sequence comes from Bathyarchaeia archaeon, assembly GCA_038727135.1. Taxonomy (GTDB): domain Archaea; phylum Thermoproteota; class Bathyarchaeia; order Bathyarchaeales; family Bathycorpusculaceae; genus JAGTQI01. The sequence goes on from JAVYWL010000001.1 coordinate 298,479, forward strand.
AACCAGACCGAAGCTGCAGGGCGCCCGCCTAACAGCCTACGAGCTTAAACGGGACGGAATACCAGTCACCTTGATAAGCGACACCATGGTGGGATACGTCATGTATAAACGCATGGTTGACAAGGTTATTGTTGGAGCCGACCGTATAGTGCGGGATGCTGTAATCAACAAGATTGGAACCTACCAGATAGCAGTCCTAGCTAAAGAACACGGCATACCATTTTACGTGGCGGCTCCAAAATCCACCTTTGACTTAGCCCATACAGCAGCAGATATAACAATAGAAGAGCGAAGCCCAGAAGAGGTGACATGTATAGGTTCTGAGCGGATAGCTCCAGAAGGCGTTCCAGCCCTAAATCCAGCTTTTGACATCACGCCCATAAAATATGTGGCGGCAGTTATTTGTGAAGAAGGCATTCTATATAAGGACGATTTGGCAAAAATAAGCCAGCACGGTTAAGCATATGAGCAAAAGTAAGGAGCCACTGCAACCGCTTCGTCAAGAAACAAAAATTGAGGGAACATTAACCGAAAAGGGAGTGAAAATCGCCAACAAACAGAGAGCAGAGGAGCTTAAAGCAAAGGGCTACGGCATAGAAGAAAACGACGGGCTTCTCCTAAACTTTTACGAGGCACTCCACCTCCTAGATAAGGGCTTAATTTTAGTTAAAGACGAGAAGGGCTGGGAAATAGACTTCCAACAACTTCTGCAAGTCGCTGAAAAAACAGACGAGAACGCTTGGGCTAAATACATGGTTTACAGAGACCTTAGAAGCCGCGGATACGTTGTCCGCGAAGGCTTCGGCATGGGCGTAGACTTCAGAGTCTATGAAAGAGGCGAATATGGGAAGGACACAGCTAAATATCTAATCCTAAACCTTCAAGAGGGCAAACCAATAACAATGGAGGAGCTAACCCAAATAATGAGGCAGTGCCAAAGCCTAAAAAAGGAGCTTATTTTGGCCGTTATGAGCCGAAGAGGCGAAATAGTTTACTATTCCGTCTCACAATTAACCCTACCATAAAAGAGGTAGAAGCCCAAAACGTGAACGGTTATGAGCGCCTACAAAACAGTCCGGGGAATGAGGGACTTCCTACCAGAAGAAGCGAAAATAATGCGCTTCATAGAGGAAAAAGCCAGAAAAACAGCCAAACTGTACGGGTATAGGGAGATAATAACACCAGTTGTAGAGTCCTATGAGCTGGTGGCGGCAAAGGCAGGCGAAGAAGTCCGTGCAAGAATGTACGCCTTTGAAGATTTGGGCGGAAGAAAAGTTGCCTTAAGACCGGAGTTCACGGCTTCCGTTGCAAGGCTTGTGGCGACAACAATGCGAAACGAGCCTAAACCATTGAGGCTATTCTGTGTTGGAAGTCTCTACAGATATGATGAACCACAGAAGGGACGCTTTAGGGAGTTTTGGCAGTCAAACTTTGAGCTAATGGGTTCCGAAAAACCAGAAGCCGACGCCGAAGTGCTGCTACTAACAAACACTTTAATGAAGTCTGTGGGACTGAGGAACCACACTTTTAAAGTTGGACATGTCGGCGTTTTAAGAGGCATATTAAGCCACGAAGGACTCGAAGAGGAAACCCAAAACCGCGTCATGCAACTCATGGACAAAAAGCAGTATGAGGAAGCACTAGGCATTGTAAAGAAAGCTGGCGCGTCGGACAAGTGCCTAAAAACGCTCAGAAGACTGGTCGATTTAAAAGGAAGCAACACTGCAAGCATTCTGGATGAAATGGAAAAACTCGTGAAAGATTATGAAAACGCATTAAAAGCGGTAAGAAATCTCAGAGAAATCCTCGAGCTGGTGGGAAAGTCAGAGAAAGAGCTGGACATAATCGTGGACGCCGGTTTCGCCCGCGGACTGGAATATTATACTGGAATGATTTTTGAGGTTTATGTGCCGGAACTGGACATTGCACTGGCTGGCGGGGGGAGATACGACAAACTTGTGGAGCTTTTTGGTGGAGAGCCAACACCAGCCGTTGGGGTTGCCCATGGAATAGACAGAATAATGCTCGCTATGCAAGAGCAGAAAACCAGCTTACCAACTGAAGAGGAGAAACGGGTCATGGTTATTCCTGTTACTGAGAAACTGAACGATGAAGCCTTGAGGATTTCAGAAATACTTAGGAACGAGGGAATAGTTGTCGAAGCAGAAGTCATGGGGCGGAAGGTTACAAAGGCTTTGGAGGACGCTGACAGAAGGGGCATAAGCCACGTGGTAATAGTTGGCAAGAGGGAACTAAGCGAAGGCGCCGTCGTCCTAAGAGACATGCAGAAAAAAGAACAAGACAAGGTCAAAATTGAGGAACTAGCCCAAAAAATAAAATCTGGCGGAATTTAGATTTCCGAAATTTTTGTGCTTCGCTCCCTTCTTAAGAAGTCTCCAATGTCCAAAATGTTTTTGACGACCACGCCGCTTTCCGCCTTGTCTAAGTTCCTTTCTATTCTGCCAAAGCCGAGGCACTCGCCATGGCGATTAAAAACCAATGTGTAGGCGCCTTTACCTCTTGAGCCATAAGTCTCCAATATTCCCTCCTTAAATATGTCTCTACCGCAAACGAAAAGCCAAGCCGCCTTATCATCAACAACCACCTTGTTTTGGGCTTGGTCTGCAATCATGAAAAGCAAGGGAAAACTTGGAGAGAACCTTCCATTCTCAACTTTGCCGAGATATGTGCCTGCAAAAAGCCAGTCTCCGCATTTCTCAGCAAGTTTCCTCAGACTCCGACTTAGCAAGAAAAACTTACCCTTCCTCTTAACCACCAAATCTCTGTCTAAACTAAGTTTTGCACCAAAAAGTCTGGCAAAATCCTCTATAGGCTTCGCCACGGCTACTTTCACCCACACCTGCGCTTTTTAAGTTTGCAGACAAAAAAGCCTTGAGTTTCACCAGGCCATATACGGCGACAATTCCCAACGGAATCATCTAGTTTTTTGCCGAAGATTTTTGTTGGCGCCTCCTCTCCATAGCATTCTATCTCCACAGTTTTAAGGCCCAGATTCTTCACAGCCCAGTCAATGTTTAGTTCGTCTTCTTCCGGCTCCAAGGAGCAAGTAGCATAAACTATTTCGCCATCCTCTTTTAGAACTTTAACGGCTTCTGCAAGAATCTCCCTTTGAAGCCTAGCGTTTCTCTTAACATCAGCCAGCGTTCTTCGCCTAAACCAGCCTTTGTCAGTGACGAAGTTGCCGGAACATGGCACATCAAGCAATATTCTATCAAACTTCAAACCAAGCTTTGAGGCTTTTCTGGCATCCAGCCGATAAACAATGGTGTTTTTTACACGACAACGCTCCAACTGATTTTGTAAGGCATTGAGCCTTCGCCTATCAACATCCAAAGCCACAATGACGCCGGTGTTCTCCATCAAGTCAGCCAATTGAACAGTCTTGCCGCCTGGAGCGGCACAAGCATCTAAAACAGTCTTGCCCCTTAAATCTGTGAACAATGCTGCTGGGATTTGAGCCGCAGCCTCTTGGATGGAATAATAGCCCAAAAGATACTCCACAGTGGCGCCGACAGAAAAATCTGAACGCGTAACCCAGTAACCACCACGCAGAAACGGGATTTCCTCAAGCTCAACCCCCAAACCCCTAAGCCTCTCCAAAATCTTGACGCCCTTAACATTCATGGCATTAACCCTGATGGCTTGTTTTGGCGCAACATCCCTAAACTCCCAACCCAACAATCGATAACGACCAACAAAAAACTTCTTACCAAACATCAAAAACACAAAAGCCAACAACAATAAAAACTTGACTATAAAGCAAAACAGAAAACTAGAGGGGGACTATCAATTTTGCAGTCTCTACCCAACACAAAATTGACATTTGCCATTAACAACACAGAACATAACGCTTTTTAGGAAAGCATGGATAAGAGATAACCGGAAATTATCGGCGGCCGTAGTCTAGCCTGGACTAGGACATCAGCCTGCCACGCTGACGACCCGGGTTCAAATCCCGGCGGCCGCACCATAGATTTTTATCTTAAAACACACAATTAATGGCTGGAGTTGGTGTGTATGCCTATAGTTCATGTGTATGTTTGGGAAGGTTTCGGAAAAGACCGAGTTAAAACATTAATTCGTGAGATAACCAAGGTGTTTGGTGGTTTAGGTGTTCCTGAAAGCGTCGTCGAAGTTGTTGTGCATGAAGTCCCAAAAACGCATTGGGGCATTGGTGGGGAGCCAGCTTCTGAAAAGTTCAAGGATAAGCCTTAAGGCGAATCATATCTTCAATTTTTCTTTTCGCCTCACACATGTTTCTGGCTATGGCGTCTGGTTTCTGCCCGCTTTCAACAAGCTTTTTAATTGGGAAAAATTGGGAGGCAACAAAGACTGTTTTCATGCCCAGCTGCTTTGCGCCCTTAATGTCTTCTTCTGGGCTGTCTCCAACATAAAGCGCCTCTTCAGCTGCAACTCCAAGTCTCTTTAATGCTTCTTCGAAGATTTTGGCGTGGGGCTTCCGCCAACCAACAGCATCTGAAACAAGAACCACGTCGAAAAAATTGCTTATCCCAACCCTCCTAAGCCCAGCATATATTACAGGGGCATATGTAAAGTTTGAAACAAGTCCAAGCTTACAATCCCCAGCCAAAGCTTCCAATGTTTGCCTTGCACACTTCCTAAGCCTAAAAGAATTCAGATAATCCTCAAAGAAAATGTTAACAGCAGTCCTTATGCGAGTGTCCTCTGGACTTGTTTTGAACCCCAAACTGTTTAGGGCTTCGGAAATCCATATGGCATTTGTAACTTCGACAAGCCTCTGGTAGCGTATAACACGATACTTTTCATGAGCTTGGCTGTACGCCTCCAAAAAGTCTTTTTGACTCACATTAAAACCAGCATCAACAATGGACTTGTAAAGCTTCATTTTGGAAGTTTCCAGATTGTAGCCCTTGACACCCACCAGTGTGCCAATAAAGTCAAACATTACAGCTTTAATGGGCGGCAAAGCCTTGCTTCTCCAACTTATGAATTTTAATTCTTCTCTGCAATACTTATTTTCATTTAATAAGGTTTAGGTATATGTCCAATAATGAGAATAATGAGGCACCATGTCCTTCAGGGACTATCTTCACGAGAAAGCCGAAGAGTCAAGACATAATGAGACTGTTGCTTATCTAATGTTTCTCGCCGGAACAATATTCTTTGTTGGGGGAATCCTTGAAAACCTACTCATAAGCAGTGTGATCAAGGTAAGCCCTGAATGGTTTTTGTTCATTCCATATTATGCTGTTTTCCACAGCGGAACGGTTCTGGGTTTAGCCCTAATAATTTGTGGTTTAACCCTAATCGTGTATGGCATAACAGCCGGAATAAGTTATTCGAGGGACAGAAGCTGGTACATGAACGAGTTGCGGAAGGCAAACTCTATGGAAGAAGTCTTACTATCAAAAAAGCGGGTTTCAAGCGAGACAAAACCGCAAAAACCGGCAAAGAAAACAGCCAAATAGATTAAAGGAAAACTTTTGAGACTATTTCAGCCAGTTTTTTGGCAAAATCCGTCTTCAAAAGTGAGTTCACGTCTCCCAGCGAATCCTCAACCTTTGGGTCAAAGGGCAACTCTCCAAGAAAGCGAAAACCAGCATTGCCAACGTTTTGCATTGTGAAATCGCTTTCCCTAATTTTCATGTTCTCAACAACACCTACTACTGGCACTTTAAGCTCTGCAAGCAGACCTAGAAGTTTTTTAACTGTTTCAAAAGCGAGCGGTGAAGGTGTTGTAACTATGAGGAAGTTTATGCCTTTAACAAGCCTAATAAGGTCTAATGTGGCGTCGCTTATGCCTGGAGGCATATCAATTATTAGGAAGTCTAAATCCCCCCATACCGTAGCGGCGAAAAGCTCCATAAGGACGTTTGAAACATCTGCGCCCCTTAATGGCAACACTTTCTCCTTTGAATAAGCGACAATCGAGACGTATTTTAAACCGTGAACATATGCCGGGGTTATGCCCTTCTCCTCTTTTAGCTTAACATCTTTAACGCCTAAAATTAGGTGAGTTGAGGGACTCGTGAAATCAGCGTCAAACAGCCCAACCTTAAAGTTTTCTCTTGCCACTGTGAGGGCAAGGGTGGATGCGACAAGGCTTTTCCCAACCCCACCCTTACCACTTGAAACGGCAACTATGCGCTTTACCCCTTCAAGTCTCTTGTTGATTATGCTTTCCCGTGGATCCGGCATGTCTATTTTACCCCCTTTACGCTTTCAAGCCACACGCCTCTTCCTTGCAAAATTTCAAAGTCTGGACTGCCGCATCTTGGACATTTAATAAAGGCGTGGGCTGTTTCTGGAACGAAGTGGATGGCCTCGGCTGTTTCCTCGTTTAGTTTGTTGCGGCTAAAAGACCACGTGTGTCTGCAGACTCTGCACTGTAATTCGGCTTTGACAGTTTCAATGAGAAATTTTGCGTTTTTGAGCTTGTCCACTTTGAGCTCTGACAATGCGAACTCTAAAATGTCCACTTCCACTTGTTGAAGCTCGCCCACTTTTATCTTGACTTCCCTAACCTCCTTTAACCCCTCCTTTTCAGCTATTTGCAAGGCAGAAGAGATTATTGCCTCCGCCAAAGCCCACTCATGCATAGGAAAGCCTCCGCAAAGCCGCATTTAAAAATATTGCAGCCTAACGCCTTTAAACGCCTTTAGATGGGACGAAAAATTTTTAAACATCCAGTTTTCCCAACCAAAATTTGGTGATGGCCATGCCAAAGAAGAAGAAGGAAGAGAAGAAAGAGGAGAAGAAAGAAGAAAAGAAGTAAAAGCTCTCTTCGCCTCTTAAAAGTGCTTGGCCTCACCAATCCACAGTTAAAACTTCAATATCTTCTCCCTGCTTCTTTTTCTTTAATTTGCAAAATGAGAAGTGTTAAATTGCCGCGTTTATTTTTGACTTTCAAGTGTCGAGATGGCTAAAATTAGCCGGGTAGCCATAATTAAGGGCCCAAACCCGATAGAAACAACTGTTAAGGCGCTTGAAGCGATAAAGTCGGATTTGGATGCTGTTCTTTCCGCTAAAAAGTCCATTCTGATAAAGCCCAACTACATAACGGCTCAACACCCATCAACTGGAGTTACAACTGACGGCAGAGTAGTGGAAGGCGTTGTTAAATTCCTTAAAGAGCATGGCAAAAACAACATTGTTATTGGCGAGGGAAGCGGTTGGGCAGATACTTTTGAGGCTTTCAAAGTTGCTGGAATAGACAAAATAAGCGAAAAGTGGAAGGTGAAACTGGTCGACCTTAACAAGGACATTTTCGTTGAGGTTTACCCACCAAATCCCATAACACTCAAAAAGGTCAAGGTGGCGAAAACAGCCCTAGAAAGCGTAATAATAAGTGTTCCGAAACTGAAGCTTCATAGGCTCGCCACCGTCACGCTTGGGATAAAGAACATGATGGGAGCCCTAGCCTCTAAAGGAAGCATGCACAATGGAAGGTTACACGCGAACATCGCAGACTTGGCTTCGGTGCTAAAGCCAAGCTTAACGGTCATTGATGGGATAATAGCTGGAGAAGGCCATGAAACAAGCGGGAATCCCGTAAAAATGGATTTAGTTATAGCGGGCACAGATCCCGTGGCTGTTGACGCCGTCGGAGCTGCTGTTATGGGAGTTTCACCAACAGAGGTTGAGCATTTAGTTCTGGCTGAGAAAAAGGGCCTTGGAACATGTCAACTGAAAAACATTGAAGTCATCGGAGAGCCTATTGAAAAAGTGAAGAGAAAGTTCCGCAGGTCCATCTCTTCAAAAATTCTTTGAATATTTCTAAAAACTTTAGGAAAAGCTTTTAAGAATTCATTTTTAACGTAAAGGGAAGCTTATGGCTGAAGACTCTGAAAGCCCACCAGAGCCTAGCGGAATAAGCAAGTACAGAGACAAAATTATTGACGGCCCCATTATTCGAACAATTTTTTGGCTGGGAACACCTCCCCTTGTGAACCAGCTTGTGGTTGTAGCCTATAATGTGGCAGACACTTATTGGCTTAGCGTTTACAGTGAGCAAGCCGTAGCTGTTCCGAGGCAAATGTGGCCAATCCTCATGCTTTTTCAAGCCCTTGCAAACGCCATCACAACTGCAAGCCTAAGCGTAATCTCACAGTATGTAGGGAGCAAAGCTTACCGAGAAGCAAGCAAATCAGCCTCCCGCTTCTTTACGCTGTCCCTCATATCTGGCGGCGCCTTAAGCATACTCCTTTTAGCTCTTAGAAACTCGATCTTCACGGTTGTTGTGTCCACCCCCACAGAAATTTTTGAGGATGTGATGAAGTATTCTGGCGTTATAGCCTTCGACGTGTTTTTCAACTACATAGCCCTCACATACACGACAATTCTCCAAAGCGTGGGAGACACAAGAAGACCAGCAATTGTTAACGTTATGTCTGTCACCATAAACATAGCCCTTGACCCATTCCTTGTTCTGGGCATAGGACCCTTTCCAAGGCTTGGGGTAGTTGGAGCAGCCATAACAGATGTTATGGGAAAAATAATATCGATAACGGCGTTAACGTACATTTTAAGGAGATACTACCCAGAGCTTCACGTAAGACCCGCTAGGGAAATAGACGCCACGTGGGCTCGCTTGGTTTTACGTATAGGGCTGCCGATTTTAACGCTTGGGTTGACGAACGGCTTCGCTTTCCTCATGCAGCTTAGACTTGTTAACATGCTTGGAATCATAACTGCAACCGCCTTTTCCATAGGTTTTGTAATGATGGATATCGTGGACGCTGCTCTTTGGGGTTTAAGCGGAGCCCCAGCCATAATGATAGGACAAAGCCTCGGCGCAGACAACCCCAAAAGAGCAAGAGAAGTAGCCTTCAAAGCAGCCCTCCTCATATTTGCCCTGATGATGGCAAGTGCTGCCATAATATACCCGATCAGAAGAAACCTAGTGGACGTCTTCGCAGACGACCCCAACACAATAAATGAGACAGACATTTTCCTCCAAACAATGTTGCCAACACTCCCATTCTTCGGACTTTTCGCCGTAGCCCTATCCGTCGGAAGAGGCTCCGGACACACAACATTTCCAACAGGCCTAGGAATGATGAGGCTCTGGGGAATAAGGATAGCCGCAGGCTACATTATGGCCTTCATTCTAGGCATGGGCTCTATAGGGGTTTGGCTGGCCATAGCAATAAGCAACATCATAGGCGGAATAATAGCCATACTATGGATAAAATATGGAAACTGGGCGAAGGCAGTCATCAAAAATAACTAGAGTAGAGGTAGAGAAAATAAAACTCTGTCAAAAACCATTTTCATAGAGCCGGGGGTGGGAGTTGAACCCACATTGTCAATATTATTATATATTGATTATTGTTTGTGTTTACATAGCCCATTTTCCTTTACCTTCTACAAATTGTATTGATATGTTTAGCCTTATAAAGACCCCCTCAAAATTTGTTTTTAACAAATGTTTACCTTAAAAGACTATGACTAATTAAAAAGAATAAGTTCCATCTTCGAAATCACAAATATTCTAAGGACCTTATAGAAGGGAACATTCACAAGCCATACAGTTAAAGAAGCATTGATATTAATAGTTCTACCTTACAAGGTTGGTCTATGCCCCATACCTAGCACACTTCCTCTAAGTAAAGGTTCATATTTTTAGATAAATACCCTTCCAGACCTTGGTTGCCCCATAGGACTATAAAATACACATTCACACACATCCACACTCAATCATACACCAACATAAAATAAAAAAAGAACAAAACAAAACCTTAAATCAATAGCTTAAACTGAACAATCTTAAGAAAATCTACTTAGAACCTTTAAAACCTAACAATGTTACCCTCAAACCTAAGGTTGAAGACCATAAACCAAAAAATACACACCCGCACATATTAACATTCAATCTTTACTCAACATAGAGAAATTTCATAAAAAATAAATCTTGAAACTATCAATTATATTTGAGGGAGAAGAGGATGAAGAAGATAGTTTATGGGGTATTTACGTTAATGCTATTAAGCATATTCATTTCAAATATTCAACTTGTCAAATCTGAAACCATAGAATTGGCTTACGACGACGGAGAGGCTGACCAAGGAGATGCCATGGTTGCAAATAGAACCATCGGGTGGGGAGTAGTGTTCAATCACCCTGAAGTGGGTTCTTCATATGTCCTCCAGGGTGTTTCATTTTATATTTTCACTTTCATGGATAATTCGGCTCCTATTAGACTTTTCATTTACTTACAAAGCGAAGTTCCTTATTATTATAAAAAAGTTCTTGAACTTATAGTTGATGATTTAAAAATTGGATGGAATTACGTAAGTTTAATACAATATAGCATAGTTGTCTCTAAAAACTTCTTCATCGGTTTCAATTGGGTGCATGATAACAATCCTTACTTGGGAGTTGATGTAGATACACTATCCCATTCTGGAAGTTTCAAAACAAGTGATGTTACGTCTTTCCAACTATATAGTGGCTTCTTCAATTATATGATCAGGGCATTCTTATCTAAAACTGGAATTTTAATTTCAACAATAAACATTTACCCACAAAGTCTAAATCTTAGGAGTAAGGGTAAATGGATTACAGCCTACATTGAGCTTCCTGAAGGCTACAATGTGACTGACATTAATGTTACTTCTATAATGCTCAATAACACTATTCCAGCTAAACCTAAACCTAAGGCTGTTGGAGATTATGACAATGACAGCATTCCAGACTTGATGGTTAAATTTGATAGGGCTGAAGTCATATCATATATCCTTACCAATGTTAACATTGAAGAGCTAATTGAAGAAAGATTCATGACCATAACACTGACAATAACTGGCTATTTAAATGATGGAACACCATTCCAAGGAAGCACAAAAATAAAAATAATAATGCCAATGCCAAGATGCTGGAAGTTCATTAAAACACTGGAAATATACCCAATATAAGTATCCATTTTTTAACATCTAAATTTTAAATGTACTTCTGTTACTATAACCTTTCAGTAAACATCGCCTGTTTTAGGATTTGGGATTTGTGTCTAACTTGTTAACGGCTTAGCTGTACAGTTATATAAATTGTAAGTAATTTCTCTATTTCTATGATTTCACTTGTTAAATTGTAGATTGCTTCAGCAGTGTAGTCCTTAACTTTTACAGCATAGCTGGCTAAGTCTTTAAGCTGCCTCTCCCTCTCACTTATATGCCTTCTAATCTCCTCTAAATTCCTTAAGAACTACTCCCTTTCAACTCTAAAACTCATAATATCACCCTTACTCTTGTAGATGACTAGACATATAAGAAATTTAAAATGAACAATCTCAATGCTTCATGTGAAACAATTTGCAATATGATTCCATAGGCTTTCAGTTAAACACTCCCAGCTAGGTTCTTAATTTTCAATGATAGCTTTTGAGGGTTGAAAATTGTTTACTGAAAATAACTCCAATAACCATGCAGAACAATTCCATTATTCCAGATCTCCAATTTTCCAGCCCTAAATTACTAAATCTAAAATTATATAGCCTGTTTAATATACTTATATGCAAAATCTTCTTAGAAAGAAGTTCTATTTATTGGAAACTTGCCATAAGAAGTTTGATACCAGACATTACCCATATTAATTGCAAGCAAAAATTAAACATACTCACATGTACATTAACATTCATTCAATTATATACTCCAACATTATAAAGTAAGTTTCCATAAAAATAAAAATTATATCTTAAACCATGGAGTAAACTATGGGGAATTTAAATGGAGAAAAAGTTGATCTTGGCACTCATCATTATGTTATTAGGATTGGTAGGAGGCTACGGATTAAACCATATAATTTACCAATCACAAATGCAACACCTTCAAAAACAGATTCAGAGTCTACAAGAGCAATTAAATGATTTAACCAGTAAGGTGAATTCAATGGTTCCAGATTTTTTGGCAGGAAATGCAACATTTCATGAAGTTACACATGTAATTTGGAATAAGGACGAGAATGCTACAAGTGGCAATTATGTAACCGATACATTCTTGCTAACAGGAAAGCTTTGTAGAATAAGATGGTGGATGACAGGTGCAACTTTTGATTCCACTGTTATATTCTGGCTTTACTTTGAAAACGGCAAGAAATTCACTCACAGATGTTCTTCAGGTTTCGCTGGTTCATTTGATTCATTAATAGACCTCACCCTCACCGGATTAAAAGAACTAAATCCTACATCAAGGTATTATTTGAATATAACCATTGAATATGGTATTGTGGTTGCATACGAAGTGTGGATTTATGACTATTACTAGGATACGAAAGTCTCCGCTACTCTAAAAGGACAGAGAATGGGATGTGTAGGATACTGGTATTATGCATAGTACAAAGAATTACAATAAAGCATGCTTCAATAAAATTTATATTTTAAAACCATGTATTAATTATTGAGATAATGTTTGAAGAATATATGATTCTAATGTTCATTGCAACTTTACTTATAGGTTTAGGAATGTGTTTGCTTATTTGGGTTTTTGTTAGAGCTCCTGCAATATCATTGCAATCCAAATTTAAGAAGTTGGGTGTTGTTAAGGGAAAAAGAAAAGAGGAAATAATTGCAGTTGTTGGGCCGCCAAACTCAATAAGCATGACTCCTAATGGAGAACTATTACAGTGGATTTCACCTGGTTACCATATTGCACTATTATTTGATTCAAATGGTGTTTGCCTAGGCATAACACATGAAACTGCTGTGTGAATTCAAAAAATACTAACCAGATACATGATTTTTTATTCTTCCTTTTTCTTTTGAAGGCTGATTCCCTGTTTTTGTAGCCACTCCACAACACTATCCTTATCTTTAACTAGCAAAATTTCATCTCCAAGAAAATTGATCCATCCTGCAGATTTTAATTCTTCAAAGTACTCATCTTGAGTTTTCCCTCTAATTCCATAATTAACAGATATTGAACCTCTAAATTCATCAAGTTTAGCTTTGCCCCCTCTTTCGTATAACTCATTGATTATGTATGCCATTCTTTGTCTTTTCTTTTTTTGGAAAGGGTCAAGTGCACCTTCAAACCACAATAGCCCTACCCCCTTCAAATTAATACCTAACACCAGTTAATATTTAAAACCTGCTGGTATTGGTGTGTAATTGCATATGTAAGGATGTGGGTGTGTTTTTCTATGTTATATAGCATTTTGTAATATGGCTGTACAGCTAAGCTTTAACTTTAGGTTGGACAAGAACCTTTCCTATATTCCAAATATATCATACAAGAATAAAAGTAATTACACATGGTAAAAGACAGTTTGACCCTCCTTACTTTATTTCTTTCATTTTTGGTTTTATTCGTTTTCGGATTCAAAACAAATATGTCAATTGGGATGATTTAGACTCCATAAGATATGAAATTAGTGCATAATGCGAGGGCTAAACTCTAATATCTGAACCATTTTAAGGCTTTATAGTGCACATGGGAATGGTCTCCAATGTGTTTTTTGCAACTTTAGTGAACTTTTCAAACAAAGAGGTTAAATCAGAAAAAGGATGGAGATTGGGTTACGTTATGATTTTAGGCTTCCTAAGACAATATCCCCACTCGGTCTTAGTAACCAGTTCATAGCCTTCCATGAGATATTTTGTGAGCTCTTCTTTATCATTGGCATATACAACATTATATTCATTCTCTCTGATCCATTGTTTTACAATGTGCACATATTTTAATGTGTTCTGAATGTTGCAGTGTCTTGCAAATCTCTGAGTTTCCACAATGTCTTTTGTTTTAAAATATTTCCATGATATAGCAAAATGTCTTAATGTATGGAAATGAATCTTAAGGAAGTCATTGTTACCAGTTTCTTTAGCTAATTTCTTAACATAGTTCTTTAACCAGTCATTAATTGTTCGAGGATTCTTTAATGGGAAAACTCTATCAGACTCTTTGGGTAACTGCATTAGAAGAGTGAGTAGCTCTTCAGACATTGGATAAGTGTTGGTTCTATGCCCTTTAACTCCAGTTATTGTTAGGGTTTTATTCTGTAGGTTGACATCTTTCCATCTAAGGTTCCACACTTCAGACTCGGTGGCTCCAGTTTCAACAGCTATCAGAACCATAGCCCTAAGCTTAATGCTCTGTATTCTATAGACCAGTTGTTTAATCATTGATGGATTGGGAACATAAAGCTCAGAATTTTTGTAGGCTTTGAAACTGGGTTTTAGAACTTTTAGACCTTTAAACTCTGCAAATTGTTGTACTGTTATCAAGGCATACTCCTTAGTCCCATCAGACCATTTAGAAGCTAATATTTGATGGTACATATCCTCAATAGAACCCTTTAAAGCCTTAAGTATCTTCAACTTTCTATGTATTGTTGATTCTCTGTTACCTTTCTTGAAAAGCCACAATGCAAAGTTCAAAAGTTCACTGTTATATGTAGGTAGGACTGTAGAGCCGGGGGTGGGAGTTGAACCCACATATAGCTGCTCTGCAGGCAGCCGCCTGAACCGTTCGGCCACCCCGGCGCTTTCAAATAGAGTTTTGTCTGGTGGGTGTAATAAGGTTTTATCGGTTTAATCCTATTTTTTGGGCTATTTCTCTGTAGATTTCTAAGGCTTTTTCTTCATTGTCTATGTTTTTTATTAGCATGCGTCCGCCGTTAAACAGTGTTATTTCGTAATTTTTGTATGTGAAGACTATTGCCATTGAGGATTTTACTCGTATTTTGAAGTTTTGTCTTATTTTTGTGTGGATGCTTTCAAGGTTTAGTTTGGCTGGTTTTTCTGGATTTACGTTGACCGTGTTTCTTCCGCAAAGCCAGACAAGCTTTTCCCTTGGCTTTTGGATGGCGGCTTCGCCATGGCATGCTGGGCAGTTTTCTCTTTTGTATATGTCTATTGTTGTGAAGTACATGTCGCTGAAGTCGCATATCATGAGCTTGCCCTTTAACGGTGTGCCCATCCCAGCCAAGAGTTTTATTGTCTCCATTGCTTCCATTGTTCCAATGATCCCTGGGGTGGCGCCTAAAACTCCTCTAACGTCGCATGTTAGTAGGTTGCTGTCTTCAAGGTTTGGTAATACACATTCGAGGCATGGAGTTTCTGGCGGGGCGAAAACTGAGAGGTTGCCTTCTATTCCTATGGCGGCTCCGAAAACATACGGGATTTTCAGCTTTATGCAAGCTCGATTAATAATGTAACGTGTTCGCATATTGTCCAAGCCGTCAACAACACAGTCAACATCCTTCAAGAGTTTTTCAGCGTTGTCCACGTTTAGGTTCTCTGGAACCGCCTCAACTTCAACGAAGGGATTCATCCCCATAAGCCTCTTTGCAGAAACCTCAGCTTTTGGATATCGTAAATCTTTTGGCGTGTATAGGACTTGCCTATGGAGGTTATGCGGTTCCACGGTGTCTTGATCTATTAGGCGTAGGTAGCCAACACCGGCAAGCGTCAAATAAAGCGATGCAACTGTTCCAAGGCCGCCGAGCCCAACAACAGCAACCTTCGCCTTAGCAAGTTTCTCTTGTCCCTCACATCCAAGCTCTTTCATAACGAGCTGGCGGCTGTAAAACTCGCCATAAGAAATGGAGGGCTTCCGTGTTTTCGGCATTCCAAACCTTCCTTTAGTGGTGATACGCATTTAAATGCTGTTCTGCACCCTTATATTACCCTTTTTCAAAAACTGCTTTTGGTAGATTTCCCTAACCCTTTGTATAGTGTCAGCCTCCTCCGGAGTTTTATCGTCCCTTACGCGGGTTATCCGTGCAAACCGCAATGCCATGCCGCACTTGTATTTTGGACTTTTCTGGATTTCGTTGTAGGCTACCTCCACAACAATTTTTGGAGTAACATAGACTCTGCGGTATTCCTCTTTTATGGCTAGCTCTTTTAGGCGCTTAGTCATCTCGATAATTTCGGAGTCCGTTAGTCCCTTGAAGGTTTTGCCAACAACCAAAAATTCACCAGTTTCAGCGTCGCGAGCTGCCAAGTAATAGTCCGAAAGCCACTCGTGTCTCCGCCCATAGCCGTATTCCGCGGCAACAATAACCAAGTCTAATGGTTCAAGAGTTGGCTTTATTTTTAACCAGTGTTTTCCGCGGATTCCTGGTGTATATTCGCTGTTTAGCCTCTTAGCCATAAGCCCCTCATGTCCACAGTCAACAGCTTCCCTAAGAAAACGCTCGGCTTCTTCAACGCTATCTGTAATTAACTGTTTTGTTAACGGTATCTCACCAGCACTGTCCGCCAAAATTTGTCTTCGCTGAAGATAAGGCAACGAAATTAGGCTTTTGTCATCCAAGTATAGGATGTCGAAGAGGTAAAGCTTAACAGGAATCGTTTCAGCCACGTCCTCAATTTCATGAACTCTTTTAAATCTGCGCATAAGATGCTGGAAAGGAACGGGATATCCCTTATCGTCGATGGCTATCACCTCGCCTTCCATGATGACTTCACGGGCTTTAACCTTCTTTCTCACCATATCAGCTATTTCTGGCAAACTTTTAGTGACATCTGTCAATCTACGGCTGAAAATTCGCACATCATCGCCGCATTTATGAATTTGGACCCTGGCACCGTCAAGTTTATACTCAAAGGCGGTTTTTCCGCCGTGCTCTTTAATTGCCTCAGCCACATCATTAGCCATCTGAGCCAACATAAGCTTGACAGGCTTAAAAATTTGAAAGCCAATTTTTGAAAGAGCCTCTCTACCCTCAGCCTTAATTAACGCTGCTACAGTGCCAATATCTCCAAGCACCATCCCCGCTCTTTTAACAGTTTCAAACGGTATCTGAAAAGCCCTTGAAATAGCCTGCTCCATTAATCCTTCATGGAAGCCCGTTCGCATCTCGCCGATGAAAATTTTAACCAGATACTTCGCCTCAAGCGGGGAAGCCGAGCTTAGCAAAGCCTCGATGAGGCGCTCCTTTTTCTCTCTAGCGCCATGCCCAGCAGTTTCAGCTATGGCCTCAAAACTTCGCCTAACCTCCAATATCGTCAGAGGCTTTTCAAAAAGCACAGCCTGCCGCTTAATTTTGCAACTTTCAAAAACAACCTTCGCCGCCGAACCTACATCTCCAGTCTGGTTAAAGGCTTCCAGAAAAATCCTCCAATCAACTCCAGTGATACGCCTAATAATCTCGCTTAAAGTAGCCCAACTAACATCAAGAGTTTGCTGACTCCACTTTGGAAAAGGTCTGCCCAAAATCATCGAAACTGCCGGCTCAACTTCGTCCGGCTCAAGGCTCTTTAAGAAATCCGCTACAAGGTTTACGGCTGGAACCCGCCTGCTCATTCCCTCCAGTTTTTCACATAACTCTGCTAAAGCCTTAAACAGCGTCGGCATAATAACACACTTTATTTACTATCATGCTAAAAGACACAGCGGAAACTAAAATCGTTTATTTTAGCAAGACGAAATAAAAAGGGAGAATGCGAACGCTTTTAGAAAGACTCTTCAAGCTTTGCTTTAACTTCTTTAATCTTTTTCTCAGTCTCCGAAGCCTTCTCGTTTTCGCCTAAAGCCCTATAACAGTCTCTGGCATATTCTAAGGCGCTAACACCAAACCTGTCAAAGCCCTTTTGGAAGGAAAGCTCCGCAGACTTCAGAAAGTATTCGACAGCGCCAGCATAATCATTCAACATGAAGGCACACTCGCCAGCCTTAAAAAGAGCATACGTCGCATCAAAGAAATTGTTCTTCCCCTTGTAAAGCTCAGAAGCCCTCAGAAACTTCTCCCTAGCCTCCCCATACTTGCCCATCTCGTAAAGTGTATTCCCATCCTTATGCAATTTTACAGGGTCTTCCTCTTCCGCCATAAACTATCAACCCAACAATTGTTAACACCATTTACAAACACACAATTTAGGTTTTCCCCCACTTTCGTGAAAACTTTGACTACATAACTAACAAAATGAAGCTTCAACATCATTCAAAGAATCAGCTAACTTTTCTTTTAAGTAAACTTCTGTACAACACATACACTGTGTAAAAAGCATAAGCAACAAATAGCTTGGAAAGCTTCCTAAACGATCCGAAACGTAAATGTTCAATGAGTATTTGTATGCTCCCTCTTATTGTCCAAACTTCTGGAGATCTATAATGCATGCAGTAGGGGTCGTATGTTGCCACTAGCCTATACCCCTTTTTTTCTATCCAATCTTTGATGAAGGCATCTTCAAAAACGTGCAAATTCCTCGGGATATCTATGTCTTTAATGGCTTCGCGGCGCACAAGTAGATCGTGAGTCCCACCTCTTAAATCGAAAATTTTCCATGTTATTTTCAAGAAAAGCTTTAAAACAAGCGGATTTTGGATGCCTTCCCAGATTTCAATGCCCCAAACTCCTCCGACATCGTCTGCCAGGATGCTTTTGGCTTTTTCAAACCATTTATCGCAAAGGACAACATCACTATCGACAAAGACGAACCACTCAGCCTTAACCTCCTTTATGCCTTTCATCCTTGCGCTGCCACGTGTGCCATTGTCCATTAGTAAAACCACGTTTCCATACTTCTCTCTAAATTTTTCAATAATCTTTAATGTGGAGTCGGTTGAATATCCATCTACAACTATTAAACGGTTTACTGGAATGTTTTTGTAGATGGAGTTTAGACATTTTTCTAGAACTCTTTCGCTGTTTTTTGTAAGCACCACAACGTCCACGCTTTCGATGGACAATCTGTCACCGTCTGCTGATAATTTATGGTGGCCAATTCCGAATGATAGTTGAAAGATTATAAAGATTTGTTGGTTTCCTATGATTCATGCTCATTGGGCACGCTAACAGTTTATATTTAAAGCCAAACATTGACTAATAAAATTGGTTAGGACACCTTCAAATGGTGCACTCAATGTCTATAAGGAAGGCTTTAAGTATTGTTTCCCGGGTCTTGGCTCCGAATAAGCCTTATCATGTTCAATGGATGGTTACAAGAAGGTGCAATTATCGTTGTAGAGGATGCAATGTTTGGCGAGAGCAGGACAAGGAGGAGTTGTCAACTGAAGAGGTAAAACGTGGGCTGGATGTCCTTCGAAAACTTGGCGTTGTGGAGGTTTTGATATCTGGCGGTAACCCGCTTTTGAGGGAGGATATTGACGAGATAATCGAGTATGCATCACGTTACTTCTTTCTAACGGTCTATGATAATGGGAGCTTGGCAGCTGAAAAAATTGACGCTTTACGTCACGCGAATTTTGTTGCAATTTCAATAGATAGCCTAAACCCAGATAAAAACGACAGAATAAGGGGCGTTAAGGGGGCATGGAAAAGAGCCGTGGAGGCTGTAGAAAGACTTCATATGGAAGGAATTAACGTGAGCGTGACACCAACGATTTCGCAAGCCAACCTTTACGAGATTGTCGATTTCACTAAATATTTCTTGGACAGAGGGATACCGGTCTGGTACTCCTTATACTCCTATGACTCGCCAGAAAATTTAAACTCTCTTTTCAAGATAGGCAAGGAGGAGGATGCCCTTCTAATAAGGGATAAGGAAGCCATGGTAAAAGTTTGCGATGCGCTTCTCGAAATGAAACGGAAAAACGACAATGTTTTGATTACGACAAAGGTTTTGGAAGCCGTTAAGCACCTTTATCTAGACAACAAGAGAATCTGGAAGTGCCGTGCCCTGCAGAATTTCTTTGTGGTAAATCATCGAGGCGAAGTTTCCGGCTGCCACCTTAACGAGCCGGTCGCCTCAATTTTTGAGCTGCCAGACCTTTGGGAAAGTGAAAAATTTGAAGCTCTTAGGAAAAAGTACAATGAATGCGAGAGATGCGCGTATCTTTGTTACATTTTCTATTCGGTTCACGGGAGTATTGCTGGCAACATTGAAATAGTTAGAGACAAGTGGCGCAGCGTAAGATTCTTCTTAAAAAGACGTTAATACGCGGCATGTAATATTTCTAAAACAGCTCTTTCAACTGCTTGACGACTATTTAGTTTTGGCCTCCACCCAAGACTTTTGAGTCTTTTAATGTTTAAAAGCATGACTTTTACGTCGCCTTTCCAACCTCTCCCTCCATCAACGCCGCCGGTGAAAACATATTGCACATTTTTTAGTCCCATTTTCGCGCAAACAATGTCTGCAATTTCTCTTACAACTATTTGGTCTTCAGAGCCTACATTGAATATGCTTACCCTTTCATTACTTGCTTCCAAACCTATTAAAATGGCATCTACACAATCCTCAACGTGTAGGTAAGATTTCATTTGAGTGCCATCACCGAGTATCTCCAGTCTTTCTGGGTTTTCTCTAAGCTTTTTTATGAAATCATAAATGACCCCGTGCTGCGACCTTAAGCCTACAATGTTTGCCAGCCTGTAGATTATTGCTTTAAAGCCATACGTGTTAGCATAGGCCGATATGAGGGCTTCAGCCGCAAGTTTAGAAGCACCGTAAGTTGAAAGGGGTTTTAGTGGTGCATAATCCTCCGGGGTTGGTATTGTTTCTGCATCTCCATAAACTGTTGAGGAAGAAGTGAAAACCAAGGTTTTGACAACCCCAACTTTGCGAATTGCTTCAAGGAGGTTAAATGTTGTAAGCACGTTTTGCTCGTAATGAATTTGGGGGTTTTCAGAACCAACACGAACTTCTGGGTTGGCGGCTAAATGGAAAACAGTATCACACCCGTTTATGGATTTAACAACCTCTTCGAGAGACAGCAAGTCACCACGTATGAATCTAAAGCCGGGCGTGCCCAACCACTTCCTTACATTTTCAATGGTACCCGAGCTTAAGTTGTCAAACACAATAACATCTTTGCCCATTTTGCATAATCTATCGACTAGGTGGCTTCCTATGAAACCCGCGCCACCGGTTACCAAAATTTTTCCCAAATCTTGGCTTTGAAACATCTTCATCCTTCAAAGGATTTCATATTTCAAGAGGACTATAGGCATATTTATTTTTGTTATTGTTTTTGCCTTGTTAGCGCTAACCACAAGTGGTCGCATTTTGGACGCGGAAGGCTTGTTTCACGTTTATCTTTGTGAACCATTACACGCCTACTCGGGTCTTTTAAAAACTCGCCAACTACGGACGCCTCAATTTTCTCTTCCTTCAATTTCTCAATGATGTGTTCTGCGTATTCTGGTTTTGCCGCAATGAGCATAGCTCCGGAACTTATCAGTTGCAGCGGGTCTATCTCCAAATGTCTGCAAATCTCCAATGTTTCCTTTGCCACTGGAATTTTTTCTTCAAAAACTTTAACGCCCAAGTTTGAAGCATCCGCCATCTCGTGAATGCCGCCTAGAACACCGCCTTCTGTTGGATCATGCATTGCATCTACTCCTCCAGTTTTAAAGGCTGTTATGCCATCTTTAACAACACTTATTTTCTCAAAAAACTTCCGTGCAGACTTTAAAAGCCGGTCGTTGGCGCCCATGTTTAAAAGAAGTTCGTAGCGTTCAGTTGCGAGTATGGCCGTCCCTTCTATGCCAGCGCTTTTCGTCAATATTAATTTGTCCCCGGGTTTGGCTCCACCAGCAGTGACATAACATCCTTTGTCCGTTATTCCCAAAGCGCACCCTATAACAATCGGATTGATAAGTTCTGGTGTTACTTCACAGTGTCCCCCAATAATCGCCATTTTTAAATCTCTTGCAGCCGCATCCATTTGAGAACATATAACCTCAATGGTTTTCCGGTCAGCCTCTTCTGGAAGTAATATACATGAAAGGAAGAAGGCTGGTTCCACACCGAAAGTGGCGACATCATTTGCATTAATGTTCACGGCAAGCCAACCAATACGCTCAACAGCACCAGTAATGGGGTCCATTGAAGCCACCAGAGATTTCTCGCCTAAATCTATGACTGCACCATCATAGCCGGCTGAAGGCCCAATAATAACTTCATTACGTTTGTAACCTAAATTCTTGAAGACAACTTCTTCTAATATTTCTATGGGAACTTTTCCAAATGGCAGTTCCAACTTTGATTCCTCAAGCAAGTATTTTCTGCTTTTAGCTTTTAAGTTGTGGTAGAGCTTGCCTTACAATCCGAACAATAGGTGTAGCAACAATCACGCCTATAGTCATTTGCCCAATGTTTACAGGAACTTCTGCGAAGGCGAAGACTCCGAGGAAAAATTGCTCGTAAAGGAAGTAGCCAAAAACCATCAAAAACCCTCCAAAGATGCACGCTATTATCGTTAAACTGAATTCAGGTTCAGATATTAAGGCTAAGACCGTGATAATAATGAATGAGAGAACCCCTACCCCTAACCAAAACTCGACTGGGATAAAAAAGGTTGATGCGGGATTTTCTATGGAAACCATACCTGAATAAAGTTCGACAAAACCACTGTAATAGAGAAAGCCAATGAGGCTAATTAGCATTCCTATAAGTATGCCTATCTCAGTTGTGAAAATCCTCCACTCCCTTTTGGTATGGGACTTGACGAAAACCTGCGCCTTTCGACTAAGAAAACCAGCTAGAAAACCCTCCAAAGCTTTAATTACCAAAGTTGCTGGGGCATAATAGTAATAGCCGAGGAAAACGTCTGCGAGCATAGAGCCAACGCCACCAGCAAAGGCTCCTACAAAGGGTCCGAAAAGTAAGGCTGCTGTATAAACCATCGTCTCTCCGATGTTAAAGTAGCCTTTAGTGCTGGGTACATAAATTGTAAAGCTTATCGTTGCTATGCAAACAAGGGCTGTAAAAACACCCGTAATACTTAATCGCCTTGCCAATTCTGCAGAAGATTTTGATAGCATAACGCGAACCTCTTTTTGATAGTATAGCTACAACTATACTATTTTAAATTTATGTTCCCGACTGCGTGGAAAACTATAGGAGAAGTTTTAAGTTGTCGAACGCATGGAGGGCTTTCATTCCACGTTTTGTTATTTTAAAATACTTTCGCCCATCTTTTTCATAACTTGAAATCAGCCCATTCTTTGAAAGTTCGGTTAAATGTTGGTAGATTGCCGCTCTTGTCATCATTTTTCCGAGTTTTTTCCATAATTCATATCCGTAGGCATCCCCTTCACATAAAATTCTCAGTATTTTCTCTTTTGTGCTAAGCTCTAACCCAACCACAGCCGTTTTCCTTCTTTTGGTTAAGGCTTGGAGAATGTCTGTCGCCTTTAGCCCACTTCCAGTTATTAAGCATACAACTTTGTCCTTTTTGTCAATCACCCGTTCGTTCACAAGCTTTTTGAGCGCTGCGTAGGTTGCTGCGCTTGCTGGCTCGGCGAAGACTCCTTCATGCTTTGCAATTTCTTGTTCTGCTAAAAAAATTTCCTCGTCTGAAACTGATGTGGCGGTTCCTTTGGATTCTTTGATGGCTTTAAGGGCTAGTTTGCCATACCAAGGGTTTTTAACGAGGATAGCAAGCGCGCGGGTTGAAGGTTTTGTTTTGAGGGCTGGCTCCTCAAGGTTTTGCGTATACGCCCTAACTATTGGCGAGCATCCTTCGGCTTGAACGCCGACCATCTTTGGGAGAGAGTGTACTTCGCCTTTTATTCCAAGCTCTTTGAAGCCTTTCCAAATGGCATATAGTGCTCCACCGCTTCCCATGGAGGCTATAAACCAGTCTGGAACACCCATCTGCTCGTAAACTTCGTAGGCTATGGTTTTTAGGGCTTCTATGGATAAGGGATTAAATTCGGCGGATCCTTGATACCAGTCCATTTCTTTGGCTAGCTCATCTGCTCTTTTCAGCGAATCGTCCACTATTTCCCCATACTCTTCGATCACGGCATCGTAGATGAGCATTTGGGCAAGTTTTCCCATATCCACATTTTTCGGCACTATAACATGACATGTTAATCCAGACTTGGCGCAGTATGCGGCTAAAGAAGCCCCAAGGTTCCCATTTGTAGCGCACACAACCGACTTATACTCCAAATCTATGGCGTTAGAAACAATTAGGGCGGCACATCTATCTCTAAAAGAGTTCGTTGGATTTCGCGTTTCATCCTTAAAGTATAAATTGTTTAGCCCAGCGTTTTTAGCAAGCCTTCTCGCCCTAATGAGAGGGGTACCCCCTTCCCCCATGGAGACAACATTTCTAACTTTTGGCAAGAATCTCTTGTAACGCCAAAAAATGAAGGGCCCAACGAATTTCGCTTTTTTAAGGGTTTCATCATCGCATTTATACTCTAGGGGACTGTCACATTCCTCGCAACTATATTGCGGCGGGTAAGCTTCAAACCTTGTGCCGCATGCTGTGCATTCCAGATAGAACATTATTTTGCCTCGTCTCTCTTTCTAACCATCATATTTAACAGTCCCGTCTATGAGGCTTTCTAAATTTTGGTTTAAGATTCCAAACTTGGAAGGATTGCAATTATTTCTGCAACCCGCCTTATGGTTGCCCAGTCAAATTTGGCGTCGCTCTCCATATTAACTAAAAGATTAATCCCGTTCTGCCCGTCTCTTTCCAGTGTTTTTGGGCCTGCATCCTTTGGCTTTTTAAGCTCCATAATTGCTGGCAGAAGCATAATTATGATGAAGGTTATAACTCCAAAAAACAACATTACAGCCGACGTTAAAGCCGAAGCCGGAACCATTCTCTACCTTTCTAAATGTTTGATGCAGTTCATAATATAACAGTTTCCATTGCCTGAATGCTCAGTCTTCGCCCAATGGTTGTTGTTTTTCTTTGTAATTTTTGAGAACAGAAGGTCGATGAGGGCTTTTGTACATATGGGAATGTTATATAAAAGTGTGAAGAGAAGTAGGGGGATAAGCCACTGCGCCCTCTTTCTGCCGTCAAGATAAGCCCCAACACCAATCTCATAAAATGGGGCAAAGTTCCCAATAGAACTGTAGAGGGCGATGGAGGATGCCGCCCAAAATGAGGTGGACCATTGTGAAAATTTCAGAAAGGTTAGCGCCGCCCCAATTATCCATGAAAGAAGGACGACAACGGGGAGAAAATAGACGCCGAGCAGAAGTAGGCCGTCAATTTTCTCTTTAAATCCGAGCTCTCTGCTTTTTAGAACTTTAAGCCAATGTTTAAAGGCGCATTGCATATGCCCTTTTGCCCACCTGTATCGTTGTCTCCAGTAGGCTCGCCAGTTTTCAACAGCCTCTTCGTAGCATTCCGCATCGCCAACATACTTAACCTTGTAACCAGCGAGGTAAACACGGAAAGTTAGATCGGTGTCCTCTGCCAAAATATTTTCGTCCCATCCGCCAAGAGATTCCAAAAGAACGCGCCTAAAACCTCCGACAGTTCCTCCGAATTGAGTTATTAAGCCGAGGGTGTCGCGGGCTTCTTGGTCGACGCGGTATCCGCCTATCCTTTCAAGGGCAACAAGCCTCGTGACAATGTTCTGCGGCTCGTTGAGCACAACAACCCTGCCTTGAACGGCTCCAACTTTTGGGTCCTTAAACTCTTTCACAAGTTTTTCCACAATGTCCCTTTGCGGATAGTAGTCAGCATCAAAACACAATACTATTTCGCCATCAGCCAGCTTCATTCCAGCGTTTAAGGCGGAAGCCTTCCCGCGACCACCCTCTTCTTTATCTCTTCTCACAACAAGTATGTAAGGATGAATCCTCGAATACTGTTCTGCTATTATTCCAGTTCTATCTGTTGAAGCGTCATCTATCACTATTATCTGCAACTTATCCTTAGGATATGTCAGCTCCGTCATTCTTTGGAGAATCCGTCCAATAACACGTTCTTCGTTGCGGGCAGGTATCAAAATTGACACTTTTGGTTGATAATATGGGTCCGCAATTTCAGCTGCATTAATGCTTTCTCCATTTCTCTTTGATTTCTTGGCAACTGTAAATGTGAAAATGTAGTGGCGAACAAGGTATGCCACCATCAAAGCTGTCGACAAAATAAGTAATGCCTCTAAAATTTCTGTTATCAAGTTTTCCACCGTTTTCTCTCTCTTGTTTCAGTTAAAAAGGTCAGACTTGTGGACCAAAACGCTACAACCCACAAAACATTCAACATCGGACTTAAAATAATGTACAAAGTGTTAAGCACTACATCCATATGCACAATAGCTAAGTGGACGAACGAATAGAAGATGGTGCTCCAAATGAAGCTTAGGATGTTGCCCAACAAAAGTATTGCCGCTTTTCTTTCCAAGGAACTTTTTAATGGTATAAGAATTAGCAGAAACAGAAAGTTAAATGTAAGCAGTGTTTGAGTTGTCTCCTCAGGTATTGGAAGGAGCCCATAAAGAGTTAGGAGGATAAAAGCCGCAATAAATGCAGAGCAGAAAATCAGTGTTTTCAAGCTCTCCAATCTCCGCATATAGTTTAGATTCTGATTTAGATTTTAGTTCTAGAGGAATCTTATAGAAGTTTTTTCTCTATCAGTTTAAAAAATTTACGCGAAATTCCGCTTACCAAAAATTAGCTTGTCTAGAACCAAGCTTAAGACTTGAAAAACTTCTTCAGCTGATAAGTTGTCAGTGTCTAATACCATGTGGAAGGGGGTGAAATCTTCGCCTAACTTGAAACCATAAAGCTTCTCATAAATCGCTTTTGTCTTCTCTTCCTTCTTTCTTAAGGCCTTTAATGCCTCTTTTACGGTTATTTTGTCTCTTTTCGCTACTCTTTCAGCTCTTTTTCTTGGCGATGCTTCAAGCCATATTTTAAACCCTTTTTCTAGAAGCCACGGCATTGTCCAACTGTCTAGAACAACGTTTCCCTGTTTTGCGATCTCCAAAAGCTTCTGGTCCACAGCCTTGTCAAATTCGGGGTTTTTCTCCCGCTTTTCTAGAAATGAGAGGCCTTCCTTGCTTTCCCACCAACCGTGCCCCGCTGGCTTATAACCCCTTTCTAAAGCCAGAGCCTTTAGAGCGTCCCCGCCTGAATAGTATTTTAATCCATACTTTTCAGCCAGTTTTTTGGCTAGTGTGCTTTTTCCGCTTCCAGCCATCCCACAAACACATATAACCAACGGTTCCTTCGCCATACCGAGAGCCTCATGCAGCACTAAGCGTTCGCACCGCTTGCTTTAGAGCCGTTTTCAAGCAGTTGTGGCAGAGGTGCCCACCATAAATCCTTGAAATGCTCCTCTTTGTCTTGTTGAGCTTTCTTATCTCGTGTGGGAGGAGACGGGGAACTCCAGACAAAGGCTTGCCGCACTTAGCACAGCCACCGCCCCTTGGAACTTCGCGTTTAAAGTGCAAGCCTGTGCGTCCTCCAGGTAAAGCCTTAAGAACACGTTTTCGACTGCGGGTGCGTTGGTATGGTCTAGGCATATCACATCACTCCACACTTGAAAGGCCAAGTAAATGGGAGAATATTGTGCTGAAAAGGAAGGAACATAAAAGATACCACCAGAACAAAGACGAAAACCAAAGCAATTTAGACCCGATTCCTGGGAAATATGCAATTTCGATTCCTCCATATGTCCATCCTAAAAAATACCAGACTATCATTAATGGGATTAAGAATAGAAATGAAACTTTCATTGATTGCCAAGACATTTTTGCCTGAATCTGGAGTATGTACTGTTGTTTTTTAATTAGTTTCTCCATCTGCTTCTTATCCCCGCTTTTGCGAGCTTCTCGCAATTGTGCGTTCCACTCGGCGATTTCTTTTCTCCAAGCTTTCGTCTTTTCTGGGTCTGTTGTGAGACGATTAGCCAAAGTTAGAAGGAACGATATTACAGCGGCAAGCATTAAAATGAAAAGCGTTGACCAAGGAGGACTTGTCGGCAGAAAAGACATGTTCTTCTCACTCTCCAAATATTCTTCTGAAAGCTGGGTACATTTCTGCGGCTCTCTCCCGCACCAAAATTTCGTAATACTGATAAATTATGCCGACGGAAAGCAGAATTCCTATGCCGGAGCCGAAGACTCCGAAGAAGTCGGACAAGCCAGCGATCAACCCAACTATAATTCCGCCTAAAATGGTGACTGTTGGAATGTAGCGTTTAAGAATCTGCTCGACAGCCTTTCCCGAACGCCTATAACCCGGAATCTGCATACCAGCGTCCACAAGCTGCTTCGCTACCGTTGAAGGCCCCAAGCCGCCAACCTCAAGCCAAGTAAGCGAAAAAATCACACAGAAAACTATGAGAATTGCTAAATATCCAATAGCTCTTAAAGGCTCTTGCATCACATTGGTAAGGTTGCCCGGCGAAGTTACAAAGTAAACGAGACCACCTGCTGGGACATATTGTTCTCCTTCCAGCTTATACCATCCTAACAGTCGGATCCATGGGTTATTTCTGTCCCAATTCCAAAGTAAATAGGAGAAAAAGTAAATGTTGGCAAAGAGTGCTGAGGCAAAAATTACCGGAAGGTTCGAAACATATAATAGCTTTATTGGATAACGGCTTCTGAAGCCACGATAACCCGCGTAGGAAAGAGGAAGCTCCACCCTAACGCCTTCCATGTAAATTATTACAAGGAAAGCAGCTATGGTTGCTATTAAGCCTACTATGGATGGAAAATTCCCCCTTAGTAACAGTCCAGTTACCGGTTGCCCACGCATTATTGTTTGTGCTAAAGCAACGAATATTCCGTTACTGCCATATACGTCAGCTGGAGTTGTGTCGAAACAGTGAAGGAATATTTGTTGGGCAACACCAGCCATTATGAAGAGGCTTATTCCGCTTCCAAAGCCCCAGCCTTTTTGAATGAGCTCGTCCAAAAGTAAAACGATAAAACCGGCGGCTAAAAGTTGTAGAAATATGATTATGGCTGTTGTGCCCGGTAAGGTGCCGTACATCCCGCTTATTATGTATGCTGATGCTTGCACACCTGTGAGAATTATTGCTAAAACTTTGCTTGCAGTCGTGAATAAGGCTCTGTCTTCAGGCTTTGACATGTCGCATTCTATCATGGCGGAACCCACCAAAAGCTGTAGTATAAGACCGGCGGTAACTATTGGTCCTATGCCAAGTTCCATGAGGGTTCCCCTGTTCGATGCAAAAATTATTCTCAGAGGTGCAAATCTCTCCTCTACAGTGCTGGGAATACCATATAGGCGACATGCGTTGCTGGCCATTATTAGGTATATTATGAGGGCTATGGCTGTCCAGAAGAGTTTCTCATTAAAGCTTACTCTGCGTTCCGGAGCCTTTACTTCTGGGATGAAGCGTGCAAGAGGTTTGAACATGTTTAGGAATCTTCCAGCCATGGACTAACAGCTACTCCCTTTTTTGAGATTCCACTATAACTCGTCCTCCAGCCTCTTCTATTTTTTCAGTTGCGGACTTGGAGCAGGAGGCAATCTTAACAACTAAGGGTTGTGTCACTTTTCCAACGCCGAGGAGCTTTGTATAGCCTAAACTTTCCAAGTCTAAGAGAATTTTGCCCTCTTCGGTTTTTCCTCCATATTTTTCAGCTATTTCTTCAAGTTCTCCAACGTTTATGACTTTTTCTTCGCGTCTAAGACTTTTAGGCGACGTGAAGCCCTTTTTCCCGAAGTATTCTGGCTCGTATTTTATAACGTATGTCCAGCCGTGCTTGTGGCGTCCGGCTCTGCGGTAGCCCTTGGAGCCTGATTTTCTATGCTGTCCTACCCTTCCATAGCCGCATGTTCTTGAACCGCGTTTTTTGCGGATTTTCCTAAGCTTATGGGGCATTTTTAACCAGCAACCTTGTTTAGTGGCCTCTCTTCTGGAGCTTTCTTTAACTGTATTTCGAGGACTCCATTCTTATATGTTATGCGGGCTGCTTCTGGAATCACAGCCTCTGGAAGATTTAAACTTTTATAAAATCTACGTCCTTGAGCCTTTGCGGTCAGGATTAGCCGCTGATTTTCAGCTTTAACTTTTATGTTCTCCTTTTTATAGCCTTTAAGCTCCGCAACAACAATTATCTTGTCTTTTTCCCTAAAGACGTCTACAAGCGGCTCTGGCTCCCTCCATTTTTTAACCTTGAAACTAAAAGTTTTCAAACCCTTATACTTATGAGAATGCTGCCTTGAAGTCTTCAAACTTTCAAGCTTGAAAACTCTATCTTCGACTTTTCCATGCCTTTTCACGGTTCTAAACCATTTTGGACGTTTCTCGCTTTTCCGCCATCTCATGCTGGTTTCTCCTTCCCCTTTAACACAAACGCATCTTCAAACAAGTTATAAAAGGTATCGCCACCACAAACGGAGCTGTTAAATCATTCTTTGCAAAAGCTCGTTTATTTTCTCGCCGCGGTATCCAAGTTCGCCGCCCATACCATAGCCCTTCTTTACCTTACCCTTAAAACCCTTCGTTGGTGGGTGCAGCCTAAAATATGGCTGAATGTTTGGAAGCTTCCAATACTCAACCTTACAATTGTATATTGCGTCTGCAAGCTCTTCTAAAGAGGCGTAGCCAAGCTTTTTGGCGTAGTCATCCGTCAACTTTTTGTTTCCAACAAGTCTACCCCTCTCCTTCAACAGCATTACTAATGTTTCTTTAGAGATTTCACCCCACGTGACAAAACTTTGGGCTGTTTTTAACATTCCAATAAAAGAAGGTCTGTTATCAACCAAGACCACATAGTTGTTCCTTTTTAAGTTCAGCATTTTTAGGGTTTCCCTAACTTGGAGTGGCGCGCTTATAATTCCGCGGACGCGTACGGCTGCTATGCATTTGCGGCTTTCAGTCTCTCCTGGCAAGCTACCTCACCCAGTCCATTGGTGTTATTAGGCTGTAGGTCTTCTTCAAAGCGTCAAAAACCGCATATGCAAAGGATGGAACAGTTCTTGTTGAGCCGTAGCTTCTTGTCCAGCAGTCTTTTATTCCCGCAAGTCCGAGAATCACTTTTGCAACTTCGCTGGCAACCAAGCCCAAACCTCTCGGTCCGGGGATTATAACGACTCTTACGCCGCCACATTTGCCCTCAACCTGGAACGGGACAGAGTGAGGTTTCCCACATCCGCATTCCCAACTGCCGCATCCACGCCTTATTGGGACGAGATTTAGCCTAGCGTCGGCAGCCGCCTTCTCTATTGCCGTCCGCACTTGGCTTGCCTTCCCGGCCCCAAGCCCAATATAGCCATCCCGGTTCCCAACAGCAACTATCGCCTTAAACCTAGACTTTTCACCGGCGTCTGTTTGCTTCTGCACAAGATTTATGTTTATAACCTCTTCTTGAAGGTCTGGAAGCAAAGCATCAACAATCTGTGGCTCCCTTATGGGTAAGCCTTCCATAAAAACCTCTTCAATAGAGGTTATTTTACCCTCTTGAATCAGTTTTCCAAGACGGGTTTTAGGAACCCACTCCTCCAAACTTCTAGCCCTATCCACTGCCATGGCTCTTACCTCCAATCTTAAAGGCGGCAATCACAGCCTTCTTAACATCGGCAAAATGTTCGGGAAGACTTTCAGGGAGAACCTTGTTCTTAAGGTATTCTGAGAACGCTGCCGTATACTTTTCAGTGTTTGCTGAAAGCATTTTTGCATACTGGGCTATGTGCACTCCTTGGATTCTGTTCTCGTCCGGCAGCTTCCCCTCCCCGTGTGGAACAATTAAACCGGCGTCCAAAACGCCTTTAAGGGCTGCAAAAACCCTTGCACCCTTCGTTGGGGAATGCAGCCCAATGTCTAAAACCGCCTCTTCTATGCCTTTTGCTTTGGCTTTCAACCCGCACAAAAGCCCCGTTAAATAGGCTGCTGGAAGATTACCCCTAGGAGCTTTCCAACCATAACTTTTTAGGAGCTCCCTACTGTGGGCTGAAACCAAAACTTCGTCACCGTGTGGTTTTGCGGCAACTATTTGAACAATAATGTTTTTGAGCGTACCGCGAACTACAAGCCTAGGCTTTTTGGAGAGAATTAAGGCTTTTCTTTTCCGATAATCCGTTTTGCCCTCTCTTCTTCTGCGGTATGGCACACTATAACGGGAGCTCTTCGCCATCAGCGTTTCCTCCATAGGTCATGAGCCTTTAGGAACCTCTCCATGTCAGCAACGGACGCGAACCGCCCACTCTTAACCATTGTGTAAAGCTTTCGGTAGGTGCTTTCAGCGATTACCTTCTTAGCCTTTAACTCACGAAGCCTCTTCCTTAAGGCACGAACTTTATTCATCCAAGCCTCTTTTTTAGAAATTTTAGCTTTGGCTGCGCCGCTTCTGCTTCCCGGCCCCCGCCTCAAGCCCTTCTTCTTCTTTTGGTGGATAATTCTTGCCCTTGCCCTGCTGACACCCTTCTCCTTTAGAGGCTTAATCACGCCTTCGTGAATGAGCTTCCTAATTTCCTCACGAGTTATCGCGGCTTCAACATCATCAATCCTATTTGGGTCTATCCAAACCCTATCTTCGCCAACCTTCAATATCTGAGCCGCGAGCCGCCTTTGGCTTTTAAGGCTTGTCACTGCTTCTTCTCTCCTCCCTGGCTTTTCTTTACCCTCTTCTGCTTAGCCTTGGGCTTCGGCTTCTCTTCTTTAACGGGCTTTTCTTTTTCTTCTCCCGCCTCTTTTTCAGCTTTTTCCTCTTCTTCAGCTTCGACTTTCTCCGCTTCTTCCTCCTTCTCCTCCTCCCCAGCGCCCACATTTAAAATGGTTATTTTCTTCTTCCGTGCCTCTGCAAGAATTTGCATCCTGGTTCTTCTGCCAACAGTGTGCGCAATACGCACAGCCTGAGTTTTAGGATTAACCCTCTTAAGCTCGTCAACATTATGCACTAAAACCTCTTCATAACCCGACGGGTGAAGCCCCCTAGCGGCTTTTGGTCCCCTATATCCAATGTTTACGGTTTGGGGCCATCCCTTAATTTTTCTCCGCATCTTATTGTCTATGCCTTTTGGTCTGCGCCAGTTCTCCTTTAGCCGGTCGTAACGCCAGCTTTCCTGCCGGACAAAGTCTGGCTTTTTCTTTTTTAGCTTAGCTCTTATCTTCAAGGCTTTTTCTACAACGGCCGTGTTCTGCTCTTTCATGCTTCCATTCCCTCGCTTTTCTCGTATAGGTATATGCCGTCCAAGAAGACGCGGGGGTCTTTCCTCCGCACTTTTGTGGCTTGCTCTATGTTTGCGGCTGTTTGGCTTACCTCTTCAACGTTTATCCCTTGAACAATTACGTCGTCGCCAGAAACCTTCACCGTCGCATTGCCAACAATTTTTGCTTTCCTCGGGTTTCTTTCACCAGTAAAGTTCTCGATTAACACCATTCCATCTTGAACTTTGACAGAGATCGGGAAATGAGAGAAAACTATTTTCAACTTGTACGTGAAGCCTTTTCTAACTCCGGTAATCATGTTATTAATGTGAGCGTGAATTGTGCCAACTAGGGCGCTCTCTTTTTTCCGAGGCCAGTTAGCCCAAATACGAAGACTTTTGCCTTGAAGCTCCATTGAAACAGGCGCGTATGAAAAGTCTCTGGTTAAGGTTCCCTTTGCTCCTTTAACCGTCACTTTCTTGCCTTCTAGGGTCAATTCCACGTCGTCTGGAATTTGAACGACTTTTGAGACTTCAACCGCCCGCATCTGCCAAAACCTCCTAGTAAACGTAGGCTAAGAGTCTGCCTCCAATGCCCTTTTCTTTAGCTTCCTTGTGGGATAATACCCCTCTTGGAGTTGAGATTATTAGGAGCCCCACCTCTCTGGATGGCAGAAACTTCTTCTCCCAGTCTTCAATTTCATCAACTTTAACGGCGAAGCGCGGTCTTATGGCGCCGCACTTGTTTATCCTGCCTAATAGTTGGACTTTAAACTTTCCTGAGCGCCCATCATCTATAAATTCGAATTCGCCGATGTAGCCGTTTAACTGCATAACCCTCAAGACCTTGCCCAAAAGTTTAGAGGCTGGGCTAATCACACATTCGCGTTTGTTACGCATCTCGTTGTTCAGAATTGTTGTCAAGCCGTTTGACAGCACATCCATTGCGCTTTCCTCATCACTCATATTTTTGGAAACCAAGCTTTTTTGCTACTTCCCTAAAACAATGCCTACACAAATATAAATTATAACGCCGGATAATAGGCCCATAAGAACCGCATCTAACACATGGCCTAGCGCCCTTGCCGTATTTTCTTTCCTTTTTAGGTTTCTTTTTACCCATAAAACTCCCTCTGCATAGCCTAGACTATTTCAACCCCCAAAGTGTCTTTAACAAAAACCATAGCCTCCTCCGGTGTTAAGACGTGGCTTGAACCTATTTTCGCTTGGCATCTACGCCTATTTTTAACACGCCACCCGGGTCGACTCAGTGAAACACAAACGTCCATGCCAAATATTCCAATTTCTGGGTCATATTTGACCCCTGGAATTTCTATGTGCTCCTTTATTCCAAAGGCGAAATTTCCAAAATTGTCAAAACAGCTTTTCGGAATTTTATAATCAACCACGTGTAAAACCCTTTTTAAGAATTCTATGGCTTTCTGCTTTCTAAGCGTGACGATGCAGGCCATCGGTTCACCTCTTCTTATTCCAAAATCCCTAATGGTTTTCTTCGCCTTCCTCTTGCACGGCGTCTGCCCAGTTAAATCCTTCAACACCTTTGCAGCTTTTTCAAGAGGCTCCCCGGACTTTCCAACACTTATGTTGACAACAACCTTGTCTATCCTTGGTTTAAGCATTGGATTTTCTTCCCATCTTTTTCTAATCTCGTCCTCAGACATTCTATTGAGCCTCCGGCAAGGATATCAGCGGTTTTGTTTCACCTACTGCGAAAACGAACTCCATCACCGTCTGGTAGCGGTTGCCCTTCTCGTCTTCCACCGTCACTACGGCGTCCTTGCGTTTCTTGCCCTTAACTTTCTCAATTTCAATGATTCTGCCACATTTTCCCATGTTTTTGCCGCCGGTTATTATAACGTAAACGTTTTCCTTCATTTTGATGTGTTCGAGAATTTGCCTATCTGGAAGGCTAATCTTGACCGTGTCAAAAGTGTTGTAAACATCCTCTTGCGGGTTCTTTGGGTCGGCAACTTTAACAAGCACGTTTGAGCCGTCATGAAGGTTCAATTGTATATGCCCATTTTTCACGATGGTTTTATTCTCTATTCTGCAAAGCTTGAAGTTGGCTTCTTCCTTGCTAATGGGATGAAGGATTAAGCCCTTATGGGAAGGCAAAATGCGGAAATGCTTATCCAAATCTGGAAGCGAAACCACATCCATAAGTCCCGTCGGAAACTTGTCGTCGCGCCTCACTCTCCCGTCAACGTAAACCTTTCCCTGCGCAGCTATTATTTTTGCTTCTCTTCTTGTTTTTGCAACTCCCAAAATATCACGTAAAAGCAAGGTTATGGGCAAACAGCTTTCAAGAGAATGGGGGCCGGGGGTTGGCTTTACAACCCAGACAAACTCCTTTCTATGTATTGGCCAGATTTTCGGCGCTGGTTTACGTTTAAGGGTTGTTGAGCCGCCTTTTCTACCCAAGTTCGGATTCCTCCGCTTTTTTGCGCCCTCTTACAGCCTTTTCCTTTGGCTTTTTCGCAGCTCTTTTTCTTCTCGTTGACTTTTTCTCTTTGACTGGTAGTTCTTCTACTGCTGGAGGCTTTTCCTCAACTGGTTTTTCTTCAACAACCTTCATCACCACTTCTTCCTCTGGAGGTTTCTCCACGATTTTTTCCGCAACTTCTTTGGCTTTCTTCCGCCTTTCAAGAATCTTTTTTCGCCACTTGTCGTCAAGGTTGAGCTTTGTTATCATAACCTTTGATGGGTGTATTGGAACAAAAACTGTTGATCCGTCAACTTTCTCGCGGGTTAAGCCCTCGATGTAAATTTTAAACTTTTTCCTATCAACACGAGCAACTTTCCCCTCAAACCCTTTATGATCCCCTCTTAAAACGCGAACGGTGTCGCCGCTTCTCACTGGAAGACTTCTAGTTCCATAGGATTTTCTTAGCTCCGGTGATAGGGGAGCCGAAAAATGCTTGTAGCGTATGTGGTCTGGAGCTTGGAAAAGCATTTTCCTTTGTTTTGAAGGTTTTGATGTTTTGGCTATTGCTTGCATAACAATTTCACCATGCTATATTATGATGCTGGCGGCACTCGCTATTCTCGGCCACCTTTCAGCCGCCTCCTTTGCTACCGGTCCACGAATTTCAGAGCCTTTCATCTCGCCTTCTGGTGTTATTATCACTGCTGCATTATCCTCAAATTGAATCCAGACGCCGTCAGCCCTTCGGAAGGGCATCCTCTGCCTAACAATAACTGCTTGGAAGATTTTCTTCCGCATGTCAGGAGTGCCATGCTTAACCGAAACTGTTATGCGGTCGCCTACAGCGGCGGAAGGCACACGTCTAAGCCTACCCTTATAACCCATAACTTGTATTAGGCGAAGTTCGCGGGCTCCGGTGTTGTCTGCACATTTCAAGATGGAGCCGGCTGGCAGCCCTCTAGAAATTTTTGGTCTTTGACCGATTACTCCTTTTGCAACTAAGCCTCTTGTTTTTGCCTTCGCTGCCATCTTATTTCGCCTCCTCTTTCTTTTCCACAACTACGAAGGAGACGGTTTTGCTTATTGGGCGACATTCAGCTATTACTACGCGGTCGCCCTCCTTCGCGTCTATACATGGCGGATTATGAGATGGAATGCGGC
This sequence comes from Bathyarchaeia archaeon, assembly GCA_038727135.1. Taxonomy (GTDB): domain Archaea; phylum Thermoproteota; class Bathyarchaeia; order Bathyarchaeales; family Bathycorpusculaceae; genus JAGTQI01. The sequence continues at coordinate 334,823 of JAVYWL010000001.1, forward strand.
TGCGTCGCCTTTCATATCGCATGAACTTTGGAACATACTTCAGATAGTCGTGGCGAACTATGACGGTTTTATCCATTTTAGCGCTTACAACCACGCCTTCTAATATGCGGCCTCTTATTGGAAGACTCCCATGGAATGGGCAGTTTCTGTCATTGCAGGTTTTCTTGGGCTTTTTAAAGGCTAGCGCCATCACCAGAGCCTCCTAACACGCTTTTTAAGACGGTCTTCAGGTCTTCCAACAAGAAGCTTCCCATCAATTTCAACAATGGTTCCATCGGGAAATTTGAAATGAAAAACCGAGGATTCCTTCACAACAACTTTTCTTTCTCCCTCATGGAGTAAGGTAAATGTGTTCCGAGTCTCGTCGATAACCTTGCCACGTAATCCAACATAACCCCTGTGGGTGCTACGGGCAACCTTCGCCTCAGTCCCGATAAACTCGTAACGTATAATGTCTGGCGTCACCTTCACTTGCCTATCCTCTCCCTGCCTCCCGCTTTTTTAACCTCCAGCTTCTGCTCGTTCTCTATGGTTAATATTCTTGCAATTGCCCTCCGCAACTCCTTTATTCTGGCAGGGTTTTCTACTGTGCCGCCAGCCTTAACCATAGTTTTTAGCCTAAGTAGTTCTGTTCTAAATTCGTTGAGCTTTTTGCGCCGCTCTTCTGGCGGCATTTCCCTTATTTCTTTAACCCTGATTATGGGCATCTTATCTGGTTGCCTCCTCTTCCCCTTCTTCACCACCGGTCTTTTCGGTCCCTGCCGGGGCTTCTTCAGCAGCCTCTTCGACGGCTTCTTCGGGTTTCTCTTCTGCTGGCGGAGCCTCGACTATTTGGATTTTGTCCGGAAACTTGGCGTCTGGAGGCATTATCCTAACCTTGACGCCGTAAATGCCCGGCTTAAGTTGGACATGCACCTCAGCTTTGCGCATGTACTTTAAGGCTGGGTCCCCACACTTCGGCAAGTAGCCACTCCTAAACTTTTCATATCTAGCTCGTTCGGTTCGCAGCTTCCCACTAATAATTATCTCCACCCCTAAGGCTCCAGCCTCCATAACTTGGTTTAAAGCCCAGAACCCTGCACGCCTAAAGTGTACACCCCTCTGCAAAGCTGAGGCTATACGCGTGGCAACAATGTATGGGTTCAGCTCGGGAACCTCAATTTCTGAAACTGAAATTTGCGGGTTGGAAACCTTGAATTTCTCCTCTAATATTTTTGCAAGTTCCCTTATGGTTTCGCCGCTTCTTCCTATCACAAGTCCGGGACGCATAGCATAAATGACCACATGTGTTCCTAGGGGGGTTTCTGAAATGTTTACCCCGCCATAGCCAGCCTTTTCGAGCTTTTTCTGCAAAAACTCGTCGATTTCTGCCCTTTTCCTAGACTTTGAAATAAAATGTTTCACGACAGCCATTAGACTTCCTCCACAGTTGCTTCTGGTTGCTCTTCCAAGGCTAGTTCAATATGAGTTAGAGTTTCAAATTTTGGTGTGGCTCTTCCAAAAGCCCTAGGCATGTACCTCCTAATCTTCATTCCAGGATAAGCCGAAGCATGGATTATTTTGAGTCTTTCCGTGTCTAATCCCTTGTTTTCAGCGTTGGCTTCCGCTCCTTCAAGAATCTTTAGAATTTGCTTCGCCGCTTTTACTGGGTATCTGCCAGCATAAGCCTTTTCCAGTCCGTGGCGGTGGGCGGCCTTCTTCTTAAACCTTGTGAAGGGGACAGCCTTCTTCTTGGCTATAACATCTCTCAAAAACTTTTTGGCTTCTGTAAGCATCATGCCCTTTATTGCGTTACATACTTCGCGGGCGGATTTATGGGATACCCTAACCTCTCGCCCGCTTGCCTTAACCGTTTTCTCAGGGTCTAATGCTTCTTCTGGTATGGAGTATCCCCATTTTGGCACTCGATAGACTCTCCAACTGTGCAATTGAACAGCTACATGGCGGTTTATATGGTTTTCCATAAACCAGTACATTCCAAAGTTCGCCTAACACCACAAAACCTACATTTCTTCACAATTAAGTGAATCTGGTCCGTAGGTGTCCTGCCCAAAACCGTTTCACAAATCTTCGATGCGTTTATGTTTAACCAAGACTTTATTGACATCAAAATGGTGAATCCCCGATGAAAAAGAACGAACATATTACAATGCTGCACGGCGCCGGCGGGACAGTCATGCACGACCTCATTAAAAACTACATTTTAAAATACTTTGGCGGCACGGAAAACGCGCGTTTTGAAGTCCCTCTTGAGGCTTTAGATGATGCTGCAGTTGTTGGCGACATTGTTTTGAAAAGCGACTCCCACGCCGTTAAGCCAATCTTCTTCCCGGGCGGGGACATTGGACGTTTGGCTGTTTCAGGCACTGTTAACGATATTGCTGTTTTAGGAGCTGAACCATACGCTTTGGCTTGCGGTTTCATTTTAGAGGAGGGCCTACCCCTAACAGATTTTGAAAAGATTCTTGCCAGCATGCGGCAAACATGCCGAGAAGCAAATGTAAGCATCGTTACGGGTGACACAAAAGTCATCGAGAAAGGAAGTCTAGGCGGCTGTGTAATTAACGTGTCTGGAATTGGAAGGAGAACAGAAGCCTTAGAAAAGAATTTGGCTGTTATTAAACGGTTCAGAAACAACTTTAAGGCTCGTTGGATTCTTGATTCAAACCTCAAGCCCGGAGACAAAATAATATTGTCCGGGACAATAGGCGACCATGGTTTGGCGGTCTTATCAGCTCAAGAGGGCTTTAGCTTTAGAAGTGGCATAAAATCTGATGTTAAGCCCCTAAACCGCCTCATTCAGCGTTTGTTAGGCGAGGTTGGCGGCATAGTTGCCATGAAAGACCCAACACGAGGCGGGTTGGCAGACGCCTTAAACGAGTTCAGCGAAAAATCAAAAGTGGGCATACTAATCCACGAAGAAAAAATTCCAATAAAGGACGACGTAAGAGCGGCATGTGAAATGTTGGGCTTAGACCCGCTCGAAGTCGGCAACGAAGGAAAAATAGTTATAGGCGTGTTGAGGGAGAAAGCTGAAGAAGTTTTACAATTCTTAAAAGCCACAGAAGAGGGCAAGGAAGCAGAAATCATAGGCGAAGCAACAAGCACCTTCAACGGAGTAGCCATGCAAACAGTGGTCGGCGGAAAAAGGATAATAGCAAGACCGTTAGGCGACCCGATTCCAAGAATATGCTAGCCTAATGGAAAGTCTTTTAACTAAACCGTGCCATAGATAAGGGGGCGCAGAGTAGAAGGGAAAATATGTGAAAGTGAATTATGTTGGCATTATCGGAGGCATACTAGCATTCATCAGCCTAGCACTACCATGGTGGACAATGAACATGTCTATTTCGGCAGGAGGAGAAATTCCTATTCCAGGTCCCTATTCGGTCGATATCTCAATTTACCCGTACAAGGGAACAGTGTCTGCATCTATAATGGGGATTCCCATTTCAATGGATATTTCTATAAATGTTTGGTACGGTTGGGCTGCTCTAGTTCTTGTCGTGGTGGGTGGTATATTGGGAATTTTGGGCAGCATAATATCTGGCAATAAAGTGATGCTGGTCGTTGGCGGAATACTCGCCCTACTTTCAATCATAATCTTTGCAGCAGGACTACAGATAGAGCTTTCGCAAGGCATGTCAATACCACCACCAACGGGAACAGGCACACCACTTCAACTGCCTGCGTTAGGCCTATTCTCCAGCGGATCTTTTGTTCTCATGGATGTACCAGTGAATTATTCGACTTATTTGTCCTTTGGGTTCTGGATCGCTCTGATTGCTGCAATCTTAATGTTCGTCGCTATGAGAAAAGCTGAAAAAGTTGCGCCGCCACCGACACCGGTGGAGGCCCCAGCGCCACCGCCTCCGCCGCCATAATCTAGGCTACCATTTAACCCCTAATTTTTATATCTTATTATTAGGAAAAAGCGAGCTGAACGTTAGGTGTATTTTTTGCATGTGTAGCAGTACCATCTTTGATATTGCGGAATATATGTTAATGGTCCTTTGCATGTCGGGCATGTCGGCTGCGTTTGCTCTGGTTTGAGAAGCACAAAATCTCCTACAGCTTGCACTTCATCCCATGGGATGTTTCTGCTCTCGCCCTTCTTGTCCTCCACATATAGGGATATGCCAGTTCTTCCAACAATGAACGAGACATCCTTAATCGTCCCAACTATGCGTCCCTCAGCATCTATAACTTGCATACCAATAAGCATGTCCTTAGTAACAGCCTTTTCCTGCTTATCCATTTACATCATCCCTGTTGAAAGTTATTGTATCCTAAGAATTTAAATTTAATAAAAATTTTCCTATGCCATATCATAACGCGGGGAGCGCTTACCATTTAATCAAAAAAAATAATGGCTTACCTAGTTTTCAACGCTATATTAACGGTGGTGGAGGTGGTGGGGGCGGAGGCAGTGGAATCGGTTGCCTTAAAGACAAATAGAAGTATACGGATGCCACCGTGAAAATAACATTAACTATCCACATTACTATTGGTCCAATGTAGACGCCCACAACCGGAATCAGCGTAAAGACAACACCAAAAATTATTGAAACTACAGCGACTATGATTATGAAGATGATGACTTCACCTAAGTTTTTAATAACGAAATCAGCGGCGTGTTTTGTGCTTTGTATGGCGTCTGTCCCCTCTATTATGGCAATGGTAATTATGAACAACGCCACGGGGATCAAGACAAAGGTTATGAAGCATATTGCTGAAATTATTGCTGCCAAAATTAATGTGCCAAATCTGCTAATGACAAGGTTCAGACTCTTATCCAAATTCATTTGGCGTCCGTTTATAACATCATTGGCCATATCAACAATTACACAGCTGGCAATAAACCCGACTATGGATGCAACGAAATAGCCTCCCCATAAAAGCCACACGTTTGGAACCGCCACTTCAGAGTAAGTGTAATATGGAGGATATGGTGCCCAATTGTAAACGCGATATCTTGCTGGAAAGACAACACAAGCCAAAATTACAAAGAGTAAATGAATTACCAAAGGGGCGAGCGCTGGGATGAAAAGACCCGGATTCCTTGTTATGATATCTAGGCCTTTTGAGATTGATTCTGTGGATTTTGACGAAGATGACATTCTAAATCCCTCATTATTGCGTTCCATGTTGTCCGGGTTGCTTTATTAGCTTTATCCAACTTATGAAAGCCCGATAAAAAAATGGTCTCGTACTTTTTATGTTACAAGAAATTATTAGTTATATTTTGTTTGGTTGTTGATCTTGCCTTTGCCCAGATGCTGCATGTTCCTTCTATGCTTACCATGCATGCACCCATAGGTTTCTGCGGAGTGCAAGCCTCCATGAATAATGGGCATTCTGTGGGCTTAATCTTGCCTATCATTACAAGATGGCATTGGCATCCTGGCAATAGGTCCCTTCCACGGCTAATTTTTACTCCGAACTTCTTCCGTGCATCGTATACGCCATGTTCCTCCCTCAGTTTAAATGCTGATAATGGAAGTTTTCCTAAACCGCGCCACTCCCCGTCAACAATTTTGAATGCTTTATGCATTAGTTCTTGTGCCTTAGTATTGCCTTCCCAGCTTACAGCTCTAACATACTCGTTTTCTAACCGAGCTGCACCATCTTTGACTTGTCTTAAGACCATGTAAATGGCGAACAGAACATCTAATGGTTCAAATCCAGCCACAACGGTTGGCATACGGTAGGCTTTTGGAAACATTTCATATGCTTTCAAGCCTACGATAGTGCTTACGTGTCCAGGGGCGATGAAGCCGTCTATGTGAAGGTCTCCTATTCCAAGGAGAAGCTCCATTGCCGGTGGAATCAAACGGTGAGAAACCAGAAAGCTTAGGTTTTTTGGCGGCTTTTTCAGGATTTCTATGGCTGTTGATGGGGCTGTTGTTTCAAAGCCTATGGCGAAGAAGGCGAACTCTTTATCCGGCTCTTTTTCAGCCATAGTAACGGCGTCTAATAGGCTGTAAACAACTCGGACATCGGCGCCTTCAGCTTTAGCATCCAACAACGATTTTTCAGAGCCCGGCACGCGGAGGACGTCCCCAAAGCATGTGACGACAACACCTTTTAGGGCAAGCTGTATAGCCTCATCAATTTCAGAGGCTGGTGTGACGCATACTGGGCATCCTGGTCCGGCTATAACCTCAACATTTTGTGGTAGGAGGCTTCTCAGCCCAAAATGGGTTATTGTCCACTCATGGGTGCCGCACACATGGCATATTTTTACAATGTCACGTTTAGGGGCGATTTCATGGATTTTTTCAACAACACGCTTCGCTAATTCTGGGTCTCTAAGTTTTTTAAAATTCTCAAACATTTTGGCTCATCGCAAATCATTTCGTTCCAGCTTTTCTTCAACTTTTAAAATTTCGCTCCACAAGCGTAATGTTTCTTCGGCTTCTTCTTTGCTTAGCACTTGGATGGCATACCCGGCATGGACAAGCACGTAATCATCAACTTTCACGTTTACGAGGCTTATGTCAACCTCTTTTATCAAGCCTCCTCCAAAATCAACTTTTGCGAAATTGCCTTGAACGCTCACAACCTTTGCGGGGATAGCCAAACACATCGTCATCCGCGGAAATAGCAAAACATACGCAGATAAATTGTTTATGGCTTAAGAAAACGTGAAACCAGCGGCAAAAGCTTGACCGAAGGATAAACCGCCGTCACCAGGTGGAACTGCCTCGTGGACAAGGAATTTTAAGCCAGCAACCTCAACGGTTTCCCGCATAATTTCTACGAAAATTTCGTTGCAGGCAACCCCGCCAGAAAAACCAACCGTTTTCACGCCATTTTCTAAGGCTTTTTCTATGGCTAGTTCCGCCAAGCCCTTGGCTAGGTAGGCGTGGGCTGAGAAAGCCAAATCTTGTACTGCGCATCTTCCTCTGTTTTCAAATATTTCAAGCAACAGTTCAGTAGTGTTTAGGGTATCGCCTTCAATTATCGGCTTCATTTTAAGCTTGTCTCTTCCTTTCATGGCTGTTGATTCAAGTTTCATGGCTGGCTCACCCTCATACGTTCGCTCAAAACATACGCCCAAAACAGCTGCAACGGCATCTAAAATTCTTCCGCAACTTGTTGTCCTAACTGTGCCGTGTTCCCTTTTCAACTGCTGAAGAATTAGTTGGACCTCTTCTTTGCCGTGAGGGAAATGCTTTTCATACTGCATAAGCCAGTCTTCCACATCCACCTTTTTGTATAGGATTCCGGCAGCCATTCTAAGCGGGTAGCGGGTAGCTAAGTCTGCGCCAAGCATGGGCTGTTTTTCAAGATGGGCCAGACGCTTGAATTCCATTGAATCTTTTAAGCCCAGTATTATTTCGCCTCCCCATGCTTCACCGTCAACGCCATATCCATAGCCATCACAGCAAACGCCCACAATTTCGGGTATGCCATGCTCAGCCATTAATGCCGCAACATGTGCATAGTGGTGTTGGATTTGGAAAAACTGCCAGCCGTTCTCCTCAGCCAAGTCTCGCGCAAGTTTTGTTGTTGTAAATTTTGGATGCAAATCGCATGCAACGACATTCACCCTACTGTTTGTTAAACGGATCAAGTGTTTGGCAGCACTTTCCAAGAAATCCCGCGTTTCTATGTTTTCCACATCGCCAATATGCTGGGATATGAAGGCTTTGTTGCCAAGCAAAACACAAGCGGTATTGTTAAGCTCACCACCCAAAGCCAAAACACATTTTTCAGCTTTTTCCCTTAAAATCACCGGGGCCGGTGCATAACCCCTCGAACGCCTAATAAAAACAAGTTTTTCACCGTGGACTCGCACAACGGAGTCGTCGCACCTGTGGGCTATCCGCCTATTATGAAAAAGGAAGTAGTCAACAATGTCGCCTAGCGTTTTTAGGGCCTCATCATCGTCTTTAACTATGGGTTGATTTGGCGGGTTGGCACTTGTCATAACAAAGGCTGGTTCGTCCACACCATCAAACAGCATATAATGCAACCCTGTGTAAGGAAGCATAACGCCAACATTATGCAAGCCGGGAGCGATCAAATTTGAAAGGTAGTATTTGCTGCTCTTTTTCAAAAGCACTATTGGACGCGTATATGAAGTTAAAAGCTCGGCTTCTTTTGGGCTTACTTCGGCAAAGGAACGCACAGCTTCAAGGCTTGGCGCCATAATGGCGAAGGGCTTCTGCCTCCTATGCTTTGCCTTTCGAAGCCTTATTAAGGGCTCATCCTTCGTTGTTGCAGCCGCCACATGAAAGCCGCCATACCCTTTGATGGCAACAATAAAGCCTTCAGCAAGCAGTTTGCCCGCCTCTCTTATTGGGTCGTCGGTGGCGACTAGCTCGCCTCTGCTTGTAGTTAAGCAAACTTTTGGACCACACTTTGGGCAAGCCACAGTCTGCGCGTGGAAACGTCTATTCAACGGGTCTTTGTACTCTTTTTGACAGAAGCCGCACATGGGAAAATCCCGCATGGTTGTGTTTCCTCTGTCATAGGGAAGTCGCTCAATAATCGTGTATCTTGGACCACAGTCCGTACACGTTATAAAAAAATAGTCATATCTCGGATTGCTTCTCTCCCTCAATTCTTTTAGGCATTCATCACATATGGCTACGTCCGGCGGGATAACAGAGCCCGAAAGCTCGGACTCTTCAGAGCTTTTCTCGATTGTAAAGCTTGTATACTGGTTTTCACCTTCAAGTTTTAATGTTATAATTTCGTGAATATGCGCCAATGGCGGCTTCTTTTCCCTCAAATCCCTTAAGAAACTGTTTATGGCATTTTCTTCACCTTCCAAAAGAATTTCAACGCCTGCATCACCCATGTTTCTAACATAGCCTTTCAAGCCATTTTTCACGGCTATGCGGTATACGAAGGGGCGGAATCCAACCCCTTGGATTATGCCGGTAACCCTAACTTTTACTCGCACATCGTCCATCTCTTGAAGTTAATTGACATTTAAGACGCTGGTTTAAAGTTTCACCCTTCAGACTCCTTCCACAAATAGTTGAAATAGTCTTTTGCCAGTGCCGCCAAGCCAGGATGGTCTGACCATATAGCGCTTATTTCGCCTCTTTCATCACTGAAGAGCAGCAAAACCTCGCTGCAGTCGGATATGGCGCCGCCGCCAAACATTTTTGTTCGGCATCGAACCTCGCCGATTTTTGAAAGCATCCTATATACATTTTCGTTTAGTCCCTTTAGCATCATGAAGCGAACCTGCACCTTTTCTTCGATAAAAGAATGAAGCAACTGGTAAAAGTCCATTAAAAACTCTTCCTTGACAAATGGCAAGGCTATGAGCATTTCCTGCCTGCACTTTTTTGCCATTTCCTTAAACTTTGAAAATATGTTCAGCGCGCCTCTCAGAATCCAAACGTCATATTTCTCCTTTGTTTTAAGCTTCTCGTAAATAGGGAGTAGCTCATCAGTTATTGTTTTCTCGATTTGCAACCACTCATTTTCAAAGGCTACCTTCGCCGCTTTTAGGGCTGTTTCAGGCGATTTTGGAAAATACTTACTCGGTCTTTTTCTTTCCGATTCTATCCAGCCCTTCTTTTCGAGACTGTTTAGGACTTGGTAAACTTTGGAGTAGGGTATCTGCGCCCCGTAGCTTATCTGTTTAGCTGTCAGCGCGCCTTTCTCTAGAAGGAGCAAGTATGCGTCTGCCTCATAGTCTGTTAATCCAGCCTTTCTGAGCAATGCCCTTGTTTTCTCGCTCATGGTTTTAGAGTAATACTTTTCACCCTATTAAAATTATGGAAAATTTAATATAACCACAAGCCAAGACCATAGACCATAACATGGCGATGGAAATGTCAAAACTGCAACAGCGAGAAGAAGAGGTAAAGTTTGAATCTTATTCAACGAGCCTATGCCCAGAGTGTCTAAACAAGGTTCCCATGAGAATTTATGAGGAAAACGGCGTAATCTATCTTGAGAAGACCTGCCCCGAGCATGGAAAGTTTGAAGATGTCTACTGGGGAGACGCTGAACTTTTCAAGTGGATTTACAGGGAATGGTATAACGCCAAATATCTTGGAAACGGTTTAGAAAACCCTCACACAAAAATTGTTAAGGGATGCCCCTACGACTGCGGCTTATGCACACAACACAAATCCTACACGGTTCTGGGTATAATAGACGTCACAAACCGCTGCAACATGGCTTGTCCAGTCTGTTTCGCTTATGCTGGCGCGGTCAACTATGTTTATGAACCAACATACCAGCAGATTGTGGATATGATTAAACTGCTTAGAAACAACAAGCCTTGGGCGTGTAATGCCCTCCAGTTCAGCGGAGGTGAACCAACCATAAGAAATGATCTACCACAGCTTATCGCGGAAGCTAAAAAGGCTGGGGTAGAGCATGTGGAGGTGAACACTAACGGCTTGCGCCTCGCAGAGGACATAGATTACTTCAAAAAGCTTTTAGATGCTGGCATGAGCACACTTTACCTCCAGTTTGACGGTTTAAGGGAAGAAATCTACAAGAAAACAAGAGGAAGAACAGACCTCGTTCAAATCAAGCATAAGGTTTTGGAAAATGCCAGAAAAATAGGCTTAGACTCAATAGTTTTGGTCGTCACTCTTGCAAGAGGCGTAAACGACAAAGACCTCGGCAGCATAATACGCTATGCTGTTGAAAATCACGATGTTGTAAGATGCATTAACATTCAGCCCATTTCCATGGCTGGAAGAGCCCGCAAAGACGAAATGCGAAAAATGCGCATAACAGTGCCAGACACCATCAAACTGATAGAGGAACAGACAAACGGAATTATCACACGTTGGGATTGGCGCCCAGTCAACTGGCCCGTCCCAATCTCCAAAGGCATGGGTGTTGTGAAAAATAGAGTTTATCCAGAGTTTACTATGCATCCCATGTGTGGGGCAGCAACATTCATTGTTGTTGAAAAAGATGGCTCCTACAAGCCTATTACGCAGTATGTGGACGTTGACCGCTTCGCCGAAATTTTCTGGAACATTTATTATTCTGGCGTTAAGGGCAAAAAGACAATGGCGAAAATGAAAATGTTGGAACTACTGCCCCTAGTGAAGTCGCCACTTGTCAGAGGCTTGCTTAAAGATGTTATAACTAAGGGAAGTTATGAAGCACTTGGAAGATTCATGCGGAAAATAATAATGATTGGAATAATGCACTTCATGGACGTCTGGAACTTTGACCTAGACCGTGTTCAAAGATGTGTCATACACTATGCAACCCCTGACGGCAAGGTTAGACCCTTCTGCACATACAACAGCATACATAGGAATAGCGTGGAAAAACAGTTCGCCATCTCTGTCAGCAAGTGGACTGAAAAGTTTGGTAAGAAATTAAGCGAGCCAGTTTAGATAAACGCCAAAAAGAAAAAGGGAAGGCTAGGTTTTAGCAGCCAGTTTTTTAAGCTCCTCTTCTCGCAAGACCCTTCGGAGAACCTTGCCGACAGCGCTTAACGGAAGTTCTTTACGAATTTCCAACTCTCTAATCGCTTTGTAGGGTGCAACCTTCTCGTTCACAAATTTCATTAGCTCCTCTTCGGTAGCGGCCATCCCATCTTTTAGCACAACGAAGGCTTTTGGAATTTCACCAGCAACTGGGTCTGGTTTACCGATTACTCCGCAGAGTTTCACGGCTGGATGCTCATATAAGACATCTTCAAGTTCTCTTGGATAGACGCTGTAGCCCTTATACTTGATCAAGTCTTTCTTCCGGTCTGTTATATAGAAGTAGCCATCCTCGTCCATTTTTCCAATGTCTCCCGTGTAAAGCCAACCGTTTCTCAAGACTTCGGCTGTTTCCTCCGGCATTTTCCAGTAACCCTTCATCACTTGGGGACCCTTAACTATCAGTTCACCGATTTCTCCCGGTGGGAGCTCTTTTTCACCCGTTTCTATGTCAACTATTTTCGCGTCAGTGTCAGGCCACGGTATCCCTATTGAGCCTATCTTAACAGTTTTCATGGTCTTGTCAAGAGGATTAGCATGTGTTACGGGCGATGACTCTGTAAGCCCATAACCCTCAACCAAAACGCCGCCGGTAACCTCCATAAACTTCTTCTGAACTTCCGGTGGAAGTGGGGCCGCACCGGATACGCAGAATTTTATTGATGTGAGGTCGTATTTTTTGAGGTCTGGATGGGCTATGAGCATGGCATACATTGTCGGCGCGCCACAGAACACTGTCACCCGGTATTTGTGGATGGCTTCTAGGACGGCTACAGGGTCAAAGCGGGGCAGCATAACCATTGTCCCGGCGAAGAATATTGGGGCGTTCATACTTGTTGTCATGCCGTAAATGTGGAATAACGGAAGCACCGTCAAAACGACTTCTTCGCCCTCATTGGCTTGCAGCCACTCTTTGCACATAAGAGCGTTTGAAACAAGATTCATGTGGGTAAGCATAGCTCCTTTAGAGATACCAGTGGTTCCGCCTGTGTATTGAAGGGCGGCCAAATCCTCCCTCGGGTTTATTTCAACTTTTGGCGGTTTAGCCTCGTATTTCGCCATCAGCTCCGTAAAGAAGTAAACGTTGGCTCTGCGTTCTACCTTTTGGGACGGAATCTTTTTCAGCAGGGAACCTAAAACAGCTTTGAAGGTTGGCATGTAATCCTTTAGGCCTGCCACTACAACGTTTCGAAGCTTTGTCTTCTCCCAAACCTTCTCCACAATTGGGTAAAGCATGTCAAGAACAACTATTGTTTCGGCTTCGGAATCGTTTAGCTGGTGTTCAACCTCCCGCTCCCTATAAAGCGGGCTTATCGCAGTGACAATTGCTCCAGCCTTCAAAGCACCATAATATGAAATTACGAACTGTGGAATGTTTGGAAGATATATGGCAACCTTGTCTCCCTTTTTCACACCTAAATCAACTAAAGCTGTTGCAAACTTGTCAGAAAGTAAATCCAGCTCCTTATAGGTCATTTTTCTGTCAAAGTAGATTATCGCAGTTTTATCCGGGTACTTTTTGGCGGAATCCCTTAAAAACTCGAAAAGGGGAACCTCAGGGTAGTCTATGTGTTTTCTAACACCTGGAGGCCAAAACTTGTACCATGGTTTTTCCGGCTTTTCAATTTTCTCCTCTGCAACCTTCTTTTTCCTTTTAGCTGGCATATCAAACCCTATTAAAGATATTTTCGGTTTTTGAAGTAATAATACTTTCCATGTTTTACTCTGGCCGAGTAAACTCGTAGGTTGGATGCCCTTCAGAGGTTAGCTTTGCCACAAGTTTAGCTTTCATCCCCACTTTAACCTCTGAAAGCTTGAATCCCGTAAGCCATGCAAGCACCCTAACGCCTTCATTAAGTCTGCCGATGGCTACAGTGTAGGGTTTTTCATGCTGGAAGGTTGTTGGCCTAACAACCACATGCGTGAAGGTCTCTATTGTTGCTTCATTGCTGAGTTCAACCCACTCCATGTCAGAGGTTAAGCAGTTTGAGCAGTCAGCAACTGGCGGGAAATACAGCTTTCCACATTTTTTGCATTTTGTAGCTAAGATTTTCCCCTGTTTAAGACCTTCCCAAAACTGAAGAGTCTTGCTTATGGGAATATCCTGTACTATTTTTACCTCTCTCGATTTTATGGAGGGCATAGCCGCCATTTTCTCATCTCCTTAAAATTGTCACGTAACAATAGTGTCCGGTTCCGCCCACATTATGGGCTAAGGCGACGTAATTTTTCATCGGGACCTGTCTACTCTTTTCAACAGCTTCCTCTCTCAACTGTTTTGTCAATTCGTATATCATTGAGCACCCCGTTGTGCCAATCGGGTGCCCCTTTGCCTTTAAGCCTCCGTCGACGTTCACTGGGATTTTTCCGCCAATTTCTGTTTGTCCTTCTCTGATTAGTTTGGCGCCTTCGCCTTTTTTACAGAAGCCTAAATCCTCATACGCCATTATTTCGGCTATGGTGAAGCAGTCGTGGACCACTGCAACGTCAATCTGGTCTGGCGTCGCATTTGCCATTTTGTAGGCTTTTTGGGCTGCTGTCACACTGGCTTCCAATCCAACATAGTCAAGTCTTTTGCTCATGTTGGCTGTTCCAGAGGCGTATCCTATGCCCGCAACCCAAACTGGCGTATCAACTTTAAGCTCTTTAACCTTCTCTTCGGAAGCTAGGATTATTGAGGCGGCTCCATCAGTTACAGGACAGCAGTCGAAGAGTTTTAGGGGTGCGGCAATAACCATTGAAGATAAAACGTCGTCAACTGTTATTCTGTTTTGGAGATGGGCTATCGGGTTCATGGAGGCGTACTTGTGGTTTTTAACGGCAACCAGCGCCAAATCCTCCTCTGTTGTGCCAAATCTCGCCATGTGAGCAGTTGCATATAAAGCATAATAAGCTGGAAAGGTTAAGCCGAAGTTGTGGAACTCCCATAGGTAGTATCCAGCCCTTCCAATCCACTCCATCATCGTAGGAGTGTCGATCTCCCGCATCTTTTCAACGCCTAGAGCTGCCGCAATCTCAACTTGCCCGCTTGCCACAGTCCAGTAGGCTGTTGCAAAGGCAGCGCTTCCACTTGCGCAGGCGGCTTCGCAGCGCACAAGCCCAGCCCCGGTTAAGCCACAATATTCGGCTGAAACCACGGCTGGGAGTAGCTCCTCATACCATGCTCCGGCGCCGGTTGAGCCAACAGCGACAAACTCTATGTCTTTTGGCGTTATCCCAGCATCCTCAATAGATGGCTTAAAAGCCTCAAAGGCGAGCTCCGCCACATTAACATCGTTTCTAACTCCGAACTTGGAGCTGCCAACACCAATGATTGCAACTTTCCTCATTTGACCACTCTTCTATTGGACTTCAAATTTGGAACAATTAAAAATGTGGGAAATGGTGGGATGCTTACTTTCCTTTGAATTCGGCTTTCCGCCTTGACATGAAGGCTTCTACGCCTTCTTTCAGGTCTTCTGTTGAGAAGGTTAGACCCATAAGGGCTGATTCTATGCGTAAGCCCGCATCCAAAGGCACTTGCGTTCCAAAGTTTATGGCGAATTTCGCATACTTCAAAGCGATTGGCGGTCCCTCGCTCAGTTTTTTAGCTAGCTCACGAACTTCGTCCCTAAGCTTCTCGTAATGCACAACCTTGTGTACCAAACCAATTCTTAGGGCTTCTTCAGCCTTAAGCCTTGTTCCAAGCATGACCATTTCTTTAGCCTTTGCCAAGCCGACAATCCTAACAAGCCTCTGGGTCCCGCCCCAACCGGGGATAAGCCCCAAGTTTACTTCTGGGCTTCCTAGTTCGGCGTGTTCGGCGGCTATCCTGAAGTCACATGCCAATGCTAGTTCTAAGCCTCCGCCGAGGGCGAAGCCGTTAATTGCCGCTATAACTGGTTTTGACATTTCCTCAATTTTACTGAAAACCTTCTGCCCTAGCCTAGAAAACTCCTCAGCCTTAACGGGTGTTGCCTTTGGAAACATTGTCACGTCTGCGCCAGCGCTAAAGGATCTGTCGCCTTCTCCGGTTATTACAACACACCTAACGGAGGGGTCTCTGTCGGCTGTATCTAGGGCGTCTGCAAGCTCCTCCATCAAAACGTCATTGAAAGCGTTCAGCCTATGTGGCCTGTTTAGGATTATCCATAGAACGCTGTCTTCCCTCTCAATTTTTAGGGTTTCGTATGCTTTGCTCATGGTTTCACCAAACCATGTTTTATGGAATAGCCTATATTACTTTTGGGAGATTTAGAACTTTCTTAGAAGATACTTGAGCACAGTCAGTTTCTGAATCTCGCTGGTGCCCTCGTAAATCTCGGTTATTTTTGCGTCTCTGTGGTATCTTTCAACACGGTATTCGCCCAGATAGCCATAACCGCCCAATGTTTGGATGGCGAAGTCTGTAGCTTCCATCGCCACACGGCTTGCGTACTGTTTTGCCATGGCTGTTGCCATCGGGTCCATTTTTCCAACATCTATAAGCCAAGCAGCCTTGTAGGTAAGGAGTCTTGCAGCCTCTATTTTTGTGGCTAACTCCGCCAAGGTGCAGCCTATGGCTTCATGCTGGATTATGGGCTGCCCGAAGGCTTCCCTCTGCTTTGAGTATCTGAAGGCTATTTCCCAGGCGCCTTGAGCCATGCCGACGGCTTGAGCCGCCACACCAACCCGTGTTTTGTCGAAGAACTCCATTGAGTGGTAGAAGCCTCTGTTAAGCTCGCCTACAATATGCCAGTCGGAAACCTTAACATTGTCAAAGCGCACTTCGCCAGTTTCAGAACACCTAATCCCCATCTTATTATGAAGCTTTGTTACCTCTAGTCCAGGCGTTCCCTTATCAACGACAAAAAGGGTTTCGCCTCTATAGGTTGGTCTAACCTTCGTATCTGTTTGTGTCAGCACTACTATGAAGTCAGCTATTGTGGCATTTGTTATGAAGGTTTTTGTGCCGTTAATCCACCATTCATTCCCGTATTTTGTGGCTGTTGTCTCCATGCGGGTTATGTCGCTTCCGCTTACGTTTGGCTCTGTGAAAGCTGCCGCTGACGTAAAATCACCTCTGCAAATCGGTGGCAGATATTTCTCCTTCTGCTCTTTCGTGCCATATGCCAATATTAATTCGCTGCCAAAGTTTCCGCTTGAAATAGCTACGCCGAGCGACGAGTCAGCTCTGCACATTTCCTCGATTACAAGACATGTTTCCAGAAGCCCGTATCCTTGTCCGCCATACTCTTGTGGGAAGAACATGCTTGTGAAACCCAGCTTTGCCGCTTTTTTGTAAAGCTCCATTGGAAACTCTTCTTTGCGGTCAAGCTCCAAGGCTAGTTCTGGCTTGAACTCCTTTTCGCAGAACTCCCTCACAGCATTTTTTATTCCAATCTGCTCTTCTGTTAATTCAAACTTCACCTAGTAGAACCCCCTTCCAGTTTTCTTACCAAGCCAGCCCCTGCTAACATACTCTTCTAGCAGCGGGCATGGCTTATACATTTCCATGTTGTATTTGGCGTAAAGCTCCTTCAACTTGTTAACAATAACGTCTATACCAGTTCTATCCGCGTACTCGCATGGACCGGACGGCCAATAGGTTCCCAGTTTCATTCCGGTGTCTATGTCTGCTGGGGTTGCCGCATCTTCATGCACTAGCCATGCAGCCTCGTTTACGGCTACAGCCCAAGACCTTTCAACATCATACTCTTCCATCAAATTGAAGGGTATTCTTGGTCTCCCCTTAGTCCAGTCGTAGAAACCGACGCCTGTTTTTTGTCCAAGCTTTTTCTCTTTGACAAGGGGTTCTATGACTTCTGCGCATGGTTTGAAGCGCTCGCCATAAGCCTCGTAGAGGATTTTTCCAACCTCATAGGCTATGTCAAGTCCGACGAAGTCTGCGAGTTCAAACCATCCCATTGGGAAGCCGCCACTATATTTGACAGAGGCATCTATGCCCTCCTTTGTTGCCTCGCCACGATGATAAGCCCAAAAAGCCTCGTTAAAAACTGCCCCGAGGACGCGGTTAACTATGAAGCCCCGCACATCCTTCTTGACAACCACCGGGGTTTTTCCAAGTTTTTTCGCTAGCTCCACAAGGGTGTCTATTGTTTCTTGGCTTGTTTTCTCGCCCTTAATAACCTCTACCAGAGCCATCATTTGCGGCGGGTTGAAGAAGTGCATTCCCGCCACTTTTTCTGGACGTTTTGTGGCGTTTCCCATCCCCGTTATGCTTAGGGTTGATGTGTTAGACGCTAAAATTGCGTGTGGTGGTGCAATGCTGTCAAGTTTTGCGAAGACCTGCTTTTTAAGCTCCATGTTTTCTGGGACTGCCTCGATGGCTATGTCTATGTCTTTGGCTGCCTCCTCATAACTTGTTGTTGTCTTTATTCTTGAAAGTGCAGCGTCTGCGTCCTCCTGCCTAATCCTTCTCTTTTCGACAAACTTGCCTAGGCTCCACTTAATTTTCTCCAAGCCTTTCCGCAATAGTTCGTCGCTGATGTCCACCATTGCCACTTCTATACCGCCCATAGCTAAAAGCTGCGTTATTCCATGCCCCATTGCTCCAGAACCAATTACAGCGGCTTTCTTCAATTTTTCAGCCAAACAAATCCTCTCCCAACATAGAGTAAAATGGATAGATGGCATATGTAATAAAACTTTTGAGAATATGCACAAACTGTCAAGGAAAAATGAAGGGTGGGAACGGGTTACTTCATTAAAAAGTTGACTATTGTGAGCTTTTGTATTTCGCTTGTGCCTTCGTAGATCTCAGTTATTTTTGCACATCTATGGAACCGCTCTACATGGTAGTCTGCCAAATAGCCGTAGCCACCAAATATTTGAATGGCGTCGTCTGTGACTTCCATTGCTACGCGGCTTGCATAAGCTTTAGCCATCGAAGTTGCCGCTGGGTTGGGTTTTTCGTGGTCGTATATCCAAGCCGCTTTATACGTGAGTAGGCGGGCGGATTCAATTTTCATGGCCATTTCAGCCAGCTTAAAAGAGACGCCTTGGAAGTTAATTATGGGCTGTCCGAACTGTTTGCGGGTTTTGGCATAGTTTAGGGCTTTTTCAAAGGCTCCTTGGGCTATGCCGACGGCTTGGGCAGCCACGGTTATGCGGGTTCCATCGAAAAGCTCAAGCGCGTAATAAAAGCCCCTGTTTAGCTCGCCCACAAGGTTGCTTGCAGGCACGCGAAGGTCACTTAAAGCCAGCGAACCGGTGACACATGGTCTTATGCCCATTTTGCCATGAAGTTTTGTAGCCTCTAAGCCGGGCATGCCCTTTTCTGCTAAGAAAAGGCTTTGCCCACGGTGGGGTGGGGTGGCATTGGGGTCTGTTTGGCACAGGATTATGAAGGTGTCGGCTATTGGAGCGTTTGTTATGAACTGTTTTGAGCCGTTAATAACCCATTCGTCGCCTACTCTAACAGCTGTTGTGTCCATTTTGGTTATGTCACTTCCATGCTCTGGCTCTGTGAAGGCTGCAGCAGCGATTTTATCGCCTCTAGCCAGTGGTGGAATATACTTTTCCTTCTGCTCCTCTGTGCCGTGCTTGAGCAAGACGTCGGGGACCATTAGGTTTCCGAGGGAGACAGCCACTCCTAATCCTGGGTCAACGCGGCAGAACTCTTCAACGACTAGGCATTCTTCTAGGACGCCATATCCTTGCCCATCATATTCTTGAGGTATGCGCATGCTTGTAAAGCCTAGTTTGGCTGCTTTCCTGTAAAGCTCCATTGGAAACTCTTCTTTTTGGTCGTATTCTAGGGCTAATTCCGGTGTGAACTCTTTTTCTGCGAATTCGCGAGCAGCCCGTTTAATCTCCATCTGTTCCTCAGTTAGTTTAAAGTCCATGTGGACCCCTCCATTGCTAGGCTATGCTTTTTGAGCTTTTACCTCGCTAATTTTGTTTTTCAGCACTGGCACAACTTTGAACAAGTCTTCAACAACGCCATAGTCTGAAAAGCTGAATATTGGCGCCTTCGGGTCTTTGTTCACAGCGATTATCAAGTCGGAGTTTTTCATTCCCAAGACATGCTGGAAGGCTCCGCTTATGCCTAGGGCTATGTAGAGCTTTGGCTTAACAGTTTTTCCAGAAGTCCCCACCTGCCGGTCGCTTGGAAGCCAACCCTTATCCACAATTGGACGCGAGCATGCCAGCACTCCACCCAGCATTTTTGCCAACTCTTCAACCATCGGTATGTTGCTCTGGTCTTTTATTCCCCTTCCAATGCCCACAAGCACCTCTGCCGATGTTATGTCAACGCCTCCGGGCGGTGGCAAAACATATTCTAGGAACCGTTTTGTGGCTATTTCCTCTGTTAGGGGTGATGGGACCTCAACTATTTGCCCGTTCACTGGTGTGAGTGGCTTTTGAGCTTGGAAGGCTGCTTGGCGCAATGTAACCATGTAGCTTTCAGCCTTGCGGAGCGCCGCCCTAACGTTTACTTTTCCGCCGTACATCTGCCTTGTAATGGTGAATGTGTCGCCTTCGAAAGCAAGGTCTATGCAGTCTGTCGCCAATGGAATGTTTAGGGCTGCTGCAAGTCTCGGGGCAAGCTCAACACCATAAGACGTGTGCCCAATAATCGTCAGCAGGGGCTTATGCTCTTTAATTAGGTGGAAAAGAACCTTTTGGTAGGCTTCAGAATTGAAGTTTTCAAGCTTTCCATCCTCAACAAGCAGAACCTTTTTGGCGTGCTCAGCCAAGTTTTTGGCGTGCTCTTTGACGCCCTTGCCCAAAATAACAGCCACTGGTTCAGCATTTATTTTTTCGGCTAGTTCTCTGGCTTTGGTCAGCATTTCGAAGGTTATATCCCTTAACTGGCCTTGTCTATGCTCGGCTAAAACAAAGATTTCAGCCATACCTAAATCAGCCCCCTAGACTTTAGGATTTCAACAATTCTTGTGGCTATTTCATCTGGGCTTCCTTTGAGGAATTCTGCCTGCTTCTCCACTGGCGGGACATAAAGCTTTTCTATCCTAAGCCATGAGCCAGCCTCGCCCACATCGTTTTCGCTTAAGCCTATGTCCGCCAACCCCATGACTTTGACCTCCTTTTGCATAGCCTTCCGAATCCCCATGATGGAGACATAACGTGGCTCATTTATGCCCGTCTGGACAGCGAAAAGGGCTGGCAACTTAACTTCTAAGCGTTCTTCTAAGCCTCCCTCAAGTTCTCGGTTAACGATGGCTTTTCCATCGCTGAACTCAATCTTCTTAACCATAGTGGCGTGTGGAATGCCGAGCAGCTCGGCTAGGACTGGGCCGACAACGGCACTTCCATCGTCGCTGGCCTGCGCCCCTGTTAGAATTAGGTCGAAGTGGAGGTTTTTGATTACGCTGTAAAGGATTTTCGCAGTGGCATAGGCATCTGAACCAGCAAATTTCGGGTCTGTTAGGCGTATAGCCTTGTCGGCGCCACGGGCAAGGCATTTTCGCAGCGTGCTTTCAGAGTCTTCTTGTCCAACGGTTATGGCTGTGACTGTTCCGCCGAACTTCTCCTTTATGCGCACAGCCTCCTCCAGCGCGTAGTCGTCCCACTCGTTAATATCGTAGACCAAGCCAGCCTTTTCTATGCCCTTACCAGTCGCATCAATTTTGAGCTCCGCCTCTGCTGTTTCTGGAACATGCTTAACACAAACAATAATATCCAATCGCATTTCTCTCCTAAACCGGTTTTGAATTGTGTTGTACAAACTGTTATCATATATTTTTTGCCCGACTCCGCATGCCAATTTAATGTTAAACTCTGCCTTATCCAGCAAAGTCTTTATCAAACGGAAACCGTAATGGAAACGGAGAAAACATGAAAAAGGAGATCGACTGGCTGCCAATACTAATTCAGTGCAAAGACAACGTGAAGAAGCGGATAACCCCACTTTTAAAGACTGCACGCAAACAACAGCAACCAAACCTCGGCATCGGGGCTGGCGGCGACCCAATAAAACAGATCGACATGGAGGCGGAAAAAGCCATAGTGGAAACCATTGTTGGACAAGGCATATCATTCACTTTGATAAGCGAGGAGTCCGGCATAAGGAAATACGGCGAAAACCCAAATGTAAATTATGTGACAGCAGACCCAATAGATGGAACAACAAACCTAACGAGGGGCATACCATTCTACGCAACATCCATAGCAGTGTCAAAAAAGCCAGAACTGAACGCTGTTCACACGGCATTGGTGGCGGACCTCTTCCACGGCACAACATACACCGCCAAGAAAAATGAAGGAGCATATCGCAACCATGAGAAAATAGTTCCATCAAAACAGACAAGCTTGGATGACGCGGTGATAGGCATAGACCTAAACACTTACAAGGCACGTGAAATTGCACCACAACTAACAAGCCTAATTGAAAAGACGAAGCACATACGCCATCTGGGAGCCAATGCCCTAGAACTGTGCTACGTGGCTGACGGAACAACAGACGCCTTTATAGACATCCGCGGAAAACTTAGAACAACAGACACGGCGGCTGCATGGCTAATAATAAGGGAGGCTGGAGCATTAATCACAATGCCGGATGGGAAGCCTTTAAACGCCAAACTGGACCCGAGGGAAAGGCTAACCTTTGTGGCTTCCGCCAACCCACAAATCCACGAAAAAATTTTGAGTCTAATAAAAAGGAGTTGAAACAGACCAATGATAACGCCTTTGATGCCCCACCCCGCCGCCCTCGTAAAGACTAAGGAAACAAGAGTGTTGGTTGTGGCGGATTTACACATAGGATGGGAAATAGCCCTATCAGAAAAGGGCATACACGTCCCAACACAAATGCCAAAACTCCTACAAAAACTAAAGACTCTCATAAGCTTGTATAAGCCGGAAAAACTTCTGATAGTAGGCGATGTTAAACACACGGTGGCAACAGCAGAAATAAGCGAGTGGCACGACGTCCCAGACTTCTTCACAGAACTAAAACCGCTCGTCCAAGAAATAAATGTAATCCGGGGAAACCACGACGGAAACCTAGACCCACTGCTCCCAGAAGGCATAAAAACCCTTCCATCCTCCGGCACTATCATAAGTGATGTGGGCTTTTTCCACGGCCACCGTTGGCCATCACCAACACTTTTAAAATGCAAAACCCTTGTGATGGGGCATGTGCACCCAGTTGTGGGGTTCCGTGACCCCGCCGGATTTAGAATAACGAGGCAGGTTTGGGTTAAAGCAAAATGCAAAAAGGAACAGCTAACGAGGATTTTGCTGGAAAAGAATAAAATAAAAATTAAGAACAATCCGCAAGAAACACTGCTTAAACATTATGGGGCCAAGCCCAGAACCTCCCAACTTTTCATAATGCCATCCTTCAACGAGTATTTAGGAGGAAAACCATTAAACGAGAAAAACTCTGGCGCAGAAAGGGAAAAGGGCGAAAAAATTGTTGGACCAATATTGAGAACGGATGCTGTTGACTTAGAAAATGCGGAAATCTACCTCTTGGACGGAACATTTCTCGGAACTTTAAACCAGCTTAAAGCATTAGCATAGCGCAAAGATTTTATAGACTGAGGCTTTCCACACTAAACTGGGTGGAAGAATGCCTTCTGAAGAAGATTTTCCAGAATGGTTTAGGAGGAGACGCTTCCCATTCTTCGGAAGCTGGTTCTTTGAAGACATAGATAGAATGTTCAGAGAGATGGAGAGATGGATGGAAGAGGAGTTCAAAGAGTTCACAGCGAGAATCCCAAGGGATTATGTTAGGGAGCGCAAACTACCAGACGGTTCAACAATAAGGGAGTGGGGACCCTTCGTTTATGGCTATAGCATAAAAATAGGACCGGACGGCAAACCAGAAATCAGAGAATTTGGAAACGTCAAGCCAACCCGTCTAGGACCAAAAGTTAAGGAGGAACGCGAACCACTAGTGGACATAGTTGAGACAGACAACGAAATCCACGTTGTGGCTGAACTACCAGGCGTTGAAAAAGAGGACATCAAGCTTCACGGCACAGAAGATACACTAACAATAAGCGTGGACACACCACAACGCAAATACTATAAGGAGTTGACGCTCCCGGCGAAGGTCAATGTGAAAGAAGCGAAAACCCAGTATAAGAACGGGGTTTTAGAGGTCAAGCTTCCAAAGATAAAGGAAGAAAAGAAGCCGAAAGGTGAGCCAATAAAAATCGAGTAGAAAAGCAAGCAGCATGTCAAAGCTTGTGCATCCATGAGCGCAGACTCCGAAGACAATATTTTGAATGCTATATGCAAAGAGGTTAAGGCAGAAGGCAAACTTACAGGGAAAAATCTCACAAGGCTTTACGAGGCGTTTGGGTCACGTTTCACAAAGGCGTTCGAAGCTCTAAAGGAAAATAGGGTGAAAAAGTACACTTTCAAACCCAGCGGAAGAGTTGTTTGGGTGGTTGTCGGCAAGGAACGCGACTATTTAATAATGCCGGACGCTGAGTTCTGCACATGCGACGACTTCTACTTCCGAGTTCTGGACAGAAAAATTCACCTATGCTATCATTTGATAGCCCAGAAAATAGCCAACATCCTCGAATGGTACGAGAAAATAGAGGAACACGACGAATTATACGAAACGCTAATGAGGGAGTGGAAGAAACCAACTCTTTAAATACCACAACTTAGAACTAGGAGAGCATGTAAAAGGGATTCACAATGGCATTAGGTATTGGAGAATACTTTGAAATCCTCAAATATGTGCTGATGACAACAACATTCGTTGTCCTAGTCCTAATATTCCTACACATATTCTACGGAAGAGAGGAAAAGAAAAGCTAAACAAAACAGTTTATCTCAACTTCTCCTTCGCCAAAACATAAAGAACAGTATAACGCTTAAAATTCCAAGAATTATAGAAAACAAAACAAGCCATATAGCGGCTGGACCAGCACCAAAAACTATGGGAATAGGTCCTATAAGTATAAATCCGCCAAAACTGCTCGTGCCTTCACCAAAAAGCAGTGCGGCAACCACCGTTATTATTATGCCCACCAAGATTATGAAAAAGCCTATAAAGAACAGCATTATAAAGCGTTTAATCCATCCGTTTTCTTCGCTTTCATCTTCTCTTGATACCATCTAATTTCACCTACCCAAAAAATAAAGCACTATAAAAACTATGAAGAGAAGCACTGTGAGGGCTATCGAAAGCCACAAAACAGTCCTGACAGACTCCTTATCGCTGCCGAAGACTATTGGAAGAGGCCCAATAATTAATGCTCCACCACCTCGCGCCCTCCCACTTTTTATGCTTGAAAAGAAAAGCAGAACAAAGGCTGCGAGGACAACTATAACGCCTATGAAAATTATGACGATGCCCAACTCGTAAAGCAAACCAGCATCCAGCGTCAAAGCCATCCTTTATCCAATTCACGCCTTAACATTAACAGACTTTTAAGCATTTTTAAATGGAGAACGGGAGAAAGTAAACCAACAAGGCGGTTGCATAAGTCGCTATGAAGGACGGAGTCACATACTTGTAAACCTTGCTCAAAGGACTTTTGAAGTAGTCAGCCGTAAAAGTAAAGCAAAGATGAGTAGGCGAAATAGTATATCCAAGATAGGCACTAATATACAAAAGCGCAGCAGTTTTCGCCGAAAAAGTTAGAACGCCTGTTAAAATCGGCACACTTATGGCTATTGCCCCGTGCGGAGAGCCTGTGAGAAAACCCAAAACCGCTGGAATTACTGTTAGCAGTATAACTGCGTCTACGCTTCCATTAGCAACAAACCGTTTGAAAACATCAGAAACTCCGGCAGCGGCAATCACGTTGCGAAGTAGAAAAGCTCCATAAACAGCCAAAGTCACCCCATAAGTTCCCCAACCCCTAAGCGGTTTCACCAGCACTTCGAAGTTTAGACGGGAAATTACGGCTAAAACCACCACCCCCGCAAAAGTCGCTAAAAGAACATCAAACCCTAACCTAGACAAACCATAGCTCAAAGCACCTATAAAAACAGCCACAACAATAGTTACCATTATAGGGGAGAACGAGATGATAAAACGTTTAAACTCCAAACCAGCTTCACCTTTTGCCGTTTCAAATTTTTCTTCGCTTTTTACGCTTGGAACTTTCCAGAAACCCACCAAAAAGCCAACAATAACCATAACTGTAACCGTTGGAATTTGAAGCAAAATAATGGAAAATAGGGATACCCCAGTTAAGGCAGCCGTCACTATCAGCACTTGGCTTAACGGATAAACAGGAAAAATCGTGTGCCTAAACCACAAATTCACATAAGCCTTCCGCTCCGCCTTCAATTTCAACTTTTCAGCCTCCGAATCCACTATGGGAGCCGACATCAAAGCCCCACCGGCCACTTGAAGGAAACCTATCACAGCTGGAAGCACGCTTAAGACAATCTTTGGATTCTTAACAAGACGGCTCAAGCTCTCGCTTAATTTTGTGATTTCCCCAGTCTCCTTGTAAAGTTGGCTCAACCACATTATACCAAACGTCGTAAGAATAACCGATATCGCAAGGAGCCCCTCACATCTTAAGGGATTAACAGTTGCATAGACTATGCTTGGGATACTCCACCAATCCAACGAAAGCAGAGCCAAAAGAACAGCCGTTGCGTTTAAGGTTATTCCCAAATTAACATGCCTATAAAGCAAAACGCCAAGGAAGCAAAAGGAAACAACCACAGATATCAACGGATCCAGCAGTCCCAATCAAGGCATCCCTTTCAAACATTTAAAAACCAAAATATACGCCAAACACTTAATCCTTTCCATAAAACAACACACAAGGCGTGGTCGCATGAAAGGAAAAGCCTTCATCTCCGGACCAATCCAAGGCATGGAAACAAAACAATCCTATAGAGAAACCATAAGACGCATCTGCATCCGCTGCGGATACGAGCCAATTGACCCATGGCAACGCGAAAAAATAATCTACAAAGGCACAGAAAACGGCTGGTGGCAAAAAGTACCAGCAGCAGACTTCATAAAAAGGGATTTAGAAGACATAGAAAAATGCGACATCCTAATCGCCTACATGCCAAAACTCTCAGCCGGAACATGCATGGAACTCTTCTACGCAAAAATGAAAGGGAAGAAAACCATATGCATATGCAAAATCAAAAACCCAAGCCCGTGGATAACCACCCACTCAGACATAATTCTCAAGGAAATTAGACAACTCGAACAAACATTAAAAGCCACACCCTCTTGTGACAAGGTCCCAAAGGCTTAAAGCTTCAATGCAGCCCTAAGCCTAGCCGACCTAGCCCTAGGATTCTCCTTAACCTCCTCCTTAGATGGCCTAAGGGGCTTTTTCGTCAAAATTTTAACGGCGCCCTCTTTGGCTTTCTCCCTCAGAAAATTTTTTACAATACGATCCTCCAAAGAATGAAAAGAGATAATCACAAGTCTACCTCCTTTATCCAATACATCAAGGGCTTGAGGCAAAGCCCTCTCTAAATTCTCCAACTCATTATTCACAGCTATCCTCAAAGCCTGAAAAGTCCTAGTGGCAAAATGAATTCGCCCCCTATGATACCATGAAGGCGTCGCTCTCTCAACAGCCATAACCAAATCCACAGTAGTCTTCAAAGGCCTAGACCGCACAATTTCTTCGGCAATCCTCCGCGCAAACCTCTCCTGCCCATAAACCCTCAAAACCCTCTCAATATCCCTCAAACTCCAAAGATTAACTATGGCTTCAGCAGTCAACGGATTTTCCGGGCTGTACCGCATATCAAGAGGCTCATTCCGAAGAAAGGAGAACCCACGACCACTCTCCTCTAAATGCCAGCTTGACAAACCCAAATCAAACAAAACCCCAAAAACGCGTCCAAATGTATACCTCTTGACAATTTCACTCAAATTGGCAAAGCTACCGCAAACGAGAATTAGACGTCCTTCGTAATCTGTACCTTCAACCCTCCTCTTCAGCCTCTCCAAAATCAAAGGATCAGCATCCACCCCCAAAACCCTACCAGAAGGCCCCGTCCGCTCCAAAACAGCAAAAGCATGACCACCCAAACCCACAGTGCAATCAACAAAATCCTCACCAGGCTTAGGATCAAGAAAACGAATAACCTCGTCCTTCATAACTGGCAAATGCAAACCGAACACCACAACCTCACATAAACTTCAAAGCACACACGCATAGGTAAAAACCGCATTTCATTTTAACATTTACGAAAATGCGGCCGCCGGGATTTGAACCCGGGTCGCCGGCTCGGGAGGCCGAAGTCCTACCAGGCTAGACTACGGCCGCAACAAAACTAACCTCCTTTTGCTATTGTTGGTTTGTAAAATTAACATATAAAGCCTTTTTTGGAATTCAGGTTATTCCGCGTGGTGTTTTGGTTCCGCAACCTTTTCATTGGCCTTTTTTGAGAAGTAGATGGTAGTTAGGATGAAGATAGTGGTTGTCGCAGCAAAAATGTAAATTAGACTTCTTAGGTTTTGTGTTTGGTTTTGGTACAACAAGTTTATGTAATTGAATGCACCTTGGAGTCCACCATAATCTTCTAGAAGATTATAGAGTGTCGTATTTAATATGCTAAGCTTTTCAATAAACATGCTAACGCTTACATTGAATTCCAGAATTTTGGCATTTAATTCTAAAAGCATGGAATACGATTCATTTAAGCCATAATACTTGTCAAGTAACTTTGAATAATCGGAGAGCAACTGATAATACCAGTCCAAAAGCTCAGAATACACTATTTTAATGGAGCAGTTACCAAAATGCTCAATGTACAAGTAGGTATTTTCCACATCGTCAACATTAAGAAAAGTTGCATTAACTTCTTCATCATTAACAAGAACTGCATGTATACATTTCATTAACACTTTAGGAATGGCAACCCTGCTAAAACTTGCAGAATTACTACTGATACTCGCATTAAAAAGTATAATTTTAGATTTTGTTTCAACCAAAGTTTTAAATGTAAAATCAAAAATCGTTGAATTGGATATTATGACAACATGATAAGCATTCCCATTACAATATGCAATAAATGTTCTGTACTGTCCCATTAAAGGGTAATGATCGGTATTTCCTTTAGTAATATTGTAAGGAAAATCTCCTATGCCATCTTTGTTTAGATCTTTTCCATTATAGTCGTCCCAATAATTTCCTTCTCCGTTGAAATCCCATATGTTATTCACTTGTTCAACATATGCATTGTGGTTGTTACCAATGAAATTATTCCGGTAGAAAACATTACCGTTGCTGTTTAAAAGGATGTATGTACCCCAATAATTACCAGAAAGAGTATTTTCGCATATTAAATTATTAATAGAGTAATAGTAAACATCGATTCCATCTGAGTTATCTTTTATAATGTTTCTACAAATGACATTGCTACTTGAATAAAAGAGTAAAATGCCGATGTTATTTGCTGATATTACATTTTCACATATTTGATTTCGGCTCGAAGAATCTATTTGAATTCCTATGTCATTCACTTTTATATAATTGTTACTTATAATCACGCCACTGGCGAGTCGTTCTATGTATATCCCACAACCTGCAGTTGAGCTATTCTGTATAGTAAAGCCGCTAATGTTGACGTTTGAAGCTTGTATTGAAATTACGTTTCCTAAGCTACGTCCATCGATGATTGTGTTTTCTCGGTCTTTTCCAATTAGCGTGACACTCTTGTTAATAACTATATTCTCGTAATATATACCTGAACTCACGTGAATAATATCTCCGGGACTTGCGTTGTTAATGGCTTCTTGGATATTCTTGTAAGATTCAGAAGGACCAACTTCCAAAATGGACGGGCTGGCATGTATGATCATATTGCTTCTACTAACTGCCAAGCATAAGCACGATATTAACAGCAGAGTTAAAGGTTTTTCCATCAATTTTGCATTCATTTCTAATCCCCATAATAGCATTTAATCGTGTGACAGTATTTTTCCGAGAGTGATAGAGCATACAGTTGCTATTGAAAATGATCCAATAACAACAATTGGATCGATAACAGGTTGCAGTAGATTCCAAACAAGAATTACATAGGAAAGCACAACTATAAAAGCCAGCATGTAAGCTCTTAGTTTTAAAAGTCCCGTTGGATATATTGCCATTTTATGCATGTTAAGAATTGTTTTTAGTTTTTCTTTTGCTTGTTGTATTTGTTCGTTTGTTGCGAGGGATATGTGGTTTTTGTCGCTGTCTATGAATTTTAGGCTTAGGAGAGCGTAGCGTTGTAGTTCCCATGGTTTGGTTTTTGGTAGAATTTTTATTACTCCACTTTTCTCCATTTTCTTCAATATTGTTTGGGTTTTGCGGATGAGTTGAACGTCATTTATCTTTTCTTCGCCATGTAACCTTTTAATTAGGTCTTTGACGTTTGGAAAATGCAGTTCTAGCTGGAAGCTTGCTATGGTTTTTGATAGTTCATATTGGTACTCGCCTTCTCGTAGGCGGATGCTGGCGACTTTGTAATCTGAACTTAAGGCTTCTTGTAAAAACTGTATTTCGGTTGGTGTCAGTTTGTGTTCTGACATGTCTTTTCCCTTTTTCAACAGTTTCAATTGAAATAATATAAGGTGAGCATATATAACTGTTTTTAACTTTCAAACGACTGCCTCTATAATTAGGTTTCTGTTCAATATTTTCCATGGAAAAAACTCATTTTCCTTTAAAGCCTCAAAGTTTACGTTAGGTTGTTAGAATGGGAGTTGTTTTAGAAAAGTTTCCGCTGATTAACAAGGAGTGCGCTTTCAGTAAGAAGTATAGGAGTTCCTTTGAGATTATAGCGGCTATTCTTGAAGTTGCCATTGAGAAGGTAACTCGCTTTGTTATAGCAAGTCGCTTGAACACAAATTACATGCAGCTTCGAAAGTATTTGAGTTATCTGGTTAGGGCGGGTTTTATTGATGTTGAGGTTGGAGGAAAGCAGATTTTGTATAAGACTAGTGAGAAAGGTTTGGAGTTTTTAAGGTTGTATAACGCTTTATTGGAAATGCTTTTGGAAGGTGCTGAAACACGGGTGCACACCAGTGCTATTTGTGGATGTTTTAGCCGGCAAACGACAGTGAAAGCGAAAGGGAAAGGCAGGCGGGGTTTCGGCTTATGATTTTCTCCCTTCTCCTTTCGGCGTGAAGTTCGAATCCGCCTGCCCCCAAACTTTTGTAGTTTCTGTCGGTGAATATTTAAAAGGTACTTTTGTAGATTGTTAGCTATGCGAGGGTTGCTGTTTGTCTCGAGAGTTTACTTATGCTGGTGTTGGTGTTGATAGAAGGCTGAGGGTTAGGGCGAAGAGTGCTTTGCGTTTTTTGAGAAAGACTTATTGTTTTAGTCGCTATGGTGGGGTTGTCTATCTTCCTTATGGGGTTGTTTTTCCTTTTCGTGAAGGCGTTTATTTGGATCTTGTGATTGAAGGGGTTGGCACTAAGGTTTTGGTAGCCCAGTTAGCCGACAAGTATGATACTATTGGTGTTGATGGTGTGGCCATGGCTGTTAATGATGTTATTCGTTCTGGCGCTAAGCCTTTGGCTGTTGTTGATAATATTCATGCTCAGGTTTCTGATCCGGACTTGGTTAGGGAGTGGATGAAGGGTATTGTGAGGGGGGCTGTTGAGGCTGAGTGTGTTGTTTCTGGCGGTGAGATTGGTGATGTTGCTGAGTTGATTAAGGGTTTGGTGGAAGGGAAGGGCTTTGACATGGTTTTTGCCACTGTTGGCGAAGTTTCTGCAGACAAGATTATTTATGGTAAGGATTTGGAGCCCGGTGATGTTGTTGTTGGCTTGAAGAGTTCTGGGATTCACAGTAATGGTGTTACTTTGGCGCGTAGGGTTTTGTTTAAGTGTTGGGGTGGCATGTATGAGCCGTTTGATGTTCCAGAGCCTCTTGAAAGAGAGCTAGTTTATGAAGTTTTGGAGCCTACTAGGATTTATGTTAAGCCTTTTCTGAGGGTTGCGGACGAGGTTAGAGTCAAGGCGGCTGTGCACATTACTGGTGACGCTTATTTGAAGTTTGATCGTTTGATATTTTTCTCGAGGGGCGTTGGTTTTGAGTTTGACAATTTTAAGCCTCAGCCAATTTTTGAGGTGATTCAGAGGGCTGCTTCTGAGCTTGGAGGCAAAATAACTGATGAAGAGATGTTTAAAACGTTTAATATGGGTTGGGGCTTCGCAATAGTGGTTAACAAGCAGGATGCGGACAAGGCGATTGACGTTTTGGAAAGGTCTGGGGTCCACGCCGAAATCATAGGACATGTGACAGACACTCGTGGAATCCGAATCTTCTATAAGGGTAAGAGGATAGTTTTGAAAAGGTAGGTTTGCCTTTTCTGTGGTGAAAGCGTTTAAATCGGCTCATGTGAAATTTAGCCTATGAAATATCGTTTGAAAATTGAGGTTGGCTTGAAGCCAGGGCACAGCGATCCGGAAGGTGAAACCACAGCCCGTTTGCTTAGGGAGCTTGGCTATAATGTTGAGAGGGTGGGCGTCAGCAAGGTTTACAATGTTGTTGTTTGGGCTGATTCCCAAGAGGAAGCCTTAGCGAAGGCTGAGGATATGTGTAAGAGACTTTTGGCTAATCCAACAAAGGACAATTATACCATATTGGTTGAGGGGGAGAAATGAACGGCGGCAGCCTTTACATCCGCAGGGATACGCCTTTCCCGCTTTTTGAAATAGCCTTGGCACAAGCTTCCGACCAGCAGTTGCTAAATGTTAGTCTTGAGCTTGGTTTGGGTTTAAGCTTGGATGAGATGAGGACTGTTCAGAAATACTTTAGGGAGAAGGGTAGAAATCCCACGGATGTTGAGCTTCAAACCATTGGACAGACTTGGTCTGAGCATTGCTTCCATAAGACCTTCAAGGGCACAGTAAAATTTGGTGGAAAAGAGATTAACAATCTTTTCAAAACTTATATTGCGAGGGTGACGGAGGAGCTTAATCCCCGCTGGTGTTTTTCGGTTTTTGAGGACAACGCTGGAATAATTCGCTTTGAAAAAGGTTATGGCATAGCCGTGAAGGTTGAAACTCATAATCATCCGTCGGCTATTGAGCCTTTTGGTGGGGCAGCTACTGGTGTTGGCGGCGTTATACGAGATATTTTAGGAGTTTGGGCTGACCCCATTGCATGTACCGATGTTTTAGGTTTTGGTCCGCTGGACTACCCTTATGAAAGGCTTCCGCCCGGGGTTAAGCACCCAAAATACTTGTATATGGGCGTGGTTGCCGGCATTGGAAGTTACGGCAATAACATGGGGATTCCAACGGTTAATGGTGCCATATGCTTTGACGAGAGTTATGTGGGCAACGTGGTTGTCTACTGTGGATGTGTCGGGCTTCTGCCACTGAAAAAGTTTAGGAGAAACGCCAAACCCGGCGACTTAATTGTTTTGGCTGGAGGAAAAACTGGAAGGGACGGCATTCACGGGGTTACTTTTGCCTCTGCTGAACTAACAGAAAAGTCCGAGGAGATTTCTAGACCAGCCGTTCAAATTGCAAACCCCATCGAGGAGGAGAAGCTTAAGAGGGCGATAATTGCCATCAGAGATGCTGAGTTGGCTTCAGCCATAACAGACCTTGGCGGAGGCGGCTTATCCTCTGCTGTTGGCGAAACCGCCAAACGCTTCGGATGCGGCGCCGTTGTGGAGCTTGACAAAGTGCCGCTGAAATATCCAGGGTTGGCTCCTTGGGAAATCTACATCTCCGAATCCCAAGAAAGGATGCTTTTGGCTGCTCCACCAGAAAACTTGGCGCGGATGCTGGAGATTTTTGAGGGTGAAAATGTCGAAGCCACTGTTATTGGGCGGTATACTGAAGACAAGGTTTTGCGCATTTATTATAGCGGAGAAAAAGTTGCAGAGCTAGACATCCCATTCCTTTTTGAGCCGCCAAGAACTGTTAGGAAAGCCGAGTATAAGCCACCAACTTTTGCGGAGCCAAACTTTCCAGAGCCAAAAGACTTGACCAGCGTTGTTTTGAGACTCCTTTCCTCTCCCAATATTGCAAGTAAAGAGAGCGTCATCAGAACCTATGACCATGAAGTTAAGGGGAACACTGTTCTAAAGCCTTTGCATGGGGATTTTGGCGGCCCCAATGATGCCGCTGTCCTGAAGCCGTTAAAGGACTCTTGGCGGGGTTTGGTTATTTCTTGTGGCATAAACCCCCAATATGGGAAGGTTGACCCTTATTGGATGGCGGCTTCAGCTATAGACGAGGCGATAAGGAACAATGTGGCTGTGGGCGGCAGAAGAATCGCTCTGCTTGACAATTTTACTTGGGGAAACCCTGAAAAACCTGATAGGCTCGGGAGCCTAGTTAGGGCCTGTGAGGCATGTTACGATTTTGCTAAAGCCTTTGGAACGCCCTTCGTTTCTGGGAAGGACAGCCTATACAACGAGTCTCCTCTTGGTCCGGTCACGCCGACGCTGTTGATAACGGCTATTGGGATAATTCCAGACATCCGCGTGGCAGTTTCGTTGGATGTTAAGGAGCCTGGCAGTTCCATTTACATTGTTGGTAAAACCTACCGTGAGTTGGGTGGTTCAGAGTATTATAGACTAATGGGGGTTGTTGGAAAAACCGTGCCCAAGGTGCGTGTCAACCATGCGAGGAAAGCGTTTAAGGCATTGACCATGGCTATTGATCATGGCTTAGTTAATGCTTGCCATGACTTGTCAGAGGGGGGTTTGGCTGTTGCGGCGGCGGAGATGGCTTTTTCTGGTGGCTATGGCTTGGAGCTGGATTTGCGGCTTGTCCCAACGGAGGGCTTAAAAAGAAATGACTTTATTCTCTTCGCCGAGTCCAATAGCCGCTTCCTCGTGGAAGTTCCAGAAAAATGTGAGGAGGATTTTGAGGCTGTCATGCGTGGGTGTGCCTTTGCAAAAATTGGAAGGGTGACGGCTACGCCAACGCTGTGTGTCTATGGCTTGGATAGGAATGTTGTGGTAGATGCGTCTTTAAGCGATTTGCTGACTTGGTGGAAACGTACCCTCAGTGGCAGTGGTGAAGACTAAATGAAAAGAGAGGAGATTAAAATTTGCATTCTGCGCGTTGGCGGAACCAATTGCGATGCGGAAACTAAAACAGCCTTTGAAGATTTAGGCGTTCAAGCCCAAATCCTCCACGTGAATGAGGTGGTTAAACGGCGAAACCTTCTGGACTATAACGCCTTGGTTTTTCCAGGCGGATTCTCTTACGGGGATTATGTACGTGCCGGCGCCATTTGGGCCAAGTGGATGCTCGCCAAAATGGGAAAAGAGCTGGAGGCTTTTGTGGAAGAGGGGCGTCCAATCCTCGGCATCTGCAACGGTTTCCAAGTTCTTGTTGAGGCTGGCTTACTTCCAGCATTTGACGGCATAAGCCCTTATCCAGAGGCAGCACTAGCCACAAACCATCCGCCGGGCTACAATTGCCGCTGGGTTTACATAAAACACGAGAACAACGGAAAGTGCATATTCACAAAGAAAATTCCAAAGGGCAAGGTTTTGCGTATGCCGGTCGCCCATGCAGAGGGCAGATTTCTATTCGCAAAAGAAAAGGAGAAGCAGTATTTGGAGAGGCTTTACAAGAATGACCAGCTGGTCTTCAGATACTGCACAAAAGACGGCGAATATGCGGAAGGACGTTACCCGATAAATCCAAACGGCTCATTCCACGACATTGTGGGCATATGCAACCCAGAAGGCACAGTTTTCGGATTGATGCCCCATCCGGAAAGAGCCTTCTACTGGTGGCAACAGCCAGACTGGACAAGGCAGAAGATTATGCCCCAATACGGGGATGGAAAACTAATTTTTGAAAGCCTAATCGACTATCTAGAGAAGCGGTTTTAACTCCTCTAAGCGTGGAAGCCCGATGCGAGCACCCATCCTCATTATGCATCGAGAAGCAACAAAATTGCCCAGTTTTGCACATTCTTTTAGGCTTTTATTATTCAACAAGCCGTAAAGGAAGCCAGCACAGAAGGCGTCTCCAGCACCTGTCGTGTCGACAATCTGGACTTTAAAAGCTTCCACGTGATGGCTTTCCTTTCCATCTGTGACATAGCATCCATCGCCGCCGAGCTTAACCGCAACAATTTTAACTCCAAGCTCCAAGAGTTGTTTAGCGCCCTCAACATAGTCTTCCGCACCTGTTAGGAGTGCTAGTTCCCGCGAGTTTGGCATGAAAACAAAGCTTCTCTCCAAAATTGGTTTTAGGGCTTCCATGCCTTTTCTTGCATAAAGTTCGCCCGGGTCCATGCTTATTTTAACATCTTCTGGCAGGGTTTCCACAAGCTTTTTCTGGGTTTCAAAGGATTTCTCGCCCACAAAAGAGGTTAAATGAAGGAATTTCGCTTGACTGGCATACCCTTTATCTACTTCTTCGAAGCTTATGGTGTCGTTTACGCCTGGGTCCACATATAGGGCTCTCTCGCCTCTCTCGTCCACAAAGCCCATGACTGTTCCGCTGCGTCCATCCTTTGCCCTTATAATGCCCCTTGTATTTACGCCTTCTCTGCGAAAGTCTTCTAGGAGCATTCTGCCTTCTCTGTCGTTGGCAACCTTCCCAATAAAGCCCACTTTGCAGCCAAGCCGAGCTAAGCCAACAACGGTATTGGCAGCTGAGCCTCCGCAAGCCTCCTCAAAGCCTTTAATGAAGCCTTCCTCTTCTGGTCCTGCTATCTTGTTAACCTTGTAGAGTTTATCCACGTTTAGGGCGCCGAAGCCTATAACGTCAAAGCGTTTCATAGGAACAACTCACGCAAATAAATCTTGTAATCGCCGAGTTTCCCGCCATAATTTCCAGCTGAAATTTTTACAACTCCTTTCACGGTTAGGGCGGCTTCTATTCCGGCTTTCATAGCCTTTTTAACAGCCTCAAGCGAAACCCCGTTAATTACGATTTCTGGAATGTAGTTTACGCCTTCTGGAACCTTTGACTCCTTTCCGAGCCTTTTCTTTAATGATGGACAGTAGGGATGGTTTGTTGTCGGTCCTATCCATGGATAGCGGGTTTCAGGTTTTGAGCCGGCAGAACATATGTCGAAAGGCGTGACTATACCTTCCACTTTGTGGATGGCTTCTAAAGCCTTTATTCCGGCTTCCATAACGGCTTCCTTTGTTTGGCACATTATCCAGAAGTTCGCGCCCATGACGCCGCGGGCGTATCCCAAAAAACGTTCTATTATAAAGTCTGGAACCATTATGGGAACAACTATGACCTCGCGCCCATGACGGTTTTCAACCCACTCGTAGCCGT
This sequence comes from Bathyarchaeia archaeon, assembly GCA_038727135.1. Classification (GTDB taxonomy): domain Archaea; phylum Thermoproteota; class Bathyarchaeia; order Bathyarchaeales; family Bathycorpusculaceae; genus JAGTQI01. Next base: position 371,378 of record JAVYWL010000001.1, read on the forward strand.
CTCCGCAGTGACCAACACGCTCCATTATGTCAATCTTGCCCAAAGCGTTTGGCAGAGCATCAAAAACCGCTGTAAAAGGCTTAACGAGAATGTCCTGCCTAATCCTATATGAAAGCTCAATCTCAAACTTTTTGAGGGATTCCGAAAAAGGCTTTTTGGGGTCTATCCCGCCCCAAAACTGGAGAACAACGCCTTTCCTTCTGTCTGGAGTTTCCCTTTCGCTTAGCCACTTCTCAATTCCGCCTTCGACTCTTCCGATGACTATGGATGGTGTGGCAGCGGCATGCAATGCCGCCTTTCGCAGTGTTTCTTCATCATCAGCCGTAACAATTACTCGACAGTAAATTCCTTCAAAGGCTTCGGCATAAGTGTCCTCGATAAGCCCTTTCTTGGTCAAGGCTATTCCTCGCATCCAGCCCTTTTAGTCGGTTTCAGCTAATAAACCTTTAATCCGCCAAGACGGTGCTATTTTGACTTTGGCTTTTTATCCGAAAACGTAAATAGGAACCCTTTTGCTACATTAAGCCTACAACTGTCGCTTTCAAAATTTGGGAATCCCCATGAAGATGGCTGTGCTTGTCTATGAATATCCGCCGAAAATCGTTGGTGGTTTAGGCACTTATGCGGCTGAAATCACGCGTAAGTTTGTTTTAATGGACCACGATGTGACGGTTTTCACCATGAATGATGATGAGGGAAGCCTACCCACAAGGGAGATTTGGCGAGGCATAGAGATCCACCGTCCATTACACATTGACATTTCTGATTCGCTTCCTGACGTGGTGGCTGAGGACGTTAAAAAGTGGGGTAGGGGCATACAGCTCTTCTCAAAAATCCTCGTCTACAACTATCTTAGCGCATCAAAACTTGTTAATGAGCTGATCGGGAAAGAAGGCTTCAAATACGACATTGTGATCGCCCACGACTGGCTTTCAGTCATAGCTGGAATAACCATAAAGAAGGAGACTGGCCTCCCATTGGTTTTCCATGTCCACTCAACAGAGAAGGGGCGAACCCTAGGAAACGGTTCAGAAGTTGTTAGCAACATAGAGCTTCGTGGAGCCCAGGCAGCAGACCTTGTCATTACGGTTTCATATGCTATGAAAGACGAGCTGATAAAGCTTGGTTTTCCAAGGGAGAAAATTGAGGTCTGCTACAACGGTGTTGACCCCCAAAAGTATAACCCAGAAAACGTTAGCCCAGACCAGATAAGGCAAGTTAGAGAGTTTTACGGCATAAAACCGGAAGACCCCATGATTCTCTTCCTTGGAAGGCTTGTGGGCGTCAAGGGTGTTGACAAACTCGTCATGGCTATGCCCCACATACTGCAGAAAATTCCAAACGCGAAGCTCGTCATCGTCGGGTTGGGCGACTTGCAAGACTATCTAATTAACCTTGTAAGGATGATGAAACTTCAAGATGTTGTAAAATTCAACTTTGAATTCATACCGGAAGAGGAGCGCATCCTTCATTATGCTGCCTGCGACGTAGCAGTTTTTCCAAGCCTATATGAACCCTTCGGCATAGTTGCCCTAGAAGCCATGAGTATGGAACGCCCAGTGGTTGTCGGGGCTGCAGGCGTCAGCGGAATGAGAGAGATAGTCATACCATGCGGAGAAGAGCAATGCGGCTTTCACATAAACCCGAATAATCCGGCAGACATAGCTTGGGGCGTTGTCAGCGCTTTAGAAAATCCGGAAAAGCGGAAATGGCTTGGAAAGAATGGGAGACGTCGAGTTCTAAACGAGTTCACATGGGACAAGATAGCAGAAAAAACAATTGAGCTTTATGAACGCGTTATAAAACATTAAACACCGCAGACTGATGAACTTGGGCTCCTCAACCGCTAATGCTCATATGCGAAGAAATGTTGCGAGGGAAGCAGCCACCCTCCTCTACTTTGGATTAGAAAAGGAGTATAAGCAGGCGAAATTGAGGGCGGCGAAAACCTTAGGCGTCCACTTTCTACCAACAAACCTTGAAGTTGCCATGGAGCTTGATAAAATAGCCGAGGAAAATGAAGGCGCCACCAGAACGGAGCGCCTAGTTAAAATGCGAAGGGAAGCCTTAAACCTAATGAGAGCCCTAGAGAAGTTCAGTCCAGTGCTTGTTGGAAGCGTTTGGCGTGGAACCATTTACCGAGAAAGTGACATAGACATAGTCGCATACCACAACGAGCCCCATGAAATCCTAAAAATTTTGGAAAAAAGATTTAAGGTGCTGGAATCTGGTTGGACATCAGTGACAAAGAGGGGAAAACCAAAGAAATCTCTCCACATTCTAATCGAATTGCCCAGCGGTGAAAAAGCCGAAATAACCGTACGGGGTATTGAAGAGATTGCCGTTAAGGAGACTTGCGAAATATACGGTGACACTGTTACCGGACTCAGCATTCAAGAACTTGAAAGATTGCTCGTGGAAAATCCCACGAAAAGATTTGTTCCATTCTGAAAAGGTTTTTCTGCTAGATGTTTAAATATGTGAACCCCCAAATATTGAATTAGCAGAATTTGAAGGCGTCTAATTGGAGTTCGATAAGGAAACCTTCAAAAGGATGTTTCCAAACCTCGCAAGGGAGATGGAATCCGGCGAAAACAAAGTTGCCGTGAGCTCTGTTAGAACAGATGTCAAATCTGGGGAAAGGGCAGTTTCAAGAAACTTTGTCCACTACGACCCAGACGTCATAGATTTTCTCCGACGATGCGACACGGCAGAGCAGGCAGAAGAAATAATAGCTTACATGGAGCGAAGAGGCGAAATAACCAAGGAGTACGCGGCAAAACTTAGAAAACAACTAAAAGAGAAAGGCGTTAGAAGCTTCGGACCCAAAAAAGAGGAAAACTACTATTTGAGACGCGCCGGACTAATAAAGTAGCATATTTTAGACTTGTTCCGGCGGCACCCTTTCCGGAGCATAACCCGTATAATATTTTAGTCCGTAATTTCGCAGCCTTTGAACTACATGCGGGTAAAGTATAAGCTCTTCAATCTCAATCCCCTCAGCTAGTTTTGGGCTAATCTGTTCAATTCGCTTTAGAAGAGATTGTAGACTCTTTTTGGTGGAGAAAGATGCCATAACTGATGGGTGGCAGCTCACCTTTGCATCCAACAGCTTTTCCAACGCCTTAAGCTGCAGTTTAAACCCTTCTGGTTTGGCGCCTGTGAGTAGTGCGAATTCTTTTTCGTTGCATCCCTTAAGCGAGACCCTCACGTGTATAAATTTGTATTTTGCAAGGTTTTCCGCATAGCCCTCATCATAGGCTATGGGGATGCCGTTGGTTTCGAGGATGAAACGGTAACCTTTGCCGTCAAGGTTTTCGAGAAGCTTTAGCAGGTGCTGCTTTCCAATTGTTGGTTCTCCGCCGCTCAGCCTAAGCAAGTCAAGTTTGCATTTTTTGGCTAGTGAAATTAGGCTTTCGGCAACTTTTTTGGGCGTGTAAAATGTGCCAACATCGTGGGGGCGGTTCATAACAGCGTCTGAAACCCAGCAGAAACGGCAGAGCAACCCGCACCCGACACAGTCAGCCGTTACTATGCCGCCGTACCACCTTGCGGGTCTTATGCGGTAATACTTCCGTTCTAGTCCCTCTGGACCAGCACGCGTAACCAGTTTTTCTATGGCTATATGCCTCGTAATTGGGTCATAGAATGTTGCCAAACGAAATCAGCCTTCGACAGAAGATATGGCTGAGGCTAGTTTTAAATTATTAACATACATAGTTCTAGTGATGTTGCTGAAATTTGGCGACATTCTAAGCAATCGTGAAATCTCAAGAATTTTCGACGTCTGCGCCCAACGGGGGATAAGGTACAACGGAAGCTTACAAAAGGGAATTAGACATATTGTTCTGATAACAGTTTTACACAAAACGCCGGAAGAAAGCCTACGAAACCCCTACAATGACCGTTTGGAGGATGACATCCTTCTCTACATTGGTGAGGGACGAGCTGGGAACCAAAAAATGGAAAGGGGGAATCTGGCATTAAAGAGACAGATGACGGAAGGATATCCAATATTTGTTTTTGAGAAGAAGTCGCCGGGTAAATACATGTTCCTAGGACGATACAACGTGTTATCTGTGAATGTGGAAATTCAACCAGACATAAAGGGGCAGAGCAGAGAAGTATTCGTCTACAAGCTGAAAAGAGCATCTACATCAGTTTCGTTAAACGTTGTTAGAAAGCTAGATTTCCAAAAGTAAATAAGTAGGTCTTTTAATATTTAGAAAGCCAGAATTTCAGAGTTTAAGCTGTGGAGGAAAAAACTTGAAAAGAAAAGCGTTGGCTTTCACAGTCTTAACGGTTACCCTGTTAATTCTCGTTTTAAACATAGTTTATGTCGGACACGTTGAGGCGGATGCTCCTTCATACAATGTTGAGTGGGTTAACCATGAGGTGAAAATTCTTTATAACGGTTACATCCTTGTAAATGACACGGTGAAAGTAGGCGGGAATGTGGAAAACGGTTTCCTCATCGGTTTTCCATACAAATATGCGTCCTATGTTCTCCGCTACATAGCCTATGACACCGCTAATTTCACTCAACAATACAATGTTGTCAGCGGTGTGTCATTAGACAACCACATGGGCTTCTGCGGCTTTAACGTCACCTTAAATCCGCAGCCGAAAAATGGAGTTTTCAGCATCATTTTTGTGCTTTCAAACAGCCTTCTAAGACAGAACCCGCAAAACACAAGCCTCTACACCCTAGATTTTCCAGCTTACCCAAGCCTTACAGTAAATGCTTCTTCATGCAATGCTTCGGTTGTTTTGCCATCGGGTGCAAAATTTTTAAGCGGCACAGGCACGGTTAACGTGACAAACTATTCGGTGAATAAGCCGTTACCACAGTTCACATATGAGCCGGCAAATTTGACTTTCAAGTTAACCATCAGCGATATACAGCTATTCACCGTGATGGAGTTTAAACGCGAAATCAATGTCGGCAGCATGGGCGAAATTATAGTTTCAGACAGCTACTACATAAGAAATGATTCGCCACAACAGATGACCTCTGTTAAAGTGGCTATTCCACCCAACGCCTCAAGCGTCTGGGTTGAAGACGAGTTTGGAAGGAAGGGAAAAATAACATTAGATACCGTAAGCCTAACCCTGCCCGTTGAAAGTGGCAAATCAACAAGGTTTATTGTAAGGTATAACTTGCCAAAGGGCACGAGTTTCACATTTTTCCAAGAAATAAACTACTACATTGAGAAAGCATCCGTAACTATCACATTGCCAGAAGGCGCCAAAATTACAAATTTAAGCCTCAACAGCGTTTTGCCCATTGACACATTTGGCACGTCAAGGGACATATTCCAAGAAAAGGTCACCGTAAGCAAACAAGGCGTTTTATCCCTGGACAACTTCACTTTGGAATTAGCATACGAGTATAATCCATTGTGGTTGGCTTTCCGACCCACGCTGTGGATTTGGGCTATAGCGATTTTGGGATGCGCCATTGTCGCTGTCTGGCGAAGACCAAAAGCACCAGAAGCTGTTGTTGCGGTACCAGCTGTTGCTGTTAGGCTAAGTCCGGAAACCCTCAGAAAGTTTGTGGAGTCCTACGAGGAGAAACGGCGAATAACATCAGATTTAAAGTCCCTCGAGGTTGCAGTTAGCAAGGGGAGAATTCCGAGACAAAGGTATAAAGTGCAGAGGAAAACCTTGGAAACACGACTTGCGGCTTTGTCCAGAAGCTTAGATGATTTGAAGCTGAAGCTTAGGTCCGCTGGGGGACGCTACGCGGAATTAATGCACCAGCTTGAGGTTGCGGAAACAGAACTTAACGAGGTTGAATCCAACATTAGGAGCATTGAAGCCCGCCATCGGAGGGGCGACCTCACACTGGAGGCTTACCGCAAACTTTTGGCAGACTATGAAAGTAGAAGGGAAAAAGCTGAAACCACCATAAGCGGAATTCTGTTAAGGATACGTGAAGAAATCCACTAGTCAACCTAAAGGCTTTTATTTCACCCCTAAAATTTGAAGGAAATCTAGCTGAAGGGGGAATAAAATGGTAAAAATAGTGGTTGACAACCACAAGTGCACAGGATGCGGCACATGTGTCGACACATGCCCAGTAGGCGTTTATGAAATAAAGGACGGAAAATCCGTTCCCGTAAAAGTGGAAGAATGTCTCGTCTGCAGGGCGTGTGAAGCTCAATGTCCAGAAAGCGCCATCCAAGTAATCGAATAACAGCCACCCATTCCCTTTCTTTAAAAACACCTGTAAAATTCATTAAAAACCTTTAAGAACAGCTTCTGCAAAAACTGTTCTACTCTTAGCCCTTCCCTTTTAGCTAACCGTCTAACAGCCTTGGCAACACCAGTGGCATATTGAACAGCCTTCTTTGGTCTATAAACTATCTCGGAGGGCAGCCCAAGCCTCTCTGCAGCCCTTCTCAGAACAGTCTTTCGGAGGGGGTCGCTTGGCGACTCTACTTTCATTTTTAATGGCAAGTTTAGGGCGAACTCGGCAATTGGGAAAGAGGCGAAGGGCAGGCGGAGTTCCACATTGTTAAAGGCACAGATTTTGCTGTCCCTTTCAAAGTTGCTCTCATGCATTGTTAGGATGTCGTGAACCATCGCCTTTTCAGCGGCTTCTTCTCCAAAACGCTTGTAAATGTTTAGATAACGCTTATACCCGCCAAAATACTCGTCTGCCCCCTGACCGGAAAAAAGAACCCTAAAACCAAGCTTAGTTGCCTTTTCAGCAGCCCAAAAGATTGGCACGCCGATGCTTGCCGTAAGGGGGTTAGGTTCTTCTATTGCCAACAAAACTTTGGGCAGCGTTTGCGCTACATCTCCCTCATCATATAAGAATTCATAGAAGGATACGTCAAGTTGGCTAGCGGCTTTTTCGGCTCGCTCCGTTTCCGGCTGTTTTTTGAGGCTCACGTGGATTAGGTGAACTTTGACCCCAACCTTTTTTGCTAGCCACGCAATCAGGCTGCTGTCTAAGCCTCCCGAAAAAGCCACTGCAACCTCGTCTAAGCCATGCGTTCTTTCTATTGTTGACTGTTTTAAGAGTGTTTGAAGCCTTTTGACTGTTTCATCTATTGATAGGGATGACATTACAGAACGACTGAGAACTTTTACTGGCTTCATCTTGGAACCTTTTTTGTCCGCTATTAATAGATGCCCCGGTGGAAAAGACTGCGCCCTTTTTATGCCAATTTTCCATAATGCCTTGCGCTCGGATGCGAAGGCAAGAATGCTGCCACTTTCGCCGTAATAGAGCGGATACAAGCCTAAAGCGTCTCTTCCAACGATTAGTTTCCCATCTTCAGCCATGGCGAAAGCGAAGCATCCGTCAAATTCTCTAACTAATGCTTCTGCACAAACATCAATGCCCTTTTCAAGCTTCTGTGCAACAGTATAAGCCTCCGAAGGCTCAACGCTTAGAGCGTAAATTCTCCCATCAAAGATGAAGGTTGCATTTCCAATTTGTTTTAATTGGGGCTTGTCTTGGGCTAAAACCTTTAGGAAAACATGTCCTATGGCTGTTTGGGATTTCAAGTCTTCAATTTGCAATTTTTCCAGCGACCTTGTCACTTTGACCTGGTTTTTTGTCGCAATGCCGAAGGTATCTGCGCCTTCCCGCCCCAGAACGGCAAGCATTGAACCCACTATTTGAGTAGCGTTTTCTCCTTTTCTATCAAAGACCGCAGCAATTGCCTTCATGCCGTTAACCTTTGCACTTGCTACAAGCATAGTTTGGATAGATAACCATTTAAATTAGAACGCTTGCGAAGGAATGTATAAAAAGTTGTAGCGATGTCACCCACCTTCGAGAGGAGAGTTTGATGCCGGACATTAAGCTTGTAAGTTTTGATGTTTGGGACACTTTGTTGTCTGTAAAGTCCTATTATCGCAGCGTTGCCTTCGAATTGGCAGAGTTCATGAATATGCCGCCAGAAACAATTGAGAAACGACTTGTGGAAGGTTATGGGAAGGTTAGGGCTATTAGGAGAGCCGGCGGGTTTAATGATTCTGAAATCGTTCCGTTGGCTCTTGAGGCGATAGCTAAATTTCTTGGCGTAAAGGCTGAAATCGTCTCACGAGCGGTTCTCGCTGCTACGGAGAACCATCCAGCTCAGCAGCACATTATAGAAGATGCAAAGGAAACTGTTCGCCTCGTCAAAGAGTTGGGGGTTAAGGTTGTGGTTGTGGGTAATGTGGTTTTTTGGCCTGGAAGCTACAATAAAGTCCTGCTTGAGAAGGCTGGTTTGTCTAGGTTTATTGATGAGCAGTTTTATGCTGACGAACTTGGGGTTTCAAAGCCTAAACCGGAAATTTTTGCGAAGGTGCTTTCAAGGTTTAATGTTCAGCCACGTGAGGCTTTGCATGTTGGCGACAGTGTTTTTGAGGATTTAGTTGGCGCCGTACTTTCCCACATGAACGTTGCTCTGATTGACAAGAACGTGGATGGCGTTGTTAAGCTTTCAAGCTGGAATGTCTACATAATCCCAAGAATAGGCTTATTAAAACGGGTTATCGAAGAACTGGAAAAGCATTAATCCTTAAGCATGCTATCTTTTCAGAGGGAATAAGGCTTGCCGATCCTTCCAATTGATACTGGGCGTTATGGGACACCCGAGATGCGACGGATTTTCGAGGAGGAAAACAGAGTTCAGAAAATGTTAGATGTGGAGGCTGCTTTGGCTTGGGCACACGCCGAAGTTGGCAACATACCACGCGAAGATGCAAAGCGGATTATAGCTGCGGCTTCGCTTAAGCATGTAAAGCTGGAACGAATAAAAGAGATTGAGCGGGAAATTAAGCACGACGTCATGGCTCTTGTTAGGGCTTTAGCCGAAGCAAGCGGTCCAAGCGGGGCTTATGTGCATCTTGGCGCCACAAGCTACGACATTGTTGACACAGCAACAGCCCTCCAACTGAAGGAGGCTTTAGAGCTTATTGAGAGGCGGCTGAATGATTTTGAGAAAGTTCTGGTGGAAAAAGCATTGTGCTATAAGAAAACTTTGATGATGGGGCGCACTCACGGGCAGCATGCGCTTCCAATAACTTTGGGTTTTAAGTTTGCTGTTTGGATGAGGGAGATTTCAAGGCACATTGAGAGGCTTAGGCAGTGCCGCGAACGAGTGGTTGTGGGCAAGATTAGTGGGGCTGTTGGCACCCAGGCGGGTTTAGGCGAAAATGCCATACGCATTCAAGAGCTTGTGATGCAGAGGCTTGGTATAAAGGCGGCTGACATTTCCACCCAGATCGTGCAGAGGGACCGTCACGCCGAGCTTGTCTGCCTTTTGGCTCTGATTGCTTCGAGCCTCGAAAACTTCGCCACCGAAATTCGTGAATTACAGAGACCGGAGATTGGTGAGTTGGCGGAGCCCTTCGAAGCTGAAAGGCAGGTGGGCAGTTCAACAATGCCTCATAAGCGGAACCCTGAAATTTGCGAACGTGTTTGTGGCTTAGCTAGAATAGTGCGAAGCCTAGCGGTTCCAGCTTTGGAGAATGTTGTGACTTGGCATGAACGCGACTTGACACAGTCTTCTGCTGAACGCTTCATAATTCCAGAAGCTTGTATATTGGTGGACTACATGCTATTTCTAATGACAAATATTGTGGCTAACCTATACGTGAACGAGGAGCGCATGCGCCAAAACATTGAACTAACGCAAGGGCGGGCAATGTCAGAAGCCGTAATGATAGCCCTAACAAAGAAAGGGATGAGCCGCCAAGAAGCCCATGAATTATTGAGAAGGCTGACGATAAAGAGTGAGACCGAGAAGCGTCCTTTTAAAGAAGTCCTCCTGGAAGACAAAATTGTAAGCAAGAAGCTAAGCGAAAAGGAAATTGATGAGGCTCTGAATCCGCGGAATTATTTAGGCACAGCCTTGAAGCAAGTTGAGCTTATGGTGGAGAAAACCAGAAAGGAGCGAAAAGAAAGGGGTTTAGCTGACTAGTATTCTGTCAGGGCTTTCTGTTTCCACTCTTCTTCTTTTTCGAGTTTTTCCCATGCTTCTTTTTTGACGAAGCCGCCCACTTGTTCTTTTATTTTCTTTGCTAGTTTCGGTCCTATGAGTGGCAGGTTCATTAGTTCCTCGATTTGGGCGTGTTTTATGTCCTCTATTGTTTTGTATCCAGCATTGTATAATATGCGTCCGCGGACTCTTCCTATGCCCTCCAGCCTTACTATTGGTAATAGCTCTTTTTTGACTCCTTTTTCCACCCTTTCCATCAGTTCCAGCGTCAGTGGTTGGGCTTCCTTGTTGTTGAATAGAACCGCTAATTCGTGGGTGGCGTAAAGGAGCCACTTTGCGCTTTCAACGGTTCTGTATAGGTCTCCGGGCTGAACCTTGAACTTTTCTATTATTTCGTCTTCGCTCGCCTCCTCTATCCAAGCCTTCAAAACCATGGCTGTTTTCACTTCCGCCAAAAACTCTTCGTAGTTTATTCGGTCTTCCCACTCGTTTGGCACTGTTGTTAGGAACTCTTCGCGGTGTTCTTCTGCGAAAATCGCTACTTTGTCAAGTTCGCTTGCGCTTGGTCTGAAGAGGGGGCGCATGTCTGGCGTGTGGGCGATCATGTGGAGGAGGCTTAAATCCGTTAATAGGGGCGGTTTTTGGCGTAGGGCGTCGCGGATTATTACGGCTGAGACTGGGTCTATGTAGAGTTCGCTGACACGTTTGCCGAATCTTGTTGCATAAATGTTTGTTCCGCTTACATCAATCATTTCTTCGTCGTATAGGAATCGCAGTATTTTGGCTATAACATTCTTTATCGCGTTAATATCGTATTGATAAGCGTAGAAAGTTTTGCCGAAAAACTCGTATATTCCGGCTTCGGTGTGGGCGTAGTCTGCGGCTATTGTTGCAAGCACATGCCCCCGCAGTATGCGTTCTACGGCAAGCCTTGACCATATGCGCTCCGGCTTTGCCAGCACATAACTCTCCATTAAATAGTCGGCTTCATCATCCGTCCTTGCGATTAATACAGCTTCGCCGATTTTATCGTATTTTGGACGCCCCGCTCTCCCACACATCTGCTTGTATTCCAAAACGCTTATGGGATAATAGCCATAACCAGGTTCGTATCGCCTATAATCGTATATTATGACTGTTCTTGCCGGAAGATTAACGCCGAAAGCCAGTGTTGGCGTAGCTGTTAAAACCTTAATTTTTCCTTCGCGGAAGGCATCCTCAATTATTTTGCGGTGGGCTCCGCCCAAACCAGCATGATGAAAAGCCACTCCACACTTGACAAGTTCGGCTAGGAGTTCACTTATCCTTGTTTTTTCTCCAGCTGCCAGAATGCGTTCTGCTTCGCGTTCCAAAGCCCTTTTCATGGGTTTTGAAAGGATTTCTCCGATCTTCGCCGCTGTTTTCTTCGCCAGTGCTACAGAGCTTTTCCTTGTGGCAGCAAAAATTAGGGCTTGACCGCCAGTCTTAACCGTATGCAGTGCCAAGTTTATGGCTGGATTTTTAACCTCCTTCTCGATTTTTCTTGATTCGCCATCTCTGAACTGAATTTCGTTGTGAAGGAGTACGCCCTCTCTCAAAAGTATTGGGCGCCAGTCTGTTGTTATGTATTCGGCTTTCAGCCACTCAGCAATTTCTTGAACGTTGTTTATTGTGGCGCTTAAAGCCAAGATTTGGATTTCTGGGTTTGTCTGCATAAGCCTGGCCAAAACCACTTCGAGGGTGGGTCCGCGCTCCGCCTCGTTTAGCAGGTGCACTTCATCAGCCACTACGAGGCTTACATCGTCCATCCACTTGGCTTTATGCCTCAAAAGCGAATCAACCTTCTCATTTGTAGCCACAATGATGTCGTAGCGCTCCAGCCAAGGGTCAGAGCTATCATAATCGCCGGTGGAAATGCCAATGCTTACGCGTTTTCCATTCGGCTTTGTGATGGCTGAGTACTTCTTAAACTCCTCGTATTTTTCGCTGGCTAAAGCCCTTAAAGGTGTCAAATAGAGAACTTTGCCGTCGCCTTCCAGAATGTGTTTTAAGGCGCAGAGCTCAGCAATCAAGGTTTTGCCAGAGGCCGTTGGACTAGCCAAAACAAGGTTTCGCCCCTCCAAGGCGCCAGCCTTTATGGCTTCTTCCTGCGGTGGATAAAGCTCAACAATTCCAGACTTAAGCAGAACTTCTTTAACCGACTCTGGAATTGGAAGGTCCGTTATCCTCACTTGAACGCGCCTTTTGTCTTCCCTATTGCAAACTAGAGAACGAAAGCTGTTTAAAACGTTATTGAAAAACAGAAATTTTGAAAAATAAAAAGGAATACGTCTAGGACTATTTCCTCAAGGCCGTGTATAAATCCGCTGCTTTTGTTGGGTCATTTATAGAGAAGAACTTCCACTTGATTTCAGGCGAATAGAAGTTTGCAATGTTTTTAAGCGTCTCTGAGTCGTCTGTCTCAAACAAAGTGAAACCCTTGCTCTCGCCAGTGAACTGGAAAGGCCCAAAAATTAGTTTAGCAAACTCTTCGTTTCCCTTTTCCCTCTCGGCAGTCATTTTCCTAAACTTTTCAATGACGTCCATAACGTCGCCTCCAACAACCTTCCAAAATCCTATATACTTCATACACTTTTCACCTCCAAACACTTAGTTTTTATGCTGAACTTCACCAACAAGCAAAGAAAGCAGCCTTTCTACGCTGCAGCTTCACAAGCCAGCAAAGCTCACTAAATAACTGTAAAACTAGCCTAATAAGGTCTTCCTTTGTTCGTGCTCAAATTTTTCTAGAGGGTATCCAATTTAGGCGTTTTCTAACAGGTAAATTTGATGTTTGCTGTTTAGTTGCGGAAATCTATAGGGGGAGGGGCGCTATTGGTTGTTTTTCAAGCCAAAAAATGTAGAGAGGGTGGTGTATTTGTTGTTTGGAACCAGCCACAAATATGACGTTTAGGCGTTTAACAGCGTCAAATAGCTTTTTCTATAAGCTCAAACCTAATAGGAGTTGATAAGCCAAACGGACTTGAAAGTTTATGGTGGAAAATGTTCGTGAACTATTAAAGGCTCATGAGGGATTAAAGCGTGAAGTCTATCTGGACATTGAAAACTCAAGCATGGTGCCAACAGAAGTTGTTGAAGCTATGCTTCCATACTTTAACCAGCGCGCCTATGGCAATCCAACGCTTACCCATAAGCCTGGATGGGAAGCCTTTGAAGCCATAATGGAATCAGCCCAAAAGATAGCCGGCTTTATGGGATGCAAAAATCTTGAGGAAGTTAATTTTACGCCTGGTGAAACAGAAGCCAACAACCTTGCCTTGCTGGGTGCGACCCTTCAGATGCGGGGGAAGGGGAAGAAGATTGTAATTTCTGAAGTTGAGCCGTTGAGCATTATGCATGTGGCTGAAATGTTAACCCGTTTCGGCTTCACGGTAACAAAAATTCCAGTTGACGGCGAGGGTCTTGTAAACCTTGAAAAATTGAAGGAAGCTGTTGATGACGAAACCGTTCTAGTAAGCCTTTCCGCCGTAAACCATGAAATAGGAACAATACAACCAATAAGGGAAGCCCGAGAAATAGTCAAGGACAAAAACCCAAACGCAATATTCCATACAGACGCTTCAGACGCCTATGGAAAAATACAGTTCAACGTGCAGGACTTGGGCGTGGACATGACAACAATAAGCAGCTACAAAATCCTTGGACCTCGCGGAATAGGAGCCCTCTACGTAAGGGAAGGTATAAACATAGAAAGAATATTGGAAGGCCAAATAGGCACCCAAAAACTCTGGCCTGGAGTTGAGAACACGCCATTAATAGTTGGCTTTACAAAAGCCTCTGAGCTTGCCTTCCAAAACTTTGAAGAAAATGTTAGGCACATGCGAAGGCTTAGGGACAAGCTCATAAGCGGAATTTTTGAAAAAATAACCGATGTACGCTTAAATGGTCCAAGGGGCGAGAAAAGGGCTCCAGATAATGCCAACATAAGCTTTTTGCGCTGTGAAGGCGAAGCACTAACGATCGAACTAAGCCTAAACGGTGTTTACGTCTCAAGTGGGAGCGCATGCACAAGGCGCCTACTACAGCCAAGCCACGTCCTCACAGCAATAGGCAGAAAATTCGAGGAAGCCCATGGAAGCATCCTCATGAAGGTTACACGAATCCATAGGGAGGAGGACATAGACTATGTTTTGGAAGTGCTGCCGAAAGCCGTTGAAAGGCTTAGGGGGATAACTGGCACAACAGTGGTGGGATAAAATGTCGCGTGTACCCCTGCCCTACAGCCAAAAAATCCTTGAGCTTTTTAGAAACCCTAAAAACCTTGGAAAGATGGAAGACGCCACAGTGTCGGCTGTTGCTGGAAACCCCCAATGCGGAGACATGATAACCTTCTACCTAAAAATAAATGAGCAAGACATAATCGAAAAGGCAACCTTTGAAAGTTACGGATGCGCCGCCAACATAGCCACATCCAGCATAGTTACAGAAAAAGTGAAGGGAATGAGGCTCGAAGACGCGTGGAAAATCACGTGGAAAAGCGTGGCAGAAGAGGTTGGCGGACTCCCAGCGGTAAAATTCCACTGTGGAATCCTAGCCGTAGGCGCCCTAAGAAGAGCCATAAGAGCCTACTACAAAAACAAGCAGACAACGCCAGATTGGCTTCCAAAAGACCTAACCTTTGAAGAAGAACAAGCTCTAGAAGAGGAAGAATTGGCAAGAATCCTGGAGAAAAAAATGAAGATGGCAGAGGAAAAATAAATGTTCGATCCATACAAGATTAGGGAAGACTTTCCAATCTTAAAACGCAAAATAAACAATCACCCGCTCATCTATTTTGATAATGCCGCCACATCCCAAAAGCCAAAACAGGTAATAGAAGCCATAAAAGAGTACTATGAACTCCACAATGCCAATGTCCACAGAGCCGTGCATACGCTTTCACTTGAGGCTACAGAGCTTTATGAAAGCGCCCACGAAGAAACAGCCAAATTCATAGGCGCAGAAAGCATAGAAGAAATAATCTTCACAAGAGGAACAACAGAAGCCATAAACACTGTCGCCTACTCATGGGGACTGCGAAGCCTCAAACGAGACGACGAGGTTCTAGTAACTCTAATGGAGCATCACAGCAACATCGTGCCATGGGAAATACTCTCAAAAATAAAGGGCTTCAAAGTTCGATATATAGACGTCAACGAAGATGGAACCTTAAACCAACAAGCCCTCCAAGAAGCCCTTTCACCAAAGGTGAAAATGGTCTGCATAACTCACGTCTCAAATGTTACCGGCGTGATAAATGATGTACGGTACGCTGCAAAACTCGCCCACGAAAACAACGCCCTCATCCTTGTCGACGGAGCCCAATCAGTACCCCACATACCAATAAACGTGAAAGAACTGGACTGCGACTTCCTAGCCTTTTCCGGACATAAAATGCTTGGACCAACGGGAATAGGCGTCCTATACGGCAAGCGAGACATCCTAGAAAAAATGGAGCCCTTCCATGGAGGAGGCGAAATGATAAGGGAAGTCTCCTACAACCCAAAAACACAAACTTGCAAAATAACCTGGAACGACCTGCCATGGAAATTTGAGGCTGGAACACCAAACATATGCGGTGGCGTAGGCTTAATGGCAGCCATAAAATACCTAAAAAACCTAGGAATGGAAAACGTTAAAGCCCATGAATGCACCCTAACCGAGTACGCCATAAAACGCCTAAGAGAATGTGAAAAAGTTAGGGTTTATGGTCCAAAGGATGTGAAAGCCAAATGCGGCATAGTGCCCTTCAACCTTGAAGGTTTCGACTCCCATGATTTGGCTTTGCTCCTAGACACTTATGGCATAATGATAAGAAGCGGCTTCCACTGCGCCCAACCCCTACACCAAAGATTCGGACTAAAATCCTCGGCAAGGGCAAGCTTCTACGTATACAACACCAAAGAGGAAATCGACAAACTAGTGGAAGCCCTAAAGGAGATTGAACAATCTCTATGAGCACAATTCTGGACATATACATAGCAAGAATTGAAGAGGCATGTGGAGAAGAAAGAGATTACATAATCCACTTCAAATATGACAAAAAGGAGGAGGCGATAACAAAAATACTGAAAAAAGCCACATTGCAAAAAACCACAGCAAAAATAATCTTCGACCTAACATACAAAGAAACCTACATACGCTTATACGCAACAGGAAAAGCCGTCTTCAAAAAAGTAAAAGACAAAGAACAGCTAAACCAAATCCTAACAGAACTACTCTCATAAACCCTCAATTTTCCACATTTAAACGGCAAAGCTTATAAGTAATACTTTTTAATTAAAAAGTAATACGAGGCTAATTTAATGCACATACCAGACGGCTACATAAGTCCAGAAATCGCCGCAGCAATGGCTGCAATATCCATTAGCTTCCTCGTCTTATCATGGAGAAAGGCGAAAGCTACATGCCCAAAAGCATTAGCCCCACTACTGGCGGTTTCAAGCGCCTTCGTCTTTGCAGCCCAGATGATTAACTTCCCAATAACGTATGGAACAAGCGGACACCTAGTAGGCGGAACATTTCTCTCAATAATCTTAGGCCCCTATGCGGCAATCCTAAGCATGACAATAGTCCTACTAATGCAAGCACTGTTCTTCGCAGACGGAGGAATCATGGCCCTAGGCGCCAACATCTTCAACATGGCAGTTATAGGCGGCCTAAGCTTCTACATAGTAAAACTCATAGCCGGAAACTCAACGAAGGGCAAACGCTTCTTCATCGGTGTGTTTGCAGCCTCGTGGCTATCGGTTGTTCTTGGGGCTTTGGCATGCGGTCTGCAGATAGGCTTTTCACCAGCCTTTACAGAAGCTGGTGGAATAACGGTAACAGTCCCAGCCATGCTAATTTGGCATGTACTAATAGGCCTCGGCGAAGCTGCAATAACAACAACAGCCATTACACAACTATACCGAGTGCGGCCCGCAATATTGAATGGTTTAGCTTTCCTAAAGAGGGAAGCCATTTGAAGGGCTACGTTAAGGCGCTAATCCTAATAGCCGTTGGGCTTGCAATCTTAATACCCTTCGCTTCATCCTACCCAGACGGCCTAGAAACAGTAGCTGAAACCCTTAAAGTGGAAGAGGCAGAGCCAATTTGGAGAGGACTTATGCCAGACTACACCCTACTAGCAATTGACAACCCATACCTATCAACATTAGCAGCGGGCTTCTTCGGCATAATCATAGTTTCAGCCGCAGCCTACGCCCTAGGCAATTTAATATCAAAACAAGAAGAGACAAAATAGTTGCGGGCTGCTTGCTATTCTCTGCTTGCAAGTATAACTATATAGTCCGCCGTATCAGCACACATATCAGCAGCATGCTCGATAAACTCCACAAGATCATCAAAAATAACCATTGAACCGCTATCCATCTGCCCTCCATATTTGATGAATAAGGCTTTAGTTTTAAGATACTCGTCGTCTATTTTCCTCTCTATTTCCTCCACCTTCTTCGCCCCATCTATAGCCGCAGAGGAATCCACAGCAATTTTCTCAATGCTTCCCCTCAAGGCGTGTGCGCAATCCACGAGAAACGATGTTGTGTGGGCTGCGTTCTCCCAGAGCTCCTTTGGAACTTTGGCCCCTTCAAGCATTTTTATGCATCTTGCCGCGTCTTTCACATGGTCAGCCAGCGTGTCAAGCCGCTTCACAAGGTGCATTAGATCTTCGCGGTAGTCAGCGAAAAGAGCCACACCCTTCGAGAGTTCCTTGAAGACTTCTGTTCGCAGTCTGTCAACTTCCTTCTCAACCTTGAAAATATTCTCTATGTGCTGCATGGCTTCTTTCCTGTTGCCTTCAGCCATTTTCTGCATGGCATAATGAAGAAGCGTCACGGTGTCCAAAGCCTTTGTTATCTGCTCCTGTGCCAAATCAAGAGCCTTGGTTCTTCGCCGCCTCTCAAACCATGCATAGCTTTTCTTTTCCAAGCTAAACTCATCTCCTTAACAATAAGCTACCATGAAATGCTTAATAACACTTTGCAAAACTAGTGCTATCCTTCTTCGGCTTCAGCAACCCAATAAGCCTTCTTGCCACCCTCTTTAGTGGTCACATATTCCTTCTTGAAAATTGGGGCCTCCTTCTTATATCTCTCAACAGCTTCCCTCAAAACTGGAAAAACATCCTCCCTATGGGAACCGGCAACCAAAACGTAGACAAGGTCTTCGCCGACATTGAACTCGCCCACGAAATGGTGTATTTGAACGTCAACTACGCCCTTTCTTCTCTTTAATTCTTGGCATATCTTTGATAGCACATCATCTGCTCCTTCATCATAAGCTTCAATTTCCAATTTCTGAACTTTTTCTCCCTCCGGATTCTCTCCACGAACAACACCAATAAAGACGGCAATAGCTCCAGCTTTCTGAAAATTCGGATTTCCTTTAACTCTTTCAATTAATTCTCCAATTGATAAGGTGCCTTTCTCATGAATATATCTGGGTGGCATTGAAGCACCATCAACTAAAGCGGCGAAAGCCAATTTAAAGGTTAAGAAATTCTAATTAACTTTTCAGCCAAACCTGCAAGCATTTCTCGATACTCTAAAAGCCTTTTACGGGCATCCTCTAGCGTGATATCCGAGAACCTTATGATATCATTTGGTTTGGCTTGCCCAAGCCTATCCAAGTCTGGAGTTGTTACAGCTGCTATTTTGGGATAGCCTCCGGTTGTTTGGGCATCCCTCATAATTGTTATGGGTTTTCCATCTTTGGGTACTTGAATTGCTCCAGGCAAGAGGGCGTCCGAAACTATGTCAGCCTTTCCCTTATGCTCTATTGTCGGTCCTTCGAGGCGGTAACCCATGCGGTCAGAATCTATTGTAACCTTATAAGAGTTTGAAAGGAAAGTTTTAATGCCTCTTTCAGTGAACATATCTGCCTGTGGTCCCAAAACAACATGCACAGTGAAACTATCCTTAAAGTGCGGCACGAGGTTTTCTGGCATTCTAAAAACAACATCAATGGGTGGAACGCTGAACCCTTCAATTATGTCCCCGACCTTTAGTTGTCTGCCATCTATTCCACCGAAGCGTCCGCGGACATAAGTTGACCTGCTCCCGAGAACTACGGGCGTGTTTATTCCTCCCCTAATGGAGAGGTAGCATCTGCACCCGCTTTCCACTTTTCCAACAGAAACAACGTCTCCCTTACGCACAGTTAATGTTTGCCACATGGGCGCTTCCTCACCATTGATTTCCACAGAAATTCTTCCTCCAGTTAAGGCAATCTGAGTATCCACCAACACTTGAAGTTCTGGTCCTGTGATGGTTATCTCCAAACATGCATCATTAGGGTTGTTTCCAACCAGCAGATTTGCCGCCACCATTGAAAACGAGTCCATGGCGCCAGAAATAGGGACTCCATATTTAAGGTAGCCATATCTACCCAAGTCTTGCACTGTTGTAAAAAATCCGGGCTTTAAAACTTGAAAAACTTCCATGCCTACAATTCCTCAAATTGCAGTTTATAAGCGCCTACCCTAACAAGTTCCTCAATTCTCCTGTAATCCTCCTCTGAAACTGGCTCGAATTTAACAATATCTCCAGGTTTTAGTAAGGCTGGAGGCTGCTTTTGCGGATCAAAAAGTCTGATTGGTGTCCTGCCTATTATCCGCCACCCCCCCAGGAGCCTCGCATGGATAAATGCCTGTCTGTCTTTCTGCAATGCCAACAGAACCTGCTGGCACTTTTAGACGCGGAGTTTCAAGACGTGGTGTTGCAATTTCTTCTGGAACGTCACCTAGGTATGGGAAGCCGGCAACAAAGCCTATCATGTAAACCCTATAGTCTTTCCCGGAATGGTATCTGACAACTTGTTCCTCGGTTAACCTGTGATACTGAGCCACATAACCCAGGTCTGGTCCATAGGCGCCTCCGTAAATGACTGGGACAATAAGCTTTCTCCCCCCTGTTTTTGCCTGTTTGCTTTCCAACGCCTCTTCAATCTCTTTAATGCGCACAGCAAGTTGATCGTAAGTTATTTCAGCCGGATTATAACGAACAAGCAGAGACCTATAGGTGGGGACAAACTCTTCAACGCCTTTTATGTCAGCTTTTAAAAGAGCCTCATTTAAGGCGATGACTTTGCTGTTCACCGCCAAATCAATTACATCACCAAACTCAACTATTAGAGCATGGTCGCCGAAGGGAAGATAACGTGCAGAAGGGTAAACCGAGCCTTTCATGGGCATCATTAGATGAATTGGCTTACTGGTTTAACCTCTATTCCAGCTTTAACAAGCCCTTTTCTTAACGCCTCAGCTAATTTTACAGCTTTTGGCGTGTCGCCATGAACACAAACTGTGTGAACTTGTCCGAGCCCCACAACTTCACCGCTAAAAGCTTCAACTACGCCTTCCTTTACGGCTTGTATGGCTCGCTTAACAACCTTTTCCGGCTCCTCAATTACAGCGCCGGGTTCCCCCCTTGAAACTAGGCTTCCATCTGGGTTATAGGCTCTGTCCGCAAAAAACTCGTAGGCAACCCGTAATCCAGCGTTAGCAGCCACCTCAGCCATCGCGGATTTCGGCGGTGCAAAAACGATTAAGTTCCTATCCAGCTCTGAGACAGCTTCAGCTATAGCCTTGGAAAGCTCTCTATCCTTTAACGCCGTGTTATACATCGCACCGTGAGGCTTTACATGTTGAAGACTTAAGCCGAAAACTTTGACAAATTCGAGAAGCGCTCCAACCTGGTAAATGATGTAGTTTTTTGCCTCTTCACTTGATAGTTGCATTTCTCTTCTTCCAAACCCCATTAGATCCGGGTATCCAGGATGAGCCCCCACGGCGACTCCATACTTCTTTGCCAAAGCCACCGTCCGCGCCATTATCGAAGGGTCGCCCGCGTGAAAACCACACGCAACATTAGCAGAAGTTATGTAGGGCATTATTTCCTCGTCATTCCCAATCCTGAATGCTCCATAGCTTTCGCCTAAATCACAGTTTATATCAACCAGAAACCTCAAACCAACACTTCCTAAAGCATTAAAATCATAGGTATTTCCGCATATCCTCAACCGCAGCCGAGGGAACTGGCAAATCTTTCATGGTCAGCAAGCCAGCCGGAGCCTTTAGCACTTTTGGAATAGAGTTTACAATTATTGCCACTGTGCCCGCGTCCCCGTGGACGCACGGCTGAATTTTCTGCTTGATTGTTGGAACGCCCGTGATCGTTATGGCGTCGTACTCTTCTTTCGCCCCGATATAGGCTTGAAAGTCTAGAACTATAACCTCTTTGCCCTTCATTATTCCCTTCGCCGTCTGCCTCAAACCTGCAACTTTCCCAGCTTCAACCTTTATGAAGTCGCTTTTTACTGGTTCTTTGGCTATTACCGGTTCGACGGGTTCAGCCTTTATTTCATCAAGTTCCCATGCCAGCGCATCTGCAATCATCGCAATAGACTGCTCAAGTCCCACATGTCCAGTTATTTCTCCTTTCGCAATTTTTTGTTTAAATTCTTCTACTGTTAGGCCTGCGCCTATCTTTTTCTGGAAGGGTAAACGTCTTGTTGCAGCGTTCATAACTCTGACGGCTTCGATTTTCTCTATTTTTTGACATGCCGCTGTCAGTGTTATCACAAGAGTGTCCATTAGGAAACCTGGGTTTATTCCTGTGCCTAAGACTGTCACGTCATGTTTTTTGGCCAACTTGTCCAGTTCCTTTGCTATTTTTGGCTCTGAATAGTAGGGGTACGAGAGTTCTTCGCATGTCGATATAACATTAACACCATGTTTGATTATAGAAGCTATTTGAGGGTAAGTATCTTTAAGATAAGATGATGTAGCGTGAATGACTATCTCTGGCTTCGTTTTTGAAAGTGTGGCGTCAACATCGCTGGAAACTGTTATGCCAAGTTCCCTGTTTAAGCCTAAAATTTCGCCTAAATCCTTGCCTACCTTATCCTTTGCAACATCGATTGCGCCAACTATTTTTACGCCTCTCTTTTCGAGAAGAGCCTTTGCTATTAAACTTCCAACAGCGCCAACCCCGTATAAAACAACTTTAACCTCTTCCATAGGACGCTCCTCACGTTTTTATGGTTTATTTGGTTGTGATATCTATAAAAGAAGTTTGGCTTACGATTTAAAACCTTTACATTTGTAAAGTTTATATTTATGAGCTTTCCCCAATAATAGGGGGCGGCTTAATTGAGCGCCGGAAAAACTGTGACTTATAAAGAAGTTCTCGCCGAATATCCAGATGCAGAGAAAATTAAGTTCTGCTTTGAATGCGGAGTATGCACGGCAAGCTGCCCCATGACAGAACTTCTAAAAGGGGAATACAATCCGAGGAATATCCTTGAAAAGATTTTTTTAAACATCGAAGAAGCTTTTGTTTCAGATGAGATTTGGCTCTGCGCTTGGTGTTATCGCTGCTATAGGCACTGTCCTCAAGCATTAAAACCGCCAGAAATATTCCTCTACACTCGAAAGTTCGCAGTTAAAGCTGGATATAGACAGGCATTCGAAAATGCCATCCATAAGATTGTCAAAGTATCTCCCCTTCCCTTGGTTACGATTTGTGCCTGTTTTCATCCGGAGCGCGCAGGCTTAGACTTAAGCAAGGTCATAAAAGAAGCTGAAAAACTGAGGAAGGAATTTTTAGAAGAGAAAAAAGGGAAAATTAAGGCGGAACCAGCAAAAAAGAAAGTTGCGGTTATTGGTTCTGGACCTGCGGGGCTCACAGTTGCTCATGATTTAACCTTGAAAAACTATGAAGTTACGGTTTTTGAGGCTATGAAAGAGCCTGGTGGCATGTTGAGGAAGTGTTTGCCGGCCTATCGTCTTCCAAGGGAACTTTTAGACATGGACATACAAGCGTTGAAGGACCTCGGCGTGGAAATAAAGACTGGTGTGGCGGTCGGTAAAGATGTTGATTTTAGCAGTTTATGGGATCTAGGCTATGATGCCATTTTCGTTGGCGTTGGTGCCAATAAAGGGCAGCACTTGAAAATTGAGGGCGCTGATTTAGAAGGGGTAGTGCATGCTCTAGACTTTCTCTGGATGTTTAACTCTGGAATAACGCCAAATGTTAGGGGTAAACGTGTTGCCATCATTGGCGGTGGAAATGTTGCAGTTGACTCCGCAAGAACTGCCCTTAAACATGGAGCTAGGGAGGCGACTATTTTTTACCGAAGGTCTAAAGAGGAGATGCCCGCAAACCCGTGGGAAGTTAAAGAGGCAGAAAATGAGGGCGTAAAAATTGAGTTTTTAGTCTCTCCGAAGAGAATCTTGGGTGACGATAAAAGGGTTTCCGCTGTTGAGTTTGTTCGGATGAGGCTAGGCGAGTTAGACGAGACCGGAAGAAGAAAACCGATCCCCATTGAAGGTTCTGAATTTGTTAAAGAGGCGGACATGGTGGTTTTGGCGATAGGCGAATTCCCAGACCTCTATTTTCTGCCTAAGGAAATTGAATTGAATGAAGACGGAACAATTTGGGTTAACCCGTTAACTATGGAGACAACCCTTGAAGGTGTTTTTGCCGGAGGGGACTCTGTGACTGGTCCAGCCTCAATAATTGAGGCTATATGTGCCGGAAGGATTGCCGCCTTTTCAATTGATTGTTATCTAAAGTCTTTGGGTCTAAGGTGATTGGAAAATGGCTGGAGAGGAAATACGTATAGGGGTTTATGTTTGCCACTGCGGTTTGAATATTGCGGGCTCTGTTGATTGTAAAGAGGTCGCAGAGTTCGCTTCCACGCTTCCAAACGTTGTTTTGGCGAGAGATTATCGATATACATGTTCAAACCAAGGACAGGAACTCATAAAGAATAATATCAGGGAGTATAGGCTTAATCGTGTGGTTGTTGCTTCATGCTCTCCCCGCCTCCATGAACCTACATTCCGAAAAGTGTGCGAGGAGGCCGGGTTAAACAAGTACCTTTTTGAGATGGCTAACATACGGGAACAGTGCAGCTGGGTCCACCTCCATGATAGAAAGGCGGCGACTGAAAAGGCTAAAGATCTTGTGAAAATGGCTGTGGCTAAGGCGGCCCTATTAAAGCCAGCCAAGGAAATTGAAGTGCCGATTATAAGAAAGGCACTTGTAATTGGCGGCGGCGTTGCAGGAATTCAAGCAGCATTGGACCTCGCTAACACTGGTTATAAAGTTTATTTGGTGGAGAGGGAGCCGAGCATCGGCGGTATGATGGCGAGAATAGATAAAACTTTTCCAACAATGGACTGTTCAATATGCATTCTTGCCCCAAAAATGTCTGATGTGGGGCATCATCCAAACATTGAACTATTAACCAACAGTGAAGTTATCGATGTAAAGGGGTATATCGGCAACTTCCGAGTAAAAGTTTTAAAAAAGCCGCGTTATGTGAAGGAAGACTGCTCAGCGTGTGGTGAGTGCTCAAAAGTTTGTCCCATGACAGCGCCGAACGAGTTTGATGCTGGATTAGCTCTAAGACGCGCCATTTACACGCCTTTTGCACAGGCAGTTCCGTCAACCTACATAATTGACATGAGCCTATGCCTAAATAAAGACGGCGTAATGGTATGCGACAAATGCATTAAAGCCTGCGAAAGGCAAGCCATAGACTTCACAATGAAACCTGAAACCGTAGAACTAGAAGTAGGAACGATAATAGTGGCGACGGGAGCGGACGTTTTCGACCCATCCGCGCTTCCTCAGTATGGTTATGGCAAATATTTGAATGTGATTACATCGCTTGAATTTGAAAGGCTAATTAATGCTGGCGGTCCGTCTGGAGGGCGGCTTGTTAGGCCTGGCGACATGAAGGTTCCGAAGCGTGTGGCTTTTATACAGTGTGTTGGCTCTCGCTCCAATAGGACCGGACGAACCTACTGCAGCAATGTTTGCTGCATGAACACCATAAAAGACAGCCTCCTCATCAAAGAGCACTGGCCTGAAACTGAAATCTACGTCTTTTACGTTGACATTCGTGCATATGGAAAGGGGTTCGAAGACCTATACAAGAGGGCTAAAAAGGAAGGCGTAATATTCATCAGGGGGCTTCCAGCAGAAATAATTGAGGATAAGAAGACTCGAAACCTCTGGCTCATAGGTGAAAATACGCTCCTAAAAGAGTCTTACAAAATGAACTTTGACATGGTTATTCTATCCGTTGGCCTGGAGCCGCGGAAAGATAGCGAAGTAATACAGCGACTGTTGACCCTTTCAAGGACGCAAGACGGATTTTTCATGGAAGCCCATCCAAAACTCCGACCAGTGGACGCTGCAACCGGAGGCATATTCTTCGCCGGATGCGCTGAGGCTCCAAAGGACATAAAGGACAGCGTAACACAAGCCAGCGCGGCTGCAGCCAGAGCTGGCATACTAATGGCTAATGGTAAAGTTACGGTTGAGGCCATTACGCCAATTTTAGATGTGGAAAAGTGCAAGGCTTGCGGGCTTTGCACAAAGGTTTGCCCCTACAACGCGATAACTCTTAACAAAGAGCTTAAACGCATTGAAATTGTTGAGGCTGCTTGTGGAGGATGCGGAACATGTGCTGCAGAATGCCCATCCGACGCATTAACCCAGAACCACTTCACTGATGAGCAGATAATAGCTCAAATTGACGCCGTTACAGAATATGATGCCGACAAGAAAATTGTAGCTTTCTGCTGCAATTGGTGCGCTTATGCAGGTGCGGATTTCGCCGGAGTCAGTAGGATGCAGTATCCGCCAAACGTCCGAATAATTAGAACCATGTGCTCGGGAAGGGTTGCTCCAAAATTTGTTGAAAGAGCCTTCGCAAGAGGAGCTGCCGCAGTTCTGGTGGCTGGCTGCCACCCAGGAGACTGCCACTACATTAATGCTAACTATCATACTCAAATACGTGTGGAACGCTTATGGAAAAAGATGGAACAGAACGGTCTACGCAAGGAGAGGCTTCAGCTTTTATGGGTTTCAGCAGCTGAAGGAGAAAGATTTACCTCAAAAATTTATGAAATGCAAAAAATTGTGGAAAGTATAACTTCAGAGGAAATAGAACATGCCAAAAAAGTTTTTTCAAAAGCTGGAGGAGCTTAAGATGCCTGAAAGGCTTTGGAGAACCCCACTAGACATCGAGAAGGTTTCAAGGCCGAAAGCTGAAATCTACGTATTAAAAGACCAGTGCAAGGGTTGCGGCTTCTGCATTCAATTCTGTCCCAGAAAGGTTCTAGAGGAATCTGACGAGATTAATGCCAGAGGGGTTCATCCTCCAAGAGTTGTTGATGAAAAAAGCTGCATACTATGTAGCTTCTGCACGGCAATATGCCCAGACTTCGCAATTTTTGTTAAAGAAAAACATTGTAAGGATGGATGTTAGATGACTGATGAAAAAACGGTCTTGACTGGCGTCCATTTTATGAGCGGTGACATAGCATGCGCAGAAGGTGCCATTGCCGCGGGATGCCGATTTTTCGCCGGATATCCCATAACGCCTGCAACAGAAATAGCCGAGCATATTGCAGCTAGAATGCCAAAAGTGGGCGGAATTTACATCCAAATGGAAGACGAAATAGCCTCAATAGCTGCCGTGATAGGCGCATCCTATGCGGGTTTAAAGGCTATGACGGCGACTTCTGGGCCAGGCTTTAGCTTGATGCAGGAGAATATAGGCTTGGCTGCCATGACGGAAGCCCCATGCGTGATTGTTGACGTAATGAGGGGCGGTCCCAGCACTGGACAGCCAACCCTTCCGGGGCAGCAGGATGTCATGCAGGCCAAATGGGGTTCTCATGGCGATTATGAAATCATTGCTTTGGCGCCTTCTTCTGTTCAGGAAATGTTTGACTTGACAATCGAGGCTTTCAACATGGCGGAAACCTATCGCGTTCCAACATTGGTGATGGCTGACGAAGTTGTCGCCCACATGTGGGAAAAAGTTGTGATCCCGCCAGCTGAGGAAATAAGGATAGTTAACCGCAAAAAGCCCAACACGTCACCGGATAAGTATATGCCCTTCATGCCAGACGACGACTTAGTTCCGCCAATGGCTTGTTTCGGCGAAGGCTTCCGCTTTCATGCAACAGGCCTAACCCACGACGAGTATGGCTATCCACGCACCCAAAGCTCAGAGGTTCAAATGAGGCTTGTGCAGAGGCTATGCGACAAGATAAGGAAGAACGCTGACAAAATTATCCGCGTTGAAGAACAATTGCTGGACGATGCCGAAATAGTGGTTTTTGCCTATGGAATAGTTGCAAGGGCAGCCCTAAGCGCGGTAAGAAAAGCAAGGCAGCAGGGTATAAAAGCCGGCCTTCTCCGCCCAATCACCTTATGGCCCTTCCCGGAAAAGCAAGTTGCAAAGGCTGCTGAAAAAGCCAAAGCCATAATTGTTCCAGAAATGAACTGCGGGCAAATGGTAAAGGAGGTAGAAAGAGCCGCGAAAGGAACGCCTGTTTATCATATATCAAAGTTGGGTGAGGAGCCGCATACGCCGATGGAGATCCTCGAATTTATAAGGAGGTATTGCAAATGACGGAAGCCGTTGAGCAGCATCCCCTTTCAAAATATTTGAGAGCTGCCATGATGCCCCACATATGGTGCTCCGGATGCGGAAACGGCATAATACTCAATGCTTTTGTGCAAGCGCTTGATGAGCTGCAAGTAAATCTTGACAAGCTTGTCGTTGTTTCAGGGATAGGCTGTATTGGAAGGGCTGCCGGCTACACGAATGTTGATTCCTTTCACACGACTCACGGGCGCCCCATCGCCTTCGCAACGGGTGTTAAACTCGCAAATCCAGAGCTGGAAGTTGTCGTTATAAGCGGCGACGGCGATCTCTTCGCCATAGGAGGAAACCACTTCATCCACGCAGCAAGAAGAAACATTGGAATTAAGGTAATATGCGCCAACAACTTTAACTATGGAATGACTGGCGGACAGGTTGGACCAACAACACCGCTAGACGCCTTTACAACGACAACACCTTATGGGAACATAGAGCATCCCTTCAACTTGGTTCATTTGGCAGCGGCAGCCGGCGCCACTTATGTGGCGAGGTGGACAACCCTTCACGTGCGAATGCTTACAATGTCCATTAAGAAACTTCTACAAAGGAAGGGTTTTTCCTTCATAGAGGTTATATCGCCATGCCCGGAAATCTATGGACGTCATAACAAGATGCGAACGGGACTTGAAATGATGGAGTGGTTTAGGAAGGCGTCGGTTATAGCCAACTTCTCAGATCCGGCTAAGGCAGAAATAACCCCAGAAAGAATAGTTGTCGGCGAATTCGTGGACCTCCAAAAGCCAACCTATGAGGAGTTACTCCACAATAAAATGGCGCAAATAATGAAAGAAGGCGAAAAATAGGTGAGGCGTGATGCGTATTGAAATAAGATTTGCGGGTTTCGGCGGACAAGGAATAATTAAGTCTGGAATCATGGTGGCTACAGCCGCATGTATATATGGCGGAAAGCACGCTGTGCAAACGCAGTCTTATGGACCAGAGTCGAGGGGCGGCGCGTGCCGTTCCGAAGTTGTGATAGCGGATGATGAAATTGACTTTCCAAAAGTCACCGAGCCAGACATCTTGGTAGTGATGTCCCAGCATGCCTACAACGAGTACGCGGAAACGGTGAGAAAGGGGGGAACAATAATACTTGACCCGGACATGATTCCCAACGAGAGGGAAATTGAAGGTGTAAAAGTTTTCCGCGTTCCAGCCACAAGAATGGCTGAGGAGCTTGGAAGGAGGATTGTTGCAAATGTTGTCATGCTTGGGGCTTTTGCAGCAATAACTGGAATAGTGAACAGAGAAGCCCTAAAAGAGTCGATTAAGGCTAATGTTCCAAAAGAAACAGAGGAATTAAACCTAAAAGCCTTTGAGATAGGCTACGAATATGGCAAAAAGGTTGTTGAAGGCTAGCTTTGCTGTTCAACCCTTTGCAGTGGCACTTGCACTTGAGCCACTTGCGTCAGAAGCTTAGACTTTCTAACGCCAACATGGCGTAATGGCACAATTTTTCTTGCCTCGTTGTAAATGTCTGATGCAATTTTTCCAAGAACCATTTCTTGAACAAACTGGTCCATTGTTAGGGCGGCGCTTTTCTCCTCAACTATCTTCGCCATAATCTTGCGTATAGCATGTTCCTGTGAAGTCTTTATCCTTGAAAGGGTGAAAGCGCAAACCGCCACTCTAAACCTATACCCGTCTTTTGTTGAAACATTGAAGATTCCATCAACCTTTGTTGTTCTCCGCCTAACAAGACTTCTAAGGTAGTCCCTTGAATATTCGTGGCCCTTAAACATGGTGCGGGCTGTTTTGCCCTCTACCTGCGTTATTTGGAAGTAAAGTTTCAAGTATTGGTGGGAAAAGTCGCCAGTGATATCATAAAGCGTCGCCTCCATAACTCTTCCAATGAGTTTTTCCGGCTCGTCTGCTGGTATTGCGCCTAGCTCAACGTTTCCGAAGTATGGTGGCGCAACCACCGTGTACCATACTTTGCTGCGCCACTTATCCCTCACTTTCTTCGATGACAAGATAAACCTCCATCCCTAATAGTGGAGAAAAAGTCACATTAGGAAGGTATTAAGCTTTACCTTTTCGGTTCTATTTTTTCCAAGCCGCCCATATACTTTCTTAAAACCTCTGGGATGACGACAGAACCATCTGCTTGCTGGTAGTTTTCCAATATAGCCACAATAGTTCTTCCAGTAGCTAAAGCTGTGGAGTTAAGCGTGTGAACAAAACCTTTTGGCGGCTCTCCCTCTTTTTCCCTATACCTAATGTTTAATCGCCTAGCCTGATAATCGGTGCAGTTACTGCATGAAATTATCTCACGGTAAGCGTTTTGAGCCGGCATCCAAACTTCAATGTCATACTTTTTTGCGGCAACGGTTCCAATATCGCCGGTGCAAACGTTCACAACACGATATGGCAAGCCAAGCTTTTGAACAAGTTCTTCCGCATTTCTAATAAGCTCTTCATGAAACTTCCAAGAGTCTTCTGGTTTGCAAAATATGAACTGTTCAACCTTGTTAAACTGGTGGGTGCGGAAAATCCCGCGAGTGTCCTTGCCGTGGGCACCCGCCTCTTTTCTAAAGTTGGGGCTTATGCCTACAAATTTGATGGGTAAGTCTTCAGCCTTTAGAACTTCATTCATAAACATTGCCGCCATTGGATGTTCCGAAGTAGCAATTAAGTATAGGTCTTCATTTTCGATTTTGTAGAGGCTGTCCTCAAAGTCGCTGAGGGCGGTGACTCCTTCGTAGGGTTTGCGCCTCATCATGAATGGAGGTTCTATGGGCGTGTAGCCCTTCTTAACCATCTCCTCCAATGCAAAATTTAAAAGAGCGATGTCGAGTAGAACGCCTTCCCTTTTAAGGTAGAAGAATCTTGCCCCAGCTATTTTTCCAGCTCTTTCAATGTCCATTATGTCGAGGCTTAAGCCAAGCTCAATGTGGTCTTTAACTGGAAAGTTAAACCGTGGTATTTTCCCCCATGTCCTCACAGTAACATTGTCATGCTCATCTTTGCCTATTGGAACAGAATCATGTAAAAGGTTTGGAAGCCTCATGAGGTAGTAGCGCACTTTCTCCTCATATTCACCAACCAACTGCTCCAAATTCACTATTTCTTTGTCTATCTCCTTAGCTTTAGAAACCATCTGTGTGGCATCTACACCCTTCCTTTTAGCAGTCGCAATCTCCATTGTTATACGGTTTCTCTCTCGCCGTAGATCATTAAGCCTCGTCAAGTGCTGGCGCCAAAGCTTGTCGCATTCAATCAGTTCGTCAAGCATTCTTAAAAATTCAGGTTCGCCTCTCCTCTGCAAGTTTTCCCTTACGAGTTCTGGTTTTTCTCGAATCAGCTTTATGTCAAGCATCTTAAAACCAACTATTCAAGTTTCCGCGCAGTTTTTAGAGTTTTCTCCGCCAAGGATATGGCGAAAAGTAAATCATCAATCGTTGCAATAAAAGTTTGAAGTTTCCTTTTACAATTTATGCGTGTAGTGACTTTTTTGCCATCCCTTGTCGTTTTGACAAACAAGCCGGGCGGCACTTTGAAGTTGTCTGGTGAAACAGCTTTTGCCACTGCCTTGGCGCTCTCCACATCATCATAACTAATTATGATTTCAGCTTCCAATTTTCTCCCCGGCTAATTGCTTTCCAACAAGCTCGTTGACAAGTTTTATGAAGATTTCCACATTTTCTATTGGAACTTGGGCGCCGGCAGCCACGTTATGCCCCCCACCCTTTCCCAAGCATTTCTCAGCCGCCACTTGCATGACCTCGCCGAGATTTACACCCTTGTAGGCTACCGCGTCTATGGTTCTCGCTGAAACCTTTACAAGCCCTTCTTCCCTAACGTCTGCATAAGCGACAAGGGGTTTTTCTGGATTTGGAAGGCTTGTTGTGAGAATTGATGAGATTGCACCAACAATTTTGTCGTCTATAAAGTCTTCGCCGTAAACAACGTAGATGTTTTCCAACTCCCTTATCCTTTCAGGCTTCTCCATAATCCAGCCCAAATACCTATTAATTGTACGCCTATAATCCTCAAGGATTCTGCTAGCTTCTTCTAGAGCGGCCCCTCTGTCACCCATACAAACTGCCACGCCAACGCCAGGCTTATCCATGCGTCCAGCAGCATTAAGCAGAACGGCAAACTCTCTTCCATCTCTGAGAGGTGTCCAAGGCTCTTCCTTAGTGAGTGTGTAAACATATCCTATGAGGTTTGATATTTCATAATGTAGCCCTTTTGAGAGTAGGTACTCAGCCAGCGCCGAACAGAGCCTCCTCTTTTCATCTTCTGAAAGGTCTCTTAAAGCCCGCCACTTATCACCGTATTTTGGTTTTATGTCAATGCTTGCCAGAAAAGCCAAACTCTTGTCTTCTTCTCCGCTTATGCCTGGAATAAATGGGTTTGTCGTGGACGCCAAAGTTTTGTGGATTGGACGAGTTTCCCTACCGAAGAATATTAAGTCCTTCTCAACCGCCAGCAGCCCTTGGCTTTTCGCATCTTCAACAATTTCCTCATTGAGTCCCCCAAGCATCCTCTGGTCATACTTGTCTTGCAGATCTCCAAGCGCCCCAACAACGGCTATTGGAGCTAAATCTATGTTTACCTTGTCCATTGCTTTAGCCACGAAATAGGCTACACCGGCGCTGCTGATGTCCCGCGCTCCATCAATACCAAACAAGTGAGGGTTAACGCATGGAAAATCGCCGCTCGGTTCTCCGCCAAGCTGATGGTGGTCTAAAACAACAACTTTTATGTCTTTAGCTTTCTGTCTCAGCAAGTTTGCATAATCGCTTCCAAGGTCTGTGAAAATAACCATTTGAGGCTTTTCCTGCAGTATTTCAGCCACCATTTTTTCGTCAACCCACTGGGTTATCCTAATGCGGAATCTAGCGTCAAGCCTGTAAAGGGCTTTCCCAACAATGCCGGCTGCGGCGACGCCGTCAGCATCCAAATGTGAAAAAACATGAATGTAGCCACCTTCTTTGGCGGTTTCCAAAATCTTTTTAGCGGCATCTGAAATGCTATCGAAGAATTTTGCAGTTTGCTTCTCGTCCAACCGCATTTTCATCACAATGTATACAGGTTAAGAATTTAAGGGCGACTGGGCTGATGAATGGGAATGTTCAAGTCTAGGCTATTGATGCTATTTTCGGCTCGTACTTCCAGTTTGGGGGCAAGACACCCTCCCGCTTATAATATCGTGCAAGCTTGTGAATTTTTGCCTCCACAAGCTGCAAAGCCCTCTTATTGTGCAAGTCCTTCCTATGCTTCTCAAGATGGGCTGAAAGTCGCGCTGCTTTCTTAAGTAGGTTACCAAGGTCTTCAGGTATTGAAGGGGCAAGTCCAGCCTCCTTGAGAATTTGAGTTACGGTCTTGCCGGTTAGCGGCTTAACCAGTGGAATGGCATACTGGTCCCTCAGTATTGTTCCTATGCGGCTCTGGGGATGCCCCTCCCTTGCCAGTTTGATGACGAGGGCTTCCACTTCCTCCGGTTGGTATTTGCACCAGCTTGGAGGGCGTTTGCTAACAGGTCTTGTTGAATGGGATTTGCCCTTTTCCTGTTTCGGCATACCATTATCCCTTTTAGTTCTGTAAAAGCGAGATCAGACGGATATTTAAGACCTTCGATGTTTATTTTCTACTTAAACTTTATTGGTGAAAAGGCAACTTAAACTGTTCGCTTAGACTTTTAGGCTTTTGTACCATTTTGCAAACTTTAGGAAGGCTCTTGCCCTATGGGAATACCTGTTTTTTTCAGCGATACTCATTTCAGCAAAGGTTTTCTGACTGTTAGCTGGTTTAAATATTGGGTCAAAACCGAAGCCGTAATGACTTTCCCTTCGCACCTCTTTGGTTATCTCGCCTACAACTTCTCCCTTAAAACATATGGGAGATTCCAGTTCCCCAGAAAAAAACGCCACTACAGACTGAAACTTTGCCTTTCTGTTTTTGGCTTCCTCCATAAGCTTCAATAGGCCCTCATTACCTATGGTCTTGTAGACGTAGGAGGAATACGGTCCCGGAAAACCGTTTAAGGCCTCAACGAACAGTCCGGCATCCTCAACTATGATAGGAAGACTGCACTGTTTGTAGGCGTGGACGGCGCTTGTTTTTGCGATTTCTTCGAGGCTCTCGCTTTGAATTTCTAGGGTTTTAACTCTTATCATGCCCACAGTTATTCTGTAACGGTTCAAAACCCTTCGGGCTTCGTTGAACTTGTTAAAGTTGTTTGTTGCAAAGAACACGACTTTGCCCTTTAATTGGAAGCTCATGACGGTTCACGTTTCTTTTTAGCCCCTTCGGCGGACACGCTAAAATATTTTTCCCAATTAATCTGCACAATCTCTAAAATGTTTCCATCAGGGTCCATGAGGGTGGCTTGTTTTCCGCCCCAAGGCTCTTCGTGCAAATCCTTAACAAACTTCACGCTTTTGCTCTTTAATTCGTTGCAGAAATTTTCAACATCGTCCACCAGAAACTCCACAGACGGCGAAATTGAAGCAACACGTTCCCCTTCCTTCAGTCTTGGAATAAGCCCAATCTCGACTCCGCCGCATTCGAAACCAACATAGCTTGAATACTCATACTTCTTTTCTAAGCCAAGAACTTTCTCATAAAATTGCGTCGCCTTCTTCAAGTCTGAAACGTAAAAGGTTATGCACCAAACCGTTTTTATCGTGTTTATTCACCCCTTCTTTCGGCTATGTAGCGCCCTCTCCTCTCTATTTCCCTTATTTTATCTAAAACATTTTTCACCTCGCCAGCCTCTAAAACGCTTGCATAACCCTCAATTATGGCGCTAAAACATTTTTCGGCAAACTGAAAGTGAGTGCTTTGTAAAGCTCTCTTCATAAGGTGTAAATCCACACCCATTGCTTCAAGCTCGCGTGTTTTTTCGCCAAGCCCAAAATCCACAAGAAAGATTTTTCCTTCAGGAGTGTGAATCATATTGGATGTTGTCAGGTCGCCGTGAATAATCCCATTTTTGTGCAATTTACCAATTAACTCACCTATTTTGCGGCACAATGTCCGCCTTTCGCTTTCAGAAACTTTGGCCAACAACTGTTTTACTTGTTCCCCTTCGATAAACTCCATTATTATTGTGGCGTTTTTTGCATCAACAAAATAGATTATTGGGGTAGGCACACCAGCCCTTTTTGCTTCATGCATCAGCTGGGGCTCATGGATTGTTCTATAGGCTCTTATTTGCTCGTCTAGTACTGAAACTCTATATTTTTTGGGCAATCGTCTCTTCATTATTACCTTTTTGCCGTGCCAATCTGCGAGGTATAGGCATGCCTCAGCCCCTTTCTTAATGAGTCTCGGCTGGCTTATTTCACCCAAGGAACTTCAACCTCTTCGAGCCGCCACCTCAACCGTATGAAGCTCTCATGGATTGGCGTTGTCACGCCGTGAGTAAGGGCTAAAACGCCGGTCCAAGCTATCATGGCGCCGTTATCTATGGCGAACTGGCTTGGCACAACGCAGAATTTGGCGTCATGCTCTTCAGCTATCGACTTAACCATTTCTTGAAGCCTCTTGTTGGCAGCTACGCCACCAGTCAACAGAACCTCCTTTTTTTCCGTGTGGGCTAGAGCGCGCTCCGTAACTTCTGTAACCATGGAGAAGGCTGTTTCTTGGAGACTATAACACAAGTCCTCTAGCCTACTTTCACCTTTCTTTAGTAAGTTAACTGCCGCCGTGAGCAAACCGCTAAACGACATGTCCATGCCCTTCACCGTATATGGCAGCGGAATAAGCCTCCGTCCACCCTTCGCGAGTTTTTCCACAACAGCCCCAAAAGGTTCGCCCGGTTTTTGTCTTAATCCAGCTTCTCTTGCGAAAACGTCTAGGCAGTTTCCAAGGGCTATGTCCAATGTTTCGCCGAAAACCCTGTAACGCCCGGAATCGAAAGCGGCCACTATGGTGTTCCCGCCAGAAACATAAAGCGTGACAGGGTCAACGGCGCCGGTTTTTAACTTGCCAATTTCAATGTGTGCCACACAATGGTTGACACCTACTAGAGGAACGCCAAGATAAGAGGCTAAGGCTCTTGCGACTGTGGCACCCGTTCTGAGGCATGGACCTAACCCTGGACCTTGAGAGAAGGCTATGACCGTTATGTCTTTAGGTTTTATTCCAGCCTTTTGGAATGCCTCTTCCAAAACCTTGTTTGCAACTTCAGCGTGGTGTCGTGCAGCTTCCCTTGGATGTATTCCGCCTTCCGGGGGCATGTAAGCACTTATCACGTTTGCCAAGATTTCCCCTCTAAAAGTGGCTACTCCAACGCTGAAATCGTCCGCTGTGCTTTCAATGCCTAGAGAGTAGCTCTCTCTCGTTTTTGCAGGCACCGTTGGCGCCCCTTTCCACCTAAATTATTTTATCTTTGGATAAGCATAATTTATTTGGGAACACCTATATATCTGCGTGGAAACGGAGAGGGAGGATGCCGAAACACAACGATTTGGAACAAAAGGCTCTTCAGATAATAATGAGTTCTGGAAACGAGGGTTTACTCCAATCAGAACTATGGAGAAAGCTCGGGGCGAGTAGCAGAGAAGGCTCAAGAATAGCTCTAAAACTTGAAAGCAAAGGCTTAATACGCCGTGAAAGGGAGCTCCGCAATGGAAGATGGACTTATAGGCTTTATCCAAAAAGGCTTCCGGCATCAATAAACTCGATAGCTGACTGCCCATGCATGACGTGCCCAGACGCATCAAAATGCGGACCTACAGGCGCAATAACACCGCAGAGCTGTGAAAAACTGACGGATTGGCTTATACGCCTGGCAGAGGGCGAGTACAAAATCTTGGGTGACAGCTAGTTTTGCCTAAAGCATGGATACAAGAACGCAAAAGAGACTATTACTATAGAAAAGCAAAGGAAGAGAAATACCGCTCAAGAGCAGCCTACAAACTCTTTCAAGCCGTAGAAAAATACCACTTCATTAAAGACGGCAATGTTGTTGTCGATTTGGGCGCTGCCCCAGGGGGATGGACGCAAGCGGCAAGAAAAATTGCTGGGGCTAAGGGTTTCGTTTTAGGAGTAGACATAAAACCAATCGAACCCTTTCCGGAGAGAAACATTAGAACCATAATATGTGATATAACAGAACCCGATGCTACAAAGCAGATCTTGGAGATGCTGCCTAGAAAAGCAGACGCTGTCATTTCAGACGTCTCGCCGAACATTTCTGGAATATGGGAGCTTGACCACGCCCGCCAAATAGACCTTGCACAGAAAGCGCTTGAAATAGCCTTAGAAACTCTAAAGCCGGGCGGAAACTTTTTCGTAAAAGTTTTCCAAGGAGACATGTTAAACGACTTTATAAGCATGGTTAAACGGCACTTTGAAGACGTAAAAGTAATAAAGCCTAAAGCAAGTAGGGCTAAAAGCTCGGAAATTTTCATTTTGGGAATGCGTTTAAAAGCTGATGAGCGGTAGAGCTAAATTCACTCAGAACCCAATTGTAAGAAGGTGAAACATTTGAACATAATCGCTGCCGACTCTTCAGCTGCCATTTTAAATGAAAAGTTTGAACCCATTTACATCGTGGCTACCGCCGCCGTTTTGGTTAAACCGCCTTATAGAGAGCCAAGTGAGTGTTTGGCTGAACCGGTTTTTGCAGATGCCGAAGACAGCCACGAAGTTATAGTGCGAGAGGCAGAGCTATGCAAGCAGCTGATCGCAAAAGTAGGAGCCGACATTGTGCATCTTGACATATCTTTGGGAGCCATCTCCCTTGAGCAGCTTTCACCCATACAGTTTTCAAACTTGAAAATTTCCAGCAAAGCCAAAAGCAACTTAATTAAAATTCTTCCAAGGCTTAGAAAAATCGCTGGTGAACTAACACAAAAATACGGTGTCGAGACCTTGGCAATAGGCAAAGATAGCATCCCCGTAAGGGTGGCGGAACTAACCGCTGGAGCTCACGCCGTAATATACGCGTCTGAAAAAGCTGTAAAAGAAAGAAGCTCGTTAATGCTTGGTTTGCCGCTAAAGTGTCAGCCAATGTTCAAAGAGAATTGGGTTTACATGCAATCTTTAATGGCTGCCGAACATGATGTAAAGGGATACGCTATTGACAACAAGGGCTCATTAAAAAAGGTTAATATTGTAGAAATTTTAAACCCAGTTGCAAGAGGATTTCGAACATTAAAGATAACACCAGAAAGGACCTAAAATGATAGGCGAAACCAAAGAAAACCAACAGATACCTGTCAGCGAGGCTTTACTGGCGGTAATTGCAAGTCTTTTACTATCGCTTTTTTTGGCGGGGTTTATCGCCGGTTTAAATTATGGCCTCGCGATGGTTGTTGCAGAATTGCTTCTTGCTGTTGTTCCGTTCGGATATATGCTTTCAAAGAAAATAGACGTAAAAAAATACGTTAGGTTTGAGCTTAACCCACGAAACATTTTATTGGGAGTAGCCGTCGGCTCTCTTCTTGTCTATTTTGATTTTCTCATAGTAGTCGCGTTGACGTCTCTATTTGGTCCGAGTAAAGCTGTTGAAGAAAGCAACAAAAGATTAGCTGAAATGACCCACTCTGTTGATGGGTTAATTTTTGTTGCCGCCACTCTAATTTCAGCGGGAATCTGTGAAGAATTCGCTTTCAGGGGCTTTCTGCAAACCGCTATGAGCAGCAAGTACCCATCGTGGATGGCTTTAATTGCATCCGCCTTTGCTTTTGGACTTCTTCTCCACTTTGACCCACAAGGAGTTTACATAATCGCCGCATTTCTAATAGGGCTTATTTTGGGTCTTGCCTATCACCTGTCACGTTCCTATACCGTTTGTGCAACCGCCCACGCAACACTAAACCTTATAATTTTAGTATTAACACTTCTCCAACGATAAATTTCAACCACCTATTTTTGTAATCTCAAGGCTTACATCCAACGCTTTCGGACTGTCAGTTATTTCGCCAAGACTTACAATGTCCACTCCCGTTGACGCGTACTCAACAATGTTTTCAGCCGTTATTCCTCCGCTTGCCTCCAACAAAACTTTTCCTAAAAAGCCAGCCTTTTCCAGCCTTTCAACAGCCTTTTTTATTTGATTTTGCGAAAAATTATCCAGCATTATTATGTCCGCTCCGGCTTCCGCAGCTGCCAAAGCCTCCTTAACGTTTGATACTTCAACTTCGACCTTTTTGCTGAAAGAGGCTCTTTCCTTAGCGGTTTTAACAGCTTTTTCAACGCTTCCGGCTATTTTGATGTGATTGTCCTTTATCAGAATCATATCGTCCAAGTGAAGCCTATGGGTGTCGCCTCCGCCCACGGAGACCGCTTTTTTATCAAAGTACAGCAGTCCGGGCGCTGTTTTCCGCGTACATGCAATTATGGTTTTGTGCCCAGCCTTTCTGACTCTTTCAACGAGTTTCCGTGTGGTTGTGGCTATGCCGCTCATTCTTGAAATAATGTTTAGCAGTGTCCGCTCAACAGCCAATATTGTTCTGGCATCGCCGCAAATTTTCATAA
Organism: Bathyarchaeia archaeon; assembly: GCA_038727135.1. GTDB lineage: Archaea > Thermoproteota > Bathyarchaeia > Bathyarchaeales > Bathycorpusculaceae > JAGTQI01. Next base: position 410,257 of record JAVYWL010000001.1, read on the forward strand.
GCACCTGTTTTGGCTTTATCTCTTCTCCGTCCTTAACTATAGCTTCAAATTTCAAGCCGAGGCTTTCTAGAAGGACCCCCGCCTCTTCGATTCCGGCAACTACGCCGCTTTCTTTCACGATTACCTCCGCCTCGGCGTTGCATTTTTCTGGCACTATTAGGGTTGAAGTTATGTCTCCTTGTCCAATATCTTCAGCTAATATTTGCCTAAGTTTTTCCTCCAAAATCTTTCTAGGCAAGAACATGCTTTTAACCCTCTGAATGAGACTTAAAAAGCATTTACCTCTCAGCCTATTTCAACTTTGTCTGCCAAATCAATTATCATTTGGGTAGCTTTTTCTAACCCATTATATCTTAAAACTTCAGCTTGAACTTGCCCAACTTTTTCCACATTGTTTGCCGTAAGGGTTTGTTCGACAGTTTTTAGTAGCTTACTTAGGCTCAAATTTTCTTGCTGAATCACTTTTGCAACGCCAATTTTCTTGGCTTGAGCCGCATTGTTTATCTGTTCTGTATGGTTCGGCGTAGGCACAAGAATCATTGGTTTTCCGTAGCATATGCATTGGGTTATTGTGCCGTGTCCAGCGCGGCTTATAACTAAGTCACAAGCCTTCAAGTATTCGAAACGATTTGGAATCCACTTGTAAATTGTTAAATTGCCATGGCGTATAGGCGTGGTGTCCGCGTTTGGATAACCCATTGACAAAACAGCTTCATAATCCTCTGGAAACTTCGTCAAAATTTTCCTTAGAATTCCGATGAAAAATGCCTTCTCTTTGATGCTGCCGCTGATGGGTGCAAAAATGACAGTCTTATTTTGGGGCAACTTTAGCCTTTTCCGGATAACATTTTCATCCGGCAATTCTTCCGGGCGAACGGGCAAAATGGGTCCTATAAGGTGTACCTTTTTCCGGTAAGCTCTGGGAATGTTGAGGTTACCAGCACAAACAGTGTAAGGTTGGGGAAAATCCGGTATTAGAACAGCGTTTCCGCTTGCCCATATCTTTCCAATTATGGCAAGGGTTATGGAATCTGCAAATCTCGCCAGTCTTAGGAAACGTTTTCTCCGCGGAATTATTGGTTGGAACTGGTTTAAGATGCAAATTCTCGGTTTTCTCAGAATTTTTGCCGCCAGCAGCGGAGAAACGCGAGAATCTGATACGACAATGTCTGGGTCGAAATTTCCAATAGCGTGCAGTTCAGCGTCTATCTGCCTCATTAACGTGAAAGAGGCGAGAAATGGTCCCGGATTTATGGCTGTTTGCTTAAAATCTATTGTTCCGTCTGGTTTTACTTGGAAACCTATTGGCGGGGCTTTAAATAAAGGGAATTTTTCTTGTTGGATGTAGGGTATTCCTTCACGGTATGTTGAAAATATTACTTGGGCATTTTGTTCCTGAAGTCTTTTGGCGATTGGTATGCATCTTCCAACATGTCCTAGTCCTATGCCGCATGGGGCGAAGTAAACCCGCATGAGTCTATTTCCCGCCGAGGGTTTTCCGCCTGATTTCACCCCTTGGCTTTTCTTCCTCAAAAATTATGGCTTGAAACTTGTAGACTTTCGTGCCCTTCATAAGCCAACAGTCTGGAGGCAATCCAGCCTTCACGCAACATTGGCATAGGAATTCTTCCTCATCCCAGTTCCATTCCACCGGTACTTGTGGCAAGAGAAGCCCTTTGTAAATTCCTCTTTCAATAATTAGCCCGTCTACACCGACTTTAATTTTGGATGGATACTCATTTGGCTTTTCAACCTCAACAAGTTGTGGCGGAGTTAATACGCTTACCTCGAAAACAACCTTGTCCAACTCGCTTATGGAGAGGGGATAAAATCTCGGGTCTTGGGTTGCAGAGCTTATGGCGGATTCTATAACCGCTTTGGCTAGAGGCGTTGTCGGATATGGAAGTCCTATACATCCCCGCAGTTCCTTTTCTCCATTTTCAATGCTGTTTATTGTTACGAACACGCCGCATGGTTGCAGCAATTTTTCCGGCATGCCTTCTGGGACGCGTATACGCTTTTTTGTTTTTAGGTATTCTTCTACGGCGTCGCGAGCAAGTTTGACGAGAATTTTGCCCTCTTCTAGGCTTAAATCGAAAGACAAGCGCATTTATCCCCGGTTTTAATGGCTATTTTTGTTTTAGAATTTTATTGATTCCTCGCGGGCTCCATCTTTTGTTATGAATAGGAAGTCTATGCCGTCGCCGCTCATTATGTCCCTGCTTATAGCGGATTTTATCGCTCTAACGACAAGTTCTCTGCCCTCCTCCATACTTAAGCCCTCCCTATAACTTTCCTCAAGAACCCCCATGGCGATTTCTGTACCTGAACCCACAACGGCAAATTTGTCTGGTATAACTGAACCCAAAACGTCTAACACATAAAGGGAAGCACCCTCGTCGTCTAATCCTCCAACAATCGTTTGGGTTATTAGTGGTGCCAACCTATTGGCAAAGAGCAAGTTTGACATGAGTTTGGCGGCTGACCTAACAGATATTGGTCTCCCAACATCCATGCTGTACAGGTTTGCATAAGCTTCAACTTCACGCACCAGAATTTGCATGTCTGAAACCAGCCCCGCACATGCCGCGCCAATATGGTCTGTTATTTTGAAGACTTTCTTCCCGCCTCTGCTCACAACTAAATATCCATATGAAACCCTCTTTTCAGAGGCGAGGATGACGCCGTCTCTGCAAACTATGCCCACGGTTGTAGCGCCTGGAACCCATAGATATTGGGGCATTTGCCCTTCCCTTTCCACGCTGCTTTCACCTTTCCACGTGATATGCGAGCACAACCTATTAAACTTAATGTCTCATAAGCTCTGCAAAGCTAAATAACCACCAACACCATAACATCGCTGGGAAGGCATGGAGCATGATAAACTTGTATTCGAAGCTTTATGACAATGTATGGTTTGGAGTGGCATACAATGACAAAAGCGTTTTCGCCACAGCTTTTTCGACAAATAGGGGACAGGTTCTCCGTAGTTTATTAGCAAGCATTCCATTTGATATCCCTTTTCAATACGCTGAAGAGGGAACATTCCTTGCCGAACAAGTACTTGCCAAATTAAGGGATATCTATAATGGCAAGGACGTGACTAACAAGTTTTCCCTAAACATGGAATCTTTGTCCGGTTATATGCAAAGGGTTTTGAAGGCTACTGCTAAGATTCCGGCGGGCTATGTGACTTCTTATGGAGCAATTGCGAAGGCTGTGGGTGGAAGCCCTAGGGCTGTTGGGCGGGCTATGGCTCTAAACCCATTTCCACTGCTCATTCCATGTCATAGAGTTGTTGCTTCAGACTTTTCTCTTGGCGGATACGGAGGAGGCTTGCAAGTCAAGCTGGAAATATTATGCCGCGAGAAAAGGGGATACAACAAAGAGGAGGAAATATCCATTGACGGAAAAAGGCTGAAAATTTTCCCCGTAGAGCTTGTCTTGGAAAGAGTTTCAAGGAAACCGTAAAGTTTAAACATAAATATAAAAATCGAAAGGCTAATTTACTGAGAAGAGTGGTTTCATGGTAAAGCGTGGTCTTTTTGTTGGAAGGTTTCAGCCCTTTCATAAGGGACACCTTAATGTTGTAAAAGATATTTTGAAGGAGGTTGACGAGCTGGTTATCGTTGTTGGCAGTGCACAGTACAGCCACCGCATTGATAACCCCTTCACAACCGGCGAGAGGCTTGTCATGATTCGGAGGGCTTTGGAAGAGGCTGGAATAGATTTGGGTCGCATATGGATTGTACCTGTTCCCGATGTCCACATACATATGGTTTGGGTTTCAGCTGTTGAGGGCTATGCGCCACGCTTCGATGTTGTTTACTCCAACGAGCCTTTAACACGGAGGCTTTTTGTGGAAGCTGGCTACGAGGTTAAGTCAATACGCTTCCATAGGCGCAAGGTCTACTCTGCGACTGAGATAAGAGAGAGGATGCTGAAAGACGGAAACTGGGAGGAACTCGTCCCAAAAAGTGTGGCTCAATTCATAAAAGAGATTGGTGGTGTCGAAAGGCTTAAAGACTTAACTAAGAGCGATAAAGTATAACCTTGTCCCCAACCTTAACCTTAAACATTTCAGCGGCACTTCCCTGGTTTACCGATATCTCTAGAAAGTCGTGGCTGCCAATCAGTGCTAGCGGCTTTTTGGTTTCTACCTCGGCATAAGCCTTGCAGAGCCTCAGCTTACATGTGGTTTCTCCAATTTTTAGGTTCAAACTCTTCCTTATCCCAAGACATTCCAGCTCCTTCAACGTGAAGTTTGTAATAATGTTACCGAAACCGTCCACATAGATAATTTCGCCAACCAGCATTGAGCCTTTCCTAACAATTTTTGCAAATCGTGGTTTCATAATTCCGCGGATTTCCGGTCCAAACTCTGAAGGCGGAACACCTTTTGATAGGTGGGCGGCTGCTGGAGCAAAAATGTCTCTTCCATGGAAAGTTGCTGAAACTTTGGGAAGCACGTATTTAGGATTAGCTATTTCGTAAACATGCTTTATGCCCTGTTTTTCGGCTGCCAAGGTTAAGATGCCGTTATCTGGTCCTATGAAAAAGCCGCTTTCCGTTTCTATCAGAATTGGTTTGCGTTTTGTCCCCACGCCTGGGTCTACGACGGCTACGTGTATTGTGCCTTTTGGGAAGTATGGTGCTGCGCTTGCCAAGACATATGCGCCCATTCTTATGTTGAACTTTTCTATTTGGTGGCTTATGTCAACTATCCGTACAGAGGGATTTATGCCTAAAATAACTGCCTTAATCTCCGCTACATAGGGGTCTGCAAGCCCAAAATCTGTCGTCAATGTTATGAGCGGAGTCATTCTACTTAGAGTATTCAGTCTCGTTGGTTAAATTTTGTGATATTGTGCAATTTATTTATATGCAAGTTGTAGCCAGCATGTTTCGAAAGCTTGCCAGCCGTGAGGAGCGCATTTGCGAAACTTTGGAAACCTGAAAAAGCGAAGATTAGCAACGATGGACACACGAAGCTTAGCTTTAGTTATCAGCTTTTCAGCTTTATACGCGGTTTTCTGTGTATTTCCAATATTCCAAATTATTGGCTTGCCTAGCAAAGCCATAACGGCGGCGGCAATCATGGCGCCAGTTATCGGCATGATTCTCGGACCCTATCTTGGGGCATTCTCAACAATAATTGGTGGGTTAATTGGATTATTTACGGGGTTCTTCTCCCACATGAGCCTTGTTGCTGGAGCCGTCGCCTCCCTTTGCGCCGGCTTCCTGTACACTGGTAGGCGAGATTTGTGCGCCCTAACTTATTTCTCGCTTCTATTCCTTTTCGGCTTCTGCCCTTTTGTTGGACCGGTCTGGCTTTACCCATTATTAATGTGGTTTCAGATTTTGGGTTTCATAGTTCTAATTTCCCCAGCGCAGTCCATGGCTTTAAGAAACATGAAACATGCGAGAAGCAACAATATGCGTATTTTTGGCTTTTTCACAACATTTCTTGTCTCCACGTTAGCCGGGCAGATTGCCGGCTCGCTTATGTTTGAATTATCTTTCTGGCCATTATTTACGGCTGACATTAACGCCATAGGAGGGTACTGGCAAATTGTCACTTTTCTGTACCCCATTGAGAGGATCATTATAGCTTTAGTTACAACTTTCATAGGTGCTGGATTGCACAAAGCCCTAAAACTAGGAAATGTTGGACAAAGCATTTTTAAGGCTCAGTTTTTGGCTTAAGACCGCTCATGAAAATGCACTGTTCTGGTGGTATAGCCATATCCCTCGGGCCATAAACTCCGTCGTCAAAGCTTATGGGCGCTTCTTTAATTAAAACCGCCGGGATTGCTTCTGAAGTCTCTCCCATTAGGAGGTGCGCGGCCGATGCTAAGTCATCTGCAACAGCATGCAATGTAATGGCTAATTTTTTCCCAAAAATGTCCTTTTTGCCTCTGCAATCCACGACTGGTTTGAAACCGGCAGTGGCTAAGGCTAATCCTGTTGTGCCAAGCCTTAATGGTCTTAAGCCGCTATCAACGATTAAAACCGCAATCTTCTTTCCAGTTTTGTGCATTAATTCTTCCCTAATGTTTCCCGCCCATTTCTCCGGGTTTTTAGGCCATAAAACAACAGCGCCGTGAGGAGCGTTTTTATTATCTATCCCAGCATTCGGCGTCAAGACCCCGTTTTTAAGCGTTAAGACAGCCTTTTCCACCCCACCGCAGATTTCCTCCGCCTCTTGCATAATCAGTTCGGCAAGTTCTGGTGATATAGCGAATTTGTTGGCCAGTTTTTCAGCTTTATCAGATGGTCTAACTTTTCCCAACTCCACTACACGGTTTTCTGCGTAGGCTATGACTTTTGATGCTAACGCCAAGACATCCTTGTCGTCAAATTTCAGCCCTTGCTTTTCCATTGCCTTTAAGACGATGTCAACTATGGTGCCTCCTCTTTTTATAACATCAGTCTTTATTGGAAAAAGTTTCAAAGGCTCATCCTCCGTGAGAAACTGGAACTAAAACCACTTCATCCCCGTCCTTAAGGACTGTCTCTAAACCCTTCAAGACGCTGATTTCGCGGCCATTCACAATTATTAGAGTGTTTGGTCTCGGGTCACCAAGCTCCGGGTCAATTAGGACCCTTTCCATTTTTGGGAACACTTCAGTGATTCGTTTTAAGGCTTCCTTGAGTTGTGCACCTTCACTTAGCTCTAGCGTTACCTTGCCCTTGCTTGTTATGTTGCGGAAACTGCCAACAAATCTAATGTTAACCTTCATCTTTCTCGGTCCTTCCCCCTTATGAAGACGCCTATAGTACTATTATGACTGAGATGTCGTTAACGTTTGTGCCCGTTGGACCTGTGAAGATTAGGTCGCCGAGCTGAGAAAAGAAGTTGTAAGAGTTATTGTCGGCTAGGAATTCCTCAGCCTTAAGCCCCGAGGCTTCTGCCTTTACTATTGTTTTTCCGTCGGCTATTGCTCCTGCAGCGTCTGTTGGTCCATCCACCCCATCAGTGCTTAATGAAGCTATAACGACGCCTTCAAAGCCTTTAATTTTCAGCGAGGCCGCCAATGCTATTTCTTGGTTTCTTCCACCCTTGCCTTTTCCAGCAACTGTAACTGTTGTCTCACCGCCAGCCACTATGCCAGCAGGCTTTTTAACTGGGTTGCCGGATGCCAAAATTTCTCGAGCTAGCGAAGCCAGCATTGTTCCAACATGTCTTGCTTCACCTTCGAGAAGCGATGTTAACAGAAGCGTATTCAAACCTTCTGATTGTAGGGTTTCACATGCAGTCATGCTTGCGGCTCTGTTGTTTCCGATAACGACGTTGAAAACCTTTTTGAAGATTTCGTCACCAGTCTTCGGCGTTTCTGAGATAAGCCCTTTCTCCCCATCCGTTAAGACTTTCCTTATTGATTTTGGGGCTTTATCCCACAAACCATATTTCTTTAAGACGTTTATGGCGTCGCTGAAAGTTGTGGAGTCGGGGACCGTCGGTCCAGAGGCAATGAAATCCAGCGGGTCGCCTAAAACATCCGATAGGATAAGGTTTAAGATTGTTGCTGGATAAGCCTTCTTAGCAAGCCATCCGCCCTTAAACTCTGAAATATGCTTCCTAACAGTGTTTATCTCGTTTATTGTGGCGCCACACTTAAGCAGTTCTTCTGTTATCTGCCTCTTATCAGCTATTGTTATTTCGCCTCTAGGCATGGGCATTAAGCTGGAGCCACCGCCCGAAATCAAGCATATAATTAAGTCTTCTTCTCCAGCTTTTTCGGCTATTTCTAGCATTTTTCTTGTTCCTTCAACTCCGGATTCGTCGGGGATGGGGTGACTTGCTTCGTGAAGTCTAATTATTCCTGTTTTATGCTTGTTCCCTTTTGGAACATTTACAAGTCCATCTGTGATTTTGTCACCTAAAACTTCCTCTAAGGCCTCAGCCATTGAGCCGCTTGCCTTCCCTCCACCTATCACATATATGTTCTTGAACTTTCCAATGTTGAAAGCTCGCCCGTTAACGTGGAGAATTGAGCCTTCTAGCTTAAGTTTTGATTTAATTAATGATTTTGGGTCTACTGCTTTTATGGCGGCTTCAAGGCTTTTTAAGGCTAATTCTCTAGCCCTTTTATCGAGAAGTGTCTCGCCGTTCTGAATTAATTGCTCCATATTCTTAATAATCGCCATTCGGAGTACCCTTGTAACTTTTAAGGACGGGGAATCGTAAATGTAATAAGTTAAGCGTTAATAAAGTGTTTTGCACCGCGCAGGTGAACATTATGGCAAAGCCTAAGGTTTACGTAACCCGTGAGCTTCCAGAAAGAGGAATGAAAATAATAAAGGAACGTTTTGACGCTGAAGTTTGGCCGGAGTATGGTCCGCCGCCGAAGGCGGAAATAATAAGGAAGGCGCGGGATGTTGACGCCTTAGTCACGCTTTTGTCGGATAAGATTGATGCTGAAGTTTTTGATGCTGCGCCGAAATTGAAAATTGTCGCTCAGATGGCTGTTGGCTTTGATAACATAGATGTTGCTGAAGCCACAAAGAGGGGCATATATGTGACGAACACCCCTGGCGTTTTAACAGAAACTACAGCGGATTTTGCTTGGGCTTTGTTGATGGCTGTTGCGAGGCGGGTTGTTGAGGCAGACAAATATGTTCGCACAGGACAATGGAAGGTTAGCTGGCACCCAAGCATGCTTCTAGGCAGAGATGTTTACGGCGCAACACTTGGCATTGTAGGTGCTGGCAGAATAGGAACGGCAGTCGCGAGGAGGGCAAAAGGCTTCAACATGAGGATTCTCTATTATGATGTTGTGCCTATGCCGCCAGAAGTAGAGAAGGAGTTGGGCGCGAAACGTGTGGATTTGGACACGCTTCTAAGGGAATCCGACTTTGTCAGCATTCACGTGCCTTTAATGAAGGAGACATATCATCTAATCAACGAAGAGAAGCTTAGGCTGATGAAGAAGACAGCCTACCTAATCAACAACTCCAGAGGACCGGTGGTGGATGAAAAAGCCCTTTACAAAGCGTTGAAGGAAGGATGGATTGCTGGCGCAGCCTTAGACGTTTTTGAGCAGGAGCCCACGCCGGTGGATAATCCCTTGCTTAGGCTTGACAATGTCGTTGTGGCGCCCCACATTTCGAGTGCCAGCTATGAAACCCGCTCAAGGATGGCTGAGATGGTTGCGGAAAATTTGGTTGCCTTCTTTGAGGGAAAAACTCCGCCGAACCTCGTTAATCCAGACGTTGTTAAGGTACGCCCGTTATCCAAGCTCTTTTAAACAATCATTTCACCTTTTTCAACTATAATGGTTAAATATTCCATCCATGTAACTTTAACTTTCAATCCGCCCTTTCAAGACATTGGTGGTTGTTGATGGTTTCCATATTCGCGAAAAGAATGGCGTCCCTCGGAACCGAAACGGCTTTTGAAGTGCTTGCCCGTGCAAAAGCCCTTGAAAGGCAAGGCAAAGAGATAATCCACTTGGAAATAGGCGAACCGGACTTTGACACGCCTCAAAACATTAAAGAAGCCGCCGTAAAGGCTCTTTATGCTGGCTACACCCACTATGTGCCAGCGGCTGGCATCCCGGAATTGCGGGAAGCCATAGCCGAGTACATTTCAAAAACTAGGAAAATTCCCGTTGATCCGGAAGAGGTTGTTGTCACACCCGGAGCTAAGCCAATAATGTTTTTCGCCATACTGGCATGTGTTGAGCGCGGCGATGAGGTCTTATATCCAAATCCAGGTTTTCCAATATACGAGTCCATGATAAATTTTGTTGGAGCCAAACCAGTACCCATCCCGCTAAAAGAGGAGAACGACTTCCGACTGGACCACGAGTATGTTAAGGCCAAGATAACCAAAAAGACTAAAATGATTATTTTGAACTCACCTGAAAACCCAACCGGCGGCGTTTTAACAAAGGAAGATTTGAAGGTTATAGCCGACTGCATATCCAAAAGGGACGACGTCATAGTGCTTTCAGACGAGATTTACAGCAGAATAATCTATGAGGGAACCCATGAAAGCATCGCCTCGCTTCCGGGAATGAAGGAAAAAACCATAATATTGGATGGATTTTCGAAAACCTATGCCATGACAGGCTGGAGGCTCGGCTACGGGGTTATGCGAAAAGACCTAGCTGAAAAAATCACGCAGCTGATGATTAATTCGAACTCTTGCACGTGCGCTTTTGTCCAAATGGCTGGAGTTGAAGCCCTTAAAGGTCCGCAAGACTCCGTTGACAAAATGGTCGCAGAATTCAAGAAGAGAAGAGAAATCATCGTTTCCGGCTTGAACAACATTAAGGGCATAACATGCAAAAAGCCTAAGGGGGCCTTCTACGTCTTCCCAAACATAAAGGAGGTTGGAAAGACAGCCAAAGAATTTTCAGATTATTTGCTCAACGAGGCTGGTGTGGCTGTTCTGCCAGGCACTTCCTTCGGGAAATATGGTGAGGGATATCTACGTATATCCTTTGCAAACTCCATTGAGAACATCAAGAAGGCTTTAGACCGCATAAGCAAGGCTATTGAAAAACTGAAAAGTTAAGTTTAACCTTTAATCCTCCACTTTTTCTCCTATCATTGTTTCAACGATTTCCGAGGCTAGCTGTATTAGGTTGTCAGCCTGCTTTACGACTTTTTCCTCATTCACCTCTTCTAGCTGTGCCATCTGCTGCATCATCCCCTCAATTTCCACTAAACATCTCAGAACTGGATCGTTTCCAAACTGCATTTTTTCAAAGGCCTCTTTGACGACGCTTTCTATAAAGGCGGGCTCTCCTAGGCTGTAGTATATGGCGTTTCTAGCCTTTCTTATAGCTTCTAGAATTAGGCTTGGAGCCATGTAGGGCATTTTCCTTGCAGCTTCAAGCTCTGCTTTTGCCTCACGTAAGTATCTTAAAGCCCATCCGCGTCTATACTGGTCTATCATAGCCTACAGCCTCGCCCCGCCTTTTTAAAATGGAAGGCGGTCTAATAAAGTTACTCGCCCTCTTCTTGGCTTTCGTTTGATGTTGGTGTTTCCATTCCGGAATAAATGTGGGTTATGTATCCAGCAATCTGGTTTCGCACACGAGTTGTTGTTCCCTGCAAAAGCACGGTTACAACACGCTTGTTCTCTTCAAAGTTGCTGGAAAACTTGTTGGGAAAACGCCTAACAAGTTCTTTGGCTATGCGTTTAATATGTTCTGTGCGAACTTTTCCCAAGCTTCATTGTCCCCCAAGCACCCTCTCTATGCCGTTCCACATTGCACATGTTTAAAGTGTACACTCATAACAAAAAGGCTAAATTTAAATTTACGCGTCGCTATTTCTTCGAATTTATCTTCACCCCGAAAAATTCCTCAAAATTCCTCGCTATTTGATCTGCGGTTTCCTCAACACTTATCCCTTTAACTTCAGCTATTGCACCCACAACTGTTGGAATAAAAGCTGGAGTTGTCATTTTCCCATTAAAGGGGCTTTTAAAGTAGCGCACTGGTCCATCAGTTTCTGTTAGCAGATTTGTTAATGGGACTTTCTTGACAATCTCGCGTATACCGTTTGAATAGGCTATTGGCGGTCCCTCACTGATGTAATATCCCCTTTCAATGGCTTTTGGCAATACGCTTATTGGATTGCTGAACCAGTGTAAAAGAACCCTTCTCAAATTGTAGGATGGGAGCATATCAACAATTTGCGCGGTGGTTCCACGAGAATGAACTATCACTGGCAAGCTTAGTTTTTCGGCTAGACGCAGCATTTCATCAAAAACCTTCAGCTGTTTTTCCCAGATTTTCTCATACTTGTAGTCTAAGCCCACCTCGCCTATGGCTATTAGAGCTTTATTTTGCCTCTGTTTTATTATAAGCTCTGTTGTTTGTTGTAGCTCTTCCTCAGTTAACGTGTTTACATTCCATGGGTGAATCCCCAAAGCAGCATAAACCATCCCGTTATAGCGTTCGGCAAGCTCGAGGCTTTTTATGCTTGTCTCTAGGTTCATGGAGTTAGAAACTAAAGCCACCACATTGGAGTTTTTGGCGTCTAGAATGATTTCTTCAATTTTTTCAGCGTATTCATCGTCTGATAGGTGGATGTGGGCGTCGATAAACTTTAGGGAGTTCATAGCTTATGCCACTTTGAGCATAAAACTACAAGCCTAGGCATTTTTATAATTTCCTCTCTTAAATAAAAGAAGGCTAGTTTTTGATGCCAAAATTTGGAAGATAGGTTGCAATAAACGTTAAATATTGCTTTAAATAGAGAAAGAGGCTACGGAGGAGTCTTTATGGCAGATTTAGAGTTGGCAATCGCCCCCATGCATAGGTTATGTAAGAAGGCTGGGGCTGACCGGGTAAGCGAGGCAGCCGCAAGAGAACTAGCAAAAGCCCTAGAGGAAATAGGAATAAAGATAGCTAAGGAAGCACTAGACTTTGCAATGCACACTGGAAGAAAGACTATAAAGGCTGAAGACATCGAGATTGCCGCCAGAAAAGTTATGGGCAGATAACACTGCTTCTCCCTTCTTTCTTTTTAAATATGCCGCTAGAGCTAGCAATGTATATAAGAAGCGAGTCTGGAATCTATCCATAGCCAAAACGGTTAAGGGAGATGCCGATTAATGGGTGGGAAAAAGAAGCTCAGCCTAAAACAGATGGAACGCATGCAGATGCGGAAGGCTGAAGAGGAGAAAAAGAAGAAGGAAAAGGAGAAAGAAAAAGCAGCGGCTAAGGAAAAGAAGCTGGCTGGGATATTTGTTCCGAACGTGAAAGGCGAGAAGATTCTTGACGAATTGAAAAAGATGAGGGTTTTAACGCCTTACACTGTGGCAACCCGCTTTAACATAAGGATAAGCGCGGCGAAAGACTTTCTTGAGCAGCTTGAGGAAGATGGTTTGGTTCAGCTGGTTTCTGGAAACCATGACATCAAAATTTACAAGGCTATAGACTAAACCATTTTGCGTGACGCCATTTACATAAATTTTTGCGGTTGGAATCTGTTTGGCTTATCCGAAAAGAGTGTACACCACCGACGAGGTCAAGGAAGCAGAAAAACTTGTTAAGAAAGGCTATAAGCACCGCCTAGCAGTCAAGGGAAGCCCGAATTTTAAACATAAGGTTAGAGCCGCATTGAAGCTTGTTAAGACTGCTGGTTACTACGATTTTTTGAGGTCATACATTAAAGGCATAATTGAAATTGACGGCTTTACACAGCTTCGGGAGTCTGAAGCCTCCATTTGGGCGAACAAGTATGCGGTGGCAAATCCCGTTGACGCCGCTAGTCTTTTCGTGCAAAAAGCACATCACATGAAGGAGTATCTTGAAGGAAAAATGTATTACGGTGGGGAAGCAGAAAGACGCTCGGTGGAGAAACGCATAGAATTCCTTGAAACATTGAAAAAGAAAACCCGCAAAAAAGACGTCAAAGAAGAGTGCGAAAAACTTTTAAAAAGTTGGAGCGAAAGCGTATACTTATAACTTTTCAACCTTAATAGTTGCTCCACTTTTTATCTTGCTGAAAAGTTCAAGATTTTTAGTAACTTTGCCTAAAACGTTAACTGGACTATAAGGCTGGGACTCGCCGAAAAAAATGCATAATGCGCTTCCCATAGGCCAGAAGGCTATTGTGCCTTTTTCAACAGTGCTTTTTGCTTTTTCTTCACCCATTTTCACAGGGATTTCGAAGTAGACTTCCTCTTTCCATAGGGCTGTTCTCCCCTCTATTGGTAGTTTTCGAACTATCATGTCCACTGTTCTTGGGGCTAGGTGGCGGACAAGCTCGCCTTCGGCTTCACCTAACCCCTCAACAATGAATTTTATTTTTACTCTTGAGATTTCGCCCTCTTCATTTCCCATGCGTATGCACTTTCCCAAGAAAGTCTTCTAAAATTTGCTCCAAGGACAATGGTCCCAAAACCTTGAGCTCGTACCTCACCCTTACCGTTGGCTTGTTGATTTCCATAACTCTTCTTAGGTCTACTGGTGTTCCGATGACCACAACGTCGCATGGTGTACGCATAATCGTTTCATTGAGCTCCTCAATCTGCTTTTCTCCATAGCCTAGGGCTGGCAGAACCGCTCCTAGGTGAGGGTACTTTTCATAAGCCTCCTTTATTGAGCCTACTGCGTATGGCCTTGGGTCGGCTAATTCGCTGGCTCCAAGCTGCTTAGCCAATATCGTCGCTGCACCAAATGGCATGTCACCATGAGTTAATGTTGGACCGTCCTCAATCACAAGCACCCGCTTACCCTTAATCAGCTCCGGCTTGTCAGCGATTATTGGCGAAGAAGCCTCAAGTATAATTGCGTCTGGATTAACCCTCCTTATGTTCTCCTTAACGAGACTGACATTCTTGGGATCTGCGGTGTCAACTTTATTTATTATCACCACATTTGCCATTCTGAGGTTGGCTTCTCCGGGATGATATGCAACCTCGTGTCCTGCCCTATGGGGGTCTGCCACAACTATGTGGAGGTCTGGCTTGTAGAAGGGTATGTCATTGTTTCCCCCGTCCCAAACAATAATGTCTGCTTCTTTTTCGGCTTCCCTTAAAATCCTCTCGTAGTCAACCCCGGCGTATACAACTACTCCATTGTCTATGTGAGGTTCATATTCTTCTCTCTCCTCGATGGTGCACTCGTGTCTGTCGAGATCTTCGTAGGAGGCGAAGCGTTGGCACACCTGTTTGCGCAAGTCGCCATATGGCATTGGATGCCTAACAACCACAACGTTTAAGCCTTTGCCTTTCAGGATTTTGGCTACTTGCCGTGATGTTTGGCTTTTTCCAGAACCAGTTCTTACAGCGCCAACGGAGATTACAGGAACCTTAGCCTTAAGCATCGTCGTCTTTGGTCCCATAAGCCTAAAGTCTGCGCCGTTTGCCAGCGCTATTGACGCCTTATGCATAACGTACTCGTGGGAGACGTCGCTGTAGGCGAAAACAACCTGATCGACGTCAAAATCCCTTATTAGCCTTGCAAGCTCTTCTTCTGGATAAATCGGTATACCATTCGGATAATTTCTGCCAGCCAGTTCCGGCGGATATATTCTTCCCTCTATGCCTGGAATCTGTGTGGCAGTGAAAGCCACAACATCGTAGGCATCGTTGTCTCTAAAATAGACGTTAAAATTGTGAAAGTCCCTGCCAGCTGCGCCCATTATAATAACCTTTGTTTTTGCCATAAAGCGGGTGCCCCCGCAAAACCACCAAATTCGGTGAAGGCACTATACTAGACTGGTGTAAATATAAAAACCTAGCTGTTTCAACGTCGCCCAATCAAACGAGAAACAGCCTCGCCTATAAATTCTATCTGCTCCGCCGTAACTCCGGGATGAACTGGCAGAGAAAGCACTTGCTCTGATGCTTTCTCCGTTTCTGGAAGCTTCCTTTTTCTAAATTTGCGGTAATATGGCATCAAGTGGATGGGCCATGGATAGTAGACTTCGGCGCCTATACCTTTCCTCCTCAAATTTTCAACAACAGCATCACGCCTCGCTCTATCCGCATCTTTAATTCTCACCGTGTAGAGATACCAGCTGTTTCTGCAGCCTTCAAGCTCGCATGGAAGCTGAAGGTTTTTAACATCGCTCAGTTTTGCTGTGAGCCTTTCAGCGTTTTCTCTACGCTTGGCCAGAAAATTGGGCAGCTTCCTTAGCTGTACAATGCCTATTGCTGCTTCAATTTCTGGCATGCGGTAGTTGTGTCCCAAAAGGACGGACTTGTACTTTTCCTTCTCGCCGTGGCTTCTAATAAGCCTCAAGGTTCCAGCAATTTCATCATCATTTGTGGTTACCATGCCGCCTTCACCGGTTGTCATATTTTTACTTGCATAGAAACTCCAACATGCAACATCAGCAAAGGAGCCAACTGGCTTCCCTTTATAAACTGCACCGTGGGCTTGGGCTGCATCCTCAATAACTTTTAACCCGTGTTTGTCGGCTATTTCCCTTATCGGTTTCAGATCCGCTGGAGAACCGTAAAGATCTACAGCAATCACAGCTTTAGTCTTCTTTGTTAGCGCTTTTTCAACGGCTTCCGGCGAAACATTATAGGTTTCAGGGTTTATATCTACAAAAACTGGTCTCGCCCCAGCCAACACAACCGTTTCCGCTGTTGCCACAAAGGTGAAGCTTGGCAAAACCACCTCGTCGCCCTGTTTTACGCCAGCAGCGGCTAAAGCCATGTGCAAGGCTGCTGTTCCACTGTTTACGGCTATGGCATGCTTCGCCTCAACAAATCTTGCAAACTCTTCTTCAAACTGCTTAACCATTGGTCCAGCGCCAAGCGCATGTGTTAGGATGCCGCTTTTCAAAACTTTTGCAACAGCCTCAATTTCTTCTTCGCCTATTTGCGGAGCATTTATCGGAATCATAGCGCATCTTCGCTATTATGCTGTTTCCTAAATTTATTAAAACTTGCCAGAAAACATTATGCTCTAGGTCATATTGTAGCTGGCGAGACTTTACAAATGCGATACCCCTCTATAGATTTTGCATAGCATAGCTATGAAAAAGAAAATTGTTAGAAACGGATGAGGCATTAGCCGCTGGAATTATTTAAGCTCCTTATTCTGTTGATGAATTCCTCTCTTTCCTTTTCTACTTCTTTTATTCTCTGTTTTAGGAATTCGAGTTCTTCGGAGATTTCTTCAAGCCAGCCTTTTATGGCTTTCACGCCTTTTTCCGATGTCATTTCTGCGAGGTATTTGGAAACATCCTGCGGTTTGCGTTTTTCCAGAGCGGTTAGCGGATAGTTGATTTTTGGAGGCTTTAGAAAGGGGAAAAAGTGTCTTGTAGTTCTTGGTTCCATAAGCTTTCCACTTAGAGCCGCCGTGACCACGTTTTCAGCCGTTATGGGTGAGTTTGAATTTCCAATGTACCGGTGGATGCGCCTCCTACCGATGCGAATTTGGGGATTTTGAAAAATGTTGACACATAGAACCGGTATTTGTGTGTAGCCCAAGCTTTTTAGGGCGAGCCAACGGTGCATACCGTCAAGTATGACATTTGTCTTTTCATCGGCAATTATTGGATATTTTAGAACGCCGTCTCGTAGAATCTCCTTTTTCAGCATCTCCAAATATAGAGGGGAGCCTTTCTCATGAGGCTTTAATGCGTCAATTGGTAAAAGTACAATTTTGAACGCCTCTGTCTTTTCGGTTTGGGTTGCGGTTGCCACTTGCCTGTCGCCCTTAAGGGGGTTATTTAACAATTGTTGGAACATCGATTTTTTCCGGCTCATAATCCACCAGTTTTCCTGCCAAGAACTGCTCGTAGGCGCCTAAATCCAATAGTCCGTGCCCGCTATAGTTCATGGCGATAACCTTCTTCTCACCAGTTTTTCGACACCGCAAGGCTTCGTCTATAACGAATTTCAGGCTGTGGGCTGTTTCAGGTGCTATTATTAGGCCTTCTGCTTGAGCTAGAATTTGGGCTGCTTGGAAGACTTCAGTTTGGTGGTAGGCAACTGAACGCATATACCCCCTATGGATTAGATATGATATTGAGGGTGCCATTCCATGGTATCTTAAGCCTCCAGCATGGATTGGGGGGCATGCGTAGCCGTGTCCTATTGTGAGCATTTTAAGCAGTGGTGTCATTTCAGCCGTGTCGCCGAAATCGTATGTGTAAACTCCTTTGGTTGTGTGGGGAACAGCCTTAGACTCGCAAGCCACGAACTCTGTTTCAGTTTTGCCCTTAAGCTTGTCCATCATGAACGGGTAGCAGAAGCCGGCATAGTTGGAGCCCCCGCCTATGCATCCGCAAACGATATCCGGGTACTCGCCAATGATTTCAAACTGTTTTTTAGCTTCTAAGCCTATTATGGTCTGGTGCAACAGCACATGGTTTAGAACTGAACCCAAAGAATACCTCGTGTCCTCATGTGTCATCGTGTCTTCTATGGCTTCACTTATGGCGATTCCCAGCGTTCCCGGATGGTTGGGGTTTTCCTTCAAGAGCTTTCTGCCAAAGTTCGTCTGGTCGCTTGGTGAAGGAAACATCTCAGCGCCATATAACTGTGCTATGGTTCTTCTTCCGGGCTTCTGCTGGTAGCTAACGCGAACCATGTATATGCGGCACTTTAAACCGAAAATTGTGCAAGCAAAGGCTAATGCAGTGCCCCACTGTCCAGCACCTGTTTCTGTCACAAGCCTTTTTATGCCTTGTTCCTTGTTGTAGTAGGCTTGGGCTATAGCAGTATTCGTCTTGTGGCTTCCAGTTGGACTAAAATTCTCGCATTTAAAGTATATCTTTGCCGGAGTTTTCAGAAACTTTTCAAGCCTCCTAGCCCTATAAAGCGGCGTTGGACGGGGCAATCGCAAATAAGCGTCTAAAACCTCTTCTGGAATTTTTATGAAGCGCTCTGTGGAAACCTCTTGCCTAATCAGCTCCTTTGCAAATATTCTCTCCAGGAGTTTTGGGTCTATGGGTTTTAGGGTTGTGGGATCCAACGGCGGCGGAAGCGGCTCTGGCAGGTCTGCCTGAATGTTGTACCACGCGGTGGGGATTTCATCAGCGCCTAGCATTGTGAAGTGTTCGCTTTTCTGAACTTTAAAGTTCATTATTATTCACCTATGTACATTTTAATACGTTTAAGCACGTAATAAAACATTGAACATATTTATACTTTATTGCACAAAAAAGTACATTAGGCAGACAGAAACATGTGGAACACGATAAAAAAGCATTTCGAAAACTATCCAGAACGCCTAAAAGTAGCCAGAGTCCTCGTGGAAAATGGACTGAGCATAAAAAATGGAAAAATATACTTGAACGAGATAGAGATTCCGCCAACACGAATAGCAAGAGTGACAGGAGTAGACAGGAGAACAGTAAACGAAACAATAAACACCATAAGAGCGAACCGCGAACTCCGCCTAATATTCGAAGGCTTAAGGCCAGCGGGACATTCCCTAAAAGAAATAGCAAAACATTTGGAACTCGGCGTGGTAGAAATAACTCCAGTGGATGCCAGAATACCAGGCATATTGGCAAATTCAGCCATGATACTGGCAAAAAACGGCCTAAGTATAAGACAGGCAATAGTTGACGACCCAGAACTCTCGCCAGAACCAAAGCTAACACTTATTGTAGAGAAAAAGGTTCCAGGCGAACTTATCCCAGAATTCCTGAAAGTTAAGGGAGTTGCCAAAGTATCAATTTATTAAACGTTTGGGGTTTTCCCATTTTCCTCATTTATAAGTGCGAAGTCAAAAAATATATGCTGCTTTTAGCAAAATTGTCATGATAATGTTGATGGATATCGTAAAAAGGTTAAGCATTGGATGTTTATTTCTTATGGTAGCATTTTTCCCGTTAGTGGAGACAGCCTCCAATTTTCCTGAAAATGAACCATGTTTGGTGAAATTTAAATACGTTAATGGACAATGGTTTGTAGACGATGAAATTCTAAAGCTTGTTACCCCCTTGCATTTTGAGGGTCCTATAATCCCAATAAGAATTGTTGATTTGGGGAACTTTTTCAAAGTTCTTGAAGAAGAAAAAACTCAACCTGTTCAAATCAAAATGAAGGCTGAAGGGCCATTTCCATCTAACATTACATTAGAGTTTAAGGGCGAAAAAGCCGTTCTGATACCTGAAATTATTAAAATAGAAATACCAATTAACGGCACAATTCTACTAGGCTATGCATATAGGTACGGGCCTTATGGAGGAGGCTGCCTTATAGGAATTCAGATTTCAGTAACATGGACCCCAGATGACCAAGTGCTTTACATTGTTTGTTACGATGCTACCACTGGAGAAGGCCGACTCCACAGAGCTACCGATGGTCATGGCTTCGTTATTTTTGACACAAATCCGACAAGAGAATACTATGTTTTAATAGGAAACCCTTCAGAGGAAAATATAGAAGCGATAACTTACAGCGGTATTATAACCTTATATTACAGACCATAAGTTTAACTTTTCTGAGGGTTCTTTTCAATACATTCTTCAGGTTTGATATTTGTTTTTTGATTTTTTAGAGACTCTGCAATTATTTTCTCCAATTTTTTCTGAGGTATAGTTTGACTGGACTTTTCTTTCAACATACCTGACGGCCTAAAAATCAATATTAAAAGGATTATCGAACCCAGTAGGAGATAATCTAACCAAACCACATCGAATGGAAGGAAGGCAAATGAGTATTTATAAAACACTATTAATTTCCGTAACGTAATAAAGATTAGGGTGCCCAACGCTACGCCGAAGTTGTTTCCCACTCCTCCAAATATTACCATAAGCCACGGAAGAAAGGTCCACTCCAATTTGCCGTAAACTGCAGGGCCAACATAACATGTATAAAATGCGTAGAGTGCACCTGCCAAACCGGAGATCATAGAACCAAGCACCAAAACTTCCAGCCTAATCTTCGTCACATCTTTACCCATAGATAAAGCTGCAACTTCATTATCTCTCATCGCACGGAAAGCTCTGCATAGAGGAGAACGGGCCAAAAGCTCAAGAAATAATAATGTTCCTATAGCCGCCGCAAGCAGCACAATTGTGATTAGAGTAAATCGGTTGCGGCCTAGCCAGCTCCATACGTCTGGCACAAGTATCCCTATAACCCCTCCCACCAGTGGATCATAATTTCTTCCTATTATCGATAGAGCCTCGCCTAGTGCCAAAAGCGTTATAGCCAAATAATCGGTTCTTAATCTAACTGCAGGATACGATGAAATAAACCCCAATAAACCGCCCACACCCATAGCAATTATTAGCGTCAAAATAAATACGCAAAGTCCAATTAAAGGCTGAGTTTGAATATGACTGTTGATTTGAGAGACAATTATTGCATTATTCTTTACAATGTTCCCTCCGAGTTGTGAGTCTACGTTAAATATCCACATGCAAAGTCTTATGGGAAACCACCCTACAGTGAAAGCCCCGCCTGTAACGGCTAATACTAAGCCAAAATTGGGTATCCCAGCATAGCCGAGCTGTAAGTTTAAACTCAGATTTAGTATTAGGTATATTGCAAAAAGTGCTACCAAGTCTATTGTAAATAGGATTAGGCTTTCCGTTTAGATGCACCTCCAAATCTGACAAACGTTAAGATTTTCTTCCAGTTTACTTTCGCAATGCCGCTTGGGGCAAAAAGTAACGCAAATATCAAGATCACCATAGGCAAAAGCGTCTTATATGGAATTATGGCTGGACCTAAGAATATAGATAAAGCCGCTGTTCCAAGTATTTGTGTAAAACCTACAAAGAAGCCTCCTAAAACTGTCCCGTATATCTCCTCAACACCACCGACTATGCTAACACAAAACATAATTGCAAGTAACGAGTCGCCAAGAACAGGTTTCCCTTGAACCCAAAGGGGGAGGAGCCCCCCGGCAACTCCTCCCAATCCGCCAGAAATGAACCACGAAAGTAAATTTGTATACTTTACATTAATTCCGCTAATGCTTGCCAACGTTGGGTTGCACACACACGCCTTGAGGGCGACGCCTATCTTAGTATAATTTAGAACTACATATAAGACCGCCAAGAAACCTACCAAAAAGGAAAGAGAAGCCCAAAAAATTCCAGGTTCGTCAAGAAACACAAAATCTAATTCTCTTAAAAGAAAGTTTTTTGAGGGAAAGTTAAAAGTATATTGCAAGTAGTCTGCATAAATGTTTATTATACTTAACATCATCAAGTCAAAGGCAAGGGTGCTAACAAGCATCATGGTTGTGGAAGCTTTTCTTTTCCTTAAAGGTTCTATAATTAACATATATTCCATCACAGCGATTATGGCACTTAAAATAAAAGCTAAAGGTAAATAGATATATGGGCTCCCACCCCAAAAACTTATGCACGTAAAAACTACATATGCGCCCACCGTTACAAGACTGGCGTGTGCAACATTCCATACACCAGTAGTTCTACGTACGAAGCTCAAGCCAAAAGTCATTACAGCGAGGAGGGAACAATAAGTTATAGAATCCATCAATGTTGGGTCAATCATTTTCTCTCCGCCTTTAACCCTAAATAAAGTTCAACTAGTTCTCCTGTGCTCAAAAGTTCGTCGGGTTTTCCTGAAAAAACATTCTTGCCGCTAACTACCAGGTATGTTCTATCACTTACGCTTAATGCTTTTTTGGCGTTTTGTTCAACTAAAACTATACCAACACCAAGCTTATCCCTTAGATCAACTATTTTTTCTAAAATTTTTTGGCAAATTACCGGGGCAAGTCCAGATAACGGTTCATCCAACATAATTAGCCGTGGTTTGCGCACCAGTGTCATCGCTATGGCAAGCATCTGCCTTTCCCCACCACTAAGTGTGCCGGCTTTTCTAGAAAGAAAGGGTTCAAGAGTTGGAAATACGGAAAGTACCTCGTCCATGGCGTCCTTCAATTCCTTTTTCGAATTTAGAGAATAACCAGCCATCAATAAGTTTTCTTTCACCGATAAGTCTGCAAATATGTTGTTCATTTGAGGCAGATAGGCGATTCCTACCTTCGAGATTTCATGTGGCGGCATATTGTTAAGCTTTCTACCATCAAAAATTATCGAGCCTGAAAAAATGTCTGCCAACCCAAAAATGGAGTTTAAAAGTGTTGTTTTCCCACTTCCATTAGGCCCTATAACAGATACTATTTCAGACTTCTCACATTCAAGGCTTATGTCGAACAATACATGGAGTTTTCCGTAGCCTGAATTTAGGTTAGTCACACTTAACATTGTTATTCGCCTACGTAAACCTTCTTTACAATAGGATCAGCAACTACTTGTTCGGGTGTTCCCTCAGAAATTACTTTGCCATTGTGCATGACATAAACATAGTCGGCAAATGGTAGTGCAATGTCAAGTCTATGTTCTACCACAAGAAATGTTAAACCTTGTTTATCCCTTAGTTCTCTGATGTGATGAAATATTTCGTTGGCAAGTTTTGGAGAAACGCCGCAAATCGGCTCATCTAAAATAACCATCTTAGCATCAGCCATTAAAGCCCTCCCTATTTCAACAAGCTTTAAATGCCCCGCTGGCAAGGATGTTATCGGGGTATTCCAAAATTCTGTGAGTTGCAAAATTTCCATTACATCCATAGCTTTTTTAACCAATTTTTCTTCATATTCAATCCATCTCTTTTTAATGAAACTTTTTACAAAAGTTTCTCCTGGATTCCCCCTTCCTGCAACAAGAAGGTTTTCTAAAACTGTTAAACCTAGAAAAAGAGAGGGTATTTGGAAGGACCTCACGATACGTCTTTCGTATATTTTGTTCATCGGCAGTCCTGTTACGTCTTCTCCTTCAAAGTATACTTTTCCCTCGTCAGGCTTGTAGTAACCCGTGATAACGTTAATCAGTGTTGTTTTCCCACTTCCATTAGGCCCTATAAGTAGTGTTATCTTTTTCTTTTCAGCACTTAAATCGACGCCATCTACAGCTTTTAGTCCACCGAAGTATTTTTTGACCCCTTCGGTTTTTAGCATCTCTGGTTATTCCTCATCTAGGTGAGCCATTCAACACTACCAGTCGCTGCAGAATACTTAGCAACTACAACCCATCTGTATTCGCTATCTACGACTTGTACTTGATAGAATATTATGTCTAAACCTGTTCTATCGCCCGTTTCGTCTAGCTCGGTCCATCCGCTTGCGCCAAAGTAGTTGTTCGCTACATATGGAACAACTTTCTGAATAACTTCTCCGTCGTTTACACCTGCTTGAAGAACCGACAGGGCTGCAACCCAAGCACAGTCGTAGGCTATGAGGCTGTATATGTCAGGTTCTTCTCCAAGTTTAGTTTGAACATAATCCACCACTCTGGCTTTTTTGGGCGACTCTGGAGCATAGTAAAATCCGGCGAGCAATTGTGTTTGTGCAGCAACATCACCAGCATCCTCTAATATGACGGTGCTTAGAGCTACTGCGTCGCCCCCAAACCATCTCACAGAAAGTGTTACGCTGTTGCGAGCTTTGGCCTGCGCCAGTACTTGAGCTAAGTCTTCCCATGTCAGAGTTTGAATTGCAACCTTATCAACACCATACTGTTCGATGGCTGGTCCGACGGCGTTTTCTAGCGCTTGCAGTTCAGAGGTAAACTCGCTGGTTCCAGGCTCATATTCTACATACGTGAGGATTTCACCGCCGAATTCCTCAAATTTCTCCTTAAACATTTGGGCTATAGAAATGTCGCATGGATCTTTTCTTTGCAGTATTGCAACGTGACGGAAGCCTAAGCCGTATACAAGTTTAGCTAGCGCTATGCCTTCCATGTCATCGTGCGGAATGAGCCTAAAAATATAATCACCGGCCACGCCGAGTTCTGCAACCGTCGAAAATGGAGTGATCACAACTATCTTATTAGTGTCCGCGTATCCTTTAACGGCTTGGATGTCAGCGCTGCATAGCAAGCCCGTCACAACTTTTACGCCCTTCGCAGCTAATGTTTGCATCTTCTGTAATGCTATATCTGCCTTTGTTTCAGTATCCTCATAATAAAACTTGAAAGTCACAGGTAAACCGGCACTTTGAACGAAATCATTAATGTCATCTTCGGCAAGTTCAACACAGGCTTTTCCCCTTGCACCATAGCTTGCAAAATCTCCTGTTAAAGGCAGCAAAACACCGATTGGTATTTCACCCTGCAAACCCCCTGCAGGTCCAGCTTCTCTTGGAATTACATACCCAATACCCACACCCGCAAGCAATGCTATCAGAACAACCACTACAAGGATTTTTGAGGACACCATCCTTTACGCCTCGAAAATTGTATCATGACTAAGCATTTTTAAGTTTTATGGCCTGCGTAAAGTTTTAAATAAAAATTTGAAGGGTGGAACAAAAAGAATTACCCTTTTTAATCATCCTTTGTGCATTAGAAATAAAGGATAGGGAAATTAATGTTTAAAGCGTGTACCAAACTTCTTAACGACGAGTTTTGCGACGGCGGCGTCTTGTATTGCCAGACCAACAGCCTTAAAGATTGTTATTTCCTTATTGTCAGTTCGTCCGGGTTTTTTGTGTGTAACGATTTCGCCTAAATCGGCGTAAATGTGTTCTTCCGTGATGGCTCCTTCTTTGATGGGTATTATTATGTCGCCAGCCTCTTCTAATGCTGCCCTTTTCAGGTCTACGACAACCTTTGATTTTACTATGGTTTCTGTGTCCAGCTCTCTAGCGTGTGGGTAATATGAGCCTATGGCGTTGATGTGGGTCCCTTCCCCTATCCATTCGCCTTTGACCACCGGGTCAGCGGATGTTGTGGCTGTTATTATTATGTCGACATCTTTAACAGCGTCGACGGGTGAATTTACAGGTGTCACGTCTACGCCTAGTCTTTTGGACATCTCATCGGCGAAAGTTCTTTTTGCATTTTCTATTTTGTCGTATGCGTAAACTTTCTCTATGTCTCTAACTTCTTTAACAGCCCACAATTGAGTTCTGCCTTGCACCCCACAGCCTATTATTCCAACCTTCCTTGAGTCTTTCCGCGCCAGATATTTTGTGGCAACTCCGCTGACTGCTCCCGTTCTAATTGCGGTTAAGTATGTGGCATCCATCACAGCGGTTACTTTTCCTGTTTCCAAGTCGTAAACCAAGAGAGTGGCTACTGTTGTTGGAAGATTATACTTCACGTTATTCGGGAATATTCCAAAAACCTTTGTGACGGCTATTTTTGTCTCTTCTAAGTATGCGCTCATTTGGGAGATGCTTCCATTTTTCAACATGAGGGTTGTTCGTTCCGGCAGAATTGCCTTTCCCAAATATAGCTCTTTAAAGGCTTCTTCGACGGCGTCTATGGCCTCTTGCATAGTTATGAGACGTTGTATGTCAGCGTCGCTCAGAAAAAGCATTGGGAAATTGGCACCTAGCTCAGTAGGAAGCCATATTTTATCGGGTCGTCTCTTTCTAGTATGCATTGTTGTAAACCTATTATGTATGCCCTTGCAGAGAGCTTTGGCACTACCGCTTTATATTTGCCGACTTTTGTCTCCCGGCAGATTTCGCCAATCATTGTTAAGTCTGGATGGACTAGGCTTTCGACGATTAGGCGCTCTCCCACCTTAAATTTTCCTTTAGCCCAAAGCGTGGCTAACTTGGCGCTTACTGAAGTTCCGGCTGGTGAAACACATATTGTGTCCGCGTAGACATTTGCGTGTCTGGTGTTGTGTTCGGGTTTAATGGGTTTGGCTGAGAAGGTTACAAGTTCAATTTTGTTTAATTCTGGGTTTTCCGGGTGCTCCACTTTTATTTGCTTGTTTGCCGCATTAAGTATTTTCATGCCAACTTGGATTAGTTCACGTGCATTTTCCGGCTTAACTTGGACGCCGACATCATCTGGGTCAACAAATACGTAGTAAAGCCCACCGAAAGCTACGTCCACGTTGATTTCGCCGATATCTGGAACCTTAACTTTCTTTGCGCCTTCATAGAAGGATGGGATGCCTTCAAAGGATATTTCCTGGACTTCGCCATTCTCAACTTTTGCCTCCACCTTAACGAGTCCTGCGGCGGTGTCAAGGGTTATTTCTGTTATTGGTTCTTTAACTTCAACCATTCCCTGTTCAATTAAGACTTTTGTCACGCTGAATGTGCTGTCTCCACAAGAGTTGAAGTAGCCGCCGGTATATGTAAATATCACACCATAATCTGCCTTTGGATTGGCTGGTTCGGTGATTATAGCGCCCAATATTCCCGAGAAGCCTCTCGGCTGCATCATTAGGGCTTTTCTCCAGCTGTCAAGATGCTCTTTACAGTACTGCGTCTTCTCCCACATTGTTTTACCTGGAATCCGTGGGAAGCCGCTCACAACAACCTTGGTTGTTTCACCAGAAGAATGAGTTTCAACAACCGTTATCACTTTTCCAACCTTCATACAGATTCCCCGCACGGAGATGACTGTTAAGGGTATGTTGAATATAAAAATCTTGAGCATAAAATTTTAAAGGTTTAGGAGAAGATATGCGTGCTAAGTGGTGACACGAAATGTATGGATGGAACGGCAGAATTTTAAGGATAAACCTTTCAAAGAAAAAAGTTGAAGTCGAAGAGTACAACGCTGATTTTGCATTAAAATATATTGGTGGAAGAGGCTTCGCCGCTAAAATCCTCTTCGACGAATTAAAACCGGGAATTGATCCTCTTGGTCCTGAAAACAAGCTTATAGTTGCCGCTGGTCCGCTGACAGGTCTTCCGGGACCAAGTTTGGGGAAGCTGGTTATAGCCGCTAAAAGCCCGCTTACTGGGGGTTATGGGGATGGAAATGCTGGAACCATGGCTGCTGTTCAAATGCGCAGAGCTGGATTTGACGCCTTAGTTGTTGATGGAAAAACTGAGAAACCAGTTTATATTTACGTGGAAGAGGAGAAGGGCTACATTTTAAGCGCAGATGGCTTGTGGGGCAAGACAACTTTTGAGGCAGAGAAGGAGCTTAAAGAGGTGCATGGAAAGGACGTTGGAGTACTCGTCATAGGACCCGGCGGGGAAAACATAGTTAGATACGCAACAGTTGTTTCACAAGAGGGACGTGCTGGCGGTAGACCAGGAATGGGTGCTGTTATGGGTTCTAAAAAGGTTAAGGCCATAGTCTTTAAAGGAACAAAAGACATCCCTTTGGCAGATCCTGAGAGTTACAATAAGCTTGTTAAGGAAGCTTATGACGATATCAAGAGCAGAGATTATTATAGTTTCTGGATAAGACAGGGAACAATGGCAACGATAGATTGGGCTAATGAAAACGGCGTCTTGCCCACCTATAACTTTAGAGAAGGCATCTTTGAATTTGGCAATCTTATCAACGGGTTTGCAATGGAGGCGGCTAAGGTTAAACGCAGAGGATGCCCCTACTGCAATATGGCGTGTGGAAACGTTGTCCTCGACTGCGAAGGAAGGGAGTCTGAGCTGGACTACGAGAATGTCGCCATGCTGGGCTCAAATATCGGATTGGGGCATCTTGGAAAAGTCTCTGTTCTAAACAGGATTGCAGATGAACTGGGCATAGACACCATTTCTTTGGGCAACACCATAGGATTCGCAATGGAAGCAACCGAGAAAGGACTGATTAAAGACGGAGTGGAATGGGGAGACTTTGAAAAAGTAAAAGCCCTAATTTACGATATTGCATACCGACGGGGGGAGCTAGGAAACCTATTAGCTGAAGGAGTTATGCGAATAAGTCAAAAACTCGGTGGAGACTCGCAAAACTGGGCTATGCATGTTAAGGGGCTGGAAGCATCAGCTTATGACTGCCACACGGTCCCCGGGATGGCCCTTGCCTTTGCAACATCTTCTATAGGGGCTCACCATAAAGAGGCTTGGGTCATTGCGTGGGAAATAAGAACGGACAGGGAAGGATACACGGAGGCCAAAGTGAATAAGGTAATAGAGTTCCAGAGGATAAGGGGAGGAATGTTCGAATCCCTTGTTGCATGCCGCCTCCCATGGATTGAGCTCGGCTTCCAGCTGGAGTGGTACCAGAGGCTTATGAAAGCGGCTACTGGCATGGAAGTAACCCTTGAAGACATGCTTTACAACGTGGCTGATAGAATATACGCCCTAATAAGGGCCTTCTGGGTAAGGGAATTCGGCCAAAACTGGAGCCGCCTAATGGATTATCCGCCAAAACGCTGGTTCACAGAGCCCATAACGAAGGGTCCCCACAAGGGGAAAATGCTTGATCAAACAAGGTTTGATATGCTTCTTGACATGTATTATGCGAAACGCGGATGGGATAAGAGGGGGATACCAATGCTGACAACTTTTGAGAGGCTTGGCTTAAAGGATGTGGCGCAACAACTATCGAAAACTGTCGCTTTAACTCAGTAACCTTTTCATTTTTAAATTAGATGTTTGGGTTTTCGAAGGCTGTTATTATCCATTTTTCTCCACGTTTTTCAATTTGTAAAGTCACAATGTGATCTTTTTCTGTTGCCATTAACTTGTTCCACTGGATTGCTGGAAGATCCTTTGGGGTTGCCTCCACCCACTCGTATGTGGCGTTATCCAAGCGAAGAACTATGTGAGTTGTTCCATCCTCCACATACTCATACTTGCCCAAAACCTTGGCGCTAACTTTTATTTCAGTTATAACTCCAAAGAGTTTTAGGAATTCCAGCCGAGTGCTGCGTACAAGCTGTTCACTTGTCATGCCCTCCTCGTGCATCTTTATTGCTATTCTACTTGTCTCCTCTGCATCGACTATGGCAAAACCCGCAAGATAGATGGTTTCCTCTTTCCCTGCGGCTTCGCGCCAGTAAATGGGTACATACCATGCAAGTCGATAGTTGCCAGGTGATATTTGCACTGGATATAGGAGAGGCATCTCAGCGTCGTACATGCCTGCAGCGGGTTTAGGAAGTCTTCCCTCAACGAGGTCTTCTGCTGTCATGCCTGAGATGTAATTGGCTTGCCTAAAATCGTAGAAGAATATGCTGTTTCTTGTGGCTTTAAAAACGCCAGAAAGGGTCCGTTTATTGCCAATAGGGTTCACACAGATTAAGGCTACAACATCACCTGTTTCCGGGTCTACGATGTAGCGTGTGTCCTCCGTCATTTCGAAGCGTTCTCGGCTGGGCGGGATAAGCCACAAAAAGCCTCCAGCCCAGTAGTCAAAGCCTGCGCCTCTTCTGAAGTTTCCCATCTCGTTTATCATTTCTTCAAGCCAGTCTTCATCGTAGACTTGCGTAACCCAGTTAGGCATCTGAAGTAGCGACTCCGCTTGCGGGTAGAGGTTTCCCTTTTCATCATAGATTATTGGGGTTTCATAGCGCCTTATTAGGTCAAAGCCGACACTATAGCGGGTTACAACGTACACTGTTTCGTTTGTTTCAAAATTCCATGTTATGTAAGCGACGCCGTAACGCTTTGACATGTCATTTATGTAGGAGCGGAAGTGGATGTTATGATCAAACCATAAGGATTCGCCGACGGCAAATTCCCTTTTCAAAATTTTAGGGGGCGCCAATGGATCTGTAGCGTCTATTATCACAAAACCCTTCACATAGTTCTCAGCTATAACGTTTGTTGAGCCTATGACGGCAACCCAGACCAGTTTGCCTTCCGGGGTTTTTGTGATGTGGCATCCCAAAACTTGGGTGTTACTTCCAAACTCTGACATGTGACGTCGGGCTACTGAAATGGCAAGATCCTCAGTTACGAGGCGCACCATGTTGTCTGGAATTTCGGTATTGAAGGGCAATCCAGACCCCATATGGATAAAGTTGTTAAAGTATGCGGCGTTAGCTACCCTCTGAACCTGCCAAAAGACAACCATTGTGGAAGCTGCAAGCAAGTAAACTAGAAACAAGATGCCCAAAAGCCCCGCCCCAGTCCTTAACGAAATTTTCCACGGTAAACGCCTATGAGGATAATAATAGTTCCTTTCAGCTTTCTCTAAATCGATGGGTTTTATGGAAAAGGCAGACTCCACAAAGGCGACAAACATTCTAAGGAGAATAAGGAGATAAATGAAAACGCTTAATGGAGTCTGAAAAAACTGGATTATGAAGAATAGAAATAAGCCTAAAAAAAGCGAAATTATCCTTCTAGATTTTCTCCAGCTATCTTTCCGCGGGGGCATTGGAATATACCACACTATTGCCCAAATTAAAAGGAATGCGAAGAGATTCACAACAAATCACCTTACCTAAATTTTACCACGCCTTGCTTGAAAGGTTTTGCCATCTCTGCCACACAACACAAAAGTCGTTAATTTAGGCAAAACTCTTAATACCCCATTAAAGCCCCCCTAAATGCAAGAGTATTAAATCCTTTGAACGGGTGCCGAAATGGATAGCAAAAATGGGACAAGAACCTTCCTACAAGGAAGCGAGGCATGCGTTGAGGCCGCGCTAATTGTCGGCTGCAGGTTTTTCGCTGGCTACCCTATATCGCCAGCTAATGAAATTGCTGAGCATATGGCGGCACGTCTTCCAAAAGTTGGCGGCATATTCCTACAAATGGAGGATGAATTGGCTTCCATGGGGGCTGTTGTTGGCGCGAGCTGGTGCGGTGTTAAGGCTATGACTGCCACTTCTGGTCCAGGGTTTAGTTTGATGCAGGAAACCATAGGCTGGGCTTTTATGACTGAAACACCATGCGTGATCATTGACGTCCAGAGGGTTGGTCCCGGCACTGGGCAGGCGACTAAATGTGCACAGGGCGATGTTATGCAGGCTCGCTGGGGAACCCATGGCGATTACATGGCTATTTCGCTGTGCCCTAATTCCGTCCAGGAAATTTTTGAACTTACCATTAGGGCGTTTAACCTTGCAGAAAAATATCGCACTCCAGTCACTTTGCTTACGGATGAGACTACAGTGCATCTCCGGGAGCATTTGGTTATACCGCCCTTGGAAAGCATAGAAGTAGTTAACCGCAAAAAGCCCCAAGCTGGAGAGCAAGTTTTCTTCGGCTTGGAAAGTGTGGCGCCCATGCCGTCCATAGGCGAAGGGTTTAATGTGGCTGTTACCGGCTCAACCCACGACGAGAAGGGGGTTAGGTTTACCGCCGATCCAATGGTGCATAGGCGGGTGATAGAGGCAATTAACAACAAGATAAGGAAAAATGTCGACGACATTGTGGAGGTGGAAAGCCACAACATTGAAGATTGCAAGGTAGGCATAGTAGCCTACGGCATCACTTCAAGGGCAATCTACGAGGCTGTTGAAGAAGCTGAGAAACATGGCGTAAAAGTTGGCTATGTCCGCCTAAAAACCATTTGGCCTTTCCCGGAAAAACCGGTGCAAAGGCTTGCGGAAAACGCCGAAAAAATAATTGTGCCAGAAATGAATTTGGGGCAAATAGTCAACGAGGTTAAGAGGGTTGCAGGCTGCACAGCGGTTGTTCCACTTAACAAGATAGGCGGCGGCGAACTGATCACACCAGAAGAAATTTTGGAAAAAATTCTGAAGGAGGCAAAATAAGAATGAGCGAAAGAACATTTTCACCTAGCAACTATTTGAGGTCGGGATTACGTTTTCCTTTCTGCCCGGGCTGCGGTTTATACGCTTTAAGCGACGCATTTTTAAGGGCTGTTTTTGAGCTTGGCTACGACGATTTTAGAAGGTTCTGTTTTGTCAGCGGGATTGGCTGCTCTTCGTGGATACCTTCGCCCTACTATTTGGCGGATTCCGTCCACACGTTACATGGAAGAAGCATACCAGTGGCTACAAGTATAAAGCTTCTACGACCTGAACTCCATGTTGTCGTTTTCGGCGGTGATGGAGACATCGTCGGGATTGGCATGGGACACTTCATACATGCGGCAAGGAGAAACACCGACATCCTCGTCATAATGGGCAACAATATGATTTATGGCATGACCGGCGGCCAAGTAGCCCCTACAACACCTTTAAAGACGAGGACAACCACAACTCCTTATGGAAGTTTTGAGCATCCGTTGGACGCCGCCAAACTTGCAGCTGTGGCCGGAGCCAACTACTCAGCGAGGTGGACAACCGCCCATCCAAAAGAGCTTAAAGAATGTTTTAAGAAGGCGCTTCAAATGGACGGTTTCAGATTCGTCGAGGTTGTCACCCAATGCCCAACAGCCTATGGCAGAAGAGCTGGATTCAAAGATATTGGAGAAATGCTGAAGTGGTTTAGGGAAAACGCCATTTCAGTGGTGGAGGCGGAGAAAATGGGCGAAGAAGAGCTGGAAGGTAAAATTGTTGTTGGCGAGTTCATCCAGAGGAGAAGGCTGACCCTTGTTGAAAGTGTTTATGCTGTTTTGAAGGAAGCGCGGAAAAATGCCTAAAAAAATTGAAATTATAATTGGTGGACATGGCGGTCAAGGCGTCGTCTTAGCAGGGCAAATCTTGGGCAAAGCAGCTGCCCTTGAAGGGAAGAACGTTGTGCAAACCCAAAGTTACGGTGCAGAAGCCCGTGGAAGCCTAGCAAAAAGCGAAGTAATAATCTCCGACAGCCGAATAGGTTTCCCAGCAGTCCGAAGATGCGATGTGCTTGTGGCTATGAACCAAGAGTCCCTTGACAAATACCTATCCCTCTTGAAAGATGATGGTACACTAATAGTTGACAGCAGCATCGAAAAAATCCCAGAAGTAAAAGCCAAAATATATAAGGTGCCAGCTGTTGAAACAGCCAAAAAAGCCTTTGGAGAAAGCCTTTTCGCTAACATGGTCATCCTAGGTGCACTAACAAAAATAACACAGCTGTTTAGCGTTGAATCTATGGAAAAGAGTATAAGAGAAAGTGTTTCAGAAAAAACATTGGAAACAAACTTGAACGCTTTTAGAAAAGGCTTGCAGCTTGTTTAGACAATAGAAGGTTTGCCGAACCTTCAAAATAAGTTTTATATGCCTTCAACTGTTTAGGTTAGGCTTAAAAGGTGAATGTTATGGTGGATTTCAGCTTCACCGAAGAGCAGGAACTTTTCCGCAAAGCTGTCCGCGAGTGGTGCCAAAAAGAACTGCCGTTGGAAAAGGTTAGGGAAATGGACAGCAAAGGCGAAATTCCAAGGGAAATAATCAAGGGCTTGGCTGATTTAGGGCTCCTCTTGATGACTGTGCCAGAAGAACATGGCGGAGCAGGTGCCGACTGGGTTACGACCTGCATTGCAGCCGAGGAGTTGGGCTATGCCGACATAAGCATTGCAGTGCCAGTGCTCTTCCTAGTTGAGGCTTCATGGGGCTTCGTAACCGACAAGTACTGCACAGAACAAGTCCGAGAAGAAGTCATAAGAAAAGCCGCTAGAGGCGAAGCCTTCATAGGCATAGCCTCAACAGAAGCTGGCGGAGGCTCAGATGTTGCAGCTATAAAGTCAACAGGCACAAAAGACGGGGATCACTGGATCTTGAACGGGGAGAAGACCTACATAAGCGGAACAGAAGAAGCGAAAAAACTGGGCGGAGGACACTTTACGCTAGTTAGAACCGCGCCGCCGCCTCCCGGAGCAGCCCACCGAGGCATGACAGCCTTCTACCTACCAATAAATGCGCCAGGCGTGGAGGTTGGCAAACGCTTCGAGGAGATGGGGCGCATGGCAATTTCAACAGGAAGCATAGTTATGGACAATGTTAAGCTTTCCGATGCCTATCGCATAGGCGAAGAGGGAAGGGGCTTCTACCTAACAATGGAGGGCTTTGATAATGCAAGACTGCTGATAGGCGCCACCTGTTTGGGTGCTGCCCAAAGAGCCTTGGAACTTGGAATGAATTACATTAAGGAGAGGAAAGCCTTTGGAAACCCCATTGGCAAGTATGAAGGCATCCAGTTTGACTTGGCTGACATGTGGGCTGAACTTGAGGCTTTAAGGTCTCTTGTCTACCGCACAGCGTGGATGAACGACGAAAAGTATAAGCGGGGACGCTTCACACCACTAGAAGTCACAAAATATATTTCAGCGGTTAAGCTGAGGGTTCCGCCCTTCGCCTTCAAAGTTTTTGAGCATGTCCTCCTATGGATGGGGGCATGGGGCTACACAAAAGACTGCCCACTAGAGATGGGACTACGGGGCATAATGTCCTACTATATAGGGGCTGAGGGCGCTATGAACATCCAAAGAATAATCATAGCCAGAGAACTGCTAGGCAGAGATTACATACCATACAAATAATCCTTGTTTCTACCATTATGAAGTAAGGCTGCCTTAATGAGCCATGAAATAAGATGCACCGCATGCGGGCAAGAAGCCCAAAGCCCAATAGACTATAAGTGTCGGAAATGCGGAAGCCCGCTGAATGTAAAACTTAACATAGCCTTCAACATAGAAGATATTCGAACAAGCACCCATGGAGTTTGGCGTTACGCGAAATTCTTCCCCTACGTAAAAGCCTCGGAAATTGTCACCCTTGGCGAGGGCTGGACACCGCTAGTGAAGTTTTCGGAAAGCCTCTACTTTAAGCTTGAAAACCTAAACCCAACGGGCTCTTTCAAGGATAGAGGCTCAACCGTGCTAATATCAGCCATTCAAAAGCAGATTAAAGCTTGTGCCGGCTACATTGCTGAGGACTCTTCTGGAAACGCTGGAGCATCAATAGCGGCTTATGCCGCCCGCGCCGGAATAAAAGCCAAAATATACGTGCCAGAAAACATTTCTGGACCAAAATTCAACCAAATAATGTTTTATGGCGCAGAAGCCGTGAAAGTGACTGGTTCAAGAAGCCATGTGGCGGCTGAAGCTCAAAAGCCAGAAACCGGAAAGTTCTATGTTGGACATACTTTGCACCCCCTCTTCCGAGATGGAATAAGGAGCCTAGCCTACGAAATAGCCGAACAATTGAACTGGGAGCCTCCGGAAGGGGTTTACCTCCCAGTCTCGGCTGGAACACTGCTCTTGGGCGTTATAAACGGTTTTAGACATTTGAAAGAGGCTGGCACAATCAAAGATTTGCCCAAAATCGTAGCTTGCCAAACGAGGCAAGTCTCGCCTTTATACCACCGCTTTAAAGGCTTGCCTTACCATCCTCCTGAACAGATAGATTCTATCGCGGACGCGCTAGTGAGTACAAACCCGCCGCTTTTGGGACTTATGGTTAAAAGTTTAAGAGAGGTTAACGGTGACGCCGTACTGGTTGAAGAAGATGAAATCATCCGATCCTTCAAAGAGCTGGCTAAAATGGGATTTTACGTGGAGCCAAGTTCAGCGGTGGCTTACGCAGCCTACCAAAAACAACTAAAGAAAGAGGCAACAGCACAAAAAGAGAAAACAGTAATAATCCTAACCGGAATGGGACTAAAAACATCCATAAAACCAAGCTAAAACATCGGCCTATACGGAGATTATTGCAAAAATGATAGATAAGTTTGCACGTTATGAGTTATTCTGGGATTTTATGAAGCAGGAGTTCTTGGTATTCCGAGTTTACTTTTCCTATTTTCTCTGATGTTTCTGCTGACTTCATGCCAATCTTAGACCATTTTCGACCATAGCGCACTGGTCATTAACTGTTTTGCTACGTATTCTTCTAATGGTTTTTCTTGTTTGATTGTTTTGGCGCCAGTTGAAGCTTATGAGCCCAGCGCATTTCAAGAATTAGATTATGCAGCCTAATTGGTAGTGGTCGAATGGGTATCCCATGCTTCTTTCAACGTTCACGGTGCTGAGCTTATTAACATGATTGACATAGGAATTGACAGCAAGAAGGCCGCGGGTTGCCTACTGAGTTTCAAAAATGATGACTGGCTTTGGAACACATGATTTTCCAAAAAGCTTGAAAAACGTACATTGTAAAGGGGCGGTTTTCTCGGCCCCTTAACGCCGCCTAGAAGCTTCTTTAAGCTTAAATTTTTGAATGGCTTGAGAAGATGGTAGATTTTAGTTAGGGCTGGCGTGTTGGCTGTAACCCGCCTTCTGTTTTATGTGGCATTCGGCTAATCGGGCTACCTGCGCTTCGGGTAGAGGCTTCATCAGCGCTTGTTTGCCCTTTCCACGCGCAGGACGGCCGTTTCACCGTTTCCACCCAGCATTCTCGACAACTTAGCATGCCTCATTGGCATCTGTCTGGGTGGACGTTTCGTTTCTGCTCCGTTGCCAAGGCTCTCGCCTTACGCCCTTGCGGGCGTTGCACTTCTACATGTGGGCGGAGTTTCCTCAAGCCTCATGATTTTCGGCTCGAAAGCCACACGCCAACTCGCCAGCCCTAAGACTTCATGTATCACGCTGTGCAATAAAAGTTTTGGAAAACTTATCTCATTGTAAAACATTTATGCTAATGATGACGGTGTCTAATTTGAGTAAGCTTGTTATCCTAATCACTGGAACTCCTTGTGTTGGGAAAACTTCCGTGGCACGTTTGCTTGCCGCGAGGCTTAATGCCGTTTATGTGAATTTAACGGAATTTGCCACGAAAAATAACCTTGTTATAGGTGCGGATGAAAGGAGGGGCGGCTCTCTAATAGTTGATGAAAGACGCTTAAAA
Source organism: Bathyarchaeia archaeon (assembly GCA_038727135.1). Taxonomy (GTDB): domain Archaea; phylum Thermoproteota; class Bathyarchaeia; order Bathyarchaeales; family Bathycorpusculaceae; genus JAGTQI01. Next base: position 447,035 of record JAVYWL010000001.1, read on the forward strand.
AAGGGGGTAACTAAGCTGATAGAAGATGCCGGCGAACAAAGCGTTATTATAGATGGGCATTACGCTGCAAATGTAGTTCCGGAAAAGCTTGTAACACATGCTTTTGTTTTGCGACGCGACCCAGTTGAGCTGCGGGGTTTTATGGAAAAAGCTGGGTTTTCCGGCAATAAGTTATGGGAGAATTTGGCTTCTGAAATTCTGGATGTCTGCTTGGTTGATGCATTAAACGCGTATGGAAAAGAAAAGGTCTGCGAAATCGATGTTACCGGGAAAAGCGTTGAAGATACCATTGAAAAGATTCTGTCAATCTTAAATGGTTCTAAAAAGTGCCGTGTAGGCGTGGTTGATTGGCTCGGGAAACTGGAAAGCGAAGGGTTACTAAATGAATATTTGAGGATTTAGGAAAGCTTATTGCTTTGTCTTTTATGCTTTTAGGCTCTGTAAAATCTGCCTTGTCGTTAAAATCATTATTTTTCGCCTGTTTGCGTATGCTTTTGCGTGATCGCTGAATTTTTCTCCGACTATAACTGGGTTGGGCAGCCCCACCTCTTCTGAGGCTTTATCAAGGTTTATTATGATGTTTATGCCTATCGTTCTTTTCCAGTCTTTTATCCAAACGCCTTGTGTTAGGCGCCCTTTCTGAATTATTAGGTCAAAGTTTCGAGGTATCCCCCTGTAACCTTCGAGGCTGACGTTTTCCTCTACTTTGTAGCCTTTCTTTCTGAAGTATTGTATTACTGACTGTTTTAAGTCGGATGATTTTTCCGGCTTTGTCTTTTCGCTGTCCATCGAAATCCTCTTGTATTAAGCGTTATTTACCAGTTTAGTGAAAAGGTTTTCGGAGCGAGCAAGCATTGACAGACTACATAATTGTTGTCTGTGAGTGTGGAGGCTACCTTCTCGCTAAAGCGAGTCAAAAATCGAGAACTTGCCCTCACTGCGGGTCAAGAGTTTTGCTGGAAAAGGCTCGAAAGGTTGCCTCTGCCGAAAAAGCTGATGAAGCATCAATGATACTGCGTAGGTTAAAGGAGAAAGCCGCCGCAAAACATGGAAAGGCTAAGCTTCAAAGGCTACTTTGAGGAAAGCCATAAGCCCTATTCCAAGAAGGATTACAAAGAGTTGAATAATAGACTCGCCAGCATGTGATTTTTTATGAAGTTCTGGCATAAGGTCCGTAGCCGCTATATAAATGAAGCCGCCAGCAGCAAAAGGAACTAGAAGAGTTTCTATGCTTCTAAGGTAAGCCAGAAAATAGGTTGCCAACGCTCCCAGAATAGCTGTCACGGCTGAAATGAAATTGTAAGTTAGTGCCTTTTTTCTGCTTAATCCTCCATAGACCAGCACGCCAAAGTCGCCTATCTCCTGGGGGACTTCATGGAAAATCACAGCTAAAGTTGCGGCAAAACCCAGCTCAAAGCTCACCATAAAGGTTGCGGCTATGACCATCCCATCGATGAAGTTGTGGATTCCGTCTCCAAGAAGATTTAGGTAAACGAAAGTGTGAGTTGGACATTCTTTTTCGTGGCAGTGGCGCCAATAAAGGAACTTTTCTAACGTGAAGAATGATATTATCCCGACTATAACGCACCAGAAGACTGTTGTTGCGTCATTTTCGGGTGTTAGGGATTCTGGAAGTAGATGGAAGAATGCTCCGCCTATAAGAGTGCCAGAGGCAAAGCCCACTAAAACCATTGTTAGACGTTTTAGTTTATCCTCTTTTAACCCGATGAAGACTATTCCTATGAAGGCGATGAGGCTTACGGCTGTCACTGATGCCAAAATTGCAATTAAATCGTTCATCAATCCTCAATGGTTAAAGCCTAAACTTATTAGAGTATCGGTTTCAGTCCCTAACTTTCTGGAGCATTTCACAAGCCTTACACAATATTTGCGTTGTTGGCTCCCCGCAATCGCTGCATTCCCTCAAGGTTTCTGTTCTTTCGATTTTTTGTATGGCTAGTCTAAGTTTTTCCGCCGCCTTGAAAATTGTGTATTTTATGCCAGCGTGTTTTTCCTCCATTCTATTTAGAAAGTTTCGCACATCGTTCCTTAAGGCTTCTGGGGCGTAGGGACATGGAATACTTTGAAACTTTATCTTTTGGATGTAGGCGTAGAGTGCTGTTTCCTTTTCCGGAATTTCACAGAAGGGCTTTACCCGTACCACAAGTTTTAGGTGGGTTTCGTCCGTCACTGGTTTTTCCCTCGCGATTCGATAAGGATCGCCATGAAGCATGTTAAGCAGAACTGTTTGGACTTCATCATCCAATGTGTGGGCTGTTGCAAGCTTGTCCGCATTAACCTTTCTCGCAATTATGTTTAATGCTTTCCTTCTCAAAACACCACAGTAAGCACACGGCGATAATTCGCCTTCATTTTTGCTTTTTAACCTTTTAACAATTTCATCAAGCGTAAAACCATAAAGCTCTTTAAAGGAAATTGTGTAATGTTCCACACCAAGTTTTCTGCAGTTTTCCCCAGCAATTTTTATCGCTTCGTCTCTGTATCCAGCAATTCCTTCATCCACAGAAACCGCAACAAGCGAAGCTTTCGGATAGCCTCGCTCTATTTTGGACAAAATGTGCAAGAGGCTCACGCTGTCCTTTCCGCCAGAAACAGCCACAGCTATTCTATCGTAAAACTCAAACATGCCATATTTAGCTATGGTGGCTCTAACTTTATTTTCAATTGATTTAACGAAGCAGCCTTTACATAGCCTCTCTCCAGAGTATGGTCTAAAGAAAAAGGCTTCCTTTCGCTTGCAGATACTACAGAGCGCTTCGTTGCCAGCATTTTCCACTTTAATCAGTCTTCCATGCATCGTGAAGTTGCTAAGGAAATACTTTTCAAGGCGAAATTTAACGCTTCTTGAACACAGAAGAGTTTTCAAGGATAAATGGAATATCTAATGGTTGGATGCCATGGCTAAGAAACCTTCAAGGCTTCCAGAGGCTCTGGAAGTCGTTTACAGCACAGAACGTTGGGCTTTGCTCAAGAAACTTAGGGCAAAGGCTTTGCAATTAATGGGGGTGCTTGCAAAGTTTAATATAGAAGCCATAACCCACGGCAGCATTGCGAGAGGAGATGTGACAGAGAAAAGCGATGTTGACATTTTCATACCCCATCCACCGTCATCTTTTCTAATTGAAACAGCTCTTGAACAGGCGGGAATACCGATAAACAGGCGACTCGTTGTGCAAGCAACACCCACATATGCAATGAAAGGCTACATCGAAATTGACGAAAAAACCAGTGTCTCGTTTCCATTAATGAATATGCGAAGGATTGAAAGGGAATTTTACAAGTTCGGTGGTGAAGCGACATTTGAAGTTTTGAAATCTGGAGCGCGAGTTGCCGGCGTGGATAAACGCCTAATGCTCATTGAGCCCACTGAGAAAGGACATAAAGAAAGCGGGATAGTTGGCCAAGAAGAACATGTTGCCAAAACGTTGAAAATTTCTGTAGAAACAGTTCTTGATAGGGTTCACGCCCTTCTGAGAAGGAACGAGGTGGGCAGAACTGGTGTTTTTCTCCAAAAGGAGCTAGCTGAGAGCGAAACCTTCGAGTTAGCTTTGAAAAAATTGGCAGAAGAAAATCCAGCCATTCGAAGGAGACTAAAAACCCTTTAAGCCAACTGCATTGGCGGTGCAAACCTTAGAAGGGCGGCCACACCGCCTAAAGCAACGAGTTTTGCTCCAGCCTCGTGTTCTGTGCTTATAACCATGACTTTTCCGCCTTTCTGCTCCACATCCTTCATTAATCGCTCCAAGGATAAGCGCTCCTCATCCTCTGCCCCACGCAATGTTGTGTCAGCCAAAACTAGTACATCAACAGCTCCGTACTCCGAGGCCTTACGAGCTTCGTCTAAACCGTAAACCACTGTTCGCTCGCCTTTGCCGAGCCTTTTCAGAATTTCCTCAACAACTTCGGTTTCCTCAACGATTCTCAAGTGCTTCATAGTCTTTGTTAGGACTCCTGAGCGGATAGCCTCATAAATGCCTGCGACACCACTGTTGTTTACGCTTTTCACGTCGGCGACTGATTTGGCCATTTCTGGATCTTCTTTCTCCAGAAACTTTGCAAAGTCGTTTTTTATGAAGCCTACGCCAATTATGGCGATTGGGCTGCGGGCTTCGCTCCAGATTTGGCGCAAATTGTTAAACACGTTTTGGAAGAACTCTTTGACCGCCTCGCTTCTTTTTTCAGCCTCAAGTTTTCCCGGAAGCCTTGTATGTTCCTCCACTTTTACTTCAACGCCATACTGAGTCGTTGTGGCTATTGCGAAGCCTTCATCATCTATCGCCACAATTATTATGGGCTTTTCCGAAGTTTTCTTGGCTATCTCCAATCTTTCAAGCTGGTGACTCGCCCACTCCTCCTTTACGATAGTTACTGGCGAATTCAAAGTAATATTCAACGTGTGATGTGCACCTGTCGGGATTATTTCTGGTGCATGGCATATTGTTCCATGAACCCTAAGTCTTCCAAGGAGCTTGTCCCAAGCAACCTTTTCCACTTTAACGCCCATGAAAACTGAAATCCTTTCGCCCCGCCTCCCCCTAGAATATTTCTCGTCCTGTTTTATCTCTCGTGACGTGTAGGCGTAAACCTCGTCGCCCACATAGATAATGTTGTAGAGATGCCACAGATCGTCAAAAGTTTCTGGGATAACCTTTACAAAGCCCTTTTTTAAGTTCATCTCCAGAATCTTCAACGATTTTCCTCTTCCGTTAGTCGCTTAATTCAATACTTGCGGGTGTGGGGGTCTTACAAGCTCTTCTAATATGCTGAGCATGTCTGGAACCTTTGTCACAATGTCGGTAAAAGTGATAATGCCCACAAGCTCATCGTTATTTCTTGTAACAAGGAGCCGCTTAATGCCTTTTTTCGCCATCAACTTGGCAGCCTCATTTATACTTGCATTCTCATCAATTGTTACCACGGGGCTTGTCATAATCTGCCTAGCCGTCAAAGTTTCCGGCGCCAAACATGGCTCAACAATCCTCCTTAAAATATCCCGCTCAGTAATTATCCCGACCGGTCTATCGCCTTGAACAACCACAACAGAGCCTATATCAAACTTGTTCATTGTAGCAACAACCTCTTTAACACTCGAGTCGGGACGCACAACGCGAACGTTCTTTGACATGACATCCCTAACAAGAACAATTCCAGCCAAACCAGCAACCTCCAAACTATGGATACTGCCCAAAGTATTAAACTATTCCGACAGCAAAATCCTTAATAAACGTCCTCGTAACGTTTACATCTTGGGCCGGTAGATCAGCCTGGAATGATCGCAGCGTTGGCATCGCTGAGGTCGCGGGTTCAAATCCCGCCCGGTCCATTCTTCTTAACATTTAAAAAAAAGGCTTTTGACGCGTAAATTTTTTATATCCTTGGATGGATAATCCATCCAACAAAAGGAGAAATTGACTTGAGAGAAAAAATACTTGTATTACTTGCAATTGTCTGTTTTTGCACAATGGTGTATTGTCCTCAAGTAAAAATATGCGCCGCACAAGGCCTCGATTTCAAACTAGTGGATGTACTACTCGATTATGGAAATGGAACACGCGTGTGGGCCTCATGCATACTGCAATCCGGTGCCTACACCGTATACAATGCAACACGGCTGGTCGCATCATCTTTAAATGTCACATGGTATGATGGTTTAGCCTTTGTGGAAGCCATAGATGGTGTTTGGAATAGTTATCCCTACTTTTGGATTTGGTGGTATTGGAACAGTTCTGAATTCCGGTGGGTTATGGGACCGGTGGCATGTAACCAGTATGTCCTTGAAGACTGCGACATAGTGGCATGGTACTATGAAGACTGTATCGGTTGGCCTCCTAGCCCTCCACCAGATCCTCCCGTGACAAAAGTTGATGTTTTACTGGATTACGGAAATGGAACCATAACTTGGTATGAAAATTTAGAAGTGCTTGGCTTCGCTTCGGTTTTGAAAGCTACAAAGGCCGTTGCCACTGTGGAATATTCTTTGTGGGGCACCGACGTCTTTGTTGACGCCATAAACAATGTCTGGAACGACTACATCTCATTCGTCTACTTCTGGATTTACTGGTACTGGAACCACTCGGCCAAGTGCTGGGAGGCAGGAGCTGTTGCATGCAACAAGCACCTGCTTTCTAGTGGGGACATCATAGCATGGTACTATGAAGACTGCACCACGTGGCCGTTGGCACCGCCAACTCTAACACCGCATCCTAAAGCCAGCTTCACATGGGCGCCCGATATTCCCAAGGTTGGCCAAACTGTAACCTTTGACGCTTCAGCCTCAAAGCCTAACGGAGGCACTATAATTGACTATGCATGGAATTTTGGAGATGGAAGCGTAGCCCATGGCAAAATTGTTGCCCATACTTACAATAGTCCAGGAACATATATTGTAACGCTAAATGTCACAGACAGCAGCGGCCTATGGGACGTTGAACAGAAACAGATAATGGTAGTTCAGCCTTACGGCCCTAAAGCGAACTTTGAGGCTTTCCCAGAAACCGCAAAGGTTGGAGAAAAAATAAAGTTTGATGCTTCAGCTTCCCTCTCGGGATGGAATGGAACACACACGATGCCGATAACAGAGTACCGTTGGAACTTCGGCGACGGAAACATAACAGTCACAAACCAGCCAATAATATACCATAGCTATAGCGCGGCGGGAAACTATTACGTAACATTGACTGTTTACGCACCCGGCGCAACCCCAGATACAGATTCTGCAACGGTGAAAGTAACAGTGTTCGCGGTGCCTGTTGGAGGCCAATCGGTTTCCGTGAAAACACCTGCCGCAGAAAAAGGCCTAGCGGTCTATCTGGTTTTGGTGGCGCTTATTACTGCCACTTTTGCAGTTTTAAAGCGCAAGTCCATAAGAAGATGATGCCTATGAAAAAGTCTGGAAACACCCATTACATGGTGGTCCTCGGCTTCCTACTCCTGTTACTGCTTTTCTCCCTTCTATTTCTTGTTGGAAAGAATAACGGGGCAACATCCGACGTTGGAGGAGAAACTTCACGAGAGAGTGATGCTGAGGATCATGTCTCCGTTTCTGAAACAACACCATTTAGTGGGGAAAACCCCCTGTCTAAAGCCTTAAACTATTTGAAAAACATTCAACAATCTGATGGCAAAATATCGGATTTCGCAACCTCATGTTGGGCGGTTATGGCGATTGCCGCCGCTGGCGAAGACCCCCACAGCTGGAAGGGATCAAGCGGAAAATCCATAGTTGACTACCTAATCGAGAACAGAGGCCAAGTTAATTTGAACGTTCCCACGGATGTTGCACGGTTTATTTTGGCAATGACCGCCGCTGGAGAGAATCCAAGAAACATAGGCGGCACAAATTATGTTGAAATTCTTAAAGGCTTCTTTTCCAATGGTCAGATTGGAAGCGAATCGCAATTAAATGACGACTTTTGGGCTATTATGGCGCTGGTTTCAGCTGGCGAGGCTGCAAACTCAACAATTATTCAAGGGTCAGTTAACTTTATTAAAGCACATCAGAATGCTGATGGTGGTTGGAGTTGGGCTGTTGGCGAGACAAGCGACGTGGACGACACTGCTGCAGCGATTATGGCTTTGGTTTCCGCTAGCGAAGACAGTTCAACGAGCAACATTGCAAACGCACTTCAGTATTTAAAAGGCCAACAACAACCTAATGGCGGATTTCCATGTTTTGGCGTTATAAACAGCGCTTCCGATTCTTGGGCTATAGGCGCCATATGCAGCGCTGGGCAAAACCCAAGAGACTGGAAAGTGAACAACATAAGCGTGATCGACCACCTCTTAAGTCTCCAAAATGCTGATGGCTCGTTCAATTGGACGTCAAGCACTCCAGCCAACAAGGCGCTTATGACGTCCTATGCCATCGTCGCTCTATGTTCGAGACAGTATCCAACCAACGGCTTACCCGTCTACGTTAGAATTGAAGGAAAGCAAATAACCATTTGGCGGCGCAAAGTTTTCGTGGCGGCATCCATAATCGTCGACGACGCCGGACAAACACACTATCTGCCAAAGCCAACGGTGCTTGGAGCCTTAGACAAGGCGTCTGAAATCGGCGGATTCGCTTATAAAGTTAGACAAACAGCCTACGGCTTATACGTCTACTTGATAGCTGGAGAGGAAGCCACTGGACTATCCGGGTGGATGTACCGTGTAGACTATTACATGCCTAATGTTGGCATGGCTGATTTTGAATGGAATGTTACATCGCCTCCAAACCCGCCCCACAAGGAACTGCTAATTTATTATGGTGATTGGACCAGTATGCCGCTGAAAATTTGGGTGAACAAGACTGAAGTACATCTTGGAGAAAACATAACGGTGCTTGTGATATACTACAATGACACAAGCGGTGGTTGGCATCCCCTCCAAGGAGCAGCGGTTCACTTCCTAAACAGAAGATACACAACCAATGCAACAGGCTATGTGACCATTACCGTGAGGTACGACCCGCCCGTCTGGGCTGAAAAGGAAGGTTTCATACGAAGTGACATAATCGAAGTTAAGATAATCAACAATCCAATAAGCTCTAACACAGCAAGTAATCAACAAAATTCTGAAAATACAACTCAAAAGAACGAAATAAACTCCTCCCTTTCTTTCGGATTTCTTGAGAGGCAGCTAGCTTGGCTAACATTTCAGTTTTGTGAAATAATAATCCGCTGAATCTAACATGAACTGGTGGGCTGAATGGATTGCAGACGTGTTGCAATGTTGACAATACTAACGGCATTATGCGTTGCGCTTCAGATAACCCCAAGGCCACCTAACGTTGAGGCCACATCCCTCATCTCCTTTTTGGTTGGATTCTTGTTCGGCGCAAGCTTCGGAGCTATTTTAGGAGCCTTAACAATGTTTATTAACGGATTTCTTTCGCCATGGGGTCTTGCCGGGATAATAATGCCCTTCCAAATGGTTGGGATGGCCCTAATAGGGCTCGCTGGAGGAGTTTACCGCAAAGTTTTAGGTGGAAATCCCAAAGAGGTAGTCAATACCACAAAAATTTTAAAATTGGAAGTTTCATTCCTTGCGGCTTTCCTCACCCTCATATATGATATACTGACGAATATTGGCTGGGCTCTGCCTTCAGAAACACCAATTATTGCCGCATTAATCCAAGGCGTATGGTACAGCGTAATCCACGTAGTGTCAAATGCCGTGTTTTTCGGAGGAGCATTTTTTATTCTGGTTAGGATTATAGGCAATCTGCTAGGTGAAAATCTATGGATATCACAAAAAGAAGCTTAGTGATATTTGGCTTAGGATGGCTAACCTCCCTCGTGCTTATAGGCTGTATTGCCGGATACTATTACGTAGAATACCAAAACTTGCTCAAAAGATTTGAAGAGTACAAGCGCCAGCCCTTGTTTATGCGCGTCAATATATGCATTAATTACGCTGAGTGGAACGGAACCTCAGTTTGGTATAATAACACGTTTGTACCTTTAGGGTGCAGCCTTTTAAATGCAACCCAGATGGTTGCAGTTGTAAGCTTCACTTATTGGGAATCGTATGATGCAAGTTTTGTAGACGCTATAAACAACATCGCAAACAGCGGAGGTAGGTACTGGATGTGGTACCGTTGGACAGGTAGCCGTTGGGAATACGGGCATGTCGGTGCAGATAAATATGTTTTATCCCCTGAAGAGACGGTGATGTGGCGATACGAGACTCCACATTACCCATGAGGAGACAATGCTTCTACTCTTGCATTTTAAAGCGTAGAATGGCTGCTATTCCACCGAATGAATTTTTCAGCATCTGTCCCTCTTCAGTTTCTTCAGAGATTATTTCGACGTCTGTGTTTGTGTATTCGGCCAGTTGGGCGAAGTTTTCTATCAACTCCTGCTTTTCAACAATGCTTAATGATGGGGCTTTACATTTTGGGCATGGTTTCCCAACGAGGCTTTGCTCGAAACTTGTTAGCATGGGGCTTTTAACTGTATGCTGCTCCTCATAACCGCATGCGCTGCACTTGACTTTCACACGCGCGATATCGAGACCTTCTGAAAGCAGCAAGGTCTTAACTGCGCCAGCTTCTAAGGCTTTTCTAACGGCTTCTTCCCCATAAGTGGCAAAACCAGTATCGTGACCAATTTCGTATAGGAACTGCTGCATTATTTGCCTCTCTTCTATGTAACGGATTTTCCTCATAATCTCTGGCGCCTTGTCCACTATTTCCTTTACCCCTTGTTCGTCAACGTAAGCCGTGTCAACAGTGTCAATGATTTTCTCCTTCAGCTGGTAATTTAGGTAGTCGCCTTTCTCGAAGTCGTATTTAGTTGGTCCGGGCCCACCAATAATTATACCCTTCAAATTCTCTATGGGAAGGAAAACTTCGTTTGCATGTTCGCCTACACGCCTAAAATATTCTTGGAGGCGCATTTCCCTAAGTCTTTCAAACCTTCTGGCAGATTGCCCTCCAGCACGTGTCTTCCCCGGAACACCAGAGGTCACTTCCCTAACTATTTCAAGTCTTCTACCTTGAAGAGTTGCAAGAGTCGCGGCTGTCGCGTCTATGAGGAGTATGCCATACGTCTCCTTTTCCCTTAAAAGCTCTTGCAAATGCTCTGTATGGAAACGAGAGTCGCATCTGTAAAGATATATATTTATGGGCTCCGGCGGTATAATCACATATGTCTCAATTTTTTCGCTTCCGGCGCCATTTTGGGGAACCGCCCCACAAAATATTACAAGCCCGTTTTCTGGGGTTTCTTTGAAAAGTTTTAGGCGCTGCTGAACCTTTATAATGGCGTCTTGGACATTTTTGCGGGTTGTTGTGGATTTTATGTTCGAAGCGGTGCCGTATTCCTCTCTAAGCATGTTCATGACTTCGCTTATCTGCTTCCCTGGTGGAATGTAAAGCGAAATGAGCTCTGTTCCTCGTCCCTCTTTATTGGCTAGCGTGTTCAGTATCTTTTTTAACCGGAAGAGTTCGAGGGACGTCCTTTTTTTAGGGGTGCTCAAATTTTTCACACAAAGTTTAATGCCTATAAGGCTACATGGCAACGGGTCAAATAAAAATATTGGACAAATAAAGGTTAGGACAAGCCTAAAACTTCTCTCAGAAAAGCCTTATATGGTCCAAGTTTTCCGCCGTAGTTGCCAGCGGAGATTCGCAGAACGCCGGGAACATTTATGGCTGCTTTTATGCCTTCACCCATAGCCTTCTTGACAGCCTCAACTGTCAAGCCGTTAATGACTATTTCATAGACGGCGTTGACATCTTCTGGCAGCTGAGAGTCTTCCACAACTTTCTTCAGTGTTGGACAGAAGGGATGGTTTGTTGAAGCCTTAAGCTTATATTTTAAGGAGCCAGCCTTAGAGCCAGATCGACAAACTCCACCTGGAAAAGGCATTATAACTCCGCTTGCGCCATTTTTTATTGCCTTTACGGCCCCTTCTGCGGCTTGCAGTCCCGAGTTTTTGTCCTTTGCCAGTATGAGAAAGTTTCCACCGGCTACAGCCTCCACAACACCAAAAGAGTCTTCTACTATGAATTCACCTTCCATAACTGGGATTCTCCAAACCTTCCTGCCACCAATGATGCCTTTCTTTTGGAAGCCATCGCCAAAATAGCGGAGACTACGCCCGACTTTAACCCTTCTTTTCGCTTCTGGCAAAGCGTCGAAAGCCGCCGTTGTCGGGCAAGTCATTATGCACTGTCCAATACGTAAAACCATCTGATTCTTCAGGTCGAAACGGTTCCGGTTGTAGATTTGGATTAAAACACCTACTCGTCCATCCGGAGTTTTTTCTTTGGGAACGATTCCTTCAACTCCAGCCTCAGCGGGAGCCATAATGACACTTGTGGCAAAACCAGTTGCCACTTCAGCGGCGGTTAAAGCCCATTTTTCGCTGTCCGCCGTAATAAGCATTCTTCCAGCCCACAAAGGAAACATCTCGGCGAAAGTATCGGCAATTTTTACAATGTATCCGGCTGAAGATTTCACTATGAAGCATGGTCCAAACTTATCTTTCTCGTCGTAACCAGCCACTTCGATTTTTGTCATACTTTGCATTGTTTCAGCCCAGCCTTGTGGATATTTTAAAATTTAATTTTAAGGCTTTTCACTTTCATGAACAGTTTTAACATGTTAATATCGATTTCCTTAGGGAAGCCAATGTGGCTCTGATGAAGTTTTGCCTTTTACGCTCTCCAGCTTTTTGGTAACAGCTTCTTTGGCTATTTGGTAGGCGATCTTATAGTCAAAGATGCCCTTCGGCTCTTCTGCAGCCATCTTAATCATTTTGGCTTCTATCACACTTTTTAGGACTCCTATAGCAAGGGCGCCTATGCCAAAAACGTTTGGAATTATTTCTTTCATATCCCATGTAGGTTTTAAGCCTTCAACACCTAAAGGTGGAATAGCGTTAATGTCAGCTACAATTTTGCAGTTCTTTCCATACTCCTTAAGCGTATTCAATGGTAGAAGCTGAATGCCAGCAGCCCCAGCCGCCAGAACTATCTCGGCATCTTTTATAGCCGCCCCAATTTCTTCTGGAGTTTTGGCTTCAACCCCTTTTGCTCTTTCCTCTTTAAATTCTTCGTTTATTTTTTCCGCCACCGCTGTAGACCTCTTGAGGTCTCTTGACGTGACGATAACTTTCGCCTTCTCAGAAGCATAAAGCCTTGCGGCGGTTTGCCCCACTGGCCCGGTTCCAGCCAAGACTGTTACTTTTTTTCCTTCAAGGCTTCCGAAGCCCTTAACCATAGAGGCTTCAAGGGTTTTTGCAACAGCGGCTGAAGCTGTTGTGTAGGCGCCCCTTGGGTCTATTACTACGCTGAGTTCGAAAGGCGGAAACATGCACTTCTTTATTCTCTCTAAAATCTCGTTTGTCAGCTCAAAGTTGCGTCCGTTAATGAAAATCTTGGTGTGTTTTGTGCCTTCGGGACCACGAGGGAACATGGCGTCATAGACAAGTCTTTCAGCATCTTCCACCGTGACATTTTCATATTTTAAAATAGCGGCTTCCGGTAGAACATCTATTGTTGCCAAAATATCAAATGGACTCGCGTGCTTATCAGTGTCTAGAAAAATGAAAACTGTTTTGAACTGTTTTGCCAAAGCCTTCAACCTCGCCCCTTGTCTAATGCGGCCTAAACGTTTAAAAATTGCTGTTACAAAACAGTTTCTTTAAACATAAGAGAACACATCTGGAATACTTTAAATATTGAAAATGATTATGAAGTTCTAGAGGTAGGAAGAGATGACAGAAGTCGTCGAAAAAGGTTTAAGGAAAATTGGGATAACAGTTTCTAAACCAGTTTTAGCCATTATATGCATAGTTTTTGGCATAATAGTGATAGCGTGGAAGGAGTTCCTAAACATAATAGTTGGCATATTTCTGATAATCGAGGGCGTCTTAATGATAACAGAATATCTGGAACTTAAAAGACAGCAACCGCCTCCCCCACCAACATAAATTTACTCTTCCCATTTTTTGGCTCTTCCGTTTCTGCAAAGTGGAGCAAGCTTGCCGTTGACAATCACAAAAATACGGAACTTCTTGGTTATAGGCATAGACACAACTTTTATTGCCGCTTCTGCAAAAAGCGCCGGATACAACGTTTACGCCGTTGACTATTTCGACGACGTTGACCTACAATGGACTTGCGACGATTACGAGTCCGCAATAAAGCATCGCAAAAGCGAAGGTGACGGAGATAAGAGCGCCTTTTTTAACCCACAAGTTCTCTTTAAACTGGCAAAAAATTTTGTGAAAAAGCATAATATAGATGCAATTTTGCTCTCCTCAGGTCTTGACGACCAGTTCGACATCCTTTACGAGCTGAATCGCATAGCCCCAATATTGGGGAATTCGCCCAACGTTATTAGAAAAGTTCGCGAAAAGCAGAGATTCTTTAAAGAACTCAAGGCGCTAGGCATTCCCCATCCTGAAACAGTCGTTGTTAAAAGCTTTTTGAAAGCGAAGGAAGCCGCCGCCAAGATTGGGTACCCTATCGTCATTAAACCAACCAGTGGCTTTGGAGGAATAGGAATAAAAGTTGCATCGAATTTTTCAGAACTATCGGAAGCTTTGTCATCAGCGTTTAAAACGGCTGGCAGAGTTGTCGTCCAAAAACTGATTAGAGGCTTTCATGCAAGCATATCCCTTTTGGCTAATAAAAAAGAGGTTAAGATTTTGTCCATAAATGAGCAACTGTTAGGGTTGCCATCGGTTTTTCAAGAGGAGCCTTTTGGCTATTGCGGTAATATCGTGCCTCTTCAAACAACCGAGTCACTTTTAGCAAAATGTCAATTTATAGCTGAAAAAATCGCCTTGCACTTTGGTCTTATAGGTTCGAATGGCATTGACATTGTCATTTCAGAAGATGGAACACCTTATGTGATAGAGGTGAATCCGCGGTTTCAGGGAACTTTGGGCTGCATGGAGAGAGTTTTAGGAATAAATCTCGTCGATGCCCATGTCAAAGCTTGCCTACATAATGAACTGCCAACAGTAAAGCCGCCCTTAAATTTTTGCACACGCCTCGTCTTGTATGCTCCTAAGCGCGCCGTGGTTCCAGACCTTACAACAATAAAAGAGGCGCGGAATATTCCTCCTCCTCAAAGCAAAATTGAAAAGGGAGAACCTTTATGCTCAGTTTTGGCTGAAGGGGAAAGCCGAGAAACATCCTTGCAAAAGGCCAGCGACCTAGCCAAGGCGATTTACAGTAAGTTACAGCCACTTTAAACGGGTAATTTCAATTTACGTGTGGCATTAATTATTGATGGACCTACTATGGATGTTATAACAGCGGACAAACCCACTTTTATTGGAGTTTCAACAGCCCCCAGCGCCCATATGGCTTGAAGCCCTCTGACTTCGATGCCGTAAAATAAATTATAGGTTTGGCATGGCACAAAAATGAAGATGCGGAAGAGAACATCAGCCTCTAAGCCGATAAACACGCTTAAGGCGAGAATATAAATTAAACGTTTTTTGGAGTAGGTATCCCACAAACTTTTCCATTTTGACGTAACAACTGCCAAAAAGATTAAAGTGGCAAAGGCTAGGTAGACGTCCCACATCCCCCAAAATGGAAGTTGCCAAGAAACTGGCGCCGCGAAAAAGCCTCCCAAAAGGGCTAGGTAATATGTTAAAACTATGCCCCATCTTTTCCTAAAAGCAAATGCTGAAATCATAGCTCCAAGGGGAGCCCCAAGGGTGAAAAGAAACTCGTATACATCAATGTAATTTATGAAGTGCCCAATCATGACTCCGATGATGGTTGAAAGGAAGCCGGCCCATGGCCCAAGCAATATTCCAGTTATCGACTCAGATATGAAAATCCAGCTTAACCAGACTCCAGAATAGGGTAAAATTGGTGGAACGGCCAGTGAGTCGCAAATTATATTGAAGGCGGCGCATACAGAAATCAACGCGATGAAAGTTGACTTTTCAAGCTTTCCCAATTGAATTCCTTCATCGTCTTATTTTCTCCAACTAAAACATACCCGCATTTAATAATTTTCAACTTCAGCCTAGAAAAAGTTGGATGAGGAATATGATTAGCGCTGTTAATGCACCTACAGTTAACATTGCTATTCCGTAGAGCCATCTGTTCTCCTTTGCTATTTTGCCCAAGTATATGCCTAAAAGGAAAAGAACCGTCAAAGAAAGTGGTGTTGAAGCAATGTAAGCGTTAAATATGGAGATTATCCTCATGGATGCCAGAATAAAAGGTGTTAGCGAGATTATGGCTGTTAAGGCTGGCGATAATCCATCTATTAACGCTACATAGAAAACCACGAAGCGTGCCGCTTCATAATGCACTGAATCAACATGGTTTCTTGTTTTTTCCTCCATTTCCTTTAAGTGACGTTCTCTTTCGGCTTTTTCAGCCATAAAAGCCCCGAAAAAACCGGAAACTCCCATGGCAAGGCATGCTCCAAATCCGGCTAGCAGAATAACTTCTGGCTTTGCAACTCCAGCCATCCATGAGCCTAAAACTATGCCGAAGATTGTCATGGCGCCGTCAAAACCGTTCATTACAAAGTATCTTCTAGCCAATCCACTTGCCTTGGTTACATGGAGGTAAATCCTAGCTTTCCTAAAGAGCTTTTTAAGAGAACTACCCAACTGTTGACTTTTCACCCTTTAAGGCGGATAGTTAAAGCCCATGTTTCAAACACGGTTTTAATACCACAACTGTTTAATATAAAGCTTTAGAATTCTCACTCAACTCTTTAAAAGGAGGAAAAAATGTGACCCTTGCAGAAACTTTGGAAAAACTCTCAAACGCTTGCGGAGTAGCCGGGAGAGAGGAAGAAGTCAGAAAACTCATGAAAAACATGCTAAAGCCCTATGTGGACGAAGTTAAGGAAGACAAGCTTGGAAATGTTATAGGCGTTAAAAAGGGCAAAAAAGACGCGCCTAAGGTTATGCTAGCAGCTCATATGGACGAAATCGGACTGTTTGTCAAGACTATTTCAAAAGAGGGATTTCTCCAATTCACAAAAATCGGCGGCATAGACGATCGAATACTACTCGCCCAAAAAGTGATAGTCCACACGGAAAAAGGTCCCTTGCATGGAATAATCGGCTCTAAGCCTCACCACATACAAAAGGAGGAGGAACGCAAAAAGGTCATGACCTACGACGAACTTTTCATAGACATCGGGGCGGAAAACCAGGAAGAAGCCAAAAAGATGGGCGTAAAAATCGGAGACCCTGTAAGCTTTGACATAAAATTCGCCAAAATGAGCGACGACATAGTTATCGGAAAAGCCTTCGACGACCGAGTCGGCTGCGCAGTAATGGTTGAAGCAATGAAACAGCTCAAAGAGGCAGAATGCACAGTTTACGCTGTTGGAACAGTGCAAGAAGAGGTAGGCTTAAGAGGGGCAACAACAGCGGCATTTGGCATATACCCCGACGTGGGCATAGCCCTAGACGTTACCATAGCCGGCGACGTCCCAGGCGTAAAAGAGGTGGAAGCTCCGGTAAAGCTTCGGAAAGGTCCATCAATAACCGTTGCTGACTACGGGCTTATAACCCATCCAAAAGTTTTGCGGTTACTGGTTGACGTGGCAGAGGAAAACAAGATTCCATACCAACTTGAAACTGGTTTACAAGGCTCAACAGACGCTGCCCGCATATCCCTAACAAGGGAAGGAGTCCCTAGTGGCGTCATATCGGTCCCGACACGCTACATTCACAGTCCGGCATCCCTATTAAGCCTAAAGGATGCTGAAAATGCCGTCAAGCTAACAGTGGCAGCCATCCAAAAAATTCCAAAATGCTTCTAAACTTCTTCATAAAATCGCCAATCCCCTTCATTTGTTGAACATAAAACAATTTAAAATCACAAGGCTTCTACTAATATCGACAAGGCTATGCCAAGGAAAAGAAACTTTGAGTTTCTTGAACATATGGCAGACGCGTATATCGCTGCCTACGGAAGAGACCTAGCTGAAGCTTTTGAAAACGCTGCCGCCGCCATGTTTGAGGTGATGACAGACATTGAGAAGGTAAACTCTGAAAACGAGGATTATGTTGAAGTTGAAGCGGCAGATGAGCATGCCCTACTTTATAACTGGCTTGAAGAACTCCTTGTTAAATCAGAGATCAACGAAATGCTATATTCAAAATTCAAAATATTTGAGATAGCCAAAACGGCAGATGGTTTTAGGCTCAAAGCCAAAATATGGGGTGAGAAGTTTAACCCAGAAAAGCACCCTCAGAAGGTTGGCGTCAAAGCTGTCACATACCATCAAATGGAGATAATTCGGGAGCCAGATAAGACAATTGTGAAGTTCATACTTGACATTTAAGCTAGACCCAGCCTCTTCAATCCTTTTAAAATCTCTTGGACTATAACTTCTGGCGGTGTTTCTAGTTTTTCGCATTTAACTTCCACAAACGGAACCCTTTTCTCTCTATAATAGTCTAGTAGGGGCTGTGTTTGCTTTTCATAAACCTCTATACGCTGTTTAACAACTTCGGGCTTGTCGTCTGAACGCTGATATAATGGTCCGCCACAGTGGTCGCAAACCATGTCGTTTTTTGGCTTTAAGAAGAGTAGGTTGTAGATAGCTCCACAGTTTTTGCATATCCTCCTTGAGGACAAACGTTCAATAATTATCCAGTCAGGCACTATGAGGTGTATTATTGCGTCTATTTTGGCTATTTCGCCAAGAGCCTTGGCTTGCTCAGTTGTTCTAGGATAGCCATCTAAAATGAAGCCTTTGCTCTTTGGAATCTTAGCCAAGTTCTCCTTTAAAACTTCAAAGGTTATGTCATCTGGGACAAGCAAGCCCTTCTCAACATAAGCTTTCACTTTTCTTCCTAACGGCGTATCCTCTTTTATCATTTCCCGAAATATGTCGCCGGTGGCTATGACTGCAACGTTAAGTACATCTTTTAACCTTGAGGCATACGTCCCTTTCCCTGATCCCGGCGCGCCAAAGATTATTAGATTGACCATCGCTTAACCGTATCCTTTTTAGTAGTCTTGTAAGATATTAGAATAGAATTAAAAATATTTGCTATGACCAGCGTCCCAATTGGGTTAACGGATGAGGAAAGATATCTCTTTAACAAGCGTTTCCGGGATTACTGCTTTACCCTTCTTTTTGCTTAGCTTAACGAAACCCATTTTTCTGAGAACCTGCAAGTCCTGATAGACATTTTTCACGTTGCGCCTCAATTTTTTAGCCAAATCGCTTATTGATTCCACTCTTAAAGTTGCCAACTGACAAAGTAGTTCCATCCTTTTTGGCGTGAGAGTCGCCACTTGGTCTAGTTTAAGCTCTTTCACTTCCTCAACGGCATAGTCTAAGGTTCCCTCTTCTAAATATCCTTTATAACTGTCTATGAGTTCAGCCCACTCAAAAAAGGCTCTGGCAAATTTTGTGTTAAGCCTTCCTTTGAGGAATAATTCTTCAAACTTTTCAAAACTCATTCCAAACTCATGTTCGAAATTCTTAACTCTTTCAGCAACCTCTTCTGGTGTTAAGTTTCGAACAATCCTGATAAGCATAAACAATCATCGAAAGATAGAGTGTTTGCTTTCTTAAATTTTCACGCAAAACGTTTAAGGAGCACAGCAAAGCTTTAAACTTCACTAATAAAGGGATGTAGAAAAGAATGAGTGTATCAAAGATAGACGAGCATATATTCATGATTGACGTTGCAGTAGCCGGGATACGACATTTTATTGCAAGCTATGTCTTGATAGGTGAAAAAATAGCCATAATCGAGACCGGCCCTACGTCTTCAATCCAAAATCTTGTTCGCAGCTTAACAAGTTTAGGCATAAAACCCGATAACGTTTCCTACATTGCCGTTTCACACGTTCACCTAGATCATGGTGGAGGCGTTGGCACTCTTGTGAAGCATTTTCCAAAAGCAAAGGTCATTGTCCATGAAAGGGGGGTGCCACACCTCGCAAATCCTGAAAAGCTTTGGCAACAGTCACAAATGGTCCTTGGAGAGTTGGCTGAAGTTTATGGGGAACCAGAACCAGTTCCAGCTGACCAAATAATTGCCGCAAAAGATGGCATGACTTTTGAGATTGGGAAAGGCATAGCACTGCAAGTTGTGGAAACACTCGGGCACGCCTCCCACCATTTAAGCTATTACGAGACGCAAAGCAATGGCATATTCGTGGGAGACGCTGCCGGAATTTATTTGAATGATATAGACGTTATAGTTCCAACAACACCTTCGCCTTTCAGATTGGACTTGGCCCTGGCATCCCTGAAAAAGTTGGCGGATCTGGGACCTTCAGTTCTATACTACACGCATTTTGGCAAAACGAAAAACGCTACGGAAAAACTCCACATGTATGCTGGGCAGCTTAGGCTTTGGGCTAACATTGCAAAACAATTATTGGATAAAGGTGAAGATTTAGAAAAAATTAGCCATAAAATTGCAGAAAATGATGGAGCCGTTAAAAAGGCTTTAGAGTATATTAAAGTGCACAGAGTTTTAGGTGAAACAGTTCTTAAAACAAGCGTTTTAGGCGTAGTGGAGTTTGTAAAGAATTTTGGGCTTCCATTTTAGTTATTGGTTTATACGCCAAAATACTTTATATTTAGCGCTTGCTTGAGAGAGGCTTAGGTGAAATTATGGGTGAAGAGGGCGAGGGAAGACCTCCGTCTGAAAAAGTTCCTCTTGAAAAGGTGAACGATTATACTTGGCGTATCCCGAAATATAAACCTGGAATGCGGGTTCCAGGTATAATTTTTGCAGATAAAATGTTACTTGAGAAAATGCAGACAGACAGAACACTTGAACAGTGCGCTAATGTTGCCCACTTGCCAGGCATATACAAGTATTCTATAACTTTGCCGGATGGGCATGAGGGTTACGGTTTTCCAATTGGTGGTGTGGCGGCAACAGACCATAACGAGGGCGTAATTAGCCCGGGCGGGGTTGGCTACGACATAAACTGTGGTGTGCGCCTCCTAACAACAAACCTTTCAGAACAAGATATTAAACCCAAACTTGTGCAGTTGACAAACGCTATTTTTGAAAACGTGCCATGCGGTCTTGGAAGTCGCAGAAAAGACTTCAAAGTGACAATTCATGACTTGGACAGGCTTGCAATGGAAGGTGTCCAGTGGGTTATAGATCAGGGTTTGGGTTGGGACGAGGACGCGGAGCACTGCGAAGAGCATGGCTGCATGAAAAACGCCAACCCAGACAAGGTTTCGACAACTGCCAAGAACAGAGGGCTAACACAAATAGGCACGTTGGGTTCTGGAAACCACTTCTTAGAAATTCAAAAAGTTGACAAAATTTATGATGAGCGAACAGCCAAAGCCTTTGGAATAGAGCATGAGGGACAAGTAACTGTCATGATCCACTGCGGCTCCAGGGGCTTCGGACATCAAATATGCTCAGACTATTTGCGGATCATGGAAAGGGCCGTCCACAAGTACAAGATAGTTTTGCCAGACAGAGAACTTGCATGCGCCCCCGGAAACAGCAATGAGGCTGAAGACTATTATGAGGCTATGGCATGCGCAGTAAACTATGCTTTTGCAAATAGGCAGGCAATAATGCATTGGGTCCGCCAAAGCTTCCAGCAAGTTTTCAAGGAAGACCCTGAAAAGTTCGGCCTTAAACTTGTCTATGACGTGGCACACAACATCGCAAAAATAGAAACTCATAGAGTTAATGGCGAACAGCGAAAAGTTTGGGTTCACAGAAAAGGCGCCACAAGAGCTTTTCCACCAGGACATCCAGAAATCCCAGCAGATTACAGAAGCGTCGGACAGCCGGTAATAATACCCGGAAGCATGGGAACAAGCTCATGGGTTCTAGTCGGCACTGAAAAAGCCATGGAAATAAGCTTCGGCTCAACAGCACATGGGGCGGGCAGAATGCTAAGCCGAGCGGCCGCCAAACGAAGATTTTACGGCGGAGATGTAAAAAGGAGTCTTGAACAGCGGGGGATAGCCGTTAGAGCCGCCAGCGCAGTTGTGCTAGCCGAAGAGGCAGACCCCGCATACAAAAACGTGGACATAGTGGCAGACGTAAGCCACAAAGTCGGCATAGCCACAAAAGTCGCAAGACTCGTGCCACTAGCAGTTGTGAAAGGCTAAACCCAAATTTATTGCAGTGGCGGGCGGGGTGGGATTTGAACCCACGATCACAAGCTTAGGAGGCTTGCGCCCTATCCTTGCTAGGCTACCCGCCCACCCAAATAGAAAATAACAACAATCTCAACTTAAATGTATCTTGACACGGAAAACTTAAACATTGGAAAGCCTTTTGAGAATACTTGCCAGCGGCGGGGGTACCCGAGCCAGGTCTAAATAGGCTGTTAGGGGCGTAGACCAGCCTAGGATAAGGGGGAGGACTTAAGATCCTCTGGCGTAGGCCTTCGTGGGTTCAAATCCCACCCCCCGCACTTCGATTAAAAAGCTCGGTTTTGCTGTCTTTTCCACGATACGTTTGCAAAGTGCCACATTATAGCCATTAAATCTAATTAAGAAATTGAACAAATACCATTTTGAGGCAGTTGCAGATGTATACTTCCTTAGGTCGTGTTGGCTATCCCGTAGCTAAAATTAGACTCTTTATGTCCATTTTCTCTGCAGCCTTTTTCGGCTTCTTGCTATATTCGGCCTCAGTGTATCTCAAATGGTTTAATGTCCTTCGAGGATTTTATCTCTCCTTGGCATTGTTGAGGTTTATTGATGGGAGAGCTTGAAGCTCGAATTATAACCAACAAATTATTGAGGGAAACAGAAGTTATAGTGTGGCAAATACTTTTAATAAGCGCTGCTTTAATCGGTTTACCGCTCCTATTGGCATTAATCCTTTTTGAGGCTTCAGAGTTTTTACTTTTTGCAGCTTATCTAGTTTTGCCATTCGTCCCAGTTTATTCTGCCGCAAGCGGCTGGCGCTTTCACAGGTTTGAACAGCAAAACAAGGTTCAAGTTTTCATGTTCATTTACGGATTTAAGTTCTGGACGGAACCCATCCTTAGCGATAGCGACAGATTATGCCATTTCATAAACGATGTGGCATCAAAGGATGCTCTAGCAATATTAAGCCAAGCAGGATACTCAAAAAAGTTAATAGTTGCACTTCAAGAAAGGCAAGACATTGAAACGTCAACCAAGAAAGAACTGTCCAAAATTCTCCTAGTCATGAACAAATATAAACGTCAAATGTTGACAGTATTTGCTGCGTTTTTAATCTCATGCTTTCTTCTTATAGTCTACTTTCTCGTTCTTGCGAGTACAAACATGTTTGGAATAGTGGAAATTGTAAACCATAACGTAGTCTCGGGACAGGCTGCCAGCTTGATACTGTTATGTGTTCCAACATTCTCAGTGTTAGGCGGTGTCTTTATAGCAGCATGGCGTTTGAGAAAGCGGTATCGAAAGGTAATTTTAAGGATTTTGGAAAACTTAAACCTTGATAAGCTGTCTTCCATTTTATCGTACGACGAAATGTAGGTAATTGACGGGCTTACTCTTTCTAATTAAAACGGGTACCCTATGGTCTGAGCTAAAACTATTATTTGTTTTGGATTTAAGCCGACGGCTTTGCTGAAGGCTTCCTTGTCTATTAATGCTCTAACAACGGTATTTATCCCTTCGGAGGCGCAGTACATGTAAACGTTTTGGGCTTTATGTCCAGCCTCCACATAAACCCACTTCAGTTTTTCTTCTTCTGAGGCTGGTCTTGGGAGGTTTTCCAGCTTTGCCATATCAGCAATATAGATTAGGTTTAATGGAGCATTGTACACGTATTCTTGTTTTCCAACAAGCCTTCTATAGTCGCCTTCAGCAACTGGCAGAAGTTGATGCCTAGTCGGGTCATATCGGTAGACGCCTTCAGGAAGCACCGCGTAAACATCTACGGGATGCTTGTCCATAGCCGAGGGTGCTGTTCGTTTGCCATCCTCCCGGTTTATGCCGTTAGCAGCCCAAAGAATCTCCGACAAGTGTTGAAGACTAAGCCTCTTATCTGAAAAGTTCCTTTCAGAACGCCTATTTTTTAGGGCTTGCATCACAGGAATTCCTTTGTCAAATCTTGGCGGGTTAAGTTTTATCGGTTCCATGAAAAAGAGGTATCAGAATCCCCTATGAATTTAATTTTTCTCTGGCCGGCATTTCAGATTAAATATCGGATAAGCCTATAATCTACTAGATAGACCGCCAGTGACAGTGCCGTTAAAAATGGATGACGCGACAAAGCGCATAGCCCAACAGCGAATTCAAACCCTTTTCCGTTTGGCTAGAGAAACCTATCAGGACGACCCGCTTTTGGCTCAGCGTTATGTGGATATAGCCCGCCGTGTGGCTATGGCAGCCAAAATTCGCCTCCCAGAAGAATACAGGCGCATGGTTTGCCGCCACTGCAAAGGTTTTATCTTGCCCGGTGTTAGCTGTCGTGTCCGCATAAAACAACGACGAGAACCCCATGTGGTCATCACGTGCCTAAAGTGCGGAAAACATATGCGTATACCCCTTAAAAGGAAGAGGAAAGAATGAGCAAACTTACCAGTAAAATGAAACGCCGCATTAAAAGCGGGTTTGGAGAAGAAAAACCCACCATCTGGATTGGTAAAAAGCAAATCTCCAACGAGTTGATTAAAGAGGTCGAAAAGCAGCTTGAGAAAAGGAAAATAGTCAAAGTCAAAATTTTGAAAAGTGCCCTACAAGAGGCAAGAGCTAGCGAAATAGCCTCAGCGATTTCCAAGCAGACAGAAGCCGACTTGGTGGAGGTTAGAGGACACACCTTCATCCTTTACAAACGTAGAAGAAAAGCTCCAAAAGAGTGAAAGCCTTTATATCGGGCTTGGTGAATTACTGAAGGAAAACAACGGAGAAAATGAGAATTGCCAACTCCAAACGATGTGCCAGCACCAGAATTCATCCAAAAACTAGCCAACTATCTAAAGGAAAACGTCGATGAGGTGACGCCTCCAGCATGGGCAAGCATAGTTAAAACTGGTGCCCATACGCAGAGACCGCCTGACAACCCTGATTGGTGGTATGTACGATGCGCCTCGCTGTTACGGAAAATATACATTCATGGGCCGATAGGAATAGAGAGACTTCGCGCAGAGTATGGCGGCAGAAAAGACTTCGGCGTTAGACCAGAACACGCCGTCAAGGCGGGCGGAGCAATAATAAGAAAGGCCTTGCAACAGCTTGAGAACGCTGGGCTTGTTGAAAAGTTTCAGAACAAGGGAAGACGAATAACGAAGGAAGGGAGAAAACTTCTAGAGGAAATAGCTGAAGAAGTGAAGAAGGATTTGCTGAAGGAAATGCCGGAGCTGGAGAAATACCAGAAGAGTGAGTAAGAATGTCGGAGGAAGAGCTTGAAGAACTTCGTCAGAAAAAACTTTTGGCGCTCCAGCGAAGGATAGCCGAAGAACAGCGAAGAGCTCAGATGGAACAGCAGCTTGAAATGCAAAAACAAGCTATATTAAAGAGCATTCTTACGCCGGAAGCGAGACAAAGGTTAGCAAACCTGAAACTTGTTAAGCCAGAGTTTACAGCGCAGCTGGAACTTCAGCTAATCCAGCTAGCCCAAATGGGAAAACTGCCAATACCCCTAACCGACGAGCAGCTCAAGCAAATACTGATTCAGCTGCAGGCCCAAAAGCGTGAAATAAAGATAAGGAGGGTTTAGTATGGCTAGATTCAAGCCCCCAGCCAAAAAGAGGAGACTGGCAAAAGCTGGAAAACAGAAAAGGGCTGTTCCAACATGGGTTATAGCAAAGACCGCTGGAAAATTTAGAACTCATCCAAAAAGAAGACATTGGAGAACCCGCAAAATAAAAGCCTAAAAGGTGAAAGGCATGAAGACAGAAAAAGCTGAAGAAAAGGCAAGCGAGGAAGTTAGGGAAGAAGCCAGCAAAGGAGAAACCAAACAGAAAGAAGAGAGAATAGTCGAAGAGGCGAAAGAGGAGACTGCAGAGAAACCTTTAGAGGAAGAATTAGAGAAGGGTGAAGCTGAAAAACCGTTAGAAGAGGAAGCAGCCGAAGAAGAGGTTAAGCCTCCAAGAGAGGAAATTGAAGAAGAAATCGTTGAAGAAAGATTTTACACAATACCGCTTGGTAAGGCTTGGCTTGTGCCCCCGAACAAGAGGGCGCCAAAAGCCATTAGGATAATACGGGATTTTATTAAGAGGCATATGAAGCTTGAAGCAAAAAGAGAGGGTGAGGAAGAGGAGGAAGCCGAGCCTAAAAAGCTCATAATAAGTAATGAGGTAAATGAAAAAGTTTGGAGCAGGGGCATAGAAAAGCCTCCACGGAAAATACGTGTAAGAGCTGCCAGAGATAAGGATGGAAACGTTACTGTTTATTTGGCTGAAGGAGACTGAGCTTGGCAATTTACCTAGCAAGCCTTTTCGGAAGTGCAAGTATAGGAGTATACTCACTTGCTACTGAGAAGATGCTCATAATTCCCAAGTTTGTTCCTCTCAAAAAAGCTGAAAGAATTGGAAATTGGCTCAAAGTCAAACTTGTGCACACAACCATAGGTGGCTCAATACTGGTCGGCGCCTTAGCCTGCGCTAACTCAAACGGAATTCTCTTACCCCATTTTGTAAGGGACGATGAAATCGAAGCAATAAAAGCCGCATTCGACGGAAACATAACGGTTATGGAAACCAAAAAGACGGCTTACGGAAACATGGTTTTAGCAAACGATTACGGTGCAATTGTAGACCCAAGGCTAAAAACTTCCGAAATTAGAAAAATCGCCGACACCCTTGGTGTAGAGGCTGTTCCGGGAGAAATAGCCCAACTTCCATATGTTGGTTCTTTGGCAGTTGCAACTAATAAAGGTGTATTGGCGCATCCTATGCTGAAGGAAGAAGAGCGCAAACTTTTGGAAGATGTTCTCAAAGTGCCAGTGGATGTTGGCACCGTTAACTGCGGCATACCATATGTGGGAACCGGTCTTATAGGCAATAGCCACGCTGCTGTTGCTGGTTCTTTGACGACTGGTCCAGAAATGTTTATAATTGGACATGCCTTGGGTGTAGTAAAGGAAGATGAGTGAAGTGAAAGTTTTCAGAGTTACAGGCGAAATCAGAAAGCCAAATCTGAAAACCCACTTCAGAAAAGAGGTCATAGCAACCAAGCCAGAACACGCCATAGAAAAAGTCTATACCGAGTTGGGCAGCAAACACCGCGTTAAACGCTTCCACATAAAAATAACCAACGTTGACGAAATCTCACCACAAGAGATTGAGGACCCCTTGATAAGGAAAATGGTTGCAGGGGAAGTATAAGTTGGCAGCAAAGGCTGAAGAAGAACTCAGAAGATTAAGTGTTGAAATGCGGATTTTAGAGCAGACAGCAGAAGCCTTGCAATCACGAATAAGCATGATAAACGCCGTAATAACGGATCTAACCTATGCAAACATGACGTTGGAAGGCTTGGAAAAACAGAAAGAAAACGCGGAACTTCTAGTACCAATAGGGGGGAACTCCTACATAAGGGCGAGGCTCGAAACCCCGGACAAGGTAACTGTTGGAATTGGAGCCGGTGTCTCAGTTGAGAAAACCTTGCAGGAGGCGAAAGAGATAATTAGGAAAAGGCTTGAAGACTTGGAAAAGAGTAGGGCTTCTCTCCAGCAGCAATTTTCACAGGTTATTGATCGAATTAACGAAGATAGGGAACGCTTTGAGGAGTTGGCAGCCCAATTAAGGAAGGAGACCCCCTCAAGGAATGTTTGAGAAGCTTAAGTCCGGTTTAAGCAGCCTAATAAACAAGATTACGACAACAGAGCTTAAACCCGAAAACCTCCGCCCAATACTTTCTGAGTTTAAGCTAAACCTAATAGAAAATGACGTTGCGGTGCCTGTGGCAGAACGCATATGCGAGGAAATGGAAAGACGCCTAAATGGTGTTCAAGTAAAAAGGCTCGAAGACAAAAAGAAGATTGTGGAACAGCACCTCCGCGAAGTACTCTTGGAAGTCATGCTTACAAACAGCAAAATAGACCTTTTTAAGGCTATTGAAGAAAAAAGAAAGAAAAAAGAACCTTTTGTTATTGTTTTTGTTGGAATAAATGGCACCGGGAAAACGACGACTATAGCTAAAGTTGCTAAACTCTTGAACAATAGGGGTTATACTGTTGTGCTTGCGTGCAGCGACACATACAGGGCGGGTTCAATTGAGCAGTTAGAAACCCATGCCAAGCGTTTGGGCATACGAATGATAAAGCACAAGTACGGCGCAGATCCAGCAGCTGTAGCCTACGACGCAATAAACCACGCAAAGGCTCATGGAATCCACGCTGTTTTGATAGATACCGCTGGTCGAATGCAAACAAACCGAAACTTGATGATCGAGCTGGCGAAAATTAAGCGGGTTGTAAATCCCGACCTAACCATTTTGACGGTTGACTCCCTAACTGGCAATGATGCAGTAATGCAGGCTGAAGAGTTCCACAAGAGTGTTGGCATAGACGCAACAATACTAACAAAAGTGGACGCCGACATCAAAGGCGGCTCAGCCCTAAGCGTGACCTATGTCACACAAAAACCCATCTTGTTCGTTGGAACCGGGCAAAAGTATGATGATTTAGAGGAGTTTCAGCCAGAAAAATTTGTGGACATGATACTGAAATAAGCGGTTATTATTTTTGCTTATGTTTATTCACCGTGAAGCGTAACCGCTTAAAAATCTCTTCAAAGCCCAACTTCTTAAACAGCTTTAAAGATGGAATATTATTAGAGTAAACGTCGGCTTCTACACATTCTGCGCCTTTATCTATGAACCATTCAAGCATAGCCTTTACAAGCGCCTTGCCGATGCCACGTCTTCTATAGGATTTTTCAACAAAACAGTCGCATATGTAGCCTCTCTTGCCCTTATAAGCCCAAGGCTGGCTAACCCAGCCGAGGGAGTAGCCAACTATTTTTCCTTCAACTTCGGCGACAAAAACCACCGTGTTTTCGCCTTTTATGTTCTTAAGAATCCAGCTTGGGCTTTGGAACCCGCTGGGCATGGGTGAAATCATAGAATCCATGGCGCTTTCATCTCTTCCAAGCTTCTTCGAAAGTCTAACAATCTCCTGCAAATCCTCTTCATTAGCGTGTCGAATTTTCACATCTACAAGAGCCCCGCTTGACGACTTTGCTTTATTCGATGGCATATAACCACTTCCAAAATCTAGCCTACCGCAGCGTCTCGTTGACAACATTTAATTTTTTGAGAACCTTGTGGCGTAATTGCGGATGAGTCAAATCCTCATCAAGGTCGATAAACTTAATCCTTAACTTTTTGTCCGCTCCTACTGGCAGATTTGCCATGCCAAGCACTTCAAATCGGAACAAGGCGGATTTATACCAGTTGATTCCCGGATTTTTGTCCACTTTAAACCCTAAATTGTAAGCAAATTCTTCGTAGTTGGCAGTGCCATAATCCATCGGATACACGGAAAAGCCTTGAATAATGTCTGTAATCACACAGTTCATTTTGGCGAGCAATCTCTGAACAGCCAACCACTTTTTCAGCGAAGCCTCGTAATTGGTCAAGCCAAAGTAGCCAACACCATTTTCCTTGAGGCAGGCTACACCCCTCATTATGAAAGCCCTTAAGCCAGAAGTTGTTTCGAGGGGCTCCGAAGAGAATACATCGAACTTTCCTCGAAGTTCTTTTGGCAAGGGTTCAGCCACGTTGTACTCCATGAATTCTATGTTAAAGCCGTGATCCTTATTGACTTCTTGTAAGAAATCGCCTAACCGCTTGTCAATGTCCAAAACGGTTATGCGGGAAGGCAAACCAGTTAAAGCTAAGGCAACGCTCAATAGGTCGTCATCGCCTATCAAAACAATTTCCTTCCCATTCAAGTCCCCATAGTAGTGCATTAAGGCAACCCGCGCAACCACATCTTGCTCAAGCATGTAACCCTGGAAAAAGTCCAAAGACGGATTCGGTCTTTTTTCAGCAATCTTCTTGAACTTTTCAAGAACCTCTTTGAACCTTGCTTCGGGAATTATCCGTTTGCCAAGACATGAAGGGCAGATTTTTCCCTCAAAATCTAGACTCTTCGGGTTAATTTTTGCCTTGCCCTTCTCAGTTATGTAGAAGCCGTCCACATTGGCGGTTATAAGCCCTTCACTGTTAAGCCTCTTAAGTGTGATCACAAAGTCTCTTAGTGAACAGTTCATTTTGTCAATAAGCTCCCAGAAGGTTCTCCTCGAAACTGCAAGTTCATGCAGTATTTTTGCTTCTAGTTTCTCCAACAACATCCCTCCTAATAACGCGTTTCTCAACGCTTGTAGGCTGAAACGCCTCCAACAGCAATTCAAAAGCCCTCAAGGCTGGACCATCATCCCCGCATGTGAAGATGTCCAAAGCCATATAACCATACTCAGGCCATGTGTGAACGCTCAAATGCGACTCGCTTAAGAGGTAAATGGCAGAAACCCCATGAGGCTCAAACTGATGAAAACTCGAAGAGACAACATGCAAACCAGATTTAGCAACTACCCTATCCAAAACCACCCGAAGATCTTCCACTCTTGAAATCTTCCGGGGATCCACACCCCGAAATTCGGCGATAATGTGGATGCCCATAGCGAACACCCAACATTATCGTCGAACTTCGGAAGCATGTTCCGCGTAGTGCCTTAAACCAACTACGCATACGTTTTCTATCCTCTGAAATTTTCCCGAAAAATTTTCCTTTTATAAATTTTTTGCCGCAAAAGTCAGCGTTTAAAATGCACAAATGGGCCTTAAAGTTTAGACATAAACTCTTTAAACTTTAGCAAATCCATCGGGGCGAGAACTTCCCTCTTCAGCAACTCACATGGCCACTCTTTGCATTCATCGCAGTATCTAATTCCCCTTTTTGCGGCACATAATTTCCTTTTCGCCAGCCACTTTTCTTTGGCTTTGAGAAAATTTGAGACGCCGCGCCCCTTAATCTTCTTCATGTTACGCCAGACATCTAAAAACCATGCACTTGACTCTAACCTCTCTGCTTTGAAGAGGTCAAAAATTTTGCATGGAAAACTTGCGCAGTCTAAGCATATTTTAAGGTTTTTGTTAGCCGCGCATTTGTAGATTTTGCAATATTCTTGGTACTCTCTGCTCAAGCCTTTGCCGCTTCTGCAGCCTCCACATTCGCCACGGAGTAAGCCGGTGCACTCGCCACAATAAAGACCGCAAGGGGCAACAATGTTCCAGTCTGCTGTTTTCAAACTGCAAACCACTTGACGTCTAACTTAGAATTTTTCAAGCAGCTTAAGTAATATGGCTTTCGCCGAGTAGAGGCGATTTTCGCTTTGCTCGTAAATAATTGAGTTTGGGCTTTCTATGACGTCTGCGCTTATCTCGTAGCCTCTGTGGATGGGCATGTCATGCATTATGTAGGCGTTGCTCCCCCGCAGCAGCTCCTTATTTATTTGATATGGCATCATGATCTTGATGCGCTTTTCCTTTTCAGCAGCGAATTTTGGATCTGTGAAGAATTCCATGTCAACCCATGTGTCGGTGTAAACAAAGTCCGCATCCCTTAAGGCTTCCTTAACGTCCAACGTGGACTCGTAAAGCCCGGTTTTTTTGGCCTCTTCAAGAAGCTCATCGTCTCTTGAAGGCTCATTGAAAATTGGCGTAACTGTGGTTATTTTTACCCCTGTTTTGGTGCATCCTTCAATAAGGGAGTTGCACACATTATTGTGAACACCAATGTAAACCAGCTTTAAGCCCTTCAATTTGCCCTTCTTCTCTTTCATGGTCATCAGGTCTGCTATTGCTTGGCTCGGGTGATATTTTTCGTCGCAACCATTTATTACTGGAACTCGAGAGGCTTTAGCCATTACTTGAAGGTCAGCGTTCCGCAGAAGCCTCGCCATTATACAATCGACATTCCTTGATAAGTACTGGGTTTCGTCGTATATGTCGGCTATTGTAAAGTTTGTTGTCCTCCAATCGATGTAAAGGGCGTGACCTCCAAGCTGCGTCATGGCCACTTCGAAAGAAACCCTTGTACGCGTAGAAGTCTTCTGGAATATCATGGCTAGGGATTTACCATCCAACGCTCTGCGATATTTTTCCGGGTTCTGCTTCACCTCAATAGCCTTATCAATTATTTCCAAAAGCTGCTGCCCGGACAAATTTTTAAAGTTGATCAAGTGCATTCGTCTTCCACCAGTTCTGAACCTAGAGCTTCAACAGTTTTAAGCATTATAAGTTTTATGGAAACCTTTATCCCTAAACAAGGCGTCTTGCAATTGGATAAGAGATGATTCTAATAGCCGCGTCAACAAAAGATTTGGCAAGCGTAAACATCGCAAGACAGATTCTAGGCAAATATCCATTCAAGCAGGTTAAAGAAAAAGTTTACAACGCCGAGGCTTCTGGTCGAAAAGTTGAACTTGTAATGTTGGATGAGGAGTTGGTTTATGCACAGAACATAACCGCATCATATCTATCACTTGACCTTGTCATCTTCATTTCAAGGCATAGTAGCCAAAGCGGAACCCCAACGCTCTCGGTGCATACTCCCGGAAACTTCGAAAATGCAGATTTAGGCGGAATCCCAAGAAAAGTGTCTGTTTCACCGGCAAACGCCATGAAAACAGTGCTAAGCACAATGGCAAAACTTGTCGAAGAAAAAAGTTTGAAGTATAAAGTTTCATACGAGTGTACCCATCACGGTCCATCACTGGATGTACCGGCAATGTTCGCCGAATTAGGAAGCACCCCAAAAGAGTGGAGAGATTTGGAGGCGGCAGAGGTCGTTGCACACGCTACAATAAAAGCAGTGGCAGATTTTGACAAGCAAACTAGCAGGGCGGTGCTTGGTATCGGGGGACCTCATTATAACGAGAAGTTCACCAGAATGGCTTTGGAGGAAAATATAGCCTTTGGTCACATCGTGCCAAAATACGCCGTCGCAAAAATTGATGAGGCTATCTTAAGGCAATGTGTTGAAAGAACTTTGGAAAAAGTTGAGTTTGCTGTTTTAGATTGGAAGGGAATAAAGAGCGAAGACAAGCCAAACATCGTTGAACTGCTTAACAAAATTGGGCTGGAGTTCCAAAAAGTTTAACAGCCCAGCGTTGTTACATCGTGTTTGGATAGAAAAGTTAATAGAAATGCTTGTTTATCTGTATCAAAGCGCAACTTGCTGGTTGGCAAAATGGGTTTAAGATCTTTCCTATCACAATGCGCAAGAACATTAAAACTTGCAGTTAAACCCGGAAGAAGCGAGCTGTGGCTATCGATAAAAATATGCTTTTTGGGCATCGGTGCCGTCGGACTCATAGGCTTCATAATCGCCATGCTAACAAGACTGATACCATTCTAAACTAAAAGGGAGCGATGGAAAGTCTTGGAAAAATTACCCACAAAAATTTTCGCCGTAAGAACCACGACAGGACAGGAGAGAAACGTGGCTAAGCTTGTTGCAGCAAGAATAGAGATGAACAAAATACCAGTGAAGGCCATTCTTGTTCCAGACACATTGAGGGGCTATATTTTCATGGAAGCGGAAGGCCCCCACTTTGTTGAGCAAGCCATAGCTGGCATAAAACATGTTAGGTCAAGGGTTCCGGACTTCGTTAGCTTTTCCGAAATTGAAAAGTATGTTGTGAGAAAGCCCATTATAGAGGAGCTGCATGAAAATGACATAGTCGAGGTTACAGACGGCCCCTTCAAGGGAATGCGAGCCAAAATCACTCGCATTGACAGAACGAAGGAGGAGGTGACACTGGAGCTTCTCGAAGCTACTTTTACGCTTCCAATAACAGTTCATTCGGATTACGTTAAGCTTGTTGAAAGGGCAAAAACGGAAGGAGGACCATAACATGAGTGAGAAAAAAGTTGTGGAATTACTTGTAAGCGGAGGACAAGCAACAGCTGGTCCACCATTGGGTCCGGCTCTGGGACCCCTTGGCGTTAACGTCATGGCCGTTGTGAATAAAATTAATGAGCTTACGAAAGATTATGCTGGAATGAAAGTTCCGGTGAAGGTTACTGTTGACCCTGAAACAAAAACCTTTGAAGTTAGTGTCGGAACGCCCACAGCCTCAGCCCTAATTGTCAGCGAGCTTAAAATTGAGAAGGGCTCTGGAAACCCGAAAGCACAGAAGGTTGGAAATTTGACAATGCAGCAGCTTATTCGCATAGCCAAGATAAAGCGTCCAGAACTGCTTTCAAAAACATTGAAGTCTGCGGCCAAAGAAATTCTTGGAACATGTGTGAGCATGGGCGTAACCGTTGAGGGGAAAGACCCGAAAGAGGTTATGCGAGAAATCGACGAAGGGAAATATGACAAAATATTCGCTGAAAGCGAAGCGTAAAGGAACATTTTTATAATGGCTTTATAATCCATCAATGGCACGGAGCCAGCAAAATGCTAATAGAACAGAAAACACTGCTTTCAGCCTTAAAAGAGGCAAAAGAGAAAGGCGGCAAAAGAAACTTCACTCAGTCAGTTGAGCTCATCTTAAACTTGCAGGACATTGACATGAAATCTCCAGAAGGAAGGCTTCAAGAAAACGTGGAGTTACCTTATCCGCCGGCAGAGAAAACAAACAAGATCTGCGTGATTGCCACCGGTGAGCTCGCCCTCAAAGCTAAAAAGGCTAATGCTGACCTAGTGCTGGATAGGGTTGAGCTTGAAGGATTAGCTGGAAAGAAAAAAGACTTGCGTAAACTAGCCAACGAATATGATTTCTTCATTGCGGAAGCGCCTCTAATGCCGCTGGTTGGCAAGGTTTTAGGTCCAGCTCTCGGACCACGAGGGAAAATGCCTGTACCGGTTCCGCCTACAGCGGACATTGAAAGCTTGCTTAAAAAGTACCGCAAAACTGTTGTTGTTAGGATGCGCAACCAGCCGGTAATTCAGTGCCGCATCGGAACGGAGAACATGAAAGAGGAAGAGTTAGCGGAAAACATACAGGCGGTCTTGAGGGTTATTGAGGGGAAACTGAAAAGGGGAATGAAAAACATTAAATCAATCTGTATAAAAACAACCATGGGCGCGCCGGTAAAAATTAAGCTATAAAGAGGGGAAGCGTCTGCCGTCTCAACAAGTTCTGAAAGAAAAAATCGATGAGGTTGAAGAAATAACGAAAATTCTTAGGCAATACAAGGTAGTGGGCATAGCGAGTCTCCAAAAAGTTAGGGCATCCCAACTACAAGAGTTTAAGAAAAAGCTGGCGGCAGACGTTTACATGCGCGTCGTAAAGAACACGTTGATGAAAAGAGCCATTGAAAACTGCAAGGAAAAGCAAGGATTAGAAAAACTGGAGAAATACTTGACAGGACCAAATGTCTTCCTCTTCACAAACCTTAACCCATTCAAATTAGCACTGCTCCTTGAAAAAGGGAAAGTTCGCCTAACAGCAAAGGCTGGTGACATAGCATCCTTCGACGTCATAGTACCCGCTGGAAACACTGGACAACCGCCGGGACCAATAATAAGCCAGTTAAACGCTGTGGGTTTGCCGACAAGAATTGAGGCTGGAAGCGTATGGATAACAAAGGACACATTAGTGGCGCGCAAAGGCGAGGTCATTTCCGAAAGGCTCGCCAGTGTCTTGTCAAAGCTTGGAATAAAGCCTGTTGAAGCGGGACTCATAATGAAAGTTGTATATGATGAAGGCTTAATCATAGAAGGAGAGCAGCTCAAAATCGATTTGGAGGGAACCAAGAAACAGTTTGAAACTGCCCATGCTGAAGCCTTCAAGCTGTCAATAGGCGTAGCTTATCCAATAAGAGAAAACATACAAGCCTTAATTCAAATCGCCCACCAAGAGGCATACGCCCTCTCGTTGGGGGCGGCCATACCAACCAAGGAAACAATAAAAGACCTTATTAGAAAGGCTCACGCTGAAATGTTAAGCTTAAGTATGAGAATTCCCAATTTGGAAGGGGAAACCAGGCAAAATTAAAAAGATTTGAATAGAGGTGAAAATGTATGGAATACATTTACGCTGCAATGCTCCTCCACAAAGCTGGAAAACAAATAACCGAAGAAAACCTAACACAAGTTCTAACAGCCGCCGGAATAAACGTTGACGCCATGAGAGTTAAAGCCCTAGTGGCTTCATTGGCAGAGGTCAATATAGATGAAGTTATAAAGTCAGCTCCAACATTTATGGCAGCGCCAGTCACCGCACCAGCAGCTGCAACACCGGCAGCGGAAGCCAAGCCAAAAGAGGAAGAGAAGAAAAAGAAGGAAGAAGAGGAGAAAGCCAGAGAGGAAGCAGCGCTCGAGGGGCTTGGAGCACTCTTCGGCTAAACATGCCTTTTATTTTTGTAGACCAGAAGTCTGTGTTTAAAAGCCTAGCAATGAATATAAACAAATTTTAAATTATCGACTATCATGAAGCTCTGCAGCGCTTGCTTATTAGGAATAAGATGCAGATACGACGGAAGAGATGCCCTTAACGAAAAAGTTATCATGCTGCTGAAAACGGAAACCCTTATACCAGTGTGCCCAGAACAACTTGGCGGCTTACCAACACCAAGGGAACCAGCAGAAATCAAGGATGGAAGGGTAATCACAAGGTCTGGAAGAGACGTAACAGAAAACTTCAAACGCGGAGCCGAAGAGGTTTTGAAAATCGCAAAATTATTCGGCGTAAAGGAGGCTGTGCTAAAGCAGGGAAGCCCCTCATGTGGCTGCGGACGCATCTACAATGGCACGTTTTCCGGCAAAACCATGAAAGGCGATGGAATTACCACAGCCTTACTCAAAAAGCATGGAATTAAAGTGATAACTGAGGATGACCTATAGATTTTGGTTTTCGCTATACCATTTTGATGTTTTTAAAGCTTTTAGTAACAGCAGAGGCAGCCATCCGCAAATAATCATTAGGGTTCCGGGAAAAGCCCTCAAGTTGAAGGTCAAGATTAATGCTTCAAAAATGAAGAAGGATGCCGCCATAGCGACTGCCGATAAAACTGCAAGTTGCCGCCCGTATTTCTTGTAGGTTTGCACTGCTATAAGACCAGCGAAGAAGAAGTCACCTAAACCAAGGGATATATAAAGCACACCCCAACGTGTGGCTATTTCCGGGATTGTTGGAAAAGTAACAAGTACTGGAAGCCTTAGGGCAGTAACATGTGTCGCTGCCGAAACCATTGCTCTCGTCACAAGAACAAGAATAATATCTGCAACTGTTAGAAGCCCGGCAAAGATCAGCGTTGTTTTCCACGTGAAAAGTGCTCCGAGATAGAGAATTACGAGAATAGCGAAAACTATGCCGTACATGTTGAGCAAATACGGAAACCATACTGGGCTTCTGCTGTAAAAAGCGTAAAGGATTATGAATAGAGCTGAGGGCATGATAGCCAAATACCACCGCCGCCTAAAACTTGTTCTTGTTTCCTCATAAATTAGGGCTATAAAAGAAAAACCCAGTAAGCTGAAGAGTGCCGCAGCCCCATAGGCGGGTAACCTCCCTAACACGTCCATGCTGAAGAGGCTAACCGTCGCCGCTACAAAGCTGATTGCAAAAAAGGCTCCACAAAAGAGTTGAGCCCTAATTTTTCTAAAATCTGAGAAGATATAGGTGAATATAAAGAGAAGAGATGCATAGGCGAACAGAAATATTGTCATAACAGCCATTTGCGGGACAAAAACCATGAGCGAGATAGCCACACTTATCGCGGCTACAAGCATGACGGCATCTTTAACGCCGAACTCCCTCTCCTCAAAGGTCATCTTCAGTTTTCTCTCAACTTTATCATTTAGAAGTGTGGCTATAGTAGTGACGGCAAAAAGCGTCAGCGGCATGGCGATGTCGAAGTACATGAGCGCAAATAGGCTAAACGGGCATTTAAACCTTAAACCCGAAACTACAATTAAAAACGGCCAAAGAGGCGATAAGCGCCTCTTCGGTTCGCACAGTTTCAGTGGACTGCCATGGGATTGTATTAACGACAAAATCTACAATTTGGTCGAGATTTAACCCTTCCTGCTCGGCTATTTCGTACAGCCCCCTTGTTGGTGCTCCAAAGGCTACCAATATTTTTTCCGCAGTTTTCCATTTCTCAGCAATTCTTTCTTTGACATCTACAAAGGGGACGCCACACTTTGATGTGGCTATTTTCAAGTTAAAATGTCTGCGCTCTACCAGTTTCCCAAAGGGTTCTTCCCAAACGGTTACCGCATATCCCCAGTAATGAGGGACCTCATTGCGGTTTACGAGGCTTGCCGCAACATGCTTGTTTACGCCGGTGACCCTCACCGTCACTCGCTTTCCGATGGGCAAATGTAAGTCTGGAATTAGGACAAGTTTGTCCACACCTATATCCACAAGCACGCCTTCCTTCGACTTCGCTACTGTGACGCCCTCTCTGTATTCGCCAACCTTTAGGTCTGCCGCCTTTTTGCCTAAGGGATGATGTGGTGTTCTTAGCGGCGGGAGAATGCCAGCAAAACGCAATTCGGGCTTCAACTTGAAAAGCTTCTTGCGTAAATACTGCGGAGTTTCCATGTAGCTTAGTAGCGTGGCGATTAAGTCCATGTCTGCCTTCTGATTGAGCTTTAACTCGTCCTTGTAAATTATTATCTCTTCAATTCCAAAAATGGCAGCTGCTCTCCCAATCAAGCCTATTTTTGAGGTTTTTTCTCGGAGATGCGGAGTGTCGGAAACAACAGATGCTGGAATGGCGATTGAGATGCTTTTTCTCTGCAACCCTTTTACACCATCCCGCGTTATTGTATGATGGTTTTAACTTAAAAGCTAAAAGCAAAAGTTACTAACTGCATACAGATGCAAAATGCCAAAAGCATCAATTCTTGACAACCTTGACAAGATTAGAGAAGTAGATAAAAACGACATGCTCTCCTTTTGCGTCAACGCCGCAAAACATTATGAAAGTGCCGTTCGAATAGCTGAAAAAGTTATGATTGATTATCCAAAACCAAGATCGATAATCGTGGCTGGCATGGGTGGCTCGGCAATAGGTGGAGAACTTCTAAAAGACTGGGCAAACGACAAGCTAACAATTCCGGTGGAAGTTTGCAGGGAGTACACGCTACCGGCTCACGCCGACAAAAGGACATTAACGTTTATTGTAAGCTATTCTGGGGAAACAGAAGAAACCTTAAGCGTTTTTCTCGATGCGGTAAAGCGGAACTGCATGATAATCTGCATAAGCTCCGGAGGCACTCTCTTAAATTTTGCAGAAAAACTGAAGATTCCAAGCATACGTGTTCCAGAAGGAATCCCGCCGAGGGCAGCCCTTCCATACCTTTTCATCCCAACGCTAGTTATCCTACAGAAACTTGGCTTAGTTACAAAAGTTAGAGCTGAAATTTCTGAAGCTGTCACAGTTTTAAGGCAGGTTTGTATTGAAAATGCGCCGGAAAAACCTTTGAAAGAAAACTTTTCTAAAAAACTTGCCACCGATATTGGCGGAACGGTTCCTGTAGTTTATGGCTTTGGGTTTTATCGTTCTGTGGCGCAGCGCTTTAAACAACAGTTCAACGAGAACAGTAAGGTTCCCTCAAAATGGGAGGTTTTCCCAGAGCTAAACCATAATGAGGTTGTGGGATGGGAAAAAGCCGAGGAACTGGTGGACCATTTTTCAGTGGTTATTATACGGGACAAGAGCGAGCCAGAGTCCATTAAATGCAGAATAGAGGCAACCAAGGAGTTGTTAAGTGGCAAAGTGGAGGGAATCTATGAGGTCTGGAGTAGGGGTGAAGGAAAGCTGGCTAAAATGTTGTCTACAACAGTTATAGGAGACTTTACAAGCGTTTATCTTGCCATTCTGCGCGGCGTGAACCCTACGCCAGTAAAGACCATTTCTGTGTTAAAGGATAAAATTTCCAAAACAGGGCTTAAAGATAAGGTAGTTGGCGAATTACAGAACCTTGTTGGGAGAAGAGGTTAGCCTTGACGTCTTTGGGCAATGAACTCTTCAAACATTTTCTCGGCAATCTCTAAGGAAAGCAGTTGCGGCGGGTGTTTGAAGGCGTACGCGCATATTGGGAGAATTGCCCCCTTCAAGTTTCTGTTTAAAGCGATTTTAACAGCTCTTATAACGTCCAACAGCACTGAACCAGCATTTGGCGCGTCCACAGTTGAGAGGCGCATATCTATTTGCATTGGTGTCCCGCAGAAGTACAAGCCCCTAATCCAGAAGTAGCTGTCCCGTCTGTTCTGCAAAAAATCAACATAGTCCGTCGAACCCGCAACCACTTCCGCTTCGTATGGCAGCGCCGCCTTAACAGTCTCGGTCTTAACAGTCCTTTTCAGTTCGCGCGTTCTGTCCAGCGCGTCAAGCGACTCTGTCCCTCCGCCAACGTCGAGCTGGTAGGTTTCAGTTATGCGCACGCCATGTCCTGAAAGAAGCTGCAACAGCGTTTTGTGCAACGTTGTGGCGCCTATCTGGTCTATGAGGTCGTCGCCGACCAAGGGCAGTCCAGCCTCTTCAAAACGCCTCGCCCAAGCTGAATCGCTTGCTATGAAAGCTGGTGTAGCGTTTATAAAGGCACATCCAGCCTCCAAAGATTGGCTGGCATACCATTCAGAAGCCTTCACGGCACCGCCTGGAAGCAGATTAAGTACAATTTCCGCCCCGCTTTCCTTTAACACTTCTGCGACATTAGCTTCTTTTGAACCGTTTACTTTGACAACTTCTTTTGTGTATTCGCCTACACCGTCTAAAACTGGTCCCTTTTGAACTATTACGCCAGACGGAGGGACATCTACAAGTTTTGGGGCATTATTCGGTGGTGCAAATATAGCTTCTGAAAGGTCCCTTCCAACTTTTCTGCTGTCGACGTCAAAGGCTGCGACTATTTGAATATCTCTTGGGTGAAAGCCTCCCAAGAAGAGGTTGCGTAAACCAACACATTCATCATCGCTATTAAAGTTCTTATAGTAGTGTAAGCCTTGCACAAGGGCTGATGCACAGTTTCCAACGCCAACAACCGCTACTTTTATTTTTGGCAAGCCTAAACCACCATTTTGTTCCTTTCATATTACATACGGATTTATAAAGTTCTATGCCAATCCATTAGCAGTTAAAAGTGATAGAAATGAAGACATGGTTGGATGTTTCGGTTCTACGTTGTCCAAACTGCGGCCGCCACTACGTTGAAGCCTCATGGTATGTCGTTGAAATGGAGGCAGATATTGAATGCGGGGAATGCGGAAAAGAGTTTAACAGTAAGAAGAACGCGTTGGACAGGGTACTCCTAGAATTTGAAATTGGCGAGGATGGAAAACTCCGGAAAGTGGACGTTAAAAAACATTTAAGAATAGAAAAGGGCACGTGAAATGCTAAGTTGCTAATTTTGCTATTGGAACATACTCCACAAAAATTCCGGACCTCTGCAGCACATCGCGCCACAATTCAAGTCCCTTACTGGTAACCCACTTCTCCGGCGCCGGCAAACCCAAAACGGTCAGTCTATCCCCTTCCACAATCTTTTCAGCAGTTATACACTTACCTGTTTTTGGATGGACAGGCGTTATTATGTCAGGCGCCACAGCAGCGAGTCGTCCATCCTTATAGGCGACCAGTACCTCGTTTTTGGCTTTAAACTCAAATCTGCTTCCGGCAAATTTGCCAGCACCTTTAAACTTCACATTAACGAAGGTGAAGCCCCCTTCCGTTCTCCTCTCGACCATGCTTACAACTCCCTCGAAAAGCCTGTAGCCTCCAGTTTCTTTCAACAGATCGTCAATTGAGCTTTTAGCCTCTCTTATAATTCTTCCAACTTTTATAGCCTTGGACAAGCTTCGCTGCACCGGAGAAGTTTTCACTTGGACCCCGCTTAATATCCTCCTCGCAGTATAGGCTGAGTGCCCCCACTCGGCGGCTAATACACGGGCAATTCTTTCAGCAGCCCTCGCGTCAACAGTCTCCTTAACTATAACCACGTTTTTAGCGTGCACATCAGCAACAACCATCGGCGCGAGCGGAATATCATCAATTGTGTAAACTTTTAAGTGGACCTCTGGAACGGATCTGCCAGCTCCATCCGCGTCCACAACTGGAATGCCGCGTCGAGCAGCAACATCAACAGCTGCCAATGTGTTAAATCCGCCTAATTCTACGGGGATTGTGGCGAAAGCACAGAAGCCAGCATATTCCTCTAACGCTTTTAAGGTTTTACTGCAGCATCCGAGTCATAATCAACAGAGGTCGTCGCGCCCACACATGCAAAATTCACAACTTTGGCATTATCAGGAACCTCTAAGGGATCAACCATCTCGACGGGGATTTTATCTGCGGCGAGGGTCTTTACTATTCTGTATCCAACTTCCGGGTCTCCACCGCCTCCAGCTGAAAATATCGCTGCCCCATCCACCAAATCCATTAAATCTTGATAGCTCAAAGTCTTCAAGTTCGAGTCTCCACCATTTTGCTTGAAAATTTATTATTGAGGAAGCCTTTAAAGGCTTTAACCAGCCGGCTTAAAAAACGGGTGGCAAAGAAAGGTGAACAACCAAACACAGGACAAGTTCACAATAATTAACGAGTTAGCCCGCCGCAGAGGCTTTTTCTGGCAATCCTACGAGATATACGGGGGCGTAAGCGGTTTTGTAACCTACGGCTTTTTAGGCGCAAAATTAAAACAAAATATTGAAAACAAGCTTAGGGAAATCTTCGTTAACAGACTTGGAATAATGGAGATAGAAGCCCCCATAATCGCGCCGGGCAAGGTTTTTGAGGCTTCGGGTCATGTTGACCACTTTAAAGAGCCTATGGTTGAATGCCTAAAATGTAAAAGGCGATTCCGGGCAGATCATCTGCTTGAAGAAATGGTGAAGCTAAGTGCATCAGACGTTGAAAAATTAAGCTTAGAAGAGCTAAGAGAGGCTATCGAAAAACATGACGTGCGCTGTCCGGAATGCGGAGGCACTTTTAGCGAACCAAAACATTTCCTAACAATGTTCAAAACAACCATAGGTCCGTACTCTGAAGCTGTTGGTTATGGTCGCCCGGAGGCTGCTCAAGGCATATTCGTGGAGTTCAGACGTCTATATGAAATGGCGCGGGAAAAATTACCTTTCGGCGTAATGCAGATAGGCCACGCATTGCGGAATGAGATTTCGCCGAGGCAGGGTTTGATAAGGCTTAGGGAATTCACGATAGTGGATATAGAGTTTTTCTTTGACCCTGAAGATCCCAATTGTTTTCTGTTGGAGGAAGTGGGAGACGAGACCTTACGGCTTGTTCTAGCTGAAAGCAAGCTTCGCGGCTCTGAGGAAATCGTGGAAGTTACGGTTAAAGAGGCGCTTAAAAAAGGTTATATTAAAGTTCCATGGCAAGCCGCGTTCATGGCATTAGCTAAAAGATTATTGATGGAGCTAGGTGTCCCAGCTGAAAGTCAAAGGTTTATTGAGAAACTTCCATGGGAGCGGGCGCACTACTCAGTACAAAGCTTCGACCAAGAAGTCTATGTTGACCGCTGGGGATGGATTGAGGTTTCTGGACACGCTTACAGAACGGATTACGATTTAAAGCAGCACATGCAGTTCAGCGGAACAGACACAAGGGTATTCAAAGAATATGAAAAGCCTGTGGTGGTGGAGAAAAAGGTTGTTAAGCCTTTAATGATGAAGCTTGGACCAGCCTTTAAAGTAGAGGCACAAAAAATTGCTGAAATGCTTTCTGAGGCTAATCCGGAAGAGGTTGAAGCCTCATTTAAGGCGAAAGGTTATTTCATGCTTAGAGAGCATAAAATTTTGCCCGAACACGTGGAAATCACAACGTTTAAGGTG
This sequence comes from Bathyarchaeia archaeon, assembly GCA_038727135.1. Taxonomy (GTDB): domain Archaea; phylum Thermoproteota; class Bathyarchaeia; order Bathyarchaeales; family Bathycorpusculaceae; genus JAGTQI01. The sequence continues at coordinate 490,213 of JAVYWL010000001.1, forward strand.
GAAGAGAGGGGTAGACGCTTTATACCACATGTTGTGGAGCCTAGTTTCGGCTCTGATAGGCTTGTTTACGTAACCCTCGAGTACGCATACCGTGTGAAAGATGATAGGGTGATACTAAGTTTTCCAAGGGATATAGCCCCAATACAAGTTGGAGTTTACCCGTTGGTGAGCAAAGATGGATTGCCAGAAAAAGCAATGCAAGTTTACAAGATGCTAGTCAATGAAGGTTTTACAGCAGAATATGATGAGGCTGGTTCCATTGGGAGACGCTACGCTAGAGCAGATGAGGTGGGCATACCACTGGGAATAACAATTGACTATGTCACCCTTAAAGACGACACTGTCACTATTCGAGACCGCGACACTTGGAGACAGGTCAGGAACAGCATAGACGCTTTACCAGAGCTCCTGCACAAATACTTCCGTAAAAAAATCGAGTTTGAAGATTTGGGCACGCTTGTTAAGGAATAGTTTTCGTTACCTTTTTTAATACTTCTGCAATATTAATGCTAGAAAAGCATAACGTGGTTTTGCGGCGGGAAGAAACTTGGTGCTTCCAGCAGAAACAGAGGAACGCGTTAAACGTAGAGCTTTAAGCGTATGTCAAGAACACCTAAGGAAGGTACTAGACTTAACGCGAAAGGTTCCCCAAATGATTGAATGCTTTATAAAAAACGACAAGGCGCGGGCAAAGCAAATCTATAACGAAATCAGAATGGGCGAAGAAGACGTTGATAATGCTAGACGCCTAGTTTCCCGCGAGCTTGCAGAGATAGGCGCCATACTCCTAAGCCGCGAAGACTTCCTAAGATTCACAAATTTGGCTGGGGAAATTGCCGACTTCTCTGAGGGAATAGCCTTCCGCATCCTCGAAATAATGGAGCACAGCTGGAACGTGCCTACGGAGATAAAAAAGGACCTTTTAAAACTTTCAGAAGCCTCGCTGGAAACTGTGCTTAAACTGAGAGAAACAATGATGGTCTTGGCTTATGGTTCAGAGAAAGCTATGGAAAAAGCCAGCGAGGTTGAATCGGCGGAACGCGTTGTTGACGAGCTTTATCGGACCCTTGAAATAAAACTTCTAAACAGCAAGCTGGAAATCCCGGCGCTCATACTTTTGAGGGACATCCTACAACTTTTGGAGGATTCCGCCGACAAAGCTGAAGATGCTGCAGACGCCGCAAGAGTCTTATCCTTCATAATGTAATGCAAAGCAAAGGGACAAAACAGTGCCGAGAAAAATACCAGTAGAATTCATCGAAAACTTTCTGGTGGTTTGGAACCCAAGCGATGGGTCTGAACTTTACAAGATGGGTTTTTATGGCAAGCCACTTGGGATACCAAAGCCGAAAATTCCAGAGTTTAATGTTCCATTGATTTTGGATTTGATGGAGGGTTTATACCTCGCCGAGAAGGGAATAATCACCGTTTATGAGGGCGCGGAAAAAACCCGCGTAAGTCTCAAAAAACTTCGACAGAAAGCCAGAACATTATATGAGGAGTTTGACGAGAAATATGCTGTTTACCGTGACCTGCGGGACAGCGGAATGGTTGTCACGCCGGGAATAAAGTTTGGATGCGACTTTGCAGTCTACAAGCATGGACCGGGATTGGAACACGCCCCCTACATGGTCTCAGTTAAGAAGGCCTCATCCGAATTAACAGCCACAGAAATAGTTAAAGCTGGAAGATTGGCGACGACTGTGCGGAAAAGATTCATAATAGCGGTGCCAGATTTGGAGAAGGGGAAAATAAGGTACCTGATATTTAAGTGGTTTAAAGCATAGCTACATCTTTCTTTCAGCACTTTTCATGATTATTTGAAGAAGCTCTTCTTCTAAAGTTAACCCCAACTTCGGATTCTCAACCATCCTTCCCAGCTCCACACCTTCCTTGTTAAAAATCAGAATTAAGGGGATTTTGTCCACGTTAAATATTTCAACCTCTGGTGGCGACGGCGGGATGCTCCATTTCCGTTTCAGATTTAGCGGGTCCCTCTTTAGCCCTCCGAAAATCCTGACATCTAATCCTGTTGCTTCCGATAACAACGCTAAAACTGGGATGTTGGCAGCGCAGTCTTTGCACCACTCAGCGGAGAAGGCAACCACCACAACGTTGTTTGCGAGCTTCTTTAGTTCGCTAACCGCTTCTGGGTTTAGCTTGTACGCCTTCTTCCGTTCAAGAAATTTTTCGCGGAAGGGTTCGCTGATATTTGCGATGTATTGATTTACGGACACTGTTCTCTGCTTGATCTGCTCTAAGTCGATTTTCATTTTTAACCCGGCATTATTGTCTGATTCACAAATTCGCCTCTAACATATTGGTGGGGATAAATTTTTGTCGCCTTGAGAAGGCAGCCTTCGGCTATTGTGACGTCGTCTGCTATAACTGAAATTTCGCTTATTTTTGTTGGTTTTCTTGCACTGGAGCGGATTGTTACATGTCTCCCTATTATGCTGTCTTTTATTTCGGCTTTCGCCTCTATTATGGCTCTGTCCATTACGGCGGAGTTTTCTATGGTCACTCCATCCTCTATTTTTGTGTAGCTGTCGATGCATGAGTTCGCGATGTGCACTCCGTCGCCTATTTTACAGTGTCGCCCAATCAAAACTGAGCCTTCAACCTCAATTTTTCCCTCTTTAATCTTCCTTATAATTTCCTTTCGACGCTTAATGGACTCTGGACTTTCACCTTGAACCCAAACCCTTGTTTCTTCACCTATTCTCCCACCAAAGTCCGTAAGTGAGGAGAAGCGTCCCTCAAGCATGTCTCTCATGGCTTCCAAATAGCGTTTTGGAGTGCCAACATCATACCAGCTTCCCTTTAGAACATAGCCATAAACTGGTCTGCCAGTCTCTATCACATATGGAATAAAGTCGTAGCCAAAGTCCAGACGGTTTCGCTCTTTCATCAGTTTTTTAACACCCTTTTCTTTGAAAATTTTCCTTATTTCTGGAGAGACCATGTATAAGCCAGTGTTAGCCAGATTTGACGGCGCCTCCTTTGGTGTTGGCTTTTCCACAAATTTACGGATTCTCATGTCTTTGTCTATGTCAGCTATTCCATAACCCTCGACATCTTCAACTTCTCTGAGGGCTATTGTTATAATCGCTTCTTTCTTGCGGTGAAATTCAATGAGTTCTTTCAAATCGACGTCAAATATGTTGTCTCCTTGAACCGCAAACACGGGGTCCCTCACGTTGTAGTATTCTATGTTTATTCTCGCCGAGTCGGCGCTTCCCAAGTCGTCTATGTTTGGCTGGTATTTAATGTGCACACGGGGCGTTATACCATAACGGGCTGAAAAACCGTAACCAGACTCGAAATAGTCATGCAAATCCCTATAATTTGTGTATCCTTTAACACCAAAGATGAAGTTTCTAATGCCTTGACGAGCGAGGGACAATAGCGAGAATTCTATGAGGGGTCTGTTTAGTAGGCGGATGCAAGCCTTGCTGGTTTCTGCTGTTAACGGCAGCAGCCTTGTGGCTTTACCCCCTACTGGAATTATGACTCGTAACCTCTCCGGTTCATAGTTGTGGCGCAAAAACTCCACCAGCTTTTACAATGCATATTATGATTAAGCGTATTAAACTTTCTAAAGGGAAACGCGAATTTTATAACTAAAGCCAAATTATTTTAATGCGAAAGGTTTAGGTTATGAACGAAATCTTTGGTTTCGTTCGTTTGATGCGCCCCGTAAACTGTTTGATGATGGGTTTTGCCGTTATAGTTGGTGCAGCCATTGCAGATCCGAAGGCCTTAACAACTCATCTATGGAGCCTCATCTGCGGGTTTTTCACAGGTTTTTTGCTAACGGCGGCAGCTATGACCATAAACGACTATTATGATAGGGAGATAGACGCCATAAACGAGCCTTCTAGACCTATCCCGAGCGGCGTAATTAAGCCAACAGAGGCACTTGTCTTCGCCCTTTTGCTCACAGCATCGGGCTTGGCGACAGCTGCCATCACATGCGTTGCCACAAAGTCCATTCATTGTTTTTTAATAGCTTTAATTTTTTGGCTAATTTCAGTAGCATATGCCACCGTTGGGAAGCGAACTGGGCTTCCGGGAAACTTCTTGGTTAGCGCGTGTGTTTCAGCTCCTTTTGTCTATGGAAGCTTAGCTGTAACTAACAAAGTTGTATTGAACATGTGGATTTTCGTTTCCATTGTTTTTCTGTCGAACACGGGAAGAGAAATAACGAAAGGTATTGTTGACATTGAAGGAGATAAAGCACGAAACGTGCGCACTTTAGCTGTCCTCTTTGGACCGCGCAAAGCCGCAGTTGCAGCATCCATCTTTTACTTATTAGCCGTTGCTTTGACTCCACTGCCGCCAGCCTTAAATCTCGTTTCAGCGTGGTTTATCCCCATAGTAGCCATAACAGACATAGGATTGGCGGCATCTTCAATTTCAATTTTAAGGGACTATACAAGGGAGAACGCCAAAAAAGTGAAAAACCATGTTTTGTTATGGTTTTTTGCAGGACTTATTGCCTTCGTGGCAGGAAGTTTGTTGCGTTAAAATTGTTCACGCTCAATGTTCTAGAAGTTGGAATTATAAGCACTCCTAGCTATTACTTTCATTTAGACCCCAAAAATGTGAAGTGCTGCAATTGCATAGTGAAGAAGAAAGCAAACTTGAGTATGCCCTCCGCGGGAAGGCTTGGAAGGTTTACTGGCTTCTCTTGAAAAACGGGCGCCCAATGAGCGTGCGCGAGGTTCAAAAGGCTTTACGTTTCAGCAGTCCAAGCGTGGCACAACATCATCTTGAACAATTAAGAGAAATGGGCTTAGTTCAAAAACAGGAGGTGGGCGGCCACTACTACCTTGTAGGCGAAGTTAAAATTGGTGTACTTCGTCACTTTGTTAAGTTGGGCAAACTTCTCTTTCCAAGATACTTGTTTTACGCTGTTTTCTCCACAACCTTCTATGCAACCTACCTCATACTTTCCATGCCCAATTTCACACGGGAAAGCCTATTCCTCATAATTTTTGGAGCCATTGTATCAGCAATATTTTGGTATGAAACTATACGAGTATGGTTGTTAAAACCGTTCTAACCGTTAGACGGATTGTACCAAAAATTAGGATAAAATAAAAGAAAGCGACATTTTTAAACGGTGAAACAATTTGTCAAGAGAAGTTAAAAGGCGGGCGGCAACTTACAGTCTAGCAGCAGTCTTAATCGCCCTAATATTAGGGGCATTATGCCATAACCTTGGAACACAACCATTAGGAAACCAAAACCAGAATCAGCCTACTCCACAACCATCACCGCAACCGTCACCAGAGCCAACGCCCCAACCCTCACGACAATCCCTGAAAACCTTCTCATCGTATCAAGAACTTCTAAACTTCATAACGAAGAATGTAAATGTGGGAGTTTACCCATTCTATGGACCGGTAGACCTTAGAGTATTGGAAACAATAAGCCCAACACCTGTTTATAAAGATGTGGAATATTCAACTACAAATGTGCAAGTAGCGGGTGTTGATGAAGCAGACATTGTAAAAACTGATGGCGAATACCTCTACGTGATAGCCAACAACAACGTCTACATTTTGAAGGCTTATCCGCCGGAAAGCGCCACCTTAATTTCAAAAATAGCATTAGAAAACAATACCTACCCAGCTGGATTATTTGTAAGCTCTGATGGTAATAAGCTGGCAGTTCTTGGAAGCAAATACAGTTTTCCGCCATGGTCATACTATTACGGGCATTGTTATATTATTGATGGCAAAACGTTCATTTACGTCTATGACGTCTCAAACAAAACAAACCCCGTTCTCGTAAGAGATTTCATGATGACTGGCAGCTATTTCAACTCAAGAATGATTGGCGAGTACATATATGCCGTCATCGGTCAACCAGTCTACGTAATCTATGATAAGGTTATTCTCCCACAAGTCTACCTAAAGGATGGGATTAGAGAGATTGAAGCCACAAAAATATACTATTCAAACGTGTCTGAGGAACACTACGCTTTCACGACAATCGTCGCCTTAAATATAATGAACGAAACTGAAGAACCGAACACCCTAACTATAATGATTGGAGGAACAAGCAACCTATACGTCTCATTAAACAACATCTACATAACATTCCACAGCTTTAATTGGCGAACAAACATTACCGCACCTTGGCAAACAACCATTTACAGAATAAGGATAGAAAACAAAACAATGAGTTGGGAAGCAACGGGCACAGTGCCAGGACATGAAATTAACCAGTTCGCCATGGACGAGTACAATAACCATTTTAGAATAGCAACCATGAAGTGGGTTGACGGGATAATTCAAAATGACCTATACATACTAGACATGAATCTAACAATAGTCGGAAACTTAACAAATATAGTACCCAACGAAACTTTAGACTCGGCAAGATTCATCGGAAACCGCTGTTACCTAACGACATCGGTTCGAAGGATAGACCCCTTCTTTGTGATAGATGTTGAAAACCCATACAAGCCAAAGATTTTAGGCAGTTTAAATATTCCTGGTTTCACAAGGTACCTACATCCATATGATGAAACGCATCTGATTGGCGTCGGCAGGGACGAAAGAAACAGTGTGCAAATATTGCTGTTTGATGTGAGCAATGTTAGCAATCCAATAACGGTTGGTAACTTTACGGTTGTGGGGGAATATTCGGACACACCAGTTTTGTGGGAGCATAAGGCGTTTCTCTTTGATAAGGCTAAGGAATTGCTGGTTATCCCGTTGCTTATCTGCGACTATTCGAAAACCTGTTGGCAAGGCGTCTACGTATTTAACACAACCGACTGTGCACTTACACTTAAAGGAAATGTCACACATTTAGAAGGCGACACCAGTTGGCGGTGGGACTACGCCTACCAGATTAAAAGATCCTTATACATCGAGGACATGCTTTACACAGTGTCTGAAATGAAGCTAAAAATAAATTGGTTAGTGGACCTTTCGCCAAAAGCAGAAATTGTCTTCCCCTAAACTCCTTCCTTTTTTGGCTCCATGTGAACCGTGACTATGGTTTCTGTGAATCTTCGTTTCACTCCATTCTCGATTTTTGATGCTACTTTGTGGGCTTCCTCTATTGAGATTTGGCTTGTGAAACAGCAGTCTATGTTTATGTAGCGTTTCCCGCCTACAATGTATGTGACTATTCGCTTAACTGAGAACACTTGTTGCAGGTTTTCAGCCGTTTTATAGATTACTTGCTGAATTTCCCTTTCATCCACTGCTGGGCCTCGCTGTTTCATGTCAAATGGTTCGATGTGAACTGTTACGTTGCTGACGTTTTCCAGTTTTTCGCTTAGCCTACCCTCTATCTTCTCAGCAAGCTCATGAGCTTCACTTATAGACAAAGAGGGATCAACATATGCGTGTAATGTAACGTAGAGTTTGCCATGGGAATAAACAACATTTACTTCGTGAACCTCTTTGACGCCCTCAACTTCCCTAGCCAACTTTTCCACAAGTTGAGGAGTTAAAATTTCCTTTTCTGGTGGCTCCACGTGGATTAAGACTTCAGCATTCCTCAACACTTTCTTCAGCTTATCCTCAACATGCGTTGCAAGAGTGTGGGCTTCCTCCAGCCCTATGTAGTCTGGAACTTGTATCGTAGCTTCAACAAAGGTTTTGTCTCCAGCCCTTCTAACCCTTAACCCTTTAACGTTGGAAACACCTATGGTTGAGGCTATTTCCTTTCGCACCTTTTCTGCAACATCCCTTGAGATCGCGTCGCTCAGCTCCATTCCGCTTGTTTTCACCAGCCTAATGCTCAAGTAGCCTATAGCAGCGCTTAATATGAGAGAGGCAACAGCATCTGATACTGGAAAACCCAATGTGGCAAGTCCGAAGCCTAAAAGAGCGATGAGAGTTGAGCCTAAATCTGCCAGAGCATGATAGAAGCCAGCTTTAACGGTCACGCTTTCCATCTCCACTGAATGTAGCACCCTAACTCTTAAAATGTCTATGCAGAAGGTGTAGCCTATTGCGGCGAAACCAACTAGCTCCCACTCTTGGTTTAAAGGCTCACCATGCAAAAGCCTTTGAACAGCCCTGATAATTAGGAGAATGCCTGTGCCGAAAAGTATGACCCCACCAATAAGCCCGCCGAGCGGCTCAATTTTCTCATGCCCATACATGTGTTCCTCGTCCGGCGGCTTTAGCGAGGCTTTGGCTGCCACCAAGAGAATTAGCATGGTTACGGCATCCAGCAATGCGTGCACGCCGTCGCTCAGGATGGCTAGGCTGCCAACAGCCAAGCCCAAAACAACTTCTACAATCACAACGCTGGATATGGCTATGGCTGAAATTTTTAGGCTTCTAAGCCCGGTCTCTTTTAAAGGCATTATTCATCAAATAGATTGCCCAGCCCTCGGGATTTAAGGATTGTGAAGCAGGGCTTAGCAAAACATTTAAAATAATAGCTTTTTACATGATTATGTGGGTATCAAAGTGCAAGGTGAACACTTTAACCCAGCAACATAAACCCCAGAAAATTTTCACCACACTCTATAGACTTGTTTCTCCTGAACTTTTTGAAGGAGGCACAAAACAATGAGCATAAGCGACATCCTAGACGGAAGGCTAACCGAAAACGAAGTTGAAATAAAAGGCTGGCTTGTCAACAAACGCTCAAGCGGCGGAGTCCAATTCCTAATAATACGTGACGGGACAGGCTTCATACAAGCAACCATCCACAAAGACGAGGTTTCAACAAAAGTTTTCGAAGACGCGGAGAGGCTAACTCAGGAATCCTCCATTATATTAAGGGGTGTCGTTAAGGAGGATAAGCGTGCGCCCGGAGGCTACGAAATAAGGGTTAGTGACCTGCAGATAGTGCACTTGGCTGAACGCGAATACCCATTGGCAAAAAAGGAGCACGGCATAGACTTCCTAATGAATTATAGGCAATTGTGGATTAGAAGCCCAAGGCAGACAGCCATCCTTAGGATTAGAGCCGAAGTGATTAAGGCTTGCAGAGACTTTCTAGACAGCAGAGGCTTCGTCTTAACAGACGCCCCAATATTCACGCCCGCCGCTGTTGAAGGAACAACAACCCTTTTTGAAGTTCCGTACTTTGGTGAGAAGGCCTACTTAACCCAAAGCGGACAGCTTTATGTTGAGGCCACAATGGCTGCCTTTGGAAAAGTATACTGTTTCGGCCCAACATTTAGGGCTGAAAAGTCCAAAACGCCTAGACACTTAACAGAGTTCTGGATGGTTGAGCCGGAAATGGCTTTCTGTGATTTCGAGGAGAACTTGAAAGTGCAAGAGGAAATGGTAACCTACATTGTTAAAACTGTTCTAGAGAGGCGGCGAAGAGAGCTTGAAACCCTTAAGCGGGACATAACACCTTTACAGAAGGTTGAGCCGCCCTTCGAGAGGATAAGCTACACAGAGGCTGTGGAAATGCTGCAGAAGGCTGGCTTCCCTATCCAATGGGGAGAAGACCTTGGAGCACCCCACGAACGGCACATTTCCCTTCAGTTTGAAAAGCCGGTGTTTGTCCACAGATATCCAGCCAAGGCTAAAGCCTTCTACATGCAGCCAGACCCAGAAAACCCAGAAGTCGTATTATGTGCCGATTTGATGGCGCCTGAGGGCTATGGCGAAATAATAGGTGGGAGCCAACGCATTCACGACCTAAAACTGCTGGAAAAACGCATAGAAGAGTTTGGCTTGCCAAAACAAGCCTACGAATGGTACTTGGATTTGCGGAGGTATGGTTCAGTGCCGCATTCAGGCTTTGGACTGGGAATTGAGCGAACAGTCATGTGGATTTGCAAACTAAAGCATATAAGAGAAGCAATACCTTTCCCGAGGACGATAACCCGTATATATCCGTAGCTTTTTGACGTTTGTTATTCCCATTTCCAGACTTTTCTGCCCATGAATATTTCTGGAAAGATTAAGAGACCCCAGCTAGCTACTCCTGCAACATAGGCTAGGTCTGTAAGGCTTAAGCCTGTAAGGTGGAATAGTTGCTGAGTGATTGGTATGTAGGTTATTCCAAGAGTTAGGGCAACTGACACCAAATCGGCAATGACAAAGAACTTGTTTTCGAAGGCCTTTCTACCCATTCTCCAAACGCTACGCTTTTCTGAGCGACAGTTCCAAACAACAAACAATTCGAATAAAGCTGCTTGCACAAAGGCTGTAGTGGTGGCCTCCCGGTAAGTAAGCTGTCTTGCCATCTCATCAACCGTCCCATCAGGGCGAATCCATGGGTGAGAAGGCCAGACGTAATATTCCAGGCAGAACACCAGAATGGTCCCAGTTGCTTGGAGTATGAAGGAGGCTATTATGAATGCTCCCATTCCATGAAGTATGCCTTCTTCAGGTTTACGTGGTGGTCTATCCATGACATCAACATCTGGAGGGTCTGTTGCGAGGGCCACTGCCGGAGCCCCGTCTGTTACAAGGTTTATCCACAGTATCATCGCTGGTAGTAGCGGAAGCGGAAACAGTTCTGGTGAGAATATTCCACCGAGAATGGCGAATGTGCCTATAACCAGCAACTCATCGAAGTTGCATGATATGAGAAAACGTGCATATTTCCTTATATTGTCGTAGATAACTCTTCCTTGCTCTACAGCCTTAACTATTGTTGCGAAGTTGTCGTCTGTTAGAACAAGGTCCGACGCTTCCCGTGTAACGTCTGTCCCGCTGATGCCCATCGCGACACCGACATCGGCGGCTTTAACAGCTGGCGCATCATTAACGCCATCACCAGTCATTGCCACTATGTGGCCTTTCTTTTTCAAAGCATTGACAATTTTTAGTTTGTGTTCTGGTGAAACGCGGGCGTAAACGGTTACTTTTTCAACTATTCCTTCAAATTCCTCGTCGCTTAGCTGGTCCATTTCAGCGCCAGTTAAGACCAAGTCGCCTTCCTTGTATATTCCAACCTCCTTTGCAACAGCAATGGCGGTCAGCTTGTGGTCGCCTGTTATCATAACCGTCTTTATGCCGGCCTTTTGGCATTTCTTGTTGGCTTCTATGGCTTCCTCTCTTGGAGGGTCTATCATTCCTTGAAGCCCAACAAAAACCATTCCTTTTTCAACTGTTTCAGCTTCATACTTTGTCATGGTTGGCGGCAAGCGCTTATACGCCATAGCAAGAACCCTTAGGGCGTTTCCAGCCAATTGCTCGTTCACAGCTAGGATCTCTTTTTTCCGTTCTTCCGTAAGTCTCCTTTCTTTTCCTCCCTCAAATACGTGGGTACATCTTTCCAGAACGACTTCAGGCGCGCCCTTCATGTAGGCGTGAACTTCGCCTTCCGGAGTCTTGTGGATTGTGGTCATACGTTTCCTTTCAGAAGTGAAGGGTATTTCACCAACGCGTGGATAACTATTTTCTAAAGCCTCTTTGCTAAATCCAGCCTTGGCAGCCGCTACAACAAGTGCTCCTTCTGTCGGATCGCCGAAGATTTCCCAACTGTTGTTTTGCTCATTTTTTCTTAAGCTGGCATTGTTGCATAGGGCACCTATCCTTAAAACAAATTCAAGACTGCTATCAGGCTTTACAGGGTCTCCTTCAATGCGAAACTCACCCTTAGGCTCATAACCAACCCCAGTCACTTCAACAAGTTTTCCATCAACATAGATTTGGCGAACAGTCATTTCGCCTTTAGTTATCGTCCCAGTTTTGTCAGAGCATATGACCGTCACCGCGCCGAGACTTTCTGCCGATGAAAGCCGCCTCACTATGGCGTTGCGCTTCGCAAATTCCCTTGCCCCTAGTGCCAGCGCTATAGTAACAATGGCTGGTAGGCCCTCAGGAACTGCGGATATTGCCAATGAGATTGAGGACATAAAAGCTTGAATGAAGCCTTCGGGTTCAAAGTGCATCTTCATTATTACCTCAAATGCTTCCAAAGCAAAAATAAGCACACAGACGGCGATTACAACCTTGGCAATTTTGCTGGCGAATCTGTCTAATTTCTTCTGAAGTGGCGTTTCTTCCTCTTCAGCGGTCTGAACCATCTCGGCAATTTTGCCAAATTCTGTGTTCATTCCTGTGGCGGTTACAACCGCTTTGCCCCTGCCGTAAACAATGTGGGTAGCGGAGAAAACCATGTTTCTTCTTTCTGAAACGGGAGTATCCTCCTTAAGAACCGCCAACTCTTTCTCGACGGGTGTGGATTCACCGGTTAGAACAGCCTCATTCGCCTTTAACTCAACAACCTCAATGAGCCTAGCGTCAGCGGGAACATGGTCGCCTTCCTCAAGTGCCAGAATGTCGCCTGGAACAACTTCGCTGGCTGGAATAATAATTTCCTTTCCATCTCTAATTACACGGGCTTTAGGAGCTGCCAACTTTTTAAGGGCTTCAACAGCCTTTTCCGCCCTATACTCCTGAACAAAGCCTGTGATGGCACATAAAAGGACTATGGCGCCTATCGTTATTGAGTCTGCGTAGGCCTCAAGGAACTCGCGGCCCTCAAGCATTTCGTAGTATCCAACAATAACCGAACATATGGCCGCCGCGATCAACAATAAAATGAAGACGTCTTTAAATTCGTCTAAAAACATGTGGAGGGCTGTTCGCCGCTTCACCTTCCTAATCTCGTTTGGCCCATATTTCTTAAGCCTTTCAAGGGCTTCAGATGAGGATAAACCGTTACGGCTTACCCCTAACTCACTCAAGACTTTGTCAACTTCCATGGCATGCCAAGGCCTTGACATCTAAGCGCCTCTTCCAAATTTCAATGGTTAAAAGACTCATACAGCAACTTATTTATAAAATTCGCTATCCACAAGCCTTTTTAATGCATGTTTCAGAGAAAGGGAGGAAGCTTAAGCGATTAGCAGGAGAATCAGTGGAGCGAAGACTTCGGCTACCAGCGACATAACTGTAATCATTGTGTTTAGTGACGGCCCAGCCGTGTCCTTAAAGGGGTCTCCAACGGTATCGCCGGTCACAGCAGCCTTGTGAGCCTCTGAGCCTTTTCCGCCGTGTGCCCCAGCCTCTATATATTTTTTCGCGTTGTCCCAAAGCCCGCCGGCATTCGCCATAAACAAGGCGAAGATTATGCCAGTAACAATGCTTCCAGCCAAAAAGCCCGCTAAAGCCTCTTTTCCAAGCGCTATCAGTGTTATGATGGGGACTATTATGGCTAGTAGGCATGGCAGCATTAGCTCTTTTATGGCTCCCTTTGTGGCAATATCCACACATTTAGCATAATCTGGCTTGGCTTTGCCTTCCATAAGCCCAGGAATCTCCCTAAACTGGCGCCTAACCTCCTCAACCATACGTTCGGCATTTCGCCCCACAGCCAAAATCAGCAATGCTGAAAGCAGCGGAGGCATCATACCGCCCAAGAAAATCCCGGCAACAACTTCAGGCTTCATTAGGTCTAACGAGGTTATGTCAACCAGATGAGCATAAGCCCCAAACAGCGCAAGCACAGTCAGTGCAGCGGCACCAATGGCAAACCCTTTTGTTATGGCCTTTGTGGTATTACCCGCGGCGTCCAACCTATCAGCAATTTCAATAACCTCTTCGCCTAATCCAGACTGTTCGGCTATGCCCTTCGCGTTGTCGGAAACCGGTCCATAAGCATCCGCAGATATTGTCATCCCAACAGTGGCAAGCATCCCAACGGCTGATATGGCAATTCCATAGAAGGATGGAACATTAAACGCGGCTGCAAGATACCAAGCAGCCAAAGTGGCAACGCAAATACCGAGTATTGGTGGAACAATGCTAATCACCCCGTAAGAGAAGCCAGTAAGGATGTTGATAGCAGCCCCCGTTGTGGAGGCTTGAGCCACCTTTTGCGCCGGTCCCCTATCAATAGACGTGAAGTAGTCAGAGGTTATTCCAATAACAACCCCCGCAGCCAGCCCTGCAACCGTGGGCAAGAAAACTCCAAGCCATCGGTCACCTAGACCAGAAAAGTATGTGACCAAGAATAGAAAAACCGCAAAGATAATCCATGTTGCAAACGAGCCGCGGTTAAGAGCCGCCCCAGGATTGCTCTTTATGCTAAGTTTAACAACAAAGGCGCCAATTATTGAGGCGAAAAGCCCAACAGCAGCTATTATGAGCGGCAAAGCCACTAACACGCCTAAATTGGAATCGAGGAGCGCGATCTCTGCGCCAATTATCATGGCAGCTACAATGCTGGCGATGTACGAGTCTATTAGGTCGGCGCCCATTCCAGCGACGTCGCCCACATTGTCTCCAACATTGTCAGCTATGACCGCTGGGTTCCGTGGGTCGTCTTCAGGAATTCCAAGCTCAACCTTCCCTACAAGATCTGCACTGATATCAGCTGTTTTTGTGTATATGCCCCCACCAGCCTTAGCAAAAAGTGCCAATGCGCTGGCTCCAAAGCTGAAACCAAGAACCACATTTGCGGCGTCCTCAGCCTTCCAGCCTAAAACTACATTGTAAATGTAGAAAAGCAAACTGATGCCCAGCAAGGCCAAACCTACAACAAACAATCCCATAACTGCCCCGCCATAGAAAGCCACTGGAAACGCCCTCTTCAATCCCTGTTTGGCGGCGTTTGCCGTTCGAACATTAGCCTCAACAGCAGCCATCATACCAATATAAGCCGCAACGGTGGTGCAAACCGAACCAAAAATATAAGCCAAAGCAATGCTTCCACCATAGGCAAAACCTCCGCGAATAGCGTAAAGCACACCAAGAGTCGCTGCCATTATGACAACAAAGATGGCCAATGTCATATTCTGCCTTCTAAGGTAGGCTTTTGCACCCTCCTTTATGGCGTTGGCGATTTCTCTCATCCTCTCAGTGCCGCTGTCTTGTTTTGTAACATATTTGTATAGGTAGATGGCCAAACCAACAGCAGCCAAGCCAGCTATAGGCGTAATATAGAACCACTCCATATACTAAACCACCATCAGCTACCCGCCTTTACAAACCGTTTGAGATAAAACCACAAGCTTATAAATCTACTGTGAGCAAAAGCCAAAAAGGCTTTTCTACCCAAAGAAGTTTATTTGCAAAGCAAGCACTGTTTACAGCGGAGGGTATGCCTTTGAGTTCAGAAGAAGTTAACCTACTATCAAAACTCGTGTCCATAGACACCACATCCACGGAACGAAAAAATTATGAAACGTTTGCAGACTTACTTATGGAAGAGACACAAAAACGCGGTTTAACGGCTGAAAAAGTAGTTGATAAGAAGGGAATTCCACACATCATCGTAACGATCCCCACAGCCCCTAAAAAAGCGAAAAAAGTCGTTTTCATAACCCATTACGATGTCGTCCCAGCTGGCGAAGGTTGGGACTTCGACCCATTTAAACCATTTGTAAAAGACGGCAGGCTTTATGGGAGAGGGGCTGCTGACAACAAATCAAATATTGTAGCCGCAGTCACAGCTTTCCATGAAACTTTAAAAGAAAAGCTACCGTTGAAAGTCTATCCGATTTTAGCTGTGGCAGGCGGAGAAGAAACAGGCGAGTCAGAGGACTTCTTTGAAACATTAGAGGGAGACCTAGCTGTGGTACTTGATGTGGGTTGTGAATCCATTTCTATCGGTTCCTCCGGACTGGCGCGTTTAACAGTTAAAGTATTAGGCAGACAGGCGCATTCCGCATGCCCCTATAAAGGGATAAACGCCATATATGAAACGGTAAAAGTGATAGAGTTCGTAAAGAGAAAGGCTAAAGAGTTTGAGGAAAATATTCTTTCAAAGTTTCCAGCTTCAACATACTACAAGAGACTACCAAGAAGAATGAGCGTTACAATGATAAATGGTGGCGTTGCAGCCAACATAATTCCCGGTGAGTGTACACTAACTATTGACGTAAGAACAATTCCGGAAGAAAAAGCGTAAAAGCAGCTGAAGAAGTTAAAGCCATGCTAGAAAATTTTGCAAAAAGGGAAGGAATAAACATTGACGTTCAAGTTCAATCTTTTTCAGATGGGTGGTACACCACCAACAAAAAGGTCGTAAACACCATTAAAAAAATAGCTGAAAGCGTCGTTGGAGAAAAATTAAAGCTAAGCGTCGAGTTAGGCGGAACAGATGGAAGATATCTTATTGAAAGAATGCCTGTGGTTCAATTCGGCACATTAAGGGAAGATACAAACATCCATGGCAAAAACGAGTTTGTATACCTTGCAGACTTAGATGTCGTGAAAAGGTTCATTAAAAAAGTGTTAACAGTTCAGCTTTAAAGAAACGGAATTCAAAATGGTTGCATAACAGTAGATGCAACAACATTTTGACAGTTTGCGCAAATGCAGTGGAGCATACCTATTTCAGTATACCCCCAATAGAGAGAAGCCAAGCTCAAGTATTTTTAACCGGTAAATTGGCGCCGGGGAGGGGATTCGAACCCCTGCGAGCCCGAAGGCCCACTGGCTCCCTTGTCAAAGCCCCATTCTGAACGGCGGGCAGATCTCGAGGCCAGCGCGTTAACCACTCCGCCACCCCGGCCCTCACAAGTTAAAAGGAATTAGGTTCTTAAAGGGTTATGCCTTCATAAGCGATGGGAAAAGCCACCTCTTACCTTTAGCTTTCTTCTTTTCATCCCATTCGTTTAAAATTTTCACCGCTTCGTTGGCCACTTTTATGGCGTTTTCCTCGCCCTCTCCTGGTTTAAAATCGCCAGTGCACCTATTAGCGTAGATTGCGCAGACCGCCCCAGCCCTTAAACCATAGAGGTTTGCAAGCGTATAGAGCGTCGCGGTTTCCATCTCAAAATTGAGCACACCGGCCTCTCGCAAGACTTGAAGAATGTTGGCTGTTTTAGTTTTGGTTGGGCGGTTCTGGCCGGCATAAAAGTCTGATGTTGTGGCTGTTACGCCTACATGGTAATTGTTTATGCCGAGGCTTTCAGCCGCCTCAATCAAAGCCAACAAAACCTCGTAGCTGGCTGTAGCTGGATATTCCGGCATAATGTAGCAGATGCTCGTCCCATCAAGGCGAACAGCAGCCGACGAAATAACAAGGTCCCCGCATTCTATGTCCCTTTGAATTGCTCCTGAACTTCCCACACGTATAAAGGTATGGACGCCTATGGCCGACGCCTCATTAACAACTATCGCCATGCACGCCGGACCAATACCACTTGAAATTGCCGATATTAGGACACCTTTGTAGGTGCCTGTGAAGCTTCGGAACTCCCGATGGCAAGAGACTTCTCTGGCTGAATCCCAGAATTTTGCAATTTTTGGAACACGGTCAGGGTCGCCTGGAACCAGCAGATATTCCGCCAAGTCGCCCTTTCCGCATGCTATATGGTACTGTTTACCGCTTTCCAATGTATGATGCAAACTTTCACCCTCAGGTCGGCAGTTTCTTCGGCATAGCTAAGTCCGCAATGTCGACACTGTGCTCATATATTTGGTGTAGGGTTGAAACCGCGGCTAGGAGATGGGGCATCACTTCAAGGCTTTGCCCTTTAGCACTTTTCTCGATGGCTGCTAAGGCTTTTTCCACCTTCTCCCTCATGGTTCGCACATCTTCTGCCAAGCCAGTATCGCCGGTAAAGAAAGCTTTTAGGGCGTTTTCGTGAGCCTCAAAGCAGAGGGAATGAAACTCAACAATAAGCTTCTTCAAATCCTCATTTAACTTAGCCCCTTTTAGTTCTGACACTTTAAGGGCTGTGCGTACGCATTCGTCCCCGATAGTTTCTACAAGGCTCGCGGCTAAACGGTAGTCAAGGCATTCTATTGGTTGCACCCCAAGCTTTTCACTAAGGCTCGGATTTTGAATAATGGTTCGGAGAATCCTTACGAGGAGAAAGTAAAGCCTATTGACCTCCTCGTCGCGGGCGATTACACTTTTTGCCATGTGCACATCACCGTCAACAAGGGCGTTTACGACATCCCGATGCATACCCGCAACTATCGAGTAGCCCCTCCGAAGAATCTTCTCAGGTGGGAAACTGGAAGGCTCAAGTAAGCACTGTAAAACAATCTTTGAATAGTCTTCTTCAATTATCTCGAGGCCCACTAGGCGGCTAGCCGCTTTCTTAACATTTTCCCGAACCTCAATGCTTATTGCCTCTTTCCCTTCCACACGGATGATGTCATACCCGAGCAAATACTTTCCAACGACTTCACGGCTTAAATATGGTCCAGGCTTTAAAACAATAGTGCGGGGGGAGGGGGCCGCCCCATATTCCGGATCTATAAGAAGTTTACCGTCGCTGGTCTCATTTACCGCTACAACAGATCCACGTTTAAGTCCATAACGTTCAGCCCAATCTTTTGGTATGCAAACGAAGAAGGTGCCGCTTGGTGTTCTCTGAATCTTACGGATCGTTCCCAATTCATATCACACCATAACGGTGTATGGATTAAACAGCGAGTATTAACAAATTTAAACAAAGCTTCAATATATAAACTTAAGCGTAAGTGTTGAAATTGGAAAACAAAGTTATAATTGGTATAGACTTGGCGGGTAAAGAGGAAAACCCTACGGGTTTAGCGGTCTGGCGAAACAAAAGCGTGGAAACATGCCTAATTTACACGGATAAGGAAATTTTGGAAAATGTTGCACGTACAAACCCAAAAATTGTGGCAATAGATGCGCCACTGAAACCCCCGAAAAGTGGGATTTTTAGAAAAGCAGACAAGGAGCTAATCAAAAAAGGTTACCGCGTTTTTCCACCAGGCCTGCCAGCTATGAAAACGTTAACCCTTCGGGCAATTAGGCTAAATAGGTTAATAATAGAGATGGGTGTACAAACAATAGAAGTGCACCCAACCTCGACAAGAAAGGCTCTAGGCATGCCAGCAAAAGACTGGAAAACAATACAAAACATTCTAAACCGTATCGGCCTAGCTGGGTCTATAAGCCAGCGTATATTGGCGCCGCACGAGATAGACGCTGTAACAGCAGCCCTAACGGGTTACTTTTACGTGAAAGGCTTAACAGAAAGCGTGGGCGACCGTGAGGAAGGCTTCATCGTGGTTCCAATAAAGCGAGATTGGAGAGAAATAAGGCTATGAGCTTTCCGGAGAAGCTTCAAAAGGCTGTCGAGCTTACTATAGCAGCGGGTTACCAGCTTAATAAAGAGGCCTTTGAGTTCTTAAATGAGGCATCTGCAACTGAAGACCCCGTAGAAATTATGAGCAAGGCACTGGCCAAAATAGAAACATTAAAGGATAAACCCCTTTTCATTGAAAGAAGCCTTTTAGAAGAGCTTGTAAAAAAGCCTGAACGCGTTGAAACCCCTTCTTTAGCACCGCAGACAAAGGAGGAGTCTCTACACGCAATCCTTCAAGAAACACACGTGCAGTCGCAATTAGTCCTTGAGGGGAGGAGACTTTTCCGTCCATACGCCAAAGAGGTAGAAGCTGAAATTAAGATTATTGAGGACGCTGGCAGTAAACTAAGCTCAAGCGGAACATTAGAAGATTATCTTGAATATTTCCGAGATAGGTTTAACCGAATCGAAAAACTGCTAAAGCAAAGGATAGACGTAAGAGGCGCGGTTTCAATTGCCGACGCGGTAAGAGCCTCACCTAACACAAAACTCAAAGTAATTGGCATGATAACAGAGAAAAGGGAAGCCAAACAAAAAATTCTTTTAACGTTAGAAGATCTCAGCGCAAGCGCCACTGTTCTGGTGCCACAAAACGCTCCTCCCGACCTTTTGACCAAAGCAAGGGCACTCTTGTTGGACCAAGTTATTTGTGTTAGCGTAACTAAGACACGAGGAAACTTGTTAATAGTTGAAGACATCATCCTCCCAGATATCGCCCCTAAAAATCCGAATAGGGCTGATGTCCCTGTTTACGCCGTGCTCACTTCAGATTTGCATGTGGGCAGTGCAAAATTCCAAGATCACCTTTTTAACAGGTTTGTTTTGTGGCTAAAAGGGGAATATGGAAATGGGCAAATGCGGGAAATGGCTAGCCATGTAAAATATGTTTTGATAGCCGGCGACATCGTTGACGGTATAGGCGTGTACCCAAATCAAGTTAAGGAACTTGCAATAAGAGACATTTATGGGCAATACAGGTTGGCCTCAAAGCTCATTAAGCAAATTCCGGATTACATTGAAATCACAATTATTCCGGGAAACCATGACGCCCCAAGAAAGGCCTTACCTCAACCGTCAATACCCGACGCCTTTTTAGAGAAGCTTCATGATGTAAGCAACATCCACCTTGTTGGAAACCCATGCCTTCTTAGCCTCCACGGTGTTGAGGTTCTCATGTACCATGGTCGAAGCCTCGACGACATAATCTCCACAGTCCCGGGAATAAGTTACACTCAGCCAGAAAAAGCCATGACCCTACTTTTGCAGTGTCGCCACCTGGCACCAGTTTATGGAGGAAAAACCCCCATCGCGCCTGAAAGCAAAGATCGCCTCGTCATAGAACGGGTACCCGATATTTTCCATGCCGGGCACATTCACACGGTCGGCCATACAAATTACAGAGGTGTCACCGTCATTAACTCTGGGTGCTGGCAGGAGCAGACCGAATACATGCGAAGGCAAGGGTTAACCCCAATGCCGGGCCTAGCGCCAGTGGTAAACCTTCAAACATTGGATGTAAAAATTATTTCATTTGTCTAAGACAAGCCACGAGCAATTAGTCTAGCAACGCGAAGCGGTTCCGGCACACGGCCACAAACAATAAAACTTGTTATAAACTGGCTGGCCCACTCCGCATTTGCCCCAACAACCTCAAAATATAATGGAGCCTCTTTATCAAACACCTTAACTTTATGAATTGGCCCCAATTTTGCAAAAACTTCCCAGTGTCTTTTCCAGTCTTCGAAATGTCGCATAAGTGCCCTTTTAACAGCCCTATTATCAGGCTTTGCCCTTGCCACAATGACTATTGGTCTATGAAAGGCGCCAGAAAGAGCCAAAGGGTCTATAACGTTGAAGCCGGCAAAGGACACCCCAGCAAGCATGACCGCCTCAAAATCCCAACACTTCAAGATTTCTGCAGCTTTTTCTGTCGCATCTAATCCATCAACAGTTATCCACTTGAAAGCTACATCCTCAATCCTTAACCCCTTAAAAAGGACAGCGACCAAAAGAGCCTTTTTATCAACGCCTTTTACAAAGCTTCCATCTTCAATTCCTACTACTCGCATTCTTTGAAAGGCATCTGGGCTCATAATCAATCAAGCGTCCAAGCCTACTGTCATTAGAGAAGGCTTCTTTAATAAGGGTGCGCGTCACTTCCATGCGGATCTTTTTCGTCCGTCCATAGCGCCCCATGCTTACAACTTGAGCGTTCAGCAAACCCAAAGCATCAAGCTCGTTGACCAAAGTGCTAACACGCCTTTGAGTTAAAGGTGTTACAGCCAGCTCACTGCAAAGCTCATTATATACTTCATATATCTCACCCGTAACCGCACGGTAACCATTAGCCCTAACAAGGTGATAGACGCTCAACATCACAAGCTTAGAGTGCAAGGTTAAATTTGCCAAGGCGTCAACAACCCTATTATGCTCTATAAGCCTTTCAGCCTCACGGACATGTTCCTCGGTGACGACGCCTGCACCCTTACGTTCTGCAACCTCGCCTGCCACTCTGAGCAAATCCAAAGCCCTCCGCGCATCACCATGCTCAGCAGCAGCCAAAGCCGCACAAAGGCTCAAGGCTCCCTCGCTAAGGGCTCCCTCTCTGAAGGCTATCTGCGCCCGCTCAGCCAAAATATTCCGCAGTTCAGCCGCATTATAGGGCCTAAAGACAATTTCCTCCTCACTTAGAGAGCTTAAAACTCGGGGATCTAAGAACTCCTTTAGACGTAAATCATTTGAAATGCCAATTATGGAGACTTTACTGCGCTTTAATGTTTCGTTAATCCTTGTAAGTTCGTATAAGAGAATGTCGCTCCGCGCCTTTACCAGAGCGTCTACCTCGTCAAGTGCAACTATCAGTATTTTTTTAGCTACGTCTAAGCCTTGCTTAAATCGGTCAAAGACCTCGCCAAGAGACAGCCCGGTGAACGGAACCACGAGGTTAATACTCTGACATAAGCTCGCAAGAACTCTATACTCGGTTCCAGCTAAGCGGC
This sequence comes from Bathyarchaeia archaeon, assembly GCA_038727135.1. GTDB lineage: Archaea > Thermoproteota > Bathyarchaeia > Bathyarchaeales > Bathycorpusculaceae > JAGTQI01. The sequence goes on from JAVYWL010000001.1 coordinate 512,191, forward strand.
AATTCACATAGCAAAAACTTACAGGCGCGCCGATTTCCTTAGCCTTAGCCTCCAAGCGATTTAAAACATACTTAGTCACCGCCGTCTTACCAGTCCCTGTCTTTCCATAAACAAAAATGTTAGAACATCGTGCGCCCTTCAAAACTGGTGCAATTGCCTCCCCGAGGCGTCGGATTTGTTCTTCACGATGCGGAAGTCTTTCGGGTAAATAATCATGCCGTAGAACCTCCCGGTCCTTAAACACGCCGACGGTATTGCAGAACCTTTCAAACACCTCGTCAAGTATACCTGCATCGTTCATTAGTCACACCTTCCTCCTAAATGAAACTCTTAACGCAAGCGTTCGCCCTTTTCTTCCGCCAATTTAAGATAAGGCATGCCATACAGAAAAGTGAACAAGCAACAGAAAAATCCTAAAATGACAAAGGTTTTATTGTTGGGAAAAGGGAGACACCCCATCACTTCAACTGGAAAACTCTAAAAGCTGTTACTTAATATCCTTGTTTCCTTCGTAGAAAGGAAAATACTCTGAAAGGTTAGAACATTCAGAAAGGTAAAAAGGATTCTCCTAGAAGTTTTTATACCTAAACTAAAAATGTTTCACTTCAATGCTGAATTAGAAATCTACTGCTCACCAACCTCTCCAGTGGAAAATATGGGGTAGCACTTCGCCATCTTTTAAGTAGAGTTCAAAAAGGGTGCGAGTTTCGTTATGGTTTACGGGATGCATTTGCCATATTATGGTGCAGGTAAACGACTTCACTTTTGTGAAAACCTTGTGAAGTTTACTCATTTTTGGCGTTTTTATCCGAGCAATTCTCGTGACGTTGCTATTTCTGTGTCTTTTCTCTGTGAAAAAGACACCCCATCATTTCTACTGGAAAGCTGCAAGCATAATTTAACGATTTTTCATTTGCAAAATGGGTTTTGCTGTAAACTCTGTTAATAAAAATCTTTGGAAATAAGGCTCTTCACGCTGCTTTCAGTTCAAAATTTGCTCTTTATTTTTCTCCTTTTCACCGCAATAGCTATATCTTGTGAAGTGCAAACTTGTGAAAAGAATTTGCGGGTGCCCGACAACAGTGCCAGCGAGAAAGATGCGAATAGAAGTGTTCGACAGTGAAGGTAATAAGTACAGCATAGCCTTTGAAGGACAAATCACGCGAGATAAAGCCCTCCGCCTATTAGATCTGGTAGAATTGCTTGGAGGAGTTACATCGAGCGGCACTAATCCTAGCGTTAGCGCTGTCAACATTGAGAAGTCAAAATACGATAAGTTGCTAGCTGTCCTCCAAAAGAACTTTCCCATAGTTTGGTTCTCATCAAAGGAAGTTCAGGCTGCCTACGAACAAGAGTTTAAAGAACCCATCAGCTTAAGCACCGTGGCCACGTATCTTTCAAGAATGGCTAATAAAGGATTGCTCATGAAGGCCGGCGCCTCTAACCGCCTTAAATATAGAATTGCGCCTGGCCCTCCACAAGTTATAGTGAAGCATCACCTACCAAGCGAGGGTTAATGCTTCTTAAGTGGCCTCCGTTTCAGCTCTTTTCAAAAATTTCTCCATTTCCTTCTTCACACTGTATTTGAAGGGGATTTTACTTGAGTCCCTTTCTAAATAACCTTCCTCGTAGAGCCTCTTCATAAGCCTAGCTGTGTGCTCCCTGCTAAGCCTAATCCTCTCCTTAATTTCCGGGGCTGTTTTTGGGCCCTCAGCGGCCAACATCTCCAACACAGCAAGCTCCGTTTCAGTTAATTTGGCTAATGCCTTCTCTCTCTTTATTGGTATGGCCGCCTCAACTCCGATTTCAGGAAGCGTTGACACTGTTTGGGTTCTCTCTTCAATCGTTGAAACTTTAGCGAGAACCTCTTTTTGTGCTTCGGTAACGTCACGGGTCTGTTTCTCTATATCGTTTAGTCGAGTTAGCATCTTCTCCTTGTCCTCAAAAAGCTCCTTCGCCTTGTCTTCCAAGAGTTTTAGCCGATTCTCCATGTCTTTAACGGCCTTTAGCGCATCGGTGCCCTTGGCAGAAGCGGCTTCAATCTTATAAGAAATGGTTTGTAAGACGTCTGTCGCATGCTTAAGCTCCCTACTGAAGCTCAAGATTATATCGTTAAATGCTTCCTTGGCCTTCTCGTACTCTTTTCTAATTTTAACAAGGTTCCTATAATACTCTACAGCAGCACCAACAGCCACTGCCAGAAAGATGCTCGAGATAATAATTAAGAGATCAACCATGTGATGCCTCCTGTGATTCTTCTGTAATATGTCGTGACTTTAACATGTTACATCACACATCACAGTTTTAGCCTAAAAATCATTTAAAGATTGTGGTCGCCGTGAAGACTTATGACGTCACAGGTCACGAATAGATGCGTCCAACGTTATCTTATCCTTTTAAAGAAAACCTCGTTTTTGCCTTCTTCTTCCATTTGGCCCTATTTTTCACTTCCTTTATCTGCAATAGGGACTTGTAATTTTCTCTGTGATTTGTGATGTCACATAAAACCTTCCGATGGGTTTGAGAGTACATTTAAGCTGTTTTCAAGCTCTTCCCTTAACATTTTAAGGATTTTTATTTGTTCCTCTGGCTGCTCGATTTTGTTTGACAGACCTTTGTGGGCGTTAATGTATTCTTGCAGTTTGTTTGCGATTTCAATATATTGGTCAAGTGCTGTGCTTTCAAAAATTCCTAAATACCCTAAAAGCAGCACTGTGTAAACCGCTTTTATGACATTTTTTTGCGCTTGCTTTAAGGTTCTATTGAAGGCCCCGCGGCTTATTTTTGCCTTTGTTAGGCGTAATTTGGCTTTTTCATCGTATTTCATCGGTTTTTCCGAAAAATTTTCGGCTAAAATGTCTATGAGCAGCGTTTCTAGCTGCGTTTTTGTCAGGTGGCTATTCTTTGTGAGTATTTTGACTATGGGATCTTCTAAAGACTTTTTTAACCATAATTGAACGCTGTTTTTCAACATTTCAGTTTCGCCACTATTAGCTATGCTTGTTGAATACACTTTTGTATACAGGCTTTTAAGAGTTCTGTTCAACATTTAAAAGTACGCTTTCAAGACGCAACCATTATATGCTAAAGCATATAACACGTAGTTCGAGGAGAGCGTTTAACATTGCAATTTAAGGCTTCTGAACGCCTAAAAAACATAAAGCCCTCTGGAATTCGCCGATTTTTCGCTTTGGCCCAAGAATTTCCCGGCATTATCAATTTAAGTGTTGGAGAGCCGGATTTTACACCGCCGATGCATGTTTTGGAGGGAGGATGGAAGGCAGTATTAGAGGGCAAAACCCATTATGCTCCAACTAATGGCATTCCAGAACTTCGAGAGGCTCTAGCTGAAAAGGCCCGTAAAGAGTACGGTCTTAAGTATGACCCAAACTCTGAGGTTTTGGTCACTGTTGGCGGTACAGAAGCTATTTCCCTTGCTTTAATGGCTCTGGTCAATCCAGGCGACGAAGTATTAATCCCTAATCCTGGATTTGTTTGCTAGAGCCTAGTGTTAGATTGGCAGGTGGGATTCCTGTTTCAATTCCAATTTTGGAGGAAAAGGGGTTTAAGCCTCCGTTGATGATGTGACGTCACTTATCACGGAGAAATCACGTGTGATGATTTTGAACTCTCCAAATAACCCAACAGGGGCTGTTCTTTCATATGATGAACTTAAAGCATTAGCCAAAATAGCTGTTGAGCGTGATTTGATTGTGATTTCGGATGAGGTTTACGAGAAAATAATCTATGATGGAGAAAAACACTGTTGCCTAGCGACGTTTCCGGGGATGAAGAAGCGCACCTTAGTTGTAAACTCTTTTTCTAAAACTTATGCTATGACGGGCTTAAGAGTTGGTTATGTTTATGGCCCTAAAGAGCTTATTGCTCACCTATGGCTTTGCCACCAATATTTTACTGCTTGTGTTGATACCTTTGCACAGTATGCGGCGTTAGCCGCTTTGAAAGGGCCACAAGACTTTGTTAAAGAGATGGTGGCTGAGTTTGATAAGCGAAGGCGCTTCGTCTTTAAGAGGCTGAATGAGATTGGAGGATTTAGATGTAACCTCCCGAAAGGCGCCTTCTACATGTTTCCAAGCATAAAAGCCTTTAACATGTCTTCGGAGGATTTCGCCCAACTTCTGCTTAGAGAAGCACGTGTTGCCACTGTGCCGGGTTCTGCTTTTGGTTCTTATGGTGAGGGTTACATCCGGATTTCCTACGCCGCAGCCTATGAGCAACTGGAAGAGGCTTTTAACCGTATGGAGAAGGCTGTTAAAAAGCTTAAGGGCTCTTGTTAGAGCTTTTCTGCTTTCTCCTTTAGTTTGTCGAAAAGTTCCGGGCGCAAATCTTTCAATGTTGGGACAAAGGCTTCAATAGGCTTTATGTTGGCATAATTTACTTCGCCCACCACGAGGTCTTCCTCGTCGTATTTCGCCTTTGCAATTATTTTCCCGTTTGGGGCTATTAGTCTGCTTCCACCCCAGAACTGCAGTCCATCTTCTATGCCTACAAGGTTTACATAAGCAAGAAACACCGCATTTTCAATAGCCCTAGCAACCGTTAGAGTCTCGAAAAACGATTTGCGAACGGCTGGCGAAGCTGAAATACAGACAATCATTTGAGCGCCTTCTAAACGTGTTAGCCGGCAAACTTCTGGGAAAAAGATGTCATAGCATATTATTAGCCCAATTTTTCCAATGGCTGTTTCGAAGGCACTTGCCTGGTAGCCTTGTCTAAAATATCTCTTCTCCTCAAAAACGCTGTGGGTTGGTAGGTGCATCTTCCTATATTTCCCAATGTAACCTTCCGGTCCTACGAGAACTGCAGTATTGTAAATGGTTGCTTGTGCCTTTTCGCTGAGTTCCGGCATCCCAAACACTATGTAGACTTTATACTTCTTCGCGATTCTTTCGATTGCATCGGTTGATGGCCCTGGGATTCTTTCTGCCAATTCATAAAGTTCATCCCTTACCGTATATCCTGTCAGTGAGAGTTCGGGGAAAATAACGAGCTCTGCACCTTTTCGCTTTGCTTTTACAGTGAATTCTTCAATTTTCTGTATGTTTGCCTTTTTATCTCCCCGTTGGCAGCTTATTTGGGCAAGGGCTGTCAAGAATTTTTCCTTCAAATTTTTCCTTCCTTATCTTGTGAATGGTATTCTAAAGTCAAATCCAGCGGTCCTATATTGAAGTTTTGTTGTTAGCGGCATCCTTCTCTTATGTTCCATTTTTAGCCACCGCTCTTTTACCCTTTCCACCAAGTCTTTTTGCAGGCCTAGCTGTTCAGCTATATCCTCTATTTTCATGAAATGCTCAAGTCCGTATAGGATAAGGTCTAACGTTTCATATTTTATCCCTAATTCTTCCTCTGCCGTTTGCCCGGGCCACAATGTGGGGGATGGCGGTTTCTCCACAATTTCTTTTGGTATGCCCAAATGTCTTGCAAGCTTTTTCACTTGGGTTTTGTAAAGGTCCATTATTGGAGATATGTCTGCTGCTACATCTCCCCATTTAGTGAAGTAGCCCATCATCGTCTCCGACTTGTCAGAGCTTCCACACACTATCAGGTTAAGCTTGTTGGCGTAATAATAAATGTAGAGCATACGCATCCGTGCTTTCAAGTTGCCCTTAGAAAGCTTATCTTCAGCATCAAAAATTGGTAGCGTTTTTTGGAGCGCCTCCAATGCCGGTGTGATATCTATGGCTTCTGTTTTTAGGCCGAACTTTTCTGCCACAAGCCTTGCGTGCTCCATGTCTTTTGGGTTATATGTTTCCTTCTCTGGAAGCATAAGTCCCAAAACCTTGTTTCCTCCCACGGCTTTAGAAGATAGTGCTGCCACTGTGCTACTGTCTATGCCGCCGGAAAGCCCTAAAACAATGCCGTTAGCCTTTGCCTTTTCCACATAATCCTTTATGAAACGTGTTATCTTCTCTTCTACTTCCGTCCAGTCCAGCTCCAATACTGATGGTATCAATTTCAAAGGGTTTCATCCTCACTGTTTATGGGATTAGGCAAGTATTTAAGGACGAAGATGGGATAATGAATAGGTGTAGCCTTAAACACGTACGTGAAGGATTGGTGTATGGGGCGTAGAAGGCGGAAGGTTGTCCGAATTCCAAAGAAGCGTTTGCCAAAATTCTTCTCATGCCCTATTTGTGGAAAGGCCTCGGTTCGTGTTGAAATGTTCAGGGATGAGGGAAGAGCTGTTGTAAGCTGCGGTAATTGCGGTGCAAAAGAGGAGTTTCCAGTTAAAGGTGCCCTTGGCGAGATAGACGTGTACTGCATGTTCACCGACAAGATCTACGGCGGGGTTAGGCGACTGCCCGCCCCAGAGGTTAAGGAATCCGCATAAAAGGATGGATAGCTCTTGATAGGAGCTGTTGAAAAATATCTGCTGGATAAAATCAGTTCAGAGGGGTCGATTCACATAACTCTGATCGACCCCGAGAAAGTTACGCCTTCTCAAGCCTCAGCAATAGCCAGAAAAGCGCGGGCTAGTGGGACGTCTGCAATAATGATAGGGGGCTCGACTTTTATCTCGGCTAAACACTTAGATGACGTTGTTAAGACGGTTAAGCGGGCTGTGGATATCCCTATAATCCTATTTCCAAATAATGTCACTAGTATTAGCCGTTATGCGGACGCCATATGGTTCATGTCTCTCCTAAACTCCCTTGATCCGTACTTTATTGTGGGAGCGCAGGTTTTAGGCGCGCCCTTGATTAAGAGGTACCGCCTCGAGCCGATTCCGCTGGGCTACATTATTGTTGGTGAAGGTGGGACAGCTGGCATTGTGGGGAAGGCTGTTCCCATACCTTATGATAAGCCGGAATTGGCTGTTGCTCATGCATTGGCGGGGCAGTATTTGGGCATGCGTTTCATTTACCTCGAAGCGGGTTCAGGTGCCAAAAAACCGGTTCCCAAGGAAATGATTCGTGCTGTGAGGAAAAGCATTGATGTTCCTTTAATTGTTGGTGGAGGAATAAGGACAAGGGCGCAGGCACTGGCGGCAGCATCGGCAGGCGCGGACATTATTGTTACAGGCAATGTTGTTGAGAATGGTCAGGTTAGGGACAAGGTTTCAGAGATTGTTGAGGGCTTGAAAAGCTGTAAAGCGTGACACTGCTTATAAAGTTTGCATTTTCTTGTATAAAACTTGATAGCTTTGCCGCTCCAAGGCAATGGCGTCTTTGCCTCTTACTTGTTAGAAAACAGAAATATGCAACTACCAGCCAAATGAAGTACCGAGTGGTTGATTGGACATTCTGATGAGCAAATCCTACGAAAAATACATCGAGGCTTTAGAAAAACAACTCGGGCAATTATACAGCGTAGCCGCCAAAGCCCGAGAAAAAGGCCTCGACCCCGAATTTAAGCCTGAATGCACAATTGCAAGGGACATGGCTGACCTTGTTGAGGGGCTTGTCGGTCCCAAAGGCGTTGCTGAAAGAATACGGGAGTTAAGCTCAAAACTCTCGAGGGAGGAGCTTGCCTTTAAAATTGCTGAGGAAATTGTTTATGGAAAGTTTGGGCATTTGGAGCCTGAAGCTGCCGCTGAGCAAGCCATACGCACGGCCTTGGCTATTCTCACGGAGGGGGTTACCGCCGCCCCCATACAAGGCGTTGCACAAGTTAAGATTAAAACTAACCATGATAGGTCAAAGTATTTGGCTATCTACTTTGCTGGTCCTATACGTTCTGCTGGTGGCACAGATCAAGCGCTCACATTAGTCATAGGTGACTTTATTCGTAGGATTCTTGGGCTTGACCGTTACAAGCCCACGGAAGAGGAAATCGCTCGCTTCGTTGAGGAGGTTAGGCTTTATGAACGCAGTGTCAGTCGCTTCCAATATCATGTTTCAGACGAAGAGTTACAGAGGGCGCTACGCTGGCTGCCAGTAGAAGTTACCGGCACAGAATCTGACCCTGTGGAGGTTTCAGCTTACCGTAATCTACCTCGCATTGAAACCAACAGGGTTCGAGGCGGAGCATTGCGTGTGGTTAATGATGGGATTGTTGGTCGGGCCTCGAAGGTTTGGGCTATTGTGGAGAAATTGGGCATCCAAGGCTGGGATTGGCTTAAGGAAATCCGGAAAATGTCTGAAAAGAAAGCGGCTGGTTTTATGGACGACATTGTTGCAGGACGCCCCATATTCTCCTTTCCGGGCAGCCGTGGAGGCTTCCGCCTACGATATGGAAGGGCAAGAAACACAGGATTAACAGCTGTGGGCGTTCATCCAGCCACGATGCTTGTTCTTCAAGGGTTTATTGCAGCGGGCACTCAGCTTCGCCTTGAGCTTCCAGGGAAAGGTGGAATCGCAGTGCCTGTTGATGCTTTAGAGCCGCCAATAGTGAAGTTAAGAGACGGGTCAGTTGTGCGCGTCACCTTGGAAAATTTCAGCGATGTTAAAGACAGAATTGAGAAAATCTTGTTTTTGGGTGACATCCTCATAAGTTTTGGCGATTTCCTTTACCAAGGGAAAAGCCTTGTTCCTGCCGGATATGTTGAAGAGTGGTGGGCTGGAGACTTAAAAAAAGCCATAGCCGAGAAGTTTGGAGGAGATTTTGAAAAGGCTGCGGCTGCCGCCGGGATACTTGTTGAGAGGCTTAAAAGTTTTCTTGGAAACCCGTTTGTGAATAAGCCGACATGCAAGGAGGCTATAGCACTTTCACTAAATGTTACAATTCCGCTTCATCCAGCCTATACCTTCTTCTGGTCCAGTTTAGGTTCCGTTGAGGAGCTTAAGCTTCTTAGGAACTGGGCGCTTACGGCTAGTGTGGAGTGTGATGAGGGCTTCGCTCACCGTATAGTTGGTAAGATGGATGAAAGTGTTAAGAAGGCTCTGGAAGCGATATGCTTGCCCCATAAAGTTGTTGGTGGCAATATAGTTGTTGAAGGGGATGATGCGTGTGCCTTCACCTTCTGCCTTGGCATTGGTAAGTCTGACGTTAATTTTCGACAAGTGGGAGATGTTTTGAAGGCTATTGAGGAACTTTGCGGTGTGGTTGTTAGGGATAAGGCTTCAACTTTTATTGGTGCAAGGATGGGGCGCCCTGAGAAGGCTAAGAGGCGGGAGATGAAACCTCTTGTGCATGTTTTGTTCCCCGTGGGTTTGGCTGGTGGTTCTCAAAGAGATGTTTTGGAGGCTGCCAAACGTGGAAACGTTTACGTGGAAGTTGTCAAGCGCAAGTGTCCTCCATGTAAGACAGTTGCCTTTGGGAGAAAGTGCCCCGCGTGTGGTTCTGAAACGATTTTGGAGCATGTTTGCCCAAGATGTGGAAGAACCCTCAATGGGGGCGGCGAATGTCCGGTTTGTAAAGTTTTTGCGGTTCCCTATCAGCGGCAATACGTTAACATAAGCGAGCTGCTGGACCAAGCGTGCAGCCATCTGGGTGTTTCGTCGCTGAAGATTTTGAAGGGTGTTAAGGGCTTAACCAACGAAACTAAGACTCCAGAAATTCTAGAGAAGGGTGTTTTGCGGGCAAAGTATGACTTATCCGTATACAAGGATGGCACTATTCGCTTTGATGCAACAAACGCTCCGTTAACACATTTCAAACCGTCGGAGATAGGGATTTCCGTTGAGAAACTTGTTAAGCTTGGTTACACAACTGATGCTTATGGCAATCCCCTAACAAGTCCGGAGCAGATATGCGAGCTGAAAATACAAGATGTCATCATCCCAATTAAGTGTGCAGAATATTTTGTTCGTGTGGCAAACTTTGTTGACGAACTTCTCGTGAAAGTTTATGGACTGCCAGCATACTACAATGTTAGGAACATTGAAGACCTTATCGGTCACTTGGTTATTGGTTTGGCTCCTCACACATCTGTTGGCATTCTTGGACGGATAATTGGTTTTACAAGCCTAAATGTTTGTTATGCCCATCCAGTTTGGCATTCTGCCAAACGGAGGGACTGCGACGGCGACGAGGATGCGCTAATGCTTGCACTAGACACATTGCTAAACTTTTCAAGGGTTTTCTTGCCAGCGCAAATAGGCGGAATAATGGATGCTCCGCTGCTGCTGATATCTGTTGTTAACCCAAAAGAGGTGCAAAGGCAAGCCCACGACTTTGATGTGGCTGAAGCCTATCCATTAGAGTTTTACCAGAAAACTTTGGAAAAAGCTGAAGCCAAACATGTTAGCCCACTAGTAGACCTCATCGAATATCGCCTTGGCACAGAAGCACAGTTTGAAGGCTACCACTTTACAGTTCCCGTTTCAAACATTAATATGGGAAATGAGGAAAGCTCCTACAAACGCTTCAAAACCATGGTGGAAAAGCTTAACGGCCAGCTGGCACTCGCGGAGAAAATTGAGGCTGTGGACGCCAAAAAAGTCGCCTTAAAAGTCTTGACAAAACATTTTATCCGCGACATTGCCGGAAACCTTCGGGCCTTTTCAATGCAAGGGTTCCGATGCAAATCTTGCAATAAGCGTTTTCGACGTTTGCCACTACGGGGTAAATGTCCAACATGTGGTGGAGAGCTAACCTTGACAGTCTATCGAGGTGGCATAGAAAAGTATCTTGAGGCTGCTGAGCATATAATTAAGAAGTATGATTTGCCACGCTACTATAGTCAACGGATTCTGCTTGTGAGGGAGGAGATTAACTCTTTATTTGAGGGTAAAAAGCCAAAACAAATTAGCCTAACAAGCTTCGCCTAAAGTGAAACCTTTTCTACACCCTCATTACAAAAATGTTTTGATGGACATGCCACGGGAAGGGTATCACCCCAACGCTTACCTTAAGGACTTTAGAAACGTTAAGCTGGGCTTGAATGCGCGCACCCTAATACTGAATTTTCTTGAGAGGTCTTCTGCGGATGCAAAAACAATTGCTAAAGAGACAGGCTTGCCCTACAACGTGGTCTTGCATCACCTAAAACTTCTAGAATTAAAGGGAATTACAAAAAGGGAAAGCAAGCGTCCATCTGTTTGGGCTTTAACTGGACTTGGACAGAAACGTTTAGGTTAATGCTGATACCCTAAAAAGTGCATTGACAAGGTGAGTGTCTACATTTCGGGCATTTTCCATCATACTTGCCCAGAGCAGCCTTTTCCAAATCTACGTTTGTTATGTTGGCTAATGATGCGAGCCATGCGATGACGTCTGCAAACTCGTTTTCCAAGGCTTTTCTATCATCCGTCCTTAGTGCTTCACCTAGTTCCGCCACTTCTTCCACAAGCCATTCAAAGGTCTTTTCTACACCCCGCTGTGAGTCTCTGTGAAAATACAGAGTTCGCATCATCTCCTGAAACTCGTGTATATGCATTCTTTACTGCACCAGCTAATCGGGTTTGTATTGCTTTTAGTTTTTAAAGTTAAGTAAGGCTTTCTGTCCTTTGGCTGTTATGTGGATAACCTTTACGCCTCTTTTCTCAAGATGGGTGGCAATAAAACGCCTGTGACAGTATTTTGGGTTTGGCTCCATACACATCATGCATGTTCTCTTTTGGCTGGCAATTTCAAGGAGCTTTTTTATGCCCTCTCTAAAAAGTTTGGTTCGCATGTGCCTTTTATATCCGCCCTTTCGATAGCCTCCCAACTCTCTGCCTAGCCAAACGTATTCTATTCCGTTTTCTGGCAGCCACTTTTCCATTTGTTCTCTTTTGAAATGTTCGATTTTTGATGTTGGGAAATGGCGAATGTCCGCCAATACTTGTATTTCATGCTCCTTTAGCATTTCTAGGAAGGTGCTAATAGAGCGGTTACTGTGCCCAATAGTCCAGACGATCACTTGTTTTTCCATTGGTGAGCCTAGCGGATTCTTATGTACTGATAGGCCTCTGTTGCGTTCTCGAAGCAGTAGTGCACTTTCTGGTAGTCTTTTCTGAACTCCGCCACGTCAATGGCTACCTTTTCTGGTGGTTCCTTATCTATTACCACGCGTTTTATGAATTCGGCTATTTCCACCATCTCCGACTCTCTCATTCCAAGCCTTGTGACCTCCGAAACGCCCAGTCTTATGCCGCCTGGATGCTGGAAGTGGCGTCCCTCCTTAATGTCCCATGGCAACAGATTCCTATTGATAATTATGTTTGCCTTTTCCAATGTTTCTTCTATGGTGCCTCCATCGCCGTACTTTGTTATGTCTATTAGAATCACGTGGGATTCCGTGAAGCCCTTATGTTCAGCCAATACGTTGAAGCCTCTCTCATACAATGCTTGGGCTAAAGCCTTTGCATTTTTAACAACTTGGCGTGCATATTCTCTTCCAAACTCAAGCAGCTCTGCTGCGGCAATTGCCACACCAGCCACTGCATGCAAGTGGTGGTTGCTCACCATTCCAGGAAAGGTGGCACGCTTTATCTTGTCGGCGTACTTCTCCCAAGACAAGACTGCACCGTGTTGAGGTCCAAAAAACGTTTTGTGAGTACTTAAACTTACAACGTCAGCACCCTCGCGGAGAGGATCTTGGAAACACTTTCCAGCGATTAAACCAGCGACATGGGCAGCATCATAACCGACGGTTCCCCCCACTGCGCGTATAGTGTCTGCTAACTCTTTTACTGGGTGGGGGAATGGGAAGACGCTGGCTCCAAACATCACAAGTTTAGGAGGCTTTCCTTCCGCCGCAAGTTTTTCTATCCTTTGCTTCGCCTTATCCACGTCGATGTTTAACTCTTTGTAGTCCAAAGGTAAGTATTCAACCACTAAACCGTGAACCGCGCCCGCTGTACCCCCAAGTTCCTTCTTGCCCATTGTTATATGCCCACCACAAGGTATGGACAAAGCCATCATCACATCGCCCGGCTCAGTAAAAGCCGTATAAACAACAAGGTTTGCCACAACACCAGAAATGGGACGCACATCCACGAACTCCGCGTCAAAAAGCCTCTTCATAAGCTCAATACATTTGAACTCAACTTGGTCTATGAAGCGGCATCCAGCATAAACCCTTTCTCCAGGCCAACCTTCAGCGTATCTGTTTCCAAAATCTGTTGTTAATGCTTCACGCACCGCTGGGCTCGGTATATTTTCACTTGCTATTAGGGGGATGCATTCTCGGAACCATGCATGGTGCTTCTGCAGAACATCCAACACAAACTGATATTCTTCGCGTGGGGTTGGCATTAACATACCTCGCTTCATTATCGCCTTTACAGAAATAAAACTGTTTTGAACAACAACGCAAGGTTAATAATGGAGAAGTCTAAAGGTTTAAAGTGCCTAAGGACTGTTTGGAGACGATTTACTAATGAGTAAGAAAAAGAAGAAAAGCGAATCAGCGCCAATGCCCGCCGCAAGCGCCGGATTGCTGCGGTTTTTTGAGGAGGAAACAGAAGGCGTTAAAGTAAGACCAGAAATTCTAATAGCTGCAGCCATAGCCCTAATAGTGATATGTGTTTTGGCGCGCCTACTTTTCTAGGCTTTACTCTTTTAGCGGCGAGAAGTTGGATGTAAAATTTCAATTCTCTGAACGGAATTTAAGTGAATGAATATTTCGCTACGCTCCTCTCTGCTCGCAACCTGTGGGATGGGCTGGGCAATCGTCGCCCGTAGAACTATGGCTTCAGCGTTTGAAAGCCATATGCCGGCTGGTTCACGGGTTACTGCCGCCAAAACGCCCTCAAAACCATAGGAAGGGTCTAAGATAACGCGGACACTCTTTCCAAGGTTTTTCTCGAGCATATGAAATATTGTCGGGGGGAGGGATTGCTCGGGCATAGCACCAGCAAAACTATAGACGGCTTTCAAAGATAAAACACTTGCTCTTCAAATTAACATTTAGTGCAACCGCAAGGGCGCCTTTCCTCAAAATTTTTGCTCTTTCAAAATTTATGCAACACTTTAATATGTCTATACACCTTCAGAAACTCTTTGAGCGGATAAGCGTGGCTAACGATGCCTCTTTAAGCCAGTATTTAGATAAGGCGGTTAAACACTATTCATCGCTTTTTAGGCTTCCATCATATAAAAGGACAGTCCAACTTCTGGCCGCGTTTTGTGTAGTATGCGGTTTTTTGTCGACTTTTACTCTCCAGGCTTCTGGACTGGTTTCTGGGATGCTTTTGGGTTTTACGCTGTTTTTCATGACGCTTCTTGCAGACTATCTTTTGGCGCTGTTTGTATTAAAAAAGGACCCAATTTATGACTTGAGAAGGACCGCTGCTCTTTCCTTGTTCTGCTGGGGATTGTGGCTTTTCTTCATCGCCACGGGCTGTGCTACAACCTATTTTACGGCTTTTCCGTTGTGGGCGGTCAGGCTTTGCCTTCTAGGTTTTTCAGCTGTTTTGATATCCCGCATTATCGTTTTATACTCAACATCATCCGTGAGTTATCCGCGCTTTTTGTTAGCCTCTATTCTCCCGCCTTTTCTATGCCTAATCCCTTTCATGTTTTTATGGTGGTTTAATAATGCCAATATTCCAGCCATTCTGAGTTTTTCAACTGTTGCGTCAGCCGTTGCTTTAGCCTCCGGCTTCGCTTTTATTTTCCTTTTGAATTTTATTGGAAAACGCTCTATTGGTGAACAGTCGATTCCCATTTTTAGAGCTTTCCTACTTAATTGGGTTGCAGACCTAAACGCGCCCTTCGAAGCTTTTCTCGAAAAATTGAGCGAGGAACACGATATTGAGGTTTCAATAATAAAATTTGACTGTTCAAAACCCGTGTTTATTGTTGTTCCGTCAGTGCACCCGGGGCCGTTCAAAAATGTTGGTAGTAGCTTTTTGCCTTTCATGCTTAAAACGGCTTTAGAGCAAAAGTTTGGTGGTGTTGCGTGTGTGCCATTGGGTTTGCTGGGCCACGAGCTTGATGTTGCTTCCCAAAGCCAAGTTCAGAAAATTATTACTGGCACCCTTGAATCAGCAGATTTTACGGCGAAGGGGGTTAAGACTACCCCTTTCATTAAAGTTAGTAACGGCTTAGCTACAGCTTGCTGCCAAGTTTTTGGCAAAACTGCGTTAATTGTGTTTTCCCTAGCCCCGAAAACAACAGAGGATTTTCCACAAGAATTAGGCGACGCTATTCAAAAAGAGGCTGAAAATCTTGGCTTGGAATCTTGCATTGCCATCAACGCGCATAACAGCATAAACGGAGTTGTGGACACGCAAGCAGCATTAGATGCATTGAAAGATGTTGCTTCTAACTGCTTAAAAGAAGCGATCTCCGCGAGGCCTACCTCATTTAAAGTGGGTGCTGCCACGGTCTTGCCAAAAGAGTTCAGCCTTAGGGACGGAATAGGTCTTGGTGGCATAACAGTGATTGCCATCGAGGCTAGTTTGCAGAAAGTCGCCTATGTAATTGTTGACGGGAATAACATGGTTTCGGGCTTGAGGGAAAAAATTTTGGACGCACTCAAGTCGCTGGGCTTTGCCGATGGTGAGGTTTTCACTACGGACACGCATGCTGTTAATGCCGTGACGTTTAATGAGCGTGGATACCATCCAGTGGGCGAGGTAATAAGTCATGAGAAGCTGATAGGCTACATAGTTGAAGCTGCAAAGAGCGCGCTGGCAAGCCTAGAGCCAGCCAAGTTCGGATACAGAAGTGCACTTATTTCGGGTGTGAAGGTTATTGGGCGGAAACCACTGGAGAAATTGTGTGTATTCACAGACAAAGTAATTCAAACTGCAAAGAGGATAGTTATCCCCTTGTTCGGTGCGACCTTTCTCGTTTTAACGTTGATTTCACTTTACGTTTAGCTAAACACTAATAAGGGAAGCGGCTTAACCTTCCAATTCTCAAGAAGGGTTGAAAGGCTTGCTTAGAGAAATTAGGATACATGGTCGGGGCGGGCAAGGCGCTGTCACAGCGGCACAACTGTTAGCCCACGCGGCTCACATAGAGGGCAAATACGTTCAAGCTTTCCCATATTTTGGGGCTGAACGCAGAGGCGCCCCAGTTAAAGCCTTCGCCAGAATAAGCGACGCGCCCATTCTCCTCCACAGCCAAGTCTACAACCCAGACTATGTGGTGGTTTTAGACCCGCAGCTTTACAAAATAATAGATGTTGCCGAAGGTCTCAAAAAAGATGGCATAATAGTTATGAACACCACCAAGAAGCCGGACGAGTTAGGTTTAAAGGGTTGGCGAGTTGCCACAGTCGATGCTACTGGAATAGCCCTTGAATTGAACCTTCGGGTGGCTGGCTTACCAGTAGTCAATACCTCAATTTTAGGCGCGTTTGCTGGAGCAACAGGCGAAGTTCGTTTAGAAAGTGTTTTGAAAGCTATAAAGGAGAACTGGCGGGGCAGCGCTGGAGAGAAGAACGCCCGCGCTGCGGAGCTTGCCTACGAACGCCTAATTAAAGGGTGGTGAAAGGATGACTGTTCCTAAATCGCGTAAAGATATGCCTCTTACTCCCATATCTTATCCAACATTCGGGAGCATGGGAAAAACTGGGTCATGGAGGACCTTCCGTCCCATAATAGACTATTCAAAGTGCACGAAATGCACGCTCTGCTGGGTTTACTGCCCAGACGCAGCCATAACAAGACGTGAGGATGATTCTCCTGAAATTGATTATGAATATTGCAAGGGCTGTGGAATATGCGCTAACGAATGCCCAGTTAAAGCAATAACAATGCAGAGGGAGGAAGAATAATGGCACAAATCATAATTGATACGGCAAATCACATTGCTGGTTACGCCGCCAAAGCCGCGAGGGTCAAAGTGGTTGCTGCATACCCCATAACACCACAAACAACAGTCGTGGAAAAAATCGCCGAATTTGTTGAAAACGGAGAAATGGATGCCGAATATATCCGTGTAGAATCCGAACACAGCGCGATGGCGGCGTGCATAGGAGCCGCAGCAGCCGGTGTTAGAACTTTCACGGCAACCTCAGCTCATGGCTTGGCTTTGATGCATGAAGCTTTACACTGGGCTTCTGGTTCCCGCTTGCCAATTGTTATGGCTGTTGTTAACCGTGCAATGGGAGCGCCTTGGAGCATCTGGCCAGACCTTAGCGACTCGCTTTCGCAGCGGGACACCGGGTGGATTCAGTTTTACTGCGCTGATAATCAAGAGGTTTTCGACACGATTATTCAAGCCTACAGAATATGCGAAGATGAACGGGTTTTTCTGCCAGCCATGGTATGCCTAGAAGGATTTATCCTATCCCATACATACATGCCCGTGAAAATTCATGATCAAGAAGAGATAGACGCCTTTCTGCCCCCATACAGGTCTGGGTGGATTTTAGACGTGAATAACCCCTTTTCCCATGCGAACCTTGTTTCACCTGAATGGTACATGGAGTTCCGCTATATGATACAGGAGGCTATGGAAAACGCCAAGCGGCTAATACCGGAGATCGATAAGGAGTATGGGCGACGCTTCGGCTTTCAATATGGCGGACTCATTGATAAATACATGTGTGAAGATGCAGATTTAATCATCTGCACAATGGGGACCATGGGAAGCGAAGCCAAAATAGCCGTTGACAACCTTAGGAAAGAGGGCTTAAAAGTTGGAGCTGCAAGGATAAGGGTTTACCGCCCCTTCCCTGTTGAAGAGGTTAGGAAGCTTGCCGAACATGCCAGCATTATAGCCACAATAGACCGCCACATATCCTTCGGGATGGAAGGCTTCCTTGCATCAGAAATTAAGGCTTCGCTCTATCATATGGAGGGCAAACCCCTGCTAGCTGGCTTCATTGCAGGCTTGGGCGGACGGGATGTGACATTCAAAACTATTGAGGGGATTGCCAGAAAATCGCTGAAATGGATGAAAGCGGGAAGGGTTGAGAAAGAAACAGTATGGGTTGATTTGAGGGAGTGAAAAACATGGTTACAATTAAAGAGTTTCCTAAAGAGGAGTACCTGCTAAAAGGGCACGCGGCTTGTGCTGGGTGCGGTCCGTCAATAGCTCTTCGCCTCCTCTTTAAAGCTCTTGGAAACAAGGTCATCATGGTTGTTCCGGCATGCTGCACCACAGTTATCCAAGGGCCATACCCATACACTTCTTTTGCAGTTCCTCTTCAGAACATGCTTTTTGAAGCCACTGGTGCCACATGCTCGGGGATAGTGGCAGCTTTGAAAATTCGAGGTTTAGAGGATATAACAGTGGTTGGATGGGCTGGCGATGGAGGAACAGTGGACATAGGAATACAAGCCCTATCCGGCG
Organism: Bathyarchaeia archaeon; assembly: GCA_038727135.1. Taxonomy (GTDB): domain Archaea; phylum Thermoproteota; class Bathyarchaeia; order Bathyarchaeales; family Bathycorpusculaceae; genus JAGTQI01. The sequence continues at coordinate 530,272 of JAVYWL010000001.1, forward strand.
CTGCAGAACGGGAAACCAACTTCATCTACATATGCTACGACAATGAGGCTTATGGCAACACTGGGCTTCAGAGAAGTGGGGCTACTCCCTATGGCGCTTGGACAACTACAACGCCTACCGGCAAGAAGGAGCGAAAGAAGAACATGCCCTTAATAATGGCTGCCCACAAGATACCGTATGTCGCAACCGCATGCCCCTCTTATCCTGTTGACTTTGTAAATAAGTTGAGGAAAGCTAAGGAAATTAAGGGAACCAAATACATCCATATCTTGGCTCCGTGTCCAACTGGCTGGCGCTATGACACTAGCAAAACTGTGGAGATTGGGCGGCTTGCGGTTCAAACCGGCATATGGGCTCTTTACGAAATCGAATATGGAAGGTTTAGGCTGAACCCACCGAGCGACCGCTTGATTGACAAGTCGAAGCGTAAGCCTGTTAGGGAATATTTGGCTATGCAGGATAGGTTCCGCTACTTGACGGAGGCTGACATTGAAAAGATTCAGCGGTGGGTTGACGAGGACTGGGAATACTACCGAAAATTAGCCTCCAACGAGTGTGCCTGATTTAACTCTGCACGGAAAAATATAAGAACTCCAACAACATTATGATACGATTACAACTGCCACCATAGCGTTTAGATGCTGAAAAGGAGGTTAAGTATGTCGGAGGAAAAGCCTAAGAAGACTGCCAAAGAGGAAAAAGCCGCCAAAACGGCACAAGCAAACGAAAACACCGTGCTGATTGGCAAGAAACCAGTAATGAACTATGTGGTCGCCTGCTTAACCTTCTTCAACTCCGGTGCACAAAAAATTGTTGTGAAGGCTAGGGGGCGGGCGATCAGCAGAGCCGTCGACACTGTTGAGTTGTTGAGAAGGGCTTTCATGAAAGACCTACAACTGAAAGAAATCAAAATAGGCACTGAGGAGGTCACCCGCGGCGAGGGACAGAAAACCAACGTTTCAACCATAGAAATAACCGTTGCAAAACCATAAAGGGTTGTAACAGATACATCAAGGCATAAGCCAACAATGTGCTAATGGCTATTTTATACTATAAATGATGTTTCTTTCTCTCGGCGTGGTTACAGATAGCTATATATAACTTGTTTTGGCTAAAAGTGGTTAATCCAGTCTGGTGAGGCGTATGACTGATTATCCGAAAATTGTTGTAACTCCGCCGGGACCGAAAGCTAGAGAGCTTGTGAAAAAGGATGAGAGGTTCATTTCGCCTTCCTATGTGCGCTTCTACCCCCTCGTCGTCGAGTCTGGTAAGGGCTGCATAGTTAGGGATGTTGACGGAAACGAGTACATAGACTTTAACTCCGGGCTTGCGTGCTTAAATGTTGGTCATAACCATCCAAAAGTTATTGAAGCCATAAAAAGGCAGTGTGACCGCTTCCTTCACTATTCGAACACAGACTTCTACTATAATGAGGTTGTCGCACTTGCCGAGAGACTTGCCGAAATTACTCCCGGAAATTTTGAGAAGAAGGTTTACTTCGGCAATAGTGGAACTGAGGCTGTTGAGGCGGCAATTAAGCTGGCTAGGTGGCACACGCGGAAACAGCTTTTCATAGGTTTCATTAACGCCTTTCATGGGCGGACAATAGGCTCCTTGTCCTTTACGGCTAGCAAGCCAACTCAAAGGCGCTATTTCTTCCCCCTAATGCCAGGGGTAAACCATGTTCCGTACCCGTACTGTTATCGTTGCCCCTTTAAGCAGACCTACCCCGACTGCCACTATTGGTGTGTTGACTTCATCGACGAGTTTGTTCTGCAAAAGTATGCGCCGCCAGAGGACGTTGCCGCAATTGTTTTCGAGCCTATTCAAGGGGAGGGCGGATACGTTGTTCCACCGCCAGAATACTTCCAACGCCTAAAGAAACTAGCCGACAAATACGGCATCCTGCTAATAGATGATGAAGTTCAATCTGGAATAGGGAGAACTGGGAAATGGTTCGCCATTGAACACTGGAATGTAGAGCCAGACATAATATGCAGTGCTAAGGCTTTGGCTTCTGGACTGCCGTTGGGCGCAACTATTGCAAAGGCGAAAATAATGGATTGGGTTGGAGGCTCTCACGCCAGCACTTTCGGCGGAAACCCGCTTTCATGCGTTGCGGCAATAGCCGTCATAGACGCCATTAAAGAAGAGCGACTGCTGGAAAACGCCACCAAGCAAGGAACCTACATCATGAAGAGACTTGAAGAGCTGAAAGAGAAAAGCGAAATAGTTGGAGACGTCAGAGGCAAGGGCTTAATGATTGGCGTTGAATTCGTAGAGGACAAGGATAGCAAAAAACCAGCACCCCAAAAAGCAAATGAGATTATGCTGAGGTCATGGAAGCGCGGGGTAGCCGTCATCACATGTGGAATTTCAACCCTAAGAATTGTGCCGCCCCTCAACATTACAAGAGAGCTTGTGGATGCCGGACTAGAAATAATCGAAGATGTTGTAAGGGAAGTTGAAAAGGAGAAGTAGAGGCTAAAGGCGTTTCATGGAAATTCGAGAATTAACAATAGACCACTATGAAGAGCTCATCAACCTTTGGCGTAGGGCAGGTTTACCCTTCAAACCGAAGGGGAGAGACAGCAAAGAAGCCATAGCAAGGCAGATAAGCGCGAACCCAGAATTTTTCTTGGGAGCTTTCGAAAATGGTAGGCTGATTGGCGCGGTTATTTTAAGTTCTGATGGGCGAAAAGGCTGGATAAACCGGCTGGCAGTAGACCCAAGTTTTAGGCGCCGCGGCATTGCAAGTGCCTTGGTTGCTGAAGCTGAAAGAGTCTTTTTAAAGCATGGTATCAAAATTTTCTGTGCGCTAGTTGAGGATGAGAATGAGGTTTCTAAAAGGCTTTTCAGAAAATGCGGATACATGGAACACCGTGATATAATCTACTTTAGTAAGCGCGAATCCGATGATATCTAGAAGCTGGAAGGCTTCGCTATAACCTCTTTTATTTTTAAATCGAAGAATCTTGCACTGTTTGCTGGTTGTATGCGCAACGCTGTGTCGGCGCCTCTGCCGGTCCCGGCTATAGCTATGACATCTCTATCAGCCGGTATTAGTCCAGCGTCAGCTGCCATGAGAACAATTTCTACGCATACTTTTGTTCCTTCCCCCATAAGCCTGAGAACATTGGCGATAAGCTCTAGGGGCTGAAGGGTTCCAAAATCCTTTCGTATGGCTCGCTCAACGCTGCTGAGGGCGTGGGTTCCCGTGAAAATTTTGCCACCGTTATTTAGAATTTCTTTCTTAAATTCCTCTTTTAGCTCGCTTTCTCCCGGCTTTTGGAAGCCAACATGATGAGTTACAACGACAACGTTGTAGCCTTTGAAAATTTTTGAGGCTTTTGCACCAGTCTCGCCTGTTGTGGACGCAACAACAATGTCTCTTATGCCTTCCTTTTCTGCGTATTCTTTAACAATTTCCAGCAGTGTGTCCGTGTTGGCTTTCCCAGCGCTTTTGAAATATGCAGTTTTCCTTTCAATGTAGCTCATTTCATCCCAACCTCGTTCTTACTCTTTTTGAGAGGTTTTTCTTAATGGTTTCCTTTTAAGCTCTGTGCCACAAATTTGACATTTACTTAACTTGTAGTCTGAAGGATATTTTCTGTGGCATGCGGGACAATACCTCACCCACTTTAGCGGTTGGCGTATGCCAAAAGTTATAAGGGACGCGAACTCTATGCCCAGGTGTTTAGCCACGTTCTGGATGGAATAGTCGTCTGTTGCCACTAGCGGTGTGCATCCCTGCATTTTCAACTGCAAAGCTAAAGCCAAAACCTGCACATCTGTCTCAGAAAGCCAAAAGGCATCTCCAACAGCTTCAGCCGAAGCCTTAACCTCGTCGATGAAAGCTTTTCCAGGCGTCTGAATTTTTAGGCGTCCACTTTCGATGGCTGTTTTAAAGCGTATTCGGGCTATGCGGCTCCCCGCCACCTCCTCCCTAACCAAGGGAACTGTATACTGCTCCTCGCTTATCGAGAACGGATCGAAGCCAGCCACAAAAGCCGAAGTGTCTAGGACAATAACCCTTTTGATGGCGGCCGTTAGATTTTTCCTCCAAACCCGCGGAAGATAAGCCTACCCCTCAAACGGTTGTAGAAGTTTTCCCGAAACCTAATGAAGGTTGTCGCGTTTTCTGAACGTGTAACTGTTATGCATGGATTTTTAGATTCTAAAACATGCCTATAGGCTCCATCAACAACAACCATAATTCGTTTAGGCCTTAACACGGTAACCATAATTTTTGAATCACTTGGGAAAACTATTGAGCGTAAAACGCTTAGGGAGCATATGGGCGTTAAAACAAAAGCATCAACATTTGGGTCTAGAACTGGTCCACCAGCTGAAAGCGAATAACCTGTTGATCCGGTTTGGGTGGCCACCATCAACCCGTCTGCTTGGCAATCTAAAACATGCTCACCATTTTTTGAAACTTTAGCGTATAGCAGTTTTACTGGCTCATCTACGGCTATGAGAACCTCGTTTAATGCATCTGGAATTTTTGCGTTATCCGCTGTTATGGCGAGTTTTGCGCATTTCTCCGTTATATAATCGCCCTTGAGACACCTTTCAACAGCCGTGTAAGCCTCTTTCGGCGTGACTTCTGTCAAAAAACCCCGAACACCCATATTTATCGCCAAGATTGGGGGTTCAGGCTTTGGGATTGCAACACATGTCCTTAAAATTGTTCCGTCTCCGCCAATCGTTATTATAAGGTCTGTTTTCATGTCTTCCAGCGGGCGGAAGTTTCCTCCCTTCTTGACTTTTCCCTTCAACGTTTCTTCGACGTAAACCTCTAAGCCCTTTTTTTCTATGTATGCCGCTAGGTCTTCTGCAAGTTTTATGGCGTTTCGCTTGTCATAGCGGGCCACTATACCGACGCTTTTGAACATTTCCCTCCCTTCGACAGCGAAATCTTTAAACTCAACTTATATATGGGTGTTGTTTAAAATTGCTGTGGTGAAACGTTTAAGCTGGTGGTAATGTGAGCAAACCCGTGGATGTTGGGAGTCTTCGCGAAGGCGGATACATTATTGTTGATGGGGAACCATGCCGAATAGTTGAGATAACAAAGTCTAAGCCGGGAAAACATGGCTCTGCGAAGGCGCGGATAGTTGCCATAGGCATCTTCGACAGCGTGAAAAGAAGCATTGTTAAACCGGTGGATGCAACAGCTGAAGTACCTATAATTGAAAAAAGAAGTGGACAAGTTTTCGCCGTCACGCCTACAAGCGTCCAGATTATGGATTTAGAAACTTACGAATATTTGGATGCACCATATCCCGAAGAGGAGGAGCTTAAGGCTAAGCTGGCGCCAGGCGTTGAAATAGAATACTGGAAGATACTTGGCAAAGTTAAGATTGTAAGAACAAAATGATCTCGTTTGTTTTACTTTGGGGACTTGCTAGTTACCGCCACCACTCCCAGTCTAACCTTTTAAAGCCTATGTATAGGATTAAGAGGATGACACCCCAGCTTAGGGCTATTGCCGCGGCTTCTAGGATCACGTTTCCGCTTAGGTAGGTGTAGCTTGCCCAAGCGCTTAGTCCGCATAAGCCTACGAGAATAAGGATGAACATGGCGAATTGTATTGCCCTTTCCGCGGTCAAATGTGTCACCGGCTAAACCTAGTTTTAGGCAGTTTTTGTTTTAAGATTTTTCATTAAGCTTATTTGGCAGTTTTGTCCCTTTAACTTTTGAAGCCGATGATGCGAGAAGAGCCGTCTGAATTGTGACGACGTCTGAGGAGAGCTGAGGCTTCATTCGATTGGAATTTCATACTCGTGTTTTCTTGGTAAGCGGATTTCTAGTATACCTCTTTTGAAGCGGATTTCCATTCGGTCCATGTAGACGGGCACCGGAATCCGTGTTTGGCAGTGGAATCTTTGGAACTCGCCTCTGTGGTGGGTTATGCCAAACTCGTCAAAGCTTATTTTGCGTCGCATTTTCGCCGAAATTTCGATGGTGTCTCTGCTTATGGGTTTAACCTCTATCGTGTTCTGCTCGGCATAGGGCAGATCAACAGTCACTATTACTTCGTCGGCTGTTACCATAATATCCCGCAGCGGCTCCATGGTGCATGTCCTACAGTTCCAGCTGGGCCTTTCCATTAGGGTTTCTCTTACTCTTTCAGCCCATAATTCAAGGCTTTCAAAATACTCGTCTATTATGTCGAAGATTGAGCGCCTTCTGCGGCTATAATCCGACATTCTCCATCAGCCTCCTAGGAAATGTATAATGGTATGTCGTATTCCTGTGTCTTCCGCATTTTCGCCAGTTCCTGCTGTGTTCTCTTCATCATGTCCCTTGCTTTTAGGCGTATCTCCTCGCCTTTTTCCAAAAGCTTTGAAACATCCACCTTCACTCCCGTTAAATTCGCAAGTTGTTCTAATGCTTTGGCTGCGGCCTCCGGATCTGGGTAGTTGAAGAAGCATTGTGCCAAAAGTGTCAAAGCTGGCACTCCGAGGGTGGCGCAGTACTGGAGCATAACCGCTTGGGGGCCGACCATGTAACCTTCCCTCAAAATTTCTAAACCCTTATCCTGAACCAATTTCAGCATTTCTGGACTTGAGGCTGCTGCGAAAACCTTCAATTCGTCAAGGTCTTGTCTATCTTGAACTGGTATGCCGCTTAGTGAAATCATCATTTTAGCCCCTTTGGTTTTTCCCCAGTCGATTAGCGCGTGCATTACTGGGTAGATGAGGTCTTCCCGTAGGGCTGTTTCTGAAACTGCTAGGAGGATTTGGTGATTTCCAAAAATCCTTATGGGCGAGTGTGGAAGCCCCTCATGCAAGACTATCACTGGGGGCAGAAGCCTTGAATCCATGTAGGCAACCTCCTCCAACCCAAGCTCTGAAATTAGGTGGGAGGCTGCTATGACTCCGACTAGTCCCACGTCTGGGAAGCCGAAAACCATGACGGCCCCTTTTGGAATCTCCTTCCTCTCAATAATTTTGATTTCTTCGCTCAAAATTTAACCCTCTTGAAAATGTTCTGTTGGGAAACTGTAAAAAGCTTGCGGCAAAAGCCTTAACTTAACAAGCTTTAAGGGTCGTTAGCCATAAACTGCTCTATTCTGGTGAGTATTTTCTCTATTTGGAAATGAGCCTTCATCTCTTTTTGCCATTCTTCTGGCAGTTTGCGTTTAAATCTTCCAGCGGCACGCTTGTCCATGATGACTATTATGCCTCTATCTTCTGGGCTGCGTAAGAGTCTCCCGGCTGACTGGGCTAGCGCATTTAGGCATGGCATGTTGTTGGCGTATTCTATGGCTTTAGCCCCGAACTTCTCTTTAAAGTACTTGTAGAGGGCTGCTTGAAGCTCTGTCTTTTTTGGAAACGGCAACCCAACAATAATGACTGCTGAAAGTAGGCTTTTCCCCTCCATTGTCATGTCAACACCCTCGCTTATTTTTCCCCTTGCCACGCCGAAGACAACGCAGCTTCCATTTTCCTCTAAAAACTTGAGGACGTCCAGAATCTTTGTTCGCTTTTCTTCTACTAGCAGTGGCTGTTCCAGCTTGACTATTTGGGCGATGTCTCTCATTACCTCGTATGATGGGAAGTACACGGCGACTCTTCCGCCAACTTTTTGGATTATTTGGCTGAGGTGGGCTGCTATGCGCTTCCATTGTATTTCGTTGCGTTTCTCAAACTTTGTCGTAACAGCCTCATCCACAAGTATAAGCCTATTCTCTGGTGGGAAGGGGTTTGGAAGCTCTAGGCTTTGGCAGCGGCTTCTGTCAAGACCTAAAACATCCATGTAATAGTCCATGTTCCACAAAGTGCCGGACATAAGTATGGTGGAGCGAAGCTCGTTGATTATGCCAGCCGCCAATGAGGGGTCAAGGCATTTGATTCCAAGCCTCACACGTTTTTTCTGGTCTCTGTCCACTTCAACTTTAACATATCGCACATAGCTTGAACCTGTTAAGCTTACCCAATTGGAGAGAAATTCTACGCAACGTGAGAGATATGATATTGGACTTTTTCCCATCTCGCTTCTTTTGACGCGGATTTGTTCACCCTTGTCAGCCAGTTCTTGCAGTAGTGCATCCAGTTTTTCGTGGTTGATTTTGAGTTTCTCGCCTAAGGCATAGGTTAGCGCTTCTCCATCGATTATGTGTTCAATGTCCAATCCATAGTTTCTGTAAACCTTTTTTCCAAAATTCACCATGATTGTGTATAAGGCTTCTAAAAAGCCCGAGTCGTCGATCTCGAAGTTTTTAATCTCTTTATGTGCTCTTCTGACAGACCTTGATGAGAGTTCTTCTGAAAATATGCCGCTTGCATAGTATGGGAGGCTGTGAGCCTCATCAAAGACGCAGTTAATTGCCTTCGTGCGTATTCCGGCTTTTCCCAATATTGAGCCGCGTATAGCGTCCACCAGAATGTAGTTGTAATTGCCTATGACGATGTCTGCGTAGCGTGTCAGAATCTTTGTAACTTCGTAGGGGCATAATCCCTCGTCGCGGCATATTTCATAGGTTTCCTCTGGCAGTAGGGGTCCAATCTTCTTTATTTTGCCTACTAGATTGTAGGCTTGCCAGCTTGGCTTCCACCCGTCATATGTTCTTTCATAGTATTCACATGTTTTGCCGAACAAGCCTTCCTTCATGCCCTTGCAGTAGTAGAGGAAGTCCCGGTAGGCTATGTCCTTAAGCTTGGGGTCTTCGAAGGCATGGGGGCACATTTCCTTCTTGCTCTTAAAGATGGATGCGGCAAAACTTACGCCACTGTGGTCTTTTATGTTCTTTAGCTCTCTTGAGTAGATTTCAAGCTGATTTTTCGTTCTAGTTAAGGCAATGAGCCTTCCAATAGAAGGATTTTGTTCTTTCGCCACGAAAAAGGCTGTTAAAACCGAGATGGATTTTCCAGTGCCGCATGGGGAGCATAGCAAACCAATTCTTCCTTCTTTGAAGGTTTGGTAGGCGAATTTTATGGCTTTAATCTGGAAGGGGCGGAAACTCTGGTAAGGAAAGAACTTCCTAACTAGATCATCAAAATGTTCTTCATCTTCCTCTTTTATTGCAGTTTGATGCACCGCTGTTCTTGTCAAAAAGGTTCCACAGCTTCCACAGAAATGGCTCTTCAAATATTCCTCGGCGGTGTAGGTCCTCCCGCATCGGCGGCAGATGTAAACTGTTTCCATTTTTGGGTTTTCACTAACTTTACTAGTGGCTTTCGTAGTAAAAGAGGTTTGCCTAGTTAGGACTTGTGAAAATGTTAGGTTTAAGTTCTCTGTAAAGCCATTTATTGATTGAGGCGCATTGGCGTGTCAAGCGAGTTTAAGCCAACGGTTTTCGCCGATATCCGCGAAAGCATGGACGTGAAAGACCATTTGAAAGAGCTTGGATGCGAAGTTGTGGAGAAGGCTTTGGCTCCAGCGGACTATGTAGTGGCTGAGGACTACGCCGTAGAAAGGAAAGAGCTTCACGACTTTTTCCGCTCGGTCTTTGACGGCAGACTTTTTGAGCAGGCTGAGAGGCTTGCAAAAACTTACGAGAACGCGTGCCTTATTGTTGAAGGAGACGTTGTCAACGCCGTAAAGTATATTCGCACTCCACGAGCCTTCTGGGGAGCACTTTCAAAGGTTATGGCTGACCATAATATCTCGGTGGTGTTCACCCCCAACGAGGCGCACACAGCCATGTTCTTGTATACATTAGCCAAGAAACTGCAAGAAGAGGAAAGACGAAAAATAGCTGTCAAGCACAAGCCGAAAACCTACACGCTGAGACAGAGGCAACTCCTTGCAGTGCAAAGCCTGCCAAAAATAGGTCCGGAAAGGGCAGAAGAACTTTTAAGGCGTTTTGGAAGTGTGCGCCGCGTTTTCCAAGCCTCAAAGAGGGAGCTGCTGTCCGTTAAGGGACTTGGCGAAAAGACTGTCCAAGCTATAATTGAAGTTTTGGACACAAAATATCCCGGACTGGAGCAGTAACGGCTCATGTTATTATCGGCATGTTTAAATGTATTTAAGTGTGTAAGCAGTCTTAAATCTGGAGAACGTCATGGCTTTAGAAAGGCTTGGCGCTTCGCTTCACGAAGCTTTGAGAAAGCTTTTCAGAGCCGCCGCTGTCGACGAGGCTGCTGTAAAAGAGCTTGTGAGGGACGTGCAACGAGCTTTACTGCAAGCTGATGTGAACGTTCAACTGGTCTTGGAAATTTCTAAACGCATAGAAGAAAGAGCCCTAAAAGAGAAGGTTCCGCCTGGAATTTCGCGCCGCGAACATGTCATTAAGGTTGTTTATGAGGAGTTAACACGGTTTCTAGGGGAAAAGCCAGTCCCATTAAAGGTTGAGCCTGGAAAAAGGAAGGTTTTGATGCTCGTCGGCATCCAAGGTTCTGGTAAAACCACTGCTGCGGCTAAGCTTGCAAGATACTTCCAGAAAAGGGGCTTAAAACCCGCCTTAATATGTGCTGACACCTATCGTCCAGGCGCCTTTGACCAGCTTCAGCAACTTGCCAACAGAATTAATGTGCCAATTTACGGCGACCCAAAAGCCAAAGACCCTGTTAAAATTGCTCTCGAAGGTTTGAAGCATTTCAGCGACAAAGACATAGTCATAGTTGACACGGCTGGACGCCACAAGGAAGAACGCGAGCTCATAAAGGAGATGAAGGTGCTTGAGGAGAAAATCAAGCCAGACGAGGTTATGCTTGTCATTGACGGAACCATTGGTCAGCAAGCCCTTGTGCAAGCCAAAGCCTTCAACGAGGCAACATCCATAGGCTCCATACTTGTGACGAAGCTTGACGGCTCAGCCAGAGGTGGAGGCGCCCTGTCCGCTGTTGTAGCCACTGGCGCGCCAATAAAGTTCATAAGCACTGGCGAAAAGGTTGAGGACATAGAGCCCTTTGTTCCATCTCGTTTTGTTGGCAGGCTCCTAGGCATGGGCGACTTGGAAACTCTCATCGAGAAGGTTCGGGAAGCCGAAATTAAGGTTCCGGAAAAGAAGGCTAAGGCTATTTTGAGCGGCAAATTCACTTTGACGGATATGTATGAACAGTTTGAAGCCATGAAGGGCATGGGGCCCTTCCGGAAACTCTTGAAGATGCTGCCTGGCATGTCTTACAATGTGCCTGAAGAAATGCTTGACATGGCTGAGGACAAGCTGGAAAAGTGGCGGGTCATAATTCAATCAATGACTCCGGCAGAGCGAGAAAACCCCAAAATCTTTAATGCCTCAAGGATTAGGCGTGTGGCGCGGGGCTCTGGAACTAGCGAGAAAGATGTGAAGGAGCTTTTGAAACAGTATGTTCTCATGCGGAAAATGTTGAAAACATTAAGGAGAAAGAAGAGGCTTCCTTTCTTTGGAAAGGGACTGCCCGTTGGCGTAGGCTAAGGCTTTATCGCGGTAAAGCATACCTAAAAGGAGTCTTTTATGGGGATATTAGAAAAAGCCCTACAAATGCTGGAAAGATATCCCCTATGTGACCACTGTTTGGGTAGGCAATTCGCTTTTCTGGGGCATGGAATGGAAAACGATGGGAGAGGAAAAGCCATAAAAAATGTCTTATTAATGGAAGCCCAAGCCCTTGCCTGCACAAAAAAGGATGAAGGGGCAAGAATTCTCAAAGTCCTTGCAATAAACGGCTTCTGTAAAAAAGCATTAGAGGCTCTTCGCAGGATGGGAAGACGCATTTCCGAGAAAAAAGTGGCGAAGACCTGTTTTCTCTGCGAGAACAGTTTTGAAATAGTTGACGAGTTGGCAAAAAGGGCTGTTGAAAAGCTACAAGAATATGAGTATAGCAGCTTTTTGGTGGGCATCGAACTTCCAGTCGAGGTTGAGGAACGCGAGGACGAGTTTAAGGCTCGCTTTGACGTGGAATACGGCGAAAATATGAGGCTGGAATTTGGGAGAATCTTAGGCAAGAAAATCGCCGCATACAGCCAAAAAACAGTGGAACACCGAAAACCAGACATTGTTGTGCTCATAAACCCCATGACCAGCGAAATAAGGGTTCAGGTTAACCCCCTCTACATTGCCGGACGCTACAAGAAACTTGTTAGGGGCATACCCCAATCAAAATGGTTCTGCACCAAGTGTTACGGAAAAGGATGCGGGAAATGTAACTGGACCGGGAAAAGATATCCAGAATCCGTTGAGGAGTTAATAAGCGAACCCATTCTCGCAGTTACGGGCGGCACTAAAACAGCATTTCATGCCTCCGGAAGAGAGGATGTGGACGCCCGCATGCTTGGAAAGGGCAGACCCTTCGTCATAGAAATAGCACAGCCAAGAAAACGCTTCCTAAACCTTAAGGAAATTGAGGAAGCCGTAAACGCCCACGCGAAAGGCAAGGTTGAGGTTTCAGAACTCCGCTTTGTTGACAAAGACTTCGTGCGGAAACTGAAAAAGGCGGAGTCTGCGCAAAAAGAGTACCGCGTCACTGTGGAATTTGAAAAAGAAGTTTCAGACGAGGATTTAAAGCTGTTGGAGGAAAAGCTTAGCGGCGCAGTTGTTAAGCAGAGGACGCCACTACGTGTTTTACACAGGCGGGCGGATTTAACGCGGGAAAAGTACATATATGAGGTTAAAGCTAAAAGATTGTCACCGAATAGGGCTGAACTGAAAGTTAGATGTCAAGGAGGACTATATGTAAAAGAACTGGTGACGGGTGATGAGGGAAGAACAACCCCAAGCGTCTCAGAAATTCTCGGGAACAAAGCGAAGCCTATAAAACTTGATGTTTTAAAGGTAATTGTGAAGGAAGGGTGAAAATTTGAGAAAGTCAAAGGGATACAGGTCAAAAACGCGGCGCCTCCTTAGGAAAGACCCTAGGGAAAGAGGCAAAATGAGACTAAGCAAACTGCTCCACGAATACCAGCCTGGAAACAGCGTGGTCATAAAAATTGACCCAAGTGTTCAGAAGGGCATGCCCCATAGACGCTATCATGGAAAAGTGGGAAAGATTGTCGGCGTGCGCGGTAAAAGCTACATTGTAAGCGTCACTCAAGGTGATGCTGTCAAGGAGATCATTGTTAGACCAGAGCATTTGGAGCCCTATAAGGGTGGTTAGGATGCTGGAAAAGGCTGAAACTGAAAAGGTTAAGGAGAAAATCCTAACGATTCCACAGGTCAAAAAGCTACTGGAGGAGCTGGGCGAGGAAAAGTTGGACCAGTTCCAGAGGCGCGTGCTTGACTATGCATCCAAGTTTTCAAAAGTTAACGCCGAAACTGCCGAGATGCTTGTGGAAAAACTTGTTAAAGATTTTGGTTTAGAAGAAGCCGAGGCTGTTCAAATAGTTAATTGTATGCCCAGCACCATTGAAGAGCTTAGAGTCTTTCTTGGGGGCGGGCGCAAAATTATTGAAGCCTCTAAACTGGAAGCAATGGTTAAACTTTTAAACGAACATAGATTGAAATAACTCTTCAAACCGTATTTTAAATGTAAGGGGTTTAAAAGGGAATACAATGGAGAAGGAGAAACGCTACGAAGAGTACGCCTACGTCCTAGACTTTCTCCCCCACGGGCGCCCTGGAGTTCGAATAACAGGACGAGCTGGCTACAGAGCTGGAGCCCTAGTCCAGCTTGTCGGCGAGGAATTCTTCACCCTTTTAGAGGCTTTGGTTAAGGAAGGTGTCACTTTAAAGCCTCATGACCGTGTTTATGTTGGGAAGGATGCTCGTGAGGAGATAACCTACATTATTGGGCGGATAGGTTATGACGAATTGACATCAGCCGCTAAAATGGAGCTTCCAGCGGTTATAAGCCGCATAGTGCTTAACCGTGAAAAATGGTTTGTCAATTTCTTCAACACGGCACAAGCCATAACCCCGAGAATGCACGCCCTGGAGCTTATTCCCGGGATAGGCAAAAAGTACATGTGGCAGGTTATAAACGAGCGGGAGAAAAAACCTTTTGAAAGCTTTGAGGACCTACAAAAGCGAACCGAAATCCCCAACCCGGTTAAGCTCCTCACAAAAAGGATTTTGGAGGAGTTGGCTGGCGAAAGCAAGTATAGGCTTTTCACAAGAGCCCGCTGAAAGGGGCTGTAAACGCTTCCATGAGTCTAATTGAAGAGGCGAAGCTTCTCCTTCGAAGGTATCGAATTTTCCCGAAGAAGCGTCTCGGGCAACATTTTATGGTTGAACCGTCAATTTTTCAACTTTTAGCCAGTTACGCCTCGCTTTGCAAAAATGATGTTGTTTTGGATATTGGCGCTGGGTTGGGTTTTTTAACCCGCTTTTTAGCCGAAAAGTGTGAACGGGTTTTGGCTGTTGAAGTGGATAATAGGCTTGTTAGAGTTTTGCGTGAGCAACTTGGAGCGTTGCCAAATGTCGAGGTTATTGAGGGAGACGTTCTTAAGCTTCCACTTCCAGTATTCAACAAGGTTGTTTCCGTACCGCCATACAGCATTTCTTCAGCTTTAATCCAATGGCTCTTCGACAAGAAACTCGAGTGTGCAGTTTTTATTTTTCAAAAAGAGTTTGCAAGCCGTCTTGTGGCACCCGTCGGAAGCGAAGACTATGGCTGGTTGACTGTTCTAACCTACTACCATTTCGATGTTGAGCCTTTAGACGATGTGCCAAAGACTTTTTTCTATCCACAGCCCGAAGTAGACTCCATAATTGTCCGTCTGAAACCTAAACTGCCACCGCCTTTTAAGCTGAGGGATGAAGCTCTTTTTGTTAGACTTGTGCAAGCTCTTTTCACACAACGCAACAGAAAAGTTAGAAACGCAATCCAACCCTTCATGAGGAAAGAGCATAAAGCTTTCAGAGAAGCTGTCAAAATAGCTGATGCTCTTCCCTTTCATGATAGGCGTGTGCGGGAACTGGCGCCAGAAGACTTTGGTGAGCTGGCAAATGCGCTTGCCAACTAAGCGGGTGTTCTTCAAAAACTATGTTTTCGATGTTTGGCAAGACGTTTACGAACCAGCAGAAGACTCCTTTCTGTTCGCGGAAAACCTAGCTGTGAAGGAAGGCGAAAAAGTCCTTGATGTGGGAACTGGATGCGGTATCCTCGGTATAATCGCCTCAAACAAAGCCTCCCAAGTAGTTGCAATAGATATAAACCCAGCAGCGGTGCGATGTGCCAAGGAAAATGCTAAGCTAAACGGTGTTGGCGATAAAATGTTCTTTATTCAAGGCGACCTTTTTGCGCCACTAAAGACTGGAGAAAAGTTCGATTTAATCCTTTTTAATGCACCCTATCTGCCAACAGAACCGTTTGAAGGCAAAACTTTTGTTGAGCGTGCATGGGCTGGCGGGACAAGCGGCAGAGCGGTCATAGACCGCTTTTTGAACGGAGTTCGTGGTTATGTTAATGTTGGTGGTCGTGTTTTGTTGATGCAGTCCACCCTCGCGGATATAGATGAAACTATGCAAATTTTGGAGGTTAAAGGTTTCAAAGCGGAGATCATTGTAAGTTTAGACCTTCCCTTCTTTGAAACGATAGTGCTCATTGAAGCGAAAGCTAGCCTTCCCTAGCCCTAAAGGATTCTAACCTTGCGAGCATTTCTTGCTTCTTTTGCTCGCTTAAGAAGGAGGCTTGAAAAGAGTTTTTGGCGAGCTCAAAAATGTGGTGTGCGTCTAAGCGGAGCGCCCTCTGTACTGCAATGTAGTTTTCGTTTATGTAGCCTCCAAAATATGCTGGGTCATCAGAATTCACCGTTACAAGGAGTCCCTTGTCGAACATTTTCCTCAATGGATGCTCCTTCATGCTTTTTACAACGCCCAACTTCAGATTTGAAAGCGGACAAAGCGTTAACGGGATTTTCTGCCTAGCCAACTCTTTAACAAGATTTTCATCGTCAAGGGCGTGGTTTCCATGGTCAATGCGGGAAACCTTGAGAAGCTTGATTGCCTCCCAAACATATTCTGCGGGGCCCTCCTCACCAGCATGAGCAACCGTCAAAAAGCCTTCATCAATAGCTTTTTCAAAGACCTTTTGAAACTTTGAGGGTGGATTACCAACCTCAGCTGAGTCAAGCCCGACAGCCACAATCCAGTCCTTGTAAGGCAAAGCCTCTTCTAATGTTTTGAAAGCTGAATCCACGTCTAAATCCCTTAAGAAACACATTATCAGTTTTGTTGAAATCCCAAGCTTCTTTTCTCCATCTTTAAGGGCTTTGTGTATGCCTGTCACTACGACATCGAATTTTATTCCTCTTCTCGTGTGGGCTTGGGGGTCAAAGAATACTTCAACATGTAAAACGTTTTGGGAGCGCGCCCTTTCCAGATAAGCCCATGTTAAATCATAAAAATCCTGCTTCTTTTGCAGAACTTTCACTCCCTCGTAGTAAACGTCCAAAAAGTCTTGGAGATTTCTGAAGTTGTAAGCCTTCCTACCTTCTTCAACACTTCCATATTTTGGTTGGATACTATTCCTTCGTGCGATTTCAATCATCATTTGTGGTTCAAGAGTGCCTTCAATGTGTAGGTGCAGCTCTGCTTTCGGAATTTCTCTAATAAGTGTCTCCAAGGAATTTTTGTCTCTCATTTCTATGTGAATAGCTGTTTCAACCGCTTTATAGGATTTTGTTGAAAAACTATATAATGTGAAGGCTTTACTATTGCTAGAAAACACCACTTGGAGCGTGAACATTCATGTGTATAATTGGGAAGGACAAGTTGAAGGAGCTTATTGAAAATTACAAGTGTATATACCCATACGACTATAACCTCCTTGATGGGGACAGCTATGTGCTAACGGTTAAAGATGAGACGACGCTAAATTATCTGGAACATAAAAACTTAATATCCTACGAGATAGTTTTCACCCCGCCGAATTATGTTGCCCATCTAACGGCCAAAAGCAAGTATGGGCGGATGGGCTTATCCTTCCTTAACGCGGCGAAGGTTCACAGCGGCTTTGTGGGTAGGCTTGCCCTTGAGATTGTGAATTTGAGCAATGACCGTTGCCCAATAACCATTAAGCGGGGAGACCCCTTCATGCATATAGAGTTCATAACAAGGGAAGGCGAACCATCACCCTACATAGGCGAGTACCAGTTCCAGTACTTGACAGACGAAGAAGTGAAAATGTATATTCCAATTTTAAAGCGGGTTTTTCCAAACTATGATGAGCTTGCAAAAATATGGTTTAAAAATAGACCCTTTCCTCCATAGTTCCCACCCCGCATTCCTAAACTGAATTCACAATTCATAATCTTAATCAAGTATGGGATGCCTATGCATGCTTAACAAACTGCTTAAATACCACTATTGTGTATGCTGAAAGGGATGCACCATGCGCGCGCGCAACTACAGAGAGGTTAAAGGGCAACCCTACACTAGACGGGAGTTTGTCAAGGGTTTCCCCCAGCCGAAAATAACCAAGTTCACTATGGGAGACCCTAACGCCAAATTCGAGTATGAGGCTAGGCTCATAGCCCTAGAAAGAGCCCAGATTAGGCATAATGCGTTGGAAGCTGCCCGTGTGGCAACAAACCGCCTCCTAATGGATAAACTTTCAAACAATTACTTTTTGCAAGTTCACCCATATCCACATGTTATTCTTCGGGAAAACAAAATGATTTTTGGGGCTCACGCAGACCGCCTTCAGGATGGTATGAGGCGGGCTTTTGGAAAGCCTATTGGCACTGCAGCACGTGTGGAACCAAACCAGACGATTATGACTGTTAGAGTGAACGCCAACGGCGTTGAAGTTGCAAAGGAAGCCTTAAGGCGGGGAGCCGCAAAACTTCCAACACCATGCAGGATAGTTGTTGAAAAATTGCAAGTTGAGGAGGCGAAAATGTAATGGCGGAGACGAAAACAGACCTCGTGATATGGTTTGAAAACCTTAGGAGGACAGACATACCCCTTGTTGGAGGAAAAAACGCGAACCTAGGCGAAATGCTAAGTGCCGGCATTCCAATCCCCCACGGATTTGCAATAACAGCCTACTCCTACAAACGTTTCATTGAGGAGACCGGCATAGCCAGCGAAATCTACAAAATCATAAAGGAGACTGTTAAGGACCCAAACGATCCAAAACAGTATGAGGAGGCCTCTAAAAAGATTCGCGCCCTAATCGAGTCTACGCCCATGCCTAAGGACATAGAAGAGGCCATAAGAGCCGCCTACAGAGAACTATGCAAACGGTTAAACGTGAGTGATGTTTTTGTGGCGGTCCGATCCAGCGCTACGGCTGAGGACTTGCCGGACGCTTCTTTTGCTGGACAACAAGAAACGTATCTGAATGTTAGGGGCGAAAACGAGGTTATCGAGAAAACTATTAAATGCTGGTCCAGTCTTTTCACGCCTCGCGCCATTTTCTATCGCACCCAGAAAGGCTTCGCCCATGAAAGGGTCCTCATAAGCGTCGGCGTCCAAAAAATGGTTCATGCTAAAGCTGCCGGCGTTATGTTCACAATAAACCCCGTTACCGGAGACCCGAACCAAATTGTTATTGAGGGCAATTATGGCTTAGGCGAAGCTGTTGTTTCTGGAGCAGTCACTCCAGACGAGTTCATCGTTGACAAGCGAACCATGAAAATCATTGAGAGACGCATCGCCACCAAAAAAGTGATGTATGCTCGTGACCCCGATACTGGCAAGACCGTACACTTGGACGTGCCGGCTGAAAAGCAGAATATGCCATGCCTAACAGATGAAGAGGTTCTAAAACTCGCCGAGTTAGCTATAAAAATTGAGCAGCACTATGGCAAGCCCCAAGACATTGAATGGGCCATTGACAGCGAATTAGGCTTCCCAGAAAATGTTTTCATTGTCCAGTCCAGACCGGAAACTGTTTGGAGCCTTAAGGCGGCTGAAGCGCCCGAAAAGAAGGTTGAGATTGGCTTAGCAAAGCCAGAAGAGGCGTTAAAGGTTGTTGTTAAGGGTATACCAGCGGGCAAGAGGGGAATAGGCTTCGGAGTGGCAAAGGTTGTTTTAAACCCGGAGGAAGCTGCAAAAGTCATGCGGAAGGGCGACATTCTCGTCACAGACATGACTAATCCGGACTATGTACCCTTCATGAGGCTTGCCGGCGCCATAGTCACAGACAAGGGTGGCATAACATGCCATGCAGCTATTGTGAGCCGTGAGCTTGGCATACCGTGTGTAGTCGGCACTGAAAACGCTACAAAGCTGATGGTTAGCGGCAAGGAATATACCGTTGATGCAAGAAGCGGAGTTGTCTATGAAGGCATAGTTCCAGCCATGACTGAACATCCAACGCCGACGCCATCCGGAGCAGCTTCCCAAGCGGCGTTTGCTGGCATTGTCCAATCGGTTCCAGTAACTGCAACGAAAATTTACATGAACCTTGGGGTTCCAGAGAAGATCGAAGATTATAAGGACTTGCCCTTTGAAGGCATCGGGCTTATGCGCATCGAATTCATTCTAGCCAGCTACATTGGAGAGCATCCACTCTACCTCATAGAGATTGGGCAAGGACAAAAGTTTGTGGACAAGCTTGCAGAAGGCATAGCCACTGTCGCTAGGGCTATACAGCCCCGCCCAGTTGTTGTGCGCTTCAGCGACTTCAAAACAAACGAGTACCGCGAACTTAAAGGCGGAGAAAAATACGAGATTGTTGAGAACAATCCTATGTTGGGCTGGCGGGGATGCAGCCGCTACATAAGCCCATGGTATGAGAAAGCCTTCCGCCTAGAATGTCAAGCTATAAGAAAGTGCCGTGAAGAGTGGGGACTAAAAAACGTCTGGGTTATGCTTCCAGTCGTGCGTACCCTCTGGGAAGCCAAAAAGTGTCTGGAAATAATGCGTGAGGAAGGCTTGGAAAGGTCAAAGGACTTTAAGGTTTGGTTTATGGCTGAAACACCATCAATAGCCATATTAGCCGACGAGTTCTCGAAGCTTTGCGACGGCTTCTCCATAGGCTCAAACGACATGACGCAAGGCATACTGATGATTGACAGAGACTCCGAACGCCTAGGGCAGATGGGATACTTTGATGAGAGAGACCCGGCTGTAAAAAGGATAATAGCCCACCTAATCAAGGTAGCCCACGAAAACGGCTGCACTGTCTCCATCTGCGGCGAGGCGCCTTCAAACCTTCCAGACTTCACAGAGTTTCTGGTGCGGGCTGGAATAGACAGCATATCAGTAAACCCCGACGCTGTAATAGCCACAAAGAAGCTTGTAGCAAGCATAGAGCAAAAAATAATCCTAGAAAAGCTTGCAGAACAGCATGAGCGAGCCCTAGGGCGTCCGGTTAAAAGACCAAAAGAAGACTGGGAATGGACGCCCAGATGGGATGAAAGCATAAGGTAACAACCGCTCAGACTATCCCCCTTTTCCTAGTCAATGTTCTTTAAAGGTTGTTTGGTGTTCCACCTTGAAGATGTTTGATTTTGAAGAAGAAAGGTTAAGGCAGGAAATTGCTAAGCTTGGAGCCAAACGCGTTTTAATACAACTGCCAGAAGGACTGAAAGGTGAGGCTCCCCGTCTGGCAAAAGTTGTTGAAAAGGCTGGTGCTTTGCCAATCGTTTCCGCAGACCCATGCTACGGTGCTTGTGACCTAGCAACTTCTGAAGCTGAAAGCCTCGGCGCAGATCTCATAGTGCATTATGGGCATACAAAGCTTTTGAAATATGAAAAAGTACCAACCATTTACATTGAGGCGCGAGCCACCATAAGTGTCACAGAGACCGTTGAAAAGGCACTACCTTTAATGGAAAATTGGCATAAGGTGGGCTTAGCCACAACGGTCCAGCATGTGCAAACCCTCGACGAAGCAAAAGAAGTGCTAATTCGCGCCGGAAAAACTGTCATGGTTGGCGATGCTGGACGCCTAAACTATCCCGGACAGGTTGTTGGATGCGACTACAGCAACGCTAAATCCATTGCTGAAGACGTTGAAGGCTTCCTCTTTATAGGCGGCGGACGCTTTCATGCTCTAGGATTAGCTCTCGCAACATCAAAACCCACAATAGTCGCAGACCCCTACGAGAAGAGAGCCTACCCAATAGACGAGGAAGCCCAAAAGGCTCAAAAGCAAAGATGGGCGTGCATCCAAGAAGCCCAAAAAGCAAAAACCTTCGCAGTTCTTGTGGGACTTAAAACCGGACAAAAACGGCTGGATGAAGCCCTAACCATAAGAGAAAAGCTTGAAAAAGCTGGCAAGGACGCCTACCTATTCGCCATTAGAGAAATAACACCAGAAACAGTCATGAACTTTCCAACCGTGGACGCTTACGTTAATACGGCATGCCCACGAGTGTCCATTGATGCTCCATCCAAGTTCTCAAAGCCGATGCTAACCATAAACGAGGCACTTATGGTTCTCAGTGAAATTTCATGGAAAGAGCTTTGTAAAAGGGGATTTTTCTAGAGACGAAGGCGTATGGCAAGGAAGATTGCGGTTTGTCTTGAAGTCGGCTTAGAGGGAACAGGCGCCTTTGTTCCAGAATGCCCGGGATGCTGGGTTTTCGGACACTCTCCAGAAAGCGCTCTTACAAAAGTGAGAACCGCTGTCGCTGAATGGTTCGACTGGCTAGAAAAGCACGGTGAACATGTTCCAGCCGAGGCAAGAGGCTTTGAAATTGAGGTTGCAGAAGTTTTGAGGGTGAGCTACAATCCAGTTGAGGCTGGAAAGCCTGAACCCCTCTTCTGGTCTGAAGTGGCTCCCATCACTAGAAAAGATATTGCTTGGACTTTAAAGCTCATGGATTATTCTAGGGAAGACTTGTTGAAACTTGTTTCAAACTTGAGCATCGGAATTCTGGACTGGCTGCCTCCGGGAAAGCCTCGCACCATTAAGAACTGCTTGCGACACATTGCCCATGTTGAATCTTGGTACATAACGCGTTTAAATGTTGAACTGCCCACATGTTATCCAAGAAATGTGTTTGAACTATTAAGCCACACTAGAAAAGTCGTTGTTGACTATTTGAAGAACATGCCGAAGGAAAAAATGCGAGGAGTTTTCCAACCCGAAACGGACAAAAGTCCGATGTGCAATCTCTGGACCGCCAGAAAGGTTTTGAGGAGACTTGTGGACCATGAAAGGTTGCATACGCGTTACATAGCCAAAGTACTTCAGACCTACAGCGAACTGGGAAAGGTTTATTGAGCTGTTCCGAAGTATTCTAATAAGCCTTATAGTTGGGATGCTGGCAACATGAGTTTGCAATCTTCAAAAAGGAACAGTGGACAACTGGTTCTGCCCGGCGAACCCTTAGGCGTTATTGAAGAGTTTGTTCCAAACGCTGGCACATATGTTAAGGACGGGGTCATATACTCGAAGATTGTTGGGCGTTCCCTTCTGGATCTTCTCAACAAGCGGGTTTCAGTCTTCCCATTAGTTCATGGAGCCCGCGTTCCAAAGGTTGGAAGCATCGTTATAGGGCAAGTTTCCAATGTCCAGACGCAAATAGCCACAGTCCGCATTTTCAAAATTGGAAAGAAGCTTCTTTCAGGATTTTTCACTGGTCTACTTCATGTTTCTGACGTGCACTTAAGATTTGTTGAGTCCATGTTTGACATCTGCAAGCCCGGCGACATAATCCGCGCAAAAGTAATCAGCGAAAAGAACAGGGCTTATCATCTAACAACCAAGGATAAAAGCTTAGGCGTTGTTTATGCGTTTTGTTCTCAATGCGGCGAAGTGCTGGAGCTTAAAGGCCGAGGTTTGCAGTGTCCAAGGTGCGGGAAAATTGAAAAGCGCAAAACAGCTTTAGACTATGGTAGAGGAATAATCTGAAATGGTTGGTGGAAAAGTGAAAGTTAACGTTTTAAAGAGAACGGAAAACGAGCTTAAAATTGAGGTTGAAGGGGCTGGTCACACCATCTGTAACCTCCTCCAAAAAAGGCTTTTAGAAGATGAAAATGTGGAGTTGGCTGGCTACGATATTCCACATCCCCTTACACCAGTTCCAGTCATTTATGTTCGGACAAAGGGCAAAGTTAAACCCGAGGAGGCTCTACTAAAAGCGTTAGAAAAAGCCCGTGAAATGAACGAGGAGTTTAGCAAAGCCCTCCAAAAAGCCCTTAAAAAGTGACTCTATCCCTTATCGTCGATAATAGTCGGGTGAAGCCGTCCACAGAATTTTCTGACTTATGTAGTATTGATACACACTCGTCCAGTGGCATGAGTCCATAAAGCCAGGCATAAACTATGAGGGCTTCGGCGGCATCAGCCAACATGTGGCTTGAAACCCTTGAGGGCATGTGTGTTCTTAACCCGGCCTCTTTGAAGGCTTCCACCAGCACCGTTCCCTTTACCTTAGCACCGGAAGGTTTGCCTCTTTTCATGGACAATGCTAATGAATAAGCGAAATTTATGTATGCATCGCCCAAAGCTGCCAACTTATGGTCGGTGAGCACCTCTGTTAAGCTTCTATAGGACTTTGTGAAAGGAAACCGCTTATGTTTCTTCAATTCTCAACCCTTAAAGGCTCTTGTGCTCCTCCGACTTATATTTAAGTACAACTCCTTGTGTATGTTGTTTTGGGTGCAAAAAGTATGGCTGCAGAGGAGGTCCGCAGAACCGAGAACATCGAACTTTCTGAAGAAGCCTTAAGAGAATATCTTTCCAGCTTATATGGCTGCGAAGTGGAGATTCTTGGCTTTTGGAAACTTGGCGAGGAAAAAGTCGAAGGCGTCGGGGACTTGAAAGGTTTTGGTTATGGTGTACCCTACGTTATTGAGTTCCGGACCAAGGGCGATGTTAAACGGGTTGTGTTGGAAACATTGCGTCCAAACGGTTTCGGCCACGATTTTCCTTCAGACCGTGCACAAGTTCTTCTTTGGCAGCACAGCGCCTTCAACAAGTTGAATAGGCACGTACGTTCTATCGATGTCGGTGCTTTCACAGTTGATGGTAAAAAGCTGAAGTCTCTCGGAGACACGGGCGAATTCTTCATTCTAACAGAATTTGTAGAGGGCGTGCCCTACCATTGCGATTTGGATAGAATTAAGAAAACTGGCAGCCTAACAGATTTGGATGAAGAGAGATGCCTAGCCTTATCCGATTATTTGGTTGAAATCCACTCGGTTAAGAGAAAGGATGCCCCTCAACTTTACGTCAGGAGGCTTAGAGACCTCCTTGGGCATGGAGAGGGAATCTTCGGATTGGCGGATAGCTATCCCAGCGGCTTAGACTACGTTAATGAGAAGTTTTTGGTTGAGTTAGAGAAGATGTGTGTTGAGTGGCGGTGGCGTCTTAAAAAGAAAGCCCATAGGCTTTCGCAAGTGCATGGGGACTTCCACCCATGGAATATCCTATTCAGAGAAGGCTTAGACTTCATAGTTCTTGATCGCAGCAGGGGCGAATGGGGCGAACCAGCAGATGATGTGAGCGCCATGACAATAAACTATATCTTTTATTCGCTGCAGGTCTATGGGCGAATGGATGGGCCATTTGATAGACTTTTTCTGCTTTTCTGGCGGAATTATGTGGATAAAACAGGTGATGAAGAAATTTTAAGCGTAATCCAACCCTTCTATGCTTGGAGAAGCCTTGTTTTAGCCTCGCCTATATGGTATCCAAATCTTCAGACCGATGTAAGAAGGAAGATTTTGCAGTTTTCACAGAAAATGCTAAAAACTAAAACCTTCGACTATGAGAACGTCGACGTGTACTTCAGATAAGGATTTGGAGATTGAGACTTTGAGTGGGGATTTAAGGTCGGATGTAAAGGCTATGTTGAGGCAGATAGGCTACTCCGAAAAAGCGGTTGAGGAAATATTGAAATGGTATGAAAGTGGTGGTTTGCAGGCGGAAGGGGTTGGTGAAAGGAGTTTACGTTCTGGCAATATCAGTCAGCAAAAACATAAACGTTAAGGTCTGTTCGCGAAAGAATTTTTTCTTAGAAAAGGGCTTTTACGCTTATGTGGGTTCTGGTCAAAAAAGCCTCGAAAAACGTCTTATAAGGCACTTTAGCAAGACAGGTAAAAAGCGCTTTTGGCATATAGACCACCTCCTCGCCATAAACGGCGTAAGTGTTGTAAAGGCTTTTTACAAGGAGGCTGCAAAACAAGAAGAGTGCAGAACTGCGCTAAGCCTTAGCGGTGTTGCTTTTTCAATTGATGGATTTGGTTGTTCTGATTGTAAGTGTGAAAGTCACCTCTTCCGTTTTGAAAGCTTAAGCCTCTTAGAGAATGCTTGTCTAAAGTTGGGTTTTAAGCTTTTCACCCTATCTTGCCAGTGAATCGCCATATTGGGAGACGTCTGTTTTTTGGAGGATTTCCCTTCTCTTAACAACTTCTTCAAAGCTCATGTAGTCTCCGCCGACGATTTTCAGTTTAGCTTCAACCTTCTTATTTTTGACTTCTATAACGTTGTAGGAGTTGAGGAAGAAGCCCCTCAGCCTTTCACATGAGACGCTTCCAGCGTGAACCACCTGCATGTCTTCTATTCGCCACCTCCACGGTCTGTGGCGGTGCCCGCACAAGACTAAATCCGCCCTAGCCTTCACAAGACTTCTAAGGACGTCGCCAGCATCCACTATTGTGATTTGGTCTGCACCTGTGTCTGGAACTGGGATTATGTGGTGGTGTATTGCCACAATTTTCACTCGGTCCTTATAATTTTCTAGGGTGTTCTCTAACCAAAGGTTTTGCCTATGACCCACTTCGCCGTCATCCCTGTCGGGGCGGGCGCTGCTCAGCACAATTATTACGGCGTCGTCGACCTCTGTTATTTGGTTGAAGGGGAAGAACTGTTTGAAAAGCAAATAACCCGTGGAACGGTAATCGTGATTGCCACTTATGTAAATGACATTTTTGGCTTTCAAACGCTTAAACTCGTCTGCAGCCATCTTGAACTCGGATAATATGCCGTTTTCCGTTATGTCGCCAGTTATCACCACGGCATCAGGCGACAAAGCGTTAATCTCGTCCATGGCGGTGCGGAAAATCACATAATTAAACATCGGTCCACAGTGAACATCCGAAATCTGAACAATTAACATGGCGTTTCGCCTTTCAAACCATGCAGAACAGCAACCAAAATAAATGTTGTGGAAATTAGAATATTCGGGCATTAAACGAAAACATGCTTGAAGAGCGTACCAAAATGAGCGAGGGTTGGTGTGTCTGGGTTAGGATACCACTATTATTATTGTCATTAGTAGTGTTATTACTTATATTTTCCATCTTATTCCCTCAAATCTTATGTAGAGTAGAATAATTATTAAATTTTGTTAAAACTTATTTTTTAAGGGTATTTAAATAGGAGTAGAGATAAGAATAATATTGACCTCTATGAGTAGAAAAGTAAAATTGTATGAGAGAGTGGAGCCTCCCCAAATTGTAAGACCCAGAAGAGTGGCAGAGTATGATGAACTTATTAAATCCATTGAAAGTGAACCAAAGGGATGGTATAAGGTGACAATTCCTAACAGAAAGCCTTCCACAATCTTTGTGGCTCTAGCTAAAAAACTCAGAGGTAGAAGAGACCTTAAACTCCATTTCATAAACAAAACAGTATACATTGAAAAAATAGAATAGATTCCTCTAATCTATATATATTAAGAGTTAAATCTAAGACAATTCCAAGTTCTAAATAGTTACAGTACAATATAACAGTAAGGTTTAAAAGCCACTATACTACTTCTTGTACTACTTGGTGATAGGGTATGTCTGATTCAAATATATTGTACCATAAATCAAGAGATTGCATTATTGCCTCTAACTTTATTGAAGACCTTCCAATGAATTTGTCTGACTTAGAACAAAGAGCTATAGTAATATCAGCATTGGAAAAGCTAAAACAAAGTTTGAAAAATACTGATGTAATAACAGACATAGATATTCAGACTATTAGGCTTTATTGTTCTAAAATATTGGATTTAATAGATTATTTAGAAAAACAAAATAGTGAAAGCTATACGAAACTTATCAAATATCTAAAGGATACATTGAACATTTTAGAAGAATATATAAGAAGCTATTACCATAAGGTGGAAGCACTCCCAGAATATTCTAGATATGAAAAAGAGTACTGGGGAAGATATTTTACTGACAAGGATTATTATCCACCTTCTTATTATTACTGGAACAAATACACATCTAAAAGTAAACCCATCTTTAAATATATTGATAGAATTACTGGTAAATTAGAATTGACTGAAGAGGCTAAAGATGCAATATTCAGGGAAATAACTGTACCTGACAGTAGAAAATACATTTGGGACAGACCTGAAATGACATTTGAGGAATTGATGCAGTATACTTTGGAAAAGTTACAAGAAAGACCAATGAGCTTAGGTCTAAAAGATTAGAACTTGAGGCTAAAGAACAACAAGAATTATCCCAAGACCCTTTACATGAAAAGATGGAATTTCTACTAAATGTTTGGTTACCTTGGGAGAAAAAGAGAATGGAGGAACAGTAAAATGTCTAGGGAAATAGAACACATTAGTCTCCTACAGTTATTAAGTCACAATCCCTTAACACTAGGAGAGTTAGCTAAGCTAACTTGTGTTAATTCTGAAGCTAAACTCAATGTAATCCTAAACAAACTTGTCAAAAGAGGCTTTCTTGTAAAGTCTAAGACTATAGATAATAGGAATCAATATATTATTACTTCTAGAGGATTGCTCTATTTATTCTACAAAATTATGGATAGGAAATTAAAAGAAGGTGATACCTATGTCACAGAATCTAGAACAAACCCTTAAATCTCTAGAGGAAAGGATTAAAGAATTGGAGACTAAGTTTAAGGCTTTATCCTCTATCTTAGGTGAATATGTTGCACAACTACAAGTTCTAGAGGAATCTCTAGTTAATACTAGAAATATTAAGAACACTATGACATTAGAAAAGAACAGTCTAGATTCCTATGCATATGATACTCAAGGAACAACACCTAGAGAAAGACACATTGAACCTTCTATTCCACTATCTTCTCTAGCATTTGCTACTATTGAAGACTATGAAACTCCTACAGATGAATTGAAAAGAAAAATAGCTAATGTAGCAGAGCTTATAATAAAGACTGGTAACAAACTAGACTACATAAGTGCAAGATGACAAAAATAGGGGGACTTCATCTTGTCCCCATATCAAGGTGGTGCCTATGTCCCAACAAGTTAAATATGATGGAATGACTTTATTAAGATTTCCAGAACCTAAAAGAGATTATTGCTACAATGTTGGTAGACTTAAAGAAGTGTTGGTTTCAGATTTGTCTGATGATATTCTCAATGATTTAGCAGAATTGCACTTTACATTGAAAGATAAGAATGCTGATGTTGTCTATACAAAGACTAATTTAGCTCTTGAAGTTATGAATGTCTATAAACCTATACTGGATTATACTAGAATTAGAAGAATAAAGTCTAATCTTAAAGGATATAAATACAAAGGCATCATAGTCTCAAGAATGTCTAAAGCCATGAAAAGAAGACTAAAAGGCATTCCTATCTTAGAACTTGGTTTCCAATTGCTTCCTTCTCATTATATTTCCTTCTATAGTAGTAGACATTCCACTAAATATAGAAAATTTGTTAATAAGAGGACTATTAAGTATCTAGTTAACTGCCTATATTCTTTCTTTTTGAAGATTGGAGCTATTAAAAAGACTGTTTCCTCTAATAAGCCTAAATCTAGTTATGTAAATTCTATAGTAAATTCAAGGTTTAGTTTTAGGATAGACAATGTTAGGGATATTGTTGAAGACTTTTTGGAATATGTTTATCCATGGTTTTTAGAGGAGAGGGTAGGGTGGTTGTATGAAGGTTAGCAGAGTAGCCTAGTTGAATTCTTCAATGTACCAGTGGTAACTCTAAAAGATATCAAACAAGACCCTAAAATAGAATTTAATTGTTACTGCTGCACTAAGTCTAGATACTGTAGCAAATTCCAAGACTTTCTTGTTCTAAGAGAGAAGCTAAAAGGAATGAAACAATTAGCTTTGGATAGCAATATAATCAAAGCAAAAGAGGACTATAAACACTTGTTAAGGGAACTAAAGAAGGTAAGAAGTCTAATATGGAAATGTACAAGAAGAAGAACCTTTCTATTTGGACTAGGCTACAAGACATTTAGAATAGGTGGTATAGATGAAAGAAGATGTAGAAGTTAAAACTGTTACTAAAGGAGTGATAGCAGGATTTACTAAATCCATAAATAGGATTAACAGATTAATAACTAAGAATCCTAAAAAGAGGAGTTTGATAAGAAGGTTAGAGAGAATTGGTAAATGCAATAATTGTAGTAGACCCTTTCAATTGGGTGAACAGTTCATACAAGTAGGACACAATAAGTATCACTTAGAATGCTACAATAAAGCATTTCTAGAAGTACCTGATGACTTTACTCCAGAAGAGACATATTTTATAGAATATGGTACTATTCCATCTTATATAGTAAATACAGACAGTAAACACACATAATGTAATAGAGTCAAACCCTCTCCTCTTTTTCTCTTCTCTTTTTACTTTTGTTTCCTTTTGACCATAACCAAACCATAGGTTAGAACATAGACAGAGCCTATCTATGGAGATTTTTGTCAGTTCTTTTATAGGGTCTTGAAAAACTCCATTACTTATTTAGGATATATCTAGACTAATCTAGAAACATAAAGAATAAAGAAAGACAAAAGGAAAAGCCAAAAGAAAACATAGACAAGACTCAAATTCTTTGTTTTTAAAGCACATTTTTATCTCTTATAGATTAGTGTAAGTGTATAGATAACACACATTTAACATTCAAAATAGAACATAGTGGAAGTGTGTTAAGGACATAGCCATTTAAGCCTAACCTATGGTTTATATCACACATTAAAAGGTCTATTTTGTATTGACTTGGATTCTAGACAAATTGAATTAGACAAATTAGACCTTAAACATGCCTTAATCTGGATTCTAAATAGGTGATTGGACCTAAACAAGGTGAAATATATTCGAATTGTATAGAATGTAGAAAAATAGAGGATATGGAAAAGCTATTTCCTTTTCCTAAAGAGCATTATGTTATCAAAGGTTGTAACATAGTCATAGCCTTGTTCTATCAGACTTTTAGCTTCCTCTATTGTTTTAGCTACTGAACATACCCATTCATTCTCATTGAAATTGACAAGGTGTGTGTAGATGAGAGTGTTTTGAATGGAGACATGACCTAGAATTTCTTTAACATACAAGATGTCTCTGGTTTTGTAGTAGGTCATAGTAGCTTTAAAATGTCTAAGACTTCTTAGAGTAATCATGTTTATTCTTGGATTTCCAAGTTTCTCAGCTATTTGTTTCCTTTTCAGTCTTAATCTATCAGCAAAGTCTTCTAGTTTACTCTTATCATTATGTTTGAAGATGTAGATACTTACTCTAGGCAATTGATTCAACATAGCAATTGTCTGATTGGAAACTTTAACTATCCTAGCCCTACTACCCTTAGCTGGATTATTAATTATTATAGTGTTGTTCTCAGTATTAACATCAGACCATTTAAGATTCCAAGCTTCTATTGGTCTAGCTCCAGTATCCTTGATTACCTGACAGAAGGCAGCATACTTTAGACTTAAGCCTCCAATTAGAGCATTGATTTCACTTTCTAATGGTACAAATGGAAGTCTATTGGTTCTCTTGTACTTTGGCTTTTCAAAGTTTATCCCTAGATATTGACAGTACAGAGCATAAGCATCTACAAGCTTCTTCTTGTAACTGTCAAGGTTCTTATTGGATATGAAAGCCTTAACCTCTTCAACATTGTTCAAGTCTACATGTTTACCTAAGTGTTTCAGAGCATAACCAATGGTTCTTAAAGTTGATTCCTTGTAGCCCTTGTTCTTAAGGTCAATGAGTAGGTTTATGATATTCTGGTTTTGTTGTTTAGAGAGTGGGTAACTCATTATGGTTGAGGGTTGGTGTGTCTGGGTTACAGGGTTGCCGGGGAGCGGCAAGTCTGTTGTAGCGGAGACGCTTATCAAGTTTTTGCTTCAAAGGGGCATCCGCGCTCAACTTTTGTCTTCTGACGCTTTGCGTAAGGTTTTGACTCCTAAGCCAACATACTCGCTTGAGGAACGCGACATAGTTTACGCAACTCTTGTCTACATCGCTAAATTGCTAACGCAGAACGGTGTAAATGTTGTTATTGATGCCACTGGCAATTTGAGGCGTTATAGGGATAATGCCCGAAACCAAATCCAAAAGTTCATGGAAGCCTACCTAGAATGCCCGCTTGAAATCTGCATTGAACGCGAATCCCGGAGGGCTGATACCCGCCAAGCGCCAAAACAAATCTATAAAAGAGCCTTGAAAGGCGAGGCGCCCACAGTACCCGGTGTTGGACAACCCTACGAGCCCCCACTGAACCCGGAAATAACAGTGAATACCGCCGAGTGCACGCCGGAGCAAGCAGCCCATAAAATACTTGAGGTTATTATTGGCAAGTGGTACGCCTAAAAGTATAGAGGGGGGGGCTATCAATTTTGCAGTAGCTGGCGCTGAGCAAAATTGACATGGCGTATCCACGTTTATAGTGTGAGTAGAAATGGTAATGTTTATAACCTAAATGTCTCATTCCTAGAAGACGCGAAGCGGGGAAACAATGGGTCACCGGAAACAGCACGGTCCAAAACGCGGTTCGCTTGCCTATTTGCCTAGGAAACGGGCTAAAAGCCTTTTGGCTAGAATACGCTATTGGCCAAAAATTGAGGCCGAAACGCCTAGGCTTCTTGGTTTTGTTGGTTATAAGGCTGGCATGACCTACGCCATGGTGATTGAAGATCGGAAGCGTTCCCCAAACGTTGGGAAGGAGGTAATCCGCCCAGTCACTGTTTTGGAAACTCCGCCCCTTCTTATTTGTGCCATAAGAGCCTATAAGAAAACGCCTTATGGACTGCAAACTTTTTGTGAAGCTTGGATGGAAAAACCGCCCGAAGGGCTTGATAGAGTTTTAACCCTTCCTGAAAAATTTAACACCGAAGAGAATTTGAAAAAAATTGAGGCTAATTTAGACAAAATCTCAAACATTCGCGTAATAGCCATAACCCAACCCAAGCAAACAAGCGTGCCGAAGAAAAAGCCAGACGTAGCCGAAATAGAGATAGGTGGAGGAACAATTCAGCAACAATTTGAATACGCAAAAAGTCTGTTAGGAAAAACCGTGAACCCCTCTGACGTTTTCAAGGAAGGGCAACACGTAGACGTAATAGCCGTCACAACCGGAAAAGGTTTTCAAGGACCGGTAAAACGTTGGGGAGTAGCCATCCTCCAACACAAGGGTAGGAAAACAAAGCGGGGAGTCGCCACCCTTGGTCCATGGAACCCCCACCGTGTGCTGTACACTGTCCCACGCGCCGGGCAAATGGGCTTCCATCAAAGAACAGAATATAACAAGCGGATTTTGAAGATAGGCAAAGATGGCAAAGAAGTAACACCGAAAGGCGGCTTCATACGTTACGGCATCGTCCGCGGACCCTACATGCTCATAGAGGGAAGCATACCGGGACCGGAAAAGCGTCCAATTAAACTGCGTTATCCGGCTCGTCCGCCAAAGGAAGCCCCAGAAGAGCCCCCACAGATAACGTATCTATCCTTAGAGTCTCCGCAGGGCAAGTAGGAACGGTGAAAGTTTATGGCTAAAACGGTGAAAGTCTTCGACCTCAACGGAAAACCCGTTGGAAAAATCAAACTTCCGCCAATCTTTGAAACACCCATAAGGCCAGATGTCATAAAACGGGCAGTCTTAGCCATACAGTCAACAAGATTTCAGCCGCAAGGCAGAGACCCGATGGCTGGAAAAAGAACATCAGCAGAATCAAGGGGCGTAGGCTTAGGCATAGCGAGAATACCAAGAATTAAAGGACCTGTTGGAAGAGGTGCCTTCGCACCCGGAACCGTCGGTGGTAGGCTGGCGCATCCGCCAACTCCAGAGAAAAAGATTGTTAAACGTATTCCAAAAAAGGAGAAGCGGTTAGCTCTTTTCTCCGCCATAGCCGCCACTGCCTCTAAAGAAATGGTGGTTTCTCGGGGACACGCCATTGAAGGAGTACCACAAATCCCTCTCGTCGTCACAGACGAGCTTGAAAGCCTGAAAAGGACTAAGGATGTTGAAGAAGCCCTCATAAAGCTCGGCGTTTTAGCCGACTTGTATAGGGTTAAGGAAAGCGTGAAAGTCAGGGCTGGAAAGGGGAAAATGAGGGGGCGAAGAATAAAACAGGCTGTTGGACCATTAATAGTTGTGGCTGAAGACAAAGGCGTGGGCGAAGCTGCAAGGAACATACCCGGCGTTGACGTTGTTCCAGTTAGGAGTTTGAATGCTGAGGTTCTCGCGCCCGGAACACATCCTGGAAGATTGACAATTTGGACAGCCAGCGCCATAGAAACCCTCGACAAGCTTTATTGCAGAGGTGAGGAAGCCTAATGGACCCTTATGAGGTTATACTTTACCCGTTGATGACGGAATCCGCCAGCCTAATGGTTGAGAGGGAAAACAAACTGGTCTTCATAGTCAACCTAAAAGCCACAAAGGAGGACGTGAAAAGGGCTGTTGAAGAGCTTTACGAAGTTAAGGTTGAAAAAGTAAACATTGTTATAACGCCTAAAGGGCAAAAGAAAGCCTTTGTTAAGCTCCATCCAGATTATAAGGCTACGGATGTCGCCATAAAGCTTGGAATACTATAATTTGTGTGGTGAAAGTTATGGGAAAGAGGATTCGTGTCCAAAGGCGTGGGCGCGGCGGACCAACCTTTAGAGCGGCAACCCACAAGAGAGTAGCTCCGGCATGTTACCCGCCAGCAACAAAAGAAATCTTCGACACTGTAACGAGGGGGGTTGTTGAGGAACTCCTTCACGACCCGGGAAGAGGCGCCCCCCTAGCTCTAATAAGATTTGAAAATGGGGAAGAATGCTACACGGTGGCTCCTGAAGGCGTATACACTGGACAGCAGATACAGATGGGCGGGAAAGCAAGCATCGAGGTTGGCAACATTCTGCCAATTGGTAGAATTCCAGAAGGCACAATGGTCTGCAACATAGAGCTTAAACCCGGAGACGGCGGAAAAATCGCAAAATCTTCAGGCGCATACGCCACCATTGTGGCGCACACGGCACAGGGAACCCTAATAAAGCTGCCCTCTGGCAAAACCAAGTATATTAGCGATCATTGCAGAGCCACAATAGGCGTTGTTGCTGGTGCCGGCAGGACAGAAAAGCCGTTCTTAAAGGCTGGTGCAAAATTCCACCTAATGAGGGCAAGAGGAAGAAAATATCCGAGAACCCGTGGAAAAGCGATGGTTGCGGCAGTCCACCCATATGGAAGCAGCAAAAGAAGTGCGCGGAAAGTTACAACTGTTTCGCGGAACGCCCCGCCTGGAAAGAAGGTTGGGCTTATAGCGGCTAGAGGCACTGGGCGGAGAAAGAAGAAGGTGAAGGAAGGCGAGTAATCAGAAGGTTTATAGCGTCACAATCAAAATTTATGAGGGATAAGTCATGCCGAGGGAATTCACATACCGCGGATACACACTTGAACAATTGCAAAGTATGTCAATGGACGAGTTCATAATGCTGCTTCCAGCGAGACAAAGAAGAAGCCTCCATAGAGGCTTGTCTCCAGAGCAGCGAACCCTGCTGGAAAACATAAGGAAGGCGAAGGAAGCCATGAGGAAAGGCGGAAACGTGACCATCAAGACCCACTGCCGCGACATGATAATACTGCCAGAAATGGTTGGATTAACAATTCACGTTCACAACGGCAAAGAATTCGTTCCTGTTGAGATAAAGCCAGACATGATTGGGCATTACCTAGGCGAGTTTGCAATAACCAACAAGCCTGTCAAGCATGGAACACCCGGCATAGGTGCATCTCGCTCTTCAATGTATGTCCCGCTAAAATAGGAATAGCCTTCCGCCAGTTTTAGCAGCGCTTTTAGGCTGTATAATCCACACCAGAAGGCTTTTTCTCCGCCTCTTTCGCCGGCGGAATCTGTGGTAACGGTATCGGCGGCGGGATATTCAAAGTTCTTGAAATGATTACGCTCTCCACAAAAACCACATTTGAGATGGACTGCACAAGAACTGGTGGCGGCGGCTTCTTATCCTTATAATCCTCGTAAATCTTTGCTATCTCATCTTTGCTACCAGCCACGTAGGCTCTTCCTTTGAGACTTATTTGTGCTATCGAAGGGTTGTAGTTAACCGTTAAGACAAAGGGTACTTCCAGCGTGTCATCCGACTTTTTCTCCACCTCAACAAGGTTGAGGTTTGTGTTTATCTGGATTGGCGGAATGGGTTTCCTAATATCCCAGAACCGCTCCCCAGAAACATTTGTAATTAGGATATTTACCCTAATCATTCTGACCATCATACACTATGGTGGTCGTGCAATTTAAGTGTGTTTATATCTCGTGAAGCCGCAGTGCCCGCATGCGTATCGGTCCCCGTGGTCAGCCATGAAATATCCAAGTCCACAGCGTTCGCACGTTGGGCGAAGTCTGACAATTTTTTCTCCTTCAATTTTATAGATGGAGTGGATCCCTTTCTCTTCCCTTTTTCTTTTTTCTCTCTTTCCCTTTTTCGGTGCCGCCTTTGGTGCTGCTTCTTCTGCTGGGGCTTTCTCGTTTTTTTCAGCCATTTTACTCTTTCCCTTCTTCTTTTGGTTTTTCTGGCGGTATGTTTCTCTTTACAATGTATTTGGGCTCAATAAGCTTTGCGTGTTCAATAGAGTCATAAACGTTAGCCAGCCCGATGGCTTTACGTGTGCCAGTCTTTGTCTCTAACTTTTTGATGAAAACAAGGTTTGCGTCAATTTTCAGCAGCTTTGCAATGGCATTTTTTACCTCTAACCTCGGAGGAGTGCTGCCGGTCTGGTTGTGGTCCACTTGGAAGACAACTTCTTTACGTTTTAAAAGCGGGTTCACATTTTCAGACAGGATTTTGACTTCCATAGCTTTTCCCTTGTGGTGTCTGACTTGATACCATTTTCCCTTTATTTAGCCTTTCGCAACCTCCATAGCCTTTAATATTCTGGCAACCTCTTCCTTCTTCTGCCTTGTAGCTTTAACAACCACTATGCCCTCACGGGGCTGACCATAAACCACAAAGGAGTCTTCAGGCGCATACGAGATAGCACACAAAGCTAAAAGATCTTCTTCCCCGTCAACAACAATTTTCGTCCTCCGATTAGCCTCCAAGGCTTCTTTGATGGCATTTAAAGCTTCAAAAGTTATAGTTCCAGGAGGATTTTTAACACGCCTTTCCACATCCGCCTTTAGCGGCGTTGGAGCTATATCCCTGCGCATAACTCGGTTATCAATAATCATAAGGTTTGGAAAAATGCCGTTTTCTGCTAGATTTTTTGAAACAGTATCTCCAACCGAAATTATGCTTGGCGGCTTTTCTCCATCCACGATCTGCTTAAACCTTTTGACGGTTTCTTCAAAAGAGCCTCTGATTAACATGCCGAGTGGCTTTTTAAGTTTTCTCCGAAGCGCTAACGGCAATACATAGGCTATGCTCATTTATCTAACCTTTAAGGCGTAGCGCCCCTTTTCCTTAATATTCATCGCCTTTGCAATAGCTGAGCCCTCTGGGTCAAATATTATCACAAGCCCACTATAATCGTCGCTGAGAGTTGAGGTCTTACATTTTGGGCAGATGTTGCTGGTTGTTATTGTGTGGCATGTTGTACAGGCTTTTTCGCTCATTCTTTAGCCTTCTCCTTCTCTTTTTCCTTCTTCTTTTCAGAAGCTTCTTTCAACTTTTGCAAGTCCTGCTCTATCCACTCCAGCTTTCCGAGGAATGGCTGTCTTGCTGTTACACCTATTTTCGCCGAGCCGCCTACCCTGCCGAGAGAGACGGCTGTTATGCGGACGCGAACCCTGTCACCCGTCGCCAGTCTCCGGTTAGTCTGTTTTCCAATTAGAACGCCTTGTTTCTCGTCGTAGGAGATAAAATCATCCATCAACTGTGAAACATGAAGCAGAGCGTCAACCGGTCCTATACGGACAAAAGCTCCAAAATCCGCGATTTCAACAACCTCTCCCTCAACAACCTCTTGGAGAACCGGATAAAATGTTAACAATGAAAAGGTTACCTTATGGTAGGTTGCCCCGTCACCCGGAATTATTTTCCCTATAGGGCTTACTTTAACATCTGTTGCAGCGATAACATAGCCTAGAGCTTCGTCCACAACCCCCTCATATTTTGCTTTAACTTGCTGGTAGCCCACCTCATCCAGCGGATTACCAAAGGTTTCTGGGGGTATGCGAATTGTATCCTCCATGGTTATGAGTTTAAACAAGGTTGCATCCTCCCTCAATTTCAAGCCGGGACTTTTGCCTCACATAAATAACTGGCACATTTATATCTCTTAACCTCTTTCGAAGCGCTCTATCATTGGTGAAAACGGGACTTTTCCATTCACCCGCCACTTTCACAATGGCGTCGTCCGGAGAACCCGCATAATTTTCACCTAAATCCATAAGTTTGCACTTTTCAGTAAGCCTCAAAGCATAGGCAGCCTCTTTTCGTGTTTTAGGCGAGCCTCTGGCAGCGAGAGTTTCCAACTCCCTCTTAACCGGCGAAAGCAACACAAATTCAACGTTCCTCTCCAAAAGATTCTTCAACTCCTCGAATATGTCAATTTTAAACTTTAAAGGGACAAAAAACGCATTTGAGTCAAGAATAACCTTCAATTTTTCCTTTTTAGCTTTGGGGTTTTGACGGCTTGTCACTTTATCATTCCGTATCCTATTAATCGCCATCTTCCGGCAATCTTCCTACTTATGGCAACCCTCGAACCGGTAAGTGCGCACACCGGCCTTGTGAGCTTAAGCGTGGTCATTTCACCCTTAACCGCCACAACTTTTCCAACAGTTATTGCAGCGCCCACATGAAGCAGTAGCGTTTCATCCTTGCTTATGCTTTCCACTTTTGCCAACTCCTTAGTTCCCACGGCCCTCTCAAGAATGTACGTTTCCAAATTGAGCTCTGTGAGAACTTGCGGGAGCATTCCGGCTTTTCCAACAATGTTTCCAGTTAAACCATCAGCCTTAGAAAGCGAGGGATCCAGAAGGGTTCCGACGCCGACAAGACCGCCGCAGTGGGCTTCTTTGACGTTCCTTCCGCCAGCGTGCAAACTTGTGATTTCGCTGAAGAGAGGCTTGTAGACTGTTTTGCCCTCCTCCTCAACGCTTATTCCTGGTCGAAGCTCTATCTCATCCTCAACAGCAAACTTTCCCTGCAAAATTGTTCCGCCTATAACCCCGCCCCTAAGCTTTTCTATCGGAGTGCCCGGCTTATTCACATCAAAGGAGCGTACAACATACATTAAAGGCTGTTTTGTCTCATCCCTTTTAGGCGTTGGTATAAACTCTTCCATGGCTTGGATTAAAGCGTCTATGTTCACGCCCCGTTGGGCTGAAACTGGAATTATCGGGGCGTTTTCGGCAATTGTTCCCTTAACAAAATTTTTAATCTCCTCATAACTTTTCCGAGCCCTTTCCTCGGTTACAATGTCGATTTTGTTTTGTGCTATAATGATGTTCTTAATGCCGATAATTTCAGCCGCAGCCAAGTGCTCTCTAGTTTGTGGCTGAGGGCAAGGTTCATCAGCAGCAATAACAAGTATTGCCCCATCCATTATTGCTGCTCCAGATAGCATCGTAGCCATCAAAGCCTCATGTCCAGGAGCATCAACAAAGCTCACAGCTCTTATAAAAGTTGTTTCAGAACCGCAGTGAGGGCAAACGGCCTCTTTTGAATAGTTTTTAGGTGGTTCACATTTGGGACATTTGTATATAGGCATGTCCGCATAGCCTAACTTTATTGTTATGCCCCGCTTGAGTTCCTCGCTGTGTCTAGCAGCCCAGATCCCAGTTAAAGCCTGCACTAAGGTTGTTTTGCCATGGTCAACATGCCCTATTGTGCCAATGTTTATTTCCGGCTGCCGCGGTAAAGCAATAGTCTTTTCTTCACTCATTTCCTTTTTCCTTCACAACACAATTATTGAAGGATTTTACCTTGCAAGCTAATAAACATTAAGCACGTAATCCGCGTTTTAAGCTTCATTTCCTGCTTTCTGCTCTTCTTTAGGTGGCTGGGGCTTTTCCCTCACCTCTCCAGCCTTCTTACCCTTAGGCTTTTCAACAATCTTCATATTCACCTGAACAATCTCGTCGGTGATAATGTTTCCACGAACCCTCTTTCGTCTCCGTTCCCCCTCATCCTGCGGGTTAAAGCCAACCCCGCCGCTTAACACGACGTTTCTTCGCACTCCACCATGAACGTTAGGTCTCATTGGGAAGCCATCCTTATCGGAGCCGCCGGTAATCTGAACCTTAAAACCTGGTAAGCCGACAACTGAACCGTCTATTATGTCGCCTATTTTCTTCCCGATTAACGGAACCGCTCGCGCATCTTCCAACTCTACAGTCTTCGAAGTACCATCCTCAGGATCCGACACTATAACCTTAAATTTAGCCATTGGCGTTTCTCTCCAGCGGAGATTATGAAGTTAAATCTCTAATTATTAAGGGTTGTGTGAAAACATTGACTGTGTATATAGCTTTCAGTTTTACCTAAAGGCAAAAGTTTTAATTTTGCCATTATGTTGTTCACTGTTTATGTGGCGTCTGGGATTCCTGTTCCATGAAATGGCTTTTGGTCTGCTTTCAGTTTTCCTCCCCCTTTACATCATAAGCATTGGCGGGTCGTTGCTCGACATAGGAGTGATGACTTTCACCGCTTCACTCGCGTCCATTCCAGCCTTCTTCTTCTGGGGTTACATATGCGACAAAACACAACGTTACAAACGCTACATCCTGCTTTCGTTTTTATCCACCTCTATTCTGCTATACCTTTTCACTCTCTCAGCCAATGTGAATGTGCTCATAGCTTTGTACGTAGTTATTTCGATTTTCCACGCTGCGCATGAACCGCCCAAAAATGTGCTCATAGCCGAATTCTATACAAGAGATGAATGGGAGAAAGCCTACGCCCTTTATGAAGGGTTAACCGAAATAGGCTGGCTAACCGGACTATGCACGGGAATTTTCATATTCTCCTCAGCGAGTTTTGATGCAAAGACAACATTGCTGATTTGTAGCGGCTCAAACTTTTTGGCCTTCCTGCTCTCCTTGTTTTTGGTTGCTGATCCAATCATAGTTGTTGAAAGAGGTTTGGTAAACATAGAAAAAAGCGTTAGTTTCGTACATAAAGGTGCGACTTTGGCCTCGAAAATTTTGGAAGGTTTACCCGTTCATATACGCCTTAAAATGGAGAATGTTTACGCTTTTTGCTGGGGATTGATGCTTTTCTCTTTTGCCACAAACATTCTATTCACACCTCTACCAGTCTTCTTCTCCAAAGATTTGAACTTGCCAACCTACATGGTTTACGCCATATACGTTTCAAACTCCGCGGCATGCACCGTTGGCTATTTCTTAGCAGGAAAAAGGCTCGAACAATATGAGGAGAGGACACGTTTGCAAAAGATAGTTTGGATGAGGAGCCTCCTTGCCCTTCTCTTGGCGGGTTTTACTGTTTTAAGCTTTTGCACAGCAATTTTTGCCACATTAATCCTAACGTTAATGGGTTTCGCTTATGCTTTATACCATGTTTCAGTGCTCTCTCTGTCAATGGAGCTTATACCCGCTGGAAAGGCGGGCGTCTTTGATGTCCTTGTAAGTGTAGGTGGCGCCATAGGCGCTTTCACTGGTCCGTTTGTTGCCCAAACTTTGGGTTTCACTTACGCGTTCTTATTCGCTGGAGCAGCTTTTCTCCTTGCTTATGCATCTTTTAAGCTGTACTTCTGAAGCAAAAGGTATCGCTTATTCTACATGTACTCTGTAGACGTCTATGTCTTCCCTCATTTCTGGTGTTAACTCTAGGAACTCCCTAACGGATCTTTCAATATCTTTTGACTGCGTTACATAGCGTCCAACAACAACTATGTCGGCGCCCTTCTCTAACGCCTCTTTCGCGGTTTCTGGAATTATCCCACCAGCCACGGCTATAAGGAACTTCTTATCCTTGAATGCTTGCCTAAGTTCTTGAATAAGCTCTAGTCCAATGGTTCTGCCGGTCTCCTCGTCTATGCCCCTATGAATAATGATAATGTCTGGAAAGTCTCTGAGAGTTTTGAGTTTTTTTATCGGGTCTTCAACATTAAGCATGTCAATAGCCGCATAAATCCCAAGCCTTTTCGCCTCATAAATGAAGGCGTCTAAGGTTTCGGTGGGCGCTAAACCAGCCGCTATGACACCGTCAGCCGTCTCTTCATAGGCTATGTCCACTTCCACCTTCCCAACGTCGAGAGTCTTCAAATCCGCCATGAAGAATATGTCTTTGGCGACCTCTCTAAGCTCGCTTATCACTTTGGTGCCGTAACGCTTTATGAGCGGTGTGCCAGCCTCCAGAATTATTCTGTCGCTTCTTGGAATTTGCATGATAATCTTCTTAGTTCGCTCTAAGTCAGGTATGTCGAGGGAAATCTGCAGGTAAGGTGGCCTCCAAAGGCGTGGCACTCTGTAACCCAGCATTGGATGCTTAGCCCTATCCTTGTCGTAGAAGACCTTCTCCAGTGAGGGATACCTCGCCATAGCCCTCTTCAAAGCCAACTTCGTTGCGCTATAATTGTAATGGTATATTTTTCGGTAGTCACTAGCCTTCGGATGGACAAAGACGCTGCACACGACAACCCAGTCGTCAACCTTATCTTTCGGGATTATGCCCTCTTCAACAGCATCTGCAATGGCCTTAGCAACAGCCGCTTGAGCCGGGCCAAAAACTTTGTTGGCATCCTCAAGATTCTTTATTGTCACTTTGGGCACAAGCAAAGTATGCGGTTTAGGCGGAAGATTAGGCCTAATAACAGCCAAAAGTGGCGTGTGCCCCATAGAAAGGTGCGCCAGACCATTTGCAAAGGCCTCGCCAACAGGCCCATCCTTGTCGCCTATTAAGAGGTCTATATGAGCAACTTCGTTCCCTTCTCCGACAAGAGCCTCTCCGATAAGATAAGTGTAACCTTTAGAAGGCTGCGGAACACCCGACACTTCAGCAGCAGAAACGCCAGCAGCAACCTCATCAAAATCGACATTAAACTCCCTAAGCCAGGAATAAAGCGTATCCCTATGAATCCC
Source organism: Bathyarchaeia archaeon (assembly GCA_038727135.1). GTDB lineage: Archaea > Thermoproteota > Bathyarchaeia > Bathyarchaeales > Bathycorpusculaceae > JAGTQI01. The sequence continues at coordinate 572,217 of JAVYWL010000001.1, forward strand.
TAAAATTTTTGCTGTCCCGGAAACTGTTGCCTTTGCAGGTTTACCCGACAGAAGAGTGCGTGCTTCCACCTCTTTCCTAGCGGCATCCGTCAAAATTCTGACGAATTCTTCACGAGTTTCAGGCTTCTTAAAGTACCTTTCCGACATTTACCGCTTCCTCCAGAGATGTAATTCTTTGAAGAGTTATTTAAATTTGTCGGATCATATGTCGACTTAGGTTGGTTCTTGTAAATTATGTTTTCAAATATGTCGGATATTATCATTGTATACAGAAATGTTTTTGGTGCTCCGGCCGGGATTTGAACCCGGGTCCGCGGCTCGAGAGGCCGCTATACTTGACCGGACTATACTACCGGAGCCTTTAGCCAAGTAATATTTCATGATGGCTGTATTAATTTGCTTTCCTCTTATCCTTTCCTTTATCTTTTTCTTCTTTTTCTTTTAGTTTTAGTTCTTCGACCGTGTGTGCTTTTTGGAGTTGTTTCATGTACCACGCTCTTTCCTTGGCGTAGTGAATGCTTAGGGCTATGCCTAAAATGAGGAGGACTAAGCCCGCTAGTGTTAGGGATAAGCCTAAAAAGCTGTAGGGATGTGATGTTAGATGGTATGGTATTATTAGGAACCATTCTGGGTTTTCTACTGTTATGACGGTTTCTAGGAGGCCTCCGACGAAGAATATCGCGCCTATTATGGTTATTAGGTATCCTATTGTTTCGTTGTGTCTTGATTCTTCGGCCTTTTCATGAAGGTATTCGCTAAGAAGCATTAAATCCACGATTTGTGGCGTGGGGTGGATGGCTATAAATGTTATTTTGAATTCCGAATTCCAGAATGCTTTCCGACATGGTGAGTGGCTAATTCAGGTTTAGAAAAGCCTATATGCATAGCTACTGTTAGTCGTTTGTTGCAACGGCTAAAGTGGTTTGATGCCTTTCAAAGACGAGTGTCAACTTTGTGGAAGGGTTCTTCCCTACAATTATCTTAGGCGGTGTTGGAGATGCGGGAAGCTCTTCTGCATAGACTGTATGGTTCCAGAAGTATCAACCGGAGACGCTTCAAGACTGCTTTGCCTTAACTGTGCAAGGAAGATTGTTTCTCCAAAGTCTAAAGCCAAATACGAGCCTCTTAAGGGATATTTGAAGTTTAGGGCAGCATTCACAGATTCCGTTAAGCTGTCTTTTGCCCAAATAGACGGGATTATCGGGGATAATCTTCCAATGGAGGCTTACCGCTCTGAAAGCTGGTGGGCAAATTCTCCTGACACTGTGCATGCGCGGTCTTGGCTTGATGCCGGATGGGAAACCAGCGAAGTGAACTTGAAAGAAGGTTATGTAATCTTCCGAAAAGTGAAGAAAATTCCATGTGTGGATCTTCCAAAGAAAAGGGAGGCTGAGGAGCCGAAAAAGCCGTTTACACCGCCGCCCTCAAGGATTATGCGACGCAAGAGGCCTTCAAAAACAAAGATTGCAAAGCTTTACGCTAGGCTTAAAAACTTGGAGAGGCAGAAGACTGCTCCCAAAAAGCTTAGAGGCAGCTTCAAATAGAAAACTGGTAAGAATTTTTATTTATCCGTTTTGAATTTAGGAAAAGTGTTGTGCGGCCGTCGTCTAGTCTGGTTAGGACACAGACGCTGTAAAGGCGGTTAACGGCGTGTGGAGGCCTTCCAAGCCTGCGATCCCGGGTTCGAATCCCGGCGGCCGCACCATAAAAGATGACCAGCCATGAGCGAACACCGCGTACGGAAATGTCCTCTCTGCAATGTTGAGCTGCAGTTTGCGCAGAAGGTGCCTTTCCGGATTAAGGGCACCTCTGGCGTGTGGAAACTTTTCTTTGGAGAACTAGCCGAGCTTGGCGAAGAGTTATTGTCCTTTGAGCTCTATGTGTGCCCAAAATGCGGAGAAGTTAGGTTCTTTGCCGATGAAAAATCAAAGCAGTCCTTGTTAAGGCTAACGCCTAAACAATCCTGAAAATTGTCTATATGTGGAGTTAAGCAATCATGGGAAAGGCTAGTTTGCAGAATTTTGGCGGGCCCGCGGGGATTTGAACCCCGGTTCTCCGGCTCCGGAGGCTTGCGCACATACATGCTTGTGCATGCACATTCGGCGCCTTAATCCATACTGGGCTACGGGCCCTCAAGGATAAGTTGCACTTACTTGGAATTATTTGTTGTTGTGCTGCTAGATTTCTATTAGTTCTTCGTTTATCCACCATGCCTTTTTCTTTCCGCCCTTTTCTCCCGGATAATATTCGATTATGGGTTTGCCCAGCTGCTTTTTTGAGGCTTTTTCTATTCTTCTTAGGCGGTTTAGGATTAGCCACCTGTTTGTTTTTGTGTATTCGGCTAGTTCTGGTGTTGTTGCGCCCTTATAGTGTATGAGGTAGTCGACTATTTTGTGGTCCAGTTCGTCGATGCAAAAGGTATGCGGGTTTGTTTTTCCCCTTTCATAGGTGAGCAGTTCCAAGTCTGCAAGATACTTTCTTATTTGGGAGAATTCAGCCTCAAGCTTTTCCAGTCGCTTCTCTAATTCGAGGATTTTGTCGGGTTTGGGTGTTTTTTGAAGCTTTTCTATTATGGCGTCTCTTATGAAGTTGCTTCTTTCGCCTTCTGGGACTCGTAAAAGAAGCTCCTTGTAAACTTCGTCGGGTATCTTTACTGAAATTACTCTTAACTCGCTCATATGCTTATACGCCCTTTCATGTTGGCTGTTCTCTATTTCTTTCGGAAATCTTTTAAAAGCTAGAGGGTAAACTCTAGACCGAGTTCCGATTCAAAGTGGTATATCATGTCTAGAAAAACCACAATTTCCCTTATAAAATGTGATGTTGGCTCCCTGGCGGGACATCATGTTGTCCCAAAACCCCTACTAAACATTGGAGAGAGAAACCTAAAAAAAGCCAAGGAAGAGGGCCTAATCAACAGTTATTACGTTTTCAATGTTGGCGACGACTTAGAGCTATTAATAGTGCATGAGCGAGGCGAATCCAGTCCTGAAATTCATAGGCTTGCATGGAACACTTTTCAGGAAGCTGCCAACAAAGCCTTGGAACTGAAGCTTTATGGTGCTGGACAAGACTTGCTAAAGAACGCTTTCAGCGGGACGGTCCGTGGACTTGGCCCCGGAGTGGCTGAAATGGAGATTGAGGAGCGAAAATCCGAACCAATAGTTGTTTTTGCAGCTGATAAGACTTCGGCTGGAAGCTTTAATCTGCCTCTTTTCAGGATTTTTGCCGATCCTATGAATACCGCTGGACTTGTGATAGATCCAAACATGGCTGGCGGTTTCAAGTTTGAGGTTGTTGATGCCCAAGAGGGTAAGAAAGTTGTGCTTGAATGTCCAGAGGAAATGTATGAGCTTGTCGCCCTAATTGGGACTGTTGAGCGTTACATAGTTTCTCGGGTTTGGCGCCGCAGAGACGATTTAATATGCGCTTCTGGCAGTGTGACGAAGCTTTCGCTGATCGCTGGAAAATATGTTGGAAAAGATGACCCGGTGATGATTGTTCGAACACAGCACGGTTTGCCAGCCGTTGGAGAGGTTCTAGCACCCTTCATGCACAGTTATTTGGTGGCTGGTTGGATGAGGGGAAGCCACTGGGGACCGCTGATGCCTGTTGGTTTGAAGGATGCTCGGTGCACGCTTTTTGATGGACCGCCGCGAATGGTGGCTTTAGGCTTTCAAGTTGCAGATGGTGCAATAGCAAGCGATGATGATGGCAAGCCCATGATAACAGACTTTTTCGCTGACCCAGCATTTGCCCTTGCGAGAAAGGAGGCATTGAAATATGCCACCATGCTTCGGCGTATGGGTGAATTTGAACCAGCCCGCCTAAGTGCCGAGTCTATGGAGTATACGACGTTGCCACAGATCATTGAGAAGTTGAAGGAAAGGTTTACGCCAATTTAGCGACGCGGCTCACTGCTGTCTTATTTTAGCTAACTCCTTGTAGCGGCTTCTCACGACCTCGTAGAGCTTACTCCGCAACTCCTCCCCAGACATTTTGCGTTCCCTTATAAGGGCCGTTTTCTTGGCAAGTTCTATGTCGCCCAACCCGGAAAACCAAGCTTCGAAGTCTCCTCGATTTAGGTGGAACTCTATTGAGCCTATGTCAATTTTCTGGATTTTCTCGCAGAAGTCTCCTAGACTTGTGGCATAAACGCCTAGGGGCTTGCCTATGTCTGCATAAAAGTAGAAGGCTTTGTCTAACGGGACATATTCCAAAATCTGCCTGGCTTTTTCATCATTAATTGTCGGCAAGCCTAGGGTTTCTCGTCCCTTTTCGGTTATAGTGTAGTATCCTTTCTCCACAGCCTTAACATAACCCATTTTTGTTAGACCAAGCATGTGCATCATAACCGTTGGAAAGCCTAGCCCAACCTCCTCCGCCACTTCCATAGGTTTTACAGGCTTGTTTAGCATCCATACGGTTTCAAGAATAAGCTTTTTAACAGGAGACAAACTCACAGTGTTACCCCTCATTTTCTATATTTTGATGAGTTCAGCTTTTCAGACTTTCGCTCAACAACCCCCCTTGACCGCTTAAAACGGATAATTTATAGAGAATGCTCGTGAATAGAATAATTAGGGTCTGAGTTTGACTGTGGAAAGGCTTTCCACTGGAGTGCCAGCCCTCGATAAAATGCTTTCTGGCGGGATTCCTAGGGGGTTTTCTGTGGCTGTTACTGGCGAGCCTGGCACCGGCAAGACTATCCTCTGCATTCATTTTATTGCACAGGGCATAGTTGACGGTGACAAGTGTATTTATGTTACAACCGAGGAGAGCCGCGAGTCTATAATAACTCAAGCCAGCCAGTTTGGCTTTGACTTTTCTTCAGCTATAAAGGATGGCAAATTAATATTGATTGACGCGTTGATGGGAACTGAGGACCAGTGGACGATTAAGGCGTTAAGTGTTGAGGAGCTTGTGAACAAGGTTATTGAGGCTAAGAAGGCTTTAGGCTATGGGAGAGCCCGTCTAGTTATTGATTCGCTTTCAGCTTTTTGGCTTGACAAGCCGGCCATGGCGAGGCGCCATTCATACTTTGTAAAGAAGGTTCTTGCCAAATGGGACTTCACAATTTTGGCGACTTCACAGTATGCCATAACCACTTCCGAGGCTTTCGGCTGGGGAGTTGAGCATATAGCCGACGGCATAATAAGGTTTAGGCGTTTCGTCAGAAACGGGGTTTTGAGGCGTTATGTACTTGTGGAAAAGATGAGGCAGACACCTCACAGTCTCCAAATGCACGAAATCACCATAGAGCATGGAAAAGGACTGGTAATCCTCGGACCAGTCGAAGAACGGAGAGAAGACATAGCCCTTCCAAGAAAAGTTATGGAGAGAATACAAAAAGCAATGGAGAGACGGGATGTCGAACCCCCAAAGCCTAACGATTGAGCACTATTCAAGGGCTGAAGTGCAAAAGGAAATAGCTGAATTCTGCAAGGGAAGATGGATGGCAGCCCACTGCATTGACGAGTCTGGAAAGCTTGTCTTTAGGCGTTATTTAGGCGGCAAACCAATGGCGATTAAAAGCGAAGAGGAATTCGCAACACTTTTGAAAAGGTTAAGGAACACAGCAAGAGCCTTTTACGCCACTGCCAACAAGTACCCAACGGTGGAGCATATAGAAGACGTTGATTTTTCAAAAGCCTATCGTTGTACTCCAACATGGGATATTGACGGGACGCTACAGAACTGGAGAGAAACTATTGCCGTCGCAAGAGAAATTCTCTCCGTCCTAAAGAATGAGGGTGTGGAAAAGTCTATTTATGTTAAGTGGTCTGGGAACGGCTGCCACATTCATATTCATGAGGACGCCATATCAGAGGCGGTACTTAACAAAGCGCACCCGTTAGACTTTGCCTATGCTATTGTGGAATACATAAATACCAAGGCGATGCCGAAAATAATCGAAAGTCTAAGGGCTGAAAATGTAAAAGTTGAGAATAGAATGGATGCCGGCAGAGTTTTCACATGCCCCTTAAGTCTCCACCGCCAACTTGACGTTGTATGTGTCTGCCTAAAACCACACGAGGTTGACAGTTTCTCCCCTGAATGGATTCAAACATCAAGCTTTAGGCATAACCTTGCGTGGCGGGACTTCCAAAAAGGGGAGGCTGACGCTTTAGCCCTAAAAGCCTACGAAGCTGTGGGCGGCTACAGAATGTTGACTGGCAAAAGGCGAAAAGCAAAAAGTAGGAGACTCGACCAGCAGATAAATGAGTGGCTGCAAAAGTTTAAGCGGCTTAGTCCAGCCTAACCTAATCTTCCTATAGCCTCGCCACGGACGGTTTTGCGGAAAGTCGTGCTTTCTTTCGCTAGTCTTTCCATACTCGCTTCTGTAACAATTTCGACTTTTGGAAGTTTATCGCCATAAACTTCCAAAAACCTGTTTTTTAGTTCTCCTTCAATGTCAAGCTCCTTAATCCTTTGAAAGCTCCATTTGTTAGCAAGCTCCATTACCCCCTTTTTGCCATACTTGCAGAAGACTGCTGTTATCAGTGCTGTTACAAGCGCTTTTTCAGACATTACGGCTATTTCAGCCTCTCTTATGGCGTACTCATTGCCATTAAAGGATATTGTTAAGCCGCCCCCGTTACGCACTGTTTTGAAGGCTTCGTTGTCTGTTATGCTGTCGCCAACATAAACCACTTCTGACATGCTCATGCCCAACTTTTCGGCTATTCGCCTAACCGCCTCGGCTTTTTCCCGCCCGCCGATTGGATTGACCTCTTCGAAAATTTTGCCTATTTCCATTTTGGCAATTTCTTCCCAGAAGATTTCATCAAGCCTTTTTATGACTTGCTGGTGCTGTTTTGGAAAGTCTCTGATGGAGCTTGCCCCCTTCGGAATTTCAACAACTGGCATTTTGGCAATTTCCGCCGCCAGTTCTCTAAGCTTATCCTGTTCCTTCTGGCTGAGCGAGTATTTGTCAACTTTCACCCTCGTGCAGTAGGCGTTCTTAAATGGAAAGTCTATGGCTTTGCACAGCGCCCTAACATAATGCTCGTAGCTTGTGCTTACAATAAACGCGTGAGCAACCCCTTGGATGAACGCTAAACTCTCTTTTACATTTGAGATTAGCACAAGGTTGTTAGCCGAAAAACTCCGCATTTTGTGGTCTGTGACGCCATAAGCCCTAAGGAAGGGCAGTATAAGCTTCAGCGTATCTCCAGCCTTGTAACCGGGCTTTTTAATGACATCGGCAAGCACGTCGTCATATCTACTTATGACGGTGAAAATGTGCTCGCCGTTGGGCACGTAATGGGCTGTCAGTTCGAAGGCATTATCATTTTTTGAAATTGGTCCTTCACAGTCTGATATGAAAACTTTTTTCATTTGCGTTTTCTAAGCGCCTCCATGTGGTGTATGCTTTTTTCTATGTGCCGTTTTGAGGCTATGTCTGTTCTATGCCACAAGGCTCCACCTTTTATGGCTTTGATTCCCTCTAAAGAAATGTTTCTAGCGTCCTCTATGGTTTCGCCTACGCCAACAACACAAACAGCCCTTGACTTCAAAGCGTAGGTCTCACCGTTGCGGAGCTCCATAGAAGCCGGATAAACACGAATCCTATCGCCATACTTTTTGCTAAGCTCATAGGCTTTTGTTAGGTCTACTGGCTTATCTATTTCCGCCTTTTCCACGCGGTCTGGGAAAGCTTCTGCATAACCGCCATAGCTAGGCGGCACCTTATAGGTTACCACAGTTGCAGCCTTTTCAACCTCTACACGGGTTAAGTTTCCATCAAGAATTTTGAAGCATACATCCACAAAATCATCCTTCAAAATTGGCAGAATGTTGATTATTTCCGGGTCGCCGGGGCGGCTGTTGTTCTCAAGGATTTTTGGCTCCTTGCCGGTGTGCATAAAAGCCACGTAGAATGGGATGCCTCTTAAGGCGTTGTTGTCTGAAGCTCGCCATTTGCTAAAAATTTTGTTAACTATTTCCAGTTCTTTTTCTCTGTCCGCGGCGGTCATGAAGGGCAACACTTCGCCAGCGTCCTTATAGGAGCCCATGCCGCCAGTGTTTGGACCTTTATCATCGTCGAAGGCACGCTTATAATCCCTCGTTTCTGGAAGTGGAACCAGGTGTTTTCCGTCGCAGAAAGCTTGGAAGCTGGATTCCTCGCCTTCAATCTTCTCTTCAACGATAACAGCGCCGTGCCTTAGGTTTTCCCAAAAATGTTCAAAAAGCTGTTCGCGAGTGGTGAAGTGGTCTCCCCATACGCCTACACCTTTGCCAGCTGCTGGCTTGTCTGGCTTAACAACAGCCATATTTCCAAGTTCGTCAAGCCACTTGTAAAGGGCTTTACGGACATCTTCCAGTGTTTTGTATTCTTCTGGGCGGAAGATTTTGAATCGGGGATTCACTTCTGGAACAGTCTCCTGGAAGAGTAGACGCTGTTGGACTTTGCTAGCTTCTATGGCGTACTCTTTTGTCGGGCAAATCATTGGTATGCCAACACGTTTCTCAACAAGGTCGCGGACACCCTCAATTATGGGCTTTTCCGGACCCACTATACCAAAGTCTACGCGGTCTTTGTGGGCTTCGGCGAATTTGCATATTGCATCAACATTCAAGTCTGGTATAACAGCGTGTGCAACTGCGTTTTTCACGTTAAATGGGTTTCGCTGCTTGTCGGCAACGTAAACCTCAACTTTGTAGTTTGTGCTCCGCAAGAAAGCGTCAACCATCGCCACCTCGCGAGCACCATAAGAAACAACCAGTATGCCGACTCTTTCGACCAAGACATGCCACCTTTCTATATTAAAATGCTAAACGCGGAGGACTCTAATCTATTTTGTCACTAACCGCATCAACCAGTTCTGGAATTTCGTAAAGCCTTCCGGTCTCCTCAACCCCTTCTAAAAACCTCTTCTTCATTTCGTCTGCAATTTTTTGAGCTAGCGGCGTTGGATACTCGCCGGTCAAACAACCCAAGCATAACTCTTCTCTTCTAAAACCGGTGGCTCTAACAAGCCCCTCTATCGACTGGTAGCAAACAGCATCAGCTCCTATAATTTTAGCTATTTCTTCTGGTGTGTGCTTTGCGCCTATCAGCTGCCCATAGGTTGCCATGTCTATCCCGTAAAAGCATGGACCAATTATTCGTGGAAAAGTCACAAACAAGTAAACCTTTTTGGCGCCCATTCTGCGAAGCTTCTCCACAGTAATCCGCGTTGTGTCGCCTCGAACAATGCTGTCATCCACCACTATAACCCTTTTACCCTTCACCTTTGAGGCTAAAATGTTAATTTTCTTGTCTATGGTGGCGTAGCGCTCCTTATTAAGCAGTATAAACGCGCGCTCAGTCACATAGCGATGCCTGCGGGTCGCCCTCTCCCACCTTAAACCAGACTCTTCATGAACCCCCAGCGCCGCATCATCGCCGGTCTCCGGCATAGAGATAACCATGTCCGCATCCTTAACAATGTCCGGGTTTTCCCTCACAAGGTTTCTCCCAAACTCCTCGCGGATTTCATAAACATACTTCTTGTCAAAAATGGAGTCTGGTCTGGCAAAATAGGCAAACTCAAAGGCGCAGAAGGCTTTCCGTTCAGAACGCATAAGCCTTTCACGTTTAAACCCGTTTTCAGAGACAGTTATGAACTCACCGGGCTCAACCTCAAAATCTCGGCATAAACCGTTTATGTCTAAACCAACAGTTTCAGAAGAAAAAGCATACGTCTTCCCATCATCGCTGTGACCAGCACAAAGAGGCCTTATACCATGAGGGTCCTTAAAAGCAAAAAACTCGCCTTCCCCAGTTATTCCTGCAACCGAAAAGGCGCCCTCAATTTCTTGCATGCAATTTTTCACAGCGGCGGCGAGGTCTTTGCTTTTAGCAAGTTCTATCATCAGTTTGTGGCAGATAAGGTCGGCGTCGCACTCATAAGAAAAATTATGGAATTCCTTTGAAATCTCTCTTTTAAGCTGAAAAGTATTTACAACATTACCATTAAAGGAGATAGCCACCCTCAAACCATTTTTAGAAGCAGTTACGGGCTGAGTGCCCCTTATCAAAGACTTATCATCAGTCTTCCCAGAAGTTGTATACCTAACATTACCTATTCCGATATGCCCCGGCAGACGCCCAAACCACTCTTGAATAGCGCTTGTCTTAATCTTCGGCACGAGGTCCAAGCTTCTATGAACGTAGAATTTTCCATCAGCATATGTGAGAAAACCGTGGGACTGGTGTCCCCTATGGTTTTGGGCCCTCAAACCCCAATATACGTATGGAAATATGGGTTGTCGTTCAAAGTTTATTGCGCCGAAGACCCCGCACGCTATTTTTAGGTTTTCTCCCATGTGCGGGGATAGAGAAAAGCCTCTTTATCAACTTTTAGAACAAGTTTAAATCAAATCCTTGAAAGCCGAATCATCGTTAGAAAATCCCTAAAAAGGGACAAAAATCCTGGAGGAGGGGAGGGCAAAATAAGGGTAAGAACACAACCAAATTTCACATAGACCGCTCTTGGAAATCACTAGAGGGGGTAGCCAATTTAGGCTTTTTTCACAACCTAAATTGTCATGGCGTGAGCCTAAACTTGTCTCTGGGATAAAGCGTGACCTCGCGGATGTTCTTCTTCCCCGTCAACATCATAGTAAGCCTCTCCAAACCAATAGCCCAACCAGCATGAGGTGGCATGCCATAATCAAAAGCCTGCAAATGATACTTGAAGGATTCTGGGTTTAACCCTTTCTCCTTCAACCGTTTCATCAGAAGCTCTTTTGAGGCGATTCTGGTTCCGCCAGAAGAAAGCTCAATCCAACGCCACATAAGATCAAATCCCTCACAGATTTCGGGATTATCATCCCTAGGCTTTATGTAGAAAGCCTTAGACCTTGTCGGCCAGTCTGTAATAAAGTAGAAGTATGGATGAATTTTGCCCAGTGTTCTGAAGGCCGGTGTTGGTATGTCCTCACCCCAAGGAATCTTTATGCCTTCCTTCTTCAGGTCTTCAAGTACTTGGTCATAGGTCAAGCGTTTAAATGGGATTTCAGGTACATCCACTTGATGATTTAAAGTTGCCAACTCCCTTTGACATTTTTCGCGGACAACTTTGCATGTGTGCTGCATAAGCTGCTCCAACAACTGCATAACATCCTCAGCCGAGGCAAAAGCTTGCTCAATGTCTATTGAAACAAATTCGCTTAAGTGCCGTCTCGTATGGGACTCCTCAGCTCTGAAAAAGGGGCCTATTTCAAAGACTTTTTCGAGGCTCATGACCAACTGTTCCTTGTAAAGTTGGGGGCTTTGCGCGAGAAAAGCCTTCTTTTCGAAATAGTCCACTGGGAAAAGTGCTGCGCCACCTTCCGTGGCCGAGGCAATTATACGTGGAGTGTGAACTTCTATGAACCCTCTTTCGAAGAGGAAGCTGCGTATTGCCTCGACAGCTGTGTGCTGAATCTTAAAGATGGCTATGTTTTCTTCGCGGCAAAGGTCTAGTGCGCGGGCGTCAAGCCGAACCTCCAACTGGGCGGGTACTTTCCCTGTAATGTCAATCGGCAACTGCGCTGCTGCAGTGCTGAAAATTCTAATCTCCTTCGGTATAACTTCGACTCCTCTAGGTGTAATCTCGGTTTTGTTTACAATCCCCTTCACGCCTATGCTATATCTTCTCTGCAAAACATCAGACTTCGATAAAACTTCGCCACTCACCTTCTTCCTTGGAATGGTTATCTGCACGGTGCCTTCGCGGTCCTGCAATATTATAAAGCGGATTCCGCCCAAATCCCTAATTTCTTGAACCCAGCCAAAAAGAGTGACCTCTTGCCCATCAAGTTCAGGTCGTACCTCAACAGAGTAGTGGGTTCTCCGCCAGTCCCCAATAGGGTCAAGTTTCATTGCTTCACGCCCGCTAGTCCGTAAACTCAACACGCAACGTCATGTTGCGAACTTTACGGGCAATCTCCTTTAAAGCCCTTACATCGAAGGGTGGTTGCCTTCCACCCCTCTTCCTCAAAATAACACGAGTTTCAGTTGTTCCATCCGGAAGCCAAATAGTGTTTATGGTGACTATGCTTAAAGGTGCAAACAAGTCCTCCAAAAACTTTCTATCGTCAACTCCATACTCCAAAACCCTTATGGACTTTCCAGTCTTCTCCCCCAAAGCCTTAATTATTTTCCCACCATACCCGAGAAGGCGGGGGACATCCCCCTTACCAACAAGAATGGCTAAAGTTTTTCCAGCATCCACAGCCTTATAAAAATAAACATTCTGGAGGGAAGGATAAGTTTCCTCTAACGAAAGAAGTAAGCGGGCAATTTTCAAATCAAGCTCCGACACTTCGCCAGACTTAACCTTCTCTGAACACTTTTGGCATAAGATTCCACTCTTTAAGCAGAAACTACACAACACTGTCTTCACTAAGGGAATGCCCTCCACAAATAAAGGAGGGGCGGCGGAGCTTTGGAAAGTTCAGCCGCAGCGTTTCAGCGTTCCAGCGTTATCTCGATGGTGCTGACGTTTGTAGGCGTGCCACCCTCTTCTCTGGGTGCCACCTGCTCAGTTCCGATACCTACTTTCTTAACTTTAACGTCTGGTAGGAATCGGCGCCTAACGACCTCAACGACGTCAACAGCTCGGCTTATGGCTCTCCCTCTTGCCTTAATATTTACCTCTTTTGCTCCGCCGTGGAAGAGGGTTATGCAAGCCAGTACATAGTTCATTACTGGCTTCTTCCCGATCAACACTGAGTTGCTTTCAGACATTTTGGACCGCCTCACTCCTTGTTTCCACTTTTTCTATGGCTTCATAACCATTTTTATCCATAAATAAATACATTACGGTTTTAACTTCTACCGTAGCCTTAAAACCCACGCGTTCGAAAGCTAAACAAGATAAGAACTTGCTAAATGCTTAAATAACCCATACTATTGTAAACACACTCTAACGCTGCAACGGCATTTAAGAAGTGTTAAAACTTGGAAACATTAACAAGACGCTCAATCCAACTGCTCCGGATGCTATATGAAAAGGGAAAATCAACAAGCACATACACCCTGCACGCCAGACAAAGCGACCTAGCAAAAGAATTAGGCATAAGCAGACAAGCACTAAACCTCCACCTGAAAAAGCTCAGAGACCTAAACTACATAAGAACAGGAAGAGGATTCATAGACGTAACTGAAAAAGGATTAAACGCCTTAGGAATATCATCAGCACCAGCCTTCATATTCATTAAGGTTTACCCGCCTAAAAGAAGCGAAGTCTACGAAAAAATTAGGGAAACAGTCGTGCAAAAAGCTTTTAGAGTTGCAGGCGACGTTGACGCCGTACTAATAGTTGAAAGGGATAAACTCCACGAAGTTTTAAGGAAACTGTCCGCAATTGAAGGCATAAAAGATACAAAATCCTACGTCGCGATAGAATCCATAAAATGAAACGTGAGGTATTTTAGAAATGAAGCTTCTCGAATTTGAGGCGAAAAAGATACTTGCAAAATATAACATTCCAACACCAGAAGGTGAATTAGCCACAAACGAAGCCCAAGCTCGAGAAATAGCCTCAAAGCTTAACAAGCCCTTAGTTATAAAGGCGCAAGTTCCTGTTGCAGGAAGAGGAAAAGCCGGAGGAATACTTTTCGCAGACTCCATAGCTGAAGTGGAAGAGGCTGTGAGAAAACTACTGGGAATGCAAATTAAAGGTGTACCTGTCCGAAGCGTTTGGATTGAGGAGAAAATACAAGCCAAAAAAGAGCTTTATTTCGGCATGACAGTTGACAGATTCTCCAAAAGCTATGTCGCTATTGCGTCATCAGAAGGCGGAATGGAAATAGAGGAGGTTGCCGCAAAAACGCCAGAAAAAGTCATAAAGTTACCCATAAACCCGCTGTATGGTTTTAGACCATACCACGCTAGGCAGATTGCAAAACGCATGGGGTATTGTGGAAATCAGCTTTCAATGCTTGGAAACATCTTCCACAGTCTATACAGGGCCGGCATGGACTATGACGCTGAACTCATTGAAATGAACCCCATAGTCGAAACTCCGGATGGAAACTTTGTTGCCGTTGACACCCGCATAATAATTGATGACAATGCCCTTTTCCGCCACCCAGAATTCAAAGAAAGAATCTTGGAAGGCGAACTATCCCCGCAAGAAATTGAAGCAGCGAAAAACGATCTAGCCTATGTAAAACTTGACGGAGACATAGGCGTAATAGGCAACGGCGCCGGCTTAGTGATGGCAACACTAGACACCATACAACTTTACGGCGGAAAACCGGCAAACTTCCTAGACGTAGGCGGCGGAGCCCCCTCAGAAAAAATTGCAGCAGCACTAAAAATTGTGCTTTCAGACCCAAACGTCAAAGCTTTATTTATAAACATTTTAGGCGGGATAACCCGCTGCGACGAGGTCGCAAAAGGAGTTTTAGCCGCAAAAGAAAAACTGGGCATAGAAAAACCCTTGGTCATACGGCTTGTGGGAACAAACGAAGAAGAAGGAAAGCGAATACTAACCGAGGCGGGAATACACGTGCTGGAAAGCATGGAGGAAGCAGCCCAGCGCGTAGTAGAAATAGTCAAAAGCGGGGCGTGAAAATTGGGAATAATAGTCGGCGAAAATACTAGGGCTATAGTTCAAGGCATAACCGGGGCACAAGGAAGCTTCCACACAAAACTCATGCTGGAATACGGAACACAAATAGTTGCGGGTGTAACACCAGGAAAGGGTGGAACAAAAGTCCACGAAGTCCCTGTATACGACACTGTTGAAGAGGCTCTGGAGCATCATCAAGCTAACGCTTCAATAATATTTGTTCCAGCACCTTTTGCGGCGGACGCTGCATTAGAAGCCCTAGAAAACGGAATAAAAACAGTTGTCATAATCACCGAGCACATCCCAATAAAGGACGCCATAAATGTCATGGCTTACGCTAAACAAGTCAACGCAACAATAATAGGGCCAAACACTCCGGGAATAATAACGCCTGGCGAATGTAAACTTGGGATAATGCCAGCCCACATCTTCAAACCTGGAAGCATAGGCATGATTTCAAGAAGCGGAACATTAACATACGAAATAGCCGCCAGCCTAACCAAAAAACAGATGGGGCAATCAACATGCATAGGCTTGGGCGGAGACCCAATTGTCGGCTTAAACTTCATAGACGTCTTAAAACTTTTTGAAAAAGACTCTCAAACAGAAGGCATAGCCCTCATAGGAGAAATAGGCGGAAACCTCGAAGAACTCGCCGCAGAATACATAGCCAAAGAGAAATACCCAAAACCAGTTGTAGCTTTCATAGCTGGGCGTTCAGCTCCGCCTGGAAAACGCATGGGACACGCTGGCGCAATAATAATGGGCAAGGCTGGAACAGCCCAAAGCAAAATAGAGGCTTTTAGAAAGGCTGGCGTTGAAGTGGCTGAAAAACCCAGCGAAGTTGCCACATTACTTGAAAGGCTGGTAAAACGTTGAGTTTTTATTCAGCGTAGGTTGAGCAGATGGCAAAAAGTATATCTGGACGGTTTTCTGTTTGTTGTAACAACTTCAGGCGGGTTTAAGAAAATGCCAATAATGGATCCGTTTAAAAAAACTCTGGCTCAACAGCGTAGGCTTTACGTTAAAATCTGTAGAGAGTGTGGCGCCAGAAACGCCACAACAGCAGTTAAATGTCGAAAATGCCGCAGCAAAAACCTCAGATGGAAGAAACGGGAAATAATCAAGTAACACTTATCTTAAAATTCTCCAGCAAATTTCATCCATAATTTACACAAAGAATGATAAAAATTATATAATTCCAGATCGCTCTTTAATTTCTTGCTGGTTTTGAGGTGCAAATTGTTGGCTTGCAAGAAGAAAACAACTAAGAAGAAGGCTAAGGAAGAAAAGAAGTGAAAGGACACTGCCCGCCTAAAATAACCCACATTTTTCTCTCTTAAAGTATTTGCATTAGGGTTTCAATGTTAAAGAACGTGTTTGCACAGCCATTTCTAAGCAGAGGAACAGCTTGACCAGCAACATTCATCTTTGATAATGCTTCCGCAGCCAGCTTCACCTCCTCGCCACAAGCAACTCCCACAACGCCATCATAACGTTTAACCTTCAAAATCTTGTAAATGCACGAACCGCCCGGTATAACGTACACATCATATCCCCTTTTCTTAGCTATTGAAACCGCCTTATTAATCAGACAATCGGAGGAGCAGTGGACGCAAATGTATGAGGGGATGCTCGGCTCAAATTTTGCCTTGCATCTATTATCCATATACTTTCTGGAACAGTGGGGCAAGAACAACGCCCTTTTCTTAGCTTTTTTAAACTTTTCCTTCTCGAGAAGGTTTTTGGCCTCCAAATCAACAAAGTCCTCTAAGAGCTGAATAGCGTCGGAAAAGCTTAATCCGGTTGCCTCTTGAATCTTGAACTTTCTAATAATATCCTGCAGAGCACTGCCAACCTTTTTGTGCATCCTCTTCTCATAAACAATTCTGGCTATCTCTGCAAAGAAAAAGCGTGGAACTTTTGAAATGTCAAACGTGAATTTGTATGGCATAAGGCACATATACACAGACAAACCTTTAAAGCTAATCATTGTATAAATGAATAATCACGTTGAAAACTTAATGGGCAATGGCTAATGGAGGAAAATTATGGGTTTACTGGATATCTTTAGGAGAAAAAAGAAAGAGGAAGCAAAAATAACAGTCGAAACTAAACAAATGACAGAACTTGAACAACTTTGCGGGGACGATAAGGAAACCTATGAGGCTCTGGCTAACGTAATGTTCCTTGACCCCAGAAAAATAGGCATCTCCATGGAAGAAGCAGCAGAAAATGCCAAAAAATTCGAGAAGGAAAAAGATTTCACCAGAGCGAGGCTTTGGTACCAAATTGCTGGAGGACTGGCGATCTATGAAGGCAACGTCAAAAAAGTTGTCGAATACTTTGGCAAATGCGAAAAACTTTCTCCCGGAACAAGTTATCCTATTCTGAAAAATCCGGAGAGGGCTGTAGCTAAGGCTCAAGAATATTACAAAAAGTTTTTGCAGTCTTAAACTGAACTCGGAGTGCTATTTTAATTCACTTTTATTTCTATTTCTCTTCCGTGTAACCCAGAAGCTCTCTTAGAGATTTCACTTCCTCTCTGAGCATATTCACTTCGCTTTCAAGCGCGCTGACTCTTGACTCCGCCGCCTTCTTCAATTTTTCAATTTCTATCATGAGGTTTGCGCGTTCCGTTTCCAGAGTTTTTATTTTTTCCCGCAAGTTCTTCAAAGTTTGCATAAGTTCACCCTTAATGACTTTAATTCTTTCAACCATGTTTTTAATACTTACTGTCTCTTCAACTCTCGCTTCAGATTCGACAGCCGCCCTAAATCTAGCCTTACAACTAGGACATTCGAAAATTCCCATGAGTTTCGGTGCGCCTTCCTCTGGTTTTCGTGGAGAAATAGACCATGTCTTAACGGGGGCAGCCACTTCCCCTCCGCATTTAGGACATTTAACCAAACTACAACCCTACTATAAATTTGTCTCTAAGAGACTAAAATGTGTTTTGTAGCAAATTATTAATTCACAGAGACACCAATACATTAAATTGGTGGTATAAAATGAGGGTTGCCGAAATGAAAGCAAAATTGGAGGAGAAGATTAGGGCGCTGGAGGAAGAGAGGCAAACACTTTTAGAGGAGAGAGACAAGCTTAAGGAACTTTTAGAGTTAAGCGAAAAAGCCAAAACTTTAGAGGCGGAAGTTAACAAGCTTAAAGAAGAAATTAAAGGTTTAAGGAATAAAATCCCCGAAGATATCCTGGAAGAGCTGAGCAGAACTGTTCCCAAAATTTTAAGCGGCGAGGGGGAAAAAGAGGAAGTGGAGGAATGCTGCCAAAAAGAAGAGGAAGAGGAGCTCTTCTGAAGGCTCTCCTCTTTAGCGTTAGAGGCTCATCTGGAACATTAATCGTTCTACAAGCTCTTTATAGCGGTTCCTAATTGTAACTTCTGTTACTTGAGCTATTTCAGCAATCTCTCTCTGGGTCTTCCTTTCTCCGGTAAGCACCGAGGCTATGTAGCTTGCTGCTGCCGCAATTCCCGTTGGGCCTCTTCCAGACGTCAGTTTTAGCTCCTTTGCAGCCGCCAAGATTTTGTGAGCTATCTCCTCAACTTTGCCTTGCATTGTCAGCTGATTTGAGAACTTAGTTATGTATTGGCTTGGTTTTAAAGGTGGAATAAAATAGTTCAGCTCTTTTATTAAGAAGCGGTAACTGCGCCCCACCTCTTTCTTGTTCACATTTGATGCTTGGGCTATCTCTTCCAGTGTTCTAGGCAAGCCGCACTGTCTACAGGCTAAGTAAATTGCAGCTGACGTAACACCTTGAATCGACCTACCCCTTATGAGCCTCTCTTTAACTGCCTTTCTGTAGATTAGAGATGCTGTTTCCAAAATATTCTTTGGGAGATTCAAATTGTTAGCAATTTTTGTTATTTCAGAAAGCGCAAAGGCAAGGTTTCGTTCGGTAGCATCTGAAACCCTTATTCGCCTTTGCCACTTTCTAAGACGGTAAACTTGGGCTTTTTGTCCTGGGGATAAGCCTTTACCATAAATGTCCCTGTCATGCCAGTCAATCATGGTTGACAAGCCTTTATCATGAATAGTATATGTGAGAGGGGCACCAACTCTTGTTCTTTTGGCTCTTTGCTCATCGTCAAATGCCCTCCATTCAGGTCCCCTATCGGCTATTTTCGCGGCTATAACGTAGCCACAGTCCATACAAACCAGTTCTGCGCATTCGTAATCACGCATCAATCTTGTGCTGCCACATTCAGGGCACGACTGCACTTTGGCCTGCTGAGTAGTTGATGTTGGGCTTGCATCCCCAACATCCGCATCATCCATTTATTTTCTCTCCTTTCCCTTTTTCGAGGGGAGAACATACAACATCTTATTGACCAAAACTTCAGGCTTGGCGATTTTTGGTTTAACAGCCACATAAGGTGAAGAAACAGGACCGAAAATGTCGAAGACATCGCCAACATGCCTTAAATCTTCATCAACCACCGTTTCGCCTATTTTTGGAGTGTTTTCGACCTTAACTATAACATTCTTGTTTGGACTTATATGGAGTACTCGACCTAGCCTAATCAACCCTTGATATTCCCCTCGAAAAACAAAAAGGTTCAAACGTGACATGTTATTTAAACCTTTCTACGTTACCTTGCGTATAGAGAGTTTTCGCCAGGTTCAGTCGAAACATTCATAAATGGGTGTTGTTGATTAAACTGTGCATTTGAAGGGTGAGGCTTATGTCAAAACCGTTCTATGTAAAATTTGAGGTTCCGAAGGAAGTTGCAGATGCGGCCTATGAAGCCCTACAAATAGCCGCAAAAACTGGAACTGTGAGAAAGGGAACAAACGAGACGACTAAGGCTGTTGAAAGGGGGCAGGCAAAGCTTGTGGTTATAGCTGAAGATGTTGATCCGCCAGAGGTTGTAGCTCATCTGCCGCTTCTCTGTGAAGAGAGGAAAATTCCATATGTTTATGTTCCAAGCAAGGAAAAACTGGGAGATGCCGTTGGGATAGATGTTTCGGCAGCATCTGCATGCATAATCAACGAGGGAGACGCTGGGGGCCTCGTTAAAGAGATAGTTAAAAGAATTGAACAGATCAGGAAAGGAGCCAAGTAATGAGCAAGGAGAAAGAAGCAGCTGAAGAGGAACTTACACCAGCAGAAGTCATTCAGATAATTGGAAGAACAGGCGTGACTGGCGAAATCACTCAAGTTAGAGTCCGAATTTTAGAAGGAAAGGATAAAGGCCGGATAATAACGCGGAATGTGAAAGGACCTGTGCGAGTGCAAGATATTCTAATGCTAAGGGAAACTGAGAGGGAAGCAAAGAAGATAACAAGATAGGCAAGCTAAACGTTTGGAGGCGCTACTTTTGCCAAAACTTAGGAAATGCTCATTTTGCGGCAATGAATTCCCGCCCGGTACGGGAATGATGTACGTTAAAAATGATGGGACAATTTTCTGGTTCTGTTCAAGCAAATGCAGGAAAAGCTCTCTGAAGCTCAAGAGAGATGCTCGTAAGCTTAAGTGGACAACATACTTTGGCAAGGAAGAAAAGGGCAAAGCCTAGCTCTACCGCTTTAATGCGACTATTTTTTCCCATAAAGCCTTGTTATGGATACATCCAATGTCCGGCGCCTTCACGTTTCCGTTGAAATAGCTGTAGGCTCTTGCTCTACAACCCCCACAAATGTATTTGTCCGGGCAGACACCGCAACCTACCTCTTTTCTATCTACAATGTAGGTTTCAAGGTTTTCTCTGGTTCTCAGTTGCCATAGCAGTGGGTCGTTATCCCAGATCTCCTCAAAATTGTCTTTCAATATGTTCCCTAAAACAGTGTTTTTATTTGTTGGGAAGAATACGCATGGTTTTATGTCTCCACTCGGCTCAATAGCACAGTATAGCCGTCCGGCTCCACATCCACCTAGAAAATTGGCAACATTTTCCACACCTTTTTTTGCGGCATAATGGGCTTCAACCATGAATTTGTGCCCCATCTGTTGGGATAACTCTTTAGTAACACTTGCGTACTGGGGGCATGTGCTGAAAAATCTGTCAACCTTAATATTTGATTTTCCAGTTTTCATCTCTTCCTCCTTCGCTTGCAGGTATAAGGTGATTATTTCCTTGCCTATGGCATGTAAAACGTGAAGACGCTGGTCGGGTGTCAGGTCTAGTTCTATGTGTTCTTTTGCTCTTCCTGTCGGGATGTAGTTGAAGTGCATGAAGCGTACGCCCAGTTCTTTGGCTAGCTGTAGAATTTTCTCTGTTTCGGCTATGTTATCTCTATGAAGGACCGTTGCGATGCATGTGTCTATGCCCTCTTCGATGCAGTTTTTTACGCCTTGTATTGCCTTTTCAAAGGCTCCTGGTATGCCCCTAAACTCGTCGTGTACGAGTGGTGATGCGCCGTCTATGCTTATTTCCACATAATCCACCCCAGCGTCCTTGACTTTTTTGGCATTATCTTTTGTGAGCAGTGTTCCGTTTGAAGCGATACTGATGTAGGGTATGCGCTTTTTAGCGTAAGCTGCCAGTTCGAAAAAGTCTTTTCTTGCGAGGGGTTCTCCACCGCTGAAGGATAAGGCTGGCAATCCAATACCAGCGATTTTTGAAAGTATGTCTATGACCTGTTTTGCCTCGTCTGTAGATAGTTCTGGGAGCTTGCCGGCGCCCGCGTCTTCATAACAGTGTTTACATCGTAAATTGCATTTGTATGTGAAGTTCCAGACTATTTCGAAAGGTCCGGCTGGCACGAAGGGCACGCGTATACCGTATTTTCTTATGCCTCTCATCATCAAGCCGAAGCCTTTAAACCATGCTCCTCCATATTTGTCCTTAACGAACTGTTTTCTCATGAAGTTTTTATCGGCTTTTAGGAGGCGGCTTCCAATCTTATAAAAAGGTTTGGCGATGTGGCGGCTTATGTGTTGACATGTAGGGCAAAGAGAAACGGGTTCGCCTAGAAACTCTTTGAGGGAGTTTAGGAGGAGGTTTCCATCTGCTGGACATGTTATGTCAAAGCGGCTGATAAACTCTTTAAGCAGAGGGTTTACGGTAATTGAGAATAAGGCGTTTTCAATGGCGTCAATTTGCATAGCCTTTCACTTTAAGCTATGTATTCCAAGGACATGCCGCTTATAATTTTTCCCCCAGCCCTTCATAGCTTTACACGTTATATCGGTTTATGAAACATTTCAAGCAGCGAAAGAACTGATTTATTAAGATACACTATAACATCTTTCCGGTGAAAATTAAATGGGTGCGAAAAGAAATAACAGCAAAAAGAAACTGAACCTTTTAGAAGTACCGGAATCTGAAAGAACCAACGTTTTGGAGAAAATTAGGCAAGCATTGCGGCAAAGTGCTGTTGAAACCAAATTGTGGAACGCTCTTCTTCAATGTGAAATGTTAACGATAAATGGACAAGTGGTGTTTTCTGAGGAAAACGTGTTAGATGGGTTGTTAATGCAAAAACCGACCTGTAAGATTGCATAGAAAATGGCATTTTTGCCAATTTTATTTTTGCGAAAAGGGAAATAGGAGAGGGATTTTAATGTTGAGTATAACCTACGACTTTAGGTACCATCTTCGGTCATGCAGGCGATTGACATAGCAATACAAATGTTAGATCAGAAGAAACATTAGACGTGGACGTTATTAGCATGAGCCTCGGCGGCGGGATAGGCGCAGACGGCGAAGACCCAGAAGACTTGCCTGTAGACGCAGCAACGGAAGCAGGCATAACAGTTGTAGAAAATAGCCTGCACTTTGTTCCTCGGCTGTAAAGCCTGGAGTGGGAACAGCACCATCTATTATGGCTTGTTTAATCCCTTTTGCGGAAGGCACATCTTTTTCAAAATTACACTGTCAGACGTTATTTTAGCTGACCAGAACAACAAAACCCATTCTGGAGCGACGCAGGGTAATATACTTAAGCACAGCTGAAAAAGTGGGTTAACAGCTACTATTTCTGGGTTTATACTTCTTTGGAGACGGCGAAATTTAGTAACATTTGACGCCCCAATATTGCCCGGTGTGATAAGGCTTGTGCTTGCAGGCGACTTCTCAAGCTACAACCAAGTGATTGTCGGTGAGATGACAATAGAAGTGACAGAAGTATGGGTTACGAGCATGGACAAGAAAGTAGTCCTTTACAACAACGGAATCCCAACCACCGCTCTAGTGGAAGTTTATCCGGGGAGAATTGAAGGATACTATGGGACAGTTAAACAAGGCGAAACAGACGTATACACGTTCAAGATAAAGGACGCAAATGGATTCGCCTTTGTGTTCCTATACTGGTACGGAGACTGGACAAAATGGGCGACAAGCGACCTAGACCTAATAATAATCAACCCAGACGGTTCATGGAACATAGATGGAGCAGCACTAGCGTCACCCGAAGTAACCATGTTAACAGCAGGACCCGGAGAAATATACAATCCTCGTAGACGGATAACAAGTATACTTTGACAAAACAGAATACTACTACCTAGGAATCTATACTTTGCCGATACAACACCAGTATGGTCTTCACCACTAATAAGCCTAAAATACATGACAACCGTTCAATCGCCAAAATATGGAGTAGCTGTTGTCTGGCTATACGACGCCGACTTTGGCGTATGGTATATTGGCGGATTCGCAAACCTTGCCAAAATGCCCAGAGGCTGCAAGGGAGCTTGTGCGATTTAAAAATCGCCTAACCTCTCATCCCCCTTTTTTTATTGGTTATCAGTGGGCGTTTTACATTTCTTAAAAGTGGTAGCGGGGGGTCGATTTGAACGACCGATCTCTGGGTTATGAGCCCAGCGGGTTAATCCTGGCTACCCCACCCCGCTACATCTATGCTGAAACAAACTCTCTTAAAACCTTTTAGGAAACCAGAAACTTTATTATTGCAGCCAACACTATCCGAGCGTGGTCAACCCGGTATGGACAAGCCATATTTCCACCAAATTTTCACTCCAGTGTTGGAAAATCCTATTTTCGTTCAGGGATTACCCGGGTTTGGTAATGTTGGAAAGATTGCAGCCCATCTTCTGATAAAGTTTTGCGGAGCTAGGCCATTTGCGGAACTGTATGCACCATACTTTCCAGACTACGTATCTGTGGACTCGGGTGGTGTTTGCCGCTTGCCAAAATACGAGTTTTACGCTGCACCCATGGAAAAAAACGACTTCATAATACTAACTGGAGATACACAACCATCCTTCGAAGATGTTGTCGCCTACTACGAGTTATGCGGCGAAATATTAAATTTTGCCATCGAACACAACTGCAGCCTAATAATAACGATGGGCGGAATACCAACAGCAGAAAACACCTCACAAGTTTACGTTGCCGCCACATCGCCTAGGCTTGCAATGGATTTTATGGAGAAGGGCGCCATACTATACAGCAAGGGAAGAATAGCGGGAGCCACCGGTCTCATGCTCGGAATGGCAAAAGAACAAGGCTTAGACGGTATATGCCTTTTAGGGGCAACAACGGGTTTTAAGGCTGATCGCGGAGCCGGATTTTCAGTTTTCAAATTCCTGATGAAAGCCCTAGGGAACGAAGTTAAGGAAGGGTTATAAGCAATTTTATTTATTAAATGCTTGCTGACCCAAAAGGTGAGGATTGAAAGCCATGAGTGAAGATAGAGGAGAACGTGGAGGAGGAAAAACTGCGCGGTTTGATTTGAATTCAAGGTTCTGGCGAGTTTTGCTCACATTGCTTTCTGCACTTTTAACGTTTGGCGGACCCTATTTGGTTCCAGTGCTTTTCAGAGCTTTAGACTTAAGCTATGTCATCTCGGTGATTTCGGGACTTATCGTATTTTTAATCGGCTTGACGCTTATGTTGTTTCTGATCAAGAGAAAGGTGATTTCTTAAGGGGTTTGTGCCTCAGATACCCCAGGGAGCATCATCTTTTCAGCGTTTAGAGCTCTTCATCGGCGATAAATTATGCTGTATAGGTTGTTAAAAAGCGTTCGGTTGTGGTTCTTTTTCGTTACGGAACAAAGCATATAAAGTATGCTTAAAGATATACTAATTATGCAAGGTGAAAAAGAGGAACACGTAAACAAGATGCTTGAGAAGAATAAAGGTGCTGCTAAAAGAACAACAATAATCCTTGAAAAAGAGGAACGCGAGTTTATTGACAAGCTTATCAAAGAAGGAAAGGAACCTGGCATAAAACCTCTCATCTCTAAGATGCTTGACGTTTATAGAAGCATGATGATCTACGATTGGCGTTTCCCAGGCGAATATTATTGCGGAATAAGCCGCATAGCCTTCCTAAACATAGAATTGGTAAACATACTAATCCAAAACATCCCAAAAGAGAGATGGAGAGAAATTGGACGGAAAATGGGTGAGGCAACAAAAGTTTCCATGGAAGCCACATTAGGCATACAAACATCGAACCCGGAAAAGTGGCAAGAGGTTTTCAAACGCTTGAGGGTTCAAGGCTTTGGGGACTTCTACCTTAAAGATAAGTATCTTTTGATAAAGGCTCCGTTTATAAGCGAGTCTGAAATCTGGGCTGGATTTTTAGAGGGCTTGCTGGGTGTAGAATTAGATATAAAAACGTTCACTCCGCCCTTTGTTTTTGAAATTAAGTAATAAGGCTCTGATCGCATTTCTCACTAAGCGAGAAAGCTTAAATTGTTGCATTTTTATATTAAAATATGTGAAAAAATTGAAAGAACAAATTAATGGCCATAAAATATGCGACGCTTTAAGCGATCCCACAAGGACAAAGATATTCAGATACCTTTTGCAAGCATATCCAGAAGCCAAAACAATTAATGAAATAGAGAAAATTCTCCCTAAACCAGTTTCAGCCACAACAATATCTTTCCACCTAAAAAAGCTTCGTGAAGCAGGATTAATAGTGACCAACGGACATAAAAAGGGGTTTAGAGCCGCCTACAAAGCCTTGAAAATAGGGTTTAACAACAACGGTTTTCATGTAGAGGAGAAATGAAAATGAGAGAAGCCATGCTTTATGAAAAGCTTGAGGGTAAAAAGGTTAAATGTAATTTATGTGGCAGGAGATGCACAATAAACAATGGCGGAACAGGCTTCTGTCTCGTAAGAAAGAACAATGAAGGCACCCTTTACTCACTTGTTTACGGAAAAGCCATATCCGCATGTATAGACCCTATCGGCAAAAAGCCTCTTTCACATTTCCATCCGGGAGCGTCTGTCATGTCTATTGCCACAATCGGCTGTAACTTCCGTTGTCAATTTTGCGACAATTGGATGATAAGTCAG
Source organism: Bathyarchaeia archaeon (assembly GCA_038727135.1). Taxonomy (GTDB): domain Archaea; phylum Thermoproteota; class Bathyarchaeia; order Bathyarchaeales; family Bathycorpusculaceae; genus JAGTQI01. The sequence continues at coordinate 597,999 of JAVYWL010000001.1, forward strand.
GAAAAGAAGATCGCTGGAAGAGATTTCCCACCAGAAGAGGTTGTTAAGGCTACTAGAGACAATGGCTGTCAAGGCATAAGTTACACGTACACTGAGCCAACAATATTTTTTGAATACGCATACGAGACGGCTAAACTTGCGCATCAAGTCGGCTTTTTCAACACTTTTGTTACGAATGGGTATATGACACCAGAGGCTGTCAAGACCATAGCGCCATATCTAGACGCTGCAACTGTAGATTTTAAAGGCGGGGGTGACCCTGACTTTTATAGAGTTTTTTCGGCTGTTCCATCAGTTGAACCCATCTACGAGTCTTTAAAGGAGATGAAAAGGAACGGCATCCACATTGAAATTACGAATTTGGTTGTGCCGAAAATAGGGGATTCCATTGAAAGGATAAAAGAGTTGGCAGCTTGGATAAGGGAAAATCTTGGAGAAGACACGCCTTTTCACTTATTGCGTTTCCACCCAGACTATCAACTTACCAATATTCCATCAACGCCTATCAAGACTTTGGAGAAGGCTTACGCTGCCGCTAAGAGTGTTGGCTTAAACTACGTTTATATTGGGAATGTTCCGGGGCATCCAGCTGAGAACACTTATTGCCCAGGCTGCAATGAACTTTTAATTAAGCGCTTCAGTTTTGAGATTACAAAGTGGAATTTAACCAAGGATATGCGTTGTCCGGTGTGCGGTCGGGAAATTCCAATAAAAGGGAAACTCCATGCTAGTGGCTATGCTTATCCATATGCACTTTTTTAAATGATTTTTGCGCCTTGAATTCTGGTTGAGCAGCGATGTGGAGGATTATTCGTCCAGACGCTGTGGCTGTACTGAACGACAAGATGGCGAGGAGAAGCCTAGCTAGGTATTTTGCCGTAATGCAAAATGAAAAACCAGCAAAGTTTCTGATAGCCAAAATGCTTCCGGCCGACTTCAAAGAAAATGCTACCCTAGAGGAACTTTGGCAGATCCATAGAGAACTCACAAGACTATTCTGTGAATTCGAAAAAGAAATTGATACCAAAAAGAAAAGCTTGGACGAAATGCCAAAGCCTGAAAAATCCTACCTAGACTTAAAAATCGCAATTGCTAGGCGTATACTCGAAAAATGCCATTTCTGTGTTCGAAGGTGCGGAGTGAACAGGCTTGCGGATGAGCGAGGCTTCTGCAAATGTGGAAACGTGATAACTGTTTCAAGCATTTTTGAGCACATGGGTGAGGAACCAGAACTTGTGCCTTCCGGAACCATATTCACTATGGGATGCACCATGCGCTGTAAGCACTGTCAAAACTGGACGATATCCCAGTGGATTGAAAGCGGGGAACCGTACGAGCCGGAAAGACTAGCAGACGAGGTTAAAGAATTGCGCAGAGGTGGATGCAGAAACGCAAACCTTGTTGGTGGAGAACCAACACCGTGGCTAGAACAGTGGCTTGAAACATTCAAACACGTGAATGTTAACATACCCGTTGTTTGGAACTCAAACACCTATTACAGCAAAGAAACAGCCCAGCTTCTAGCTGGCTTTGCGGACGTTTACCTACTCGACTTTAAGTATGGACCAGGAGGCTGCGCTGAGAGAATTTCGGAAGCTCCAAACTATTGGGAAGTGTGCACTCAAAACCATTTGGTTGCTAGAGAATATGGCGAACTTATAGTACGTGTTTTAGTTTTGCCCGGGCATCTCGAATGTTGTACAAAGCCCATACTGAACTGGATAGCTGAAAACCTTGATAAAGAAACCAGAGTAAATGTCATGTTCCAATACCGACCGGAATGGCGGGCGTACGAAATCCCGGAACTTCGACGAAGACTGACAAGGGACGAAATGGATAGGGCTATTAAGCTCGCGAAAGAAGCTGGATTAGTGAACTTTATAACGTGAGCTGCATGTTCATCGAAAGCTATTTCTTAAAGCCCACCCCTTCTTAACGTGGAAAGTGGTTAAGATGCCATACTGTCCAGAATGCGGTGGCGAGATGCGCTACATAATAGCCACCAAACACTATGTCTGCCAAAGTTGCGGGCTTTCAGTGACACAGCAAGAACTCATAGAGATTAGGGAAAAATTGCGACCTCCAGTTGAGGGCGAGGAGGATGAAAAGGAAAGACGGAGAAAGGAATACTTGAAATGGTGGCTAAGTAGCAAAAAGAAATAAAGCTCCGAAAATCTCGTGTTTAATGTTTGTTGGCAAACAGCATAAAAGAATGAAACTTATCCCTAAATTATGCTTGTATGAGGTGCAAATATGAGTGTGCAGATGGAAATTATTTGCGTCGGCAACGAGCTATTAATCGGGAAAACGCTAAACACAAACGCCCAATGGCTTGCCAAACGTGCCACATCATTGGGGGTTACCCTTAAAAGGATAACAGTTGTCGGCGATGACGTTGACGAAATTGCTTGCGCCGTGCGCGAAGCACTAGATCGAAAACCACGCTTCATAATCACGACGGGCGGATTGGGACCCACTTTTGATGACAAAACATTGGAGGGGATAGCAAAAGCCATAAACCGCAGGTTAGAACTCAACGAAAAAGCCCTTGAAATGGTTAGAAAAAAGTATGAGGAGTATGCCAAAGCTAGAAAAATCAACGCTATTGAGATGACGGCACATAGAATTAAAATGGCAAAACTTCCGGAAGGCGCTGAACCATTGCCGAATCCCGTTGGTACAGCACCAGGAGTTCTAGTGAGAATAGGCGGCACCGATCTGATTGCTTTGCCCGGCGTTCCATCCGAAATGGAAGCAATTTTTGATGAGCATGTAGTCGATATGCTTAAGAAAGAAACGGGTGACATGACATTCTTTGAAGCCAGCATATACGCAGATAATATAATGGAGTCAGCTCTGGCCCCACTCATTGACATCGCAATGCGTGACAACCCTTATGTTTACATAAAATCTCATCCAAAAGGCGCGGAGAAAAAACCACACATAGAAATCCATTTATCAACAACGGCCAAGAATTCTAAAACTGCAAAAGATCGCATTGGAAGAGCCATAATCCAACTTTCAGAACTGATAAAAGAAAGGGGCGGAAAAGTTAAACTTAAGGAATAAAATAAAAACATATGGTTGCGATGATGAGCAGGCTAGATGCTGATAACATTTTTGCTAGATGATTGAAAATCCGGGTTCACCAAAGCAACCATATATTTTAACCTTATTGATTACGGTTTCATAAAAGCCATAAATAGCCTTAAATAACGATTCGAGAAGATGAAGCCGAAATTCGTCAAAACTTTAACAATGCTTCTCGTTCTTTCCGCATTTTCCTACATGCTTTCATCATGCTTTTCAGAAAGTTATACTCGCACTTACAATCTTTTAGATCGACCAAATGGCGTGAGGCTGTATGGATTAAACGTTGTTGTCACGCGAGCACTCTACGAATATTATGTTGGACAGAGTCATAGGCAAGTCTCAGAAGCAGATTTTCCAAAATTTGTTACACCATACACGCTACTGCCAATTGCAGAAAAACTTTGGGAAATTTATCAAGGTGACTGTGAAAATTTTGCAAACGGGGTTTTAATGATTGTTCACCAAATACCTTACGAAGTAACAGTGTCCGCTAAATATCCAATTGAAACAATTGTGGAAAACAAAGGCGATTGTGACTTGTTTAGTTACGTGGCAGCCTCGATAATGAAGGCTGGAGGTCTCGATGTTGTTCTTCTGTATTATGAGAATAAGGCACACATGAATGTTGGTGTTGGTCTTCCGAATCCACCACGCTACGCAAGAACACAAGCCTATTATGTGAACTATAATGGCGTCAAATATTATATCGCAGAATGCACTGGCGGAAATTGGAGAGATGGATGGAGAGTTGGAGAATGTCCGCCGGACTTAATTGATGAAAACCCCATAATTGTCACGCTTGAAAATTGCGAGCAGTGGTCACCAGGACAAGTAGCGGCAAGTTACACAACATTGGCATCTTCAACATTATCTCTAACTGTTTCATCAACTCTTGTTATACAAGGAAGCGCAATAACCCTTTCTGGACAACTTATACCAAAATTGTCAAACGAAAAAATAACTATCTACGTTAAAATGGGAGGTGCCCAATGGATTGCAGCAAACATAACAACCACGGATCCTGCTGGTCAATTTGTATGCACTCTTAACCTTAATGAAGCAGGCACATGTTTAATTCGTGCAAGCTGGTCTGGAAACAGTGATTACGGTGGAACAGACAGCCCAATTATAACCGTAACCATACTACCCGCTTACTTTATTATGCTTATAATAATTGTTGCAGTTTTGATTTGTGTAAGCGTAACCATATTTATACTGTCAAGACAAAAATATCGAGAAATAGGAGAGCTGAAACTTCCAGAAATATCAACGTGATAGGAAAAGCTTTTACCATCGAATATTGGTTTATTGAATTAAAATCATCTTATAAGTGAACTGAAATGTTTATTGTGTTTATCATTGGAACAGCTGGCTCTGGAAAGTCTCTGCTCACAGCAGCCTTTAGCGAATGGTTAAGACTTTCGAAGCAAGACGTTGCAATAGTGAATTTAGATCCGGGAGCCTTAACACTGCCGTACACGCCTGACGTGGACGCTCGTGACTACATAAGCGTGGACAAAATCATGGAAGAGTACGGTTTGGGACCCAATGGCGCCCTAATAATGGCTGCAGACCTTTTAGCCGAGGAAATTGAAAATATTTCAAAGGACGTAGAAGATTTAAAATCAGACATTGTTTTGGTTGATACTCCAGGGCAGATGGAATTATTTGCTTTTAGGGCAAGCGGACCCTACATAGCTAGCGAATTAACCAGAGAGCCAAAAGCCATAGTCTACCTTTTCGACGCTGTATTTTCGCTAAATCCGCTTAATTATGTTTCAAATTTGTTCCTTTCAGCAGCCGTTTATAATCGCTTTCTGCTACCTCAAGTGCATGTACTTTCAAAATGCGACTTGCTTTCAGAAGGAGACGTTAACAAAATTGTAGACTGGTCGGCAAATCCAAAAGCATTGGAAGCAGCCATTGAACAAAAGCTTGAAGGTACAAAGCGTCTCTTAAGCAGAAACATGATGAAGGCTATTTATCAGCTTGGTTTGAAGTTCCTTCTTATTCCAGTTTCAGCGAAAACAAATGAGGGGATGGTCAACTTTAACATGGCTTTGGAACGCATACTTGCAGGAGGAGATAAATACACATACTAACAATCGTCAAAAAGTGTCCATGCTGCAGCTGTGGCGCCATACTCTGCCAATTCTAAACTGTCAGCACCTGCAACTACAATAACATCGTTTTCCTCCGGCTGCAAAAGCGCAATTAGCTTTTCAGCAGTCTTTGGATAATCCCTTGAAAGATCGTCGCAGACAGAAGGAATAACTAATCGTCCATTCTTAAAAATTATAGTGGTGGCGCCTTTTGCGCCAACTTTAACCGCTGCGTCTCGCTGTTCTATGCCTGATTTAACTCTGTCTCCGCAATTTTTAGCTAGTATGGCAGAGTTGAAGGGCGCCGGCATAAGTTTGGCTTCTTCTAATTTAGCTCGTTTCCCAAGAGTTTTTCTGTATTCATCAAAAAGTTTAAATCCTTTAACGGTTAACTGACAGCCCGCCCTCGATGTCGAGATAAGCCCAACTCTTTTTAATCGATTGATAATAGTGCGCACGACACCTTCCCCAACCCTCAGTTCCTCAGCAAGTTTACCCCGCCCCAATGGTTTTTCAGAAATTAGCTCCATGATGCGGAGAACATGCAAAACAGAAAACGTAGGAACTGGGCCTATCACTTTTTTGCCAACAATCTTCTCTAAAACATTTTTAATCCTGCTCGGCATTTTCTCACAGTTAAAATTTCAGTTTTAAAGGTATAAAATTATCCTTAACTGAAAAGGAGTTGAAATACGAATTAACGAGGTTACATTGTGTTATTATCTTCTGACATAATATTCTCTTACTATGCCAGCTGTTAATGCGATAAGCCCCACTGCCAACAGGTATAGCATTGGATAGATAAACATTGATAGCATGGATTCATAAGTTAATGTCGGCGGTATCTGCGGGGTGAAAAACACCACAACCCACATTATTACAAAAGTTGAGATGCATCCCAACCCTAAGCCTACGGAAAGCCCATGTATAAAGCTGCTTCTATCTTGATTATTTGCGTTTAGCTTACTCTGTTCTTTTTGTTCAATTTCTTGTTCTGATGTTTGCTCTTCTTTTATGGGCTCCTCTGGTACTTGTTCAAGTTCTTGCTGGTTTGGACCTTCGCCAAACTGGGCTTCCGTTTGTGTTTCTTCAACTTCCATGCCAATCGCCTCTTTGAGATTTGGACGTGTAAATTAATAAAATTATTCAATTTTGGATTCGTATTTAGAATAAGAATCCCAAATTAGGTTTACCTTTGCAATAATTTTGGGGCAAGCTTTTCTATGGCGTCCTTAAGCCTATTCCATTCCTCCATGTTTCTTACATTAAACTTATGCTTTCTTTTCCAAGCGCCATCTCTCTTTTGCCAAAGATACAGTCCAATAGAGCGTCTTCCAAAAGATTCAAAGATTACTATAGCTTCCACCATTTTTCACTTTTAAAGATTGTGATATAATCTATTACTTTATAAAATTCGGAGATAGGCAGCTTTTCGCTGGATTCTGTCATGATATTTGCTCTCCTGCTCTCTATAGTTTCGGATAGGCTATGATTTAAGCGTTTTAAACAGGAAAATGTAAGCGCTAAAATTTGAATATTGTTAGCATATTGGAATTTTACCTTGGGCTAGCTCCATGCAGAACTTGTCAATGTTCTCAAGCTCGTATTCCAGCACAGCCTCTATCTTGCTTTTAACTTTGTCAAGCGAGCTGTTTTCTGCCATAACAACTTGGGCTGCGGCAATTGCTGGCTGATCTATTGGACGTCCAATTTCGCTTAAGAGCCATATGTAAACTTCCTCAAGTTCTGGCACCTGCTCGTAGACGTGTTGCGCCACTCTAAATGTGAGAACGTTATATATCTTTCCAACGTGGCTTACTGGGTTTTTACCGGCAGCGGCTTCTGAACAGAAGGGTCTGTTTAGGGATATTAAACCGTTTACGCGATTTCCTCTGCCCACTTGCCCAGAGTCTCCGCTGTCCGCGCTTGTTCCTAAGACGGTTAGGTATACGCCATCGATTCCTCTGCCGCGTACATCCAACGTGTTCAATTGGACGCTTATCTTTTCAAAATCTGTGTTTGCTCTAACGAATTTGTTGACTTCCTCAAGGATTTTCGCCTTTTTCTCAAAGTAATCTTCTTCGCTGCTTATGAAGCGGTCTACAAAGGCCATTGATATCGTTAAGTTTAGGTTATTGTTGTTCCGGGAACCCATAACTTTTATGTCTTCGCCAGACTCTGGATGGCGTTGCTTAAACTCTTTTGAGTTCAGGAATTGCTCTGTTTTCAGTACTATCTTCTCCGTTCTTGTCATTGGCGCATAACCAACAGCGGCGGATGTGTCGTTAGCTCCTAAAACTTTTCCTTTCCGCTTAAAAATGTCTACAAGCCCCGCTGAACCCGGTTTAAGTTCCACTTGATATTTTACGTGCTTGTCCGGATCCACAAAGCGCATGTTTTTCTTGAACCATTCTTTAGCAACGTTTATAGCTATTTCCTCAACGTCTATTTTTATGCCGTCAAATTCTGTGGTTGCTCTGTCACCGAAAACGAAGAGCATAGGCTGCTTGACAGTGCCTCCTCCAAATCTAAGTTCAGACTGCCCGGCTACCAGAAGGGATTTATCTACATTGTGGTGGAGTATTGTGCCAGTTTTCTCCAAGTATTCTTTGCTAAGGCGTAGGGATATTTGCTCCATTACCGCGTCGCAAATGTAGTCCGGGTGCCCCAAACCTTTCCTTTCCACTATCTCTAGTCTTTGCTTCTCAAGAGGGGTCTGTTTTAATCTTTCAACTATTATGTTTCGCAAGTCGATCCTCACTGCCAGTAAGGTTTCGGTTTATGTATAAAACGAAAATATATATTTTGCTGTATTAAATTTGCATTTGGAATAACTGGTGGTTATTATTGGTAATAACAGGCTCTATGCTTAGAAAACTGCGGATAGAAGCCAAACTAACCCAGAAGAAATTAGCAGAACTTGTCGGAGTTTCACAGGCACATATCGCGAAAATTGAGCAGGAAAAGGTTGATCCGAGGCTTTCAACGGTTAATAAGATTTTAAAGGTCTTAACTGAGGGGAAAGAGGTGAAGTGTAGAGATTTGATGACGAGAGGTGTGCTTTTTGCGAGACCTGAAGATAGCATACTGAAAGTTAGCGAGATAATGGTTAGGCACGCAATCTCTCAGATGCCAGTTATTGATGGGCGTAAAGTTGTTGGAACAATAACCGAGGAAAGCATAATTAGAAAACTGGGGTCAAACATTGCAAATGAGAAGGTTAGGAACATTATGGATCCGCCACTGCCAATAGTCTCGGAAGAAACCAGCATAAGTGCCATTCGACCGTTGCTCGAGCGGCGGCAGGGAGTTTTGGTGGCGAGAGGCAAAAAGGTTATTGGAATAATAACCCGTTCAGATCTATTGAAGACTATTGCTTAGGGGCTTAAAAATGTCTTTGCAGGATTTTGAGCGTTACGTTACAAATGTTATTTCAATTTTAAAGAGGGAAATGCCAAAAGAGGTCATTATTGTCCATCACGATGATGCAGATGGCTTATGTTCAGGGGCAATAACCCAGAAGGCTTTGGAACGGGAAGGAGTAAAGGCGGAAACTTTCTGTCTGGAGAAAGTCTACGAAGAAGTGATTAAAGATATGCATTCGAAGACTGAGCGAACAATTTTTTATGTGGATATAGGCTCTTCACATGCAGACCTAATATCCGAATTCAATAAGGGGCGAAACCTAACTATAATACTAGACCATCACGATCCAAAGGTATCCAAAGATCCTAAAGTTTTGGATTTAAACCTAGAAAATTTTGGCTTTAAAGGCGAAACAGATTTTTCCGGATCTACATGCTGCTACCTTTTTGCTAAAGCCCTAAATCAAGAAAACTGTGATTTAAGCTACTTGGCTCTTGTGGGAGGTTGCGAAATCCCTAATGGCTTCAAGGCGATTAACGAGATTATTTTGGAGGAATCCTTAAAAACCGGAGTGGTTCGGAAAAAAGGGAAGAATCTTGAAATTGCAAAACTGGGGGTCAATGTAGATGCTTTGTTTTCGAAACTTCAAATTTTAGGCGCTGTTGGCTATTATGAAGATGGTCCTGATTTAGGTATAAGGGCATGCTTAGAAGGGATAAGCCCAGAAATAGAGGAGAAAATTAATGTTTTAGAAGAGAGGCGGAAAGAGGCCAACCGCAAGCTATTGGGGATGTTATACCGTGAGAAACTTAAGGAGACAGAGCACATCCAATGGTTTGACGCTGGAGACATATACGCTGGTATGGGAACAAAGGTTGTTGGACAATTCTGCTCCTTCCTTTCCTATCAAGCACGGCTAGTAAAGCCTAACAAGTACATACTGGGCTTTGTTAACGTGCCACCGGAGATACCTAAATGGGGAAGACTTAAGGAAAAATTTGTGAAGGCGTCCGTTCGTGTTCCTAAACCCATGCAAGAATTAATTGATAGCGGAAAACTGCCAGGCGCCGTTAACCTTTTAGAGAGGGCCTCTGAAGGTTTCGGAATGGCTGATGGTCATCAATACGCTGCAAACGTCGTCTTGCCAGCGAACAGAAAAATGGAGCTACTAGAAAACGCTGAGAAGATTATAAAGTAATTTTAATAATCCTCAAAATCCCGCCTTTACTGGGTTACGTGGTTTCATAAGCTCTCTTAAAAATGCTGTGGCATATGATCCGCGGTGTAAAGTAAAGCTTATTTTCGCCATGTTTCTTCGCGGATTAGCATGGTCTCTGGATATTTCCTCCACTCTAAAATCTTTTAATGTTGTTAAAGCTGTGCGTAAACCGCCTTTTAGGCTCAGTTCTGGCATTCCCTTTATCTTAAAGTTCTCGGGAGCTATGCCTTCCTCTTCCAGAATTTGTTTTTCGATTTCACCTTGAACGCCTCCTGTTAGGCGCTGTCTAAAACCAACCAGCGGAATTGCTAAGCGCATTTTTCCGGAGGCTATTGCGCTGTTTATTTCTGGTATTTTCATTTGGCTTGCAATTTCATATAGTCTCTGGCTTGGCAACCCCGTAGTCTCAATTTTAACTACGTAATCTCCCGCCTCTGCGGCGTTGATGGGAAGCCCAAGTGCAATTCTTTTGCTTAAAAATCTGTTAAATAGGTAGGCTTGATAAGCCTGGGGGATAAGTTTGCGTAATTTCACTGGTAACTTTCGAAAGGCGCCTTTAAAATCCTCTGGTTTCTTCGCTAAATGTTCAAGCATCAAGCGTTCGTAATACAAGTGTCTAGGAAAGGATTTCAAGGCTTTCTTGAAGTCTTGTGTGCGATAAAGCTCTTCACGGGCAATTCTTGATTCTGGATGCTCAAAAGGGTAAGGTTTGGCGAGAAAAAGCATCGCAGCTCTACGGAAATCGCCTTTAACGATGGCTTTTCCAACAAGGTGGGTTATCGGGCGAATTGTGCCGAAACGTTGATGTCCGAAAAAGTTTGGCACACCACCCAACGCTTCAATCTCTTTGACAATTTTTTCTATTCTTTGCTGGATGGTTAATTTTGTATGGCTTATGGCGCGTATCACGATTTTAAAAGAGTTTCCAAGTAGATAGTACGGCGAGAGTTTAGTCTGAAAAAAGCCTACCGGTACAATCTTTACTCTCTCGATGTTTACGTTTTTAACATCCTCCGGCTTAACGTCTCTAATTGTTATATGTTGAGCGGTAACGGCCTTTGCGTCTTTAATTCCGGCGATGTGAATCTTTTGTGAGCTTATGCCTAGCTGTTTTGCGATAGCCTCAAGAACTTGAAAAGTATCCCAATTTTGCTTAATTAAAACGCACAGTAGATAACGGCCGGTTGAAGGCCATTTTTGAGTTAGTAATGGCATATGAGGAGTGAACACTTCCGCTTTTGAACCGTTAACTAACAATTCTTCAACAACGAAGTCTTCATATGACTGCCTTATGACACCTCCAACTCCAGGAGAACTTGTAGTGAAAACCTCTATCCCGATGCTTTTTTCAAGTCTTGAAACGCGCACATCCAAACCTCAATTATAAGAGTGGAAGATTTCCAGTAATCTTGTCAACCTTGTCGTTAGGAGCGGGTCCTATTCCCAAACATGTTATCGTTCCCGGAGGGATCTCCGTTAAACCTCTGTCAACGATTAAGGCACAAGGTAAAGCCATCTCTTTTGCTTGTCTTTCCAGCGCCAAAAGTTCCGCTTCACTTTTAACTTTTACAACAACCTTGCGCTGGCCTTCATTCAGCCAAGCCTTCCACCATTCTCTCCTGTGCTTGCGAGCTTCTTCGGCTGCAGACACTGCCGCATGTCCTGCTTGGGCAGCAACTTTTCCTTTGCTGAGTTTTAGGTCTGAACGGAAGACTATGACTTGTTTGTAGCGAAACTCGCTCATGATAGTTCAGCCACTGCTACATTCCCGAAATCCAGTTTTAAGGTTTCCCAAAAGATAATTGAGAAAGAAAAAGGCAAGCACCGTTAAAGCTTTTGGATTATGTGCGAGCTTAAGGAGGGCTCGTCCTTGGAAATCTATTTCCTTTAAATCATTGAAAACCTTGTCTAACCGTGCCTTCTCACAAAGGCCTACAATTTCGTCCAATTTTTTGTCCGGGAGCTCATCTAACATCTTCCTAATTTTAAGCATAATTTTCATATCAAAGCCGAACATTTTCATGAAACGACTTTGGTACATGCTCAGAAATTCTTCTGAAAAATCATTTTTGTTCAGCGCTTCTGTTGCAACATTAGCCGCAATCCACGCGCAGTTCAAGCCTAATATTATTCCACCGCCTGTCGTCGGTTTCGTTTGAGAGGCCGCGTCACCAACTGCGAGAAAGCCGTTGGCGTATGCCTTTGGTATTGGTCCGCCAATTGTTATTGGGTGATAGGATTCTCTCATTATTTTTGCGGTTCGTAGTTTTGCTGAAACCGCTGGATGCTTGTTTATAAGCCTTCGCAGAAGCGCCTTCGAGTTCCCAGTTTTAGTTGCCAAACCAACTTTTGCTTCTGTCTCGTTTTTTGGGATAAGCCAAGCATAAAATCCCAGAGCATATTTTCTTCCAAGAATAACTTCCACAATATCTGTCTCAAGGTCTTTAACATTTTCAACCTCAACCTGAGCCCCACTAACAATCTTGTTGCGTTTTGGCGGAGTTAATAATGCTTGCCTCAGCAGTCGTGCAGATATCCCTTCAGCATCTAAAGTTATTTTGCTAAAAAATTCGAATGACTTGTCATGCCTCTTAATAATTGCGCCTTTCACAAATCCTTCCGCAAACACTAGAGATTCAACTTTCGCCCCCAAACTATAGTGTGCGCCGAATTTTTGGGCTAGTTCTGCAATGTGCCTATCAAACAGAGTGCGGTTAACAACACAGGTTATTGGTTTGGCTAATCGAACCGTAAACACTGTGCCGTTTGGAGAATGAAATTTAGCCCCTACAAATGTATTTTCAATGATGCCCTTTGGCAGTGGATAAAGTCCAAGATTTTTCAAGCCGTTGATGCTGACATGCCCAGCGCAGTGGCATGGAACACCAATTTCGTCGTGCTCCTCAAAAACTGTTACGTTAAGGCCCTTTTTTGAAAGGTTTAGGGCGCTGAAGGAGCCGCACGGGCCTCCTCCAACAATTATTACGTCTGAGAAGTTTTCCATCTTTTTGCACATTTAATGCAAAAGTGTTTGGAAAATTTTAAGCTATGAGCTTACGAGCTCGACTCGTTTTTTCCCACGGACAAGAGACGTTGTTCGTATTTTTCCGCCTATTTCAAGCTGCATAAGCGCCTTGTTAAAGTCCTTGTACCCGATATCTTTGAATTCCTCGCTTAGATATTCGAAGAGCTCAGCGTCTGTCATAGCTCCCTTCTTTTTCAAGATTTCAAGCAATGCATGATATATGGGTTGAGTTTTCCATAGTTTTGTTGGCATGAGGTTTTCCTCTTAGGCTACTGGTGTTGCTGGTTTCTGGACCTGGCGGACTTGTTGCATGAAGCTCTTGTACCATTTTTCCATGTCTGGCGTTATTGAAGGCCCTATGCGCTTCAAAGCCTCTTCAAAGTCTTTCATTGTGACTTCTTTTGCGTTTATGTCCCTTCTTAGGGCTTGCATGGCTGCTTCTCTGCAGACGGCTTCGATGTCTGCACCGGAATAGTTCTTTGTCATGGCCGCTAAAGTTTCTAGGCTTACGTCTTTGGCGAGGGGCATGTTTTTAGTGTATATTTTGAATATTTGTAGGCGGCTTTTTTCGTCTGGTTCCGGCACGTATATGAGCCTATCAAACCTTCCTGGACGAAGCACTGCTGGATCAACTATGTCCGGTCTGTTTGTAGCTGCGATTACAACAATGTCTTCTAGGGTGACTATGCCGTCCATTTCTGTTAGAAGCTGGCTTATTACGCGTTCTGTTACGCCGCTGTCTGCAAATCCCAAGCCACGACGGGGCACAAGTGAATCAATTTCGTCGAAGAATATGACTGCTGGTGCTGCCATTCGTGCTTTTCTGAAGACTTCCCTTATGGCTTTTTCAGATTCGCCAACCCACTTGGAGAAGACTTCTGGTCCCTTGATTGTTATGAAGTTGGCCTCGCTTTCTGTTGCTACGGCTCTAGCCAGCAATGTTTTGCCACAACCTGGTGGTCCATAGAGCAGTATACCTTTCGGAGGCTTTATCCCCATACGCTTGAAAATGTCGGGATGCTTTAGAGGCCACTCAACAGCCTCCCTTAACTCTTGTTTTACCTCCTCCAATCCACCAATATCGTCCCAATGAACCGCTGGGACTTCAACGTACACTTCACGCATAGCTGTTGGCGTAACCTCTTTGTATGCGTTCAAGAAGTCTTCCATTTTAACCTCCATTTTTTCCAGCACTTCTGGTGGTATGCGCTCTTCTTCAAGGTTTATCTGTGGTAAGTATCGCCTTAATGCCTTCATGGCTGTCTCTCTGCAAAGTGCTGCTAAGTCTGCGCCAGTATATCCATGGGTCATTTCAGCAAGCTTCTTAAGGTCCACATCTTCAGCGAGCGGCATTCCCCGTGTGTGAATCTGGAGAATTTCATATCTTCCCTGCTTGTCTGGGACGCCTATTTCGATTTCTCTGTCAAACCTTCCCGGTCTACGGAGAGCTGGGTCAAGGGCGTTAGGCCTGTTAGTTGCACCTATCACTATGACGTTTCCTCTTCCAGATAAGCCGTCCATTAGGGCTAAGAGTTGTGCTACAACACGCCTTTCAACTTCGCCTGTTACTTCTTCTCGTTTTGGTGCTATGGCGTCTAACTCGTCAATGAATATTATGCTCGGAGCGTTTTGTTGAGCTTGCTGGAAGATCTCCCTTAGACGTGCTTCAGATTCACCGTAGAATTTGCTCATTATTTCTGGTCCGTTTATGGAGAAGAAGTTGGCCTCCGACTCATTCGCCACAGCCCTAGCTAGCAACGTCTTTCCACATCCTGGCGGTCCATGTAATAGCACTCCTTTTGGTGGCTCTATCCCAAGTCTTTGGAAAAGTTCTGGATGCCTTAGTGGAAGTTCCACCATCTCCCTCACTCTTTGTATTTCCTCATGTAAGCCGCCAATGTCCTCGTATGTTGTTCTTGGCACCCCTTTTCCTTCGGGGGCTGGCTCGCTTAGAATTGTTAGTTTGGTTTCTGGGGTTACTTTCACAATACCGTGGGGGCGAGTTTTCGTGACGACAAATGGTATGGCGTGTCCGAGCATCATAACGAGGGTTGTGTCTCCTTCGACTAGGGTTCTTTCCATTAAGCGGTTTTTGACAAAGTTTGTAAAGTCTTCATCCACGTTTAGGCGCATGTCTACTGGTGCGAGTGTGACGTTTAGTGCTTCTTTGACTTTTGCTGGTCTTACGATGACGTATTCGTTTATGGCTACTCCGGCGTTTTTGCGGGTAAATCCGTCTATGCGGATTATGTCGCGATTTTGGTCTTCACTGTAGGCCGGCCAAGCTATGGCGGATGTTGTTCTTTTGCCGACTATTTCTATTACGTCGCCGGCACTTATGCCCAGCTTCTGCATTGTTCTCTGGTCTATTCTAGCTATTCCTCTGCCGACATCTCTTTGTCTTGCGTCTCCCACCCGAAGCTGAACTTCACTCACTTAAAACCCTTCCATAAATATTGGTTGCTCTGTTTCGAAACACGTTAAATTTCTATATAAAGGTTTAACCTTATCTGCTCACCCTTCTAACCATTATTGTTTGTACCTGGCTTATTTCGCTTATCTGCTCGAAACGTTTTTCCAACTCTTCAAGCACTCCACTTTTGTCCTCTGGGATTTTGATGGCGCAAATCAAGGCGTTTAAACCGAAAGCTATGGGTTCCTCACCGTAACCGTATATGGTAGCGAATTCTGGCAAAGAAGCCTCGATCTTCTTCTTCAAATCCTCAAAGTTTACAGTTATATCTGTCGGAAAAATTTTGTAAGAAATTATAACACTTCCCAAATTTTACACCTCCTCACGGACCGATAAAACCGCATTTTGGACACTTATATTGGCGTCCAAACTTACGACACTTTGTGCAACGCCTGATCAGGATTTCTCCACAGTTTGGGCATAGAAACTTTGTAGCTTCAGCTCCTGGCGGAATAGGTTTGCCACAGCTTGTGCATGTAACCAATGTTATTGTTGCCGCTTTTTCAGCCATTTCCATTCCTCAACGGTGAAGGTTGTAATTGTCAAGCTTCCTTATAAAATGTGCTGTACCGTGGCGTTCGCAAATTTATTATCTTACTTTAAACTTATGCATATTCAGCGGGAATCGTTTTGGGAGTAAACCTTCGAGACATTGTCCCGAAAACGGTCATAAGACTTGAGGATTTAAGTGGAAAATCTATAGCAATAGACGCCTATAATGCATTATACCAGTTTTTGGCCATAATTCGACAGCCTGACGGCACACCATTGAAGGATAGTAGCGGGCGCATCACAAGCCATTTAAGCGGGCTTCTTTACAGAACAAGCAACTTGGTGGAGTTGGGAATTAAACCCATATACGTGTTCGATGGAGTACCGCCAGCCCTCAAAGAGGTTGAAATTAAGAGGCGTATGAGAGCAAAGGAAGAGGCCCTCATAAAGTATGAACAAGCATTAAAGGAGGGCAGGATTGACGAGGCTAGGATGTATGCACAAGCTACTGCAAGCCTTAAGGATTATATGGCTGAGGACAGTAAACGCCTCTTGGATTTGATGGGAATCCCGTGGATTCAAGCTCCAAGCGAAGGCGAAGCTCAAGCTGCTCACGTGGTTAAGCGAGGAGACGCCGATTACTGTGCAAGCCAGGATTATGATAGCCTACTCTTCGGCGCGCCGCGCCTCGTTAGGAACGTGACGATTTCCGGTAGGCGGAAGCTTCCGGGGAAAAACGTTTACATCGAGGTTGAGCCCGAAGTCATTGAGCTTGAGCAGGTTTTGAAAGAATGTGAAATAACCCATGAGCAGTTAATTGATGTGGGAATATTGGTGGGAACAGACTTTAACCCCGAAGGCATTAAAGGACTTGGACCAAAAACAGCCCTAAAGCTCATAAAAGAGTATGGAAGCCTAGAAAACGCCTTACCTCACATTAAAAACGCCGAGTTTCCGGTTGAGCCGCAAAAGATCAAGGAGATTTTCCTACATCCAAAAGTTACGGACAATTACAAGATTGAGTGGCGGGAGCCCGACGTAGAAGGGGTTATAAACTTTATCTGCCGCGAAAGGGACTTTTCTGAAGACCGTGTCAGAAAAGCTTTAGAAAAGATGCAAAAGGGGGTATCTAAGCTTAAAGGAAAAACAACACTTGAAAGATGGTTTGGATAGGCCGTACATAGGAAATCTTTAATCTATCTGACGCTGAATAGAACAGTCTCTCATAAAGGTGAGATGAGAATGCGCAGCCAAATTCCGCTTCCAGTAGACGAGCTTCCAACAAAATGGTATAACATCTTACCAGACTTGCCTGAGCCGCTTCCGCCTCCAAGGGAGCCGGAAACCGGTCCGTCACGAATGGAGTTTTTGGCTAAGACCATGGTGAAAGAGTGTTTAAGGCAGGAGATGTCAAGTGAGCGTTGGATTCCGATTCCGGAAGAAGTGCGTGAACTTTATCTTCATATGGGTAGGCCTAGACCCCTTTATCGTGCGATAAGATTGGAGAAATATTTAGGACTGAAGAAAGTTAGGCTTTATTACAAGCGGGAAGATTTGTCTCCGACAGGTTCTCATAAAACTAACACGGCGGTTGCTCAAGCCTATTACGCTATGAAAGAGGGAAAAATAACATTAACAACGGAGACTGGCGCCGGGCAGTGGGGTACGGCTCTTTCCTATGCTGCGCGGCTTTTGGGTTTGGATTGCGTAGTTTTCTGGGTTAAATCTGTTTATGACTGGAAGACGGATAGAAGAACGTTAATGAATCTTTTAGGCGCGAAGGTTTACGCTTCACCAAGTCAGCAGACGAAGATTGGCAGAGAAGTTCTCTCCAAGAATCTCGAACACCCAGGCTCGTTGGGAATAGCAATTTCAGAAGGTCTAGAGTATGCAGAGACTCATGAGGATGCTGTTTATTGTCTAGGTTCTGTTCTCAACCATGTGCTGATGCACCAATCCATAATTGGATTGGAAGCCATAAAGCAATTTGACCTAATAGACGAAAAACCAGACCTGATAATCGGCTGCCTTGGAGGAGGTTCAAACTTTGGAGGTATAGCTCTACCTTTCATAGGAGAGGTTTTAAGGGGAAAACGGAAATGCGAGTTTTTGGCCACTCAGTCGATGGCTGCGCCTAACCTTGTTAGGGGCGAATATCGTTATGATTTTTGTGATGTAGCTGAATATACTCCACTCTTGAAAGTTTACACGTTGGGGCATAAGGTTGAGATGCCGCCCATAAAGGCCGACGGCCTTCGCTATCATGCAGCTGCCCCAATAATAAGCCTCTTAAGGCATCATGGACTAGTGAAAGCGGTAGCTTACCCTATTGATGAAAAGGCCGTTTTTGAAGCTGCGAGAATTTTCCTTCAAAGTGAGGGGTGGTTGCCGGCTCCAGAATCCAGCTATGCCATTCGCGCCGGAATAGACGAAGCCATAAAGGCCGAGAAAGCTGGAGTTGAAAAAGTAATTTGTATGAATATTAGTGGACATGGCTTCCTAGACTTGGCGGCGTATAGAGAAAAATTCGAAACCGGCTAAAATGAAGTTAGAGTTTATGACCATAACGCCCCGTTAAAGGCACAAAAGCCACGCCACCCAAATTCTCACGCGTGATTTTCCCATCAGCGCCTTTTACAACTTTTATCAGGCTTTGGAAGAGATGCATGCTTCCAACTGGAATGAGCATTATTCCGCCGTTTTTTAGCTGTTCAATTAGAGGTTTTGGTATGTCTGGGGCTGCTGCTGTGACAACTATTCTGTCGTATGGCGCTTTTTCCGGGTATCCTATGGACCCATCTCCGCAGATTATTGTTACTCGGTCGCTGTATCCCGCTTTCATAATGTTTCTTCTTGCAAATTCCGCTAGTCCTTCAATTATTTCGACCGTGTAGACGTGTCCCCACTCGCTTCTGGGCGCTTCGCTTGGCGCCACAATTTCAGCTATTGTGGCGGCATGCCATCCTGAACCCGCTCCAACTTCTAGGACTTTGTTGCCTACTTCCAATTGGAGGGCTTCATTCATTATTGCAACCATGTTTCGCCTAGCCCGGGCGGGAAGCCGAGGCTATGTGGCGCTGAAACCGTCTGCCCAAAGCCGATTGGAAGAGGCGTGTCAACGGCACTGTAGGGCTGCATGTTTTCTGGCAGAAACTTTGTTCGGGGCACCTTGCGCATCGCTTTAATTACTTTTTGGGAGCGAAGTACACCCTCTCTTATTAGACTCTCAATTAGTCGTTCCCAGTCCCTCTCCAAATTTTGCACCATATCAAGATAGAGGATTTGGGGCATTTAACTGATTTGCATTACAAATTTGAATGCACTACTTTACGGTTACAGACTTGGCGAGGTTTCTAGGCTTGTCGGGGTCGTGTCCCCTTTCAACAGCCATATAATACGCTAAAAGCTGCAGCGGGACAACAAAGGGTATGGGTGACAAAACATCTGGTATGCCCTTTGGCACCTCAACATAGTCGTCAGCTAACCTTTTGACCTCCTCGTCGCCTTCTTCAATTATGGCTATTATTGAGGCTCCTCTGGCTTTCATCTCCATAATGTTCCCTATTATAGTCTTATGCGTATCGTCCTTAGGGCATATAAAAACCACAGGGAATCCCTCTTCAACGAGGCTTATTGGTCCATGTTTACTTTCGCCAGCTGGAAACGCGATTGAGGGGATGTAGGCGATTTCCATAAGTTTAAGCCTGCCCTCATAAGCTGTGGCTGTGCTTATACCCCGCCCTAAAAAGAAGAAGACCTTCGCATCCTTGTACTTTTTCGCTATGCTTTTTACTTTCTCCTCTTGTGTGGTGATTACTGTTTCCACAATGTCTGGAAGCTTCTTCAGTTTCGCCTCTATAAAGTCCATTTCATCCTGCGAAATTTTTCCTCTCTTTTTTGCTAGTCTCAGCGCTAGCTGGGCGAGAACTGAAAGCTGCGAAGTGAAGGTTTTAGTTGCAGCCACGCCGATTTCTGGTCCTGACTGCTGGCTGATGTAAACCCGTGAAACTCTTGTTAATGTTGAGCCGATAACGTTTGTAAGTCCGAGAATTGTTGCTGCTCTTTGACGGGCGACGTTGACAGCGGCGAGTGTATCTGCTGTTTCGCCTGATTGGCTTACCGCTAAAATTGTGCTGTCAATGTTCACTGATTTTCCATGCTGTTCGATGAATTCTGAGGCTATTACGGGGTACGTTGCTAGGTAGGCTAATTTAGAAAACATGTAAGATGCTGCTAGACACGCGTGGTATGATGTGCCACAAGCCACTAGGAACACTTCTTTTGCGCGGTCCAAGAAAGTTGCCATCAAGTCAAGGTAGTGCTCCTGCAGCCTCAAAGTGTTTCGCAAACATGCAGGCTGTTCATGAATCTCCTTTAACATGAAGTGGGGATAGCCTTGCTTAACAGCCATTTCGGGGGTCCAATCGATAAGCTTTGGCTCTCGGATAACAGGGCTTAGGTCTGCAATTTTTCTTATTTCAAGACCTTCAAAAGATAGGGTCGCCAGTTCTCCATCTTCGATTATGACTGCCTTATTGGTTAATGGCAAAAAGGCTGGGATGTCAGAGGCGCAGTAAAGTGCATTTTCTCCGATTCCCACAACAAGCGGGCTTTCATGCCTGGCGCAAACTATTTTGTCCGGCTCTTTCGGCGAAATAACCGCAATGGCATAGGAACCATCAAGCCTACGCACAGCTTCAAGAACAGCATCCACAAGCCCAAAAGAAGGATTCGTTTTAAACGCCTCTTCAATAAGGTGGGCTATAACTTCTGTATCAGTTCTAGATTGAAAGACGTGGCCTTTCCCTTCAAGTTCAAGCTTCAGCTCTGCGAAATTTTCGATGATTCCATTGTGGACAACAGCTATTTGCTCACCGCAATCAACATGGGGGTGCGCGTTAATCATTAACGGTGCTCCATGTGTAGCCCATCTTGTGTGACCTATGCCTATGGAGCCTGGCAAGTCGTCAAGGTTGTGGATTTTGTGAACTTCGTCTATTTTCCCAGCATCTTTTTTGATGTAGAGTTTTCCATCATGAATTGTTGCTTCGCCCACAGAATCGTAGCCGCGGTATTCAAGCCTTTTAAGAGCTTGATGTATTAATGGGGCAGCGGTCCCTTCCTTTAAAATGCAACCGAATATTCCACACATGCTTGCTGTCACTGTTCTCTTTTGTTGGTTTTGCAGCCATGTTAAGGACTGTTTCTGGTAATAAGCATTTTTAAGAGAAAAATTTCAGCTCTAAAAATTTCGTATAGCCCTTTTTCGTGTTTATTCGTTATTAAAAGCTTAGTTCCTTAACCAATTTTTGATAGTGTTATTAAAAATTTTATAAGAGTTCATTTATGATAATGCTTTCCTTGCCAGTTCGGCACCTAGAACCATGTTTTTCAACTTAGCAAAGCTTACTTCCCATGTTCTGGTTCTTAACCCGCAGTCGGTGCTCACAAATATTCTACTTGGGTCCGTGATGATTTTGGCGGCGTAAAGTATTCTGTCCCTCACCAGCTCTGGCGGTTCAATAAAGTCTGTGTGGACGTCTATGACGCCTAGACCATAATTTCCTTTAAAACCGTGGCCCTCAAATAGTTTCAGCTCATTATAGCCTATTCGTGCATCATCTGTTCCCGTTTGTCTGCTGTCTCTGTTGGCGAATTCGAGGGCTAGTTGGCTGCATTTCCGCAGTTTAGCGGCATATTTTGCTAGCACTTCATAATTGCTGTAGCAGTTGTGGAGGCTAAAGGTGCAGTTAAACCCTTTAACAGTCTCGTTGAAAGCTTCCACAAACAACTCCATTTCTTCGGCTGACGGGTTTGTGGTTGCTGCTGGTTCGTCTATCTGAATCCACGTTGCTCCAGCTTCAATAAGCCTACTTATTTCTGGCCTTACAACTTCCTTTATTAGGTCGAAGAGAAATTCTCTTCGAGCTTCAAACTTTCTACGTTTAAAATCTTTGATTTTGCTGCTGAGCTTTTTTTCGTAGTATTCGTTAAATGTCCAGTCAACAAGCGTGTAAGGACCGGTGAAGGGCACTTTAACTTCTCTGTTGGTGTTTTTGCGTGTAAAAATGAACTCTTCCACATAGAATGGTTTCATATATTTTGGCTTATTTATGCAAGTGGCCTTGTTGAAGTATCTATAGTCAAAGGATTTTACATATCCCAAGAATTTGAAGCCTTCAATGTTTCTGATAACATGTTCGTACATTTCCGAGCGCCATTGTTCTCCATCAAAAATTATGTCAAGTCCAGCATTTTCAAAGAAGCGAATAACAAACCTCGCTGACCATTCAAGAATCGCCCTTTTATCCTCTGGCGTGCTCTTTTTGCTTTTTAAAATCTTAACGAGTTCATCTATGCCTTCTATTCTTAGCCTCTGTCCCCAGTCCAGTGCCTCGGCTATCTCGCTCTCTGATAAAGGTTCACCTCTGTACCCTTTGATTCTCCATGCTGGTTTGGCGAGACTTCCTATTTCCTGTGTTGGGAAAAGCTTATTCATGAATGCTCACTCCGCCTTTAGACGCTTGGCTACGCGACTTATGACTCTTATTTTTTCTTCCGCCCTCTCCCAAGGTAGAAATTCTAAATCGCAGTTTGGACAAATGAAAACGTCGTGAACCTTTGACGGGTAAACTGACCGGATAAGTTCTCCAGCCACCGTGGCAAGCTCGTTTTCATCCTCTAGTAGAGAACTGCGGGCGTCCACGATTCCTAAGGCGACACCTTTATCAAAATCATATTCTTTCAGACTTTCTAAACTTGTTTCGTATAGGTCTATTCCCAAGTCGTTAACTGGAAAGTTTAAGGCTTCAGGCATAATTTGTGAAAAGTCTCCGAAAAATGTTTGTAAGCATATTTTCACATTTGTACCTTTGGCGGTTATCCTCAAGGCTTCTTTAACATCGGCAAGAGTATCCTTGGAAATTGTTTTTTTAAATGGGTTATAGACAAGGGCTGGATCGCTTAGCTGAATGTATTTGAAACCTTTTTGTGCTAAGTTTTCGATTTCTGCTTTTAGGATTTCAGCGTAAGTGAACATTAGTTCCCTTTCATCTTTGTAAAATTTGTTTTCCGAAAGCCTTGCTAACGTGTAGGGTGCTGGCAGTATGGCTTTCCATGAAATGTTTTTTGGCAGGTATTCTGTGTAGGCCAGCTCCGTGGTTATGCCTTTTTTAGGCTTTATTTCGCTTTGAACGACGGGTTTTCTGTAGAAGGTATTGTTGTTAAACCATCTTGCAAGAGCTCCCGCCTTCAAGCCTTCCAAGTTTTCGGTGAAAGGCCTCAGCAAATCTTGCCATTTTAACATTCCGTCTGTGATATAGCTTAGCTCAGCAGAGACTTGCGCCTCTATAACTTTTATTGCTGCCTCCTTGAAGGCTTTTTCCAGCTCTTCTGTGCTTACTTTTCTTCTGTCGTAAGCTCTTGTGGTTTCGATAAGCTCCTTGGGTCTTGGCATTATGCCCGTCACATAACAGCCAATCATTTTCATCCTCTTTATGGGCTTGTTGTGGTTATCTCTCTTGTTCACCGTAATAAAAATTTTAATAACGGAGTGCGCTTATGCATATGGACGACTATGGGTAAAAAACTGCTGTTACATGACGACGGCAAAACGCAGATGGTTAAGGAAATTAAGGTTTTCGACGATCCGCAGAAGCTTAAGCTCATTTTGAATAGGTTAAGCTGGAAAATTTTAGTTATGCTTTCAGAAAGAGCAATGTACCCCCTCGAAGTTGCAAAAGAGCTTGGGATTCACGAGCAAAAGGTTTACTATCATATAAGAAAGTTGATTAAAGCTGGAGCCATAACTGTTGCGAAACAGGAGGAGAGGAAGGGAGCCATAGCCAAATATTACACGGCAGCTTCAACGGCTTTCGGGATAGAACTGCCAAGGGGATACAAAACCATAGAAAAGCCTTCGTTGATTAGTGTTAGCGAACAGGTCCGAAGATTTTTCGGCGAGTTTATTCGCAAAGACGGATGTTTTGACGGCAAAATTGTTGTTGGTAGCCCAACCCCTCATGGACCTTTCAAAACGAGCGCCCGGGATGGGCATTACGCCTCTCACTTGGCTTTCTTTCTTGGACAATTTACTCGAATGCCAGAAGATTTCGCTGTGAAACTTGACGTGGATGTTAAGGCTGAGAAAGAGGAGAAGAACAATCTGATTCTTGTGGGTGGGCCTGGAACAAACCTTTTGACGCAGGAATTGAATGAGCATCTACCTTTAAAGTTTAATATGCAGCCGTCTGAGCAAGGCTTCTTGTTTGGCGGTTTAGTTTCAACTAAGACTGGAAGGGTTTATACGGCTGACGCTGTTGGGCTTGTGGCGAAAATTGTTAATCCATGGGATAATAGCAAGCGGGTTGTTGTTTTAGCCGGAAATAAGGCTGTTGGCACTAAGGCGTGTGTTTTGGCGCTGACAAACTTCCATGAAAAGACGTTGGGGAATTATAAGGGCGAGGACACCTTTGCCAAAGTAATTCAAGGTTTTGATTTAGACGGCGATGGCAAAGTTGACTCAATAGAGGTTTTGGAGTAAATGCCAAAAATTCGTATAGCAGAGCGGGCGGATCTGCCGAAAATATTAGAACTGATTAAGAGGAATGGAGAGCCTTTAAACGAGGATTTAGAGGCTATCTTCAATTTTGAAAGTCCTAACGAGAAGTGCAGATTTTTTGTCGCTGAGGAAGATGGCAAGATTGTTGGTTTTTCTAGGGTGCATTTTTATAGGTGGAATAAGAGCGCCTATGTGATAAATCTTCTCGTTGACGCTGGTTATAGGCGTAGAGGAATAGGCTCTCTTTTACTGAAGGCTATGGAGGATTTTGCAAGGGAAAAAGGCGCGCGGGTTCTTATGTTTGACACTGCAATAGACAACATTCCAGCCTTAAACCTCTATTTGAAAAATGGCTTTAAAATTTGTGGCTACAACGGAAAGCTCTATGAGAATGATAAAACAGCGTTATACCTTGCGAAAGAACTCTAAAGGCAAGGAGCTGGTGTAATGTCAAAGATTTTCGTTAGGGGGATGTCTGGGCGTGACTTGGCTGAGGTTTCAGAGCTGGCGCCTTTGGCGAACCCTCATGCAATTAAAGAGGAATATAAGAAGCGCATCATTA
This sequence comes from Bathyarchaeia archaeon, assembly GCA_038727135.1. GTDB lineage: Archaea > Thermoproteota > Bathyarchaeia > Bathyarchaeales > Bathycorpusculaceae > JAGTQI01. Next base: position 622,891 of record JAVYWL010000001.1, read on the forward strand.
AAGTATTGGAAGAAAATCCAGATCTTTCTTTTGTAGCTGTGATGGATGGGAGGGTTATTGGTTATGTGCAGGCGGGAGTTTGTGGTTCTACGGCGGTTATTGAGGATTTGGCTGTTGGCAGAGAATATCAAGGTAGGGGTGTGGGCGAAAAGCTGTTGCGGAAGGAATTGGAGGTTTTAAGGCGGAAAGATGTGAGGTTGGTGTTTGCTGAGGTTCATTATAAATGCGCTTCAGCAATACCATTTTACTACAAGTTTGGCTTTCGTATAGCTGGTTTCCAGCAGGACTATTTTGGGGTTGGACATGACGCGATAATTCTAAAATTAGAGTTATAACTTGGCTTATTGGAAAGGTAGCCTATGCAAATCACCGAATATCTAACAGCATTTGGTCATAGGAACATCAGAGCTACCCACAGAACCACGCTTGAATTTACAAGGGAGAAAGAGCTTTCCGTTAGAGGGGACTGTATTGTCGCTGTTTCCGCTGATAAAGGTTTTTCTGATCTCAAACCGGAGTTTAGGGAATTTCTCCGGAAAGAAAATGCGAGGCTCACAATCCTCATAGAAGCTGACGGAGCTGTCGATGTTGTAAAGGCTCGGGGAAGCCCTAAACTGATTTTGTCGCATCAGGCAGACATGGTTGTGAGGAAAAGCGGATACATTTGTGGTAGAACTTTGGCGATTAATGCGGATAAGGCGGCTTGCGACTTGTCAAGGGCTCTTGTGAAGAGGCTTCAGATTCCAGGGCAGATGGTTAGGGTAACTTTAACTGTTGAGGTTTAGCGAATTTCCGCGTCTAAAACGGCTTGCCACTCGTAGGGGGCTGTTTCGCGGATGGTTCTCGCGAAAAGGATTTTTGCCACGCTTCTACTGGACTTTTCAACCTCTTCCCTAAATCGTTGTTCCAATTTTTCCAACGTATTTTCCGCTGTGACGAAACCGTAAAAGTGTATGGCGCCTCCCTCGGGCTTCAAGGCTTCGCATGCGGCTCCGACGAATTCTATGGCTTTTTCTGGTAGGTTCATGATGATGCGGTCTGCTTGTCCGCGGAGTTTTTGTTTAATGACTTGTTTTGCGTCACCTAAAATTGGGTAAACTTTTCCCTCAACCCTATTCAGCCTAACATTTTTTTCGAGTAAAGTGATGGCTTCTGGGTTTATGTCTATGGCGTAAACCTTAACACGGCTATGAGTTTTCGCTATGAGTATCGAGAAGGGACCAACTCCAGCGAACATGTCTATGACCGTTTCGCCTTCTTTAACCATTGATGCTACTCGCTTATGCTCGTTGGATAGACGGGGTGAGAAATAGGTTTTGGCTAAGTCTACATGGTACTGGCATCCATGCTCTTTATGTATAGTTTCTGTTTTTGGTTCTCCAGCTATGACGATGTATTGTCTTGTTCGGTATTCGCCTTTTATTGCTCCAGCCTTGGCGAGAACTGTCCGCAAGTTTTTGTGAATTTGTAGGATTGCATTTCCAATTTCCGTTTTGTAGCTTTCAAGTTCTGACGGGATTTCAATTATGGCTATGTCGCCTACAACATCCATGGCTCGTGGAACACAAGCTAATAGGTTGGGCGGAAGTTTGCCTTCCAACAATTCCATAAGTGTTTTTGGACGCATTTTTCTTTCTGGAAAAGTGTAGGTTGTGATTTCAAGGCTTATGGCTTGTTTTTGGAGGGCTTGCATGTCATCTTTTGATGGATTTCTGGTTAGGGGGATGTAAATGTAGGCGTTATTTCTCTGGACTTCTAGTTCTTTATTAACCAATCCTAGTTTGTGAGCTGTTGTTATGGCTTTTTCGCCGTCAATTTTTGGGACTTTGAGGCAAGGGGCTTCCTTTGGCATAAAATTGCCTAATATTCTACTCTATTATTTTGAAGAAGTTCCTTTCGGTTATTATTCCAACAAGCTTCTCGTTTTGGACGACTGGTAAGGCGCCGAGGTTTTTCTCCCGCATGATTTTTGCCGCTTGTCCAACGTCTGCTTCTGGCGTGATTGTTGTAACTTCTTTTGTGGCTATTTCGAGGGCTGGTGTGTTCAAAACCTGCGTTATTGTTCCCGATTTTAGGTGTTTGAAGACTTCTCCTGAGCCGAAGAAGCGTATGATGTCCATGGATGTTACTATGCCTACTACCCTGCCATCTGAAACTATTGGGAGTCTTCTGAAGCCTTGTCCAATCATGGTTTTCTCTGCTTCAAAGATTGTTGTTTTTGGCAGTGCGGTTACCACTTTTTCGGTCATTAGCTGTGAAACTTTCATCCCGCTTATTCTGTCTGCGAACATGCGGGCCACATCCCTTTCAGTGACTATTGCCCTAACATGGTTTTCGTTGTCCACAACTGGTAAGCCACCTACATTCTTCTCTTTCATAAGTTGGATTGCCTCGCTTATGTCCGCTGTGGTTTTTACCGCGAAAACTTTCCGGTTCATTATGAGTTTTATCGGCTCGTTTATGGCTTTAAAGATATTTCCGGAAAACTTCTGTTGGACTATTTCGAATTTTTTGCCTCCGCCGAGGTAGTCAACTATGTCAGTGGCTGTTACTATGCCAGCCAATGTTTTTGTGCCTGGATCAGCGATGGGGATTCTTCGGAATCCTTCTTTCGCCATTATTTTTATTGCGTCGTATATGGGTGTTGTTGGAGCCATTGTTATGACTGGGCTTTTTGCTATGTGCATAACGTCGCCTTCGCGTTTTTTGGCAGCTGAACCTTTTAACGAAACCGGCCCCTTTCCTCTTAGTGTTCTCCTAAAAGTTTCTCTACTCATTTTTCATTTCCACGCCTTCTCATTTGATTATGAGCCTTGCTATGTCTTCTCGGTCCACTATGCCTATTAGCCTTCCCTCTTCGTCCACGACTGGAACTCGCCCAATGTCCTTTGAAACCATAACTTTTGCAACCCTTATCGCCTTCACTAATGGTTGAACGGCTATCACGTTTGTCTTCATAACGGCTGAAATTTTCGTTGAAGCCTTAAATCTTCCTTTATGGGACTCAAATGTCGGCATGAGTGCCCCACTTTCTAGAAGGTCTTTTTGGGTTACTATGCCCACAAGCTTGTTTTTGGTGACGACTGGAAGTCCGGCTAAGGATTTGCCTTGCATCAAGCGCCAGACATCGTCAATCTCGTCGTCTGGAGAGCATGTTAGGAGGTTTGTCGACATTATTTCTGAAATCGGTTTTGCAAGTTTTTCAGGGCTTGTTTTGATTATGTTTTCTATGAAGTTTTCTAAGCCTAAGACCCCTTTCAACATGTTTTCTGTTCTGTTGTTTACAACTGGTGTGCACCATTCGTCCACGCGTAGCATCTCCCTAACTGTTTGGAAAGCATCATCTTCGGTTGTGGCGACATGCTTCGGGTTTGTCATTATGCCCTTCACTTTTATTGGCGAAACAGACGAGGATATGGTCATGACTGCGCCGCGGGAGACTATTCCCAAAAGTTTTCTTTCACGGTTTATAACCGGCAATATTCTTAGGGAGAAGTCACGGATAAGGGCTCGGGCTTTTGTTGCAAGCTCATCATCGTAAATGAAGGGGTGTTTTTCATTCAATATTTCTTTGACACGCAAAAAATCTCCCCTTTAAACCTTTTTTTCATTCGGTTTCCAATTCTGCTCTGCAGTCTTCGCAGAGGAATTCTCCATCCACCTCTTTAAGGTTGTCTGACCATCCGCCGCAGCGGTCGCAGTACCCAGCAAGAGAGGATTCTTCCTCTTCCGGTATGGTTGTTTGAGCTAGGTTTTCTCCCTCTATGAGGGCTCTCTCCTGTATTGTTTCGATGAGTTCTGGCATTACTGCCAATATGTCTTTGCTTGAGAGGATTCCGATGAGTTGTCCCTTGTAGACTACGCCTAGCCTTCTAATGTTTAGTCTGCTCATTTTTCGTGCTGCTTCGCTTATTGTTTCGTCCGGTTCTATTGTTATTAGGGGGGTTGTCATAACGTCTTTTGCCTTTAAAGCGTCAGGTTTAACATTTTTAGCAAGAACCCTTGTCACTAGGTCTCTTTCGGTTATGATTCCTATGGGCTTTCCTTCCTTACTGGTTACTATAATGCATCCCAATCCGTGTTTGTCCATGAGCTCTGCCACGCGGTTTGCTGTGGCGTCTTCTTCCACAGTTATCACTGGGCTGCTCATGACGTCTTTAACCAGCATTCTCGACCTTAAACCAATTTCAGCCATCTGGTTTTCGCCACTGCTAGTTTTGTGCGCTTTGCTTTTCACTCAACTCAAAATGTAAAGAGGCATTTAAAACTTGTTATGTTCCAAGCGTTTACATCATTTATAGAGGGGAAACTTATTATCCAAGACCGGTGTTGACTCTAACCGTTGAGGAGGAAAGCATGTTAAGGACAAATGTTGACAAACTTGTTAAGATTTCTGTCGTGGGCGAGGTGGCAAGCCCAATTTATGGAAGAGGCATATACAACATTTCAGCCGAAGGAGTGCCGTTGGTCTTGCCAGGCGTAGGCGGAATAACCTACAACGTGAGGGTTGGCGACCCGGCTTGCGGCTGGGAAGCGGACCACGTTGAACCCGGCGTGAGCATAGAAAACAAGGAGAATGATCCCACTTTTGGTCGTGGTGCCAACACAGCTTTAAACGTGCTTTCATGTGTGGGGAATGAAGCTGTTGTGTTTTCTGGCGACGCCAAAGGCGCAAAAGGGGTTGTCACCGGGAAGCATGGCGGGATAGAGCATGTGCTTGTGGATTTTCAGCCTGAAACTCTTGAAAAGCTTATGTTGGGCGATAAAGTTTTGGTGAAGGCATTCGGCGTTGGCTTGAAGCTTTTGGATTTTCCAGAAATTAAGGTTATGAATATGGACCCCCGTTTCTTGGAAGCTTTAGACCCGAAGCCGGTGGGCGACAAGTTGGAGGTTCCGGTGACGCATGTTATTCCAGCGGCGATTATGGGTTCTGGTTTAGGCGCAAACCAGACTTATTCTGGGGATTATGACATACAACTTTTCGATGAAGCCACACGGAAGGAGTATGGACTTGACGATTTGAGACTTGGAGACTTGGTGGCTATACTGGACGCGGACCATTCTTATGGGCGAATATACCGCAAGGGCGCCGTTTCAGTGGGCATAGTTGTCCACACAAACTGTGTAACTTCTGGGCATGGTCCAGGCGTCACAACTTTGTTTACTTCGTCTACTGGGAAGATTATCCCCAGAATAGATTCTAAGGCTAACATTGCTTGCATTTTGAAATTGAGAACAGATATATAGGCGTGCATGGCTATATCATGCATAGAATTGCTTGTGGGTTAGTTATGCCATACAAGAGGAAGAGTCGTGGAAGGTCGAAGGGCGCCAAAGGCAGAAGTGGCTTTGTCCAGTGTGCCAACTGCGGGGAACTTGTGCCACGGGATAAAGCCAAAAAGGTTACGCGGAGACTTTCTCTAGTGGATCCAGCCTTAGCTAGGGAGCTTCGTCAAAAAGGCGCTTATATTTCGGCGCCAGTTGACACAAAATATTATTGTGTTTCATGCGCTGTTCATTATGGTATTGTGAAGGTTCGAGCCAGAGAAGAGCGTAAACTTCGCATTGGCAGAAGGTTCTAGCCTTCCGGCTTTGCTTCTCCTTTCTTCTTTAACGCTTTATACGCGTATAGGCTTCTCTGCAGCACTGTTAGATTTGTGAACACCGCCAACAATATCATGCCAGCTTCGATAACGCCCGCAAAGAATATTTCGGCTATGCTTGCCGCTGCGATTATGATTATGCGTTCAGCCCTTTCAGCCAAACCAACAGTCTCCATTTTTATGCCCGCTGCTTCAGCTCTGGCACGGGAATAGCTTACCAGCAAAGAGCCTATAAGGGATATTAGCCCCCAAGGAACCGAGCACAATTCGCCCAATATTATGCCCACATAAACCGCTGAGTCCGCATACCTATCGAGAAGGGAGTCCAAGAAGCCCCCGAAGGGTGTTTCTTTTTCGCATAGTCTTGCCAAGGCTCCGTCCAGCATGTCGCAGTATCCCGAAAGAAGCAGTAGAACAACAGCCAAAGCCAGCGTTACTGTCTGACGTCCACTGGTGTAGGCTGTTGCCGAGAATAGGGCTAAAACTATGCCTATAGCGCTTATAATGTTTGGTGTCAAGCCTAACTTGTTGGCTGTTTGAGCTTGTGCTTTTATGGCTGACTGCACTTTGGCTTTTAACTTTGTCAGCATGGTTTTCGCTTCTTCTGTGTGGCAATTCTTATTTAAAAATTACAACACAACCTATAGGGCTGTGGGGGACAGCTTTGATAAGTGTTGCTCAGGTTAAGGTAGGCGAGAAAACATGTTTAGGCGTTAGGGTTGAGCTTCCAGATTCGCCGCCGCTACTGCTGGTTGTGGCGGAGAAGGGCTTCGTTATGTGCGGCTTCCTAAACATTGAGGCTGCAGAACGCCTAAGCGTGGCAGCAGCCATGGTCAGCGGAGTAAAAACCTTCGAGGATGTTTTAAATGCCGAGATTAAAGCCGCCACAACAAAGGCTAAAGGGTTAGGCGTTCAGCTTGGAATGCGGGGCGCAGAAGCCTTAAAGCATATGCTTTAAATGTCAATTTTGCTGAGGGTGGCGAACTGCAAAATTGATAGCCCCTCTCTATAGATTTTGGCTATCGGGAAAATGGTTGTTGAAAACTGTTTAAAGTGACCTCCCCCCTCCCTCTAGCCTTTTCTATGAATTTTTAGCTGAGAAAACCGCCAATAGTGACTCTACCTCTATAGTGATGGCAGATATTTAGGTTGGTACCTCCACATGTCCTTTCCAACTTTCTCGGAGGGGATCCCTTCTCGAATTAGAAGTTCTCTCAGTTCGTCAACAACTTCTTGGACTATTTTACGTTTTAAGTTGAAGGCTTCGCTGTCGAAACTGTTGGTTTGGACCAGTTGCCTTATCTTTTCCTCATATTTTTCTGGTTCCTTTTCCAATTTTCGCAGTTCACGAAGCCTCCATTTCCGATAAGGCATAAAATTGTTGTTAATGATGAAGAGGAGGGCTGTAAATATTTCAACGGCGTTGTTTAGGCAAAGTTGCGCGGTAATTGGGTCCTTTCTCAGCAGTGCCTTTTTCGAAATTGTACGGTGCCTCCGCCCATCCATAATAGAAGTAGGAGAACATTTTCTCCCTTCGAATGTCTTCGGGATACCTCCTATACTTCTCTAACAAGCGGCTCACTTTTCCTGTTGGGTCATACATTATTTTCGATGTGGAATATACCCATAGATTAATGTCGTTTTGCCAACCGCTTAGTTTGGATTCTAGCCTTTCGAAAGGGGTCCATTCCCAGCAAACCTCAACGCCTTCATATATGGTTTCATCGGCTAAGAAAACGCCCTCTCGGTAACGTTCCTCTGTAATTATAACTTCAAAATCCAAATCTACAAACTGTCTCTTACACCTATGGCGGCGGAGCCTTCCAACAAAACGCCCAAAACATCATCGCAGCCAACGAACTTTTCATTTACAAATTTCCTTGCAATTTTTAAAAGACTCGCCAAGAATTGAAGCCTCCATGACTTTTAATTGTTAAAGTGCCTTAATTTTGTTGGAAAGGTTGCTATAAGAGTAGAAGCTCTAATGGTTTTAGCTCGCCTGTCACAGGGTCGACTTGCAGTCCGAGTTCTTCAAGGGTTGTTACGCCCAGAACTTCAGCGTCTGATTTTTCGCCGAAAATTATGATCGAGTAAGTGCTCTGCCCATCTATCTCTATTTCCGCGGCTCCAACCTCCCGCTCGACAAGTCTCCCATCAGCCGTTTTGAATTTCCGCTTTCCCTTTGGCTTTATTCGGAGGCCTTCAAGAAACTCACGTTTAACCATTGTGTATATTGAGCCTGTGTCGGCGAGAAGTTCCCTTTCGACTTCCAGTTCTGGATTGTGGATGTTTCGAATCTTTACCTTGACCTTACCATAACCCATCTTGGCACTTCTCCATTGAATTATTCTTTTGACAACACTAATAAGTGCTTCCCAGCATATCACTGAAACTGGCTGTGGACATGAACTCATCAAGGGAGGCTGTTTTGGAGGCTGTTGCTTCAGAGGTTAGGGCTTGCAAAAAGTGTGGTCTTTGGAGAACCCGGAAAAACGCTGTTCCAGGCGAGGGAGACTCAAACGCCAAAATGATGCTTATTGGGGAGGCCCCGGGCTACTGGGAAGATGTCAAGGGCAGACCTTTTGTTGGGGCTGCCGGAAAGTTTTTGGATAATCTTTTGGCTGAGGCTGGTCTTTTGCGGGGTCAAGTCTTTATTGGGAATGTTTTGAAGTGCCGCCCGCCGGGGAACCGTGAGCCAGCGCCCTCTGAAATTGAGGCTTGCACGCCGTTTTTGGATCGGCAGATAATGGCTATAAAACCAAAACTCGTAGTCACCCTTGGAAAATATTCAACTGCGTATATTTTCGCAAAGGCTGGAATACCTTTCCGGGGAATAACAGAGGCTAGGGGAAAATTTTATCCGGCAAATGTTTTAGGCTTGGCTGTAGTGGTTTTTCCAACTTTTCATCCGGCAGCTGGACTTTACAGTGCAAAATATAAACAATTGCTCATTGGCGATTTTAGGCTGCTCAAGGCGAAAATCCAAGAGTTGGGCTTAGCCGTTTAACCCAACTTTTTGGCGGCCTTCAACTCCTTTAGGACTTCTTCTGGGTTTTTGTATGTTTTTGACGGCAGTTCCGCCAGCAGCTCCGCAAGCCTAACCTGTTTGCCCTCTTCGATTTCCACAAGCCTCCAGCCAACTTTTTTAATAAGCATGCTTTTTGGTGCTGGATACCATGTTTTTTCAATAACGCTTTTTATGGATTCCAAGCCAACAGAGCCTGTGATTTTTGGGAATTTCCCGCTGGAGAGGTATTGCCTAAAGCGTAGTCCGTCCTCGAACATGGCGAGGTTATTGAAAAGCACATAAACCGTTTTGTCCTCTGCCTCAAAATTTTTGGCTATTTCGCTGAGTTGCCGCAGTTCCCCGTCTGTGTACTGGTAATAGTATAATTCCTCACCTAAGCCATGCAGCCTAAAATAGACTGTTTGGCTCGTGTAGGCTGGCAAAACTCTAAATGGGTCTGTCACATGCACCACATCTAAGCGGCTTAAAACTTGCCTTAGCCTTTCATAGACCTCTGGTTTTTCCCATTCTGGTCCGCGGGTCTCCCATACAAGGGTTAAGCCTTCACGGTCCACAGCCCCGAAGAATTTTTCTGCTTCGCTGAGCTTGTCTGGTCGGAAGGAGCCGGGCGTCTGTATCAGCAGTATTTTCGCCTCCAGTGTTTTGCATATTTGTTTCATGGTTTCGAAGGCTTTTCTGCTTGTTTCGTCCAGCCGCATTTTCGCTTTGTGGCTTATGTCTTGGTGGGCTTTGACTGTGAATTCGAAGTTTTCCGGTGCTTTCTCACGCCATCCCTCAACAGTCTCCAGCCTTGGATACTCGTAGAATGTGCTGTTCAGCTCCACTAGGTTGTAGTTTTCAAAGTAGCGTTTCATGCTCGTTGGGAAACCGCAACACCCAACCTTTATCAAGGCTTAAATCGCCTCGCACATGCTTATGTGCTTACTTTTGGGGGTGGGCGGACCGCCTTGCCAAGCTTCCTTCTTAGGGCTATGCGGTAAAGCTTCCTTAAAGACTTTACAAGCTGCTCAACGGTTGGCAGAGTCGAATAAATTAGGGGTATACGGTCATACTCCGCCAGCCTAATCGAATATTCGTCCGGCTTCACACCATGAAAAACAACAACTTTCGGTTTTAGGCTGCTCATTCGAACAAGCATCATGGGAGAATTCTCATCTCCGATGTTTGTGAAGATTAGGGCTCTTTCTGTTGTGGCTCCGAAAAGCTGTGAATACTCAAAACCCGAAAGCGTCTCAATGGTCTTCTTGCTGTCCACAACCGTATAGCCCAAAACATCCCTAACGTTTAGGCTGGAACAAGCCACAATTTCGCCTTTGATGGCTTTACATAAATATTCTACGCGTACTGGGATGGGGAACTCACGTAAATCAATAACAGCCATGCTTGGCGAACTTGTAAGTTTTGCGAACTCGCGGATGAAGCGGCTCCCCCGCTCCTCATCAATCTTTAGTAGTGCCCAAACAAAACGGCGGACAAACTTTGTTCCCGGGCTTTTGCGTCTTCCGCTTTCATAATCGCTTATCACAGATGGCGAAAGCATCATTTTATCAGAAAGTGTTATCTGGGAAATGCCGAAAAGCTCTCGCCACTTCCGCATGGTGGCGCCCGGCTTGTTGGAGAGGATAATCTCGCCGGCAATTCGTCTTGCAAGAACTTCGCGAACGCTTGGAGACACAGACATACTAATGTTACCCTTCTAGTCCGCCAAGATTCACCTCTAGAAACATGCCGATATAAAACTGTACCGCTTTTGTGGCACGGGGGTGGTGAGATAAAGAAAAAGGATGGAGTGGGTTAGAGGATGGACTCTCTGTTAAGCGGAAACGCCGTAGTCGCCCGAATGTCATCAGCGCCTAAGACAAACTGTGTCACCCTGTTAAGCCCTATGCCACACCCGGAATGTAGAATTCGGTGCTCCTTGTAGAAATCCAAGTACCAATCGAAGTCTTCGATGCTTCCACCTTTTTCCACAAGCTGCTTAAACATTGTTGAGTTCACAAGCCTCTCGTAAAGTTTCTCGTAGCGGTATTCCCGTTCAGCCGCGCCGACGGCTTCTCCGCTCATGGGCAGTAGTAAATCTGCACTGTTGACAATGTTTGGGTTTTCGTCGTTTTCTCTCATGTTGAAGAATTTTATGGCTTTGGGAAAGTGGGTCACAAACAGTGGCTTATTGCCAACCATATGGACAAGAGCTTTTTCATGCGTGCTTTTTAGGTCGTCGCCCCATTTTACGCCATAATCCGCCAGCAGACCGACAGCCTCTGTATAGGTTATTTTTTCGAAAGGCTTCCTAACCCGCTTTAAACGCTCCGAATCCACGCCGAGAAGCTCCAGTTCCTTTTCACGTTCGGCAAGCACGCAGCCCACCATTGAGCATATTACGCCCTCAATGTGTTCTAACAGCTGCCTAAAGTCCCCGGCGAACTCCAACTCTATTAAGGTGAACTCTGTCAAGTGGCGTTCATCCACGGATGGCTCAGCCCTGAAGCTTGGTCCGATGCACCAGACCTTGCCGAGGAATGGTGTTAAAACCTCTAGGTAGAGTTGGGCTGTTTGGCTTAGGTAGCGCTTTCTGCCAAAATAGTCCACCTCAAACATCGTGGCAATATTTTCACACGCACCAGTTGCCCTTGTTAGGTGAGGAACAACAATCTCAATGAAGCCATGCTCCTCAAAGTAGCGTCTAGCACCCTTCAGTAGGCTTGCCTCAATTTTAACAACAGCCGACAATTCTGGCTTCGAAAGAAGTTCGTGGCGATTTTTTGTCTCTTTTAGAATGGAAAGGGGTTTTACACTTTGCTTTTCAGAAATTTTTCCAATCTCACTAAGTTGGGTCTCCACGACCCACACCGGGGATTCAAGGTTCAACCATATAAACCTTTTCAACAAGCTTTGTGAAAAACGGGCTAGTTAGTCCATGAAAATTAGGAAGATTCCAGCCACCACCATGATGGAGCCTACAGCAATTCTAACAGTCACTTTCTCCCGTAGAAGGATCACACCAGATAAAGCCGAAAACAAGGGTGTCGTTGAAGATATCGGCACGGCTTGTGATTCTGGGATGTAGATGAAGCTTGTCGTTAGAAGAAACCATCCAAGTCCTATAGCTATTAAGCCACCAGCCAAAAGCATACCCGCAACCTTTAACCGCATTTCCCGAACTAAACGTTTTGCACCGCCGAAGGGAGTCAAAGCCAACAGAAAAATTGTCACCGCCACAAGTCTTAAGGCGTTTATGGCGTAGGCTTGCTCCAGACTGGCGGTTGCTTTAACAGCCAAATTAATCATTGAAATGCTCACAGACCAAGCAACAGCCGTTGCCAAAGCAAAAATAAGACCTCTCATGCGAAGTTTCATCTGACGCCTATTCTTGTCTACACTTTTTTGTCTCTGCTCACCCGTTAAAAGCCAAACTCCAAAAACAATCGCCAAAGCACCAAAGACAACCGGCAACGTGATATTCTCACCAGCCAAAAAATAAGCCCAAACAAGGCTGAAAAGAGGGTAAATGCACGTTATCGGAACAGCCCGCGCAACCCCAAGGATTTCAAGGCTGTTCATATAAAGTGTATCACCTAAACCTAACCCAATTAAACCACTAACAGAGGCTAACATAATAACTTGAGCTGGCAGACCGGCGAAAACGTGAACTTTTCCGATTAAGGCGAAAATCAAAACCAAAACAAGGCTTGTCCCGACGCAGCGCACAATATTCGCCGAAACTGGCTTTGTTTCAGCCAAAGCCTTCTTGTAAAGCACAGCCGAAAAAGTCCAGCATAAAGCTGCTCCAAGGGCAGCCAACTCGCCAATCATTATAGACAGCCAACTTTAGAGGAGAAACTGCTAAAACCATTAAAATATTTTAATCTTTCATGAGCTGAACTGGAATGCAGTCCCTCACTGTTTACTGGTGCGCAGAAGTTACCTCAAAATTTCCACAGCTAGCCATAAGCATAGGCACAATAAACAACGTTATGGTGGAGAAGGAAAACCTGAAAATAAAAGAGCTTAAAAAAGCCTTGTACGCGGAGGCCAGAGCCCAACATGCTATTGAAGGGCTTAAGGAAAACCCAACCGTTAGAGCCTACAGAGACTTTTATTGGCGGCTTGGCATAGACCCAACCAAAACAAGGCCTTCAGGCGAAGCGCTGCTTAGGCGGGTTTTACATGGCGATGAACTCCCAACCATCTCAACGGCTGTGGATGCCTACAATTTGGCTTCTATGAAGACAATAATTCCCATAAGCGGCTTTGATAGGGACACGCTTAATCCACCCTTCAACGTGCGGTTTGCGGAGAACGGCGAGCCATTCACTGGGATTGGAATGGAAAAGCCAATGGCGTTGACAAGTAACATGCTTGTTTTAGCCGACACCAGAAGGGTTTTATGTATATATCCCCACAGAGACGCAGACCAAACGAAAATCACGCTTAACACAAAAAACATACTTTTGGTGGCGTATGGTGCGCCGGGAATAACCCACCAGCAGCTTGAAGAGGCGGTTAAGACAGCCTTAGAATACATTAGGGCGTGCTGCGGAGGAGAAGTTGAAATGATAAAGGTTTTTAGCTCCACACCAAAATAGGTTCTGGGTGCTTAGCCTTGTCCTTTAAAGAGAAAATGGCCGAAACGGCCAGAAAAAGGGGGTCAAACATCGTTTTGGCTTTAGACTTCCCCTACGAAAAGCCTGAAAGCCGCCAAACCCTCTGTAAAAGGGCTGAAAAGATTATTGAAGATGTGGGTTCCTACATCTGTGCCGTCAAATTTAACCATCACCTTGTTTTGCCGCTGGGAGTCTTCAACGGCGTCCAAAAACTCTTGGAAAAGGCGCGTGAAAAAGGGCTTCTCACTATAATGGACTGCAAGGTAAACGACATAGGCTCAACAAACCAGGTAATCGCCGAATACTACTATGAGGCTGGCTTCGACGCTTTGATTGCTAATCCCTTCGTTGGGTGGGAGGAAGGCCTAAAACCAGTCTTCGAAGTGGCAAGTAATCAGCGTAAAGGTGTTATCCTACTCGTCTATATGAGCCATAAAGGAGCTGGCGAAGGCTATGGGCAAATAGTGGTGGACGCCGAAAGCGGACAGAAAAAGCCTCAATATATTATTTTTGCCGAAAAAGCTCTAACGTGGGGTGCGGATGGCGTTGTGGTCGGCGCTACGTACCCTGAAAAAATAAGGGAAGTGTACAAGGTTTTGGGCAGGAAAATCCCGATTTATTCGCCGGGGGTGGGTGTTCAAGGGGGTGAAATAGAATCCACCATAAAGGCTGGCGCCTCCTACATCATTGTGGGGCGGGCTATAACCCTTTCCGAAAATCCGGCTGAAACAGCCAAAAGGATTAGGGACGCTGCCAAAAGCGTTAAATGAAAAGGGGATTGTGCGCGATTTATCTCTCCTTCCTTTCCCAAAGCTCCTTTTTGAGAAGGTCTCTTACAGCCGACCTTATGGCTGCGCTTCTGCTGGGATACATGTTCGCCCTCACAAGCTCGTCTAACCCTTCCAAATAGGCTTCGGGTAACAGCACTGTTACGAGTTTCACTCTCCCACCCCTAACATGTTATGCTTATAATATGCTCCAAATATAAGATTTAAACAAGTTTCCCGATTATGCGCTCCTCTGAAGCCTGTAGCTCTTTCATGACGCTTTGAAATGTTTTTGGTATGTCTTCTATGTGTATGGCTCTGCGGCGGATTCCCTCTTGAATGGTTCCAGCAGCTATCAGGAGGCTTCCCAACACGTCGCTTAGGACGGGTTCTGGGAAAACTATTAGGGCTAAGCCCAGCTTGATGAGCCATGGCTTATTGCCGTTTTTCCAAAGCTTTTTGGAAGCCTTCACCTCCCTTACGGTGCCACTTAAAGACTGGAGGAAGTCGGCATAACTATCATTTAACTCGTTTAATGCTGTGGCTAGGGCTTTAGCCTCTTCTGGTTTCAGAGGAACCCCTCCTATTGGCAAAAGACAAGTGATGCAGTGATGCAGAAAAACTTTAACAGTTGAGAAAAGGCTTTTTCATGCTTTTCAAGTCTAAGAGGGGTTGCCGTTTTTAAAAGTCTGTTTCAAACTCCGTCTGGTTTCATTTGGCTTTTGATGTTTAAAGATGAAATTTTGTTAGGCGACGACGTGAATTAACCAAAAATATTATTTCTGAAACCTAAATAACCGTGGTTTGTGCAGGTGGTTTGCCAACTTGACCGATGAGCAGTACGGTTTCATTTTGCTTTCCGACGAGAAGTGGTGGAGTAGGCTTTGTGAAAGGTGCAAAAGTGGCAAGAAAACACATGCTTTTGTTCGGAGAAACGTTGTTGGTCCTAAAAGAGCTGAAAAATTGTTGTTTTATGTTAAGCGTCCATCTATGCAAATTAAGGGAGTCGCAGACTTCATAGAGCGGGTTGCCGGCGACTCTAAGAAACTTTGGGAAAAATATGGGGATGAAACGTGCCTAAACTCTTTCAAGGAATATTTGGCTTTTCTTAAGGGGAGAGAGAAAGCCACATTCATTAGGTTTACAAACTTCTGCGAGCTTAAAACCCCCGTCTCTTTTGAGGCTTTTAAGAGGCTTTCAGGCGTTTTGAAGGTGCCTAGAGGCGGTAAATACATAAATCGCGAAATAGTAAATCAGTTAATCACTTAAAAGTGAAGGGGCTTAAACACGTATGGAGAGCTTTAACCCGGAAAAATTTGTTGAAGCGCAAATTGTGGAAATAAGGAAGATTATAGGCGGTGAAAGGGCTTTAGTGGCTGTTTCTGGCGGTGTTGACAGCACAACATGCGCTGTTCTAACACGCAAGGCTATAGGCGAAAACCTTGTCTGCGTGATTTTGGATGACGCCTTCATGCGGGAGGGCGAGCCAGAAAGGGTTGCCGAAATCCTTTTAAAAGAACCGTTTAAAGTGCCAGTTAAAATAGTTGATGTTAGGGAACGCTTCCTTAACGCCATGAAAGGCTTGCGCGATGCTGAGGAGAAGCGGAAAAGGTTTCGGGAAACCTTCTACACGGTTTTGAGCGAGACTGCGAAAAGGGAAAATTGCCGCGTTCTCGTTCAAGGAACAATCCGCGCAGATGTTGTGGAAACCGTTGGCGGTGTGAAAACCCAGCATAACGTTTTGGAGCAGATAGGCATAAACCCCGTGGAAAAGTTCGGCTTTAAAGTTGTTGAGCCGCTTTTGATGCTTTATAAGGAGCAGGTGCGGATGGTTGCCAGATATCTTGGTCTGCCGCCGGAAGTTTCTGAAAGGCAGCCCTTCCCAGGACCGGGCTTGTCGGTTCGGGTTGTGGGTGAAATCCGCCCAGACAAGTTGGAAACGCTGAAAAAGGCGACAACGATAGTTGAAGGCGCCCTTGCCGAGCATAAGCCAAGCCAATATTTCGCGGCAATAATAGACAATGAAGAGGCACCAGCAGAGCCCTCGATATCGCATGTGAAAGAGACGGTGGCGCGGCTCCTAAATGTGCCTTCTCGGAACGTTCACGTGAAAGTTTTTAGGGACAAAGCCACTGGCGTGAAGGGCGGCGAAAGACGCTACGGAAAAATTGTCAGCATAAAGGCTGAAACGGCAGAGGGCAAAACCTACCAAACAGATATACCTAAACTCGTTTCGTTGCAGGCGAAGATAACCAGCGAAAACCCGACAATAACAAGGGTGCTCTACGCTGTTAGGGAAATGCCGGAGAAAAAGCCCTACGTCATAAGTATAAGGGCGGTGCAGACAAAAGACTTCCTAACGGCACAGGTTTCAGAAATACCATGGAAAACCTTGGAGGGAGCGGCAAACGCGATTATCGAAAAATGTCCAAATGTTTCAGCTGTTTACTATGATGTTACGCCTAAACCGCCAGCCACCATTGAAATGGAATAGGCGTGTTTAAGTTTCCTTTTTCTCCGGCTCCCTAACTTTAAACACGACTATTAGTAGGGCAATTATGTCCAATGGAATACATAATAGGAATGGCGCTGTCGGGCTCAGATTTTCGTATAGAACGCCTCCCACAAAAGAACCTAAAGCGCTTGCAAGGATGTAAAGGGCGCCAGTGCTTCCCATTATTCTGCCCCGCATCTCTTTTGGAACAATATCTGCCTGCAGCGCCGCCGTCGCTGGACCGAAAAGAACAGAGGCTATGGCGAAGAAGGCGTAAATTATGGCGAACATTAGAAAACTTTTGGAGAGGATAAAGAAAATCACTGTTGGTGTAAATATTGCGTGGGCTAGTATGAGGGCTTTCTTTCTTCCAAAAACATCTATGGCTTTGCCCAGTAAAAGTCCTACTGCCAGCATTGTCGCAAGATTTATCGTGTTCACTGCGCCCCACTCAACATCGCTTAACCCAACAAAATTTAGAATATAAAGGGAGCCAAAACGGTAAAAGAAAGGGTCTGTAAATGCAATAATTAGGGTTGACATTAAAAGAAAAACTAAACTTTTTGGCATCAGCTTCCAAGAAGCAAAAATTTCCTTTGCAGAGCTCTTAAACGCCAGCTTAAGCTCTTTTAAACTAATGGGCTTCGGCTCCTTCAAAGTCTCTTTAAGGAAGACGTGACGCAGAACCGCGGCAACCAAACCAACAATAAGCACTATAGCGTAAATTATCCGCATCCCAAGGTCGATAGAAAATCGACTCACTATGGCTCCGGCAATTAAAGGCGAAAAAATTGAGGGAAGAAAGGGCAAAACTCTGAAGGCGGCATAACCAAAACCACGTTTTTCAGGCGAAAGCGTGTCTGCTTCAATAGCTTCAAGGGCTGACTGGTAAATTAGGCATATGTTTGTGACAATTACTCCAACGGCATAGAAAACCCAGTTGGGAGCCAAAATGAAAAAGACGTTTGCCAAGACAACGCCATAAGTCATCGTTACAATTATCTGCCTCCTGCCATGCTTGTCTGTTATGTAGCTTCCTGGAATACGTACAAGGAATAGTATAAAGGAGCCTATGGCGCCGACGGTGCCTATTATGGCTGGAGTGGCTCCGAGGCTTTCTACGAAGGGCGATTCGAAAGGCGACGTCATGGCATAGCCCAAATTGAATAGAAGGTAGCTTAGAAGAAGCACTAGGAAATTTCCTCGAATGAAGGCAAGCTCCCTTTTAATCTTGCTCCACAACTGAAATCGCACTTCAAAAACGCATTCAACAATATAAACTGCTCTAAAACCCTAAACCCCTAAATAGCTGTTTCCGCTTTTCTAAAGTGGATGATTATGTTCCGCGTTAGAGTGAACAAAATTGAGTCTATTCGCGACATTGATGGAAACCTTGGGAAACGCATAGAACTTGTTGAAGAACGTCCAATCCCCCAGTTTGCCATCAGACCCCAAACCGAAGAGGCAAAGGTTGTGCAGGATGTTCTCCAAGCGCTTCAGCAGCAACTGCCAATTTTTCCGGGGCGTGTGCAGTTCACAATCCCGAAGATAATTCTCTTCCTAACAGAGCAGGAATACGAGAGTTTGGGAATAGATTTCGATGTTAACCAGATTTATGAGATAACCCTTGAAAATCAGTCCATAAAGTTTAGGAAAAGCGGATAATCTCCCTCCTAATCTTCTTTAAAGCCGAATATTTTGGGTGAAAAGACAAGACAAACATCATGCTCCTTAGGGTTGTGCAAACTTTTTCTGTGCTGTTTTCGCTTTCCTTGTCGCAGTAAAGGGGGACAGGCTCGTTTACGCCGTCCTTGTAATAGATGTAGATTGGGGCATTTGCTCCTTTTAATGGAACAACTTCAAATTCCAAATTCAACATTCTGGCAGTCTTCTCGACAGCGGTGCTCACAGCTTTCAGCCTTTCCGTGTGAGTCCCCACGTTTGGGGCGTAAACCAACAATTTACCACGGTTGTCTTCCAACAGTGGTTTTGCCTCCAAAACGCGGTTTAGGGTTTACTCTTTTAAAGGCGTATGATGAAACGACAAAAACGCACCGAGGAGAGAGTTAAGTTAAAGTGAAAGCTCATAAGTGCTGGAGATTGTAAAATTTTGCAAAGTATGGTGGATGTGGGCACTGTGAAGGTTAGGGCGCACGTGTTTGTCAGCGGGCGTGTCCAAGGCGTGTTTTTTAGGTATGAAACTAGGCAGGAGGCTAGGCTTCGAGGCGTTAAGGGTTGGGTTCGCAACCTTCCAGACGGCAGAGTTGAAGCCGTCTTCGAAGGCGAGGAAGAAGCCGTGAAAGAGATGATAGACTTTTGTAGGCATGGACCGCCGGGCGCAAAAGTCACAAAAGTTGAGGTACGATGGGAGAATTATACCGGCGAGTTTAGGGACTTCGAAATAAGGTATTAGCTTACTCTTTTCTTAGGAATGCGGAAGTGGCTGTCCTTTCCGGCGCTTATGTAATCTCCGCCCGCTCCTCTGGCTATTTGGGCTATTTTGGCGAAGTTTTCTGCGCCTAGGTACTGGCGTGGCGTAATTTTGATGTATTCGCCTTTATCCTCGAAGTTTAGGAGTCCTTCTAAATCTTCTGGGAACATCATTTTAACATCATCGATGCCTAAGGGTTTCTCTGCTTCAGGCTTTTCGGGGGCTGGTGTTGGTATTGCAGGCGCCGCTGGTGTGGGTTGTGGTTGGGCAAGTTGTGAGACGGCTATTGACCTTAGTGAGGCTGAGACTATCCTTAGGTCTTCTGCTATGTTGTTTAGGATCACGAGGAGCTCGTCTACTTTTTCTGCGAGCTTTTGGATGTGCTCTTTCTCGGTGCTCATGGACTGGTTCACGCTCTTCAAATGCTTAATACCCTTATAGCCGTATTTAATTATTGTCTGTGAAGGCCACCAAAGCGTCAAATGGAAGGGAGATAGTCCACTGTTGATCGAGATTGATGGAAGCCAGAAAAGCGGGAGTGGAACCATCCTAAGGCTTTCAGTAGCCTTAGCCTCCATTCTTGGGCAGTCTCTCCACATATACAACATACGCCAAAACAGACCGCAACCCGGCTTAAGACCACAGCATTTGGAAGCTGTTTTGACAGCGGCGAAACTCTGTGATGCAGAAGTCAAAGGTGCAGTTTTAAACTCCAGGGAGCTTTGGTTCACGCCGAAGGAGGTTAAAGGCGGGGTTTTTGAGGCTGAAATTGGCACTGCTGGGAGCATACCAATGCTCATCATGACCGTTCTGCCTATCTGCATCTTTGCAAAAAACAGTGTCCGCCTCCACATCTCTAAGGGTGGAACAGATGTCTCCCACTCGCCAACAATAAACTATATGCGGTTCGTCTTTCTGCCGGTTTTAAGGCGGATGGGCATAAACGCCGAAATAACCGTCCACAAGTATGGCTATTATCCGAAAGGTATGGGAGAGGCAACCTTAACAGTTGAGCCATGCAAGGAGCTTAAACCCCTATGCCTAGAAGATTTTGGCAACATAAAGTCTGTTAGAGGCGTTTCGATCTGCACTTTTCTGGCGGATAGGCGGGTGGCTGAACGCCAAGCAGCAGCCGCAAACAAACACCTCGAAAAGTTTGGGTTGAAAGCCGACATCCAAATAGTAAACGACCGCTCTAATCCACTTCAGAAGGGTAGTTCCCTAGTGCTTTGGGCTGAAACCGATAAGGGAGCAGTGCTAGGCGCAGACTCTATTGGGGAGCTTGGAAAGACAAGCGAAGCCGTTGGAGTTGTAGCTGCAGAAAAGCTTCACGCTGAAATCTCTTCTAGGGCTACCGTTGACGTTCACTTGGCTGACATGCTCATTCCATACGTAGCTTTGGCTAGGGGCAGGTCAGCCTACCTAACAAGAGCCATTTCAGACCATTTGGAGACAAACATCTGGCTGGCTGAAACCCTTCTGGGCGTAAAATTCGATGTTAAGCGTGTTAATGGGCTTTACAAGGTTGAGAAGGTCGGCTAGCCTTGAGAGCCAAGGTTAGGGGAATATACGCAACAGCCTTGACAAAACTGCTCCTGGAAAACGGCTTCCAAATAGTCCAGCCATCCCAAACCATAAAGGCGCGGTTCGGCATACCAGACAACAACGAGCCTCCAGACCTGAAAATAAAGGATAGACACGACCTTCAAGGAGTGGTGGCGCTAGGCACACCAGAAGCCACAAAGACTTTCCAAAAAATATTGCACACCACCCTTGAAGACGCCATCATAAGGAAATGGGACATAAGTGTGGATGGCATATACAAAGGCACAATTATAGGCGAAAGCAACGATGCATTTCAAGTCAAAATAAGCGAAGATGTGATTGGATTATTGCCAAAATATGAAGTTCCGAGCGGAAGCCAAAACCAAAACAAGAACGACACAATAGTCCAAGTTGCAAGGAAACGTATCGGAAGAAAAACTCCGGTTCTGACAACCCAGCTTAAAATTGTTGGAAACTACGCCATACTTGCGCAGAAAAGCAATGGCGGCGTGAGCCTAAAAATTAGGGATATAAATAAGAGGGCGGAGCTTTACGCGCTTGGAAAGAAGCTGGCGCCAGAAGGTTGGGGGATAATTTGGCGGGAACCCGCCGCCCACACATCCAAAACATTTTTGGAGAATGAGGTGGCAAAGCTCTGCGAGAAAGTTAAAGCCTTAAATGTGGCTGCGTCTTCGGCTGATGCGCCAGCCCTAATTGTTGAAGGCTTACATTTTATGGATGTTGAGTTCCCAAGTCTCTCAAAAGCGAAATTGGATGCGTTGAGGGCTTCTGTTTCGCCAACCATTGAGGGGCACCACTTCTATAAGAGCTGCGGCGGCAAGGTTTCAGCATCCCTAGAAATGGCTGAAAAGCTCCTAGAAAAGGAACAAAACAAGAGCGAGATTAAAGAACTTTTCAAAGAGCAAGTTCAAACGGAATTCCCGGAGGAGGGCTCAGCGGTTGATGTGGAACATGTTAAACTTAGCGGTGCAGTCTTCCATCTTGGGCAAGCAACAATAGAAGCCATAAACAGCCAAGAGCTAAAATACAGCAGAATCATCAGGGCTGATGGCTTTTATGATGGGTTAGGCGTAGCCAAAGAGGCTGGCGACAAAGCGGTAAGCCAAACAAAGCTTGGCGAATGGTACATAATCACCAACTACTTCTCAAAGGATGGACGTTGGAAAGGCGCCTACATAAACATAAACACGCCAGTGGAAATTTATCCAGATGCGGTGCGCTACATAGACTTGGAAGTGGATGTCTGCATCCGCCCAAATGGTGAAACAAAGGTTGTTGATATGGAAAAACTTGAAAAAGCCTTGGAAAAAGGCATCGTAAGCGAGGCGCTTTTTGAAAAAGTTAAAAGCACCGTTGCAGCGGTAACTGAAAAAAGCTTTGTTGAAAAGCTTTCGGCTAAATTTATTTAGCTTTCCAGCGCTTATTTTCCAGCCAAGAGTGGAAAGTTGAAAGCTGAACTTGTCCTAAAAGACCTGAAAGCCTACGTAAACGGCGCAGTTAAAGAGTGCTGCATAGCCATCGAAAATGGCAAAATAGCAAAAATTGGAAAAGAGCCGCAGATGCCTAAGGCTGAAGCTGAAATCAGCCTTAAAGGACTTCTTGTTCTGCCAGGCTTGATTGACGTTCACGTGCACTTGAGGGATGAGGGTAAAGCCTACAAAGAAGACTTCTATAGTGGCACGGCAGCCGCTGCGGCTGGCGGTTTCACAACTGTTTTGGATATGCCCAACAACAGTCCAGTCACTATGAGCGCTGAAACTTTGAAAAATAGAATGAGGAAAGCCGAGGAAAAAATTTTGGTTAATGTGGGCTTCTACTCCGAGTTTCCAAAAAGCATAGATGAAATAGACGAGGTAATCGGCGCTGGCGCTGTGGCTTTCAAGCTTTTCCTAAGCGAGCAGGTAGGCGGACTAAACATAGAAGATGATGGTGCGCTTGCAGAAGCCTTCAAAAAGGTGGCTTCAAGGGTGCCTATTGCCGTTCACGCCGAAGATGGAGGCATTATTAAAAGTGTTGAGGAAAGGCTTAAGCGGGAAGGAAAAAGGGATATAGAGGCTTTTCTTGAGGCGCATTCTGAAAGGGCGGAAACAGAAGCCATAAAACGTATACTAAAAATAGTTAAAGAGACAATGGCGCGAGTGCATTTCTGTCACATAAGCACAAAGCAAGGCTTAAACCTAGTGACTGAAGCGAAAAAGGCTGGGTTGCCAGTAGCATGTGAAGTTACGCCCCACCACTTGTTCCTGTCTGATGAGGATTTGAGGCGTTTTGGAACATTGGCTCTAACAATACCTCCGCTTAGAAGCAAAAGCCACAACGTAGCCTTATGGGAAGGCTTAAAAAATGGTTGGATTGACGTTGTCGGCTCAGACCATGCACCCCACACTTTGACGGAGAAAAATGCTGGCAGCGTCTGGGATGTTAAAGTTGGCATCCCCGGACTTGAAACAACCCTCCCCTTACTGCTTACAGAGGTGAACGCCGGAAGGCTTAGCATAGCCGATGTTGTCAGGCTTATGGGTGAAAATCCATTGAAAATCTTGGGGTTAGAGGGCTTTGGAAGCTTAAAGGAGGGTTTTAAAGCTGATTTAGTGGCTGTTGATTTGGAAAGAGAGTTCCGAATTGACGCTTCCCGTTTTCATTCTAAGGCGAAGTTTTCACCCTTCGATGGCAAAACCGTCAAAGGCATGGTTGTCAAAACTTTTGTAGGCGGAAAACTAGTTATGGATGAAGGCGAAATAGTGGCTAAACCCGGATGCGGAAAAATAATCAAACACAAAGCAAAAACTGGGGAGTAGAACAGCCTTGAAATTCATTGTTGACGGTATGCTTGGAAAACTCACCCGTTGGCTTAGGATGCTGGGGCACAATGTGAAATACTCAAACAAGTTGGACGACGCGCAACTGATTACCATAGCGAAAAGGGAGAAACGCATACTCTTAACAAGGGATTTGGAGCTTTACCAGCAAGCCACAGCAAAAGGCGTGCAAGCCTTCTATGTTGACGGCAAAACAGAAGCCGAAAGGCTAGCACAGCTCGCCAAAAAATTCGGCATAAGCCTAGACATAAACATGGCTATATCACGCTGTCCAAAATGCAACGCACAAGTAAAGCCAACATCAAAGGAAAACGTTAGAGGCAAGGTTGAAGAAACAACATACGCCTACTACAACGAGTTCTGGCGGTGTCCAAAATGTGGGCAAATCTACTGGCAAGGAGCCCACTGGACAAGGATAAGGAAAACTCTTGAAACGGCAAAGGAGCTTGCAAAAACAGGAAAGAACTAAAAAGGGAATTATTTTACTTCTTCTTTTCTTCTTCAAGAAGCCACTTAAGCGGAATATCTTGATAAGTGCCGTCTGGGAGCGTTCGCCTAATCGTTATGGGAAGTATGCCAGCTTCAAGCTCTCTAAGGGCTATATCTATCGGACTTGAATAACCTTCTGGGACGTCCACGAGAATTGGGGCACCCATGGATATTTGCAGAGCTCTTGCGCCAACCACTCGGGCTTTCTCGAAGCGGGTAAGCCTTGGAGGACCAATCAAGATTTTCTTCTCTTTTCCAGACGTGTTCTAACTCCCCAGCGCCCTAATATTCGCCTTCGGATGGACCCTTAGGCATCGGGGGAGTTTTAGCCTTCCCAGCGGCTATAACGTCGTCGATTTTCAGAATCATTGATGCGGCTTCGGTGGCAGACTTAACCACCTGTTTCTTGACAGATATGGGTTCGAATACTCCTGCTTCCCGCATGTCCTGAACCTTTCCAGAGTGCACCTCAATTCCAGCCCATGTTTCGCCTTTCTCGTGTTTTGCCCTCAGCTCTGAGAGTATGTCTATTGGGTCTAAACCAGCGTTTTCAGTTAGCGTTGCCGGAATTGCCTCTAGGGCTTCGGCGAAGCTTTTGACGGCTAATTGTTCTCTGCCTGGAAGGGTTTCGGCGTACTTCTTTAGGGCTTTGGCGATTTCTAGTTCTGGGGCGCCTCCACCAGCCAAGACTTTTGGTTCTTCGACTATGTCGCGGACAACGCATAGGGCGTCATGCACTGAGCGTTCAGCCTCTTCCACCACACGTTCTGTCGCTCCCCTAATGAGGATGGTGACAGCCCTTGGATGTTTGCAACCCTCAACAAAGGTCATTTTGTCGTCGCCTATTTTCCTCTCTTCAACTAGGCTTGCGTAGCCCAGGTCTGCCGGGCTCATGTCATCCAAATTGGTTATTATTTTGCCTCCAGTGGCTTTTGCAAGCTTCTCCATATCCGACTTTTTGATGCGCCTCACCGCCAAAATGCCTTTTCTGGCTAGGAAGTGCTGTGCCATGTCGTCTATGCCCTTCTGGCAGAGCACAACATTTGCGCCCACTGCGGCAAGTTTTTCCACCATGTCCTTTAGCATGGCTTCTTCCTGTCTTAGGAAGGCGTCCATCTGCTCCGGGCTTTCAATGTTTATTTTAGCATCAAACTCCGTTTTCTCAATTTCTAGTGGACAGTCTAGCAAGGCGATTTTAGCGTTTTCCACTCGCTTAGGCATGCCTGAGTGGACGACTTCCTTGTCCAGAACTATGCCATTTATGAGCATGGTGTCCCTAACGGATTCGCCAGCCTTCTTCTCAACTTTGACGTCGTCCACGTCCACCTTGTATTTGCCGTCTTCCTTCTCCGCCACCTGCAGAATTGCCTTAACAGCCAAGTCGGCTAGGTATTCTCTATGCTCGGCGACAAGCTTGCTCGCCATAGATGTCATGGCAGCCTTCCGCAAATACTCCTGAGAGTTTAGGTCAACTGGTATGGCGATTTTCTCCAAAACTTCAAGGGACTTCTCCATGGCTTTCTTATAACCATCAATTATAATTGTCGGGTGAATGTTCTTGCCGATAAGCTCCTCAGCCTTCGCCAGCAATTCTCCAGCCAAAATAACAGCTGTTGTCGTTCCATCTCCAGCCTCATTGTCCTGCGTTTTAGCCACTTCAACCATCATTTTGGCGGCTGGATGCTGAACATCCATCTCATCCAAAATTGTGCGACCATCGCTTGTTATTGTGACGTCGCCAAAACTGTCCACAAGCATCTTGTCCATGCCCTTAGGCCCAAGAGAGCTTTTCACCGTTTCGGCTATTATGCGAGCCGCCATAATGTTCGTGTGCTGGGCTTCCCTACCCCTCGAGCGGGTTGAGCCTTCCTTTAATATGAGAACTGGGACTCCTGCTGATGCGGGTGATGACAAACCAACAAACCCCCTAATGCGTCACAATGAGAAACAGCATTACAATATAAATTTTTCCTCAGCTAAACCCGACTAACCACGTTTCTAAAGCAACACGAACTTAACCAAACCTTTCTATTACAGCCCTATCTGCTTTTTGCGCTGCTAATTAAGTGTATTGAATCGTGAGAAGTAATATTTAAATCAAAAGCTGACTATATCATAACTAGAAAACGGAGGGAACGCATTGTCGCAAAACAAGCAAAGGCTAGAGGAAAAACCCGTGGCGGTTGTCGGCTTTGGGTATCAAGGTGGAAGACGAAAGCAAAGCAATGCCGTATACGTGACTGAAGAACAAACAAAGGCCGAGATCAAAGATACAAGGATATCTGTTTCGATAACGAAAACGGCTGCTGTTGAAGATTACACCATTGCTGAGTTAAGGAAAAAATATCGCATAGACAAGTATGATCTTCACCCTGGATATGTTTTTCCAGAG
This sequence comes from Bathyarchaeia archaeon, assembly GCA_038727135.1. Lineage (GTDB taxonomy): Archaea > Thermoproteota > Bathyarchaeia > Bathyarchaeales > Bathycorpusculaceae > JAGTQI01. Next base: position 649,084 of record JAVYWL010000001.1, read on the forward strand.
TCAGTGCGTTCCCTCATACCGAAAAATACTCCAGAATATGTGGATAGAGGCTTCAACTATGTTGAAAGGATAGTTCGTGCCCTGTACTATTTTAAGCAGTGCGCCCTTGTTGGTCCCAGCGGAACTGGAAAAACCCACATAGTTTATTTAATCGCCGAGTTATGCGGGCTTCCCATCTGGGAAATAAACTGTGGTTTGCAGACTTCTGCCTATGACCTATTTGGACGGTACATAGGCCTTGGGAAGGAGAACTGGATCGACGGACAAATAGTGATGTGGTGCAGAAATGGAGGCATTTTATACCTTGACGAGGCAAACATGATGAAACAGGACATAGCATCTAGACTTAACCCGGTTCTGGATACCCGGGGCCACATAGTTTTAACGGAGAAGGATAATGAAATTGTGAAAAGGCACCCTTACGGCTATTTAATAATCTCAATGAACCCCTTTTCAGCGGAGTTCGTTGGAACAAAACCACTAAACGCCGCTTTGAGAAGGCGAATGTCGGTCTGGATAAACTTTGACTATCTAAGTGTCGGAGACAAAATAGCCCCCGAAGAAGTAGAACTAATTGTAAAGAGAACAGGCATTGACGCAAAAACTGCAGAAAAAATAGTTCGCGTGGGCGCCGAACTTCGGAGGCAGTATAAAAATGGCGACTTACCATATGGGCCCTCCCCCGGTGACCTCATAAACTGGGCAACATTAATAGTTGATGGAAGCCCACCTATTGAGGCGGCGGTTGAAACAATTGTTGGAACAACAAGCGATGACGTAGAAATTCAAGCCGCAGTGAAGCGAGTGATCGAATCTATATTCGGCTCATCCTAGAACGGGTTATGCCTTGAACTTTTTTGATTTTGCTTGGTCAGCAGCTCTTCAAGTCACCAAGAAATCCTATAACGAACTTAAGGTTCTTCTCCACGATGATTTGAGATATCCTTATCTTGGGAAGGATGCAAGAGGATACGTCCTTCATTTAATCAAACCTTTAAGACTGAATGACAACCACGTTGTCTTCCAAGGGTTAAAATTTGACCTCCAAAACCCAACTCATAGAAAGATTATTTGGTACTTGTTTAAAGCATCTGTTTATCATCTAAGCTTACACGCCCTCTTGTCGGATTTTTCCATTTACTCACATTGGGCAAAGGGAAAACAACCAAGCCTATCCACCTTCGCTGTTAGCCTCGTTGAAGACGCGGTAATCAACAAAAACTTGAAGCAGTCTTTTAAGTGGATGCTTCCAGAAATAACCTATGCAAACGTTATCTCCTACCTCCGAATGAAAAGCGCCGAAGAACTTTCAAATGACATTTCGCGGGTGATGGCTTTAACTCTCTTAAACTATAATCTTGGGAAAGTTAAAGGGGCGCTTAAAGACGAGGCCCTAACAGAAGTTGAAGCCATAACATCCATTCTGCAGAATATTCAAGAAAATCCAAGTGTAAATGACAAGATAGATTGTGCGAACAAAATTTACGACGCCCTGTCCCTTTTCGGTCAAGCTTTTGAAGTGCCCTCACTTTTATACACTGAAAGTCACGGAACAAACGACCCTTTCTATAAGGAGAAATTGCCAAAAGAAGACGAAATACAGAACCTCTTAATCGAAATGTTGCAAAAAGTTGGCCAAGAGTTTATGGACGAACAAAAACTAAACTTGGCTCTTCAATCCTTAGATGGTAGCGACGCAAACCGCGCCTTAACAGCTTGGTTGGAACGCGAAAAAGCGCAAATTAAAATTTTAAATGGTTACAGGGAAAGCGGGAAAGACACAGAGTTCGAGGATTTCTCCTTCCCGGTTGAAGACTACGCTGAATTTCAAAGGCGAAGGGAAATCTTAAGCAGTCCCATTAGGCGGATTCTCCATCAATTGAGGCTTTTAAAGAACATCAGTGGCGAAGACTTTAAGCAGGAAAGCGGGTTCGTCGATTTACAAGAGGCTATACAAGTTATTGCAAGCAAAAGCCAGCGAACGGATATTTTTGTTCGCGAGGAACTCCAGACCAGAGAGGATGCATGGTCCATACTTATTGACGCAAGCCACAGCCTAAACATGTTTAAGGGCGAGGTTAGAGGCATAGCCCTCTGCCTAGCCGAAGTCGCCAGAATGCTCATCCTAAATCAGAACTCTTGGGGGATGTACGCCTTCAACAACAAATTCTACGTAATAAAAGACTTTACAGAAAAGTATGATGCTCGCGTCAGAGCAAGAATTGGAGGCTTAACCCACGGTGGTTTTACCTTTTTGCCAGACGCCATCTTGCTAGCGGCTCAAGCTTTGACGCGCCGCTTAGAAGAAGCCCGGGTCTTAGTTGTGGTTTCAGATTTTTACCCCACAGGATATGATGATGCAGAAGAAAAGTTAAAGGAGAACATTAAAAAAGTTGAGCGAATGGGCGTCGGCTTAATAGGCATAGGGGTCAACAGCACTGCGGTTAAACGTTACATTAGAACGCATTGCGTTGTTGAAAGTCCCTTTGATTTAATGAAAAAGTTCACTAAAGCGTTCATAGAATATAGCGCAGGCTAATTGGCATTGTTTTACAGCTGTTTTATCACTGAAAAATCGGCAATAAACTTGAACTTTTCTTCCTCCAACTCCTTTTTTGGCTTTACAGCTATTTTTTCTGGGATTCCATCGTGTATGAATGTGACATAAACGATGTTTTTCCCTAAACCGTAGCGTTCGAGTTCCATGAGGGAAGCCTTAATCTTTTCAAGCTTGTCAAGTTTATTCTTAAGCTCTTCGACAGCCTCAAAAATTATTTCCACCTCTCCGAAGTCGTCGGCGCAGAGCATCAGATCCTTAAACTTAACCCACTCTGCTAAGGCTGGTTTCTCTTTTCTTTCGCCCTTTCTGCTACCGCTCCTTAAGAGTTTCTGTAAATCTGACGCCTTTTTTGTCCATTCTTGATTTTTGGAGGCTTCCGGGCTTCTTAGGAGGGTTCCTAGCCATTGGCTGTAATCGTCCAGCAAAGTTTTATACTGGTTTATTTCAGCTTCAACAGCTTCTCGTATTTCTCTTGCTGAGTAGAAGGTTCTGATTTCAGTTGTTATGCCATCCATTTTTGCCACCTTCAGCTTTCTTGGTTTTCGTTTTGCAGCGAGTCCTTGACAACATCCATCGATTCCTTTTCTGATGTTCCCGCTTCCTTGCTTCCAACTATAGCTTTTACAACGCTTTTAAGCTCCTTCTTTATCTTGGCGAAGAGGCTTACGCGTGTGCTTATTTTCTTTCTGTAAAGCATTATAACTTCGGCTAGTTCAGGCATTATTACCATCAAAGTGGCCATAACAATTTCGGGCGGGTACTCAGCCAAAAAGGCAGAGTGCACTTCACCCTTTTCGTGGACAAGTATGAGATTACATTCCTCGTTTAAAATGACCTTTTTCACCCTAGCCTTTATTGGTATTTCTCGCGGCGGAATGTTGAATGAGACATTTAATTTTTTCAGAATCTGCCTCATGGACGTGCAGAGATCTCTAATTAGTTTATCTTCCTCCATTAAAAACTCGCTTAGTTGAAGGGTTTCCTCGCTTATGCTTTTCAACAGCTCTTGTAGTTTCTGCTCCAGTTCCACCTTATGCTTTTCAATTTCCTCTGCCTTTAGAACTTCTTCACTTTCTGAAAATTGGAGGGGATGGAAAAAATAAGCTTCTTCTACAACCTCTTCTTGGCTTTCTGTAGGCTTAACCCCCGCGGACTTATCGTTCTCGTTTGCTTTTACATCCTTTTTTTCCATGAAACAGCCCCAGCATTTTAAATAGTACAGTTAACTACAAAAGAAGCGCCGGATAATAGAGTTAAGTATGTGGCGAACTGTTACGCACTAGGCTCTTTTTAACCATATTGTGGTTTATGCGGCTTTACAAAAATGAGGGCTACACAGAGATAAAGCATCATGCCGATAAACTGGCGCTCAATGTCTGAGATGCGCCAAAACCAACTTGTCCCTCCGCTGAAGTGTAAGCCTGCTATGAACCATGCGAAGACAAAATCGGTAAACAACTCTACAAACATAGCCATATTCGCTGGAAATTTGACAATATGAGAGTCTAAGCTTAACACCATGTAAATTGGAAAGTTGGCTGTCAAGACAAACAATGCTAATCCAGCTGGAATGCCGAAAACTTCCATAAAAGCCCGTGCATAAATATTCGCCTCCTCAGAGGGTGCACGGCAGAAAAGCATCGTTGAAAGGCAGTCAAAAAGGATAAAAGTGAAAGCTAGGATGATTCTCCGTCGCCAGTGATTATTTTTCGGGAGTATAAAGTGCTTTAGGTTTATGGATAAGCCCAACTCCTCCATTTCTCCTCCGTTCTCCACTTTGGCGTTGGGCTTTATTGCCTTTAAGGTTTTGGTGCACCAGCTGTATTTTGAATTCATATTTTGAATTCAGAAGTATAAAATATGGCGTATACTGATTCGATTTCTGGCTCTGAATTAGAAGAGGAGTAGGCTAAAATAAAAGGGGTTTAAATGGAATTATCCGTTGAAAAGCCCGAAAGCATCGTAAAGCTCTACGACGAAAATAGTGGACTGTGGCGTTTTGTAAAGGCGGATAAGGGACCAACCAAATCTATAGAAATCATTGAAAAGGCACTTCGTGGATTAGGCTTGTCAAAGAATGAAGTGAAGGTTTACGTTTACTTAGCCAGAACGGGTGAGCATAAGGCTAGTGATATTTCTGAGGCGTTGTCGTTGCATAGGACTGAGACCTACAGAATTTTGCGGGATTTGGAGAAAAGAGGGCTAATATCATCAGTTTTTGAGAAGCCACTGAAGTTTATCGCTACACCTTTTGAGAAGGCTTTGGACATACTTATCGAAACCAAAAGAATGAAGCTAAACCTCCTTGAGAAAAAGAGGCAGAACCTTGTCGATTTATGGCTTTCGCTGCCAAAGCCTGAAGTTGAGTTTGAAAGGAAAGAGGTTTTCCAGATATTGGAGGGCGAGGAACAAATAAGCTTGAAGGCAGACGAGATAATTAGCAAGGCTGAAAGTGAAATCCTCGTCTTCATTTCGGAATATGACATTGCAAACTTTTATCATTCGGGTTTTTTGGACAAGCTTGAGAAACATCAAAAAAGAGGCATAAGCGTTCAGCTTTTAACCACTTACTCGCCTAAGACGTGCTTCTTCTTGGAAAAAACAAAGCTGAAAAGGGCGAGGTATTCGCGCTTAAATGCTGATGAACTGCCGACCTTTATTTTGGCAGACAGCGAACACCTACTCCTCCTAATTAGAAAGGAGAACGGCAAAAAGAAAGTTGCAGCCTTATGGACGAACTACGACGCTTTCATAAAAGCCCTAAAAACGCTCTTTAACGAGTTGTGGAACAACGATGCGTGAATTTTAACTTGCCCATTTTAATCTTTATTTCTTGCCAAACTGCCTTTGTAAGCATCCTTGCATCCGCATCTATCGTGGAAAGTAGTGCAAAGTAGCAGATTCCGCCAAAGGCTGTTAAGCCCAAAATCTGATGAACTTTGGCTTTGCCTGGTTGAAGCTCAAGCGCCTCTTTAGTTATGAAAAGAACTCCGCTCATGATTATTGAGACAAAAACATATTTAGCAATATTTTTCCACGGGACTTCTATTTTCGCCATTTTTTGGACCATGGCATATAATATCAAGAACATTGCGAAGCGGGCTGCCGAATTTATTATGGCAACTGCAAGCGCGGATTGCACAGGTTGGCTTTGTGTGTAAGTAGTTAGTACATAGTATGTGAGTGGTATGGTTATTGCCGAGTGAATATAGGGCAGCGAGAAGGCTATAAACAGTCTGCTTTCTACGAGTTCTTTGAAGGGTATTTTCGTCTCTTCGTCTATTCTTTCATACCCGTAGAGTACAAAGCTGTAAAGTGTAGAGATTGTAACAACAAGGGAGTCTATGGCTAAAACGGTTAGTACTAACCAAGCTTCTGTATATTCTTTTTTGAGGATAGTTAGATATAGTTCTGGTAATGTTAGGGCTCCGGCGGTCATGGGGATTGCGAACATCAAGACTGTCTTTATGGATGTTGTGATGTCTTGGCTGCTTTTTTCCGCCAAAAGTTTTGGATATAAAGCGAAGGCTAGGAAAGACGAGTATGTTATTATGTTTGCTATTTGGAAGGCTGCACCGTAATTGCTTCTGGCTGTTTCTCCCCCGTATGTGAAGAGCATTATGAAGATGAAGGAGGCTATTTGGTTGCCAAGAACATTGTAGATGTTTGCAACCGAGCCTTTTACCCACTCTTTCATGTAAGCCCATTTAACGCTTTGTTTAAGGTCTTCGGCAAGCAGTTTCAGGTAGAAGATTATTTGTGTTGCGATGGCTGTGGTTAGGCTTATTATGGCTCCTTCTAATGGTTTTTGAAGCTTGATTATAAGTATGTATCCAAGCAATACTTTGCATACTTCCGCTATTAGGAGTCCATAGCCGAGTGTTTGGGGTTTTTTGGCTCTTAAGCAAGCTTCAAAAGCATTTAGCAGGTGGAGTTCAACTATTTGAATTGAGACCAGCATGTAAAGGCTTATGTAATTTTGCACACCGAGTGCTGTTACTATCAATGGTATAAGCGGTAAATAAATGATTGTTGCAGCTATGGAAACGGCTAAGTTTGCAACTATGCCAGTTTTAACGGCTCCTTTTTCTTGTCTGGCTACAAAACGCATAGTCCAGAAAGGCAATATTCCAGCGAGGATTGTGAAATAAGCCAGCACATCATTTATGTTAAACCAAACCCCATACTCCGACGGGTTAGTGGAACGGGCTATCATATACTGGAAAGCCAAACCAGTGGCAACGCTCACCAATTTAGCAGCAAAAATAACAAAACCAGAATACTGAACGCGGATCTCGTTTTTAGCCAATCACTCACCCATAGCTGTTATCACGCGATCTTTGGCACCCGATTTTGTTCTTTTTGAATATTAAACATAACCATCTTTATGGTGAAATTAAATCTTCGCGTGTGGTATGTAATTGTTTTGGTGTATTTTAGCCTGAAGACTTAAGAGTTTTCAAAAAGGTGTTGATGTTGTGGCTTATTTTCCATATAGGAGTCTTTTTAATTGTGCTCTAAAAACCCAGCCGGCGAAATCATAACGTTTAGGCCTTTTAATTATTGCTGTAAAGTAACCTAAAATTGTGAAGATATTTCTAATATCGTAGCGTACAACTTCAGCGACGTGAGCCGGTTCATAGCCAAGTTTGTACATTTCAATCCCGCGGGTAAAATAGTATCTCCATGTATGATGGGCTCCGCTCTTTCTTTTTAATATTGGCGGCAACGCCCATGTTAGCACGCTATAACCTTGGCATAGAAGTTTGAGTCCCGTATGCGTGTCTTCAAACGCCGTTTCAACAAATCGGCCATTAAAAATTCTGAGGAAGCAACTCATTTTTAGTAACATGGCGTATCCAGCTTTACCCACATAATCGGCATTTACTTTTAAATTTTCTTCAATGAAGCGCTTTGGCAAAACTGTGTCTGCGTCTACCCTTAAAAGGTAGTCATAACTATTTAGATTTACCATGGACAAGGCATAGTTAAGGGCGGTGGCAATTCTTTTTCCAAGAGGATCCTGGAAATTTGGTTTAATATAAAAAATTTCCACAACACCTTTACCGCTTGTTGAAACCAGTTTCCTATATAATTCCTCAGATCCGACAGCGACAAGAATTTTTGAAACTTTAATTGTTTGACTCATTAAACTCTTAATAGTATCAGTTGGGTCATCATTTAGGGTTGGTATGACCGCTAATATTCTCGGCTTCAAATAAGGCCCCTAAATTAAATTAACGCATTGTAAATGTTTAGCAGTTTCTTAACAACGTTTTCTGGCTTATGGTGTTTTTCCAAGTATTTGTTTTCTTTTTGCCATAGGTTGACGTTCGAATCGTATATTTCTTCGATGATTTTTCCTTCAGTATTGATATTTTTTAATGGAAAATCTTTGTATTCTGGGTATTCTGATGAGACATATGTTATTGCTGGTCTGCCGCATGCTATGGCCTCTAATGAAACCATTCCCAGCGATCCCAATTTGAACCTGTCAATCACAACATCAGCGTTCCAATAATACTCGCGCATTTTTTCGTGATGAACTTTTGGAAGAATGTTTAAACGCAAGCCCAGAGAACGCGCTAAAGCCAGGGTTTTTTCAAAATCCACGCCGTGTTTAATAATGCTGACTTCAACTTCGTTTTTAACTTTGCTTAGAGCCCTTATTGCAATATCCGTGCCCTTAACAGCCCAATTACAGTCACTAGCAATAAGCACCCTCTTTTTACCGCCATGTTCAACCATGGGCTTCGGGTAAAAAAGCTGCATGTCTACGGGATTTGGCAAGTACTCCGCATCCTCCCTAAACCTTTTGGCTACGGCAAGAATGTCCGGCGTACTAACCAAAACTTTGTCGCAACTTATCAAATTGTGCTTAACTATTCTGCCCCAAACAGAGTGCTTAAGAACCGCCCTCAAATCGCTGCCGTGGGCATGCCCAACCAGAGGCTTTTTCCCAAAACGCGCAGCCAAATAGCAATCCTGAAGAAGATAATGCACATGATAAACGTCGCCCTTAGCCCTCAAAATTTTATAGGTTAAACCAAAAGTTTTACTCCAAAAACCCCTCGTCCGCCTAATATGCAACTTCTCCACAGCACTTGGCATGTACTTCAGTAAGGTTTCGCCAACATAAGCACAATCATTAATCATAACCACCCTCATAACCATAACTCATCCTCAAATTTATCGGTCGAGAAGATATTTGCGGATAACATGTAACTCATATTTCGCGATATCGTCCCAGCTATAACTTTTGGTTAATTTGATATATTCACCTTTTAATTTTTCTCTGAATGACTCATCTTTAAGTAGCTTTAAAACACTGACTGCGAGTTGTTTGACGTCTCCCTTATCGACATATATTATCATGTCCCCGTATGCCCCCTTATAATTTGGAAGGTCATAAGCGATTACAGGAATCCCGCAAGCGATGGCTTCACATAATGCTAGAGGGCTTCCCTCTAAGTAACTTGGAAAAACAAAAATTTTACTTTGGCTTAAGAGTTTATATTTCTCCACTTCCGGAACGAAGCCTGAAAAAATAATGTTTTCTTGTAGGTTATATTTTTTGACTAAGGATTTTACCTTTTCAAAGTACAGCCCGTCTCCTTTCCCGATGATAAGAAGCCTTGCGTCTGGTTTCTCTGTAGTAACGATTTTCCACGCTTTAATCAGGTCAATTACACCTTTACGTGGTATAATGCTCCCGAGAAAGCACGCATCAAATTTCTTATGGGTAGATGTTTTTGTAGCTATTTTTCGGACTAATGAATAATCAACTCCAACATTTATTACAAATATTCTCCGTTCATTTACTCCGAGCTTTATAAGTAGCTTTTTAATGTGAGGAGAAACAGAAAAGATAAGGTCTACTTTTTTAAATAACAAAAAATTTCTCAGCATTTTTTTAAAAAAGAAGAACAATCGACCGGGTACATCTCCTATATATATGGTTCCACTTCTGGCCTCTGAGCATGCAAAAACTTGTTTAAGAGAGCTTGTAATCCCTGTGTCCTCTGGACTTAAAAGATTAACGCCACATATTAATGGTGCTTTGAATTTCTTTTTCAAGGCAACCGAAGCTAAAACACAAAGAAATTTTTCTTCTGGACAATAAATGAAGTCAAAACTGAAATTTGGAATTGCATTAAGCATATTTATTGCGGTTATGAAATCCTCCAATCCGCCAATTTTAAAACGTGCTTTCTTGAAAAGGTGGAAATTGGCTGTTAATCCAAACTTTTTACAAAGAGCAACCGTCACGTTATCCGCAATTATGCATATTTCGTTACCCGATTTTCTCCATACTTTGCATATCTCAATAAACTGTCTTTCACCTCCAGTATAGAATTCAGAACTACCAGCCAAAAACAAGCACAAAATTTTCAATTTAATGTCCCTTCAATTATTCCTTTTTAAGCAAATCTTTTTCCAAGGCTTCAACACGTTCTTTAACTTTTTCAACTTCCATTCTTACACTTTCATTTTCTATCTCCTTTTTCCTTTGCTCGTTAGACTTTAGGATTAGCCGTAAGAACTCAGAGTCATAGACTTTTAAAAGTAGTTCTGTGTTTGGTATGAGGCAGTGGCCGCCAATAACTCCAGGATAATGGAGTGGCTTGTTAAAATGCACTCTATGGATGTCCTCAATCATATCTACAACTTCGTTGAAGTCTGCACCAAAATGTCTTGATATGCGGTGCATTTCCTGAAAACATACGATCATCCAAGCCCTATAAATAGTTTCAAAAAGCTTTGCAAGCTCAGTTTCCACAGGACCTTTTAAAACCTTAACTTTCAAGCCTAATTTCTCAAAATGTTTTTTAGCCAACTCCGCCGCTTCTTGCGTGGCACCACCAACATATTTGGTCCAAAACATAATATCTCGCTTCATAGTCTCCAAACTTCTATGCATCCCACGCACGGGCGAATGCGCAACCAAGGACTTTGTTTCCTCATAAATTTTCTGAGTCGTACCAGGTGGAACAGTACTGTCAATGATGGTAAGTTTAGGTTTAAATCTATGCATGTAATCAAGCGTGGCATAGACGAACCGCTGCTGGTCAGTGCATGGATAACAAATATGTATAACATCAAAAGCACCAGGCAGCTCAACATTACCTACTATGCTTCGCATTTTCGCTTCATCTATATCAAAACCGTACACATCAAATTTCCCACTTTCCTTGAAAAGCTCAAAAAGCGCTTTACCAACCTCACCTAAACCTACGATCAAAACCTTTTCTCTCACCATAATATTTCCCTGACATTCAAATAACAAAGCAACATATAAGCTTGAACATGCATCGAACGGCCAACAAATTAACCAGCGCTCTTCAAATCATCTAAAATCTTCAAAATTACATCAACAGGATTTTCAAGATTAGCCAACAAATCCGCAACATTCTTTCTTTCACCAAGCAGCTTTTTAGCAATGTCGACAACAGAGGATACCTCCGCCTTAAAGATCGGAAATCCCTTCTCAGCCAAATAGTCGTTCACGTACTGCTCATGAAACATGTCCACCACAATGGCCGGAGTCCCTTGTAACGCAGCTTCCCTCGTAATGGTTCCACCAGCCCCAACAAACAAGTCCGCCTGCGCCACCAAACTCGCAGAATCAACAAACCCCCTCGGAATAATTAAGCCTTTAATAGTTTTCCGGTGGTATCTTTGAAGAAAAATAACCGTGCCCAACTGCGTCAACTTCCTCGCTAATTCAACAAAAGAAAATGTTTCTTTTGCGTAAACAGCCCTCTCTTCAACCTCCCTGACAACAATGAGCGGCTTCCTAAAATCATACTTAACCAGAGGTTTAAAACCCCTAATCCATGCAACCTCATCAACACCGTCGAATTGAATTATTTTTCCACTTATATTATATCTCTGCAGGGTTGTCACTGGAATGGCCTTTGAAGCGACAATATAATCTGCAAGAGGTAAGGTAAGCCTGTGCACGGCATCAGCATAAGGGGTGTCAACAGTCGTTATTGTCGGAATTTTCAATCCAAAAGCCACCCGAATCTGATCCACTGAACCATGTGAGATAGCGACGTCTGGGACTTTTTCCTCAAAAATTTTGCAAAACAACAGTTGGCGCTTTGCCCCTTCCCTAAGTCTGAAAAGTAAGGATTTTGGATTATACTTTCCGATCACAATGAAATTTTCATTTAGAAATTTTGCCAGCGGTATCGTGTCCGGATGCCGGCGAGTCGTTAATACAACTTCATGCCCGCCTTCCCTAAGTTTTTTCGCTATAGCAACTCCGTAACGCACATGTTTTCCAGTACACGCGTCATACCATACATACATTACTCACACCAACAATACATTTCACCAACTATCTTGCCATCTTTAACAAGCTTAGCAGGTGCATCGATGTGACGCATCCAGTAAATGTTTTCTGGCAAAATGTTGTATTTTGGGATTTCTGGAACACTTTCCTTAAAGGCAAGTTTAACATACAAGTATGGAATATTTGCACAATAATCTTTACGTAAAACCTTGCTAGCATAAGAGAAGAAGAACGACGTTGTAAACATTCTTGCAGCATTAATCTCTGTAACACGCGGCACACCATCTCTACCCTCCTTCATGTCCACACATGCTATCCCGTTAAAGTTTGGGTCTATGGCGAGAACAGCCTCCGTTGCAATCCTATTCACATTATTGTCATGTATAGTTCTTTGGACAGCCGGCGTGCCTGTCACTCCAGAAGGCGCAAGATGTGGATATATGTATTCAATGCGTTCTCTAGCCATAGAGGTTACAAGCTCCCCATTCTTCCAGAGGCTGTGGAAGCCTATGTTTCTTCCCGGCAGGTGTTCTTGGGCTATGAAATCCCATTTCATGCCGCGCGCCCTCCAATAGTTAATCCATGAAAGAGCCGTCTCTTTATTGTAGGCTGGTGTGCTTCCTCTTCCACCAGCACCGTGCCGCGCCCTTATCCAAATGGGACTGCCCAACTCCTCAAAAGCTTTATCAACATCCTTTTCATTGCGAATTTCCACAGTTTTTGCCACCGGAACACCCTTCTTCATCCAAATTTTGGCAGATTCAAGTTTATCTTGACATATCTTCACAGTCTCTTTCGAAGGCAAGAACACACCCGCCTCAATTTTCTCACGATTTTCCGAAACAACAGCCACTTCAGTGTCGGTTTGCGCATGCAAAAACTCAGCCCTCTCTTTCCAGATAATCTCATTTAACCTTTCGATATAGTTCTCCTCTTCAGCCCTTGGAACCAGATACTTCCTATCAGCTGGCGCCAAATAAATAAAATGCTCGTTCGCTTCAGTTCCCACTATGAAAATCTTCTCCGGGGCAAGGCGAAGAGACATTATAAAGTTTATTCCAGCTGGCCCGCCGGCACCAGTAACTATAATCCTTTTCAGGGAAATCACCTTGAAATTCGCAACTCTCATATAAAGCAAGTCCGATTTATTTCTATCCGTAACGAGGGCCGGTCGTCTAGCTTGGTTAGGACGCAGCCCTTACGAGGCTGAGGTCGCCGGTTCAACTCCGGCCCGGCCCACCAAAATTTTATCTTAGTAAATGATGTCTGGTAAGATTTCCAAAATCTTTTTTGGAGAAAATACGCTTAAAGTGGCGTTTGGCAGCTTTTTGCCAACTTTTGGAATTAATCCAGTAGCGTCTGTTCCAAGCTTGCAGATGATGGCGTATTCAAAAAGTCCTAACTGTTCAATTCCAACGATGTCATTTTGGCACCTAGCCTCTTTCAGCGCTATCCTTATTTCTTGTTGGGATGCACCTAAAACCATCAGTCTATCAAAAAGCGACTTTATCCATCTTTTGTACTGCTTCAACTGATTTTCAGCTAAAGCAGCCTTTAAACAATTCCCGTAGGCACCGACTATTTTCGCTTTTAAGGGCATATTTTCACAGAAACCATAAAGCTCAACGATTTTTTTGAGGGCGATTTTTCTCCCGTCTGTTAGCTGTGCTTGTAAGTGCTGCAGCGGTATTGCGACGTTTACGGTATTTGGTCCGATGTCCAGTTGGAGTTGTTCTTCCCTTTTGCCTAGGCTTTTTATGTACCCTCTTACTATCGAGAATTTTGTTATATTGCTGATGTGGGTTGGGCACAATCCAACCGTGTTTTCTAGAAAGCTTAACGCCGCCTTCTCGTCCTCGCCTGAAAGGGTTGCTTGGATCCAGCCTTGCGGTGCGGCTTTGATGATTTCTATCTTAACCTTTAAGCCTTTTAGGGAGGACTTTAGGTATTCCTCCACATTTTTCAGCTGATTATCATTATAGATTTTTGAGGATAGCGTCACGGTAGGCATTTGCAGTCTCCGATCATTGTTGACATTTCTTCGTGTAGTCTTCGTATTCGTGCAATTGCTGATGGGGGCAGTTCTCTAGAAAGTTTTTCTATGGTCTTTTCGATTGGAACTCTTTTTGATCCTTCAATGAGTTTGTCTGCGTAGGCAACTATTTTTTCTTCAAGAGTTTGGGGAACATAAACGTCTTTGGGCCATCCGAGGTTTTTTGCTTCACGCTGGGTTATGCCGCCGCCCACATGCCTCTTAATTATTGAGATTATGAGTTCTGGCAAGCCTAAGCTTTTGGCTATTTGTACTCCAGCCACGGCGTGGTGGACGCTGTGGGTTTTTGAGCGTCCAATATCGTGGAGAAGGGCGCCTATTTCCACAAGTTCTAGGTTGACGTTTAATCCTTTTTCTTTGCATGCTTTTGCAATTTCAACCGCGAGTTCTGTTACCGCTTCACAGTGTCTTATGACGTTTTCTGAGCAGCCGCTTTCCCGTAGAAGTTGTAGGGCTTGCTCTCTTGTCGGGAGCTTTTCACTCACCCAGCTCCTTCCTCAACTGTTCAACTTTTTCGGTTAGAACTTTGACTATTTTCTCGTTGTTGTAATGCATTAGTGGTTTGCCGCATGTGGGGCATTTAAAAACCAGTTCAACGGCTTCTTCGAAGGGCACTCGTTTGCATCCCGGCGTGTAGCAGTAGTAGAAGTCGTGGTTTTTCTCGTATTCTAGACGGATGTTTAGTTTTTCGAAGACCCTTCGTTTTTGGCTTAGTATGAAGCCTTCCAGCTGGTCTGGTTGCAGTTTCCAGTGGAATATGAACCATCCTGTTTTTGGATCTCTTGTTCGCCGTAAGCTTACGAGTGAGTGGTCGTAGAGCTTGTAGAGGATTTTGCGCACGTTGTTAAGTCTTATGCCAGTCTTGTTTGCCAGCTCATCGTCTGTTATTTCGTCTGAATTCTTCAATATCTCGATTAGTTTTACGGCTTCTTCTTCGCCGAGTGCCTCAGCAACCTTCATTAAGGTGGCATCATCAATTGTTGATAACATAGCGACCCTTTTCTGCATCAGTCGTCGATTCCCTTTTATCCTACCTTATATATGCAAGCTTTAATTTAAATCTCTTTTCTGGTTTCGGATTCGGAATCAAACTTTCTAGTCACTTTTTTACCTCTTTTTTGTGGAATAATCATAAGCTTGGCATTCTCAAAGTTCTTGGCTAACTCCTTACCCTCAAAAAATCTGTCTAGAAAGACTGCGAGGCTTGCGCATTCGGAGTGAGGTTGGTTTCCAATTGCTACATTAAAGTCTGAAACATCTTCTGAGAAAAATTCGCCGGGAACTTTTTGGCTTCCAACGATGACCAGTATATCCTTGTTTAGCGCTTTAATCCTTTGCAGCACGTCGCTTGTTTCGATGTTTTCGCCATAGGCTGTTAAGTGAACAACGATTCCGCCCTTTGCTTTCCATTCTTTTACAACTTTTTTCCAAGGGGTCCCCATCTCGAAATGGAAAGGTCCACCCCAGTTTTTCACAACCTTTTCCACAGTCGCCCTTATTTTTTCGTCTTCTATGTCAGAGAGTATGAACCCAGAGGCTCCTAGGGCTCTGGCGGTTAATGCCACGTGGGTTGTTAGGCGCAAGTCTCTTTTTGGTCGGTGTCCCCATCTTAAAACAAAAATTTTTGGCATGTTTTTAGTGTTTGAAGCTTTCAATTTTTCCACCGAGTTCTTCAACGCGGCTTTTCACTTTTTCAGCAAACCATGGAACAGCCTCAAATGTTACATGGGCGGCATCGCCCTCATATCTAATTTCTTGGACATCCGCGCGACTGAAAAGCCATGAGAGGAAAGGCATTGCCTCATTTGAAAGCGGCAAGGCAAAGGATGCTTGAACATAATTTCGCAGAGTTTTGGCTATTTCTTCCTTCAACTGGTTTAAGTTAAGTCCATAAAGAGCGGATATTAGCAATGGTTTTGGCGCTTTATCTTTGAGGGCTTCAAATCTTTGTTGCATTTCCGTTTCGGATAGTAGGTCGATTTTGTTTAAGGCTGTTATTATTGGGATGCCGGAGGCTCCTATGCGTTCTATTGTTTCTAGGCATACGGAGAGCTTTTTTTCGACTGTGGCTAGTGGTTCGCTGATATCCACGACGAGCAGTATTAGGTCAGAGTATATGGTTTCTTCCAGTGTTGAACGGAAGGCCTCTATTAGTGTGAGTGGTAAGCGGTCTATAAAGCCTACGGTGTCTGTTAAGAGGAACTTTTTTCTTGAAAACTTTACAAGTCTCGTGGTCGTTGAAAGAGTTGTGAAAAGAGAATCGTCGATGGGGACTTCCTCCTCTGTGAGCGCTGTGAACAATGAGCTTTTTCCAGCGTTTGTATATCCAGCCAAAGAAATTGAGGGGAACCCTAGCTCGGTTCTCCTTTCGCGGTGTAACAAACGTTTTCTTCTGATTCTTCTGAGCTTCTCTATAATTGTTTGTATTTGTCTTTTGACTGTTTCATAGTATACGTCAACCTCGTATGCGCCAAGCCCCATGAACCCGGGCTGTTCTCCAAGCTTTGCTAACCGCACTTTTTCTTTTGCCCTTGCCAACTCGTATTTGAGTTTGGCTAGCTGAATTTGCAGCTTCGCCTCCGTCGTGGTGGCTCTTCTTGCAAAAATTTCCAGTATAAGTTGGAAACGGTCTATTGCTTCCACACCAGTTTCTTTGGCAATGTTGTATGCTTGGACAGGTCTTAATGGATTGTCAAAAATTATTTTTTGCGCGCCAGTCTCCCTCACAAGCTCGGCGAGTTCTTTAATTTTTCCATAGCCTATTTGGTATCGGGGGTCTGGGGCTCTTATCTGCTCTATTTTGCCAACAACCGTATAACCGGCTGACTCGGCTAGGCTTTTAAGCTCGTCAAGGGTGGACGGCTCGAAGGACCTTCGGCGTTGTACTATTATGGCTTTCGTTAAGCTCTTTCCTCCGCTTCATCCTTGTCCTTACCGAGTTGTATGATATCCCCCAATGTGAGACTGCGACTTGGTTGTTTGGAAGCAATTGGTACCGGAACTTTTTCTTGTGCAGCCGGCACTAAAAGCTTAATTTTTAGCGCGTGTTCCAGTTTGACTGCCAGTTTGTCGTCTGGCTTAATTTTTCTAGTCTCAACTTTTTTGAGAACAGACACTTTTTCATTTATCTTTTTACCCAATTCTTCATGGGTTAAGCCCAATTTTTCCCTTGCTTGCCTTACCCTAACGTCGTAATCATCAACAAGTTCAAGAGGGCTCTCAAAAACTGCTTGAGCCTTACTTGCAGCTTGAGCTTTTGGTGCTTGGAGTAGTGCTACTTTTGGCTTAATCTTGGGCATGGGAGTCTGCTTTACCTCTTCTTCCCAAATTATTGTGCCGTGCTTTGAGCATTCGCTGCAAACTGTTAGTTTTGCCCCTTCAATTAGGGCTCTTATGGGTTTGCCATGAATTTTTCGTCCACAAACTTCGCAGCGCAATCTTTGTAGCACTCCTTTCTAACTCTTTAATACTTGGCACTTGGTTATGTTTATAGTTGTCGAATTGCAGCTTGCTGGATAAATGGTGATTTGTTTGGAAAATGCTCTACAGCGAATCAGAAGCGTTGCAGACTACCAATTTGGGAAAGGTGTTGGCGAAGTGCTCTTTCCGCAAGACGTGGAAATAGCCTACTCAAAACGTACTGGAAGAATACGTTACGTCTTTCTGAACGGAAAGAGGCTTGCCACAATGCGACCAATGGATGGATTATTCTCCCTAAGCATTGAAGGAGCGAAAAGAATCCTAGAGAGTGGCGTTCCGGCTAAATGCATAGTCACCGTTAAAAATGATGTTTCCAAATTTATTGCCAAGGGCGGCGACGTTTTTGCCGTGCATGTTTTGAAGGCGGATGATGAAATTCGCCCAAAAGACGAGGTCATCGTGGTTAACGAAAGGGGCGAGGTTTTGGCCGTTGGCAAGGCCATGTTGTCTGGAGAGGAGATGACGGCGTTTAAAGTTGGTGTGGCGGTCAAGGTTAGACGTGGCAGTTCGGAAGAAGGTTAAGTATAAGAAGCATAAATAGGTTAGTGGTTAAAATGGAGGCTAAAGACTGTTGATGCGTAGGCGAATAAGCCCCCGAGAAGCCAAGCGGATGATGCAACGCATGGGCTTAAGCATGGACGCCATCCCAGACGTTGAACAAGTCATCATAAAAACCAGCAGCAAGGAAATAGTTATCGAGAATCCTGAAGTGGCGGTTGTTGACATTCAAGGGCAGAAAATGTTTCAAGTGGCTGGTGGAAAAATAACAGAAAAGGTTGTGGAGCGCAAGCTGGCTATACCTGAGGAGGATGTGAGGCTTGTGGCAGACCAAACTGGAAAAAGCCTTGAAGAGGCAAGAAAGGCTTTAGAAGAATGCGACGGTGACCTGGCAAAAGCCATCCTTTTACTTCAATCTAAATTATGATTAGTCTTTTGGATGAGATTTAATGGATTTTGATATTGTTTCAGTGGGACATTTTAGTATAGACTCAATAAACTTGCCAAATAGACGGTTACCCTATATTATTTTAGGCGGTTCAGTGGTTTATGTTTCACTTTCAGCTAAACGTCTAGGTGCAAATGTTTCCATAATCTCAAAAGTCGGCGAGGACTTTCCTGAAGCCTACCTGTGGTGGCTTAGCCAAGAAGGCATAGATACTTCTCAAATAACCAAAATCAAACAAGAGAAAACTACGAGATTTGAGTTAAAATACAGTTACGACATGTCAAACCGCAACATGCGCCTTGCCAGTAAGGCACCCACAATACAAGTTGAAGACTTGCCGAAATCTTTGCGGGCTAAAGCTGTTCATCTCGCTCCAATAGCAAACGAAATTTCATATGAAGTTGCCAAAGAAGTGGCAAAATCAGCTGAAGTGGTATCCTTAGACCCTCAAGGGCTCGTTAGAATTTTTGATGAGAACGGGTTTGTTGTGAATGAACCGTTAAAAGACAAGCGTATACTCGAACTTGTAGACGTATATAAATCTTCAAGAGAAGAGGTTGAGGTCGTCACTGGCATGGCTGATTTACACTCAGCCATAAAGGCTGTCCACGACTTCGGCGCGGAAATAGTAATAGTAACCATGGGCATGAAAGGGGCGGTGTTATCAATAGGTGGAGCAGCGTATGAGATTCCAGCATTTACGCCCAACAAGTTTGTAGACCCGACTGGTGCTGGAGACGCGTTTATTGGCGGTTTCTTGGCGGAATATGTCCGCGGCAAAGAAGCCCTGTGGTGTGCGTGCGTTGGTTCTGCTGCAGCCTCAACGGTTGTTGAAGGTGTTGGTCCAACTTTCTTTGGCGATAGAGACGAGATCTACCGAAGGGCAAGCGTGCTGTACGAAAAAGGAATTAAGCATTGAAGTGCATTGTATTCTGTTAAAGTCTGAAAAATGCATAAGCCAATGTGAGGTTCAGCCTTTGGGGCGTGTTGCAAAGGGCGTTAAATGCAGTGTTTCGGGATGTGGCAAAGAGGCTAAACGCTCCCTTTCGGCAGCCAAAGTTAGAATGGCTGGATTAAGTATAGGCAGCAGCGAAAGGCGCGCGTACCTATGCGAAAACCATTACAAGGAATTTAAGAAGCGGACGAAGAAGGAGAGGAAAATTGAGCAGTGGCGGTATAAAGGCGTGTAAAAACTAGAGAGGGGAGGGGAGGCGAAAATGAGAATACTGCAACTGCACTCCAACTATATCGAGTATAAGCCCATCCAGAAAGAAATCGCCATAGCTGAAGAAACAGACAAGGAAATAAAACGCTTAGAAGAAATCATCGTTTTGTTCACGGCAGTAGAAGAAGGTGACGACGAAACAGTAGCAAAAAAAGCCATCGAAGAGGTTAAATCCTTCCTTGAAAAACTGAAAGTAAACCGCATTCTAATATATCCCTATGCTCACCTCAGCAGCAACCTCGCAAAACCATCAGAGGCGCTAAAAGTTGTAAGGGCTATGGAGGCTTATGCAAAAGCCGAGGGCATAGAAACATATCGTGCACCTTTTGGCTGGAACAAGCAATTCACAATATCAATAAAAGGGCATCCTTTAGCAGAGCAGTCCCGCGTTATAATGCCAGCGAAGGAGGAAAAGGAAGCCGAAAAAGTTTCAGAGGCGCTAAAAGCCGAAGAAAAACTAGAGTCCTTCTGGTACATTCTCCAGCCTGACGGTAAAATGGTTCCGGTGGAAGAGTTTGACTTCCGTGAACACGAGAACCTTGAAAAGTTTGCTAAATATGAAATTTCAAAGGTTAGGGCTAGCCAACAGATGCCACCTCACGTGCCGCTTATGAAGAGGCTTGAAATAGCCGACTACGAAGCTGGAAGCGACCCTGGAAATATCCGCTGGTACCCAAAAGGCAGGCTCATAAAATCACTCATAGAACAGTACGTGACAGCCAAGGTTATAGAATACGGAGCGATGGAAGTTGAAACCCCCGTAATGTATGACTTCAGCCATCCAAGCCTAGCCGACTACCTAAACCGTTTTCCAGCGAGACAGTACCTCCTAAAATCAGAGGATAAAGAGCTCTTCCTACGGTTCGCCGCCTGTTTTGGTCAGTTCCTGATGGTTCACGACACACAGTTTTCCTACAAACATATGCCCCTAAAAGTCTACGAGCTAACCCGCTACAGCTTCAGAAGAGAAAAAAGCGGCGAAGTTGTAGGTTTGAGAAGGCTTAGGGCTTTCACAATGCCAGACTGCCACGCCTTCTGCACAGACCTAGAACAAGCCAAAAAAGAGTTTGTCACAAGATTTAAACTCTGCATGGAAGTGCTGGAGGGCATAGGCTTATCAAAAGAAGATTACGAGGCGGCAATCCGATTCACAAAAGACTTCTACGAAGAAAACAAAGACTTCATCGTAGACTTAGCAAAAATCTTCGGCAAGCCAGTCCTTGTTGAAATGTGGAAGGAACCCTTTTTCTATTTTAGGCTAAAATGGGACTTCAACTTCGTCGACAACCAAGACAAAGCTGCAGCGCTGTCAACGGACCAGATAGACGTTGAAAACGCAAAAAGATACGACATAACCTATGTGGATGAAAAGGGCCAAAGGCATCATCCGCTCATATTGCACTGTTCTCCAAGCGGCGCCGTGGAGCGCTGCATATACGCACTTTTAGAAAAAGCCTACAAACAACAACAAAAGGGCGAACCGCCAATGCTCCCAGTCTGGCTTTCACCAACACAGGTGCGCATAATCCCAATGTCAGACAAATACATCGAGCACTGCGAAAAACTAGCTGAAAAACTTGAAGCTAACCAAATCCGAGTAGACATAGACGACAGACCCTTAACACTGCAAAAACGCGTCAGAGAAGCCGAAATGGAATGGATACCATACATAATAGTTGCGGGACAAAAGGAAATAGAGTCGGAAGTGCTCCCAGTCAGAGATAGAAAGGCTAAGCAAATACGCAAAATGAAGCTTGAAGAACTCATAAGTGAAATTAAAAGCCACGTGCAAGACAAACCCTTCAAGCCTCTGCCCCTGCCAAAACACGTCTCAAAAAGACCACAATTCTACGGCTAAAGAACAATGGAAGTCAACCGGGACTGCCAAAACACATATCAACCCTAAGTAGAAAATTTCTGTTCTCCGAGAAGGGGAATCAGATTGGATAAAGAGCTACTTGTGTATATAGATGGTGAATACTACCCAAAATCGCAAGCTAAAATTTCAGTTTACGATCATGGACTCTTGTACGGCGACGGGGTCTTCGAAGGAATCCGCGCCTATAACGGCGTGGTATTCAAACTAAAAGAACATATTGACAGGCTTTACCGTTCAGCCCACGCCATAATGCTACAAATCCCAATAACAAAGGAGGAGATGACAAACATAGTTCTGGAAACCCTCCGCAAAAACAACCTAAAAGACGCCTACATACGCCTAGTGGTAACAAGAGGCGTGGGCGACCTTGGACTAGACCCGAGAAAATGCTCAAAACCAACAATAATCGTGATAACGGACACAATTGCGCTCCACAAGAGCGAGGCAAAAGAAAAGGGCATAACAGCAATGCTAACATGGGTGAAAAGAGACCCCGTTGACGCAACAAGCCACGAAATAAAATCACTGAACTATCTAAACAGCATACTCGCCAAAATAGAGGCAAACATAAACGGCGTAGACGAAGCAATATGCCTAGACAAAAACGGATTCGTATGCGAAGGCGTAGCAGAAAACATATTCATAGTAAAAAATGGGCGAATATACACACCGCCAAGCTACACCGGAGCCTTGCCCGGAATAACAGCCGAAACAGTAAAAGAACTGGCCAAAAGCCTCGGATATGAGGTGCTAGAAAAGAACATAACCCCCTACGAACTCTTCACAGCAGACGAAGTATTCTTCACAGGAACAGCAGCAGAAATTATACCAGTTAGAGAGATTAACAAGAGACAGATAGGAAACGGTAAACCGGGTCCAATAACAAAGAGGCTCATGGAGGAGTTCTCAAAGCTAGTTCAAGACCCAAGGTATGGAACACCAATCTACCAGTAGTAGACTCTTAACGCTTTCACTTACTCTTTTTCATGAAGCTTTCCAGCAGATTAAAGGCTTCTTCAAGGGTTTCAATGGGCGGCAAGAAAACACCCCTAACATGACCAGCACCATATGTCGGGCAGAAACCGGAACCATGCACAAACAGCACACCGGTTTCCTTTAAAAGCTCCAGCACAAAATCTAGGTCGGTTCTCCATCGTGAGCCAACACCATGAATCTTTGGGAAGACATAAAAAGCTGCTTCCGGCATTGTGCAACTTATCCCATCAATTTCATTCAACCTTTTCCAGGCATAGTCCCTTCTAGTCTTAAGCTTAGAAACCATCTCATGAATATGATCCTGAGGACCCTTCAAAGCGGCTACGCCGGCCTTTTGCACTGGAGTGTTGGCACAAATCCTTATCCTAGCCTCCTTCTCAACGCATTCCTTTAACTCTTTAAGCTCGCCTCTTGGGCTGTAAAAGTATATGTAACCAAGCCTCCAACCAGTCATCAAATAAGCCTTTGAAAAGCCATTCATCCCAATAACAGGAACATCCTTGGCAAGACTCGCAGTGCTCCTAAACTTCTTCTCAAAGACAAGCTGATCATAAATTTCATCAGATATTACTGGAATGCCATGCTCAGCAGCTAAATCCAAAATTTGCCTCAAAATCTTCTCATCGTAGAGGGCACCACATGGATTGTTAGGGTTAATGATAACAATTGCGCGAGTCTTGCTGGAAATTTTTCTCCTCAAATCGTCAACGTTCGGTTGCCAGCCCCGCTCCTCGACAGTCTCATATGTGACGGGCTTTCCCCCAAAAAACTTTGCATACGAAATGTATGGTGGATATGTTGGACCAGGAAGAAGAACCTCATCCCCAGCATCAACAAGAGCAGCCATAACCATCTGAATGCCCTCAGAAATCCCAGACGTGACGATAACATCATCAGCTGAAATATCCACACCATTCAAACGCTTTTCCTTTTCACTAATGGCTTCTCTAAGCTCAGGCAAACCTTCAGAAGCAGAATAAGCATTCGTTCCACTCTTAACAGCATCAAACAAAGCTTGTTTAATGTGCTCCGGGGTGTCAAAATCAAAAGCCACAGGGTCCCCGATGTTCAAGTAAAAAATTTTCTTACCGGTCTTCGCAAGTGCTCTGGCATACACGATCACATCACGGATGGCATATTCGATGGTACGGGCTCTATCAGTAACCCTCACATTAACCAAACCCTTACCTCCACCTCTAGAGAAACAAGGCTTTGACTTTCAAAAGATAAAAGGCTTATGGGATGCTTTATGGGATATGATAAACCGATGATGTCCCCACAGACTCATCTGTAAGAACGGTTATAACTATATCTTCGTTTGAGTATTTCTGCCAATCAAACGGACATAGAAGGGTAATTTCTTCACCAACATTGACTGTTACCTGGTTTTTAGGAAGCACATACTCCAGCGTATTTGTCGCATTCCCGACTTTTATAACAATTTTTGACAATGTGAGGTTCCATAAAGAATAATCCATATTTTTAATAGTCACGTTTAAATATTTCACCCCCGCGTCTTCAACGCAACCCACAGATGTAATGTTGAGTTCTGCCACTGGAAGAACGAAAGTAAAATCAAATGTATACTCTTTTAGCGACGTACTTGTCACAATATGCACCGTTAATGTTAAGTTCCTGTCGGTGGTGCTCACAAAACTTGCCCAATTAAAGTCGCATGTAAATGTTATATGATCGCCAGGTGCAATTGGCCCGTATGGAAGCGATGGATCTACCTTTGTGCCGTTCAATATCACTCCTTTTGCAACAATTTTTGTCACATTGATAGCTTCAAGCGATGAAACATGATTCTGAATCGTTATGTTAAGGTGTCCCCTATCCTTTAGATTAAAAACACTTGCTTTATTCAAAACCTCAACAATTATTGGAGGCGGTGTGGTTGCATTAAATGACATCTCAAACCCCTGGAGAAAATAAGCTATAACCATAATTGTTCTATTTCTATACTCTTTCCATTCCCAATTAAAAATGAAAGTCCTTGTCATGTTTAGCATGATACCAGCTGAGCCGCACTCAAATGGGTCAAGATATGTTCCATTGTCTAGTCTACATCTTATTTTTGTAACGTTTACGTAGCTTGCAGATGCATCGGAGTTAAAAATTGTTACATTAAAGTGGCTTGTGTCTTCTTTGCTAAAATCCACACTTTTAATAAAGACGCTAAACCCTTTGAGTTCAAATTCCTTTCTAAAGATATATCCCTGCTTTGTCTTGACTATAAGCGGAATTGTTGCTGAAACTCCTGACCAGGTGATGTTGACCCTGAATTCTTGCGATCCGTTTTTTGGAATCGTGATGGGCTGTTCTTCAACATTTGGGCTTATTTCGGCGTCGATCACTCCCCAGATATCTATTCTCGTTACTGTTACGTTAACCTCTGATTGCGGGTCGCTTGTTAATGTAATATTGCATTTCTTAACAGATATCCTTGGGTCAAAGTTTAAATTTATATTTAGCTGAACAAAGGGAAGTTTTGTTCTTATATTTGCAGCTGTTGAGTCTAGAGAAAAAATGTGCACAATTATGCTTTTGCCAGCGAAACCAAATCTACCAATGAGTTCTCCAAGCGTAGCGTTTGTATTATCCTTCTTAATTTTTACGCACGTTATGTTTTTGGACTCGCCTATAGGAATCACTATTCCATTTTCCAGAGGTGGTCGTGTTTCAACGACGTCGTAAAGTTGTGTTTCTCCTTCGAGGCTTATTGCTATTTTGGATATTGTTGCGTCTGTCGGTGAATATGAAGGGTTTAGCACGTTGATGGTGAACTGATCAACGTTTTCTTTGTCTATGTAAACATCAGTTATTGTGAGGGCAGTCCCTTGTGGTTTTTTAGCGTAGTAGGCAATGGTGAAGGCGTATGAAACTATTCCGCCAACTATTGCTGAAATTATCATGAGAATTATAATCAAAAGGGTTGAAACTGCTTTAACATTTGTTCGCCATTTCATAATCCTCACGTTCCCAAGCTTTCTAGACTCATATTCCTTTGAAATAGATAAACATTCCTTTTAGGCGATTTCCAAAGGCAAATTTATAATACATGTTTTGACCGTTCTTAAAATTCTGCACGTCCCTGAGGGAGTCTTGTGGCCGAATACGACGCGGTTATAGTTGGGGCAGGCGTTATCGGCTTATCAACTGCTTATCATATTAAGAGGCAAAATCCAGGTTTGAGAATTTTAGTTGTTGATAAGTTTAGTGCGGCGGGGCAGGGAAGCACTGCAAAGAGCATGTCCGCATTCCGCTGTTTGTTCTCTTCTCCAATAAATTATGTTCTTTCCGACTCTTCTGTTGACTTTTATAATTATGTGCAAACGGGACTTGGCGTTGACTTAAAATTGTTTTTTGTGGGATATTTGTGGCTTTTAGGGGAAGATGATTTTGCGGAGATGGCTCCAATTTTGAAAGAGTTAGCAGCCAAAGGCCTAAAATATAGAGAGTATGAAGCTGAAGAACTCGTCAAGCCGCTTGGCTTGAATATATGTCTGTGTGGCGATGAAGAAGCCGAGCTTATGGGACTGAAGGATGTTTATAAGGGAATTTTTATTCCGAAGGCGGGGATTATTGATGCTGACTGCATTGTTAAATTTTATGAGGAAGAATTTTTGCGACTTGGCGGAGAGATTCGCTATAGCGTTAAGGTCCAAGATTTGATAGTTGAGGCGTGCAAACCCCTTGGGATAGCTGGAGAACCATTTTTCTGGCAAGAGTCGAGAGTGGCGGGTGTAAAAACAGATTCAGGAGTGATCAAAGCGAGGAAAACAATTTTAGCGGCAGGTGCTTGGCTTTCTCAACTTTTAGATGGTGTTGGAATTGAGTGTTTTATAAAGCCTAAAAAAAGGCAGGTTTTTGCTGTGGAAGCCAAAAATCCCCTTTTAAGGCGCTTGCTTTTCGCAGAAGGTTTTAATCCCGTCGGCTGCTTGCCCTTTACCATTTTGCCTAAACCTAGAGTTTTAATAAGGCCATTTCCTACGGAGAGGGTTTTTTGGCTTAGTTATGCTGATGATTTTCCAAGGGCTTTTAAGCTTGAGGATGACCCTCAGCCTGAGAAAAACTTCTATCAGTATGGGATATATCAAGTTCTTGTGAAGTATTTTCCCCAGTTTAGGGATTGCCGTCCATATTCTGCTTTTGCTGGGCTTTATGAGATTAACACCTTGGATGGGCATCCGGTGATTTTTGAGGAGAAGGATTTAATTGTCGTTGGCGGTGCCAGTGGAAGTGGTATTATGAAGGCGGATGCTATTGGTAGAATAGCTGCAGCCCTTTATAATGGCGAGGAGTATGCGCTTCTTTTTGGTGATAGAAAATTTAAAGTCAGTGATTTAAGCATAAAGGGAAGATGTGTTGAGCCTGAAAGGCTGCAAATTTAGTGGTTTCGAACAGTGAATTTTATTAACAGTGAGATGTGATACGGTATGCTGTCTGTGTTAAAGATGATGCGTTATGTATGGTTGGAATGGTAAATTCTTAAGGATTAACTTAACTAAACAGAAGGCTGTTATTAAAGAGTATGATTCTGTGTTTGCGAGGAATTTTCTTGGAGGCAGAGGGTTTGCCGCCAAAATTTTGTGGGATGAATTAAAACCCGGTGTAGATCCTTTTTCGCCGGAGAATAGGCTGATATTTGCAGCGGGACCTTTAACTGGTTTTGCTTTACCAAGCAGTGGAAAAATGGTTGTTGCAGCTAAAAGCCCACTAACAAGCGGCTATGGCGATGGAAATATTGGAACTTACGCCGCTGTTCAACTGCGCAAAGCGGGTTATGATGCAGTAATCATTGAAGGGAAGGCTGAAGGACCAACCGTTCTACTCATTGAAGACAATATGATAGAGTTTTTGGACGCAGAGGAACTTTGGGGTCTAAATGCTTTCGAAACCGAAGACAGATTGCGAGGCACTTATGGAACGACCGCTGGAATCCTTGTAATCGGGCAAGGCGGCGAAAACCTTGTGCGGTTTGCTAACATTGTCTCTCAGAAGGGGCGGGGCGGCGGGAGATCCGGAATGGGTGCTGTTATGGGTTCTAAGAACCTTAAAGCCGTTGTTATAGTTGGCAGTGGTGAATTACAAGCTGCTTATCCTAAGGATTTGAAGGAGCTCGGTGCAGAAGCGTATAGGGAGGTTTTGACGAAGCCGAATTATGCCTTCTGGAAACGTCAAGGTACTATGATGGTGATTGAGTGGAGCCAGGAAAACAGCGTACTACCCACATACAATTTTAGTGAGGGGGTTTTTGAGGATGGGGAGGCTATAGGCGGCTTTTTTATGGAGAAGATTAAGTCTTCCCAAAAGGGGTGTCCCAACTGTAACATGACATGCGGCAACGTTGTTAAGGACGCTGACCGCAAAGAGTCTGAACTTGACTATGAGAATGTCGCCATGCTGGGTTCCAACATTGGCGTCGGCGATTTGAAAAAGGTTGCAGTTCTTAATAGGTTGGCTGATGAATTCGGCTTGGATACGATTTCGCTTGGCAATGCTATTGGCTTCGCTATGGAGGCTTCTGAAAATGGGTTGATTAGCGAAAAGATTCCATGGGGAAATTATAAGGCTGCTAGGGCTTTGATTGAGGATATTGCCTATAAGCGTGGTATTGGTGCAACTCTTGCGGAAGGTGTACGTTTTGCAGCTGAAAAAATTGGAGGGAATTCAAGCCGCTGGGCTATGCATGTTAAAGGATTAGAGATTTCAGCTTATGACTGCCATGCTGCGCCGGCGATGGCTCTTTCATATGCCACCAGCCCCATCGGGGCTCATCATAAAGATGCGTGGATAATATCTTGGGAAGTTAAAGTTGGTAGAGGGCGATACAGTGAAGAAAAAGTTGACAAAGTTATCGAGTTACAACGCATTCGAGGAGGCTTTTTCGAGTGTGCCACTGTTTGCAGGTTTCCATGGGTTGAGCTTGGCTTTGAGCTTGAATGGTACCCAAAGTTTTTGCACGCTGTAACAGGCTTTGAGATTAGCTGGGACGAGCTAAACCTAATAGCTGACAGAGTTTACAACTTGATTCGAGCGTTTTGGATACGGGAGTACGGCAGGAACTGGAGTCGGGAAATGGACTTTCCGCCAGCTAGATGGTTTGAGGAACCGCTAACAAAGGGAAATTTGAAAGGTGCAAAGCTTGACAGGGCGAAGTATGAGGTTATGCTCAATATGTACTATCGAAAAAGAGGATGGGATGAAAGGGGGATTCCAACAAAAACTACCCTTGAGAAGCTTGGTTTAAAGGATGTTGCTAAACAACTTAAGAAACGTGTTAAACTGTGGGAGTGAAAAACGACAAACGGTCGACTTAACGCTAGTATGATTTGGCAAAGTAAACGACTTCTTTCGCCTCTTTACTGCAATAGATGCAGTTGGAGAACGGCTCTTCCCTTTCAAACGGGATAAGCCTAATGGTCGCGGTTGTCTCCTCCTTTATTTTTTCCTCGCATTCTCGGCTGCCGCACCAACAAGCCTTTATGAACCCACCCTTCCCTTTTAAGACCTGCTTGAATTCCTCGTAATTTTTTACCGGTGTTATCATTTCTTCCAAGAACTTTTTGGCTTTGTTAAATAGGTTGCTTTGAATAGCCTCTAAAAGTTGCTGCACCGTTTCAATAAGTTTTTCCTCCTTTACGACTTGTTTTTCGAAGGTGTCTCTTCTGGCAATCGTTACTTGTCCCTGTTTCACATCTCTTGGTCCTATCTCGATTCGCAGTGGCACGCCTTTTAGTTCCCAATCGTTAAATTTCCATCCGGGAGTGTACTCTTTCCTATCATCTAGGATTGTGGAAATTCCCGCTTTTTGCAGTTTTTCGTGGGCTTCCCTCGCTTTTGTCAGTATTGTGCTTGTGTCCGCATCTTTATATGGTATAGGGATTATAACAGCTTGTATTGGAGCTATTTTTGGCGGTAGGACCAGTCCCTTGTCGTCTCCGTGGACCATTACCAGTGCGCCTATAACTCGTGTTGATATGCCCCATGAAGTTTGCCAAACGTAATGCTCCTTTTCGTCTTCGCCTATGAATTTAATGTTGAAAACTTTTGAGAAGTTTTGCCCAAGATTATGCGATGTGCCCATTTGTAGTGCTCTGCCGTCGGGCATTATTGCCTCCAAAGTTGTTGTGTAAAGGGCTCCGGCAAACTTCTCGCTTTCAGTCTTTCTGCCAATAAGCACGGGGATGGCTAAATAATTCTCCATCAGGTCTTTGTATTCGTTGAGGATTTCCATGACTTCTTTATCTGCCTCCTCCTTTGTCGCGTGGGCTGTGTGTCCCTCCTGCCACAAGAACTCCCTAGTTCTGAGGAAAAGTTTGGTGGCTTTTGTTTCCCACCTTACGACACTGCACCACTGGTTCAGCTTGATTGGTAGATCTCTCCAGCTTCTAATCCATTTTGCGTATGTTGCATAAATTATGGTTTCAGATGTTGGTCTTATGGCGAGCTTTTCTTCTAGTGGTGTGTCGCCACCTATAGTAACCCACGCGACTTCTGGCACAAATCCTGCAAAGTGTTCTGCCTCTTTCCTTAGGAAGCTTTCGGGTATGAAGAGGGGGAAGTACACGTTTTTGTGTCCTGTTTTTTTTATTTTTGCATTGAAGATTTCTTGGATTTTTTCCCATATGGCGTATGAGAGCTCTCTGAAAATCATGCATCCCTTTATTGGCGCGTAGTCTGCAAGACCGGATTTCAACACGACTTGGGTGTACCATTCGGAAAAGTCTTCAGACTTTTTGACAGTTATTCCTAGATCTGACATTTCATCCTCTCCTTTGCTTTTGGTTGTTTGTTGAATATAATTCTAATGCGGGGGCTGGTCTCTATGCTAGGCGTTTTCTGAAGAAGTTTAGCAAAGTGGAACGTGATCGCCCATTTCCAACCACTCGCATCCTAAAAATGCAATCAAATTATTTAAAGTTTCTTTCGATAAGCAGAAACCAACAATAAGCGTTTTAACCAATAACGGACAACATTAAAGACCAAGAGTGTATTGAAGGCTGGTGAGGTTGAAAGTTCTCCTCCTGATCGGAGATGGAATGGCTGACAGACCATTAAAAGAGCTAGGCTGGAAAACCCCGCTGGAGGCTGCCCGCAAACCCTCAATGAATCACATGGCGAGTGTTGGAATCTGCGGAATAATGGATCCAATAGCACCTGGAATTCCGCCGGGAAGCGACACTGCTACGCTTGCACTTTTGGGTTACGACGCTTTTGAAGTTTATTCAGGTAGGGGTGCCTTTGAAGCGTTAGGTTCTGGAATAGATGTCATGGAGGGAGACGTGTGTTTTAGGTGCAACTTTGCAACAGTGAATGAGGACTTTGTGGTTTTAGATAGAAGAGCTGGTAGAATAGCCAACTCTGACGCTTCTAAACTTGCTGAAAGCCTCAAAAAGGTCAAACTTTTAGATTCTTCTGTCAAATTTCTGTTCACTAATACCATTCAGCATCGTGCGGTTCTTGTTTTACGCGGTTCAAAACTTTCGCGAGCCGTTAGCGACTCCGACCCTGGTGTTACTAGAGAAAAAGTTTTGGAAGTTAAACCGTTAGACGATAGTTCTGAGGCAAAGTATACAGCTGAAATCCTCAATGAGCTTATGGAGAAATTCCACGAGGTTCTAAAAGAGCATCCAATAAATAAGGAAAGAGTTGCACATGGACTACCGCCGGCAAACATTATTCTAATCAGAGGGGCTGGTACCCTGCCGAAAATTAGACCGCTCGGTGAGATTTATGGTGTTAAGGCTGCGTGTGTAGCTGTAACCTCGCTGATTCGTGGTGTATGTAGGGCTGCTGGCATGCAGCTAATAACTGTTGAGGGTGCCACTGGAACGCCGCAGACAGATTACATTGCCAAGGCGAAGACTGCTGTTCAAGCATTAAAAGAAAATGATCTGGTTTTGTTACATGTAAAGGCTCCGGATGTTACCAGCCATGATAGGAATGTTAGGCAGAAGGTTGAGGTTATCGAGAAAATTGACCGAATGCTTTCTTACATACTTAACAAGGTTGATTTAGGCGAAACTTATGTGGCTTTGACCGCTGACCACACAACATCATGTGTAACAGGTAATCATGAAGGCGACCCGGTTCCAGTGGTCATAATGGGTCCGTACGTGCGTAGCGACGACGTTGAAGAATTTAGTGAGAGAGCATGCGCAAAGGGCAGTTTGGGAAGGATTAGAGGAAAAGACTTGATGCCAATCTTGATGAATTTCATCGGGAAGGTTAAAAAGTTCGGCGCCTAAACTATTGCACTGGCATGAGGCGCCATTCTCGATAGTCCGTAATCACTTTGATATATCCTCTAAGCATGTTGTCTGTTTCAACGTCTCCGGTGTCAACCCTTAAAATTCCGCCTTCTATATCGCGGAGCTTACTCTTTGTTGCCGCGACGATTATCTTGTTTTTTCCAACACGTTTTATGATTTCTGGGCTTATTTGCTGGTTTCCTCTGCCTAAAAGGATGCCTTGTCTCCCTATTGGCGACAAAATTATCCAAGTGTTCTGCCAGTCTTCCACGTTTTCTAAAATCTTCTTCTCGTCTACGTCCAATATGACTTTGCCATTTTTGTAAATGTCAACACCCAGCACTGTTTTTGGGACTTTAAGCAGTTTGGCTACACATTTCACGGTTGTTCCTGGTCCAAGGATGTAGGTGGCGTTGGGCTGCATTTCCTCAACTATTGATTTGGCTATTGCCATCTGATTCTCTTTTTCGTCAACTGTTTCTGGGCTAACCTGTTTGCTTCCTTGAATCCTTAAGGGAAGGAAAGGTCCTTTCAAAAAACCATAAAGCCTAACCGCGAAAGTGTCGCTTCTAATAGCAGTTTCATCGGCATCCATAACCTCAAACTCAGTTGTTTCCGCCTCGCCCCTAGCATAGGCTAAGACAACTTCAACGGCGTCTGAAAGGTTAACGGCAAAAACGCCACTGTACATTTTCACGCCTGAAGGAATTCCTAAAACCGGCAATTCAACACCCTTCGTTTTCATTGCATCTAGAATATCCTTCGCCGTACCATCTCCACCAACAAATACTATCAAGTCTACTTTTTTGTCTGCCAAAAGCTCCACAGCCCTTTTTGTATCTTCTGCCGTTGTCTTTGCTTCGATTTCCATGGGCAAAATTTCCACAGGAACGCTAGCTTCTTTTGCTTCCTCCTCGCCCATAACCCCGGGACATGTTATTATCTTAATGAAGTTTCCATGAGTGTTTTCCTTAAGTTCTTGGAGGAACTCAACAGCCCTTTTTGGAGATACCGGTTTAGCCCCTCTTGCAATAGCCTCCTCTAAAACACCATCAGTTCCCTTAAGCCCAACTCTCCCGCCCATGCCAGCAATCGGATTAACAATAAAGCCCATCTTCATAATTATCGAATACAAAGTTTTCGATGGCTACCTATAAACCATTTTCCGCAAATGACTTAAGCATTAAACACCAAGAGGTTTAACGAGAATAATGAGGGTTATAGCCGACCTCCACATCCATGGGCGGTACAGCCGTGCCACAAGCCAGAAAATGAGCATCGAGGAAATTGCCCATTTCGCAAAAATTAAAGGCTTAAATCTCGTCGGCACCGGAGATTTCACTCATCCCAAATGGCTTAAGGAACTACAAGAAACATTAGTAGAAGAGGCTGGAACTGGATTATACAAGGTTGCCAAGAACCCTGACTTTCCAGTTTATTTTATGGTAACTACAGAAGTCAGCACAATATTCACTTTCGAAGATGACGTGAAAAAGATTCATCATGTTATACTAACGCCGAGTATAGAAACTGCAGTTCAAATAAACGAGCGCCTCGCCAAATATGGCGACTTATCGGTTGATGGGAGACCAACCCTTGACATGTCTGCTCCCCAACTTGTAGAGGAGGTTATGGAAGTTTCGAAGGATAACATGGTTTTTCCAGCCCACGCTTGGACACCTTGGTTCAGCATATTTGGAGCCTTCAGCGGCTTCAATAGCGTTGAGGAGTGCTACCAGGACATGGCAAAACATATTTACGCTCTCGAAACTGGCTTGTCATCAGACCCGCCCATGAACTGGCGCCTGAGCAAACTCGACAAGTTCACATTAGTTTCGAACAGCGACAGCCACAGCTTCTGGCCGTGGCGCATGGGGAGAGAGGCCAATGTTTTTGAGTTGAAAAGCCCAAGTTACTGGGAAGTTGTAGAAGCCATAAAAAACAAGGACAAGGCGAGGTTTAAATTCACGGTTGAAACTGATCCCGCCTATGGAAAGTATCATTGGACTGGACACAGAAACTGCAACATCTCACTTTCACCAAAAGAAGCCATTAAACTTAGTAATATTTGTCCCGTCTGCCGCAAAAAACTAACTAAAGGCGTTGAACAAAGAGTTGAGGAACTCGCGGATCGCCCAGCCGGCTTTAAGCCTGAAAATGCCATAGGATATTTGCATCTGCTGCCTCTTTCCGAAATTATTGCGACTGTTTTAAACGTTGATTCACCATCAACACAGCAGGTTTGGAGCATCTACAATAGGCTGGTGGAAAAGTTCGGGGATGAATATTCCGTACTTATCGACGCGCCGAGAGAAGCTTTAGAATCGGTTGTGGATGGAAAGATTGCCGAGGCCATAATTAGAGTTAGAGAAGACAGAATCAAGGTTGTGCCTGGATACGACGGAGTTTATGGTCGTCCGATAATTTTTGGGGATGAGGCTTCAGCCGCGAAGAGCGTTTCGGAAAAAGTTCAACAGTTGAATCTTACAGATTTCATGTAATAGTGTCTTCTGTACGTTTTTGTTGTGTATGTGTGTTGGACGTGTACACGGCAAAGCTTATTAAGTCGCAATACACACGATACTTTTGATTTCCATGAACATCGCAACAACAAATCAGCAAACGCGCAGAGAAAATGAGAAAGTCTGCAAAATAATTGACCGTGTCATGAGGCAGGTTTTTGGAGACGAGGCTACCCGCCTAATTTATCGTTATTTGGAGAGCAATTACTCTGTTCGGCGGGATGAAATTGCAGATAAAATTGATTTGTTTGCGAAGGGACTTGAAGATTTTTTGAAGTCTGGGGCTTATGTCATTGAGCGGAAAATTTTGGAGGACATATACTCAAGTTATGGTTTGCTCCGAAGAATCGAGTTGGAGAAGCTTCGAGAAAGCGACTTTGCCAGTCAAGTGAAGCTTCTTATGCGGAAAGCGTAAGATTTCCATTTTCAACATTCTGGGCAATTTTTATTAACACCATTTTCGTGATTACATCCCTCTAAAGGCTATACTAGGAAGGGGGATGTTGAAAGACACCTTAGTCGAGGTTGTTAATACTGCTGTCAACAAGTTTGGCGCCGAACATGTGGAGGTGCGCGCGCAGAAACTTTTCAAGACCATGCTTACCATTAAAGAGGAGAAAGTTGAAGCGGCGAAAGAGGGCATTGAGAATGGTGCCGCTATAAGAGTACTTGTCAACGGCGCGTGGGGTTTCGCCTCTTCATGCTCACTTGACACAAAAACTTTGGTTAGTGCCGCCTCAGAGGCTTGCAGGATGGCGAAAGTTGCCGGTCAAAAACTTAAGAATCCAATAAAACTTGCTGAAAACAAAGCCTTTGAGGATGATGTTTCTGCTAAGCCCAAAAGAGACCCTTCAAAAATCTCTATAGAAGATAAAATAAAAATAACTTCTACTATTGCAGAAACGGTTTTGGGATATGACCAGCGCGTTAAAAGTTGCACAATAGACTATTTGGACTTGGTTGGAACAAGCTATTTCCTGAATAGTGAAGGCTCGTATATCAAACAGGATAAACTCTATGTTTGGTCAAGAATTCTTGTTACCGCAAGAGAAGGAGATGTTTTCACGTTTAGTCGTGAAGAGGTGGGCTCAACCAGCGGCTTTGAAGTCTTTGATGTTGAAACCCCAGAGATTATAGGCGAAAGAGTGGTGAAAAGGGCTGTTGAACAATTAAAGGCCAAGCCTCCAAAGGGCGGAACTTTCCCCGTGGTTTTGGGTCCAAACGTTGTTGGAGTTTTTATTCATGAGGCTTTTGGTCATTTGGCTGAAGCAGATTTAACTTTGTCGGGTTCTGTTCTCATGAATAAGCTTGGCAAGAAGGTGGCTTCCGATGTTGCCACCATTTATGATGATGGAACAATCGAAGGAGCTTTCGGCTCTTTCAAATACGATGACGAGGGCGTCCCATCCCAAAAAACGCTATTGGTCAAGGATGGCGTGGTTGTTGGACTTATGCATAACCGTGAAACAGCACAGAAATTTAATGCCAAACCAACCGGCAATGCGAGGGCCGAAGACTTCCGTGTAGAACCAATAATAAGGATGCGAAACACTTTCCTCGCGCCAAAAGACCATTCTTTTGAAGAGCTTATTGAAAGCATAAAATTCGGATATTACTTCAAAAGCTTCAGAGGAGGGCAAGCAAACTTGGACGGCACGTTCCAGGTTGGGATTCAAGAGGGCTATGAAATAGTTAAGGGTGAAATTGGCGAACCGGTGCGAAATGCATCAATAAGTGGCAATACGCTTGAAACATTGCATAAAGTGGATGCTGTTGGGAAAGACTTTGAACTCTGGCCTGGAAGGTGCGGAAAGGGCCAAACGGCGTTCGTTTGTGATGGTGGCCCCCATATAAGGGTTAAAGAGGTGCTTGTTGGTGGCAGCGCTTAAGGAAGAGGAAACTGTCAGCTTGGCTGAGGCTGCTGTGAAATTCGCGCTTAAAAACGGAGCTGACGAGGCTGAAGCCTTCGCATACCAAGGCTTCACAACGGCGGTGGCCATTGAAAGGGGACAAATTACAAAAAGTTCAAAGATTATTGACCAAGGAATCGGGGTTAGAACAGTTGTTGATAAGGCGGTTGGCTTTTCATACACAAATATTGTTGGAAGCAAAGAGGCAATTGAGGAGGTAGTTTTGAAATCTTTGAAATCTGCAAGGGCTAGTAAGCCGGACAAGGATTGGCAAGGCTTCCCGCATAAGAAAACCTACGCCCATGTAAGGGGCACGTTTGACAGTGCCATTTGCGAATTATCCCCGGAAGATTTAGTCAAACTTTCTTCTCTAATGTTGGAGGCTGCTGAAAAGACTGATGAGCGTGTTTTTCCAATAGAGGGAGGTATTGGAGCTTCTTACCTTTCACGTGCTGTTGTAAACTCAAACGGTGTGGTGGGCTTAGATTACGGCACAGTTATCGAATGTAGTTTGGCAACAATAGCTCATGAGGGTGGCGAAGTAACACCCGTGTGTTTCGAGTTTAACGCCGAAAGAATTTTCAAAATAGACCCCGAATGGGTGGGCAGAGAG
Organism: Bathyarchaeia archaeon; assembly: GCA_038727135.1. GTDB lineage: Archaea > Thermoproteota > Bathyarchaeia > Bathyarchaeales > Bathycorpusculaceae > JAGTQI01. Next base: position 685,826 of record JAVYWL010000001.1, read on the forward strand.
GCTGCGCGTCTGGCAGCTTTGGCGTTAAGAGCCAAACGAGTGGAAACAAAAAACATGGACGTTATTTTCGCCCATTTTGCCTTGCAGCAGCTTCTCCATTACACTTTGATGGACGCTGTTAAGGCGGATTATGTGCAGCGAAACCAGTCAGCTCTTAAAGGCAAGATTGGTCAAAAAGTCACCTCCGAAGTTGTGACAGTATATGATGACGGCTTGCTTGAAGGTGGGCTCCGGACGTGGAGGTTTGATGGTGAAGGAGTTCCACAACAGAAAACCCTCATAATCGAGAATGGCGTTCTGTGCAATTTTATTTATGACAATTACACTGCTAAAAAGGAGGGGAGGGAAAGTACTGGGAACGCTTTTAGGGCTGGCTATTTGTCAACGCCGAATGTTGAAGCAACAAATTTCCACTTTGAAGCTGGTGAAAAATCCCCAGAGGAGCTGATAGGCGAAGTTGACGAGGGGCTTCTCGTATACTCATTACAAGGAGCGCATAGCAGTAATCCGGCAAGCGGGGAGTTCTCTGTTGTGGCAACTCCAGCATGGAAGATTGAGAGAGGCAGAATAGTTCACCCAGTTAAGGGCGCCATGCTGGCTGGCAACGTTTTCGATGCCCTAAAGAACGTTTCGGATTTGGCAAATAATGAAAGAAAGATAGGCTCGCTTGTTGCGCCTTGGGTTCTTGTGGAAAACGTTAAAGTTATCGGAAAGTAAATAACCTAAACCTTAAACTATCTCATTCAAAATGGGGGCTGAAATGTTGAAGACAAGCATTCGACAACGCTTATTCAAATTTAATACGTTTCGCAGAGCTGTTCAGTTTATATCCTTCCTGCTTTTCAGTGCAATGGTCTTTAATTTAGGCTCGCTGCCCATAGTGCTCCCGGTCATGTGGACTTGGGGTTACCAGCCGAACACCGTTGGGGATGCTTTAACGACACTGCAGTTAATGTTCAGCGGATGGCAGTCACCTGTTGTTTTTCCATGGCTTGCAGTAGCATCCTTCCTATTAGTAGGCGTTCTAATTGGCAAATCCCTCTGCGGTTGGGTTTGCCCCTTTGGCTTTATTCAAGACTTAGTTGGCTTTGTTAAAGTGAAGAAAACAGAGGTTTCTCTAAAAACTCATAGGAACATGGCGCTAGTGAAGTATTTTATTTTAGGCATTGTGCTTTTTATTAGCTTAACCTTTTCAGCGGCTAAAGTTACAGGAGCCTATAAAGACTATGAAAGGGCGTTAGGCATATTCGCCTATGCCCCATTCACTGCCATAAGCCCAGCTGAAACCTTGTTTTCCACGCTGCCAAGAGGCATTCAAAGCTTTTCAATTGAGATTATGAAGAAGCCGGTAGTAGATGTTTTATCTGGGATTTTGGATTTGCCTCCTCTTTTCTGGGTTCAATTGTTTATCCTTATAGGTGTTATTGTTTTGGCAGCCTATGTTCCGCGAGGATGGTGTAGGTATTTATGTCCCCATGGCGCGATAATGGCTTTTCTAAACAGGTTCAGCTTTCTCGGTTTGCGGAGGGACCCTGTAAGGTGTGTTAAAGGCGAATGTAGAGAATGTGTTAAGGCTTGTCCCATGATGGTTCCAATTTTAGAACTGCCATGGGAAAAGTTCAGCCATCCAGAATGTATTTATTGCATGAAGTGCTCTGATGCATGTCCACATAAGGCGATCAGGCTTAAGTACCCATAATTACTGCTAAGCCCAAAAAGTCTTCGAGTACTCGTTTAAAACACTCTCATACACTTTTCTCGTTTGCTGGCTTATCTTCTTCCAGTTATAATTTTCAACAACCTTTCGGTAAGCGTTTTCCCTCAACCTATTCGCCAAATTTTCGTCAAGCAAAACTCTCGTGATTCCCCACGCCAGCGAGTCCGGGTTATTAGGATAAACCTTAACGCCAGTCACTTCATGCTCAACTATTTCTGACAAGCCTCCAGTGTCTGAAACCACAACTGGGCTTTTAGCCGCCATTGCCTCAAGCGCCACAATTCCAAAGGGTTCAAAAAGGGATGGGACAACTGAAACGTCGGCACATTTTTGAAGATTCCGCAATGTTCTATCATCTACAAAGCCTGTAAACATGACTTTATGCGCTAATCCCGTGCTTCTAATGTATTCTGATAAGGATTGTTGCATGTACCCGTTTCCAACGATGACAATTTTTGCATTCACCTTTTCCAAAACCTTTGGCACTGCGTTGATGAGGACATGTATGCCCTTCTCATAGACAAGTCGCCCAACAAACAATACAATTTTCTCTTCTGGCAAGGCGAACCGTCGCCTAAACTGGTTTAGATCAACATCGCCGCTTTTTTCATATTCCTTTGCGTCTACGCCATTTGGAATCATTATCAGTTTGTCTTGTGGGAGTCCGAAAACCCATTTTACATGGGAAACCATATAATTGCTGCAGCATATGACCCTCCAAGCCTCATAGGTAAGCCAAGCCTCTGTTTCATGAATCATCCTCTCATAGTCGGAGTGAATGCTGTTCCGCCTTCCATATTCCGTTGAGTGAATCGTAGCCAGAAGAGGTCTCCTAAAAACATGTTTTAAGCCTATCCCGGCGTTTGCCACAAGCCAGTCGTGGGCGTGGAAAATGTCAACTCCGCCTAACTCCCTAACAATGGAGGCTGCCTCCTTCTGCATATTCATATTCATCAAATAAACCCAACTTGCAAAATCCGGTGAGGGGCTCTTGTAAGAATCAATTCTATAGACTTCAACTCCATCCAGTGTCTCATGTTGAGGGGCTCCCGGGAAATCGCATGTAACGATGTAGACTTTTACGCCATTTTTTGCAAGGCTTCTTGACAAGTAGTATACGTGGGGTGAGATTCCACCGATAATTCTTGGCGGGAACTCCCATGTAAGCATCATAACCCTTAATTCGTCAAGCATTTTTGTAGCCCTCCTTAAGGCTTTTGTAGGCTTCTAAAATTGTTTTAAGCCAGCGCTCAGAGCCGGGCTTAACAACTTTTATTTTTGCTTCTGGCACCTTGTAGATTCTGATGGCTTCGCTTGCCATCCATTCGGATTTCACAATAACCATGCTCGCCTCATACATGCCCAGCCACTCAATGCTCTTAATAGCCATATTAAACGGCGAGTTCGAACTGTGAGAGCGGTGGTCCTCTAAACTCTCAACAGAATACACAAAGGGAACGTTAAATGCCTTTTTTAAGGTGACCGCCGCTGGAATAAAATGCCAGTCTTGCACGTCTATGAGGTCTACGTGTCCACCAGCCTTGTAATAAATGTTGGCAGCGACTCGCTCCACCTCTTGGTTTAAGGTCAAAACCCATGTGAGGACGCTTATGTGGGTTTTAACGGGGTTTGTCACCCTACAAGTTTTGACGCCATTTTCTTCAAGTTCCCCGGTCATATAATCATGATAGGTGACCACATATGTTTCAACCTTGTTTTTGGCGAGTTGCACCGCCAACTCCTTCACATAATCGGCAAGTTTTCCAACAACTCTTGGCGGGTACTCCCATGAGAAAATTATTACTCGCATTTGCTACCGCCGGTTAAGTGAAAAGTGCACAGACCTTGATTATTCCTCTTCCAGTAAGATAGTACCATTTTTTCCCTTGGCTGTCGGCGAAGCTCTCCACATAACCCTCACATCCATAACTGTCTAGGATTCTTTCAACTTCTGTTATATCCAGCTGTAAGACTTGGGCAAGTTCCTCGCTTTTCCTCGCTAAATCTGGGGCTGTAGCGCATAGGTTATGGAGCGTTTGCAGAATTTTTTCAGAAATTGGAAGTTCCTCCCTCAACATTTCTCACCTTTAAGCCAAAACATGCCTAATGCGTTTCCTATTAAGGCTTGCATATGCTTAAAAGTATTCTGTCAAAGCTCTTAGTTGTCGTGACGAATCATCAAATCTTTCCTTTGCAGCCAAAATCAAGGCTTTTCGTAAAGCTTGCCCCTTAAGCTTTGAAAGCCTAATTTCCATGAGTTTTTCAGCCAAAACTTTGTCGTGAAGTGAATGTTCAGCCCACCTTTCAAAGTCGCCGCGGCTGTTGTGGAACTCTATGGACTTTATTTCTGCTTTCTGTAGGGCTTTTATGAACCCTTTAAGGCTCCAGGCCATCACTCCAGTAAAATTTTCCTCTCCCACGCCCTTATAGAAAAGGAATGGCTCGTTGGCCGTTATTGTCGCCAGACGGAGGCGGTTCTCAAAGTCAAGAACTGCCGCTTGAGCCGTTACGTAAGCGTCTGCTGGAGTGTTGAAAGGACTGAAGTAAGAATGGACTTCGCCTGGGGCTCCGCCGGCTGTGAACATGTAGTAGAGGTGGTCGCTTGTTTGAAAGTAGCGCCATATCCTTAGAAAATCTTTGTCTTCTGACTCCTTGACGAGGGGTTCGAGCCTTCTAACGGACGTGTAGTAAGCCCATTGGAAGGTGTTTCCAAGCCAGCAGCTTGCATCCCTTTCCAAATCAGCCCATGAAACTGTTCCGCCAAGCTCTGGCACGTCAATTTCCCCGACAGCCTCATATTTTTCAATGACCTCTGATGGTGTTGCCATGCGAAGGTGCCACCACTTCAAAATCTCCCTTGGCATATGCCTCAAAAACTCGTGGATGCCGGTTTCTGGCCAGTGGTGTTCGCCGAAGGTTTCATAGTCTGGAAATATGTTTATACAGTTTCCAGGTGTGGCTGCCAACCAGCTTGCGTATTTGTCGGCTGTTAGGGGCCACTCGCTCCACCATCTTGCTGAAAACCTAAAGCCTATGTCGTCTGTTAGTTTATAGTTTCTGAGGAGCACCTTGATTTTCTTGCACCCTTTTGGCTTGTAAAGATAGTTAGGTGACTTTTCATGGAGAATCTTTTCTGTCCCCTCCGTGAATATTCCAGCAAAGCCCAATTCTTCAGCTGTTTTTGCTATGGCATTGTTGTAGATTAATTCCGTGTTTTCGAAGACTCGTGGCGTGTAGCCCAGCAAGTCTCTTATTGCTTGCCTATGCATTTTTATTTGTTCAATAAATTCTTCTTTTTCCGGGTAGAGACTCGCCAGCGAATGGTGATATGTCTGATTCAGAAATTCCACACAACCTGTTTCTGCAAGTTGTTTGAAAGACTCTAAAAGGTCTTTGTTAAACATTTCGCATTGTTCGAGGAAGGTCCCGGAAATGCTGAAGGAAACTTTTACTTGTTTTTTCTCCCGCTTATGCTTGTCTATTAGGTCTAATAGTATTTGGTTTGATGGAAAGTAGCATTTTTTGCATGCGCGTTCAAAGATTTCTCTGTCAAGTTCATTGTTGAAATAGTAGTTGAATAGTTCAGCCTTTTTTAGGCGTTTAAAGAGCTTGTTTTCCCAGAAATAATTCTTCCTTAGTCTGTGGGGCTGGTGCACTTCGAAGACGAAAACTATGTCCGTCAACCTTTTAGCCTCTTTTCTTGTTTGTTATTGTTTTGCTTATGCCTTATTTCTGGTTTGCTAAGTTTAGATTGGATTCGGATTTTGAATTCATAACTTATTTATCCCTTACAAGGTTTCATTCTCTAAAACAAAGGTGAAATAGTGTGTCGATTGAAAAAATTAGCATTGAGAGTCGCCAAGAATTGGAGCAGATGATAATCAATGGAATAAACCTTGTTGAGAAGGGCTTAACCGTGATTTGCAGCAACGTTCCTATAAATGATAAAACCACTTTGGATATCTTGTGCCATGACAGCAATGGGCAGCTTGTTATTCTTCAGTTGAACGTTGAGGAAGATGACGCCATGCTTCTTCAAGGGCTTCAAAGCTTTGACTACGTTGACAAGTTCAAATCTTTCCTGAAGGCTACATATAACAAGCATAAAATTGACGATAAGGAAAAGCCGAGGCTCATACTGATTGCGCCGAGTTTTTCAGACGCTGTTAGAAGGGCTGTTGAAAGCATGAAGGGCATACGCATAGATCTCTACGAATGGGAGTACCTAAAACTTGGAGATCATAAGGGTCTCCGCCTTCAACCCATTTTTACGTGGAAACCCGTAGAAAAGCCGAGAGAAGAGAAGCCTTCGGAGAAAAAGCGTGAACCGAAACCGATGAAGAAGAAGGAGCCAGAGGAGCAGCCGCCACAGCCGCAAGTACCGGAGAAGAAAGAGGAGCCAAAACCTGAACCTAAGCCTGAGCTTCCCAAACCCGAGCCCGTAAAGGAGATGTCGCCACCGCCGCCTCCGAAGATGCCAGAAAAGCCAAAGGAAGAAGAGCCGCCAAAAAGAAAGCTGAAGCTCTTCTAAAGCCGCCACTTATTCTTTGTCGTTTGGAAGTTGTAGGTTAAATGCTGTTGGATGGTTTTAGTTGAGGATAGGCTTTTTTGTCTGGGAGTATCCGCCAGCCCTTGTAGGCGGCTTAGGTACATACGCCGAATACATTACCCGTGAATTTGTAGCCATGGGCAACGATGTGACGGTTTTCACGTTGAATCCTGGTAACCTAAAGACCAGGGAGATTATAAAGGGTGTTGAGGTTCATAGGCCGTTGATTGCGGATGCGAGCAACGTCTTTCCAATGTTTGTTATAGACGACTTGAAAAAGTGGGGTACAAACATACGCTTGTTCAATGACATTTTCATTTACAATGTTTTGAGCGCCACCAAATTCATTAACAGCATGCTGAAAAAAGAAGGATGTGTTTATGATGTTGTTTGCGTTCATGACTGGCTGAGTAGCATAGCAGGAATCATAATAAAAAATGAGACAAAAGTTCCGGTTGTCTTTCACGTTCACAGCACGGAGTGGGGAAGAAGTGGAGGGCAAGGCTCAGAGGTTGTCTCCTATCTTGAGTCAGCTATGGCACAGAGGGCTGACAGAATAATAACTGTTAGCCACGCAATGCAGGAAGATTTAGTCCGCCACGGCTGGCCTAAAGCTAAAATTAGTGTTGTTTGGAACGGTGTCGACCCTGAGCGTTATAATCCTAAAAAGTGTAAGCCAGAAGATGTTGAGGCGGTTCGAAGCCGGTATGGCATTAAATCCGATGAAAAGATGGTCCTTTTTCTTGGAAGGCTGACTTGGGTTAAAGGCGTAATAAACCTTGTTCAAGCTATGCCCATGGTTCTGGCGGAATATCCAAAAACTAAGCTTGTTATTTTAGGCAAGGGAGAACAGCAAAACGACATTGTTGAGGCTGCCGCTAGGCTTGGAATAGGCGACAAGCTGATTTGCAGATTTGACTTCGTGCCGGAAAAAGAGCGCATATTACATTATGCAGCGGCTGATGTCTGTGTTTTTCCATCCACCTACGAGCCCTTTGGCATAGTTAGCCTAGAGGCTATGGCTATGGAAAAGCCGATTGTTGTTGGCGCCCAAGGCGTTGTAGGCTTCAGAGAGCAAGTCGTACCCTTTGGGCCGGACCAAAATGGTGTTCATGTGAATGGTGGAAATCCAGCTGACATAGCTTGGGGGATAAAGGAGGTTTTATGCGACCCTGAAAGAGCCAAGAGGTGGGGAGAAAACGGCAGAAAAAGAGTGTTACAGTATTTCACTTGGAGGAAGGCTGCCGAACAAACCCTACAGATTTACGAGATGCTCCAGCATAAGCCGGAACACGAAGAAGCAAGAGTTGTTGACTTGCTGGAGAAGATAACTCAAAAATAAATGGAAAGTGGCGGGTTCAAAGTTAGGACTTGCGAGCCGCAGCCTTTTCTAGGGCTACTACGCCAGGGAGTTTCTTGCCCATTAGAAATTCTATTAGGGCTCCGCCTGCTGTGCTCACATAGGATATTTTGTTGGATAGGCCCAACTCTTGTAGGGCTGCTATTGTGTGGCCTCCACCAGCTAGGGAGAAGGCCTTCGAGTTTGCGATTTCTTCAAAGATTTTTCTTGTTCCGTAGATGAATTCGCTGTTTTCGAAGACTCCCATTGGTCCACTTACCACTATGGATTTGGCGTTGCGTATTATTTTTGCATAGTTTTCAACGGTTTTTGCTCCGATGTCGAATATTGGGTAGTCTGTGGGCAGTTTTTCCACGGGGATTTCCTTTCGCTTTTTCTCCACTTCCACTGCCACGTCTGCTGGAACCTTAATTTTGTCTGGATACTTTTTCATCAGTTCTTTTATTCCAGGAACTAAGCCCATCAGTTTTTTCTCTTCTAGGAATTTCATGTTGGGCTTGCCTAGGTCGTATCCCTTTGCCACTAGGAAGACGTGGCCGACAACGCCGCCGGTTAGCACGTAGTCTGCTATTCCGTTGTCCAAAACGTATTTTGAGATTTCAAGGGAGTCGTCTGCCTTGGCGCCGCCAAGCACGTATACGCATGGTTTTTCCGGGTTTTCCAGCACTCTGCTTAGGGATTTTAGCTCCCTCTCCATTATTCTTCCGGCGACGCTTGGCAGAACAGCCGTAAAGCCGACCATTGAGACGTGGGCTCTGTGGGCTGCAGCGAAGGCGTCGTTTACGAATATGTCTGCCAGTGGTGCCAGTGTCTTTACAAGCTCTGTTTTGGCGTGTTCTTCTGGTGTGCCCTCCTTTGTTTCTCCGGCAAAGTTTCTAACGTTGTCCAGAACTAGGATTTCGCCGCTTTTCAGCTCCTTAATCGCTTTTTGGGCTTTCTCTCCGAAGACGTCGTCCACAAATTTTACTGGTTTGCCCAAGACTTTGCCTAGGATTTCAGCATGCTCTTTTAATGGTATGAAGTCTGGGTCGCCTTTTCTCCCTTGGTGGGCGATTACTACGACCTTTGCCCCTTTTTGGGCTAGCTCTTTTATGGTGGTTTCGCCATGCGCCCTAATCCTTGTGTCATCTAGAACTTTCTTTGTTTCTGGGTCTACTGGAGAGTTGAAATCAACTCTTACGAGAACAACTTTGTTTTTCACGTCAACGTCGTCTAGGGTTAAATATTTAGCCATATGTGTCCCTCTTCGTTTTAGAGCAGAAAAATAGAGGGGTTGTTCGCTTTTAAGTTTTATATTCGCCTTGTTAGAAGCCAGCTTTCTCTCCGATGAGTTCTATGAGTTCAACCATTCTGCAGGAGAAGCCCCACTCGTTGTCGTACCAAGCCAGCACCTTGACGAGATTTCCCGCGACAACCATTGTTGATAATCCGTCCACCACGGCGGAGTAGGGCGTGTGGTTGACATCTGTTGAAACTATGGGCTCTTCAGTGTAAGCCATTATACCCTTCAATGGTCCTTCGGCTGCCTTCTTGAAGGCTGCGTTAACCTCTTCCTTTGTTACATCTTTTCCGAGAACAGCGGTCAAGTCTACTATTGAGACGTTTGGGACTGGCACTCGGAGGGCTATTCCGTCAATTTTTCCCTTCAGTTCTGGGAAAACCAACGCTGAAGCTCTTGCTGCACCCGTTGTCGTTGGTATTATGTTTATTGCTCCAGCCCTTGCCCTTCTCAAGTCTCTGTGGACGAGGTCCATTATGCGCTGGTCGTTTGTGTAGGCGTGTGCGGTTGTCATTAACCCTGCTTTGACGCCGAAGTTTTCGTGAAGTACCTTTACACATGGCACTACGCAGTTTGTTGTGCATGAGGCGTTTGACAGGATATGATGTTTGTCATGGTCGTATTTGTCATGGTTCACGCCTATGACTATGGTTATGTCTGGGTTTTCAGCTGGGGCGGATATCAAGACCTTTTTGGCTCCTGCTTGAAGGTGTTTTGCTGCGTCCTCGCGTTTTGTGAACAAGCCTGTTGATTCCACGGCTAGATAAACGTCCAAGTCCTTCCATGGCAGTAGGGCGGGGTCTTTCTGTGAAAGCACTTTTAGTTCTTTTCCGTTCACTATTATGCTGTTTTCCGTGGCCTTAACTTCACCTGGGAAGGGTCCGTGGACTGAATCGTATTTTAGGAGGTGTGCCAGTGTTTTGGCGTCTGCCACATCGTTTACGGCTACAAAGTCTATGTTGGCTTTTCTTTCGATGGCTGCTCTGTATAGAAGCCTTCCGATTCTTCCAAAACCGTTTATGGCTACCCTTATTGCCATTTAAATCACCATTCTACGCTAAATTTCGGATATTAATGGAACCAGTTCTCTTAATTAATTTTCCGACAGAAATAAAAAGAAAGGAATGGGTTTTATCGGAGTTTCATGAGAACCATTTCAGCAGCCAAAACAAGGGGCTCCCATGTTTCGCAAAGGGGCGGCGCATAGGCTGTGTCGGCTTTGGCTAGCTCCCGCACAGTCATCTGTTTTTGTATGGCGAATGAAACGGCGTTTATGCGTTGGGTTACCTCTTCTCCGCCTATGATTTGGGCTCCAATAATGCGTTGTGACTCTTTTTCGACGACAAGCTTAACTTTTATTGGTAGGGCGCCCGGGTAATAATCCGCCTTGGTCTTGGACGATATTGTTCCGGTGACGGTTTCTATTCTTGCTCTTTGGGCTGCCGCCTCTGTTAAGCCTGTAACGCCCACTTGCGTGTCGTAGAGCTGGGTTACAGCGGAGCCTAAAACGCCAGTGAATAGTGCATAGCCACCAGCGGCGTTTATCCCCGCCACTTTTCCCTGTCTCACAGCAACTGTTCCGAGTTGTTGCAGTGCGGGTCTCTGTGTGACAATGTGAGTGGATTCCGCGCAGTCACCTACCGCGTAAACATCTTTAACGCTGGTTTCCATTCTGGCGTTTGTTTTGATGGCTCTTGTCTCGCCTAGGGCTATTCCAGCGTCCACGGCGAGTTGCGTGTTTGCCCTAACACCAAAGGCGCTGACGAAAAGATCTGCGTTTATTTGTTCTCCTCCAGCCACTATGCCCGTCACCTTGTCTGTTCCGAGAAATTCTTCAACTGGCTTGTTGGTTAGAATCCGTATGCCTTTTTGCTCCAGCATTTCTTGAACCATTTTTGCTATGTCTGCGTCAAGCATGGCTGGCAAAACTTGGGGAAGCATTTCCACAACCGTCACCTTTAAGCCTCTTTCTTGTAGCGCTACTGCGGTTTCTAAGCCTATGAGTCCAGCACCCATGACAACAGCTGTTTTTGCGCCTTCACGGATTGCTTGGTCTATTCGCTGTCCATCCTCAATAGTCCTTAAGGGGATTATTCCCTGTTTTTCTCTTCCCTTTATTGGTGGTGTGAAAGCGCTTGCTCCCGCGGCTATTATTAGGCTGTCGTAGGGGATTTCCTCGGTGTTTCCAGCCTTGTCCACTGTTAGCACAGTCTTTTTGCCCGTATCAATTTTTGTCGCTTTGGTTTCTGTTTTTAGGTTTAGTTTCATCATTTGGAAGTAGCTCGGCGGGAAAACTATGAGGTTGCTGAAGCTTGGTATGTGTCCGCCTATGACGAAGGGTAAACCGCAACGGGAGTATCCTGCATACTTCTCATCAGTTATTAGGGTGATTTCGGCTGTGCGGTCTGTCTTTCTGGCGGCTGAGGCTGCATCTACACCGGCAGCGTGCGCCCCAATTATGACTATGCGTCTTGGCAAGGGCTATTTCCCTTCTTTAATTAGGCTTTTGTGCCACTCAACAGCTGCGTTGAAGTCCATTAGGTTTTTTAGCTCCGCCTCTAGGTTTGAGGGCTTTATGACGAGAAGCCAACCCTTCCCATAGGGGTCTTCGTTTAAAAGTTCTGGTTTCGATTGAACTTCTGTGTTGACTTCCTCTATTGTTCCGCTTACCGGCGCCACAAGGTCTGAAACTGCTTTTACAGATTCAACGGTACCATATGGCTCGTTTTGTTTTGTGGTGGCTCCGGGGCTTGGCAACTCTGCGTAAACAATTTCTCTTAGCTGTTTTTGGGCGTAGTCTGTTATGCCGACGCGAACTTTGTCGCCTTCAATTTTGAGCCATTCAAAATCCTTTGAGTAATATAGTCCTTCTGGAACTTCATATCCGTCAACTTTAACCACGACATTCCACCTCGCGTGTAGTTGTTAATCTTCTATTTTTAAGCCTTTAAAATTAACTGTTTAATCGTTTGGGAGGTCATATTTGTGGTTGGAAATTAAGCGGCAAATACGATACCCATTCTAGATTTTCTAACAATTTAGGTTGTGGTGAAAGCCTAAATTGGCTACTCTATATTTTTCAGTTCATATGGGTCTGCACAAAAGTTGTGGGATTTAGAAAAATTTAAAAATGAAAATCTCACACCCGTATCCGGTGACCTTTGTGTTTAAGAGGAAAACCATTCTAGTGGCGTTTGTGGTTTCGCTGCTTTGCATGGCTTTTATCGCTTCACTCTCGTATGCTTACTTGAAAACAGATGTCAAGACGAGTTTTCTGAGGGATGCGAATAGGAACAAAATTTTCGACGATTTGGAGCATGTTATGGCTGGCTGTAGGGAAGACAGTCTTGTGGATGTGATTGTTTTATTTAAGAAGATGCCTTCAGAACCATTTTTGAGGAATCTTCAAAGCAAAATAGGCTCGTTTAGAATAAAGTCTCAATGGACTATTGTTCCGGGCATTGCGGCTTCGCTTACGCCTGGTCAGGTTAGGGCTCTCTCGCTTATTGATGACGTTGTGCAAATAGAGCATGATGCGCCAGTTTATGCATGTTTGAACACGGCGACTTATTGGTATGGCATTCAAAAAGCCAGGGCGGATTTTGGTTTGGACGGAGATAGGGATGGTTCACCGGCAACTTACACCAAAGATGATATTGTCGTAGCTATAATTGATACCGGAATAGATCCAAACCATGTGGACTTGGACGGCGGGAAAATAATTGGATGGAAGGATTTTATAAATGGGCGAACAACACCTTACGATGACAATGGACACGGGACTCATTGTGCATCAATAGCGGCTGGGACAGGTGAAGGAAATCCAAGCTATAAAGGTGTGGCGCCAGGGGCTGCGCTCGTCGGTGTCAAAGTGCTTGACTCAGCAGGTTCAGGAACGTTAAGTGGGGTGACTGATGGCATAAACTGGGCTGTAGCTAACAAAGACGTGTATGAAATAGAAATCTTGTCCTTAAGCTTAGGTACTTCAGGCAGCTCTGACGGCACCGACGCTGTTTCAGTTGCGTGCAATAACGCTGTTGACCAAGGTTTAGTAGTTGTAGTTGCGGCTGGAAACAGTGGACCAAAAACTTACACTATAGGCTCTCCGGGCGCAGCTGAAAAAGTCATAACAGTAGGCTCCATTGCTGATGTTGGACAGAAAGGCTTCTTTTTAAATTCCTGGTCAAGTAGAGGGCCTACAGCGGATGGCAGGATCAAGCCAGATGTATGTGCACCAGGATATTTAATAATGGCCGCTAAAGCGGGAACAACAAACGGCTATGTTGAATACAGCGGCACAAGCATGGCAACGCCTTTCGTGGCAGGCACTGTTGCGTTGATGCTGGACGCTAACCCCTCGTTAACTCCATTGCAGATTAAAAGTATAATTTCAACAACATCCATAGATTTTGGTCCTTCTGGAAAGGACATAGATTATGGCTGGGGAAGACTTGATGGTTATGAAGCCGTTAAAGCGGCTGGGGGCTACATTGGGACGGGCATAGCAGTGCCAAATCATTTCGCGTTCACTGAAACACTTGCCAGGACGGGGGCCTATGATCTTTGGAAGATAACAGTGACAACGACGAGTTATCCGATTGCCATAACATTAATAATGCCGTCGTGGAGCAGCGCGACAAGACCTAACTTTAACATATACCTCTACAATCCTTCCGGAAGCCTTATCGCCTCATCCACCGGGACCACGCGACAAGAGATTATCGCTACAACCATAACGGCGACTGGCACCTACACCTTGCGGGTTTACTCTTCATCTAGTTCTGGAACGTACTATCTCGACATCAGCGCCGGCGCTTCCAATGTTTACATATCTTACAACGGCTAAACTTAAAACCTCGCCCACTTTTCTTTTATCTTATGTCAATTTTGTTGTTGACGGCAAACTGCAAAATTGATAGCCCCCTCTAGATTTTCCCTTTTAAAGAGGCTTTACCTCATGTTCGCAGCTGTTTTGCTTTAGAAAATGTTTAATTAACTGGTTTGATGTAAAGCTGTGCAGATGGAAGGATAAATTTGAGCGAAGAGTTGGCTAAACTTCCTCCACAGGTTCAGGAGCGCCTCTTAAGGCTTCAGCAGTTGCAGCAGACGTTGCAGTCTGTTTTGGCTCAGAAGCAGCAGGTGGAATTGGAGCTAACAGAGATTGAGCAGGCTTTAAGTGAGCTGCAAAAGGTTGCAGACGAGGCTGTTATTTATAAGGCGATAGGCTCGCTTTTGGTTAAAACTGACAAGGCGAAGGTGACAGCCGACCTAAACGAGCGCAAAGAACTGCTTAACATGCGAGCCTCAGTTTTGGGCAAGCAGGAAGAACGTCTCCGAAGCCAAATGAAGGAATTGCAAGCAAAGCTTCAGCAGGATTTAGCCCCTGTTTCGAGCACACAGCCATAGGCAAAGAGCATTAAGAGGCTTGGTGAAGCTTGGAAGATATAGGCTTGCCAGAGTTAACTCCAGAACAGATAGAGGAGTTATGTTCAAAAGCCGAGGAGGCTGCAAGAGAGTATGTGCTATCTAAAGTTCCGCCCAAACAAGTTGAAACATTAAACATAAGTGTTGAAACAGACGGCGAGAAACCCTTAACATTGACTGTTGATGTTGAGATAGTCTTGTCGCCGCTGATGCAGGAATATGATGTTCAAAGGCTTGCGGATGAAGCCGTAAAAGAGGCGTTCAGGTCGGCTGAGAAATACTTGAGGGAACTTAAGTGTCGTTTGCAGAAGTAACCCGCGTATTAGATGTGACAAATGCCCAGCATATAATCTTGTTGTGCCATCATAATGCGGATCCGGACGCCATATGCTCGGCTTTTGCTCTGGCAAGTCTGCTTAAAAAGTGTAGACCACAAGTCAATGTTGAAATTGGAGCGGCGCAAGGGATAAGCCGCCTTTCAAAACACATTTTAAAATATTTGCCGATAAACGTGGAAACCCAGCCCAACGTGGAAGGTGCAGATTTGCTAATTCTCTTGGATACAAACACTATTCAACAGTTGAACAACCTTGCGGAGAAGGTGAAGGCTTCAAAGGCGCCTTTAATTGTCATTGATCATCATGCGACTCATCCAGAAACCGAGAAGATGGCAAGGCTTTGCATCACAGATGAAAATGTTTCTTCAACATGTGAAATAATCTACAGCTTTTACAAGCAGTCAGGCGTTAAAATCGAGGAGAACGAAGCTAAAGCGCTTTTCTTGGGCATAGCCTTCGACACCCGCCACTTTGTTTTGGCAAACTCCTCAACACTGAAAACAATTGCAGAGTTGATAGACGCTGGAGTAAACGTCCAAGAGGCACTGGCAATTTTATCCTTGCCAATGGATTTTTCAGAAAGGGTTGCGAGGCTTAAGGCTTGTAAGAGGGCTAAGCTCTTCAAAATAGGCGAGTGGATAATCGCCTTGTCGCATGTTAGTGCCTTTCAAGCTTCAGCAGCCCGTGCCATAATAGACCTCGGAGCGCATGTGGCGGTTGTTGCTGGACAGAAAAATGAAAGTCTGGAGATAAGCCTCCGCTGCACCAAGGAATTTCATGAAAAGACGGGAATTCACCTTGGAAGGGACATAGCCAAGCCTTTAGGTGAATACCTTAACGGCATGGGCGGGGGGCACGCGACAGCAGCTGGTGTCAACGGTTTTGGAGAACTTGAAGCTGGGCTTAAGCGTTGTTTGAGGCTTTTGAAGGAAAAGATAGTGGCAACACAGCAGAAAACTCAAAATTAAGTAGTTACTCTTAAATGGCAAAGTTTTTGGTTAGGATGTGGTGGAAAAACCAAGCATGCCAATAATCGAGACAAAAAACCTAACATACACGTATCCGGGCGCCACAAAACCATCAATTAGAGATGTTTCCATAAAAATTGAGAAGGGCGAATTCGTTCTGATAACCGGACCAAGCGGCTGCGGAAAAACAACCTTATGCAGATGCTTTAACGGTTTGATTCCCCATTTTTACCAAGGCGAATTGAAAGGCGAAATAACCGTCGCTGGTTTAAAGGTTCCGGAACATCAAATATACGAGTTGGCAACTCACGTGGGGATGGTCTTCCAAAACCCGGAAAACCAGCTTTTCGCCTTATCAGTTGAAAAAGATGTAGCCTTCGGACTTGAAAACCTTGGATTTCCAAGGGAAGAGATCCGCAAAAGGGTGGACTGGGCGCTTAGGCTTACTGGAATATACGAACTGCGGGAACGCACACCAACGGAGCTTTCCGGCGGGCAGCAGCAGCGGGTTGCCATAGCTTCTGTTTTAGCTATGCAGCCAGAAGTCATAGTCCTCGACGAGCCAACTTCCTTTCTTGACCCGCTGGGCGCCAAGAGAATTTTTGAGGTTATCTATGAGCTTAACAGGAAGCTTGGAGTAACCATAGTTCTTGTCGAGCATAGGCTTGATTTGACAGCAAAATACGCAGACCACATCATAATAATGGATGACGGCAAAGTTGTTTTGGACGGGGAGCCCCATGAAATCCTAAGCTCTGAGGAAGCCCGCCTAATTGGTGTTGGGATTCCAAAGGCGACGCGCCTCTACCAAATACTGAAAAGCGATGGGATAAAGCTGGGCGGAAAAGTGCCATTGTCTTCCGATGAGATGGCTGAAATGGTTAGGGAGGCGCTTAAACGCTTATGATTGAGGTTCAAGACGTCTACTTTAAATATCCGAGCGGGGTGGAAGCGCTAAAGGGGGTTTCCCTAACAATTCGAGACGGCGAATTTGTAGCTATAATGGGCGAAAATGGGGCTGGGAAAACAACCCTTGTAAAACACTTTAATGGACTGTTAAAGCCAACAGCCGGTAAAGTGCTTGTGGACGGCGTGGAAACAACAAAGGTGAGCGTTGCAACCCTAGCCAGAAAGGTTGGCTTCGTCTTCCAAAACCCAGACCATCAACTTTTCAGCGAAACCGTTGAGGAGGAAATAGCCTTTGCCCTAAAAAACTTCGGCTTCAGCCAAGACGTAATAGAAAAGCGGGTGACATGGGCGCTTAACCTTCTAGGCTTGACACAGTACCGGAAAACTTCACCCTTCATGCTCAGCGGAGGCGAAAGAAAACGGGTGGCACTGGCTTCAGTGCTTGCATGGGACCCTAAAATCTTGATTTTAGACGAACCCACCATCGGGCAAGATTACCAACAGAAGGAGAAACTCCGCCAATTCATTCTACAATTGAAGGCTCAAGGAAAAACTGTTGTTATTGTGACGCATGACGTGGAGTTTGTGGCTGAATGCAACCCGAGAGTTGTGCTCATGCGGAGCGGAAAAATTGTTGCGGATGGCGAAGCAAGAAAAATCCTAACAGACCCAGAAATACTTGAACAAGCCTCCATAGTGCCGCCCCAAATAGCTCAAATCTTCATAAACTTGGCGGATTTAGGCTTTCCAAAAGATGTCATAGACGTTTACGAAGCAAGAGAAATCCTTCTAAAAGCCTTCCGGAGGCACCAAGCATGAGCTTTTTTGACGGACTACGCTTCAGAAGGGTCAGCTCTCCCATTCACAATCTAGACCCAAGAATAAAGTTTGTTTATGCATGTGTGATTTTTATTGTCGCCATACTTTTCTGGGAGCTACTGCCACTAATTGTGCTTTTTCTAATGCAGATTCCCTTCGTTATAGTTGCTCGTGTCAAGCGGGAGTGGGCACGCTCCATGAGGGGCGCCGCCTTCTTGGCGTCCATAATATTTTTCGTCAACTTCATATTCTCCTTCATAAGCTCCGGCTATGTGGTTACACTGTCAGCTTTAGAACACGCTCTGTCCATGACGCTGCGTTTCTTGGTTCTCGTAGAATCCTTCTCCATATTCTTCTTAACAACGTCGCCGGACCATCTTGGCTTAGCCCTGGAGCAATCTCATGTGCCATACGAGTTCTGCTTCGCCTTCACAACAGCTGTGCGCTTCGTACCAGTCCTAGCCGAGGAAGCCCAAACCATCATGGACGCCCAAAAGGCAAGAGGCCTAGAGCTTGAAAAGGGCAACTTCCTAAAGCGTATTAGAAACTACATTCCGATTCTCATACCGCTTATTGTTAGTGCAATCCGCAGAAGCCTCGAACTGGCTGAAGCCATGGAGTCCCGCGCTTGGGGAGCGGTGAAAAAACGTACAAACCTATACGTTTTGAAACTGCGGAGAAGCGACTACATCTTCATATTTCTAACCATCGGCATTTTAGCCGCCGCAATCCTAGTCCGCCTATACCTCCGAATTCCACGTTTAGAAGAAATCTTAACAGGCTTGGCTTAACCGCAAGACTTTTAACATAGACTCTCGTGTAAAGGGTTTCTCGGAGCTTGAAAACTTGGAATGGTTGAAAGCCGCAGCCGAGGA
Source organism: Bathyarchaeia archaeon (assembly GCA_038727135.1). Taxonomy (GTDB): domain Archaea; phylum Thermoproteota; class Bathyarchaeia; order Bathyarchaeales; family Bathycorpusculaceae; genus JAGTQI01. Next base: position 704,064 of record JAVYWL010000001.1, read on the forward strand.
AATCATTTCAGGGATTAAAAGCTCCATTGAAGAGCTTAACCCAAAAGAGGTTGAACGCTTCATAGAGCTACTTCTGGGCGCAAAAAACAAGAAAATATTCGTTGTAGGCATGGGAAGAAGCGGCTTCGTGGGAAGAGCCTTCGCCCTTCGCTTGATGAACTTGGGCTTCAACGTCTACTTCTTGGGCGAAACAATAACACCTGCAGCGGAGAAAGGAGACCTCCTAATAGCCATTTCAGGAACTGGCGCAACAAAAATGGTTTTAACAGCGAGCACGGCAGCAAAAGAAATCGGAGCAACAGTGGTAGCCATAACATCTTTTCCAGAGTCTCCTTTGGGGCGTATAGCCGACCTTGTTGTTACGATTAAGGGTAGGACTAAGGCTGGTTGGCCTAAAGAGGAGGATTATTTGGCTAGGCAGCTTATGGGTGAGAGGGAGCCCCTAACTCCTCTTGGAAGCATTTTCGAGAACAACTGTATGGTTTTCCTGGACGGTTTAATTGTGGAGCTTATGCATCGCATGGGGACAACTGAAGAAGATTTAAGGCGTAGGCACGCCACAATAGAATAGGCTTTGCGCGGTTATGCATTATGGGGAGTGCCGGAAATCCGAGCTAAATGGAAAAAGAAGCGAATGAGGCGGCAGAAGAAGAAGAGGCAGAAGCGGAGAGCCCGGTACAAGTAGTGCGCTTTTAACGATTTTGTGTTTTTAAGCTTGTTAAGGATTAGACGTGCATATAGCTTATTAAGACTTGCGATATTATATTAGTTGGAAAACCAGCCACCACCCTAAACCATCAACAAAAGGGAAGCAGATGCCCAAAACTCAAAAAACCGAAGAAAAAACACAGTTAGGCATAATAATCGAAGGGAAAGCCAAAAAACCAGCCGTCTTCAGAGAAGTCTACCCGATACAAGAGCCATACGTATACGCAGCCATAGTGAAAGACCCGGAAACCCAAAAAACCCAATACGAAGTTATAGAGCCAACACTGCAAAAAGAAGACGAAAACCTCCTAAAAGAAATTAAAAACCTCCTAATGGAAGAGATAGACGTAAACCTAAAAGAAATCGAAACCAAGGAAAAAGCAGAAAAATACCTAAGGGAAAAAATCACCCAAATAATCAAGAAATACCACATCAAGGTTCCGCCGGAATCCATTGACAAGCTCCTCTACTACATTATAAGAGATTTTATTGGATATGGCAAGATAGACCCTCTGATGAAAGACCACTTTATTGAGGATATATCGGCTGACGGGGTGAACATACCCATCTACGTTTGGCACCGCATGTATGAGTCGCTGCCAACAAACATAATCTTCAAGGATGAAGCGGAGCTAAACTCCTTCATAATCCGATTGGCATACTTGGCTGGAAAGAATATTTCGATTGCTTCCCCAATTTTGGATGCCTCGCTTCCAGATGGGAGCCGCATACAATTAACTTATGGGAATGAAATCACCCGTAGAGGTTCAACGTTCACCATCCGCCGCTTCCGTGTTGACCCCCTAACTATTTCCGACTTAATCGCCTTCAACACCCTTTCATCAGATATGGCGGCATACCTATGGTACATTATTGAGAACAGGGCTTCGGTGCTTGTCGCCGGGGGTATAGCGGCTGGAAAAACAACAATGCTGAACTGCCTATCCATGTTCATAAAGCCTGAAATGAAGATAGTAAGCGTTGAAGACACCCAGGAGCTAAACCTACCCCACGAAAACTGGATTCCATCTGTTGTTCGACTTGGTTTTGGGCATGAGGATAGGGGAAGCGGAAGTATAACATTGTTCGACCTTCTGAAGGCTGCTGTACGCCAAAGACCAGACTACATAATTGTAGGCGAAATCCGCGGGGAAGAAGCATACACGCTTTTCCAAGCCATGGCAACTGGTCACTTGGGCATGTGCACAATCCACGCCGAATCCGTTGAAGCCGTAATAAACCGCCTTGAATCAGAACCGATGAATATTCCAAAGCCCCTCATAGCCATGATTGACGTGATAATGGTAATGGCAAGAACTGAAATCGAGGGCAAGCCGGCGAGAAGAACTCTCACAGCAACGGAGGTTGTCGGTTTAGACACTAAAACAAAGGAGTTGATGACAGAGGAAGTCTTCCGATGGAAGGCTAGCGAGGACAAATTCGAGTTTTTGGGGCATAGCTCCCTCCTTGAAGAACACATGAGGAAGGTGGACGTCAGCGAGGAAGATGTTAGGCGGGAGCTTCAACGAAGAAAAACAGTTTTGGAATGGATGGTTAAGAGGGGCATCCGCAGATACACGGAAGTTGCTAACGTAATCCGCGAATACTATGCTAACCCGTCGCGTGTTTATCAGAGGGCAAGGATGGGACTGAAATGAAAAGCCCAAAAATTACTGAAGCCTTCAAAAAGTTTCTTTCAAAAATTCGCTCCACAAAAGCCTCAAGAGAGGAAGGAAGCAAGAAATTTAAGACTGGAAGTCTCCAATCCGTTGCTTATAGGTTGGTGGGCGGCAAAATCAGCCGCATATTGCCCCTTTTTGAAGATTTAAGTTTACACTTGCAGAGGGCTGGGCTTAAGACTGGTTTTAGGGTTTACATAAGCCTAACAGTCTTTTCCACGCTTATAATTGCGCTTGCCACCTTTGTGGTGGTTCCGTGCCTGTTAGTTTTCATGTTCAACGTACCCCTTTATCCAGCTTTCCTATTCGGTTTGGGCGGAAGCCTTTTCGCAGTTGCCTTTTCAATTATCGGGTTTTACATCTATCCAGTTTATCGGGCTGACAAATTTAAGAGAGAACTTGAAGACGAGTTGGCTTTTACGACTGGTTATATGTCAATTTTGGCTAGTGCCGGTGTTCCACCGGAGAAAATTTTCTATTCACTTTCAAATCTCCCCATTCCGTTGGCGGTTTCTGCGGAGGCAAAGAACGTTATCAGGGATGTGAACCTCTTCGGCTTAGACATAATCTCGGCTTTGGAGCAGGCTTCAAAGCGAACGCCTTCTGAAAAGTTTCGTGAAATGATTGAAGGTTTCATATCAACAATTCATTCTGGGAGCAACCTTGCCGCCTATTTGAGGGAGAAGTCAAAGCAGCACATGAAGTTGAAGAGGATAAGCCTCCGCAAATTCTCAGACACTTTGTCCATGCTTTCAGAGTTTTATGTGGCTATACTTGTCACTGGGCCTCTACTTCTCATAATTATGCTGGCTGTGATGGCTATGATGGACGGGGGCCTTGGACTTTTGGGCCCAGACCTTTTGCTAAACATATTAACCTACATTGGAATTCCCGTAGGCTCAATAATGTTTCTCCTAATATTGGATGCTGTTTCGCCAAAGTGGTAGAGCGCAAATGCCAAAAGTGGAGAAAACAGTCAAGAAAATCGTTTGGGTTTCGTCAGTCGTCATAGCTCTATCCATAATAGTTTACGGATTCTTCGCTGCTTGGGGTACAACGATATTTGACGAGCTTGTGTTTTTCGCCGTTATTGCGGCTTTCACTCCGCCAACAATCATAAATTACGTGGATTATAGGTGGAAGAGAGCCATAGATGAGCACTTGCCAGACCTTTTTAGAAGCATTGTGCAAGCGCAAGAAACTGGCATGACGCTGCCTAAAGCCTTAGAGGAGGCTGCGAAGAGGGATTTCGGTCCGTTGACAGCTGAGCTGCGGAAGATGAATGCCCAGATTTCTTGGGGTATGACTTTGGAGGAAGCCCTAATCGCATTTGCTAGGCGGGTTAACACTTTTCTTGTTCAGAGAACTATACCGCTCATAATCGAGGCTAATCGTTCAGGCGGACATGTAGAAAAGGTTTTCGACCCGATGGGCAAGTTTGTCCAGTCAACCCTTATACTTCATAAGGAGCGGCGAAACCGTACAAGACCATACATTGCCATAATCTATGTGGCTTTCTTCGTCTTTCTATTCACTATTATACTGCTTTTCAAATCCTTCTTCGTTGACATACAAGGCTTACCTATGCTCGGAGCAGCCGTCATGGCTCCTGCGGAAATAAAACGCTTGTTCTTGCATATGACCGCCATTCAAGGCTTTTTCGGCGGTTTGGTGGCTGGAAAAATGGGCGAAGGCACAATAAGCGCCGGGCTGAAGCACAGCCTAGTAATGATGCTGTGTGGCTACATAGCCCTAAAACTCTTCCTATGAGGTGACTGCGCAGTGAACACTCATAGGCTTTTGAGGTTTTTCATGGACAAGCGGGCTATAACCCCAGTGCTGAGCAACCTGTTGCTTATGGTTGTCGCTGTTGCCGCCATGTCAATAGCCGCCGCCACCACGTACATCATAACAACAAACCTCCGCGAAACCATGGGAGAACGCCTAATCATAGAAGACGTCTGGTTTAACGACGCGGCTGGAGCACGCCAAATAAGCATTTACCTCCGCAATGTTGGAAAAGTGTCAATCCGCATATCTACAGTCTACATAAACCATACGCGCTATCCATCGCCAACACTAGAGCTAGAATTGGGCGATCACGACTGGCTCAACATCACCTACAGTTGGGCGCCGGGGAGTCTATACCATTTAGACGTTGTAACAATGAGGGGAACCCATGTTGGAGGCTATTATAAAGCGCCTTAAAAAGCTAAAAAGCGAAAAGCGCGGCATAAGCAACGTCCTAGTCGTAATGCTAAGCCTAATCCTAATAACAGTCATAGTCGCCAACGTGGTGCTATGGAACTATCAAATAAACCAGTTGGACATTGAAAGGATGCATGAATCAATAAGCATAATAAACGCCAGCCGCCTAACACGCTCACAATGGTTTACAGCCCAAAACGAATTCTCAATAACAACGGGAACCAGAATAGGCGGCTCCTATACAGACACAAAAGCCGTGGATGGTTTTTACGAGTCTTTTAGGGAGGAGCTTCCCTCAGTCCATTATAATCCGTCCGACTACGCGTTAGGCAACTCAACAAGGCTTATCTCTGGCGAGATAGCCGACCTTAAAACAGATAATGGCGTTTACATGCAATTCCAAAGCTATCCAGCAGCGTTTTCAAGCACCACTGAAACCTTTGGAAACAATGCTTTCGGGGCATCAACCCGCAATGCTGAAAATTATATTGTCGGTTCAGTTTTCACCCCTACAGAAGATGGTGAGGCGCAAAGTATTACGATATATGTAGGTGTAACCTCAAGTTCAAAAAATATGAGATGCGCCATCTATCTACACAGCACCCTAAGCTTAATAGCCCAGACAGAAGAAAAAACAATCCCTGCTCCCACCACTGGATGGGTAACGTTTAATTTTGCAGCGCCAAAACCAGTACTCAGAGCCGATACCGAATACTTGCTTGTTGCTTGGGCCCAGTCCGGCAGCGGCTTCGCATATTTGTACTATAGATCTGGGCAGCAAAATCAAGGCCACTACTTAAGCAGAACTTACACTGGAAGTTTTCCGAACCCGTTGCCGAATCCTAATCATGAGAATAGGGAGTATTGTATTTATTGCACTTTTAAACCCGCCACTGAAGAAAAAGTTGAAGTTGAATTCAGTGGGGCGTCAGACCAGAATTTTTGGATGAACCTAACATGGGCCATCAACACCTATTGCACTGTGGACGATGTAGCGGCAACCTTCCAGCTTTTCAATTACCAGACCAGCGAATATCCAATAAGCGGGGAAGGATATGAAAACCACATAATTGGAACAGAAGAGGTCAACATAACCCAATTAATATCCATTAACCCCATGGCCTTTAAAGATGCTGAAGGCAGCTGGAAAATCAAAATAACCGGAACAAAAGAAGCAGAAGCGCCGTTCACTCTTAAAGTCGACTGGATAGAGCTTAAGGCAACCTTGTCAAACATTTACCGCCTCGAAGTAACTAACCATTTCACAATAGATTTGTCAGCTTACCCATTGAACTACGTTTATGGCGTCGAAATAATGGTGAGATACAACGTTTCAGAGACTGGTGAACGATGGTTTATGAAAGCGTATGATTGGGCTTTTGGAAGCTTCAGCGACTTGGGCTTTAACAACACCGAGGGGGACCAGCCCACGGCTAACGAGTGGAACGATTATGCTATAAGCATAAACGAGAATTGGACGCGTTATATAAAAGACGATGGCACCATCCAAATAATGTTCTGCGATGAGGGCGCAAGCGAAAACCAAACGTTCGTCCACATCGATTTCATAGGCGTCCGCGTCATCCTCAATGGCTTAATTTTGGAGATAAAAAACAGCGGTGCCACAACAGCCCACATAGTCTCCATATGGGTTATCAACGTGACCCATCACATGCGTTATGATGCAGACTTCTTCATAAACTCCGGAGAAAGCGCAACCTACATAAGGGTGGACATACCCTCCCCGGCCGGCGACTTCACTGTTAAAATCGTCACCGAGCGAGGTAACATAGACACTTTTTAGGCTAGCCTATTTCTTGCCCAGCTTATCCTTAAGAGCCTTCATAACCTCTTTTGAATCCCTAGCTTCGATAACCTTAATGTTGTATAGTTCAGCCATTTTCTTCGCGTTGTCATTTAACTTTGGAATAGCTATTAGGAAGGCAGCGTCCGGCGCCACATCATATATTTTCGCGAAGAGGGCTATTACCGGCTGTTCTGAAACCATGTCTTCTGTTGCTGCTGCCACATCCATTACCGTCACCTTTTTGGTTATTTCCTTTCTGTAGGCGGCTATGTCAAACATGTGGTTCGCGCCAGACTTCCCCTTCAGAAAGGCTGGAGCCTCAACTTCGAATCCACTTTCGACGAGAAACTCCTTTATCGGCGCGACAAAAATCCATCCAGCTGTTATTTCGCTTCTAACCTCTTCATTCAACGTGTAGGCGTAGACATCTCGAATTTCTACATCCTCAAAAGTGAAATCGGCTTGGCATTCCCGGCAAAAATGCCTTGTAATGGGTATATCAAAGCTTTTGCCGCAGTCCTTGCACGTGCACCATATTCCAGCCTTCCTATAATCTACTTCAGGCTTCTTCAGTTCTTCACGGCATTTTGGACAGACCAGTTTCCCGCCTTTTCTGAAGTTCTCCTCAACATCCATATAACCACATTTAACATGCTCAACCAGGGAGCCCTTCTGTATGTTGAAGGATTTGCAGTATGGACAACAATAATGGGTTGAAACGTTCTGCGAACCACAGCTGGGGCAGTACAATATTTTGTCATAAAGCTTCCGCTCTATGACTTTCGCTTCATAAAGCCTATCCAAGAAATCCTCAACTTTTGAAGAGTCCCCCAAGATTGCCTCAATTTCAACATATTTGTAGCCAAACTTCGGGTCGAAGGTGGGTTTAAGCTCGCTTATTTCACCACTTAAAAATTTACTTAAGAAGACTTGGACGTTTGGGTCTTTATACAGCCTCATCCTTTCAAGTTTTTCAGTTTGCATCAATTTCCCATGCCGACAATCATGAAGCTAGCATTTTAAGGCTCAAACCCTAATTATATAAGGTTTGTTGCTGTTAAAACTTTCCATAAGGCGCGTTTTCCTCGAAAGGTTTTAAAGGTTTGCAGTGCTTGTCGTTTTGTAAGGTGTGCTAAAATTTGGGCTTAAAAGCTAAAAAGCTTGTAAACTGCCCCAAGTGCGGCTTCACATTTGACATATCCTATGGGCGAGCGTTTGCATGTTCAGGATGCCCATCAACAGTTCAATGTAGTTATGCAAAATGCCCAAAATGCGGACATGAATTTCCGTTACAGTAGGCTGAGACTTCACGGGCGAAACAAGGTTTTAACAGTCACGTTTTTTAACCGGAATTTCCATATTCCCTAAAGCAAAATTTACAATAAGCAAAGCATAGTGGTGGTTGATTGTCTAAGCGTCTGATACTTCGGTGGGCATCCCTTAAGGGTTTAGCGGCAATAATCCTATTCCTAATAATATCCGCCCTAATCGAATATGCTGTTGTTGTTTATGCCGTTTCCCTCGGAGTGAGAGATGAAAACCCCCTGCAAGGAAGTTTTCAGTTTCCATGGACAAACTGGATAATAACGATTACTGTGAGTCCGCTTTTTCATCTTGTCCCGTTGTCAGTTATTATCACACTTGTTTTCAGTTGGATTTGTATGACAAAATATGCGGCTATGCAGCCTCAAAAACCGCCCGAAGGAAAACCCAAACCTAAGCCACAAAAGAAGGGTCAAATCCAAAAAGCGGAGAGAAAATTCACGTCTAGAATAGCCAACGCCGTAAAGAATTTTTTCGGAAGAATAAAGGCTGGACTTTTAAGGATTAAGGGGGTGTCCTACATTTGGAGCAAGGTAAGCTTTGCAAGGGCAACAATAAAAAGCGCCATAATAACAATTCTGGTTTTTTCAGCTCTAATTCTGCTGTTTTCAGTTGTTGCCTATCCCGGGCTGATATACGGAACTTTTTCAAATATGTATCGTGGAAACCCCTCGCTTCTCGAGTTTGTAAAGTCTGTTAACAATGCTTTGAAGGGGTTTGTTGAAGCTCTCGGTCCCATCGGTTGGCTTTGCTCAGCAGTAAATAATGCCATAATTTCTGCAGCTCCAGCTTTGAGGGGTTTTGTTTCAGCCCTTGGAGGACTGGTTAAACCTCTTGTAGATTTGCCTCCAGTCGGTAAATACATTGTTTTTCAGAATGTTGCTGCTTGGGTTTCAGCCTTGACGGTGTTCTCCTACGGGTTTTTAACGCGAAAAGGTTATCGCTTTAGGAAGGCAAAGAGAAGTTAGAGGCTTCAGAAATGGCTGACCGTCCAAGATTTGGTCCAGCAGGGGTTCCGCCAAGTTTTAGAGCTATGAAAGCCTCCTTGACGGATGTTCCGAGACTTTTACGGGAAGAGGGATTAGACGCTTTTGAGTATCAAGCTGTACGTTGGGGTGGAAAGCCCCAAATTCGAAGGGAGGATGCCGAAAGCCTTGGATTAAGAGCCAAAGAGAACGACGTCCTCTTAAGCCTTCACGGCTCCTACTTCATAAACTTGTGCGGTGAGAAAGAAACCGTCGAAGCTAGCAAAGACCGTCTTGTTGCGTGCGCCACTGCATCCCAGTGGATGGGCTCCCAAATTGTTGTTTTTCATCCTGGTTTTTACGGAAGAAAGTCTCCAAGGGAGGTTTTTAAAGCATGCCTCGAAGCCCTAAAAGATGTTGTTGAGAGGCTTAAGGCTCTTGGCATTAAGGATGTGCGGCTTGGTCCGGAAACCATGGGAAAGCCGACCCAGTTTGGCAGTTTAGAAGAGGTTTTAACTTTGTGCGAGCAAGTTGAGCAAACTCAGCCCGTAATAGACTGGGCGCACCTTCATGCGAGAGACCGTGGGCGCTTCAAGACTGTTGATGACTTCCGTAGGATTGTTGAGGAAATTGAGAGGCGTTTGGGAACTGAAGCCGTCAAAAACATGCATTGCCACTTCACAAAGGTCGAGTTCACTGACAAGGGAGAGAGATGCCATCACACGATGGACGAGGCTGGTTATGGACCAGATTTTGAGATGCTTGCGAAGGTTATAGCCGATTTTAGATTGAATCCAGTCATAATTAGCGAGAGCCCAGTGTTAGACGTGGACGCCATAAAAATGCGGGACTCTCTCAGAAAAGTGCTGAAAATATAAGCTGGCTGCGATGGGCTTGATGCGATACCTTTTTCTATAAAGTTTGTGTGCTGTTTATGGGTGCCTTCGGTTTTGGTTAGGCTAAGGGGCTTCCAAAAACTTGCAACAATTGAAGAAGCGGAAAAACTATTTTTCAACAGCCTAAAACTTGAACGGCGTAAAACCGAAATGATTCCAGTTTGGGAAGCGCTTAACCGCGTTTTGGCAGAAGATATCATAGCAGATGAAAACCTTCCAAGATTTGACCGTTCCGCAGTTGACGGTTATGCTGTTAAAGCCGAAGATACCTTTGGGGCTTCCCAGTTTAAGCCCAAAACCCTAAAACTGACAAATGCAAGCGAGGTGAAAAAGGGCGAAGCAAGACAAGTTTGGACCGGAAACCCTCTTCCAAGAGGAGCAGACGCCGTCTTGATGCTGGAGAATGTTAGGCTTGTTGGTGACAGCCAAATAGAGGTTTGGACAGCTGTTACGCCGGGCGAGAATGTTTCGAAGCGGGGAGAAGACGTGGCAAAAGGCGAGGTCGCAGTAAAGGCTGAAACACGCCTTAAACCACACCATTTAGCCCTAATATCGGCGCTTGGCAAAAGCAAAATAAAAGTCTTTGAAAAGCCTAAGGTGGCGATTTTGGCAACTGGAAACGAGCTTGTCCAAGCTGGACAAAAACCACGCGAAGACCAAATCTATGAAACGAATAGAGTTATGCTTGCATCCATGTGCCATGAACTGGGCGCCGAGCCCATAGATTTGGGAATTGCAAAAGACGATGTTGAGGAAATTTCAGAAAAGCTCAAACAAGGGCTGGAGAAGGCGGACATTATAATAACCACCGGCGGTACAAGTGTTGGAGAATCGGACTTAGTTCCAACAGCCATAAACAAGCTTGGTAAGCCCGGCGTTATTGTTCACGGAGTTGCCATGCGCCCAGCCATGCCAACAGCCCTAGCCGTTGTAAATGGTAAGCCAATAATAGTGCTTTCAGGCAATCCGGTGGCAGCTTTCTTCGGCTTTGAGGTTTTCGCAAGACCTTTAATCCTCAAAATGCTAGGCATAAAAAACGAGTCCAGACCCGTTGTGATGGCAAGACTGACAAGGCGGACATCGGCGGCTCTTGGAAGAAAAACCTTTGTTCGCGTCCGTGTCTTCCAGAGGGATGGAGAGTTTTATGCTGAGCCCATAAGTGCTAGGGGTTCTGGCATAATCTCAACATTAACAAGGGCTGATGGCTATGTTGTCGTGCCCGAAAACCGCGAGGGACTAGAAGAGGGCGAAACTGTTCAAGTTCGCCTCTTTGACACGTTGGGGGTTTTTAGCGAGAATGTTTAGAAAACTCTTCACCCTCGAAGAGGCAAAGAAGGCTATTGAAAAACATTTTGAGGCTAAACCAATAGGCGTCGAAGAAGTCCCGCTTTTGGAGGCTTACAACCGCGTTTTAGCAGAAGACGTAACCGCCCCGCTGGATATTCCACCCTTCAACCGCTCAACAGTGGACGGTTATGCCGTTAAAGCCGAAGACACTTTTGGTGCGGACGAAAATAGACCAGTAAAGCTGAAGCTTTGCGGAACAGTAAACGTTGGGGAAATGCCAAAAATTAAAGTGGAATATGGAACAGCAGCAGAAATAATGACTGGCGCGCCAATTCCCGAAGGCGCGGACGCTGTTGTTATGGCTGAAAACACCGAGCTAAGGAACGGTGAAGTCTACGTTTATGCTGCAGTGGCAAAAGATGAAAACATAATGAGGGCTGGAGCAGACATAAAAAGGGGCGAAACCGTTGCAAAGCAAGGACAACTTTTAGGCGCAAGGGAAATCGGCGCCATAGCAGCAGTTGGACTTTCAAAAGTAAAGGTTTACAAAATCCCCCGAGTGGCTGTTTTATCCACAGGCGCAGAAATAACCGAACCAGGCGAGCCACTAGCTCCAGGAAAAATTTATGATATTAACGCCTACAGCCTAAGCACAGCTGTTATGGAAAGCGGCGGAAAACCAGTCTATCTGGGGGTTTTTCCGGACGACCCAGATGAAATTGAAAAAGCATTGAAAAAAGCGTTATCGTCAGCGGACGTTGTTGTGACTTCAGGAGGAGTTTCAGTCGGACCAAAAGATGTCATTCCAAAAACACTTAGTCTCCTTGGAAAGCCCGGCGTGGTTGTTTGCGGGATGGCTACAAAACCGGGAAAGCCAACAACCGTCGCTGTTGTAGACGGCAAGCCCGTTTTCGCCCTTCCCGGACACCCAACCTCAGCACTATTGATCTTTCACCTGCTTGTGCGCCCAATAATAGAATGTATGGCCGGAAGAAAAGCTTCGGAGGCTGCTGTTGTTAGGGCTCTGGCTTTGACGCGGATGTTTCCAGCAAGGGGTAGACGCACCTTCATCATGGTGAAACTCAAAAGAGACGAGAAACAACGGCTCGTAGCAGAACCCGTTCCAGTTGGGCTTTCAGGAGCCATAACAACCCTATTAAGGGCTGACGGATTCATAGAAATCCCAGAAAACCAGCAGTTTGTAGATGCAGGGGAAGAGGTCACAGTTCACCTTTTAAAAACTTAGGGAACATAGATGTTTAAAATTCGAGTTTCTTTCTTCTAGCAGCCAGATAAATTGTGGCAACCCATGTTAAGATCAAGTACAGAATCATGGCTGTGTCAATAATGATGTCGCTACCCAAAGTGTAGTAAAGCATTGAAGCAGTAAAGGTTGTGTTTGTGAAGAAGAGGACAAAAACGCTCCAGAGAGCCCAACGCCTCCGCCTAATCAAACCGTAGGCTGTTGCTAGGTTTATTATGCCAATCAAGCCTATGTGGATCAGCTCATAATCCACTGTGGCCAATACGATAATGCAGACGATGCCAGAGGCGGTATAGAAGATCGAGGCTAGAAGCAAACCTATGTTTTCGATTTTAAGCCGTGACTTGAATCCCATGGCGGTTGCCTTCTGGAATTAATGCATTAAATTGAAACGCATATGGTTAATAAATCATATGCTTTGAACAGCCACTTTTACTTCCAAGCCTATCATAAGCCCATGGATATTTCCATTTCGAAACAACCCTTTTTATAGGAAAGCGGCAATGCTTTATTGGAGAAAGGAGAATGCGAAAGAGAAAAGTGACTATGCTCATATTTCTAACCATTTTAGCCCTAACGCTAAGCCTCACCCAAACTTTTACTGCAGAAGCGTGCCACCGCGGGGACCGAAAGCCTCCAAAGATTCATTATGTTTGCCAATATCCGACAAAACCCGAATACGAGGACATTGTGCTGGTTTTAGCATACATAACAGATTCTAAAAGCGGGGTGGCTAACGCAACTCTTTGCTACAGAGTTAACGGCCAAGAAGTTGTTAGGCTAAAAATGAATAGGACTGGCAATTTGTTTTTTGCAGAGATTCCGCCAAAACGTTATAACTCCACAGTCGCCTATGTGGTCTGCGCCTGTGACAGGGCTGGAAACAAGGCATGCTCAAAAGAGTACACATATACGGTTGGCGACTTTCATCCACCAGTCATAACATACGTTGAGCGGGTTCCAGCCCAACCAAACTACAACGAAACCACTTTGATAATTGCGAATGCGATGGAGCCGCCTCTTGCAAGCGGCGTAAAAGAGCTTTTGCTATCTTATAACAATGGAACAGGTTGGAATGTTATAGGAATGATTTTCAATGGCACACTATATATTGCAGAAATACCAGCACTCCCGTACGGAACAATGGTGAATTATCGTGTTTTTGCGGTGGACAATGCTGGAAACACCGCAACCCTAGACGTCTACTCATATGTGGTTGTCGACCGTTTCCCGCCGATAGCTACCATATTAACACCGAATGAGGGGAGCTATGTCGCCGGAAACATAAACGTCACAGTTCACGTGGGAGACGACAATTTATTAAGCGCAAAACTCATGGTTGATGAAACCCTTTTAGCTGAATGGAATGTGACGGGACAATACGCCTTACAATTGGACACGACAACACTGGATGACGGGCTTCACATTTTGACACTTGAAGCCCTTGATATGGCTGAAAACATAGCAAAACACGAAGTTACTGTAACTGTTGACAATACATTACCAAGGGCGGAAATCCTTTCGCCGTCTAATGGAAGTTTTCTGCGCGGCATAGTGCTTGTTATGCTTCACGCCGAAGACGCAAACTTTGAAAGGATGAAGCTGGAAATAGGCGAAGAAATTCATGTTTGGGAGATAAAGGACCAAACCTACATTTGGGATACAAGCGGCTATAGCGACGGCATCTACAACATCACCTTAACGGTGTTTGACAATGCTGGAAACAAGGATGAAACCAGTATAACCGTAATCGTTGACAACACAGCCCCAATGCTGACAAGCTTCTCGTGGACGCCCACAGAGCCAAAAGAAAACGAGTCAGTCAAAGTCTCAGCCAGATTCGTGGACGATGGAAGCGGAATTAAAAACGCCACCTTATGGTTTAGGCTCCTAGGCGGAGAATGGCAAAAACTGCCAATGAATTTGGAGGATGGAAACTGGACTGGCACAATTCCGGAATATCCAAAAGATGCCATAATAACGTTTTATGTGGAATGCGTTGACAATGCTGGAAACATCGCAAAAACAATGGAAGGTTACTATATTGTCAAGGCTGTAGCAGGCGAGGGTGGCGTCACCCCCGGCGCTGAGGGGTTCCCATTGTATTGGCTAATACTGGTAATTCTAGCGATATTCGCGGTTCTGGCTTCAACAGCCTATTACGTCAGAAAAAGAAAGCGCGGCGCCGCCACCACTAACTATTTCGCCATAACAAGCCTCTAGCCATCACGTCCGACAGCGTCAAAGCGTCTTCAATTTTCATTATGAAGCGAAAGAGTTTAGAACTTAATAGGCTAAACAGTTTAGCCGTTCAGCTTCAAGAGGATGCAAAAGATGGGCTACCGCGACTTGTATGTTTCGCACCCCACAGTTTTTAGCGGTTTTCAGAAGACTTTTGAGGAAGCTGACTACGTGGTTTTGGGCGTGCCTTTTGATGTTACAAGCACCTATCGAACAGGGGCTAGGTTTGGACCCAACGCAATAAGGGAGGCATCCCTAAACATTGAAACCTACAGCATCCGCAGCGGTGTGGACGTTGAAGAACTGCGAATTCATGACTTAGGCGACTTGCATGTTTCCACAGACACCGAGCAAACCCTTGAAAGACTTGCAAGAGTTATCAAAGAAATATTGGAGGCTGGAAAAACGCCCATCACCATTGGTGGGGAGCACACAGTTACACTTGGCGTTTTGAAAGGTTTTGGCAACAAAGCTTCAGAGATGGCTGTTTTAAGTTTTGACGCCCATCTCGATTTGCGGGACGAGTTTATGGGTTTAAGGCTTTCTCACGCGACTTTTATGCGAAGACTAAATGAGCAGTTAAAGCCAGCAAAAATCTTGGAAATTGGTGTAAGAGCCGTTTGCAGAGAGGAGCTTGAATATGCGGATAAAGCCGGAGTAGAATTCGTGACAGCCCAGCAGATTAGAAAGAACGGGGTAGAGCAGACACTGAAGCTTTTGAGGCTAAAGCTCGCCAAGGTGAAAAGTGTTTATGTTTCCGTGGATATGGATGTTCTTGATCCAGCCTATGCCCCGGCTGTGCAAAATCCAGAACCTGACGGCCTCGAAAGCCACAAATTGCTGGACATTTTATGCGGTATTTGTGATAAGCGTGTTGTGGGACTGGATGTTGTGGAAGTTGCCCCAAACTATGATTTTGGGGTTACGGCGGTTCAAGCAGCAAAGATAATTTTTGAGCTTCTGTCAAGTATGGAAAAATTGCGGGTACACTGAGCGATAATCTTTTATGTGGATTATTTTGAAATGCTCTTTCATCTGCTGTTACAAGGATGGCTCTTGGCGTCTGCGTTAAACCATGATGATGGAGTACCTTTAGATTCTCAAATTGCGTCATGTTTTGCCCCTTGACAATTTTGCTATGAAGAAGCCGTTGCACTCGTGGATGTGTGGGTAAAGCCTCTGGCATTTTTCCATTCCTCTCATTCCTGGAAGCCCGATTTTTGGTGTTATTTCAGCCAGTGAGAACTCCGGATGCCACTTTAAGAATCTTTCAATAAGCATTTCGTTTTCTTCAACTGTTATGCTGCAAGTGGAATAGATTAGTGTACCGCCTGGCTTGACTTTTTCAGCGCAGTTTTCCAGCATCTGCCACTGGATTACAGACATCTTCTCAACGGAGCGCTGTGTAAGCCTCCATTTGGCTGATGGAATCTTTGCGAAGGCTCCTGTGCTTGTGCATGGCGGATCTAAAACTACCATGTCCGCCTCTATGGAGACTGGCAGCGGATTACATGCGTCAGCAATTATTGGCTCGGCGATATCCACACCCATTCTTGCTATCTCGCTTTTCCAAACATTCATCCTTCGTCTTGAAAAGTCTATTGAATATATTGTGCCTCGGTTCTGCATGAGCTGAGCCAGATAGGTGGTTTTGGCACCAGGAGCCGCACATACATCCAAAAGCACGGCTCCTGGCTGTGGGTTTGCCACTTCGGCTGCATAGCAGCTAGCCTTATCTTGAATGTAAAATAAGCCTTCGCTGAAGCTTTTGGTTCTTGTGAGCGGGGTTTTTGTGCCTAACACCTTGTAGGCATAGCGTAACCCATCAACTTTTTTAACTCTTACTTTTTCCTCGACTAGTCTCGCCAAAATTTCATTTTCGCTACCTTTTAGTGTGTTAAGTCTAATGTATGTTGGGGGCACCTTCAAGTTTGCCTCCAAAATGTTTATGGCTTCTTTTCTGCCGAAAAGTTTGAAGCAGTACCGCACAAACCATGTTGGATGGAAAGTTAGAAGTCCAACCCTTTCCTCGTCGCCCATGCCTTTTGGAATGATGTTTGGGCTTTCTGTTAAAAGCAAGCCTAGAAATGGCTCAACGCTTTGGAGGGTTCTCCATCCCAAAATTGAACGGGCAAGCTTCACAATGTTTTTTGCCTCTTCAATGTCTAGTTTCCCCCAGTTTTTGGCAACCCTTGTCTGGTAAACGTAAAGCCTCAAAAAGGACTGGACGCCCAAGGTGAACTCGCTTATAGATTTGGGCTTCAAAACTTCGTTTATAAAACGGTCTATAAGGTTGTGGCGCCGGACGGTTTCACAGACAAGACCGTGAGCATAGCGCAAGGCGTCAATATCGCTTATTTCAAGCTGTTTTGCTGTTCTGGCTATGGCTAGACGCTCGCTTATTTGCGCTTTCTCCATCCAGCTTAAGGCTTCAATAGCCAGAGACCAAGCCTCTCTAAGCATTCCCTTTTCACTCGGCTAAACAGCAATACAGAGGCGCTTAAAAGATTAAAAGTTTCCATAAAGGGCGGTATGCGATATGCCCTTGAAAGTTTCAAGGTTTCGTTTAGTAAGGTTTTTAGTCTGTTGCTGGTGATATTTAGTTAGGTTAAGAGCGGTTATGGCTCAAAGGCGCTTAGACGAGTTTTCAATGTCAGTGGCTAAACCTCAAGAAGTCAAAGGGGAAGCCTTACCCTTCACAGAATCCTTAAAAAAGGAACGTGGACAGCGGGTTTTCCCGCCAACGGCACCGGAAAACCTTCCTCCTTCATATTTTGTTTCAGCCACTTATGATGGCAAAGCTGGAAAAGCCTTCATCAAGCTTTACGAGCCGGTTTCTGGGCGAATCTACTTCTGGTATGATAACACCGGGCATAAGCCTTACTGTTATACAAACCTCTCGCCCTTCGAGCTTGAAAAAATTGACCGTTTAATGAAGCATCCGGGCTTCGACCACTTCGAAATTGAGGAGAAGTTTGACCCCCTATTGGATAAGCCTGTCAAAGTGACAAAGATCGTTGCAAAAGACCCGCTGGCTATTGGGGGACGCCCAAGGGGATGCATAAGAGACATTATCCCAGAAGACTTTCCAAAAGTTGCAGATGTCCCGGTTTCCGCGGAATCCATTAAGGTTTGGGAGTCCAAGATAAAGTATTACCAATCCTACATTTATGATCGTGGACTTTTGCCTGGCATGGTTTATGAGGTTAGGGATGGCAATCTTGTGCCAAAACGCCTAGAAGAAGCAGAAAAAATGGTTCAGCAAATCGTTGGCACTTTCAAGGAGGCTGACGCCGAAGAACTCCAGTATATTGAGCAGTGGGCCAGGCTCCTTGAATACCCAGCTCCAAAGTTCCGCTACGTCGCCATGGACATCGAGGTTTACTCGCCCATACCAACCCGGATGCCAGACCCCCGTGAGGCGGCGTACCCAATAGTCTGCGTCTCCCTATACAGTTCAGACGGACAAAAACGGGTTCTCCTCTTAAAAAGGGATGGAGTTCGCGAAGGCACAGAACGTTTACCAGCAGACGTTCAAATAGAATATTTTGACTCTGAAGAGAAGTTAATAATGGCTGTTTTTGAGGTTTTATGGAACTACCCCTTTGTAATAACCTTTAACGGTGACGATTTCGACTTGCGGTATTTGGCACACAGAGCGGAAAACCACGGCTTTAAGAGAGATGAAATTCCAATAGAAATTGGCAAGCGGGTTTGCCTCCTAAAATATGGCGTCCACATAGACCTCTACAAGTTCTTCTTTAACCGCTCCATACAAATTTACGCCTTTAACAACCGCTACCGAGACGTAACCCTAGGCGATGTTGGCAAGGCGCTTGTAGGCTTAGACAAGATAACGCTGGAGAAGGGTATAGGCGAATTAACATACACGGAACTCGCAAAATACTGCTTCAGGGACGCTGAAATCACCTATAAACTCACAAGCTTCGAAGATGAACTGGTCTTGAAGCTGATCCTCGTTTTGGCTAGAATAAGTAGCATGCCGATGGAGGATGTAAGCCGACAAGGCGTTTCCCGTTGGATAAGGAATTTTATGCATCGCGAACACCGCAGAAAGAACATGCTTATTCCAAACGCTGAAGATATACTAGCCCTAAAGGGAAAGACAGCCACAAAAGCCATAATAAAGGGCAAAAAGTACAAGGGCGCCATAGTTGTTGAACCGGTGCCGGGTGTCCACTTCAATGTCGCGGTAATGGACTTCCCAAGCCTATACCCCTCAATAATAAAAGTTTGGAACTTGGGCTACCAGTCCATATTGTGCGGGCATCCAGAGTGCCAAGCAAACCTCGTTCCAGACACACCCCACTGGGTCTGCCGCAAAAAACGCGCCCTAGAAAGCCTACTTATAGGTTCGCTTAGAGACTTGCGAGTCCAATGGTATAAGCCAAAATCAAAGGATAAGGCTCTGCCACCAGAAGTTAGAAGCTGGTACAACATCATTCAAGGCGCATTGAAAGTCATTTTAAACGCCAGCTACGGAGTTTTCGGAGCAGAAACTTTCGACCTTTACTGCCCACCAGTAGCCGAAGCAACAGCAGCCATAGGAAGACACGCCATAACACAAATAATTAAGAGGGCTGAAGAGCTAGGCATCCAAGTGCTTTACGGCGACACAGACAGCGTCTTCCTAAAAAACCCATCAAAAGAACAGATACACGAACTTGAAGAGTGGACTGAACGCGAGCTAAAAATGGGCTTAGACGTGGACAAGGTTTACCGCTACGCGGTCTTCAGCTCTCGCAAAAAGAACTACTTGGGCGTTTTAGAAGATGGAAGCGTAGACGTTAAAGGCTTGACCGGCAAGAAACGCCACATCCCCCTATTCATCAAAAAGGCTTTCGACAAAATGAAAGAACGCCTAGCCATGGTCAAAACGCCGGCAGACTTCGAAGCCGCCAAAAAGGACATTATTCAAACAATCCGCGACTGCTACATACGCCTAAAAAGACGCGAATGGGAAAGCCTAAACGAGCTAGCCTTCAACGTGGTACTAGGTGAAGAACCAGAACGCTACACAAAAACAACACCACAGCACGTGAAAGCCGCAAAAATCCTAAAAGAAAGCGGAATGGAACTCAAAGCCGGAGACCTAATAAGCTTTGTAAAAGTGGTAAACGAACCCCACGTAAAACCAGTGGAACTAGCAACAAAAAACGAGATAGACGTAGACAAGTACGTAGCTTATTTGCACTCCACCTTTGACCAAGTTTTAGATGCATTAGGCTTAGACTTCGACGAGATAATAGGCTTAACAAAACTGGAACGCTTCATGTAATCTTTAGTTTTCCACTTTTCTTGCATATCTTTTATCTATGCCACCTCGGTGTAAAGCCTCCAGAATAGCAAATCCAATGATGTTAATCGCCACAACAGAGCCTAGGAAAATACCGAATAATCCAATCTCCACCGGAACATTAAATATGAGCGCTAGGTAACCTCCAACGATTATTGTTATCGTGGCGTTTTCCACAAAACATGCCATAAGCCTACGGGCAACACTCTTTCCACCGACAAGCCAAGCCAAGACACATGCAACAAAATTTGCAGCGGTGCCGCCAACAATATCAATTATGCCCAAGCCACCATAAACGTTGGCAACCAAACACCCCAAACTAGTTCCAAGAGCAACAGGCACGCCGAAAACCACTGACAGAGGCAAAAGCGCGTCGGCAACCCTCACTTGGTATATCCCAAAGCTTATAGGCGCCAGAAAAATCACGCCAGCAGCATACAACGCCGCAAAAACCACTGTTAAAGCCAAATCCTTACTACCAAATTTCAATTTTCCACCTCCCTACGCCGGGGTTTGTATGGCGGAACGGGTGGGAGGTCCCACTCACCCGCCAACAAAACAGCAATAACCACAAGGCAACTATAAAAACATTCTTTTGTTCAGTCCTCTCTTTTCGCTTCTCCAGCAGCTTCGCCCTCAACCTTCATAGCCGCTTCAGGCTCAATAGAGACGCCCTCAGCTGGTACTTCTTCCCTTCTGAAAAGGAGAAGGTCTATTGGCGGCGGAGGCGTGTTCAAAATCGTCGAGAGCAAGTACATAGCCGTAAAGGTATGCTGATAAACTTTCTGGAAAACATAGGGCACCTTTGTTTCGGGGTCAACCTCCAACATCTTATTTATCTCCGCATCTTTTCCCGTAAGTGTTGCGGTGCCCTCCACCTCAAATTTGACAATGCCCGGCTTCGTTGTCAGTTGGAGGTTAAAACCGACAACCACTGTTTGGCTTCTTCTTTCCTTCTCTTCAAGCCTAGCCTTAACATCAAAATTGACGGTTCCAGCCCCGCCCTTAACGTCCAGCTTAACCCCTACAATACTTGTAACATCCACCTTAACCGAAACGTTTGGAACATGAAGTGTGGGGCAAATAGCTGATTCCTCACATCAAGCCTATACGCCGAATTCGGCTTTTCCTTAACAACCTCCGCGATTTAAGGCTCGGCTCTAACCAATTTTTGCCTTTTGTGTGTAGCATTCTATTACACACAGTCTCTAAAACAGGAAGAGCTGAGCAGCAACAGCGACAGAAGTTGAAAAAGCAACAAAAAAGGCTATGGTGACAACTACCTGCCGCTCAGTCATAGGCCGCCTATAAGTAATAAGTGTTATTAGGCTTCTCCTATGATCTGAGTAAAGTCTCTTCCCGTCAAAAGAGACATTCGCCTTGGTCCGGAAGAAGAAGTAGTTCAACAAAATCATGGAAGAATTAATTATGTATGGTATAAGCGAGATCAACAAACACCACTTTACATCGGAAATTATGGCAAAAGCTGCCAAAGTAACCCCAATGGCAAAAGAGCCAGTATTTCCAACAAAAATTTTCCCCTGAAAATTGAAAAAGGCAAGCACAAGCCAAACAGCCAAAGGAAGTGTTAACAAAACTGCATTTCTTCCAGAAGCAACCATGAGCCCAACTAAAACAATGGTGGGGCAAACAGTTTCTAAGCCGTTCAATCCGCCCAGCTGATTAACAGTGTTGGTGACTATCATCACAATCAGCGGAATCAAAACAAAGAAATAGTATACGCCAAAATCGATTGTCCCTAACAATGGAAGCGTTATAGATGTTCGAGCGACACCCATCCTATAAGCCAAAGTCATCAAAGGAACAGCCACCACCAACGGAAGGAAAGCCTTGTAACGCCAACGCAAATCCATCCAGTCGTCCAGCAAGCCCATAAAACCTCCAAACAATATGCAAACAGCCAAAGTTAAAGCTGGAGAAACATCGCCCACGTCAAACCCGAAGGCATGGAGAAAGAAGAGATAAGCTGCACTTACAACAACGTATACAACGCCTAAACCCGTTGGAACTAAGGGCTTGCCGGGCTTATGCTGGTCCGGAACCTTTGGAAACAAACTTTTCTCCCTTACCCGCTCGGATGTTCACTGTAATATTTTTCCCAGTTAATTTTGTAGAGACAAACAAGCGGAACAACGCCGCCATATTTGCTTCCATCATTATCCAGTCCAGCAATGTATTCTGGCGTAAAGTAGAGCAACTCAATTGTTGAACCTCCTTTGCCATGCTTTTGCTTCCAGCTTTCGACAGCGTACCGCATTAACTTGTAAATCGTCGTGTTCTGTCCTTTGGTGTTCGGTTCGAGTTCACCGCTGTCCACTTGGCCATTTTTATTAGTATCTATCCAGTTTGTTCCAAGGGTGTAGTTTCCAAACAAGCGTCTCACATCGTCAAGTTTCTCGTTCCACATTTCATCTGCTGTAATGAAACCATTTCTTATGAAGCGTTCACGTGCCTTCCCCGATATGGCCGCCATCCAAACCCATTTACCCTCATCACCGCCAGCGTTTACCCATTCACCCGTGTCGGCGCGAATGGTTGTGAAAACAAGAACATATGATGCGTTGTACAGTTTTAGCATTCTCATCGCTTGTGTTTCATTTGCCATGAAGATAAATCCAATGTTTTCTATCTGGGTTGAATTTATTGTCGCGTTGTCCGCAAGCGAGGTAACGTTACCTAATACTGTCATCCAATATCCATAATCCCACCAGCTACACACAACGATGTCTGGTCTTAATGTGGTCCGCATATAATGCAACATGTTGATCCACTCCTCTACTGGCGTGCTTAAGTACTGGGGTGACACTGAAAGGCTTCCCCCGGATATTGTGGTCGGTGTATAAGCCTGCATGTAAACCCTAGGCATTGGGAAGGCCAAGTTCACCATTAATACTATGAATATTAGGAACACTGCTATGCCGCTGAACTCCCTTCCAACACGCTCCAGTCCAAACTTTCTCTTAACACTTATTCTCGGCGGCTCTTTCAACAACGTCATAAAGGGTCTCAGAAGTCCGCTAATTCCAACTGCGGCTAGGAGGCTGAAGGCTGGAGCCATAAGCACAAAAAGCCGCACCATTGAGCATGCAAAATAGAGAGATGTTAAACCGAAAACGAGGAGGAATAAGTTTCTACTGTTCAAGTTTCCTAAAATAAAGAATAACCCAATTATGAAGAAAATTATCATGATGCCAAATTCGTAGTATATGGAGCCCCATGCAGATATCCTATGTTCAGCCACAGACTCAACAAGTGGGGAAGCTTCACGAGTGAACGGATTTAGAACAGAAATAAACTTTCCGGCTATGCCTTGCATGTAGCCAGTATACCAGAGTGCTATGACGCCGCCGAGAATGAGGGCTAGGAAAACTATGACGGATATAACTTTCCATTTAGCTGTTTTCATGTTTGTAATAACTTCAGCCAGGCAGAGCAGTCCAAAAACGGCGGCGACCGGCAAGATAGCGCTTGTAAGCAGGTAGTTTGGTGAAAGCTTTGGGACATTTATGGCGATGAATAAACCAAACCCGAAGGTTATACTGTAGGCAAGAAAAAGTTTCCGCGTATACCTCCTCATAATCAGCAAAACTAGCGTGAATAGGGTTATGACCCCTATCGGGTAATAGGCTGCACCCCATCCGGCGCAGAAGTAGCCTAAAACTGCTCCGGAGGCGAGGGCGTATTTTACAGTTGAGCTGATATGCCTATCTTCCTCAATGGCCCTTAGGAACAGAAAGGCGAAAAGTATGAGGGAGAGTATGCCAATGGTTTCATCGTCAAAGAAGCCTACTGATGTCCGTTGGATGTAGGATGGTTCTAAAGCAAGGAAAAGCGCAGCCAGTAAGCCTACTGGTTTGCCGCCGAAATCTTTTCCAAGGAAGTACATGGCAAGGCATGCCAATGTCCCCATGATGGCTGGGAATAGAGCGCAGAAGCTCATTAGGTCTATGCCTACTCCAAGCATTGAAACTATTTTATAGAGAAAGGCTGCTGTCATTGGGAGCCCTGGGAAAGCGGCTTTGGCAACGTTTATTCCATCAGGGTACCATCTTTGGCGGTCAATCCACCCTTTTCCATTATTTTCTATGGCCCATGAAATGAAGCCGTCTTTAACTATTTTTTCTGTGAAACGGTATTGGAAGTATGGGTCAAACTCTGATAAGAGAAGGTTTGTTTTGCCTGTTGTTGGGTCTATTTCCCATCGCATTGGAAACAGCCGTATCACGAAGGCTATAAAAAGTATAAGCGTTAAAGCCGCGATGGTCATTATTGACGTGTGGCTTAATTTTGGGCGGAGTTTTCCGAGGCTTTTGATGGCGTTGATTATTCGCTCTTTTTTGGAGAGGCTTCTTGTTTCCATTTGTGGCTCCAGCTCTTCAATAAGGGTTATGAAGGTGTTTATTTTCCTTACGGTTGGTTAAATAGTTTTATGCGGATGTCTTCCTTTTATATCCATATTTCTCAGCATCGAAGAATGGGAACGGCACAATTTTTGCTTTAGCCATTTTTCCGCGAATTTCAATGTTTACAACGTTTCCTTCTTGGGCATATTGTGTTTGGATGTAGGCCATTGCTATGCCACATTTTAGCAGTGGCGAGAAGGTTCCGCTGGTCACTTGTCCTATGTTCTCGCTTTTTTCGTTGTATACTTTGAAGCCTTGTCTTGGTATGCCTTGCTCAATCATTTGCAGTCCAACCCGCCTTCTTTTGACTCCTTCCTCCTTTTGCTTTAGTAGGGCGTTTTTTCCTATGAAGCTGTCTTTTTGAAATTTTACTACGAAGCCTAGTCTTGCCTCTAATGGTGTTGTGTTTTCGTCTATGTCGTTTCCATATAGGCAAAGTCCAACCTCAAGCCTTAATGTGTCTCTGGCGCCTAAGCCGCAAGGTTCTATTCCATAAGGTTTACCAGCCTCAAGGATGGCGTTCCACACTTTTATGGCGTTGTCTGGCTTATCTAGAGGCGCGTTCCACACGTAAACTTCAAAACCGTCCTCCCCTGTATACCCAGTCCTAGATAGGAATACGTCTACTTCTGCCAATTTGGCTGGTGCACATTTGAATCTTTCAATTTTGCTTAAGTCTGCCGTGCAAATTTTCTGTAAAGTTTTTTCAGCGTTTGGTCCTTGAACGGCGAACATCGCCGCCTTGTCTGAAACGTCCTCAATTTTGACGTTGAAGCCTTCAGCCTTTTTAACCAGCCAGTTGAAGTCTTTTTCTCTATTTGTGGCGTTTGGGACCAGCAGAAACTTTTCCTCTTCGAGGCGGCTTACAACGAAGTCGTCGATTATTCCTCCGTTCTCGTTGCACATAACCGAGTATAGGGCGCTGTTGGGCGTTAATGCTGTCACGTCATTGGTTATAACATAATTTAGGAAGCTTGCGGCATCCTTTCCCGTGATGATTACTCTCCCCATGTGGGAGACGTCGAAAATGCCTACACTGTTTCGAACCGCTAAATGCTCTTCTGTTATCCCCTTATACCATAGGGGCATCTCGAATCCGGCGAACTCCGTCATTTTCGCCGTCTTCTTGTGTATTTCGTAAAGCTGGGTTTTCCGCACTTATGTACCTCCTAAAACGAGCACGCTATTTTATGGGTTTTACTTCAACGTTTAATGGTATGAGGGCCAGTTTTCTGCCGCATTGGGGGCATTTACCGTTGTGTTTGTGTAAAATTTCGTCTGGGGGTTTAAGTTCGCTTCCTTCATATAAGACGTAGCCACACTGGTGGCATACAACCCTTTGAGGCAAGTCCTCATCTCCTCAACAAAATGGGTGTAATGCCTACGCCATATTTATCGGTTGCTGAAACTTAACACGGCGGACTAGCACCGGATGATAGAAACTTTTAATTTTGACTGAAGGTTTATTTCTGAAACATTCAACATCCTAAGGCATGGTCTGTGCCGGCATGGGGAAATACACGTTCATTATTACGGAGAAGCCGGATGCTGCTCAAAGGATAGCTTCAGCTCTTGACTTGAAGGGTAAAGCCAAAAAAATGGAAGAAAACGGCGTCCCCTACTACATAGCGGAAAGAGATAGGCAGATAATCGTTGTTCCGGCTATCGGACACTTGTACACGGTTGCCGAGGAGAAAAGTGGGAGAAATTATTATCCAGTTTTCAGTTTTCGTTGGGTTCCCCGTTATGTGGCGGAGAGGGGCGCAAAGCAAATTCGTGTCTGGCTTGAAACAATCTCAAAGCTTGCCAGAGATGCCGACACATACATTGATGCGTGCGACTACGACATTGAGGGAAGCATAATCGGCTACTGCATTCTAAAGTATGCGTGCGGCAACAAGGAAGGCGTCGCCAAAAGAATGAAGTATTCCACGTTAACCAAGGAGGAGCTGGAAAAATCCTATGCGGAACTGCTGCCAAAACTTGACTTCGCCCTCATAGAGGCCGGAAAAACAAGACATGAAATTGACTGGCTTTACGGCGTCAACCTCTCCAGGGCATTAACAATAGCCGCGAAGGACTGGAGTGGAAAATATGCCACATTAAGCACTGGCAGAGTGCAAGGTCCAACCCTGAGATTCCTTGTTGCCAGAGAAAAGGCGATAAGGTGTTTTGTGCCAACGCCTTACTGGCAGATTAGGGCTGAAATCGAAATCGACGGGCAAGTTTTCGAGGCTGAATATGAGAAGGACGTAATTGAAACTAAAAAAGAGGCCAACGCGGTAGTGGACGCTTGTAAGGGAAAAGACGGTGTGGTTGAAAACATTGAAGTTAAACAGTTCCAGCAGATGCCGCCAACACCCTTCGACATTGGCGCATTGCAAAGCGAAGCCTACAGCCTCTTTGGCTATACGCCCCGACGAACTCTAGACATTGCCCAGCGCCTGTACCTGGATGCCTTAATCTCATATCCCAGAACAAGTAGCCAAAAACTCCCACCAGCAATAAATTATGAGGCAATATTGAAAAGCCTAAGCGGAGTCTCTGAATACGGAAAGCTCGCAGCGGAACTCCTAGCCAAAAAAGAGCTTAAACCAAACGAGGGGAAAAAGGAAGATCCAGCGCACCCAGCCATATACCCAACTGGAAACCTTCCTGAAAGGGTGCTTGAAGAGCCTGAAAGACGAATATGGGACCTTGTTGTTAGACGGTTTATGGCCGTTTTCGGAGAGCCAGCCATAAGACAAAGCCTAAAAGTTTGCATAAACGTTGACGGACAAAGATTCTTCTTACGGGGTAGACAAACATTAAAGGAAGGTTGGCTACGCTTCTACGAGCCATACGTAAGATCAGAGGAGGTTCTTCTGCCACCACTAGAAGAAGGACAAAGACTTAGGGTTAGAAGGGTTATCTTAGAAGACAAGTTCACAAAGCCGCCTCCAAGGTATAATCCGGGCAGTTTGCTCAAGAAGATGGAGGAGGTTGGCATAGGGACTAAGGCAACCCGCGCAGATATCATACAAACATTATATGACCGCAAATATGTCCGAGACGAGAGAATGGTTGTAACAGATTTAGGTTTCGAAGTTCTCGAAGTTCTAAAGCGGCACTGTCCCCCAATTGTTTCAATAGGGCTGACAAGAAAACTTGAAGAGAGAATGGATAAGATTCAATCCAACCAAGAAAAGCGCGAAAACGTCCTGTTAGACGCCATTGAAATCCTAAAGCCTGTTGTTGAAGGACTCAAAGCAAAAGAGAAAACCATAGGCGAACAGCTAAGCAACGCAATAAAAAGGGCAAGGCTTGAGGAAAGGATTGTGGGACAATGTCCCCTCTGCGGCACTGGCATGCTAATGATACTCTATTCGAGAAAGACTGGGAAGCGCTTTATCGGATGCACAAACTTCTTCAAAAAGCAGTGTAATGCCGCCTTTCCGCTCCCTCAAAGGGGAATAGCCCGCCCTCTTGGGAGAAATTGTCGTGGATGTGGTTGGCCAACTGTTCAGGTTCGTATTAAGGGTAGGCGCCCTTGGAACTTGTGTTTTAATCTTAAATGCCCGTTAAAAATGGAGCGAAGAAACGTTGAAATGCGCAATATGCAGTAGGGACGCCGTCGAAAACGGATATTGCGAGCTACACGCCAGAGCCTATCAGAGTATTCTGAAGAAGTACGAGGTTTGGAAGAAAGCCTTGGAGATTTCTTGGAAAGAGTATTTAAGTGAGATTGTTAAGAATCCTTTTACCGGTGAATGGGCTAAAGAGGTGGCAGAGCACCTAATAAAAATTGGGGATGAAAAGGGTGGCACGTAAAGTCAAAAAAACAGCAGTTTCACTTTCCTATTCCTTACAGAAGCTGTATACAAAAATATCAACAGCTAAGCCCTCAACATTAGCCCTCGCCGTAATCGCCATGGCTATTGCCATTTTCCTATATGGAGGCGGACTACATTTAATCATTGTGAAACCTCTTCCGGCTGTCTATTATGGTGGACGTTTCCTCTTCGTTTATCCACAGTTGTCTGAGCAGTGGGTTTCAGACAGCCTCGTCGCCATGATCCTATTTGCCATGGGCGCTGCCGGCACCATGTTCATTTATCAAAGCACCAAATACGCCTACAAGCCTAGACAAGCATACTTAACGTTGATGATAGGCGCCATCCTCTTTCTTATTGCGTTTATTGGTTTAGAGGCTATACTAAACTGGAAGCTACGTGGAACGGTGTAGCCTTTCCTTACCATGGACTACTTTTCAATCCAAGCTTGTAAGCCACAAAATTTGTTGCCATATGCAGTGGAGGCGTTAAAATAAGCACAGCCAACGCAAGCTCAAGATATAAGATGTTGAGCGGAATGGAGAATATCAAGGCTCCAACAACAAAGTCCACCTGGTCCACGATGGGCAAAAGCCCGCCTGGCGGTATCCCCAGCCTCCTTTTTAAGAAGGCTCCAGCCAAATCGCCAATTAAAGCGCCTAGAGATAATAGGAAGCCAAAATAGCCTATGCTCTGGTATTCTTGGAAAACTGTGGCTTCTGCGAAGCCAGCTATTGTTCCAATGGCCAGTCCGGAGAAAAAGCCTCTAAAGGTTTTGTTTTTCCCAAAGATTGGTTTTCCATCGAAGAATTTTCTTCCAAGGTCTAGGGGTAGACCTCCGCCGGTGAGCACGGGTATGGCGTTGGCGCAGTAGGCTGGAAATATGAATTTTATGGCTTCGGCAATAAGTTTCACTATTGTGTTCATCTTTTAACCTTCATGCTGTTGTGGGTGTTCGCATAGTCCTTTTTCGCCTATTTCTGCGTAACATGTGAATGGCTCAGCCATTTTTCCCTTTTTCTCCACAATTACCCTAACAACTTTTGGATTTTCCGTTGGTTTCATTGCAACTATTGTGTTTGCCCAAAACTTCAACACCCTCGTGGCTACCGGTTCAATATCCAAATAAGCCTCGTCAAAGACGCTTCTAACTTGGCTTAGGACGAGAACTGCCAATTTCTGTGTTTTTGCAGTTTGCGCCAGCAAAGCCATCTGCCTGTTCAGTTCGCGGTTTAGCTCAAAGGTTTTGTCTGGTCTTTCTGCCACTTCCATGCGGTACAAGGAGGTTGCGGTGTCTACTACGACGAGTCCGAAGTTTTTGGTTATGTAGTTGGCTAGCTGGTCTATGACAAGGGCTTGTTCCTTGAAGCTTTTCGGTCTCGCAAGTATTATGAGCTCCGCCACCTTTTCAGCATCCTCGGAGGCAATCTGCGAAAGTCTTCTGGCGGAGAACGTGCCATCACAGTCTACAAAAAATGTTTTGAACCCTTGCTTTGCACAGCTGACTGCACATTGTATTGCCAGGGTTGTTTTGGCTGTTTCCGCCTCTCCATATATTAGGCTGACTTCGCCTATGGTGAAGCCTCCTTCGAGGGCTTTGTCAAGCATTTTGATGCTTGTTGGTATTTTCTGTAGCAATGGCACGCACATCAATAGATATAAGGTTCGAGATAATAATTTGTTGTTGAAAAGCGTTACTAGGAAGGTTGTATGAGAGAGAAAGTGGCGGTGGCAACTGTTTCAGGGAAAGCCTATTACCTAATAGTTAATGAGTTGAAGAAAGCCAACGTGCCCTTCATAAGCCTAACACCCTACGAGCCCATACCCTTAGAGATAAAAGTCGTGATAACCACTGAAAAGGAGCGCCCCCACATAAACCATGAAAACGTCCTAATTTTTAAAGATGGAATGGACCTGCAAGCTTTAGTGAACCAGACACTGCAATTTATTGAGGGGAAAGAATCCTACGAGCAAATAGTTATAGGTGTTGATCCCGGCGAAGTTTTGGGCTTGGCTGTTCTGGCTGACGGGAAAGTTATTAGGACTGGAAACTGTTTTGGCATAAATGAAACGCTAAACGAGATAGAGAACATTATAAACAGCTTTAAGGATATTAGGGCGTCCATGATCGCCGTTAAGGTTGGTGATGGCATACCTGAATACAAAGAAAGGCTTTTACAAGCTCTTGATAAGAGGCTGCCCTCCAACATAGTTTTGGAAAGCGTCAGCGAAGCTGGAACAGACCGATATATAAGCGACTCAAAGCATAGGAGAGGTTTAAGAGACATAGTTTCAGCCATAAAAATTGCCAGAAGAAACGGGCAAGTTTACGCTAGGAGAGAAATAATGGACATAAACGTTGCATATGGAAAAACCCTACTAGTCGATGGACCAGCATCCGTTACGCTGGTTTCCGGCAAGGCTGAGGTTTTCGGCTATACGTTGCGGAACATGGAAAAGGTCGTAATAAGGGACGGGAAAAGAATGCCCTTCTTCGTAAAAGAACCAGCAACCTTCAATGTAGCACTTGGCGAAAACGCAAACGTTGAGGAGGTTGATGGGAACACAATTCCCCCCTCATGGGATGAAGCCTACAGAGAGCTTTCAACGGTTCAGAAAAAACCCGCCATCGCCCTAGTGCTGGGAACAGTGGATTCTGGCAAGACGAGTTTCTGCACTTACTTAGTGAATAGGCTTTTAAATGAAAAGCACAAAGTAGCCATTCTGGACGGCGATTTAGGACAGTCAGATATTGGTCCTCCATGCACTTTGGCTTATACCCTCGTGTCACGGCATGTTACAGACCTCTTCAACCTAGAAGCCAAAAACGCCTTCTTCGTCGGCTTAACATCGCCAAGCAAGGCTGTGGAAAAAGTAATTCATGGACTGACGTTGCTGAAAAGCGAAATCTTGGATAATAACCCGGACTTTATTATTGTAAACACTGATGGCTGGGTAGAAGGAGAAGATGCGGTACGCTATAAGGTTCAGCTTATAGAAAAGATCGAACCAGACATAATCTATTGCATACAGCAAAATGAAAAGCTGAAACCCCTATTAGAGGCTGTTAAGGACTTCCGAACAGTGATTATTGATTCACCTCAAACCATAAAACAACGGAGCAGAGACAAGCGCCGAAGCCTCAGAGAGCTGGGCTACATAAAATATCTAAAAAATTCAAAGGTTCAGTCCATACCGATGAGCTGGCTTAAAATTGAAAGCGAAGAAATTTTGGTTCCAGGCAAGAACTTTTTTGACAAGAGACGGGAAAGGGAAATTTACGACTTGCTGGGGATGAAACCCTTATTCATGGTTGAGCTTAAGGACAGAGTCTATGTGGTCATTGGCAGAAACCGATGGATAAACCCTGAAAACATCAGAAGAACCGAAGAAGTCCTCGGCAAAAAGGTTGTGGTTACATTTAAGGGTGATGAGAGGGGCTTGCTTTTAGCCCTATACAACGACGAGAAAAAGTTTCTCGGCATAGGCGTTTTAAGGGAAATCGACTACAGAAGAAAAGTCGTAAAAATTTTCACGCCAGTTTCCAGCGGCATATCAACGGTCGTCTTTGGAAAGGTGAAGTTGGACGAAAATCTGAAAGAGGTTCCGCCTCCAATAATTGAGGAGAGCGTCAAACCTCCCTAGCTATTCAATTTTGGACGGGCATAATCTTTTAAGTGGGCATGGCTTACAGAGGGGTTTTATGGCTTTGCAGTATTTCCTCCCCAGCAAAATCAAGAGTATGTGAACCTCAAGATAGTCTTCGGGCTTGTACAATTTTTGGAGGGATTCGCGGACACATTCATAATCCCCATCAGCGGGTGCAAGTCCAAGCCTCTTTGAAACGCGGTTCACATGCGTGTCCACAGGGATTGTTGGCTTATTCGCCGAGAAAAGCAGTAAAACGTCAGCGGTTTTTGGACCAACACCCGGCAACGTCATAAGGGTTTCTCTTGCCTTTTCAAAGGGCAAAGCTAAAATCGTCTCGAGTTTTCCGCCAAATTTTTCCAAAATTATTTTTGAAACTTCCCTTATTATCTTCGCCTTGTTTCGATAGAGTCCAGCGACTTTTAGGCACTCCTCTATTTCGCTTGTTTTGGCGTTTGCCAAGGCTTCCGGGGTTATTGGGAAGGTTTTTGAGAGTTTTTGGAAGGCTTTCTCCGTATTTCTGTCAGACGTGTTTTGGGAAATTATCGTTATGATTAGCGTTTCAAAGGGGTTGTGATCTGCTGAAACCCATCTTGGCAAAGTGAAGTTTTCCCTTAGGATTTCAAGGATTTCTTCTGCTCTTTTATCGTTCATTTTCGCCTTCCTTTTTTGAAAGTAATAAATAGTGAATGCATAAAGCTATAAATACGTTGGAGAATCCCGGAGATGGAGCGAGCCAAAGTTATTAAGGACGAGTTGGTTGAGCAGAACATCCATTTTCTCGCCGTTTACCTTGAAACGAAGAACTCCTGCCTAATACTTTTGAGTGAGAACGAGGATAGGCTTGGAACGCTAGCTATAGCCATACCCAAACCTCCAGACACGCCGGGACTGCCCTCCTCATCTGTTATTCTTGGCAACAGGAACGTTATTTCAGCTCGCATGTTTGCCGAATATTTGGCTTCGAAAAAGGGCAAAATAGCTGTAGTTTCAGTCTATCTCGAGAAAATGGACGAGATGCAGGCACAAGCCATTTTTAAGCGGCTAATTGAAAGAGTCACCCTTGCAGAACCAAAAGTTGAAGGTTTGGAAAGCCGAGAGGGAAGCATAACATGAGCCTTAGAACTTTTCTGGCGCAGATGGAGGAGAAGGGCGAAGTACTCCACATAAAAGAAGAGGTTTCCACAAACTTTGAAATCTCCTACATTATGAAAGCTTTCGACGCTGACGGTCCAATTCTCATGTTTGAAAACGTTGAAGACACAAAAACCAAGATTGTGGCTAACGTTTGCGGAACAAGAAAGCGCATATGCGAAGCATTAGGTGTTGAGCCGGAAGGGCTTTATCAAAAACTTTTGGAGGCTTGGCGCAGTTCTCAAAGGCCAAAAATTATTGAAGACGGCGCTGTTAAAGAGGTTGTTGAAGAGCCAGACTTGCTACGAATTCCAATTTTAACCCATTTTGAGAGGGATGCTGGACCTTACATAACTTCGGCTGTTGTCCATGCGAAAAGCCTTGACGGAACCATTGAAAATGTGTCCATCCACCGTTTGCAGCTTTTAGACGAGAGGCATTTGGCAATACGCCTGGTCCCTAGACACCTTTATAAGTTGTGGCAGATGGCTAAGGAGGCAGAAGTTGACTTGGACGTGGCAATTTCTGTCGGTGTTCATCCAGCAGTCATGTTGGCAGCTTCCTCGCCGGTGCCCTTTGGAGTAAACGAATATGAGGTTGCGAATGCACTGTTAGGCGGAAAACTTCAACTGGTGAAATGCAAGTATGTGGACGCCTATGCCCCAGCAGACGCGGAGCTCGTTTTAGAGGGTAGAATTTCCGCCTCAAAAGAGGTGCCGGAGGGACCACTGGTGGACATTACTGGAACATACGATATTGAGCGTAAACAGCCAGTCGTCGAAATTGTCAACATTATGCACCGCAGAGACTACATTTATCAAGCGCTTTTACCATCTGGAGCGGAGCATAGGCTTTTGATGGGTCTCCCACACGAGGCAGCGATTTATGAGGCGGTTTCAAAAGTTGTGCCAAAGGTTAAGGCTGTAAACCTTTCGGTTGGTGGTGGCGGATGGCTCCATGCAATAATATCCATAGAAAAACAACTTGACGGCGACGGAAAAAACGCCTTGTTAGCCGCGTTTGCAGCTCATCCAAGTCTCAAACATGCCGTTGTTGTGGACACCGACATAGACGTTTTCAATATGGCTGATGTCGAATGGGCTATTGCCACCCGCTTTCAAGCGTCGGAAGACCTAGTTATAATAGAAAATGTGAGAGGTTCAACATTGGACTCGTCTGCAAACCAGGAGACGGGTTTAACTTCAAAGATGGGTTTGGACGCCACCAAGCCACTGGCAAAACCCAAAGAGAAGTTTGAGAGAGCGCGGATACCAGCGAGCAAGCGTGTTGAAGAATTAACGAAGAAACTTCTTGGACGCTGAAGCGTCTGTTCACCAACGCGTCAAATTATATATGTGGGTTTCCTTATAGGATGGTTGGTGAAACCTTGGAAGACGAGGAAGAAGCAGGAAAATCGGAAAGCCCACTTACCCTTAGAGTTGAGGATGTTATGGTTAGGGAAGTAATAACCATAGATGAAGAGTCGAGTGTTCGTGAAGCCGCAGAGGTAATGAACAAGTTTGAGATTGGCTGCCTAATAGCCGTCCGGAAGGGAAAAGCTGTCGGCATAATAACTGAAAGAGACCTCCTAAAAAGGGTTGTCGCCGAAGCCAGAGACGTTAACAAAACAAAGGTTAAAGACGTCATGTCAAGTCCGTTAGTTGTTGTGGAGCCAAAAATGGAGCTGGAGGAAGCGGTAAGACTAATGTTTCAGATGAAGATTAAAAAGCTGCCAGTGGTTGATGGAAAACGCCTCGTTGGACTTGTAACCTTAACAGATATAGCTCGCTTCCAACCTCAAATGATAAAAATCCTTAAACAGCTCGCCATGAGACAAGCGGCACCGAAAAGCATGAAAAAGGTCATAGACTACTACGTAGTGTAATTTTTTAGGCTTATATCCGGTGTTTGGCTAATGCTCTGTTTTATTGACACGTTATTTTTAACGCAAGTTTAAAATATTCAGAATCAGAATAAGAAGGCTACTGGGATAATAAATGAACAAGAAAATATTGTTAGTAGTACCGCTGCTTTTAACAATGCTGTCTACAGTTAAGCCGTCAACGGCACGCATTGACCACTTTGCTTGGATAAACCCAACAATAGGCGAAGATCTCTATTACGGGCGAACAGTAGTCGCCTATATGGAAGGGACTATCTGGAACATTTCATTAAGCATTTATAACGATTATCGTCCGCCGCCACAACCAACATACTTGCCCATAAATGTCACTGCAATAAAAGTTTACTTTGATTGGGGCGAATGGTACAACCATACATTGGAGACCCCTGTTCACATGGACCCATATGACGTTAAGGTCTTTAACGTTTGGAATTATACGCCATCAGTCACTGTTGCGCCAGAAACATGGGTGCACACATACTATGTTTACGTGGAATTTATTGTTGAGGGCGAGGATGTTCCACGGATAGAGTGGTATACTTCCGGCAGCAACTTCGCTGTTATGTCAAGTGCGCATTTTGAATGCTTCAAACTTTACAACAAATTAAAAAATGTTATCGGGGGAATAGCTTCCATGCCGCTTAACTCCACCGAGGCCAGAATTCTCTTGGCTAAAGCCCAAATAGAGTACAACCTTGGAAGGCAATATTACACTAATGGAGCTTTTGAGGATGCAAGAATACATTTTGCATATGCCGAGACATACATGAACGAGGCTCTCGTGGTAGGAGAAGAAAGGGGAGTAGAGTTTGAGGATGCCATGCTAGCCTACTATAATGCTATGGCAGAGTACTATAACGCTTTGGCGAACGCCACAATAAAACAGGCTGAAGCAGAGCTAAAACAAGCCGAAGCACAAATCATACAAGCGAACGCCGCCCTAAACAACTCCTACGGGTGGATCTTCTTCGGACTTGGCTGGACGCTAATAGGCATAGGCGTCATAATCTACGGTTTCAGAAAAACGAGAATTCCAAAAACCGAAGCCAAAACCGCGTGATATACCCTATCCTTTTTGCATTCTCTTTTTCCTTTTTAAATGTGTTTAAATAAGTTTTAGGCTATTTTGATAAGGGCGAAACGGCGGAACGCTATGAAGAAGACTTTAGTGTTTAAGGTTAACCCCGAAAACCCCGAAGCCAAAACAATATGCGAAGCAGCCATCATCATCAGAAACGGCGGTTTAGTGGCTTTTCCAACAGAAACAGTTTATGGCTTAGGAGCCGACGCATTAAATGCCAAGGCTGTTCTTGCACTTTTTAAGGCGAAAAAGCGTCCTCTGGACAACCCACCCATAGTCCATGTTGGAAGATTCGAGGACGTCTACAAACTCGCAAGAGATGTTCCAGCAAAGGCTAAAATCCTAATGGAAACCTTTTGGCCGGGTCCATTAACACTAGTTTTAAAGCGTTCAAATATTGTGCCAGACGTGACTGTGGCTGGTTTGGACACTATAGCGGTTAGAATGCCAAAGCATAATGTTGCGCTGGCCCTCATTAGAGAAAGCGGCTGTCCAATTGCGGCTCCCAGCGCGAATCTGGCTGGTAGGCCTAGTCCCACAACGGCTGAGCATGTTCTCGAAGACCTTAATGGTAGGATAGACGCCATTTTAGATGCCGGTCCAACCAGAATAGGTGTGGAATCCACAGTTTTAGACATGACCGTTGACCCGCCCCAAATACTCCGCCCAGGCGGCACACCCCGTGAAGCCTTAGAGGCTGCTCTCGGGAAGGTTGAGCTACATCCAGTTGCTGTTGCTGAGAAAAGGTTACCAGTCGAAAAGGCTCGTTCGCCGGGGATGAAGCATAGGCACTATGCTCCAAAAGCTAAACTAATTGTTGTTGAGGGTGAGTTTTCAGCCATCGTTAAAAAAGTTATGGAATTGGTAAACCGTTATAAAGAGCAGAACATGAAGGTGGGTGTTTTAGCTACCGATGAAACTGCCAGCCTTTATAGGGCTGACGTTGTGAAGTCCCTTGGAAGCAGAAACCGCCTCGATGTGGTTGCGAGGAACCTTTTTGGGCTTTTAAGGGAGTTTGATATTGAAGGCGTAAACATAATCATAGCCGAGGGTGTGCCAACTGAGGGTTTAGGTTTGGCTGTTATGAATAGGCTTAGGAAGGCTTCTGGTTATAAAATTGTCAAGGCAAGCTTCTAGAAAAATTTATATAGAAGTAATTTTTCGTGTGATTTTGCTGTCTTACACTTAACATGAAAAGTGGGATGAAGGGGGTGATGGTGCATGGCGGCCATACCCTCTGGAACGGTCCCGGTTTTGGTGTTGAAGGAAGGAACCGGGCGAACCACTGGAAGGGAAGCCCAGAGAAACAACATTATGGCAGCCAAGATAATAGCGGAGCTTGTTAAAACCACTTTGGGACCGAAGGGCATGGACAAAATGCTTGTCAGCAGCTTCGGCGACGTCACAATAACCAACGACGGTGCAACAATACTGAAGGAGATTGATGTTCAGCATCCGGCGGCTAAAATGCTTGTAGAGGTTGCTAAAGCTCAAGACAACGAGGTTGGCGATGGAACAACAACGGCCGCCGTCTTGGCTGGAGAGCTATTAGCGAAAGCTGAGGAGCTCCTAGACCAGAACATTCACCCAACGATAATTATTGAGGGTTTCAAGAAGGCCAGCGAGAGGGCCCGTGAAGTTTTGGAGAAAATGGCTTTGCCGGTGAGTATAAATGATGAGAAGAGGCTTATGGATGTTGCAATAACATCCATGGGCAGCAAGGGAATAGCTGCCGCAAAAGAGCACTTTGCAAAGTTGGCTGTTGAAGCCGTGAAGCAAGTCGCCGAAGAAAAGGATGGGAAGCTTAAGGCTGACATTGACCTTATCAAGATTTTGAAGAAGCACGGCAAAAGTCTAGAAGAAACGGAGCTTGTCAAAGGAATGGTTATCGACAAGGAAGTGGCTCATCCGCAGATGCCAAAGATGGTCCACAACGCGAAGATTGCGCTGTTAAACGCCAAACTAGAGATTGAGAAGACAGAATTTGACGCCAAAATCAACATTGAAAGTCCAGAGCAGATGAAACTCTTCTTGGACGAGGAGGAGCGCATGCTCCGTGAGATGGTGGACAAGATTGCAGAGGCAGGCGCCAACGTGGTGTTCTGCGAGAAGGGCATAGACGATGTGGCACTGCACTTCCTAGCTAAAAGAGGCATATTAGCAGTTAAGAACGTGAGCAGCAGCGACATGGAGAAGCTGGCTAGGGCGACCGGCGGCAAAATTGTTGCCAGCGTTAAAGACTTAACGCCGGATGTGCTTGGCGAGGCGAAACTCGTCGAGGAGGTCAAAATAGGCGAGGACAAACTGGTCTATGTGCGGGAGTGCAAGAATCCAAAGGCCGTCACAATAGTAGTTAGAGGCGGAACAGAACACGTGGTCGACGAGGCTGAACGCTCACTGCACGACGCACTGTGCGTTGTAAGAAACGCCATCGAAGACGGAAAAATTGTGCCCGGAGGCGGCGCACCAGAAGCCGAAGTGGCAAAGCAGCTTAGGGACTATGCTGTGAAGGTTGGTGGACGAGAACAATTAGCTATAGAGGCTTTTGCCGATGCTGTTGAGTCTATACCGTTGACTTTGGCTGAAAACGCTGGATTAGACCCGGTTGACATCATGGTCGCATTAAGGGCGGCACACGAAAGTGCTTCATCACCGTCCTTTGGTGTTGATGTTTTCACCGGCAAGATTAGGGACATGCTAGAACTAAACGTTGTAGAACCATTAAGGGTCAAGCTTCAAGTCATAAAGTCCGCCACTGAAGCGGCAAACATGATACTGAAGATTGACGATGTAATAGCAGCGAAGGGTATTGAGAAGGAGAAGGAAAAGGAGAAAGAGAAACCCAAAGAAACATCAGAGTTCGAGTAAACCCAAAATCTCCAAAACTATTTTTCTTTCCAGAGCTCTCTGAAAGCATCGGTCCACAGTAGGCTTTCTAATGATGCTTGTTCAATAACGTCTCTCCATTTTCGCTCTATTTTTCTCCACTCATTGTCTTCCTTAATTTTTTTGAAAAATTCCTCCATGTCATGCAGATCTGCGAACTCATGCATTAGGACATATTTTCCCGGTGGTTTGCCACCTATACTTTGTCTGAAACAACGCAGAGACCTGATAAGCTTGAAGGTTTCCGGATGCTTGCTTCCATATTGGAGGATCTGTTTTACGATATCTTCGTTTTCCGCTTCTTTGCCCTTAACAACCGTCCACATATCTAGAAGGAAAATCGCTATAAAACATCCCTCCTTCAACGCTTATCTTAGCATTGGCATTTTAATGCCCTTTTCCCTCGCTATTTTCTTCGCCTTCTCATAACCAGCGTCCGCATGCCTAACTATGGCTGTTCCAGGGTCTGTTGTTAGAACTGTGACTATGCGTTTTTCAGCCTCTTTTGTTCCGTCAGCCACGAGGCACATGCCAGCATGTATACTATAGCCTATTCCCACGCCTCCGCCGTGGTGGACGCTGACCCATGTGGCGCCAGCCACAGCATTCAATAACGCATTTAGTATGGGCCAGTCAGCTATGGCGTCGCTTCCGTCCATCATGCCCTCTGTTTCACGGTTTGGCGATGCAA
The DNA here is from genome assembly GCA_038727135.1 of Bathyarchaeia archaeon. Taxonomy (GTDB): domain Archaea; phylum Thermoproteota; class Bathyarchaeia; order Bathyarchaeales; family Bathycorpusculaceae; genus JAGTQI01. Next base: position 743,338 of record JAVYWL010000001.1, read on the forward strand.
CGCTTCCTCCGTCCAAGTGGTCTCTCCCAATCCATACGGGGCCGGAAAGCCTCCCGCTTGCCACCATGTCATTCATTATTTTTCCGAAGCGGGCTCTCTCTCCAAAGCCCAGCCAGCAGACGCGGGCTGGCAATCCCTGAAACTTAACCTGCTCTTTTGCCTTCCTTATCCATCGGCAGAGCTCCTTGTTATAGGAGAACTCCTTCAAAATCACATCATCCAAAGTATAGATGTCCTCGGCGCTCCCCACAAGGGATGTCCAGCGGAATGGCCCCCGCCCTTCGCAGAACATTGGCCTAATATAACGTTGAACAAAGCCTGGAAAGGCGAAGGCTTCTTTGAATCCGGCGTTGTAGGCTTGCTGGCGGAGATTGTTGCCGTATTCGAAGGTTACTGCGCCTTTCTCCATCATTTTAACCATGGCTTCCACTTGGGTGCGCATGCTTCGGCTGGCTCTTCGCAGATACTCTTCTGGGTCATTTTTGCGGAGTTCGTCGGCTTCCTCCTTTGATAGTCCAGCTGGATAATAGCCATTCAACGGGTCGTGGGCGCTGGTTTGGTCTGTTAGCACGTCTGGTATTATTCCCCTCTTCAAGAGTTCTGGATGCACCTCAGCCGCATTTCCAAGTAGTCCAATGCTTCTTGGAATGCCTTCGCGTTTGGCTTCCAAAGCCATTTTCACAGCCTCATCCAAATCATCTGTCCATGTTTCCAAATAACCATGCCTTATGCGCCTGTCAATTGCGCGTTTGTCTATTTCCACAACAAGCGCTACGCCCTCGTTCATTGTCACGGCTAGGGGCTGGGCTCCCCCCATCTCGCCTAAACCAGCCGTTAAGACTAGTCTGCCTCGGAGGGTTCCGCCGAAGTGTTCGCGGGCTACCGCCGCCAAGGTTTCATATGTACCTTGCAAAATGCCTTGCGTGCCAATGTAAGCCCACGAGCCGGCGGTCATCTGTCCAAACATGATTAAGCCTTTCTGCTCCAGCTCGTAGAAATAGTCCCAAGTCGCCCATTTCGGCACAAGCATGGCATTAACTATTAGGGCTCGGGGCGCCCACTCGTGGGTTTTGAAGACGGCTACGGGCTTGCCGCTTTGAATAAGCATGGTTTCGTCTGGCTCAAGCTCAACAAGGGTTTCAACAATTTTTTCGAAACATTCCCAGTTGCGGGCAGCCTTGCCAGTGCCACCATAAACAATCAGCCTTTCAGGGTCTTTAGCCACTTCAGGGTCAACGACATTAAAGAGCATTCGCAAGATTCCTTCAATCTGCCAATTCTTGCAGTGCAACTCGTGGCCGGTCAAACATTTTATGGGTCTTTCCAACTTTAACAAGGAACTTTTCACCCTTAATCATGAAATATGTGGCTTGAGGTTACTCTAATTCTTTGCTGAAGAGTTTAGCTGCCTCAGCTATGGAGGCTTCCTCGTCAACAACTGTTCTGCCGTTCTTTATTACTTTGTCAACGAGGTTTACGCCGAAACGGTAGCCTAGAAAAACATGGTTTGGCACATTCAAAATCACTATGTCCGCTTTCTTGCCAACTTCTAGGCTTCCCACCTCGCTGGCCCTTCCAATGGCATGAGCGGCATTAATTGTGGCTGCTGTTATGGCTTCAGCTGGCGTCATCTTCATGAAATAGCATGCAAAAGCTATGACGAGCTGCTGGTTCTCAACCCAACAGCTAGGGTTAAAGTCTGTTCCCAAAGCCACTGGAACACCATAATCAATCATTTTACGGGCTTCGGCGTAACGTCCAGTCATGAGGCTGAAGGCCGCTGCTGGGAGCAGAACGGCAATCACGCCTTTTTCAGCCATAGCCTTAAGCCCAACATCAGAAGCGAACAACAAGTGCTCGGCTGAAACTGCTTCAAGGCTTGCTGCAAGCTCAGCCCCGCCCAGCTGGCTCATTTCGTCCGCGTGCACCTTAAGCCCTAAACCATGTTTTTTGGCTGCTATGAGAATTTTTCTGGTCTGTTCCAGGTTGAAGACGCCTTTCTCGCAGAAAACGTCGCAGAACTTCGCCAGCTTTTTCTCGGCAACGGCTGGAATCATTTCATCAACAACTAAGCTTACATACTCTTCTGGGTTGCTTGCGTATTCGGCTGGGATGGCGTGGGCTCCCATAAAGGTGGGAATAACGTCAACAGCGTGAAGCTGGTTTAAACGCTTAATAACCTCCAAAATCTTCAGTTCATCCTTTATTGTTAAGCCGTATCCGCTTTTTGCCTCCACAGTTGTCGTGCCATACCGCAGCATAACATCTAAAGTGTTTAAGCCAAAGCCCAAAAGCTCGTCTAGGCTCGCTTTGCGGGTTTCCCTAACAGTTTTCAGTATGCCCCCGCCAGCCCTTAAAATCTCCATATAAGAGGCACCTTCAATTCTCATTTGGAACTCGTCTTCCCTCGAACCCGCAAAAACCAAATGCGTATGAGGGTCAACAAAGCCCGGCAGAACAGTTTTTCCGCTGGCATTCACAATGTTTTCAGCTCTAAAATTTTTCCTTATTTCCGAGGTTTTTCCAACAGCCAATATTTTACCGTCTTTTATGGCCACGCATCCGTTCTTGATTATTCCCAACTCCCGCATACGTTTGCCAGTTCTTGGCTTCTCGTTGCCGCCGGCCAATGTGATAAGCTCGCTGGCATTAACAATGAGTGTATCGGCCTTTTCCTTGGCAGCGGTTTTCCCAGTTTTAGCTTTACTCAAATCTTCCTCCCTTCTCAACGGCGTTTTGAATGGCCACCTCCAACACTCTATCCACTGTGAGGTTGTCAATTTTTAGGTAGTAGGACGCAACGTCAACTATCGCTTTTAGGGGCGCCATTCCACAGAATTCTGAGCCCATCACTGGCACGTTGTAGCGTTCAGCCTCCACTTTTAAGAGTTCAAAGACACGATAGAGGGGGGTGGCCTCAAAATCGCTAATGCTCATCCCAATCTGTGTTATGTTCTTTTCTGGGATATAGGCCGCCATAGCTTTAACATTTGCAAGTCCACCTTTTTTCGAATGCAAAGCCTTAGCGATTTTCTTTGCAATTTTTAGGTCTGCTGTTCCAAGGTTTACATTGAATCCGGCCATAACCTTGCGGGCGCCAGTTATTGTGGCTCCAGCCGTAGGGTGGGGCTTGGCTGGACCAAAGTCTGGTTTGCGCTCCGGCTTAGCCATCATTTCCGCTAGCCTCTCATATTCGCCTTCCCGTATCCAGTCCAAGTCTCTTCTTTCCGGTTTTGTGGCGGCATCTCCGTAAAGGTAGACTGGCACGCCGCGTTCTTGGGCTAATTTTTTGCCAAACTTTCGCGCTAGCCTTATGCAGTCTTCTATTGTGGCGTTTTTTATTGGTATGAATGGGACAACGTCCACCGCGCCTATTCGTGGATGCTGCCCCTTATGGGTTCTCATGTCGATGAGCTCCACAGCCCTAAAAGCCATTTTTAACATGGCTTCAAGAACGGAACGCTTATCGCCGATAAATGAGATAACAAGCCGATTATAATAATTGTCAAAGGTGTAATCGAGCAAAAACGCTTTTTTGGTTGTTTTAAGCTCGTTTAAGATTTGTTCGACAACCTTTGGGTCTGAAGTGCTAAAATTCGGAACACACTCAATGATCTCCTTCAATGAGTTTCCACCGCCCTCCCCCTTCTATCATCCTCGGAGCCTAATTAAAGTTATTAGCAAACTCTGCCATTTTTAGAAAAGCTAAAATCGGCTTTAAATCCAAACTCTTATCCGCGCCTTGAAAACTGGTGGAGAAAGGCTTGACACAACGAGAGCTTGAGTTCGAAGTGCCAAAATGGAACCAAATATATAAAATGCTCATACAAATAGCGGAAAAAATAAGGAAAGACAATTTTAAGCCAGACGTAATTGTTGGCGTTTCCCGTGGCGGATGGCCCCCAGCAAGAGTCTTATCAGATCTCTTGGAGAATCCAAACCTCGCCAATGTTAAGGTTGAGTTCTATGTGGGTGTGGCTGAAACTAAGGGAGAGCCAACCCTAACACAGCCTGTTTCTGTTAATGTGGCCGGTAAAAGAGTGCTTGTTGTGGACGAGGTTGCCGACACTGGCAAAAGCCTCAAACTCATAAGGGAGCACTTGCAAAATGAAGGCGCCGCCGAGGTTAGGATTGCCGCTGTTTACCTCAAGCCATGGAGCATAATAAAGCCGGACTATTACGCTAGAGAAACAAGCCGCTGGATAGTTTTCCCATGGGAAATAAAGGAAACCATAAGAAAAATAGTCAAAAAATGTAAGGAGCAAGGCGAGCCTGTTGAAAAGGATATGGAAAAACTGGTGAGGGCTGGCTTGTCCCGAAGGCTTGTTAACCATTTCTTGAAAGAGATTTGCGGGGAAGAAGGGGTTTGCTGAGATATCTCGAAGAGTTTGGCAAGTATGTGGCTATTGCCGGCTTCAAGGATGTGAAAGTGGCTGATGTTGAGGGTTTTCTTGAAACTGTTAGAAAATGTTTGACAAAAAATGTGGAAGCCCAGTTTTTTGATGCCGAGTTTGTGGCTACTTGGCAGCACTTGTATTTTGCAGTTTTAAATGCCTTGAACGCCTTCAAAAACGGCGTTAACATTTCAAAAAACCTAGCTGTGGAGGTGCTGCTTTATGCTTCTGCCCAGCGTCAAATTCGAAAAGCCATGAGCCTTCTTGGAGTAAAACCCAACTGTGAGGCGATTGCAGTTCTCGTCTTGGGGGAAAGGGCAGAAGATGTGGAGGCAGCCCTACAAGCCATATCAAAAATTGTTGGTGGACGGCGTGACGATGCCGTTTTGGAACTTTCACGAGAAAAGATTGAGGCTATTCAAAAAGCCTTCGAAATTTCAAACGTGGAGCTCGAGGCAGTTGTGAGGGAAAACGACTTGGAGCAAGCCCTAGTTAACCTAGTCATCGAGCGTGTGGCGCTCTTGGCAACTGAGCGTTAAAGCACTTTCTCCTTCACAATTGATAGAATGTCTTCCGGCTTAATCACCGAAAGCCCGGTCAACCCGCCGATAACTTCGATTAGGAGAATCTTGTCAGGCTTGTTTAGGTCCACTTTGCGTTCAATGTTGGCTGCTGCCGCCTCAATAATGTCCCTTGTTGAAGTTTCCGTGAAGCGCTTCTCAACGGTAATCCTGAAAGTTTCGTTTTTGCCGATTTTTGAGCTTAGTTCTATGGCTGCCCGCTGGATTTCCCCCAAATCTGTGCGGATAACCTTCTCTATTGGGATTATGCGCAGTGTATAGCGGAACTCGTAGGGGCGTTCTCGGAGAATCTGCCTAAACTTTTCAATAACTTCAAAGGGGTTGAAAGCCGTTTTTGCTGCAATTAAACCAGCCACTCCAGTCTTGTCCACAACAGGTGCCGAGTCTCCGATCTCGCCAAGCAAATACCAAAGTTCGGAGCAAGCCTCATCTTCGTTTCCTCTTGAAGTTGTGGCTAAAAGGTTGAAGTCCCTAAGCACATAACCACCCACTATAAGTTTTGGTCAGTGCAGGTTAGTTGGCTTTTCACAGCTTTGGAAGGCTCCTAGCCGTCGCCTCACATCATCCCAAATATTACTTCCATAAACATGAATTTATCTGTTTTGATGGTTCATAAGGATTAGGCTTAAATTTATGGGCGTAGACTCTATCTTTCCAAAGTTCGGGGGAAGGGCAAACGCCAAAACCCGTAATCGTTGTACATGGCGGCGCTGGAAACTGGCAGCCAGAACGCATAAACCCGGGACTTGAGGGCGTAAAAAAGGCGGCTAAAACAGGCTTTGACATTTTGGCTAAGGGTGGAAGTGCCCTTGACGCTGTTGTTGAGGCTGTCGCCGTTATGGAGGATGAAGGCGTCTTCAACGCTGGTTATGGTTCAAGCCTAACAATAAAGAAGACCGTGGAGATGGAAGCCTCAGTCATGGATGGAAAAACTTTGAAGGCTGGGGCTGCCGGGCTCTTGCGGGACATTAGGAATCCGGTTAGGCTTGCACGAATTGTTATGGAGAAGACAGACCACGTCTTCATTGTTGGCGAGGGAGCAGAAAAGCTCGCAAAACTGTTCAACCTTGAAAGGCGGAACCCGCTTACGGAGCTCCGCCTAAAATATTATGAGCAGGCGAAGCAAGCCCTTCTGGATGGCAAGTTTGAACTGCCAAAACTTGCAGAACTGGTTAAAAGTCATCCAGAACTTTTTGATCTTGAAACGGTTGGCGCTGTTGCCTTGGATTTGGAGGGAAATGTTGCAGCTGCCACATCCACAGGCGGTTTTCCATTGAAGATTCCTGGAAGGATTGGCGACTCGCCCTTGATTGGATGTGGCACCTACGCCGATAATAGGAGTGGTGCTTGTTCCGCCACAGGCGTTGGCGAAATCGCCATAAGGCTTGTTTTGGCGAAGACCGTTTGCAACTACATGGAGAGCGGCAAAACCGCACAGGAGGCTGTTGAAGCCGCCATAAGACTTGTTAATGAGCGGATGGCTGGAACCTACAACTCCATGGGTTTAATCGCCGTGGACAAGCAGGGAGAAATTGGAGCCGCCCACAACTCTAAACATTTATGTTGGGCTTATCTTAAACCTGGAATGCAGGAGCCGGAAGCGGCATTAACGGCAAAAATTCTGAAGTAAACCTTTTAAAATATGGGCGTGTAATCAAGGAGGTTTCTCGACAGCAGTCGAAAGAAAATGCTTAAAGCAGTCTTTTGAGGCTCTCACTATGCCAAGCCCACGGTTAGGGGAGGTGAAAATGGTGTTCGAGGAAGAAGAGGAATGGGAAGAGGAAGACTGGGAAGAAGAAGAGTGGGAAGAAGAGGAATGGTAAAAACCTTGAAGAAGTTTATGTTTCCCTCGTTTTCTTTTTAACCCGAAAAGTTTTTAGCACCGCGCCAATCTGATTTTAGGCTCATATTTATGTTGTGAGACACATAACTAGATAGTTGCTGGTAAACTATGACGCGTGTGGCAGTGTTAGACTCTGATAAGTGCAAGCCTAAGCGTTGTGGAAAACAGTGCCAACGCTTTTGCCCAATGGTGAGGAGCCACGTTGAGGCAATCCGCTTCGAAGACACAAAACCACTGATTGTTGAGGCTCTCTGCTCCGGTTGTGGAATATGCGTCAAAAAATGCCCGTTCAGCGCCATATCAATAGTGAACCTTCCAGACGAGCTGGAAAAGGAGTGCAGCCACAGGTTCGGACCAAACACCTTCAAACTTTATAGGCTTCCAACACCATCACCTGGCACTGTTCTGGGGCTTCTTGGGAAAAATGGAATTGGAAAGACAACAACATTAAAGATTCTTTCCGGCGAGGTTAAGCCAAACCTTGGAAATTATGAGAATCCGCCCAGCTGGAGCGAAATTATAAGATATTTTAGGGGTTCAGTGCTGCAGGACTATTTCCAGCGGATGAGTGAGGGCAAACTTAAAGTTGTGCATAAGCCCCAATATGTTGACAAGATTGCAAGAGCCGTTTCAGGAAGGGTTGGCGAGCTTCTCAGAAAAGTGGATGAGCGGGGCGTTCTTGAAAATGTTGCTGAAAGACTTGAGTTGAAAACCATCTGGGATAGACCCATCGAAGCTCTAAGCGGCGGCGAACTGCAGAGGGTGGCTGTAGCCGCAGCGATATGCAGGGAAGCCGACGTTTACCTTTTCGACGAGCCCTCCAGCTATCTTGACGTGAAACAAAGGCTTGAGGTTGCCAGAGCCATAAGAAGCCTAAAAAATGAGGGAAAAATTGTCGTTGTAGCCGAACACGACCTTGCAATAATCGACTACCTCTCAGACCAAATATGCATATTCTACGGCGAGGCTGGCGTTTACGGAATAGTTTCCCACGTGCACGGCGTTAGGACGGGCATAAACATTTACCTTCAAGGCTATATTCCAGATGAAAATATCCGCTTCAGAAAAGAAGCAATAGTATTTCATGAAAAACCACCGACCATAAGCTTCGGAGCTGGAGAAACTCTCCTGAAATGGGATAGATTGGAAAAGACCTATGAAGGCTTCAAACTCGTCGCCCAGCCAGGAGAAATCAGAAAGGGCGAGATAATAGGGATTCTTGGACCAAACGGCATTGGAAAAACAACCTTTGTAAAAATATTGGCTGGCTTGGAGAAAACCGACGATGGGAAAGAATTCAAAGAGCTAACAGTAAGCTACAAGCCACAATACATTTCTGCTGAATACGAGGGCACAGTGCAGGAACTTTTAACAAGTATAGCGAAGGAGGACTTCACATCGGGCTGGTACAAGGCTGAAATCCTCCAGCCTCTTGGAATTACGCCGCTTTTGGAGAGAAACATAGCCGAGCTAAGCGGCGGCGAACTTCAGAAGGTTGCCATAGCCGCATGCCTATCCAGAAAGGCTGAACTTTATCTTCTAGACGAGCCAAGCGCCTACTTGGACGTTGAGGAGAGGCTTAACATGGCGAGAACCATACGCCGAGTAATAGAGGCTAGAAACGCCACAGCCTTCGTTGTTGAACATGACGTTGTCGCTCAAGACTTTATTGCAGACCGTTTAATGGTTTTCACGGGCGAACCGGGAATAAGGGGCGTAGCCAACCCGCCCACAAGCCTAAGGGATGGGATGAACGCTTTCCTAAGAGAGATGAATGTAACCTTCAGAAGAGACCCGGTCACGAAGAGACCCCGCGTCAACAAGGAGGGCTCAAAGCTGGACAAGTATCAGAAGGAGATAGGCGAATACTATTATGTTAGGCATGTAGCCATAACAGAAGAGGATTAAACATGGTTAAAATTGGTGAGGCGGAGCAGGCCCTTTTAAAGGAAGCCTCAAAGGCTTTAGCGAACGCCTATGTGCTTTGGGGTTTTGGCGTTGGCGCGGCAGTTCTGGCTGAGGACGGAAAGATTTATGGCGGCTGCAATGTTGAAAGCTGGGTTTCCGGGCTTGGCATCTGTGCTGAAAGAAACGCCATAAACCACGCCATTTTACACGGGAACAAGAGGATTAAGGCAATAGCCGTTGCGACAGATGCCAAAAACGAGGGTGAAATAAAACCTTGCGGGGCTTGCCTCCAATATATTTCGGACTTCGCCGAAAGCTCCGAAATTAAAATTGTCATGGCAAAAGTTGAAAACACTCAAGTGTTGTTTGAAACGGTTAAGATAAAGCGGCTCAAGGAGCTCCTCCCAGAGCCTTTTGAGAAATGAGCTGTTCACATGAAACGGCATAGTTAAATTAATGTGCATGCCGCGTATACATACGTTAAAGTGGCCCTGCTGAATGAGGTGACTGGTGGAGGCTAGCGTGGCACAGGTAACCTTCGAAGAAATAAGTGCATCAGATTTCTTCTATAGAAACCGTGACATAGCAGGATTCACAAACCCAACGAGAGCCATTTTTGCGGCGATCCGTGAACTTGTGGAAAACTCTTTGGATGCTGCTGAAAGCCTCAAAATACCACCAGAGATTTATGTTAGGCTCTCCTTTGAGGGCGAGGCGAGCAAGGAAACCCAAATCTACAAGCTACGTGTTGAGGATAATGGCTGTGGTGTCCCGCCTAGGCATATCCCTTCAGCTTTTGGGCAAGTGCTTTTCGGTTCAAAGTATAAGCTGAAACAGCAGAGGGGAACCTTCGGCTTAGGCGGTAAAATGGCTATTTTGTATGGGCAGATAACAACCCACCAGCCAGCCACAATAATTTCCAGTACTGGCATGTCAAGGATTTACATGTACAAGCTTATGATTGACATTCAACGAAACCGCCCAATAATCCTTGACCGAAAGGTGTTTTTGAACAAGGAGGGCTGGCGCGGCACCATTGTCGAGTTCTGCCTTGAAGGCGACTATTTGAGGGCTATGCCAAAAATCCTAGAATATTTCAAGCAGACGGCTATGGTGAACCCCTACGCCAACCTCACCTTCGTAGATCCGAAAGGCAGACTCTACAAGTTTACTAGGGCAACCACAGTTATGCCGGACCCGCCAAAAGAGACTTTACCCCACCCATACGGCGTTGATGTGGAGCTTCTCCAACGCCTCATACAGGTTACGCCCTACAACAACATGCTCGAGTTTCTGAAAAACCACTTCCATCGTGTGGGCGAAATAACAGCCAGAAAGTTCCTAGAGTTCAGTGGCATAAGCCCATCCAAAAACCCGAAGAAGCTATCCCACGAGGAAATTGTCCGGCTTATGCATATGCTGAAAAAGTTTAAGGAGTTCCTCCCACCAGACGCCAGTTGCCTCTCCCCACTAGGTGAGGAACTGCTAAAAACAGGCGTTTTAAAAGAGCTTAAACCAGAGTTTGTGGCGGTTCACCAGCGGAAGCCCGCTACTTATGCTGGACACCCCTTCATTGTGGAAGTGGCAATAGCCTATGGCGGGGAAATCCCACAGAAAGGCGGCTTCCTAATATACCGCTTCGCAAATAGGATTCCACTTCTTTATGATGAGGCAAGTGACGTTTCAGTCAAGGTTATAAATGAAATGAACTGGCGACGCTACAAGGTTACGCCGGACATGCCCATAGCAATAGTTGTCCACATCTGCAGCACAAAAGTCCCCTACAAAACTGTCGGAAAAGAGTTTATAGCCGACAGACCGGAAGTCCGGCGGGAGATAGCCAACGGCTTAAGGGAAGTAGCACGCCAACTCCAGCGTTTCTTAACACGAAGAGAGCACGTGGACAGAGAGCGCAAACGCCTAGGAGTTTTCAGCAAATACTTGCCAAAAATTGCCGAGTTCTCCACAAAACTTGCCGGCAAGAAGAAGCCTCCAGACATCGAGAAGCTTTTAAGGAGTGTGAGAAGGTTTGGAGTCGAGGGAATTTAAAAGCATAATGGAAAGGCGAAAAGAAGTTTTAACAAGTCTTGAAAATTTTGGATTGAAAATTTACGAGCAGCTTGATAGGGGATATTTCCCATCCATTGAAATGCCAAGCCGATCAACAGAAAACATCTATTATGATCCAAAATTTAGGCAGTTCATTTTAGGCGATAAGCGTGTTAGGCGAAGCACCCGCAACATCCGCCACTTGAAACCCTTCGCCCAGCTGGTTTGGACGGCGCTTTTCTCCTATGAACTTACAAGCCAACGTAAGACATCCACCCTAAGAGACGTTTACTATTCGGCGCAAGCCTACGAAATGACCTTCAAAGACCAGCAAGAATCCAACAACATAATAACAGACTTGGAAACGGTTTTGGGCTTCTCACGAGAAGACTTTAATATCTTCCCAGAAGAGCGTTCAGCTGTCTTCGGAGACCTAACAATACGCTATACAGTACCGGGCTACGAGGGAAAAACCCTAAACTTGACTTCCCACCCAGACGGTGTCATGATTGGACCAGCCCTAACCTCCGCGGAGTTTGTCGAAACCACAGCTGACAAAGTGATAGCCATAGAGAAGGGCGGCTTGTTCACCCGCTTTATTGAAGAGAATGTGCATAAAAAGTTCAACGCCCTGCTGGTGCTTACGGCTGGACAAGCGCCAAGAGCAACCCGCCATTTTATTAGGCGACTAAACCGCGAACTCGGCTTGCCAGTCTACATTTTCACGGACGGCGACCCGTGGGGAATGCACATAGCCATGGTCATAATTTCCGGTTCGGCGAATGCCGCCCACCTAAGAGATTTGACAACGCCGGATGCCAAATGGAGTGGCGTTTGGGCAACAGACATTGTCAAATATAAGCTGCCAACAGACCCGCTGGACGAGATTGACATGAAGAGGCTGTATGAACTTCAGAAAGACCCGAGATATAAGGAGGACCCCCTATGGCAAAGGGAAATTAAAACTTTCATGAAGATTAAGCGCAAGGCTGAGCAGGAGGCTTTCAGCAGATATGGGCTGACCTACATTGTGGACGAGTACTTGCCAGCAAAACTCGAAGAGACAAAATAGCCCTTATAAAAGGGGAAATTTAAAATAACCCTCAATGCTTTATGTAGAAGGACACTGCAAACCTTTAGAGGCTGAAAAGTATGAGCGAAGAAGGCGGCTTCGGAATAACAGCTGCAGAAAAATTCTTTGGGCTAATTCTAGTGATTGTTGGCGCTTTGGCTACACACTTCACTTTAACAAGCAGCAGCACGCTGGGCGTTTACACGTGGTTTTTTGGATTTTTAGCCATAGTCTTACTTGCACTTGGAGTTTTCCTCATAATCGCCAAGGCTGAGTAGCATCGCCTTATAACAGCATTTATTATAAGAGGGATAATTTTATTAGTTTGTTGGATGGTTGCAGTCTGTTATCTGCCCAGGGAAGACTGCCATGTCGCTTCGTCAGCCTATCGTCTGTGTTCTTGGTCATGTGGATACTGGTAAGACTCTTCTTTTGGATAAGATTCGCAAGACAAGTGTTCAAGCTCGCGAAGTTGGAGGTATGACACAGCATATTGGCGCCAGCTTCTTTCCAGTTGAAACCCTAAAACAAATGATTGGTCCATTGCTTTCGACTATTAAGGGCGAGATTGAGATTCCGGGATTGCTGGTTATTGACACGCCGGGGCATGAGGCTTTCACCAATTTGCGGAAACGCGGTGGCAGCGTAGCTGACATCGCTATTCTCGTCATTGACGTGCTTCGGGGTTTTGAGGCTCAAACTTATGAGTGTATTGAGATTTTGAAGGCTCGGAAGACGCCTTTCCTCGTGGCTGCCAACAAGATTGACCGCATTCCAGGCTGGAATTCTTATCCTGACACGCCTTTTTTGAAGGCTTATCAGCTTCAGGACAAGTATGTGCAGGAGGATTTGGACAACCGCCTTTACGAGATTATTGGCACTTTTTCGCGTTTGGGTTTTAGGGCTGACCGTTTCGACCGAATAAAGGACTTCACAAGAACAGTGGCTATTGTTCCTACAAGCGCCAAGACAGGCGAGGGCATAACAGAGCTTTTGGCTGTTCTTGTGGGCTTGACACAGCAGTACCTTAAGAAGCGTTTACAAACCACTGTTGGACCAGCTAAAGGCACGGTTCTCGAAGTTAAAGAGGAGCCTGGGCTTGGCTTGACGCTTAACACAATAATTTATGATGGGACACTGCGGAAGGACGACTTGATAGTTGTTGGCGGTAAGGAGAAGCCCATAACAACGCGGGTTAGAGCCATCCTAGTGCCAAAGCCACTAGACGAAATTAGAGATCCAAGGGACAAGTTCTCTTCAGTGGATTCTGTTTCCGCAGCCGCCGGAGTGAAGATTGTTGCCCCAGACTTGGAGGGCGCCTTGGCTGGCGCGCCCTTGTATGCTGTTGGGGATGGCGAAGACCCTGAAAGGTATGTTAGGCTTGTCTCCGAAGAAATTGAGAGGATTAGGATTACGACGGATGTGGATGGCGTTGTTTTGAAGGCTGACACGCTTGGCTCTTTGGAGGCTATAGCGGAAAACCTTAGGCGGAACGGTGTGCCCATCCGTTTGGCAGACGTTGGCGACGTTTCAAAACGGGATGTTACCGAAGCCTCCATCGTTAAGGAGCATGAACCCTTCTACGGTGTCATTTTAGCCTTCAACGTTAAAGTTTTGCCAGACGCCGAGGAAGAAGCAAAAAACATTGGCGTCCAAATCTTTAAGGAAAAAATAATCTACCACTTGATAGACAATTATCTTTCTTGGCTTAAAACTCAAAGAGAAGCCAAAATTGAAGCTGAATTCGAAAAACTGGTTAAGCCTGGAAAAATCCAGATTTTGGAGGGCTATGTTTTCAGAAGAGCCAAACCAGCCATAGTAGGCGTCGAAGTCCTAGCTGGAAGAATAAAGCCCAGAACAAGCCTAATAAGGGCTGAGGACGGCGAGGAAGTCGGCGAAATACAGCAAATCCAAGAGAAGGGAAAAGCCCTACCAGAGGCCAGACAGGGCATGCAAGTAGCCATAAGCCTAGACAAGCCCATGGTTGGAAGGCACATATTCGAAAAGGACATTTTATACGTGAAAGTGCCAGAACAACACGCCAAAGCACTGCTCAAAAACTTTATGGACAAACTGACGCCCGACGAGCAAGAAGCCCTCAACGAGTACATCAACCTAATGCGGAAAAAGGTGCCCTTCTGGGCAACCTAGCCCTTTGAACTCAATTTTATGATAGAAGATGTATATTACCTAGGCGTACCCGTTTTAGGTGTTTTTCCGCTGCTTCTAGACATTCTGTTGCTTGTTTTCTGCTTGTGGTTGGCAAGTCATTCATAACGTAGCATGGGTAAAATGCTAAAAGCGTGTAGGGGATTTCTGGGTTTATTTGGCTTATGAACTGGGCTATTTTTTCGACTTCTTCTGCGTCCACATATCCTGGCACAAGTAGCGTGCTTGCCGTTAGGACTGGTGGTTCTGGGCGTTTCGCGTAATATTTTTCGCCTATCATTTGGAAGTTTTCTAGGGATGGTTTGTTGGATACTCCGCATAGGGCTATGGCTAGTGGCTCGCTCCACGCTTTCAAGTCGAATTTTATGTTTCCTCCGCTTTTTAGGGCTAGTTCTGCGGCTTTCTCCGCCATTTTTGGGTTCATGTAGCCGTTGGTTTCCCAGCAGACTCGCATTATTCGCTTTTCCTCTTCGGCTTTTTCTAGGGCTATGCGACTTGCCTCCAGCGAGTGTGGCATCTGCGGGGACGGGTCTCCTCCAAAGTAGCATATGCATGAAACCCTTTTGTCGAAGGCTTTTTGGGCTAGGGTTTCGGCGCTCATAACTGGCTTGTGTTTGGCTGAAAGATTGCGATAATGCCAGTTTTGGCAGAAGAGGCAGTCGTAACTGCATGCGCCGTAGAAAACTGCCAAATTGTAATAGCCGTATTCTGGTTCTGGCTTGTAGGCGTATTTCGGATAGCCATTGCCAGTGCATCCTGGACAAAACCACCAGCTTACACAGTTGGTGGGCAAGCCATCATAATACCATTCCAAGACGCCTTGTTCTGCTGTTCCGCCGAAACGGACGAGGCGACCGCCAACATTCCAGACAAGCCCACAAAAGCCGCTTCCACCAACGCCTATGACACAGTTGTTGGCACAAACACCGCATGGAAGTCCGCCCTTATCTCGTGGTGGTTCTGAAGGTAAACCATAAACGGCTCTGCTCTTGGCATGGGCTTCCCTTGCGGCTTCTAGGGCTTTTTCAGGCTTTTCCCTAATACATTTCAGGCAGACGCCCAAATTCCCAGAGATTAGTGGCGAACTTTCACCGCAAACCCGACATTTCCCCATCGCAAGCTCAAGAAAACTATTGCTTATCAAACCTAAAAATCTAGAGGGGAAAGTCCACTATTGGCTTTCCCACAAGCCAAAAACCTAGAGAGGGTATCCAATTTAGCAAAACCCCACAGCCTAAAATTGACCGAACAGCCTTCCTTTTAGCCGCCGCCCACTGGTGGTATAATTGCCAAGACGTCGCCATCTGCCAGTTCCGTCTTAAGCCCTTTCATGGTGGAGGCGCTTCTCCCATTTATTAGGAATTGGAGGAAACCCTTCACATCACCGGTTTTACTATCATAAACGTATTCAACAAAGTCTTTCCCATACTGTTTCGCCAATCTTCCCAGCACTTTTTCCACAGTTACGTTTTCCCCGTCTGGAAATTCCAGCGTCTCCTCTCTCTTGCCGGTAATTTCCCGAAGGGTGGTGAAGAAGCGCACCGAAACCCTCAAGGCTTTTCACCATCAACAATGGAATATAAAACATATGGAAAAGCTTTTCCCAAGGCAGAAGCCACTCTTATAGGCAAAACACCACTTAAAGTGCATATCATTGGATATAGCCACAATACTGGTCATAGCCGTCGGGCTTGCAATGGACGCCTTCAGCGTCTCCATAGCCTATAGCATAACAGCCAAAGGCAACGGCAAAACCAACGCCTTAAAGATGGCTTCATCCTTCGGAGCCTTCCAAGCCTTCATGCCAGTAATAGGATGGCTGTTAGGCGTTGAAATCCTAGAGCTTATAGCCGGCTTCGACCACTGGCTTGCATTTCTTCTCTTAACCCTCATCGGATGCAAAATGATTTATGAAGCAGTAATCGCCAAGCATCAACCAAAAAACAAGAGACTCGACTTTCCCACACTTTTATTGTTGTCTATTGCCACAAGCATAGACGCCCTAGCAGTGGGCTTAAGCTTCGCCTTCCTAAAAGTCTCCATAACCACGCCAATAGCCATAATAGGCACAATAACCTTCACGCTGTGCCTTATAGGCGCAACTATAGGCGACAGGCTCGGAAAGACTTTTTCAGACAAAATTGAAGTTTTAGGTGGACTAATCCTAATAGGCATAGGCGCAAAAATCCTCATTGAGCATATGGCTTAAGCTTATGCATGTGCTAGGTTAAACTCCAACTTCTTTTTTGGAAAAGTTTATATTTTACCGCATTTTTGCTTAACCACGAAACCATTTTAACATTGATTGGAGGAAAAGCTGTATGGCTTACTTAACAACAACAGCTTCAGGTCAGCCCGTCTTAATCCTAAAAGAGGGGACAGCCCGAAGCCGCGGAAGAGAAGCCCAAAGAAACAACATTATGGCAGCCCGCATTATAGGCGAAGTCCTAAAAACAACACTTGGTCCCCGCGGCATGGATAAAATGCTTATTGACAGCCTTGGCGACATAACAATAACCAATGATGGCGCCGCAATTTTGGACGAGATTGAGGTGGAGCATCCAGCCGCCAAAATGATGGTGGAAGTGGCAAAAACCCAAGATGACATGGTGGGCGACGGAACAACAACAGCCGTTGTCTTGGCTGGCGAACTCTTGAAAAAAGCTGAGGAGCTCCTAGACCAGAACATTCACCCAACAATAATTGTTAGCGGTTATCGAAAAGCCGCTCAAAAGGCTGTGGAGGTGATAAACCGCATAGCCAAGCCTGTGGACATCGAAGACCGTGAAACCCTCCGAAAGGTGGCTTTAACATCCATGGCAAGCAAAGCCGTTGGTCCAGCCAAAGAACACTTGGCAGAGATAGCCATAGACGCCGTAAAACAAATCGTTGAGAAGAGGGGCGATAGGCTGGTTGCGGACATAGATAACATTCAGATAATTAAGAAGACTGGCAAGGGGCTCTTCGAATCCCAGCTTGTAAGGGGAGTAATAATAGACAAGGAAGTTGTCCACCCGGGAATGCCGAAGAAAATTGAAAATGCAAAAATTGCATTACTAGACTGTCCACTGGAGATTGAGAAGACAGAGTTCAGCGCTGAAATACGCATCCGCGATCCATCCCAGATGAAAGCCTTCCTAGACCAGGAAACCCAAATGCTCAAGGAAATGGTTGAGAAGATTAAGGCTGCAGGCGCCAACGTTGTCTTCTGTCAAAAGGGCATAGACGACATGGCACAACACTTCCTAGCCAAGGAGGGCATACTAGCCGCCAGAAGGGTCAAACAGTCAGACATGGAAAAGCTGGCAAGAGCCACAGGCGGAAGAATAGTTACAGACCTAGACGACCTGACACCGCAAGATTTGGGTACCGCTGGCGTTGTGGAAGAGCGGAAAATCGGCGAGGACAAAATGATATTTGTTGAAGACTGCAAGAACCCGCGTTCTGTTGGCATTCTCATAAGGGCTGGACTTGAAAGGATGGTGGACGAGGCGGAACGAGCCATGACGGACGCTCTGTCAGTGGTTTCAGACGTAATAGAACACAACAAAATCGTGGCTGGAGGCGGCGCAGTAGAAGTTGAAATAGCCAAAGAGCTCAGAGACTACGCGGCAAAGGTTGGCGGAAGAGAACAACTAGCCATAGAAGCCTTCGCAGACGCCATAGAAATAATACCACGAACACTGGCTGAAAACGCTGGGCTAGAACCAATAGACATAATAGTTGAGCTTAGGGCTGCCCACGAAAAAACCGACGGCCACTACATGGGCGTAAACGTGTTCACAGGGAAAGTCGAAGACATGTACAACAACGGCGTTGTTGAACCAGCCATAGTCAAGGAGCAAGCGGTAAAATCAGCCACAGAATCAGCCTCCATGATACTCCGCATAGACGACGTCATAGCTGCATCAAAACCGAAAGAAGAAAAGGAGAAAGAAAAGCCTCCAAGCGAAACCGAAAGCGAAGAATTCTAAATCACCCAAACTTTTTCTAAACCCTAAAACTGTTTGACTATTGTTTTCCTTAAAACTTTAAAGGAATCTTTTTCCATCATGTTTTGCATTGTTTGGTTAGTGATTACCATGCCTTTGGTTTGCAGCAAGTGCCGCTTGGCAAGCGCTGAAGTACAGATTCCATACGCCAAGCTAAATCTCTGCCCGGGCTGCTTCATGGACTTCTATAAAGCCAGAGTGCGGAAAACCGTTGAAGAATTTAAAATGTTTAGGGAAGACGACACTGTTGGCGTAGCCGTTTCAGGCGGAAAGGACAGCGCCGCACTCTTGCATGTTTTGCGGCAAGCCTATCCAAGGCTTGGACTTAAAGCCCTACACATAAACTTGGGCATACCAGAATATTCGGCGCATTGTCAAGAAAAGGTTGAAAAGCTTGCAGACATTTTGGATGTTGAGTTGCATGTTTTCAGCCTTCCAGAAGAGCTGGGCATAAGCATAGGAGACTTTAAGAAAACGCCATTCAAAGGGAAAATATGCTCTGCTTGTGGAACAATTAAACGCCGCGTCTTCGAAGAGCTAGCCATAAAAGCCAAAGTTCGGGTTTTGGCAACAGGCCACAACTTGGAGGACGTTGCAGGCGTGTTGTTTAACAACTTCCTTTACGGACGATGGGAACAGTTCGTGAGGCTTAAACCAGTTCTGCCTCCGCTGGCGGAGGGCATGGCCTCAAAGGTTAAGCCCCTAATGAAATGTCCGGAAAACGAGAATCTGCTTTACTGCCTTTATGGGGATGTTCCTTTCCGCGAAATTGACTGCCCTTACGCAACTGGAACCGGCGTGAGGAAAAGAGCAAAAATTCTGGAGTTTTTGTCGAGGGATAACCCATATTTTAGGCATCAACTCTTGAACCGATTCTTAGAAATCATGCCGCTGGTTGAAAGTGTTACACAAAAGCCTACACTAGGTCGATGTAAGGTTTGTGGTTTCCCCTCGTCCAGCGAAGTTTGTGCCTTCTGCAGACGCCTAGCCATGGTTAGGGAAGCCGCTGGCAAAGTTTAAGCCTTTAAAGGTTCTAAAAATTATTGTGGACCAGATTCCAGAGCATCAACACCTATATCTTGTGAAGAATCTTAGGGGAATAATCTACCTTTCAAGAGATGTTTCTCCAGAGAAAGAGGTTGAGTGGCTTAAGAGAAAGTTTAGGTATAGGGAACTGGGCGTTTCAGAAACCCTAAAGCTCGAGCTAAAATGGAAGAAGCTCCTAACCCTGCCAAAAATTGTGGATAACCCGGTTTTAGATTCGCTTATACTAGCCTCCAGCTTTGTGTGCCCATTAATAGTTTTGAAGGAGGAAAGCCTAAAAGACTTCGAAAACGCTGTAGTCGCATCCCTCAAAACAAAGGAGAAGCTTGGAGACAAGGACCTAAAATTCAATTTAAGGCTTGTAAATTACGCCATAACCGACTTTTACACGAAATCCATAGAGCTTGCACTTCACTCTGATTTGGATGGGCGGAAAAGGCTTGCTGAAAAAGACTTGAAAAGGTTTTGGAGAATCCCAGAAAATACCAGCGGAAAAACTTTAATTGCCTACATAGACCCGCTTCTGGTTAAAAGCAACTTGCAAAAGCCAGTATACATGAGCTTGGTTCCAAGTCTAGTTCTTGACTTAAGCTAAAACGTGTTATGTTTATTCGGAATTCGACCTTAAAATATGAATAATTCATATTGAAAATTCACACAACTTAAGTCTTCTGGCACTAAAATTTCTATTCGGAGAAGAATGCGGGACAGGAAGAGCTTGGGAGAACAATACTATTGTATAATAGAAGTTAGGGTTCCAAGCGGCCCAAAAGGTTGGCAGGAAACCGTTAACGGCAAGATGAGGCAGGTTTTGGAGAAGCTTAAGATCAGTGTTGAGGAGTTGGGCGGCAAAGTTTACATCAGATATTAACGTTGGCTATTGAGAATTTCTTTTGCCGCTTCCTTATAAACTTCAAAGTCATGCCTACTGTAGAGGACAAGCACCACCTCTTCAAGTTTGTCCTCCTTTTCCAAGAACTCTTTGACTGTTTTTAGGGCTACTTTGCAAGCTTGCTCTATAGGGTATCCGTAGGCACCTGTGCTTATTGATGGAAAGGCTATTGTCTTCAATCCTTTTGAAACGGCTAGTGCCAAAGAGTTGCGGTAGGCTTCAGCCAAAAGTTCTGGCTCCCCGCTTTTTCCTCCCCGCCAAATCGGTCCAACAGTGTGGATAACATATTTAGCCTTTAAGTTTCCGCCCGTGGTGATTACGGCTTTTCCTGTTGGAAGTCCGTTGGGCCATTCGGTTGCCCTTATACGTTTGCACTCTTCTAGGATTTTTGGTCCGCCCTTTCTATGGATGGCTCCGTCTACCCCGCCGCCTCCCATGAGGGATGGGTTTGCAGCGTTTACTATGGCGTCTGTTTCCATTTCTGTTATGTCTCCCTGAACTAGGCACAATTTCGCCTTTCCAATCTGGTATTCGATTTTCTCCGCCATTGCCAACCCTCATTTATTGTACATGGTTGGCTTAGATTTTTAAATGTTTAAGCTTATCAGCAAGCATCGGCATACTAAAATGGCGAGGGAGTGTCAACAAAATGGATTATGGCAGACTGGAAGAATTCATCTTCGAAAAGCTTTCAAGAACTCATCTTCCCGGACTAAGCTTGGCAATAATTAAAGATAGTGAATTAGCCTATTGCAGAGGTTTTGGCTTCCGCGACTTGGATTATGGCTTGATGGCTACACCGGAAACCCTATACGGCGTTGGCTCGGTCACGAAGTCTTTTACGGCTTTGTCCATAATGCAGCTTGCTGAGAAAGGGAAACTAAGCCTAGACGACCCTGTTAAGAAGTATGTTCCAATAGATTTGGAGCCTAAAGGCGGAAAACCCGTTGAAATTTGGCATCTGCTTTGCCATGCTTCTGGTATACCAGCACTTGCCTATGCTGAAGGCTTAATCCGATATATGACTGGGGCTGGCGGCAAATGGGTGCTCATCGCCAGCGCGGAAGACCTTTTCACATTCATGCGGGACGCGAACCATTGGGCTTTGGCAGAGCCGGGCGAAAGGTGGTTCTATCTTAATGAGGGCTATGTGATTTTGGGCTACATTATCGAAAAGGTTTCCGGCATAAGCTATGACAAGTATGTTAAAGAGAACATACTCAAACCCTTAAAGATGGATAGAAGCTTTTTCCGCAGGGAGGATGTGGAGGCAGACGCCAATGTTGCAACCCCATACATAATCACCCGAGACGGAGAGCTCAAAAAGTCCGTATTTCCTTACGGGATTTACGCGGATGGTGGATTGATAAGCAATGTTGTTGATTTGGCACGCTACATCATTATGTACCTTAACAGAGGAAGATACGATGGAAACGCTCTTGCCTCTTCAGAGTCCGTTGAGGAGATGGAAAAACCGCGGGTTAAGATGCCGCTTCAAGTTTTCGGCGGAGAATCCTACGGTTATGGATTAAGCGTAATCCCGAACTTCTTTGGCTACAAACTCGTTGGACACGGCGGCTCAGTGCTTGTTTATACGGCTTATATAGGCTATGTTCCAGAAAAACGGGTTGGCGTGGCGCTTTTAGCGAATGGAAGTGGTTATCCGCTATCGCAGATGGGATTGTATGCGCTTGCTCTATTGCTGGACAAAGACCCCGACGAGCTTCCCTTCATCAAATACGAGAAAGTCTACGAGTTGTTAAGCGGTTTATACCAGACATACAAAGGGACTATGGACGCCAAGGTCGTGCCTAAAGGCGGACTTCTCCAAATAGAAATTTGCGACAAATACACCGACATGATAATACCATTAATCCCAGAGGACATTGAAGGCGACGTGAAAAGGTTTTATGCCTTGCAAGCTGGCGGGAAACTTCCAGTAGAGTTCATTGTTGACGGCGACCGTGTCGAGCTTATTTATGAGCGTTATAGACTGAAAAAAGTGGGCAACCTACCACAATAAGGCGGAAACAATAAACCATAAGCCAAAAGCCACAAGGACGGCGAAGCAGAAAAGAAAGACCATTGTGAAAACTCTTTCGTTCCAGAAGCGCCTCGACTTGAAAACCGTTACAGAAACAAAAGTGTCCCATGCTAAGTCGCATAGCCAATGCACGGTGGCGAAGGCCAACAATCCAGCAGAGCCAAAAATGGAGGCATTCCAAATAAGGGCTGCGCCAACGGTTGCCCACCAAATGAAAAAGTATGGGTTTGCGCCGGTCGCAATTAAGCCAGCAATAAATGAGGCGTGTCCGGAGTGGCTTATCTCGGCTCTGGCTTCCCTTCTAGTTTTAAAGGTTTGGAAGCCCATGTAGATAAGCACAGATCCGCCAACAACGCCGATGGTTTTCTGTACAAAAGTTGAGGCGAAAAGCCCTGAAAGCCCAAAGTATAAGAGCAAGATTAATGGAAACTCCACAGCTCCATGCCCAAGAGCTATTAAGGCACCGGCAACCTTGCTCCTATAACCCCTCGCAACAGTTACGGCGAATACTGGTCCGGGCATCATAACTCCTGAAAGGGATATGAAAACCACAGAAGCCAAGAAAAGAGGAAAGTCTGTTATGGGCTCCATAAGCTTTAGCCCATTTAGGCTGAAAGGATCTTCTCTTCTGCCGCTTTAACTCCGCTTCCAAGGCTAACATTGTATCCTAGGTGCTTCAGCGTTGTTTCTATTGCGGATACTGTGGCGGCTATGTCATTTTGGTTTACGTTTCCCATATGTCCCACCCGAAAGCCTCTCCCTTTTAACGGTCCAAGGGTTGCGGCAACAACAATTCCGCGGTTTTTCATTTCGCTTCTAAACTGGTTGTCATCTATACCATCTGGATAATAAACGGCCGTAACAGTATTCGCCTCGTATCCCTTTTCCGCAACGATTTTAAGGCTTAAGGCGGTCATGGCGGCCCTAAACGCTTCAGCCAAAACGTGGTGCCTTCTAAAACGTTTTTCCAATCCCTCCTCAAGCACAAGCCTCAGAGCTTCATGCAATGCATAAATCATGTTCACTGGCGGAGTTGCAAAATACTTTGTCGGGTCCCTCATAACCGGAAGCCAGTTCTTAAAGCTTCCATACCACGAGCCGACAGGCGTTTTGCGTCTTTCTAAGTATTGTAAGGCTTTTTGGCTGACAGCCACTAAAGCCAATCCGGGTGGAACGCCTATGCATTTCTGTGAGCCGGAGGCGCAAACGTCTATGCCCCAGTCGTCTACGCGGACTTCCATTCCTCCAAGGGAGCAAACAGTGTCAACTATGTAGAAGGCGTCGCTGTACTTACTCACAACTTCGCCTATTTCCTTTATTGGATTTGCCACTCCAGTTGATGTTTCCACATGAGTAACAGTAACAGCCTTAAACCCACCATCTTTTAGGGCTTCCCTAACTTGTTCAGGCTTTACAGCCATGCCATAAGGCACTTCTAAAACGTGGGAAGCCGCCCCATAAGCTTTGCATATATCAACAAAATACTGCCCGAAATACCCCGAAACAGTGTTGAGCACTTTGTCGCCGGGCTCCACAATGTTGGCTATCGCCATTTCTAGTGCTAGAGTTCCGGAACCAGCCACCACAAAAACTTCGCCTTCAGTCATGAAAACCCTCCTCAAATTGTTTAGGGCCTCCCTGAATATGGTTGCAAATTCTTGGCTTGTGTGCGACAATGGAGGCTTGCACATAGCACGCAAAACTGACGGGGCAACGTTTGTCGGTCCGGGAATCATTAGAAGCTCCCTTTCGAACATTTGCTTCTTCCCCTATTAGCCGTTGAATGTGAAATTTAGGTGCTCCAACCTTTATAAATGCTAAAGTCTCTAAACTCTGGAAAGGTGGCACACCATCATGAGCGTAGAATTCATAGGCGAGATTCCAGCCGAAAAATATTCAACCATAGGCTTGTCACGCGATGACTTTCTATGGTTTTTAAGGAAAATGTGTGAAATGCGAAAATTCGAGGAGCGTGTTGAAAGGCTGTTCTTTGAAGGACAGCTTATCGGTCCATGCCACCTATATCTTGGGCAAGAGGCGATTGCCGCCGGCATAGTCAAGGCTTTAGACAATGAAGACTTTATAATTTCCACTTACCGGGGGCATGGGCACGCTATAGCCCGAGGCGTTCCCTTCGAGACTTTGATGGCTGAATTGTTTGGCAGGAGAACTGGCACTTGCAAAGGTCTGGGCGGTTCCATGCATTCTGCCACGAGCATAGAGCACAATATACTGCTTGCTTCGGCGATTGTTGGAGGAGGAATACCCATAGCCGTAGGCGTTGGATTAGCCCTACAATACCAAAAGCGAAAACAGATTGTCGCTGTCTTTTTCGGCGACGGTGCCGTAAACACGGGCGCCTTCCACGAAGCCCTAAACTTGGCGGCTGTTTGGAAACTTCCAGTCTTGTTTGTTTGCGAAAACAACTTTTACGCCTTTTCAGTTCCTCATAAAAAGTCTTTCGCCGGAGAAAGCATAGCTGCTCGCGCCTCATGTTATGGAATGAAAGCCTATTTGGTGGATGGAAACGACGTATTAGCCGTTTACACAAGCGGAAAAGCCGCCGTAGCCCATCTCCGCAGCGGTGCTGGTCCAGCCTTCATCGAGTGTAGAACATATCGGAAAAAGGGGCACGGCGTCTATGATAAGGCTGAATACCGTCCCAAAGAAGAGGTTCAAGAGTGGATGAAAAAGGATCCCATAGAAAGGTTTGCCAACAATCTCGTTCGGCTTGGCATCCTAACAAAAGAGGAGTTTGAAGCGTTAAACATGGAAATCGAAAGGGCGTTGGATGCTTGTGTGGAGAAGGCTAAGGCGGCGCCTTATCTCGATTTCAGCGAACTTTGGAATCTTGTTTACACTGAAGGAGGGGAGGCGCGTCATGGTTAGGGAGATAAGCTACGCTGAAGCCCTAAATGAGGCACTGCGGGAGGAAATGGAACGAGACGACCGTGTAATAGTTTTCGGCGAAGACGTAGGCGTATTCGGAGGCGTCTACAAAGTCACAAAGGGATTGCTGGAAAAATTTGGACCGGAAAGGGTTAGGGATACACCCATATCAGAAGCCGCCATAGTTGGCGCAGCCATAGGCGCAGCCCTCGCCGGATTGAAACCAGTCGCCGAGATAATGTACATGGATTTTATAACGATAGCCATGGACCAGCTGGTAACTCATGCAGCGAAAATTAGGTTTATGAGCGGCGGGCAAGTGAGCCTCTCAATGGTTGTCAGGACGCAGTACAGCCTTGGAAGGGTTCACGGCTGCCAACACAGCCAGTTTTTGGCTTCATGGTTTCTAAACGTCCCAGGGTTGAAGGTGGTGCTTCCCGGCACCCCTAAAGACGCTAAGGGCTTATTGAAATCTGCCATAAGAGGCGAAGACCCAGTCTTGTTTGTGGAGGCTGGAGTGCTCTACAGCTGGAAGGGTCCAGTGCCAGAAGAGGAATACCTAATTCCCATTGGGCAAGCCGAAATAAAGCGGAAGGGTTCAGACTTGACAATTGTGGCTTTCTCCAGAACCGTTAGAGAGGCGCTGGCAGCAGCGGATAGACTTGCAGTCGAAGGCATAGACGCCGAGGTTGTGGATTTAATGACGCTAAACCCGTTAGACGTGAAAACCTTAGTGGACTCCGTCAAGAAGACGAATAGGCTATTGGTGGCGGATGACAGCACAAAAACCGGGGGAATTTCAGCCGAAATCATAAGCCGCATAGTAGAAGAAGCCTTTGACTATTTAGACGCTCCACCAGTACGGGTGAGCTCGCCAGACCTTCCAGTGCCTTTCGCTCAACCATTGGAAAACCAGTATTTGGTTAGTGCTGACAAAATATGTGAGGCGGCAAGGAGGATAGTGCACTAATGCCCGTTATCGTTTTTCCAAGAGTAGACCCAGTAATGACTGAAGGCATAATCGCCGAGTGGCTGAAACGAGAAGGCGACACTGTTCAAGTAGACGAAGTTATAGCCATAGCTGAAGGCGAAAAAACCACATTTGAGGTGCGCTCCCCCTACGCTGGAAGAATAACAAAAATACTGTGCAGGGCAGGCGAAGTCGTTAAGGTTGGTCAGCCCATATGCCAAGTTGAAGGTGTGGAGGAGAAAGCCCCAACTGTTGAAAAGGTAGAGAAGCCAGCACCCATCGAAGTGAAGGCTTCTCCATTAGCCAAAAAGCTGGCAACCCAGCTTGGCATACCCCTAGAAGAGATTAAGGGCACCGGTCCAGAGGGACGGATAACTAAGGAGGATGTTTTGCTTGCGGCTCGGGAGAGGGGCATAGCTGTTCCAGAGGCGGAAGCCAAAGCAGTTGAGCGCAGAGTTCCCTTCGCCGGAATTAGAAGAGCCATAGCCCAGAGGCTGAAGGCTGGTTTCCATGAAGCTTTGCCCGTTGCCCTAACAACAAGGTTTGCCGCAGACAAGCTCGTCAAGCATAGGACGGAGACCGGCGGCTCTTTTACGGCTTATGCTGTTAAGGCTACTGCCTTAGCCCTTCAGAAACACAAAAACCTAAACGTGACATTGGAGGGCGAGGAACTCGTTTACCACGATGAGGTCAATATTGCCGTAGCTGTAGACACACCAAAAGGCTTAATGGCACCGGTCATAAGGAGCGCGGACAAGCTTTCCATCCAAGAACTAACACGGCGGATCAACGATTTTCAAGAAAAGGGCTTGCGGGGCGAAATAACCCTTGAGGAGCAGTCAAACCACAACTTCACAGTCACAAACCTTGGGGCACTAGGAATACAATATTTTACGCCAATAATTAATCCGCCGGACCCGGCGATACTGGCTGTTGGAAACATAGAAACCGAACCTTATATCACGGAGGATGGACGAGTAGAGCCGAGAAAGGTTGGCTACCTAACCCTAGTCTTTGACCATAGGGTTGTTGACGGTGCACCAGCGGCAAAGTTCCTCGCCACAATAAGAGAGTTTTTGGAAAATCCCGAAACCATGGAGGCAAGCCAAGCCTAAACGTTTTTTATCCACTGCTTCTGCATTTCCACTATTTCGCCGCTGTCTTTTGCCTTCGCGTAGCTTTCAAGCCTCTCCCTGTTTAGCTCTATGAAGGTGTGTCCCCATTTAAATATGGACAAAAGCTTGAGGGCTTCTTGGCGGTATCCGGCTATGTAGAGGGCTGCGGCTAAGGCTTCAGCCGTGCTGAGCTTTGTTGGACAGCCAAAATTGACCGGGTTTCCAGCGATTAGGTATGGTAGGCAGCGTGATGTGCCCCTCACGCTTTTTAGTAAAGGTTTTTCTGCGTGTTCCCAGCTGAAGTCTAATGCCGCTAAACCAAAGTTTGTTATGCGTTCTCGGTCGGCTGGCGAGAAAGCCTTTTTCGAGTACGGGTTTAATACAACAGCCCTTCTTGGCAAATGTTTTATTTGGCGTACAAGCTGGACTAACCCGTGGCGTTTGAGTTTTAGAGCTGTACACTTTTTGGGGTCGCACTGCCCAGCATGATAAACGACTATTCTAACTGGTTTTTGCTGCACCAGCCCTCTGCACCTTTAAGTGGCTCATTGGATTGTCCAAAACCTTTGGAATCCAATCTAGAAGGTCTGATGCCACCATGTGGTAGCCCTTCTCCTCAAAGACAAAGTCTCCAGCAGCCCCATTCACAAAGGCACCGGCAACCGCCGCCTCAAATGGGTCTGCACCTTGAGCTAGGAAAGCGCCTACAATGCCCGAAAGCACGTCTCCTGTTCCGCCAACCGTCATGCCGGGATTTCCTGTGAAATTGAGTTTGTAGTGTTTTTCGTCGGCTATGATGTCCACTGCGCCCTTTAGAAGCAGCACAACGTCCAGCTCGGCGGCTGTTTTCTGCACCTCTAAGGCTTTTTCTTTTAAGCTTTCCGGCAGCCCCTTTCCAGTTAGTATGGCATATTCTCCAGCATGAGGCGTAAGCACTGCTGGCACATTTAGCTTTCTCTTAAATTCTGCAAAGGCTTTCAAGCCGTCAGCATCTAACAATAAAGGTTTGCCAGCCTCTTCCACAGCCTCAATTAGGGCTTTAACTGCTGGTCTTGTTTCCGCATGGAGCCCCAATCCGGGACCGACGACGACGGCGTCCACTTTTTCCACAAATGTTTTTAGGGCTGGGATATTGCCCATGTTTAAGTGTTCCCCGTCAAGCTTTATCGTTATTAAGTCTGGTGTTAGGGCGGCAATGTCATGGGCTGTTTTGTGGGGTGCGGCGACATAAGCCAAATCAACGCCTGTTCTGAGGGCGGCAAGAGCCACCAAGGCTGGGGCACCAGAAAAGGTTTCGCTTCCGCCAACAACGAGTAGTCTGCCAAAATCGCCCTTGTGGGATTCTGGAGGGCGAGGTTTCACAACGAGGCCTACGTCGCCCGGTCCAGCATAGTTTTCAAATTCCTTTGGCAAGCCTATATCCTTGACCAGCAGTTCGCCAACATAATCCTTGGCTTTCTCCAAGCCAGCCTTAGCCTTGTAAAAGGTTATCGTCAAATTTGCCTTTACAGCTATTCCCAGAACTTCTCCTGTGTCGGAGTCTATGCCCGTTGGCACGTCAACAGCCACCTTAAAGGCGTTTAACATGTTAATTTTTTCAACAAGCTGTTGTATTGGAGGCTTAAGCCTACCCTTCATGCCTGTTCCAAGCAGCGCATCAACAACCACGTCCGCCTCCACGCTTGGCACTAATGCGCTGTCAGAAACTTCATGGATGGTGACGCTTTCCCTTAGGAATTGGAGAGCTTTCCAGTTTTCCAAAGCAGCCTTATGAGAAATTTCCTTCGCCTTCCCAGCTAAGATAACGGTCACCTTAAAACCCATGGCGGACAGATGCCTCGCTGCAACAAAACCATCCCCGCCATTACCGCCTAAACCACAGAAAATTACTACTTTCTTGTCCGGGGTGAATCTTCTGGCTATTTCCTCAGCCACGTTTCGCCCAGCATTTTCCATAAGCTGAAGCTGAGAAACCCCAAAATATTCGGCGTTCAGTTCCAAAGCCCGCATTTCACGGCTTGTAATGCATCCGCCTGCAACACTTTCAATAGTCATGCCTTAAACCTAACAGCTAATATTACGCGTTAAGGATAAGAACATTTTCAATTTTGAACAGTCTCCTAATTCAAAACTAGTCTTTCTCTGTGAAAAATAGGGTGAGGTTTGATACTGTTGTTAGGGCAACTGCCGAGAGTAGCCCCCAAATTGTTCCGTACACTTGCACGAGTGGGGATAATATGAACAAGGCGAAGCTTTGCCCAACATGCGTCAAGGTGCTTAAACCGCTTAGAACGGTTGCCCGTACACTGCTAGGTATAAGTATATTCCGCCAAAATTCAATTATGGGGTGGCGTGTGGCAATAAGGCTTTCTAACACTATGACTAACGCTATGGTGGCGGCTGGGTGGGCTAAAAATGTAATTAGAAGACATGAACCAGTCCAAGCCCAAGACAAAATGACTACCGTTTTCCTACAGCCAAATTTTCTTGTTAAGTGGTATGCATAGGCTGTGGTGACCACTGCTGGCAAGTGCGTGGCTGAGCATATCAAGCCAAAGAGGGCTTCTGGTATTCCCCTCTCGCCATAGACGGGCGTTAGCGTCTCCCAATATGAGTAGGCACCAGCAATGAAGAAGGTTTGAGCTAGTCCTAAAAACAACATCGTTTTCTTTCCGAGAATCCATTTGGCTCCGTCCTTCAGCAGTTTGGTGTAGGGCTCCCTTTCACCTGCGCCCCAATTTTCCGGCATAAAAATCATCGCGAATACGAAGGCTGCCACGGCGATAATTCCAGCCGTTGGAATAATCCACCAATATCCAACCATAAATGTGATGGTGCTCCCAACAATTCCAGCGGCAACATCCGCCACTAGGCTGAAGGATGTCCCCCGTCCAAAGACCTTGTCCAAATCTTCAAACTTTCCTATTTTCCCCAACTCGTCGGTTATCCAAGCTTCAAGGGAGCCGCTTTGAAGGGCAGCTCCAAAGCCAGCCAAGAAGGCGGCTAAAACCACAACAGCGGGGAAAGTATATGACGCTACAATCAAATAGTTGATTCCAATGAAAGCCAAGCCCAGAGCGTATGTGCGTTTTCTTCCAAAACGGTCTGCAAGACCACCGGTCGGATAGTCAAACAAGCCGAAAACAAGTGCAAAGACCGCCATATACAAGAAGCTGTAGCCCAGCCCAAGGCTTTGGAAAAGATAATAAGCCAAATAAGGAATTTCAAAAGAGAATTCGCCTAAAGCCGAAACCATATAGTAAACAGTTACAACATGCAAACGCATGGATATAAAATACATTCCAGTCCATTTTAAAATGTTCGTAGCTTCCCTTTTCCGGTAACACAAAATATTTTAATGGATTAAGGCTAGACAATAGTGTGAGGAGGTTTAAATGCCTAAAGCCTTTGTATTAATCAACACGGAGATAGGCTCAGAAGCAGATGTCCTAAAAGATTTGAAGAAGATTGAGGGTGTTGAGGAAGCCTTCGCCGTCTACGGCGTATACGACATAATTGCAAGAGTTAGCGCAGAATCAATGGACAAACTTAAGGAAATCGTTACCTGGCGCATCCGTAGGCTTGACAAGGTTAGGTCAACATTAACAATGATTGTGGTTGAGGAGTCGGCAAAATAGCCTAGCCTCACTCTCTTTTATTTTCAAACATCAAAGTGTTTGCCAAAGCACACCATTTTTAAGTCTTCAGAAAGGTAATGCTGTTAGGCGTTTAGATGGCTTTACAGCACATACACATAGGCTTTGATGACACGGACTCCCCGCGAAGGGGATGCACAACCTATATTGCGGCACTATTAGTGGAGAAACTGCAAAAGTTAGGCGTAGAATTCACAGATTATCCGAACCTTATTAGGCTAAACCCAAATGTTCCGTGGAAAACGAGGGGTAATGGGGCTTTATGCTTAAGAATAAAATGTGAAGAAAGCCTCGTCGACGTGGTTAAGGAAACAGTGATAGAAACTGTTGAGGAAAACTCCGACCTAGCCTACAAAGGAACAGAACCCGGAATAGTCTTCTTCCCAAAAGCGAAAATTCCAAGGGAAGTTAAAGACTTTGCAAAAAACGCCATAACAGGCATTGTAAACATGAAAACGGCCCTAAAAATCCTAAAAAGGTTCAAAGCCGAAGCCATAGGCTTCAAAAGTGGGCGTGGAATAATTGGCGGTTTAGCCGCTGTGGGCGAAAACCTTGAAGGGGACCACACTTTTGAGGTCATAGCCTACCGTGTCCCGGAGAACTATGGCTCGAAAAGAAGGATAGACGTGGCATCTGTTGTGGAAATGGATAGGGCAACAGCCCCCTACACCTTCAACAACGTTGACCCAGAAACTGGCAGAATCTTGATAACACCTCGGGGACCAGATCCAATACTCTTCGGTATAAGAGGAGAAACTCCCGAAATTGTTAAGAAGGCTTTCGAGATGGTTAAGCCCCTTGAACCAGTGGAGCGGTGGGTCATATTCCGCACAAACCACGGCACAGACGCCCACCTAAAACGGGTCAAAAACTTAAGCGAGGTAAAACCCTACCACCCGGTCATAGCCCGGGGAACGGTGGCGTCAAATCCAAAAGTGGTTCCGAGAAGGCACGTTATTTTCCAGGTTAAGGATGACAGCACTTGCGTTGACTGCGCTGCATACGAGCCTACTGGCACATTGCGAAAAGTGGCAAGCAAACTCGTAGTCGGCGATTTTGTGGAGGTTTACGGCGGTGTTCGTCCACCATCTGAAGGGCGTCCATTAACAATAAACCTTGAAAAACTACGCTTGTTAAAGCTGGCGCCAAAAATCGTTTACCAGAACCCAGCCTGCCCGCAGTGTGGTAAACGGCTAAAATCTATGGGAAGGGGCAAAGGCTTTAGGTGCGAAAAATGCGGCGCACGCTACGCGGAACTGGAGAAGGTTGCTGTCAAAGTTAAGCGTGAGGTGCTGAAGGGACTTTATATCACTTCGCCCCGTTCCCAGAGGCATCTAACAAAGCCTTTCATTCGTTATGGTATGGAAAAACGCCACACACCCATGGGCAACTTGATTGAAGGTTGGCACTTTCCATAGGAACGCTTACCATCTTTAGCTTTCTTTAACCTTGAAGATTTCGCACAACAACCTATAAAGCTCATCTCCGCCCTCAACCTTTGAGAAAAGCTCCTTTTCAGCCTTGAGTATGCGCCCCACAGCCTGATAAGTTTGCCTCCACTCCAACTCCTTCCACATCAGCTTATAGTTTTTCAGCTCAATCCAAGCCCTAAAAATTAAAACGACAAACATGCCTAAAGTCAAAGCCAAGTTTAACAAGTATATTTCAAGCAATTCCAGCCCATCCACCTCCAATCAACACTAAAATAGCGCTAAAAGGTTTATAAGGTGATAAAATTTAACAGTTGGCAAAGGTTTGGAGAATCCTTTCGAATGAGCGAGGTTTTCCCCTCAATAATCTTCCAGCTTGGCGTCGGTGGGATAGGCGGCTTCATCTTGGGATTCGCCCTTAAAAAGTTGAGTAAGCTCATACTGCTTCTGATAGGACTTTTCATTATTGTGCTTCTTTATCTTGGCATGAAGGGAATCATACATGTAAGCATAAACTATGAGGCGTTACTAAAAGCGGTGAACGATTTTCTCGGATGGGCTGGCTCAGCCATTTCTTGGCTGGCTAATGTGGTGGCTTTACTGCCCTTCGCTGGAAGCTTTATTGCTGGTTTCCTTTTAGGCTTAAAACTTGGATAGCAAAATAGTTTAAATGGAAGACTCCTCTTGTTAATCCATTAAAACACTCTTAGAATAAGAGAGTTTACAGAGGCGTTCGGAATTGGAGAGATTTCCAGCAGAGGAGTATGCCCTTCCATTCTTTAAGGAGAAAGGCTATGTTAGGAAGCTTTGTCCAAAATGCGGCACATACTATTGGACTCTTAACCCCGAGCAGGAAACTTGTGGGGAAGCCAGACCAGAAGGATGTGCCCACTACACTTTTATTGGAAATTCGCCGACGAAGAGAAGCTACGACCTGCGCGAGATGAGAGAATTCTTCCTATCCTTCTTTGAGAAGCGGGGACACACAAGGATAAAGCCTTACCCTGTTGTGGCGAGGTGGCGGGACGACATATACTTGACACATGCAAGCATAATTGATTTTCAGCCCTATGTTACAGAGGGGATTGCTCCGCCTCCAGCGAACCCTCTTGTTGTAGCTCAGCCTTGCATTCGCCTTGTGGACATAGCTAACACCGGTCCAACCTTCGGCAAGTACGTCACAATTTTCGAGATGGGAGGGGAACACGCCTTCAACTACTCTGACAAGGAGGTTTACTGGAAGGACGAAACGGTTCGTTATCATGACGAGTTCATCAAAGAGCTGGGCATAAGGCCGGAAGAGGTAATTTACAAGGAGGAGGTCTGGTCGGGCGGCGGGAATGCCGGTCCATGTTTAGAGTGTATAGTTCGCGGATTAGAGGTTGCCACACTTGTTTTTATGCAGTATAAGGTTGTCGGCGACAGGTTTATCAAGTTGCCCATACGAACCGTGGATGTTGGCTACGGGATAGACCGTTACGCTTGGCTTTCGCAAGGCTCCGTGAGCGCTTTTCACGCCATTTACGGCGAGTTACTTGACAAGGTCTTCAAGATAGCCGGGATAAGCGCCGATTACGATTTGTTGGCAAGGGTTGCCAAGTTTTCAGCTGCAATAAGCCTTGACAAAACAGGCGGTAGGCTTGAAGCTAGAAGGAGAATAGCCGAGTTGGTGGGCGTTGACGCCGAAAGGCTGGATGAAATTTTGCTTCCAGTTGAAAACGCCTTTGCAGTTACAGACCACACGAAATGTCTAACTTTTATTCTTTCTGAAGGGGTTGTGCCCTCCAATATTCAGGAGGGTTATTTGGCTAGGCTTCTTTTCCGCAGAATCTACCGCCTATTAAGGATGTTGGGCATCACGGACAAGCTTTACGATCTTTTTGAACTGCAGATTGATTACTGGTCTTTGGACTATTCACATCTTAGGGAAATGCGCAACGAAATATTGGAGATTCTCGCTGTTGAGGAGGAAAAGTATAAGGAAACCATAGCTAGAGGCGAACGCCTTGTAAGGAGGCTTGCCGGAGAGCTTAAGGCTAAAGGTGTTGGGTGTGTTCCAGTTGAAACCATGACTGAGCTTTATGATTCGCATGGTGTTCCGCCCGAAATCGTTAAGGAAATAGCCGAAACTGAGGGTTTGGAGGCAACTGTTCCGGAAAATTTCTATGCTTTGATTGCTGAGAGGCACATGCAATCCCAGAAGCTGACTAAAGAGGAGGCTAAAACTGAAAAGTGGCTTGAGGATGAGGTGGCTGGTCTTCCAGAGACGGAGGCGCTTTATTATGAGGACCAGTACTTGCGGGAGTTTGAGGCAAAAGTCTTGAAGGTTATTGGCGGTGGCGAATACGTCGTTTTGGATAAAACGTGTTTCTATCCGGAGGGTGGCGGGCAACCGTCAGACACTGGTTGGCTATTTTTTGAAGACGGGAAAGCCGAAGTTTTAGATGTGCAGAAGGTTGGCAAGGTTATTGTCCACAAAATTGGTGGTAAAAAGGCTCCAGTGGAAGGCGCCACTGTTAAGGGGGTTATCGACTGGGATAAGCGCTACGCCCTAATGAAGGCGCACACAGCCACCCACATTGTTAATGGCGCGGCGCGGCGTGTTTTGGGGCAACATGTCTGGCAGTTTGGCACACAAAAGGGCGTTGAAAGTTCAAGGCTCGACATATCCCACTACCGCAGATTAACACGGGAAGAGGTGCAGAAAATAGAGGCTTTAGCCAACGAGGCTGTTTTCAGAAACATACCAGTTGAAACCATGTGGCTTCCAAGGTCGGAAGCTGAAAGCCAATACGGCTTTAGGCTTTACCAAGGTGGGGCCGTCCCGGGAAAAGAAATCCGCATTGTGAAGGTTGGAGACTGGGAGGTTGAAGCTTGCGCCGGAACCCACGTTCAGAATACTGGCGAGATAGGCTTCATAAAAATAACCCATTCGGAGAGGATTCAAGACGGTGTTGAAAGGCTTGTTTATGCTGTTGGAATCCAAGCCTTAAAGGCTGTGCAGAGGAATGAGGAACTCCTCTGGCGGGTTTCAGAAATCCTCAACGCACCACTGGAAAAATTGGACAAAACAGCCGAAAAACTCGTTAAAGAACTGAAAGAAGTAAAGGCAGAGAGAAAAAAGCTTGTTGAGAAACTGGCTAAAAAGGCTGAGCCAAGCCTTGAGGTTGTCCGGGAAATAGGCGAAGTTAGGCTCGTGACACGCGATTTTAAGGACGAGATAGACGTTGATGTTATGGTTCAAACAGCAAACGAAATAATAAGGAAGGATGACTCGGCAGTTGCCGTGTTTTATGGCTCCGATGGCAAAACAGCCAGAATAATGGTTATGGCTGGGAAGAAGGCTGTTGAAAAAGGCGTTAACGCAGCCGAAATTGTCCAAGAAACCTCGGCAATAATCGGCGGCGGAGGCGGTGGAAGAACAAACTTTGCACAGGGTGGAGGCACAAAACCAGAGAGACTGAAAGAGGCTCTAGAAAGGGTTGAGGAAATTTTGAGGAGGCAGATTGGCGCATAATTCTCGGTTTTTGTTCTAGAAAAAGCCTCTAAAAGAAAACTTCAGAAGGCATTTAAACAATTTCTGCAAAACTATTAAGTACGCTGGAGGACACGTTCACGGATAAGTCTATTGCAGAAATTCTTGAACTGCTTGAGGATGGCGAATGGCGTCTTTTAGATGATATACAACGCAAAACAAATCTTAGTCGTCGAGACATTAAAAAGGCAATAGAATTTCTCGCCAAGTATAATTTTGTGGTTGTTGATGAAAGCGGCGAAAAGGTGAGGCTTAGCGATGTTTATCTCAAAACTTTACTTCATAAGCCCCAGTAATCCCTTGTAGGTTTCTAGGAAGCGTTCGCCCTTCTCCGTAATCCTAAAAAGGCTTGTGTTGTTGCTGTTGTCCTCTATGGCTTTTAGGAGTCCCCTTTTTAGGAGAAGGTTCAAATAGTTTTCCAGTTGCCTGAAGCTTAAATTGCAGCGGTACATGAGGCATGTTTTCCTTGTTTTCCCTTTTGAGGCTTCTAGGATGTCTGCGATTATGTCTAGGCTTCCTCGATGTTTGTTGCTGCGCTTCTTGTTATTTGTTTGCAGGTTCAATATGTTGCCTCCTTTAGGGAGGCTTAAAAGGTTCCCTTCTCCCGGTAGAATAATTCACAGAGGCAAATTTAAGTGTTCTGAAAAGAAGAAGCGTGTTGGAAAATGAGGGATTCTGTCCCTAAGCCCCTTTAAAATTGGAGTTTTTTGAGGGGTTTTTCTACGTCGGCATTTTTCTCGAGAAATATGCTGATTCTGTTTTCGCCTATTGTCAGGGAGAGGATTTTGACGTCTCTTCCTTCCACGAGGATGTTGTTGAAGTCGCCTAGGCTGAAAAGCTCTGATAGTTCTTCTGCCGCGTCCAGTGCCGATGAGGATAGGATGGCGTATTCTATTAGTTTTGTTGGGTCTTTGAGGTCTATTGCGGCTGATGTGGCGTTTCGCAGTATATACCCTATAACGCCTTCGTAGCTCTTAATCTCTTCTAGGCGGGTTTTTAGGTCTTCTGTTGTTGATGTTTCTATGGCTATTGGTGGGGCTAGCGCTTCTGTTGTTGCGGTTTCTTCTAGGCTTTTCTTTCTCTTTGTCATAACCTTTGCCTCCACTTTTATTCTATTATGGGCTTAACCCTGACGAGTTCGCCCTTCTTTATCTCTAGGGTTAACTGCATTTTTTCTGGGATTTGCACAATTCCCTTGCCAAGATATTTCGAGTCTTTTATGGGCTTAACTTTACATTTTGTTGTTTTTCCATCGAAGGTTTCTATCTCAACATATTCAACCTTTTTGCCCTCGAACATGTTTTCCCATTGGGTTAGGGTTTCGTTGTCTATGCGCACAGTGTCTGATGGCACCAACAAGCCTCCAATGTTTTCCACTATGAGCTGTGTGGCTGACACTTCGAAGGATGGCACTTCTGTTTTAACTTCCTCTTCTTCCTCTTCTTTCGTTTTCTCTATAATTGGTTCTTCGGCAACCTCCTCTGGGGGTTCGCCGATTTTTGGGGTTTCTGGTTCGCTTATGGCTGGTGGTGTTGGTATTGCCGTCTTCTGTGGGGGTATGTTTTTGAGGGGGGTAGGGCTGATTTTCTCTAGCAGCTTAAGAACTGTTGGGATCAGGACGCGGGTTAAAGTGTTTATGTAGTTTAGGTCTGCCTTTGCAGACGTAACCATGACTAAGTGATTTTCGCCGAAACTGTGGAGGGTTACCGTGCCGCCGCCACATTTTAGGGTTACCGCCTCAACTCCTCCTATGGCTTCAGCCCTGCTAAAAATGCCGTTGAAGGCGTCTAAAACTCGAACAATGACCTTTTGTGGAGTTTCCGCGTCTCCAGCGATTATTTCGCCTGTCCCTTTGAAGATGAAGGCGTGCTGTATTTCTGGGCAAGCGTTTCGCATCTCGTTTAAGGCATTTTGTAGCGCAATCGCATAGACATCATTTTCCATCATGTTTTCACCACTTTGAAAGGAAGCTTTTGACTTATGTTATTTTGAATAGAATGCGCTCTGGAACGCCGTCGTTTTCCACAACAATATATTTTAAGCCTTCAGTGTCACCCAGCTGGTCAAGCCACTTCAAGGCTTCTCTTGCCTTCTGCAACACTAGAAGCCTCTCCTGATAACTGCGCACAACCTGCTCTATGGCTGTCAGCTCGTGGAATGGGTTGGCATCCAAAACAATGCTTAGGCTGCCAACCGTGATTTCGCCGAGGCTTTCGGCAGCCGCCTTCTTCCCAGCCAACTTCATAACCACCTCTCGGATTTTTTTAGACTTTTCAGCCAAAGCCCTAATCTCGTCTAGGCGGCGCAGGTACTCGCCCAAGGTGCTCTTAGTTTCGGCGATCTGCTTCTCCAGGGTTTCGGCTATGTCTTCAGCCGAAGCATACTCCTTTATTTCAACCACCATACGATTTTACACCTCCAACATGGGAACAATAGAATAGAGGGGAAATTTTCGGAGTGGCTAACGCCCTACCCCCAATCCCAACATGAAGAAATCTAAGGTGACGGCGCTGGTTTTATGTACGGGCCGACAACGACGCCCTTTGCTGTTAGGAGTGTAAACTCATAGTTAACCCCAGATCTGAATGGCCAGGTTGTGAATGTTATTGTAAAAGTCACGCTGTCCCCTTTTTCAAGATCGTAAGGTAAAGTTTTATCCAAGAGCCCGTTGCCAGTGCTATTGAAGTTCTTATAGGTTATACCATCTATTCTAATATCAGTTATTGTTGAAGTAGTAGATCCTATGTTCACAACGTCTATGTAGACTTTCTTTACTGTAGCTGTATATTCATATCTGACATCTGTGATTTGTAGTTTTTCCGTTTGCATTTGTCCTGTTGTTAGGGAGCCCATCCATACGGCTACTGCTAGGCTGACGGCGACTGTTACTGCTATGAGGATGATGGATGCTACTACGGGGCTTAGGGCTTTAACGTTCTTCAGTATTTTCATTTTCTTTTTAATCCCTCCCTTTTTGTTGTCGTGTATGTTAGGGGAAGCTTAGAATTTAAATCTTACGACTTAATACACCATATTATCCATTTGTAAAACAAAACAACAAAACCACGCCACAAAACCATAAAGGGGACTAGACACTATTGGCACACTCACAACCAAAACAACAATAAAAATCCTAGAGGGGGTATCCAATTTAACAACATCTGCGCTCCTAAAATTGACTTGCACCGTGACAAAACCTAGAGAGAGAGGGGATAAAGAAAATGGCGCCAGAAAATTATCCAAATTCTAGAGGGGGCTACCAATTTTGCAGTTTCCCGCTAGCAACAAAATTGACATTTAAATAACTACAAATCGAAAATTACCAGAGACCTTACCCGCTCTTTAAACAAATCAAAAGAGGAGAAGCCTAAACGCCAAGCTCATCAAAGAACTTCAGCAGAAGCCTCGCCACCTTATCGCCAAACTCTGTCTTCTCATACTTCCTCTTTAACGGATCTAACCGCTCGCTCTTCGCCAAGCCCAAATCCTCAATCTCCATCATCCTAGCCCTAAAAGTGCCATCACTAAGCGTCAAGCCATTAGCCCTCATAAACTCCTTGGCTTCCTTCCACTTCCCCCGCCCCAAATACAATAGGAAAATACAGTCAATGGCATGGTCCTTCTCCAACATAGCCTTAATAGCCGAAAGCCTAGGATCCGTCAATATACGCCTAATCTTCTCCTCTTCCCCACTCCTACTCATTCAAACCAACCATCCGCTCACGCTTTCTGTTATAGGCTATTCTGCTTAAAAGATTTAACCTATATTACGATTTATGATTTATTACGCAAATCACTATTTTCACGAAGAAATATGCGCAATAAAATTTTCCGGAGTGTATTGCAGTATGCCCCTTGCTTGGTAGGCAAAGCCCCTAGCCACAAGAACCTTCAATATTTTCTGCGGACATAAGCGCTGCTTTATCAATAGTTCCAACGCATGGGTATAGTTGCGGTTAAGCTCCCTAACAGCCAAAACCTGTTGTTTTCTAGATAAAGCGTAATCCTTGCATTCCACAAGATAAGCCAAACTCATGTCAGGCTTAACAGCCAAAACATCGCAGTGATTCTGCCTCGTAAAGACTATGAAGCCCCTCTTTCGGAAGGCTTCAGAAACGGTGTCTTCAAGCAATGTGCCGCTCATTTCCAGCCCATGTTTAAAATGTCCTCCAAACGCATTGTTAAGTGTTTTTCGGTTTCATTTGACTAGGAAAGTTTAAATAAAATATGATTAACTTCTAGTTTGCAAACAGGGAACGGATGCATAGAATGTCAAGCCAAACAGCCAGAGAGTTCCGTCACATACTAAGGATAACGGACACGGATATAGACGGCTCTCTGAAGGCGTCCTACGCCCTAAGAAAGATTAAGGGCATAAGCCTAAACCTAGCCAACGCCATCCTCAAAAAGGCTGGAATAGACCCAAACATAAGGGCTGGCTTCTTAACAGAGGCGGAAGTTGAAAAAATAGAGGAAATAATCAAAGAACCAACAAAATTTGGGCTACCAGGCTGGCTCTTAAACAGGCGGAAGGATTTAGAAACCGGAAAGGACATGCACCTAATAAGCGCAGACCTAATCCTAAGAACAAAAATGGATATCGAAAAAATGAAAGAGCTGAAGTCTTGGCGGGGATACAGACACGCCTATGGATTAAAAGTTAGAGGACAAAGAACACGGACAACAGGGAGGACGGGCAAAGCCGTTGGAGTCAAAAAGAAGGCTGCCGCGAAACCTGGAGGCGGTGGCAAGTAACCATGGGAGACCCTAAAAAACAGAAAAAGAAGTATGAAACACCGCGTTTTCCATGGCGGACAGACGTCCTCCAAGAAGAGCTTAAACTCTTGGGACAGTATGGCTTACGGAACAAACGCGAATTGTGGCGCCACAAAACCATGCTTTCAAAATTTAGGGGCATAGCTCGCTCTCTTATAGGGAAGGCTCCGGAAGAAAGGAGAAAAATGGAGGAAGAACTCCTATCACGCTTAAAGAAGCTTGGAATAATCCATGAAACAGCAGTTTTAGACGATGTTTTAGACTTAACAGTTGAGGACATACTCGAAAGGCGTCTCCAAACAATAGTCTTCAGAAAGGGACTAGCCAAATCAATTTATCAAGCTAGGCAGCTAATAACTCACGGACATATAGCGATAGGCGACCAACGCGTGACAGTGCCAAGCTACCTAGTGACGAGAGAAGAAGAGGCTAAAATTGCCTACGCACCGGACAGCCCCCTAGCAAACCCAAGCCACCCAATACGCCAAATGATAGCCGTTGCAGCCACGACACAGGC
This sequence comes from Bathyarchaeia archaeon, assembly GCA_038727135.1. Taxonomy (GTDB): domain Archaea; phylum Thermoproteota; class Bathyarchaeia; order Bathyarchaeales; family Bathycorpusculaceae; genus JAGTQI01. The sequence continues at coordinate 784,214 of JAVYWL010000001.1, forward strand.
TGGAAAGAAAGCTGGAAAAGAGAGGGGTGAAGAATAAAATGAGCAGCGGCAGTAGCGGAGGCACAAGCACAATCGGAACAACAACCGCAACGAAAAAAACTGAAAAGTGGGGCGTAGTCCACATATACAGCTCATACAACAACACAATAGTCCACATAACAGACCTTTCAGGAGCAGAAACCATAGCCAGAACATCAGGCGGCATGTTCGTAAAAGCCGACAGGCTTGAGTCGTCGCCATACGCCGCCATGAGAGCAGCCTCAGCAGCAGCAGAAATAGCCAAAGACAAGGGAATAACAGCCATCCACATAAAAGTGCGGGCGCCAGGCGGACCAGGACCAAGAACGCCTGGACCGGGCGCACAAGCAGCCATAAGAGCCCTAGCCAGAGCAGGATTCCGCATAGGCAGGATAGAAGAGGTCACTCCTATACCGCATGATGGCACACGGAGACCTGGCGGAAGAAGGGGAAGAAGAGTCTAGCAGTTTCTAAATCTAGTCGCTTCGCCGATTGTTGAAAATAACGCTTTTTATAGTTCAAAATCAAGATTAAAGGCTGGTGGAAAGTTGGGTTATTTAGCTGTCTGGAAAGTTTTAGAAGAAATGATTACAGACTTAAAGAAAAAAGGCACACTGGTTCCAGCGGACATCCTTAACGATTTACGTAACGCGAGAACTCTAATCAATGTTTTGAAGGCTGACCCCACACGCCTTGAAACAAGCCAAAAAATTGAGGAATACCTAAACAATGTTGAGGCTTACCTCATTTCAGAGGGACAAAGATTCGGAGACAAATACATTGAAGGATGGGTTAAAAGACTGGAGGAAGCAAGCAGAAAAGTTTTCGATGAGGAGGAAGAGGAAACCCGCTTTGTCCCCGGACTGCCAAGAGACCAACGTTGGATACGCATTAAGCCCTCCGAAGAAATGCCCATAGAGACTTTAAAGGCTTTGGCTGGTGAATTAAACCTTTCATTTGAAGTGCAAAGTGACGGCTTCCTACTTGTCTACGGCGAAGACAAGCGCCTCAAAGATTTTGTCAAGAAAATGGCTACAAAATATGGTTTTAAACCCGAAAAGTAGCGTTAAAAAGTGCATAACCGTTAAAACGTGAAGGATGCAACACTTTTATAGCGAAACAGCACAGAAATCACACTAAAACGGGATGTTCACGGTTTCATCTAGGGGTGAGGGCCCAGCTTAATGCCCTATATCAAAAAAATAGAAATTAAAGGTTTCAAATCCTTCGGAGAGACGGCAAAAATAGTCCTAGATAAGGGTTTTACAGCCATAACAGGCCCGAATGGAAGCGGGAAAACAAATGTTGTTGACGCTGTTTTGTTCGCCCTAGGCGAATTAAGCACTAAAAGGCTTCGCGCTGAAAACGCTGCCAAACTAATTTTTCACGGTTCGGAGAAGGCTGGGCTGGAAAGGGCTAGGATGGCTAAAGTGGTTATACAGTTTGACAACTCCGATGGACGCATACCAGTTGACACGGCGACTGTCACAATATCCCGCGAAGTCTACCGGAATGGGCAGTCGGTTTATAGGCTTAATGGAAGGCGAATCTCAAGGGTTCACATAATGGAAATTCTCTCAATCGCTGGCATAAGCTCCACCAGCCAAAACATCGTGTTGCAAGGCACCATAACCCGCCTGACGGATATCTCTCCAATGGAAAGGCGGAAAATAATCGAAGACCTCGTTGGAATAGCCCAATACGACGCGGAAAAAGCCGAAGCTGAAGAGAAGCTTAGGGCAGCAGACATTTCCATCCGCACTGCCATGGGAAGAATAGAAGAGGTGCAAAGGCGAGTTGAAGACTTGGAAAGGGAACGCAACGAACTATTGCGGTACAACTTCCTAAAAAATGAGATTAAAAAATTCGAGGCTGTCAAGCTCTCCCACGACATCGCGCAAATACAAGAAAAGATTAAGCGGGACTCCATTCAAGCCGAGAAGATTAAAAGCAGACTGGAAAAGATTAGGGCGCTCAGAGACCAGTACAGACAGAAGCGAAGAGAAATAGAAGGCGAATGGCGAAAACTAAGCTCAGAAATAGTCGAAGAAGGCGGTTCTCAAGTTTTTAGGGTTCAAATGAAAATAGGTGAGCTGAAATCAAAGCTTACAGAACTAGCCACAAAAATAAGCTCTGGAAAAACAAGCCTAGAAGGACTGAAACGGGTTAGGGAGAACAGCCTCCAACAATACCAGTCCATAAGGAACGAAATCCGCGAGAACAGAATCAAAATTAGGAAGTTAAGAAGTGAATATGAACGCATAATAAGCCAAATCAACTCTAAGCAAGCGGAACACGATGCCCTTGCACAGGAAGCTGCCCAACTTTGGGAGAGCATAGGCGAAAACAGCAAGAAAATCCGCGAAATAGAACTTCAACTCGACAGAGACTATAAGCGGCTAGCATTCTTAAGGTCTGAACATGCTAAAAGCCAAACAGCCATCAAAATCCGCGAAAGAAGACTTAGAGACCTGAGCGAGCGGAAAGAAAGATTCGCCACAACCCTCAGCGAACTCGGAAAATCCCTCGCAGAGCTAATAAAAGTCCAGAAAGAACAGAAGACGCAGCTCAAAAATTTGGAGCGTATGCTAGAACGCCGCATAGCCCAAAAAGAAGCCATAGAACGGGAAATAGCTGAAGCTGGAAAAATAGCTGAATCAGCCCGCGAAGCTGTTGTGGAGTTTGCCACACAGAGGGAACTTGCGGAAACCGTTGCTGCAGAAGAAAAAGCCCTAAAAAGCATAGAAGAGCTTGGCGAATTAGGCGTTATTCAAGGCGTCTATGGGCGACTGCGCAACCTAATCAAGATTGATAAGGCTTACCAGCAAGCAATTGAAGTTGCAGCTGGAGGATGGTTGGATGCCTTGGTTGTTAAGGACTTCGACGCGGCTTTTACATGTACGGAAACCTTGCGCAGAATGAAGCTTGGGAGGATAAAGATAATCCCGCTGGAAGCAGTTTCAACCACAAAGCCGGTGAAGGTTCCAGAAGGCGGAAACATTAGTGGTGCAGCCTTCTCCTTTGTAAAATGCGCTAAACAATATGAGCCTGCCGTTTACTTTGTTTTTGGCGACACCATTGTTGTTCCAGAAGATAAAACAGCCTTTGAGCTTTCCAGCAGAGGTTACCGTGTAGTCACGGTGAACGGCGACTTATACGAGCCTGGCGGCGCTTTAGAAAGTGGTTATTATCGTGCACCCATAGACTTTTCAGCAATAATACCAAGCGAGGCAGCGATAAAAAGCCTAGATGAGGCTGTTAGAGCTTTACAGCAACACCTTTCCAGACGTGGAAGTGACATAGCAACTCTTGAGGAGGAAATAGACAGAACCAGAGTTGAAATTGCCCGCTTGTCCGAAGCCATAACAACACTTGATAGGGAAATCTCCCGCGTGAAAAGAAGCATAAAAAGAACAAAGTCAAACGTCAGAAGAATAGAGTCCAACATAAAGCGCATTGAAGGCGAGATTGAGGCTGAAAAGGCAAAAATATGGACTTATAGGGCTGAAAGAAGCACATTGCAAAAGGAGATACGCAAACTTCAAAGCGAGTTAGCGAGCCTAAGGCGGAAGGTCGACCCCGCAAACATTCAAGAGATGGAGGTTAAACGTGAAAAGCTGGCGGAGGAAATAAACACTTTAAGGCAGAAGCTTGGAGCAGTCCAAACAGAAATTTCAACCCTTCAGTCACAGTTTGACAATGTTTTAAGAGTGGGTTATAAAAATGCTAAAATCCAGCTGGCAAAAGTTGAGCAGCAACTACGGAAAGTCGAAAGCGAAGTTGAGGAGGCGCTCCAAGAGAGGGAAAAACTAAAGCAAGAGCTAGCTGAGCTGGAGAAAAGCCGCATCGAACTCTCGAAAACTGTTCTATCGGCAAAGGAGGAGGCTCAAAAATTCTCAAACCAACTAGACGAGATAGATAAGGAACTCCGCAAAATCGAAGCTGAATATGAGGAAACAGACCGGCTGCTAAACCAGTACCAGCTAAACATCCAAACATCCATGATACAACTGGAACAGTGGCGGAACCAGCTTAGGCAATTTGGCTATGAAAAACCCCTAGAGGTCACAGTCAAAGAAGTTGAAGAGGCAGAAGCCTCATTACGGATGCTCCAATTCGAACTGGAGCGGATAAGCGGTGTCAACCAGCTTGCGCTTTCCCACTATGCCGAGCAAATCTCCCGTTACAAGGAGCTCTCCTTGAGGATGAATGAGCTGGAAAGGGAGAAGCAAGCCATCCTAAAGTTTATGGAGGAAATTGAAAGCAAAAAGCATAAGGTGTTCACGGAAGCCTTTGAAAAAATAAACCAAAACCTGCAAAAGTACTTCTCCAAACTTACCGGCGGTGGGGCAGCCAATCTAATTTTGGAGAATCCAGAAGAGCCCTTTTCCGGTGGCATAGACATGATCGTCCAGTTTCCCAACAAGCCGTCCATCGTGGTCAGCGGTGCCAGCGGTGGTGAACGTTCAGTGGCAGCCGTAGCCTTTCTCTTCGCCATAAAAGACTTCACACCAGCATCCTTCTACATACTTGACGAGATTGACGCACACCTAGACGCTTTCCACGTGTCAAGACTTGCTGACGTCTTGCTAGAGGAGTCCGAGAAAGCCCAATTTATTGTTATTACGTTAAAGCCTGAAATGGTTAACAAAGCTCAAAAGGTCTATGGGGTTTACGGGCGCAACGGCGTTTCATATGTTGTTTCAGCCAAGTTCCTAGAGGTGCCAAGCTAGAATGGCAGCAACCATCAAAAAGCCCTTTTACCTTCGTCCGCCATGGAACATCCTCTTCGAGTTCCACAAACTTGAAAAGTTAACGCCATGGAACATAAACATAGCTTATCTGCTAACAACTTTCCTAGAAGAGATGGAGAAAACCGGACAGATTGATTTTAGGGCTTCAGGCGTAGCCTTAGACTCTTCAGCCCTCATATATCTAATGAAGTCAAAGCTTCTCCTAAAACTTGAGGAGCCGCCACCACCGCCAAAGCCACCATTAGACTTTATCCCACCACCACTCCTTCTGCCGCTAAGACACGAGCTAACATCAACAACTATACGCCACTTACTAGAGGTGTTGGACGACGTTTTAAAGGGGGAAGCACTCTTTCGCCTAGAAAAAACCCCGGCGGAGCCTATTCTGCCAGCCCCTTCTGAAATCTTCCCACAAATAGATTATTACCTCATGGAAATTGAGCTTCAAATGGAAAGGCTCTACAAGTCCCTCTACGAAATGGTGAAGGGTTCTGGAATAATTCAGTTTTCAACCATAATTGGGGGAATGGCGCGCCTTGAAGCCATACGCACATTCATTCTCTTACTCTTCTTGGCTCAAGAGGGAAAAGTAAGCCTTTACCAAGACGAAGAAACAGAAGAAATATACATCACAATTGGAGGACAAGACGCTGCAAATGAAAGCCCAATCCAATGATGCAGGAAAAACCGTCAGCGATCTTGCACTAGTTGAGGCTGCGATGTATGTTGCTGGTCGCCCCCTAGACCTCTCAGAAATATGCTCAGTTCTAAAAACCCGCTCGAGAAATAAGGCTAAGCGGCTTGTAAAAATGTTGATGCAAGAATATGCAAAAAGGGACACAGCCCTAGAGATTCTCGAACTAAAGGATGAGAGATTCGTTTTACAACTCAAAGCAGAATTTACACCCTATGTCCGAAAACTTGTTAAGAAGCCGTTGCTCTCCACTGGTCCGTTAAAGACGCTTTCCTACATTGCTTTGAGACAGCCAGTCTCTCAGAAGCGGGTTGTTGAAGTTCGGGGACACCACGCCTACGGACATATTAAACTGCTAGAGGAAATGGGCTTAGTCGCTGTGGAACGTAAAGGGCGTGCCTCCATTTTAAGGACGACGGATTACTTTGCAGACTATTTTGGTTTAAGCCACGATATTCCAACTATGAAGAGGGAGCTGAAAAGAATTTTGGAAGGAGAAAAAGCTTCGGAAGAAGCCACTCAAACATCAACTTTAAACGTTTAGCATTTTAAAAACGGATAGGTTTATATGCAAATTAGCGTGATAGTGAACAAGCCCGTAAAGTATCAACCAACCAGAAGAGAGGATTAGAAATGTCAGTTTGGCACGGCGACCTACACAAAAGAAAACCAACAGGAGGTAAAAGACGACCATACCGTGGGAAAAGAAAATTTGAACAAGGCTCATTCCCAGTGGAAACGGTTTTAGGCGAACCTAAAAGAAAAGTTGAGCGGGGAAGGGGCGGCAACATCAAGGTGAAAGTTTTAAGCGAAAAATACGCTTGCGTAACAGACCTAAAAACTGGAAAAACAGAAAAAGCCGAAATTCTGCGAGTTGTTAAAAACCCAGCGAACGTTGACTACGACAGAAGAGGCGTAATAACAAAAGGCGCCATAATAGAAACATCACTTGGCTTGGCACGGGTAACATCCAGACCGGGTCAAAACGGCGTAATAAACGCTGTCTTAATAGGCGAAGAAGAGGCAAGCTAACCAGCCTAAGCAGATTTCGCCGTAATCGCGGCACCGCGAATTTTCTGCAACTGTCTTGCAATTTTCTTAAGCAACTGATTTTTAGCTTCCTTTTTGGCTACCAATAGCATGCCAGTTTTAAGCCAAGGAGTCTTCGGATAACTCACATCCACCACAAGTTCACATTCTAAACCAAGCTTTTCCGCTGCTTCCTTAAGTTCCGTGATTTTGGGAGAAGGCACAGCCAAGCTCTTCGATATTTTTCTTCCTTCTCCTCTGGTTTTTGTCGAATCAAAGTATGCTGGCCACAAAATAACCTTATCTTGCTTACGCATCCAACATCCCTACTTATGCGCATAATAAGCCGTAATTTTAGCGTTAACTGTGTCTATTCTCACAAAGCCGAACCTTTCAAACTGCACTATGTCGTTCGGCTTTAAGTCTTTGCATGCTTTTTCAGCTATTCCCTCGGTTATAGTGGCATCTGGCATTATAACTTGACAAGGCATGTCCATCCCCATTGGCACCCAATGAATTAGAGGCGCTTCAACTTTCCTAGCCTCTTCATAGGACTCGCTTTCAAAATCAGCCTCAATAGAATAGGCTTCAACCTGCTCAATCTTTATGTTGAACAACTCCATAAGCCGAACAACCTTTCCCACAGCCAAAACCTTCAAATCCATTCTTGAAATCCAAAACAGAGCCTCGCCATCAGCCTCAGAAGGCTTTATTACGTATTCTTTAAAGCCTCTTTCTGGATACTCTGGATGTAAACGAAGCTTAACCGTAAATGTTCGCGGAATATGCCTAACCAAAAGCTGAACCGGATTCGGCACAAAAAAGTACCTATTCACTTTTGGATCTAGGATTTTGCGATTATAAGCGTAAAGGTTCTCCCAGCTCAAAACAACATCGGAAGTTTTCGGGCCTACATCAGTTATGAGCTTCTTGATGGCCGCGGGGATTATTCCACGCCTCCTCAAGGCTGCAAAAGTCGCCAGTCTGGGGTCATCCCATCCCTTGTATAGGCCTTCCCTTATTCCTTGAACGATTTTTGACTTGCTTAGATGTGCGCCTTTAATCTTCAGTCTGCCGTAGTGAATTGCCTCCGGATAACGCCAGCCCAAATGCCTATACATGTACTCCTGCCGGACCATATTTGTTAGGTGTTCTTTGCCTCGTATTATGTGGGTTACACCCATTAAATGGTCGTCTAATCCGCATGCAAAATTGTAGAGGGGCCAGACGCGATATCTTGTTCCAACCCTTGGATGTGGATATTGTTCGATGTCTATTACGCGGAGGGCTGGCCAGTCTCTGACGGCTGGGTTTGGATGGGTTAAGTCTGTTTTGATACGTACTACTGCTTCGCCTTCTTTATATTTGCCTTCAAGCATGCTGTCCCATCTTTCAAGATGCTCCTCTGGCGGTAAGTTGCGGCATGGGCAAGGCTTATGGGCTAGCACTTTTTCTCTGAAGGCTTGTGGTTGGCATGTGCAAACGTAGGCGTTGCCGTCCTCCAGCAGCTTTTTCGCATATTCATAGTAAATGGGGACTCTGTCGCTTTGAATATATTCCTCATCAGGTTTACACTCTAACCATTCCAAGTCTTCCCTAATTCGGTCGTAAAACTCCAGAACAGGCCTTTTCAGCTTGGGGTCTGTATCCTCAAAGCGCAAAATGAACTTGCCATTATACATGCGGGCATACTCGTAACAGAGTACTATGGCTCTAGCGGAGCCCAAGTGCAGAACACAGTCAGGGTTTGGCGAGAAACGTGTGACAATTTCCCGGTACTTGTCAGCGTTCGGCAATGGAGGGAGCTTCTTCTCCTCTTCTTCAACCTTTTCTTTTGTGAGGGTTTCAGGCCACTTCTCTTCGACAATCCGTATCTGTTCGCTTAACGAGAGACTGTTGACCTCATCAACAACCTCTTTTATTAGGGCGGTTAGCTCCTTTGCTTTGGTTCGCAATTCTGGCCTTTCAGCTAAAACCTTTCCTACAACCGGGCCTGTCTGGGCTTTTCCGTCATGCCTTATGGCGTTTAGTAACGCAAACTTTCGAATAATCTCCCTTAATTCTTCGTCCTCCCTAATCTGGTTCAAGGCTTAACACGACGCTTCAAATCTTTCTCTCAATAAGGAATCTTGCAAAAGCGTTTAACTTTTCCTTTGCTTCCGACTCTGGAAGAAGTTTTTCCACATTTTTCCAGCTTTCTTCAACAATTTTTCTGGCAAAGTTTTTCGCATATTCAATTGAGCCATACTTTTGCATTATCGCTATTGCCTCATCCCTCAACTTCTGGTCTGAAGTATGCATCCTTAAAATCTCAATTAGCCTTTTTCTGTCCTTAGCGTTTGCAACCTTTAATGTATGAATCACGATGAGGGTGCGTTTTCCCTCTGTTATATCTTGTCCTCTTCCACCTTTTTTCTCGGCAAACTCCTCTCCGATCAAATCCAGCACATCATCCTGTATTTGGAAGGCAACTCCTATGCTTTCTGCAAAGTGTCCAAGCTTCTCAACAAGCTCGTCTGGGGCGTCAGCCACCACAGCGGCGATTTTGGCAGCCATCCTCGCTAAAGTCCCGGTCTTGTAGGCGCACATCTGTAAATAGTTTTCTTCTTTTAACTGGTCGGCGTTCGCCAAGCCCTTGTGCCAGGCTATGTCCATGGCTTGTCCTAGGCTGAGGTTTATCATTTCTTGCACATAAATCTCATAAATTCTCGCAAGCTTCTCGGAGCCAAGCTTCTCACGGTTTTCCATCAATGGCAAAAGTGGGAGGTAATACATGGTGTTTCCAGCGTTTATGGCTATGTCCAAACCGTAAATTTTGTATGTGCATGGCTTACCTCTGCGGAATTCGGAGGCGTCTTCAATGTCGTCTATCATTAACGTTCCGTTGTGCACAACTTCAGGGATTATGGCATAATCCACATAGTCTTCAGGATTTTTGCCCAAAGCCTCACATATTAGCAGGAAGAGGGTTGGACGCCACCTTTTTCCACCTCTGTCAAGAAACTCCCAAATTGGTTCAGCCACAGCCTTGTTTATCGCCTCGATGTTGTATGCGTATTTTGGCGGGCTAATTTTGAAGATGATAGCCTCCTTTGAGAAGATTCTTGGTATGTACTTCTCAATAGCCTTGTTTATGATGGCTGCCTTTTCTTCAAGAAGCTTTTCTATGTCAAAACTCAAGGTTAACCCTCACCCTCTTCTCGCATAAACTTCTATGTCAAAGCCCCTTAACCTAAGCCACTCAGCCGTCTTCCCAACAATCACGAGGGACACTTTATGCAGCTGCTGAGTATTTTCAGCCCCAACGAGAAACATAGTGTTCCTAAGCTCTTCTAACAATATACGCAACATTTTTCTTGTTTGTCTAACGCCTTCAACAGCCACCTGCAAAACCGGTTGTGCAAGAGCCGCGAGGCTTGCCCCCAAAGCTAGAGCTTTAGCTGCATCCAATCCACTGCGCACTCCACCAGAGGCTATAACTGGGATGCTGACAGTTTGTGCAACTTCAACTATGCTTATCGCTGTTGGTATCCCCCAATCCCAAAAAACTTCGCCTAACCTGCGATTGTAGGCGTTTCTCCTACCTTTTGCACGAAAATACTCTACTGCGGCAAAGCTTGTGCCGCCGGCACCACTTACATCAATGCCCTTTACACCAGCAGCCTCAAGCTTTTTCGCTTCTTCCGCGGCTATACCTGCTCCAGTTTCTTTCACAATTACCGGTTTGTCAAGCTCTTTGGCAATTTCACTTATCTTTTCAAGCACTCCCTTAAAGCTTGTTTCGCCTTCCGGCTGCACAGCCTCTTGAAGAGGGTTCAAGTGTATGGCTAGGGCATCAGCGTCAATCATTTCTATGGCTTTTCTTGCCTCTTTTATGTTGTAGCCTTTGGCGAGTTGTATTCCACCGATGTTCGCCATTAAGAAGGCTGTGGGCGCTTTTTTCCTAACTATTGCAAAGGTTTTCTCTAGCCTTCGGTCTTCTAATGCAGCCCTTTGACTTCCAACGCCCATTCCAAGCCCAAATTCCTCAACAACAGTGGCTATTGTAGCGTTAATTTTCCTAGCTTCGCTTGTTCCACCGGTTATAGCGCTGACTATTATTGGTGCAGAAAACTTGTGGTTAAAAACCGTTGTTGAAAGGTTTATCTTGTCCTTGTTAACCTCCGGTAAGGCTCTGTGAACAAAGTACACGTCTTCAAATCCCGTCGTGATCTTTTTTGCTTGGACATTGCAGGTTGTGGCTATGCGGATGTGGTCTGCTTTACGCTTTCTGGTTTTTTCAGCCAAACTTTATTCCTTCTCTATAAGTGTTCCCCTAACCCGTTCTCCCTTTAGGGCTTTATAGATATATCGGGGCTTTGTAGCATTAACCATTAAAACTGGAATTCCAAGCTCAACCGCGGGAATAAGCTCAGCAATCTTATTTGCCATCCCGCCCGTCACATCACAAGCGTTTGACCCACCCAAAAGCTTCTGAACATTTTTAAGCTCCGCCAAAGTTAAACGGTCGAACATCTTGGCTTTCACGTCGGTCTTCGGATCAGCGTCATACAATCCGTCCACATCAACGCCAATCACAATATTTTTTGCGCTGAACCGCATGGCTAAGAACGCGACAAGCTGGTCTCCAGACAATATTGTGAAGCCTAACTTTGTGTCAAAGACGGCGTCTCCGTAGAGGACCGGAATAAAGCCCATTTTCATAAGCTGTTTGAGGGGAGAATCTTCAAAGCACATTATTCTGCCATTCTGCGTCATTATGCACGAAGAAGGTGTGATGCTTACTGCTGGTATGCCCCGCCATATTAAGGCGTCCATAAAAAGTCCATTAAGCACCGTCATAACGTGGTGGGTTTCTGCAAACCCTATTATTTGTGACTCCTCTTTAAAGCCTTCTTTTATGGCGTGTTTTTGCGCCACTGGGTGGCCAAAACTTCCGCCGCCATGCACAATTATCAAGTTTTTAGTGTTTGCTTCAAGTATTTCGTCTGCTATTCGACTTATGGCTTCCATTTGAACACCAAGCTCTCTGCTCTTATCCGTTATTACGGAGCCGCCAATCTTCAGAACAGTCGGTCTAGGTTGGCTCAATTCTAACCCCCTCATCCGTTTTTCTCGCTAAGAAGGCGTTTCCTCCAGCCCTCCGAACAGCCTCCAAAACATTTTCAACTTTATCGTTGCTTGCAAGAGCTATCATGCATCCTCCGCCACCCGCACCAGTCAGTTTTGCACCTAGTGCACCTGCCTTACGGGCGGCGTTAATGAGCCACTCTAGAGACTCGTCTGAAACCCCTAATCCATAAAGCAGTGCATGGTTTATGTTCATCAGTTCCCCTATGGTTTCCAAGTTGCCTTCTTTTAGGGCTTCAATGGCTCTTAAAACTATTTCACGGGCAGCTCTCATCATGGGCTCAACAATCTGTGGATAACGTTCCCTCAAGCTTCGAACTTTTGCAACTTGGCTCCGCGTTGACCTTTCAACACCAGTATTGCCAACAACTAGCGGTATATCCGCCCTAACATCAAGAGGCTTAAACCCCGTGTCTATCTGAAAAAGCAGCGCCCCTCCAAAAGTTGATATTGCTGGGTCAACGCCTGAAGGCGTGCCATGCATTATCTTTTCAGCTTCATAGGCTATGCGGAAAACATCCTCCTTCGACATCTTCACATTTAATAGAGCGCCGACAGCCGCTGCCACGGCGGCAGCCACAGCTGCTGAAGACCCTAAACCAGCTGCGACTGGAACTGTTGAGTTTACCTCTATGTTTAAGCCAACCCTCTCGCCTGAAATCTCTAGAACCTTCTCCACTGCGCATTTAAGCGGTTCAAGCTTCATTTTAGCCTCTTTTGGGTTTCCTTCTTCAACCCTAAAGTTTCCATCTTCAAAAAATCCAGCAACGTTTAGGTTTAAAGAGCGCAGGAAAAGCCTCTTATCCTCACGTAGTTCCGCCTTTGCGTAGGCTCTTTTATCTATAGCTAGAACTATGGCTGGTTCACCGTAGACGACGAAATGTTCTCCGAAAAGTATTATTTTTGCGGGAGCCGAAGCGATAACTCCCATCCTAAACCACTATTTTGTGAATTGCACGGCGGCGTACCCAACAACGGCTGAGTAGTCGCCAGTTACATCTCCACTAGTCTTGTAACATAATAATTTTGCCTCTTTCGCCCCTAAAGCCTTTGCAGCCGTGATAAGGGCGGCTATGGGACCATAACCGCACGCGGTGATTCGATGCTCTTCGATTATGGAATAAAAGTGTTCCTCATCCATTACTTCTACAGCTTTAAGAGCCAGCATGTCTTTCTTTTCAGCTACTTTTTGTGGCTCATAGTGGGTCATGTCTGAAGAAGCCACAATTAAGGCGTTTTTCCCAGCTAAAACCCTTGCAACAGCTTGCCCAACCTCTCTTGCAGAGTGCAAATCCTGCATTAAAAAGCATATGGGCACGATTTTAAACGCTGAGCCAAAAAGGTATTGCAGAAATGGAAGCTGCACCTCAATGGAGTGCTCATATCGGTGGGCGGAATCATCAACATCAACTATGCGAGCTTCCCTAACAATTTTATTGGCTGTTTCCCCATCAACCTCAACATCGCCAAGCGGGGTGCGCCAAAAACCCTCATTCATCACAGCTAAGGCGCTACCATAACCAGTATGGTTTGGGCCAAAAAGCACAACAGTGTCTGGCTTACCATCAGAAGCCAAATTATAATAGGCGTGGGCTGCCACAGGTCCAGAGTACATATATCCAGCATGAGGGCATACGAGACCAACTATGCGCCTCGGTCCTTCAACAACTTTTGGGATTTTTCCCGGTCCCAACTCGTGTAGGAAGCACTCTTCAATCTGCCTCTTCAAAGATTCGGCTTTTCCAGCGTAGAATGCTCCAGCTTGGCTTGGAAGCCGAATCTTCGCCATCCCGATTAGCTCTCCTCTTCCTCCTTTGAGATTTTAGCCTCAAAATCCTCAATGGTTAGTGGCATATCCTTGTCTGGTGGGAGCTCTCCTCTTTCGCGCAAAACCTGCCTCGCGAGAAGCCAGTAAATAACCGCTAAGGCTCTCCTACCCTTGTTATTTGTTGGTATTACTAGGTCAACACCGGAAAAGTCGTTGTCGGTGCTGCACAGGGCCACCACCGGAACACCTATGGAGGCGGCCTCCCGCACTGCTTGGGAATCCGCTCTGGGGTCTGAAACTATTAACACATTTGGTTCAATACGGTTGGGATAGAGCGGGTTTGAAAGCAGCCCGGGAATGAAGCGTCCAACAATTGAGGTTGCGCCAACTGCTTCACAGAACTTTTTCACGGGTTCTTGTGCGTATAGCCTAGCTGCGGCGGCAGCTATCCTTGAAGGCTCAAATCTTGCCAAGAATTTGGCCGCCACCCTTATACGCTCATCAGTCTTTTTCACATCTAAAACAAATAGGCCGTCTGGTCTGACGCGGTATATAAACTGTTCCATGTCCTTCGTCTTCATTCTAGTTCCAATGTGTATTCCAGCCGAGAGAAGCGTGTCTCGGGGCAATAGGAGTTCTTCTTCTGCGCTTACACTTGTTTCCTCTTCAAACTTTTCCTTTTTAGCTTCTTCCTTATCCTTTTCAGCCAAACTTATTTCACTCTCCATTTATGGAATGTGGAGTTCAGCCATTTTAGCCCTATCTCCGAGAAACTCCTCAATTCTCAGCAACTCATTTATTTTTGCTATTCGAGCTCCCTCCACCACGCCAGTCTTAATGATGGGACATTTAAACGCCACAGCTAAGTGGGCAATATGCCAATCACATGTATCGCCAGAACGGTGAGACACCACTGGCACATATCCAGCCCTTTTCGCAGTTTCAATAGTATCCAAAGCATCTGTAAGCGTGCCCACCTGATTCACTTTAATTATTATGGCGTTGGCTGCCCGCACTTTAATTCCATGAGATAATCTTTCATTGTTTGTGACGAATAAGTCATCGCCACAGATGAGGCAGTTCTTAACCTTCTTTGTGAGTTCCGCAAAACTGCCATAGTCTTCCTCGTGGAACGGGTCTTCCACATAAACCAGATGATACTTTTCGATAAACTGCCGAATAAATTCCAGCTGTTCTCCAGGGTCCAACTCCTTTTCATTTCTCTCATATACATATTTCTTCTTTTTAGCATTCCAGAGGGATGAAGCCGCAACATCAATACCGAAACCACATTTAAAGCCCATTTCGTTGCTTACCTCTTCGCATGCCGAAGCCATAATTTCAAGAGCTTCCATGTCGGTGATGTTTGCAATCCACGCCCCCTCGTCGCTTCTTCCGCCGCTGAAAAGTTTATCCTTTTTCCTCAAAGCTTCCTTAACTTTGCTGTGGATTCTTATGTTCGCTGTTGCTGCTTCCAGAAAAGAGTCAGCACCATAGGGAAGAGCCAAAAACTCTTGTATATCCGGAGATTTTCCACTCGTATGCTTTCCACCGCTGATGATGTTTCCAAGAGGATAAGGAAGTCCGTGGGCTGCATATCCGCCCAAATATTGGAAGAGGGGTAAACCATAAGAGTTTGCGGCAGCTTCAGCGTTTGCCAAGGAGACCGCAAAGGCTGTATTTCCACCGATGATTCTAAAGTCTTTTGTGTTATCTATCTCATGAAGGGTTTTATCAATCTCCTCTTGGAAGTCTGCGTTCAATCCAATAAGTTCCGGGGATATGAGCTCTTCAACTTTCTTAATTGCCTCGTCTACCCCGCCTTGCGGATAATAAACAACCTCGGCTTTTCCTCGGCTTTCCCCAGCCGGCGCCGAGGCTCTCCCAAAACCAGAAGTAGTAATAACGTCAACCTCTATTGTTTCTTCTCCACGGCTGTTGAAAACCTTCCTTGCAATTACATCCTCAATAACTGTGGACATGTCTCCCGGGGCTCCCTATTGTTGATAGTACTGCATTCTGGCTTCCCTTCTCTTTTCTGCTTCTTCATAGAAGCGTAAAACCTCATCAATAATTTCAACGTGGGAAAGAAGCATACGCCTGCAACAGTACCGCTTTATCCCCAAGCTGTCCAAAATGTCTCCAGCGTTTTCACCCATCTTAATCCTTCTCGCGAACTCCTCCCACTTGTCACCAATTAACTTGCCGCACGTAAAACATCTTATGGGTATAATCAACACTTTAACCTCCAATCATCTATAGCTCTTCTGATCCCTTGCCCTTGCACCTGGACCACCAAACTTTTTAGGCTCTTTTCTTCTTGGGTCACCAACAACCATTGTCCTGTCATATTCAATGAATGCTGTGCGCAATTGCGTGCTCTTAGTCCATTTTAGTAGGGCGTTTGCAATTGCCATCCTAGCCGCTTCGGCTTGCCCCATATAGCCTCCACCCGAAACCTTAATGTCTATATCTAGTTGTTTCCAAATTTCGTCGCCAGCTTGTATTAGTGGCTCCATTATTTTTTGGCGTGCAACTTCCGGCTGGTAAATCTCAAGCGGAGTCATGTTAATTCTTATCCTTCCTATGCCAGGCTTGACAACGGCACGTGCTATAGCCGTCTTTCTTTTCCCGCTGACCACAAGAACTTTTTTCGCTGGCATTTTATTCACCACTCCAGCCTATCTCCCTCGCAAGCTCTCCAAGTGTGAAGTATGGGCAAGTTAACTTTTTGGCTTGTGCCTCCTCTATTGTTTCCATCTCCCGATTTTTAAGTTCGTCTGGAACACCTATGAAAACCCTAAGCCTTTTGTAGGCTTGCTTGCCCTTTGGCTGTTTATATGGGAGCATCCCTCTGATAGTTCTTCTGAGGATTCTGTCAGGTCTCCTAGGATGTATTGGACCTTTTCCTAGATGTCCAACCTCGAGAAATTCTTTTGCTTCTCTTACTTTGTTTTTCTTTTTTCCGGATATTATGGCTTTTTCCGCATTTACAACAGCTATTTTTTCGCCCTTTAGTAAGCGTTTGGCAATTATGCTTGCCATTCTCCCAAGAATAAGACCATCAGCATTAATGACTTTATAATCGCTTTCCAGCTGCATTTTATCACCCTATTATTTTAACCTTTGAACCTTTCGGGTTTTTCTTGACAAGCTCGATTATGGATAGGCATTTTCCCCGCGCCCTCTTTATTTTTTCCTTGGCTTTCTGTGAAAAGGCGAAGGCTGCAACAGTTATTGGATGGTCTATTTCGCCCGCGCCCAACACTTTGCCGGGGACAACAACCATTTCATTTTTTTCCGTATATCTGTTCAATCGGCTGATGTTTACGGCTATGCGCTTTCTTCTGGACTTTGCCAAGAGTTCAGCTATGCTTCTCCAAATTTTCGCCTTGTTTTCCTTGCTCTGCTTTTTCAAGAAACGAATAGTTTCAATGAGCTCCGGGTTTGTAGCCTTAACCTTCTTCAAGCCTCTTGCACCTCAATTTGTTTTGCAAGCTCTTTAAGGTCTTTGTCCAAAATTTTTACAGCTTCCGTTATGATTCTTTCTGGTGGTAGGACACCTGTTGACTCGATGCTGAATATAAAGGCGTTTTTCTCCCAGTCAACTTCTATTGCTGGCGGTTGTTTTGGGCAAACGTCCACGCAGTCTCGGCATAGAGTGCAAGCCAGCAAGTTGCGAACTTCTATTTTTCCTTCACGTTTTGCCAAAACTTTTCTTGGGCATATCTCTACACATTTCCCGCAAGCATCACAGCTTTCGCCGTTTACTTTTATTTGTGGCAGATACTTGTATGAACATAGTGAAACCGGCTGCCACTTGGCATGGTTCTTCCCCTTTCCCAGCCTCGCGTAAGCCTCAAGCCTCAACTTTTGCCCCTTTGCAAGCTTAACTATGGGGATTTTATCGCTGACTGGGACTATGTTTGGGTTTTCCGAGACAAGCTCGCCAGAATAAACCGTTATTGTTCCTTCCTTTGCCTCTCTATCTAATGTGAGCGTAACCCTACATAGGTTGCATCCAAACTCGCTTTTGCACGAGCACTCTTCTGGAAGGTTGTAACCGTCGAGATCTGTTTTTAACGGGATTAACCCAAGCCTATGGGCTATTATTTCATCATGAAAGACAGAAGAGTTTTCAATGATAACAACATCGTCTATAGCCATACAAGGAACTTCAGCGATAACATTCCTTCTTAGGGCGTTAATAAACGGAGTGTCAACTCCCCTTATTAGCAAGCGCAAGTTTTTGTCGTCTCTTTCAAGCACCTCTATTTCCACTTAACGAGCCGCTCCATTAAGAGTGTAAACTGATATAGTGCCGTTGAATAGAATATTAGTGGGCAATATAAACTTGGCGATTAAACTGTAGATTCTTTTCGCTGCATGTTAAGGTTAAATTTTAAGACCCAAACCCAAACCCAAACACCCTCTCAAAGGGGGGAGAGAGGGACAGACGGACAGACAGAGACAGACAGACAAACAAACAGACACAGTCACACACAAACAAACCTAGGCTTCCATTCACGCCTTTCGTTTCTCAGGTATTTGGCTAAAAGATAGGCTTCCTCGTTAATGAGGGTTTCAATTGTTTGGCTTTTCCCCCATCTAATTCTTGGAACATTAACCTTAGCTTCAAACAATCGGTTAAGCTTTTCAGCTAATTCCCTAGTCTTTTTCTTACCTAAAACTTGTCTTTTCCCTAAACGGTTAGAGCTGAACCATTCAGTTTTAACCGTGAAATCCTTAGCCGTTAAGGTTTGGCTAAATCCTATTAGGAAATCATCTATGAGATAGCGATATAATTCCATCATGTCGCAAACCAAACTTGGCTTGCCAAACTGTTCGCTATGAACAAACCCAAGATAAGGCTCTAAATGAGCATTCAAAACAGCCATGTAAACCCTAAACTTAAGCATGGTATAAGCCAAATTGAAAGTATTATTCAAACCGTCATAAGCTTTCCATCCCTTACGTTTATCAGCCTTAAAAGGCAACAGCTTAAAGATTTCATGATAATAATGCTCTGAAGCCTTACCCTCAATAGGTAAAAGCCTTCTCCTAGCATCCATAAGGCTATTAGAGTTTAAACCCTCAATCCTAGACTTGTAAAAGGCTAAGTTAAGCTCTTTTAAGCCATGCTTCTTTAAAACCATGTTTTGGCTCTCAATCTTGCTTAAAACTATTGTTTTAGCTATGGTTATACCTTTGCCATTATGTAAGGCTTCATATTGAGCTATGCGAGTTTTAACATGGCTATCATCATCAAGGCTTCTGAGAACAGCCACGGGATTACCATTCCTAGTCTTAATAATAACGGGAATATCCCAAAAACCACAAGAAGCCAAAACACTAGTGCTAATGAAATTCCCACTTGAAACAATAATCTCGCCTATCTCATTCTCAAATAATGGAACACGCTGAACATTCCCATCCCTATCTCTAACAACGAAACAACCCTTTTCCATGCCAAGATAATAGCCATTCCCTTCAACATTAATGGTTAAAAACTTAGCCTTCATGAGGATAACCAACCTCTTTTAGTTGTTTCTCCAAAACATCTAAGAATTTCTTCATGTAATCTTCATTTTCCAAACATTTTTTTATGATAAGCCATTCTGGATACCTTAAGAAATGGCTTCTAAACAGCTCAGAAGCGAAGCCATCTTCAAACCTACCGTATTTTTCAAAGAGAATTTGATGCTTCAAAAAATTTAATTCACAGGCTAAAGTATTTAGCAGAATATTTGCTATTTGCTCTTCAACGGGTTTATTTAGAAAAATTTCTTCTAATTCCTTCCATTCCTTAAGCTTTTTAACTGTTTCATCTAGTTTCTCTCCAATTTTTTCAATTCTTTCAATGTTCGGCTTATAGGTCACGTTTTTGGCTGATTTAATCGTCTTCACTACAAGCTTGAGTTTTATTAAATGGTTAAGATGCATTAATAGAGTAGGCTCTGGCAATTTAACTCTAAACTTACGATGTAAGATTTCTTTTAAGTCCTTGAATCTTAACTCTCCTCTGACTAAAAGAATAGCAAATATCTGAGCACATTTTTCATCCAATTTTGGGACAGGTTTCATCGTTGCACTTCCTTTTACTCATAAATAACTCAATAAATAAACTATTTATATTTTGCGGAACTATAACTTGTAAACGAGGTGATGTAAAATGGATGAAAGTTTCGAATCTACGTTTAAAGAGAAGGTGGGAGAGCTAACTAGGTATTTGAGTGTTTCTGAGCTTCCAGACGTAATTAAGGCTAGGCTTGTCAGGTGGGAGTTTAAAGAGGATAAGCGTGGAAACGAATGTTGTTACATCCATCTAGAAACGGAAAACAAGGAGATAATTGTTCAGAAATTCACACGTAGCACTTGGCTTGAGCTTTATGATAGGCTTAAACGTGTAGGCTTTGACAGAATCCAAAAAGACTATGTGACATGGGTTAAAAGTAACGTTGGCAGAGCCATCAACCCTAGGCTTCTCCCAATAGTTGAAAAGAGGAAGTGAAGGCTTAGTGGCTAAATGTAAAAACTGTGGCAAAGAAATAGCCAAAGGCTTAGATTTCTGCAGTAAAGAATGCATGGAAGCCTATAAAGAAAAACTGATGAAAACCGCTTTTCTTACGCAGTTTGATAAAGGTTCTGGAAGCGACAGGAGAAGTAGAAACATAGATAAAATTGTGGATTTGCTGAAACAAGGTGTGAATGAAGATTATATTAAGCTGAGGCTTAGACGCTATTTTAAGCCTTCAACTGTGGATGACTACATAGAAACAGCTAAGGCACTTTTGAAGATGGAAAGTGAGGTGAATCAGCTTGAGTCCTAAAAGGCTTACTGAAAGCCAAAGGGAACAGCGTGAGAGGCTTATCCGTTACTATGTAGGGAAGCGTTATTCAGCTAATTTTATTCAGCATAAGCTACGTGAGAAAGGCTTGGGGATGCGTAGGAAGGAGCTGTTGGCCAAGGTTAGGGAAGTTAAGGGTGTTCCTAAGCGTCCACGTCCAGAAAAGCATGTTCCCATCAAATATTTGGCTAAGGCTGAGAGAGGGAGAAGGCTTAGAGTTAAGCCTGAGGCTTTTGGTAAGTGGATTGCTGTTTACGGGACTGTTGATGGTAAGAGCAGGCGTATAGAGTTGGGCGGTTCTGGTAGAGCCTTGTATAGTGCTATGCTTAAGGTTGCTAAGCATCCTCCTAAACGTAGGTTTGTGCGTTGCCATGCAAGTGAAGCCCCATACTATTTAGACTATGATGAAGAGTGGGATGAGCATCCCGCTGTGGTTAGCTGATGGCTGTAATCGTGGGAATCAGCGACAAACACACGGTTATGGCTGATTTAGACAACATGAGTTTTAAACGTGTTAAAAGCTTGGCTCTTTTAACCATGGAAAAGTTTAGGCTGAATGGCTTTATCATTTTGAAGTCTAGCCCTAAGCATTACCATGTGGTTTTCGATAAGCCTATGCGTTATTGGAGTAGCGTGTTAAAGGTTATTGCATGGATGGGTATTGTTGGAAACAACCGAAATTATGGAAGTGGATGTGTATGCAAGCCATTAAAGGTTACTGCACTTTAAGAGTAAGTCCTAAACCCATCAATTCACATAGTTGTAAGCCCATTCCAAGGATTGTTTTCCGTCATGGAAGCCAAACCAACATGATTAAGGAATATTTGACTTTTAGAAAACGCATTTTAAGGATTATTAAGCATTTAGATGTTTAGGATAAAAGTTAGGTTGTTCTATCATATGCACTATTCAAGTTAGTATAAAGGCTTAACATAAATTACCACGTAATTCGACTCTATTTTGTAAACTTTAACTTCTATCTCAAACTCCCTTATTACAGTCCATGTCGAAATATAATACTCCTTGCTCTGAGAAGTGGTTCGTATTCTTAATTTTGGTTCAACAAAAGTAGGATGTTCAACCTGTATGTATGTAAACCAATATTGATTTGTTTTGTTAATTAATCCGCTACTGATGTTTACCGCCTTAGTCTCATATAACGTAATATTCACTTTTGTGTAATATAAAGAAGCCATGTAATTATTAACGATAGGCTTAACTAAAATTACAATGTAGTCTGAAATATAATCTGAAGCTACTTTCGAGACCTTTATTTCTATCCCAAAATCTCTGTAGGTTTTTCCTTCAATTGGTGTAAAATACGTTCTTTGAAAAGGAGCTGAAACCCATAACGTGTTAAAGTGATAGTCAAAAGTATATTCGGTATCCCCAAACTCGATGACTGTTGGGTCAACCTCAAACTCTGATGAATCTCTAAGAGTTAACTGAACGTAATCTTCTGTTGAAGCGTGATTTTGCATGTTAAAAATGAAAATAGAAGCACACCAAATTAGAAAGCCTATAACTAGAACTACTAAACAAATACCAACAACTTTCTTCGTGGGAAATGGCTTTTTTACTTCCTTCTTTTCACTTTTGCCTCCTTCCTTAATAAAATGCAGTTCTCCTTCTGATACAAATTTGCCCCTTTTCTCTTCAGCATGGGCAATAGCCATTTCCTTTTTTGTTTGCCAACTTCCTAAAGGTGTTCTAGGCGGTAAGTTTGGACAGTTGTGGCTTTCTGGAAGCCTATGCTCTAAACAGTAATATTTTCCGCAAAATTTGCATTCAAAAGGAAGGTCAACTTCTTTTCCACAATGTTCGCATTGAGGCATCCTTCATCAAGATTAATTATGCCTACCATTTAAAGTAAATTTTGCGGTCTGTCGTCCGTGTTTATTTGTTTGTCTGTGTGTCTGTCTCTGTCTGTCCGTCTGTCCCTCTCTCCCCCCTTTGAGAGGGTGTTTGGGTTTGGGTTTGGGTTTGGGGTTAAATTTTAAGGCTTAGCGGCTATCTGATAGCATGCTGAATAAAGAAAAGGTTTTTAGTTAAGTTGTTATATGAGTGTTCTGCAAGTGTTTAGTTAACGTGAAACGTGAGGTTGATGCTGAATGTCAGTGTTTGCAGCTCCAGGAGCATATGACCGTGCCATAACCGTCTTTTCACCAGATGGGAGGCTTTTCCAAGTTGAGTACGCCATGGAACTTGTTAACCGCGGAGCAACAATTTTGGGGATAAAGTGTTCTGAAGGGGTTGTTTTAGGGGCCGAGGAAACTGTTGAGCCCCTTGAGGAAACAGGTTCCTCGTGGAAGATTTTCAAGATTGACGAGCATATCGGTGCAGCAATAGTTGGTTTAAGCTCTGACGCGAGGGTTTTAATAGATCAAGCGCGAATTTATGCGCAGAGTAATAGGTTAACTTATGATGAACCAATAGATGTTGAGGTAGTAACTAAACGTATATGCGACATACAACAGCTTTACACACAGCATGCCGGCGTTAGACCCTTCGGCGTTTCACTAATTTTCGGAGGGGTTGACAAAACTGGAAATCGTCTTTTTATAACGCATCCTAGCGGAACATATAAGGGGCATAAGGCTACGGCTGTCGGCGCGGGAAGGGAAACTGTGATGAATATTTTGAAGGAAGAGTACCGTGAGGACATGAGCCTCGAAGACGCCATAAAACTTGCGGTTAAATGTTTGGTTAAGGCTCTTGAGGCTAGGCAACTTCCGCCAAGGATAAAGATTGCTGTTATTCCGTCGGCGACAAAGAAGATGGAGATGCTCAGCGACGAGAAAGTTGAGGCATATGTAAAGAAGTTTGTTTCGGGCAAGTGAAGAGGGGATGAGTGAAAAATATACCGTTGCGCGTATTACAAAGGATAATGAGCATTTCGAGGTTCTCGTAAAGCCAGACAAGGCACTCGACTACCGTCTTGGAAAAATATCCTCAATAACAGAAGTCCTAGTGGCAGAAACAATTTTTTCAGACGCAAGCAAGGGCACAAAAGTTTCAGAGGAAGCCATACGTAAAGCATTTGGAACAACAGATCCCCTCAAAGTGGCGGACATAATCATAAAAAGGGGCACATTGCAACTCACAACCGAACAGCGCAGAAAAATGATTGAGGAAAAACGAAGACAAATAATAGCCTTCATATCAAAGCAGTGTGTAGACCCCAGAACAAATCTTCCACATCCGCCACTTCGCATTGAGCAAGCCATGGAGCAAATTCACTATTCAATAGACCCTTTTAAGCCAACAGAGGAGCAAGCAAGAGAAGTGATAAAGCTGCTGAGGCAGATTCTACCACTAAAAATGGAACAAGTTTCAGTCAGCGTGCATATACCAGCCGAATATGCGGCAAGAGCCTATGGAACCCTCAAAGCCTTTGGGACGATAAAACGTGAAGAATGGCGAGCTGATGGCTCATGGCACGGCATTCTCGAAATGCCCGTTGGCCTTTACGGGCCCTTCCTCGAGAAAATCGGTGAAGTAACGAAGGGGAATGCAGAGGCGAAAGTCATATCCTAAACTTATAGTTAAATTGTGAGTGTGTGTTTTATGCCAACATTTTTTGAAAGGAGGCAGATTGCAACTCCCGGCGACTTGCTCGCCGAGGGCGACTACATAGCTGGGGAGAACACGTATAAAGAGGGTAATAGGATTTACGCCGCAAGAATAGGGCTTGTGGAATACGAAGATAAAAAGGTTAGTGTTGTCGCCTTAAGAGCCTTCTACATTCCAAGGGTGGGCGACACAGTCATCGGCACAGTTGTTGAAGTTGGCTTTAGCGGGTGGACTGTTGACATAAACGCGCCATACTTAGCTATCCTAAGGGCTTCCGACGTGCTAAACAGACCATTTAAACCGCAGAAGAATGACTTAACAGAGGTGCTGGATGTTGGAGACCTTGTTGTGGCTAAAATAGTCTCCTATGATCGAACCCATAACCCACAATTAAGTGTGGATGAGCCCGGACTTGGGAAAATAACTCGTGGGCAAATAGTGAAAATAACGCCTACAAAAATCCCCCGCGTGATTGGCAAAAAGGGTTCAATGATATCCATGATAAAGCAGGAGACTGGTTGCCACATAATATTAGGGCATAACGGAATCATATTAATCACTGGCAAAAGTCTGGAAGACGAAGAGTTAGCGATGATGGCAATCCACAAGATTGAGGAGGAATCCCACACAACCGGGTTAACAGACCGGATTTTGCAGATGATTAGAAAGGAAAAAGAGAAAAGAGGAGGTAGTTAAAATGAGTCAAAAAACTGAAAAATTGATTGATAAAAAGGGTTTAAGGCTTGATGGAAGAAAGCCTGACGAGCTTAGACCAATAAAAATTGAGGTTGGCGTTTTATCAAACGCTGATGGTTCAGCCTACATTGAACAGGGGAAAAACAAAATTTTAGCCGCTGTTTACGGTCCGAAAGAGCTGCATCCAAAGCATATGGCTTTGCCTGACCGCATGGTTTTAAGATGCCGCTACCACATGGCACCATTCTCTGTTCAGGAACGAAAGTCACCGGCGCCATCTAGAAGGGAAATTGAATTGTCAAAGGTTATTAGGGAAGCAATTGAACCAGCCATTTTTGTTGAGTATTACCCGCGTACAGCAACGGACGTTTTTGTTGAAGTTTTGCAAGCTGATGGAAGCACAAGGTGCACAAGCATAACGGCGGCATCGCTGGCTTTGGCGGATGCTGGCATACCCATGCGGGACCTAGTGGTTGCTTGTTCAGCTGGAAAAGTAGATGACACAATAGTGTTGGATTTGATGGATGTTGAGGATAAGGTCGGCTTGGCAGATGTTCCTGTGGCTTACATGCCGAATCTGGGCGTTATAACGCTTCTTCAAATGGACGGAATTCTAACACCAGAGGAGTTTGAAAAGGCTGTTAACCTCGCCATCGAAGGCTGCAAGAAGATTTACGCCTTGCAGAAGGAAGCCTTAAAAGCCAAATATGTCAGCGTTAAGGAGGTTGAAGAGTAATGTCGACGATAGTTGTCCGCGTTAAGCAGAAGCAAATTGCACAATTAATTGCAAAGGGGAAGAGGCTTGACGGTAGAGGCTTAACCGACTATAGGGAGATAAAGGTGGAGCAGGGAATAATTGAAAGAGCTGAGGGCTCTGCAAGGGTTCTTCTCGGGAAAACAGAGGTTATGGTTGGAGTCAAAATTGAAACTGGAGAGCCATTTCCGGACACGCCCAACGAGGGAGTTTTAACCGTAAACGCTGAACTTGTTCCCTTAGCTTCACCAACTTTTGAGCCCGGACCGCCAGATGAAAACTCGATAGAGTTGGCAAGGGTTGTTGACCGTGGGATTAGGGAGTCAAAAGCCATTGAGCTGGATAAGCTTTGCATAACACCGGGGAGGAAGGTCTTTGTAATATTTGTGGACATTTATGTGCTTAATCATGATGGAAACCTGATTGACGCGTCGTCGTTAGCCGCTATGGCTGCACTTCTCAATACAAAAATGTTCAACTACGAAATCGAGGAAGGCGAAATAAAAATCAAGCCTGGGTATACAGCGCTTCCGGTAAGAAGGCACCCGGTATCAGTCACTTTTGCAAAGATAAATGATAGACTTGTTGTGGACCCTTGGCTTGAAGAGGAACAAATTATGGATGCAAGACTAACCATAACAATTGATGATGACGGCAACATATGTGCCGTTCAAAAGGGTGGAAGCGGATACTTCACGCCAAAACAAGTGTTTGATGCTGTCCAAATCGCCAGAGAAAAAGCCGCAGAAATTAGGAAGAAGCTAGGGTGGTGAAGATGGGGAAAAGAACAAAAAAGGTTGGTCCAACGAGGGGTTTAGGACCTCGCTATGGAGCCACCGTTAGAAAACGCTACATAAAAATAGTTACTGAAATGAAGAAAAGCCACAAATGTCCTCAATGTGGGCTTCCAAGAGTAAAACGAGTGAGCGTTGGCGTCTGGAAATGCAGAAAATGCGGCTTCACCTTCACCGGTGGCGCCTACACTCCAGCTACAAAGCTTGGCATAGTGGCTAAACGTGTTGCTAAAGGTGCTCCGGTAGAAGAGGTTGAGGCTTCAGCAGCAGAAGAAGAATAGGCTGAAATCTTGATACTTTTAACCACCTCTCGGAGACCAACTAAGGGCATAAGAACCTTCTGTAAAGACCTTTCGCATACGCTTCCAAATATTTTGAGAATAAACCGTGGAAAATTGAGCCTTGAGGGTGTGGCGGCAAAAGCTCTAGAGCTTGGCGCTGAAAAAGTTGCCATTGTTGACCGTTGGAAAGGTGGTCCCGGAAAAATAGAGCTTTACCATGTTGATGGCAAGCTGCAACCAGTACCGCCACTAATATACTTGAGAGGCGTAAAACTCCGCAGAGAATTTCAAACCATGCCAAGAGGTAGAAGGATAAAATCTGTTGCCATCGCATCTTCGCCAAAGCAACCCCAAGAGGTTAACAGGCTCGAAAAGGCCTTTTCAGAATTCTTCAATATTCCAATAGTGTATAGTGAGGATGAGTACCGGGATTATAGTGCCATAATGCAAACCACCACTAATCCAGCAGGGGAAATAGTGGCGACTTTTAGGCTTCTTCCGGAAAGTGTGGAAATAGGTCCAAGGATGAGGATATCTCATTTAATCTGGGACTTGCGGGTTCATGAAGGCTAAAGCTGTTATTCGCCTAAAACTTCCTTCAAAAAAGGATTTGAAAATAGTCTATGAAGCGCTTATGCCGGAAACCGCAAAACCAGCTACAACGCGCTCCAAAGCAAACTTAAACATTGAAAACACTTTTCTGGTTTTAGCTGTTGAGGCTAGGGATACTGTGGCTTTGCGAGCAGCCTTAAACGCCTACTTAAGGTGGATTTCAGCTGTTTGCAGCGTTCTCTCTGTTTTGGAGAAATTAGGCTAAAAGCTGTTTCAGCGTTCCCGCTTACCCTTAATATATTCTTCCACCCATTCTTTCGCGATTGGGTCTGGCACTTGCACTGGCGGATGTTTGAAGGCGTATGATGATATGCTTATCAGGGGTCCAGCTATTTTTCGGTTAAGAGCCAATTTTACAGCCCTTATCACGTCTATGACCACTCCGGCGCTGTTAGGTGAGTCTTCCACTTCAAGTTTGACGGTTATTGTTAGGGGTCTGTCGCCGAATTTTCTCCCTTTCAACCATATATAGCATATTTTCTTGTTCCCCAGAAAGGGCACGTAGTCTGATGGTCCTATGCGGGTTGGCAAGTCGTATGGCACTAGGCTTTTAACGGCTTCCGTTTTGCTTATGCGTTTTGTTTTTAGGCGTTCTTCAACCGTCATATTTAGAAAATCTGTGTCTCCACCAAGATTCAGCTGATATGTTTCGTCGACAATTACGCCTCTGTCAACGCACAGCCTAACGAGATTTCTGTGCAGTATGGTCGCGCCAAGCTGGCTTTTAATGTCGTCACCAGCCACCGGAAGACCACGTTCCTCAAATTTACGGCTCCATGCAGGGTCCGAGGCAATAAATTCCGGTATGCAATTTATGAAGGCGCATCCCGCATCTAAAGCAGCTTGGGCATAAAAGCGTGTGGCGTGGTGGCTTCCAACAGGCAAATAATTGATGAGGATTTCTGCTTTGGAATCTTTTAAGACGCCTGTAACGTCTGAAGGTTTAACCTCATTTTCGCTGTAAACGTTGAAGGTCTCTTTCATGTGTTTAGCCACCCCGTCCAAGACTGGTCCCGGCTGGACTTTCACGCCTAGTGGTGGCACGTCTGCAAATTTAGCACAGCAGTTCGGCCTAGTGAATATGGCTTCAGCTAAGTCCTTTCCAATCTTGTTTTTGTCCACGTCGAAGGCTGCAACGAACTTTATGTCTCTGACGTGGTATCCGCCAAAGTTCACATGCATTAGTCCCGGAACCGTTTCGCCCTCTTTTGCGTTTTTGTAGTATTCCACCCCTTGAATTAGGGCTGATGCTGAGTTTCCAACGCCAACTATTGCCACTCGGATTTCAGCCAAGCTCTTGTCCCTCTTTTGATGGTTTGGTGAAGGGTTTAGCTTTTGTACTCTATAACCTTTTCTGGTTTATGGCAAGATTAAAAGGGAACTTAAACAGACTATCAAAAGGCGAAAGGGTTATGGCTGAAGGCGAAGTAGACGTCAAATTCGAACCTTTCAAGGAAATTGTCATCATGGAGCGCAACTTTTTCTCATCGCCAGAAGACATCGCACGGTTTGCCTCAATAATAGCCGGAGGAAAAACGGCGGGCTTGTACTGGGCTGAAGGTGTCGTGTTCCTTTATTTCCCGCTTCCAGCATCAACGGAAACTGCTGCAAAGGCTCTTATAGAAAACAGGAGGGTTTACTGGACTTTCGTTGGATATGCGCTCATGCCAAAATATCAGCCGCTGATTGAGACCAGAGAAAAGATAATAGTCCCTGTTATGGACATGTCATCGAACCCCATGTTTAGAAAGGTTGCAAACTGGCTGAAAGAACATGGAAAAACATAAGCATAAAACGGAAAAAGGCTCATGACCAAAGACAAGAAGGCATCAGCAAAAATAGTCCTTGTGAAGGGGAAAATCTTCTCCGGAACCGGAGAGGGCGTGTTCTTCACTACCCTCCCATGGGTTAGACGACAGATAAAGGAAAAGTTTGGTTTCGTACCGCATCCTGGAACACTAAACTTGAAGCTGATCGGCAAACATGCAAAAGTTAGGGGTCTTCTGGAAAACGCAAAAGCCGTGGAGATTTTGCCGGAGCCCGGGTACTGCAGAGGAAAATGTTTTAGGGCGTACATCAAGAGTGATGTGGCATGCGTCGTTGTACTACCATGTGTAGAAAACTATCCCGGGGATGTTTTGGAAATTATTGCTCCTTCAAATTTGAGGGAGAATTTGAAGCTTAAAGACGGCGATGAAGTGGAAGTTAGGATAGTCCTCGAATAGCTTATGCTTACTTATGCTTTTCTTTAAAGAATTTTTGCAGGTATTCTTTGAAGTATCCCTTCTTTTTCAAGTATAACCCATATTTTACGAGGGCGCTCATGGCTCTTGCAGCATCCTCCGGAGAGGAGTATGCTGGAATTCCAAGCTTTTCAAACCTTGAGCGGGTGTGCAAAGCCATTTCGGTTTCGCCTATGTCGCATGCAACAATGGGTTTTTCATATTTGCTGGCAACCTTTGCCACCCTATCTATGTAGTCCTCTTGCAACGCAGGCGTGTGATGCAGTCCGAGAAGCAGTATCCCATGAATTTCTGGATCTTGGAAGACTATGTCAGCTGCTAACTCGAACATTTCAGAAGTGGCAGAGCCAGTCACGTCAACGGGGTTTAGGTTTGTTGCAAATTTTGGAAGTTTTCCTTCTCGCTTGAGCTTTTCAAATTTTTGCAGAGTCTTTTCGGAGAATTGCTTGACAATTAATCCTTGGGTTTCGCATTCATCAGCCGCCAGTATTCCCGGTCCGCCAGCGTCCGTTATTATTGCCACGTTTTTCCCTGCAGCTGGTGGCTGCATAACGAGGGCTTTTGCTGCGTCGAAAAATTCTTCCATATCCTTAACCCTTAGAATCCCAGTTTGTGTGAAGGCGGCGTTGTAGATTTGGTCTGAGCCTGCCATGGCACCTGTGTGGGACGCAGCAGCTCTTGCTCCGGCTTCTGTTTTTCCGGCTTTTAGGGCTATTACCGGCTTTTTCTTTGTGACTTTTGAGGCTGCTTCTATGAAGGCTTTTCCATTTTTTACGTCTTCAACATATAGCAATATCACTTTGGTTTCATCGTCATAATATAGGTAGTGGAGCATTTCTGCTTCGTCTACATCGCTCTTGTTCCCAAAGCTTACAAATTTGCTAACACCTATTTGCCTTCCAGCCAAGTAGTCGAGGGCTGCCACTCCAAAAGCTCCGCTTTGGGTCACTATGGCTATGTTTCCCCTCATCGGTCTAGGGGTTGCAACAACCTCTTCGCCAGTAGTCAAAATCTTCGTTTCCGGTAGGAAGAGCATGTCCACTCCCGTTTTGGAATCGTAGACCCCCAGACAGTTAGGACCGAGAACCCTTATCCCTGCCTTTTTCGCAATTTCAACAACTTTCCTTTCCAGCTCGTAGTTTCCAACTTCCCCAAAGCCAGAACTGATTATGACAACGGCTTCAACCTTCTTGGCTGCGGCGTCCTCCATAATTTCTGGAACAATTTCGGCTGGGACAACAATGACGACAAGCTCAAGCGTTCCGGGGATTTTTGTTAGTTTTGGGTAACATTGAAAACCTAAAATGTAATCCTCGTGGGGGTTTACTGGGTAAAGCTCCCCTTTAAAAACTCCTCTTCTCTTGTTTTCAACAAAATTCTTGAATATGACGTGCCCAGCCTTGCTTATCTTTTTAGTGGCGCCCACAACAGCCACAGACTCCGGATTGAAGAAGGCGTCAAGCTGTTTCACAGAAGCCTCCAACACTCTTCACCCTTTTTAATGATGGTTAAGCTCTGCTGTTCTTTTGCTGGTTTATCCTTTGCTCTTTATTTCCTTTTCTGACGGATGAAGCAGATAAATGTGTGCTTTTTCGTTTATAGTTGTTTGGACTGTTATGTCGGTATTGTTTAGCAAGACTTTCCAGGGGTCCGGGGGGTTGCCTTGGAGAAGCATCTTCGGAATCGTAACGTTGCAGAAGCCAACAGTATCCAGTGGACCTGTGACGTTGAAGATTAACTTTTATCAAGCTGTAGAAACCGGAATGCCGATATGGTGGAGATGCCAACTCGAGATAAAGTTGTTGTAATGAATGGTGTTGTTTTGCGCATCATTTAACGATATACTCCAAACACCAGTTTCAAAAGTGTATTATTTCAATAAGATTGTTATCAGAGTGATTTAACGTTATACGTACAATGTTCTCTGTCAGCGAAATAAAGGCTCAAAAAGAAAAAGATGGGAATTTGCGGGAGAAATCGCCATGAGCAAGGGCTCAAATCCCACTCCCGGCACTTGATTTTTATGAAATTATTTCCAGAGTTGTTGTTTTTTGGGTTGATATTTCCAGCTGATCTCCAAACCCTTTCTTGACATTGGCATTTTTTATGGCTATTTTGCTTCCTACTTTTAGGTTTGCGGCTATTTCGACATTTTTGCGCCAAGCCGAAACCCATATCCTTCCAGTTTCATCTTTTATCTCAAAAACCGCCAATTTCACGGTTTCTCCCCTTAAGGTTTTGACTTCTCTTATTAAGGGTTTGGTTGCGACTTCGCCTTTAACGCATATACCCCTTAAACCATCTTCTAATTCAGCTATCTTGAGGAACTCTGGTTCTTCTGTGAAAATGTTTAGGTAGGACCTTGAATCAACGTGCAGTTCAAGGCTTCCGTCTAAGGCTTTCTTAACTTTTGCATTTGCTATGTAGAGTTTGACGCCTTCTTTTGCAAGTTTTTCCGCCTCGTCAACTTTGTCATTCCATATCACCACTGATATTTCGCCGGTTTCGTCAGCCAACATGAGGCGCATAACTTTTCCGGCGGTGGAGTCTTGCCTCGTGAAAGCTGATGCTCTAGAGACTTTTTTAACTTCGCCAATTATGTTCACACGCTTGTTCTTAAAAGCGTCCAGCGCTCCAGCTTTTGTTGCGAGTTCTGTAATTTTTGGAAAGAGTTCTGCTTCGGCGTCTTTGGGCTCTATTTCAATTTCGCCCTTCTCACCTATATGGAGTTCAATGTTCCCTAGGCGCCCCTCCTTTGTGTAGCCGTGGCGAAACCTTAGGATTTGTCCAATCCTCACCTTATCTTTTTCAGCATAAACTGTTTTATCGTTCCATAAGACAACATGTATTGTGCCGCTTTTGTCAGCGATTATTAGGCTTGCAGTCTTTGCCTTTTCGCTTTTCTTGCCTTTCCCAAAATCTTTTGGAGGAAAAGTGGCTACAACACGCCCTGCAACGGTTACATCGCTTAGGCCTGGAACAAGGTTACTTATTAGAAGCGTCGGCTCCTCGGTCTTGTTTGCGGCGATTTCGACGCCAAGTTCCGCGGCTATTGTTCGTAATAGAACCTCGTTGGAGATTAAGCCTCCAGTTTTGTGCCTTTTTTCCTCAAGTCTTTTGAGAATTTCCTCTCTTGAAACTCCTTTAAGCTTTGAAGTTATTTGGCTAATTATACTTTCAACGTCAACCATTCAGCCAGTTACCACATTGGAACATGAGAAGCGGAGCTATTAAGACTTATCAATGGTTTTAGGTGGAGCCTCGGGCGGGCTTCGATCCCGCGACCTACGGCTTACAAGGCCGTTGCTCTACCAGGCTGAGCTACCGAGGCGCTTGGCACTTTGTCTTTATACGCTATCATAGGCATGTCAGAACAAAAATAAAAATGTTAACCGTTGACGAGCAGCTTCTTTCTTAACGGTTGAAACATTCAGTCTTCACAATATAAAAAGGAGGAGCCTAGGCGGCTTTGTAGTAGGTCATTAATAGGTTTAGCCAAGTTGTTTCCTTCACAAAACATTGCACATAGATTTCGTATCCGCTGCTGTAGGCTTGTAGGTTTGGCGGGAAGTTTATTGTAAGCCCAAACTGTTTTGTGTCAAGGTTCCCTTGCGGATTTATGTGATTTTCTGCAAACACCACGGCGGCTATTTTTCTCATGAGGTTTAGTGCCAGCATATCGACGACTTCATCTTCCGCTTTTTCTTTAATTATTTCCGCAAATTTGTAGAGGTCTATGTAGTAGTAGGCACCCATTGTGCCCATAATGAATTTTTGCTGAGATGCCCCTTTAGCGTCTGCGATTATTCCTTTGTATGTATCGATGTTTTGGCTTAGATAATCAGCGAAGGCGTTTAGGCTTTCAGCCATCTCAGGAACTTTGGCTTCGTCTATGGCTGAGAGTTGGACGAAATATGTGGACTTCATGTTAGCATAGTAGCTAACGTATTGTTCCACAATCTCCTTGCTAAACGTGTAGGGGTCAACATTTGGGTTCGCCGATAGATACTGCATCAGGCTTTCATATGGCCAACCGTATCCAGGTATAAGCATCTCTGAGCCTATAACAATGTTTGCGACATCTTTCAGCTCATAACAGACCTCAACCATGCCCATTAGGCATGCGTCAAAGCCGACAATGTCAATCTTAACTTTATAGTTCTGCTCAGCCTCTGTTAGGGCGGTTTCTATGTCATGTGGCGAGAGATGATTTCCGCTTGACTCATCCCAGCAGACTCCACGGTAACCTCCACCATGATCCCATAAGTCGAGGAGGTAATGCTCTGCAGAATATTTCTTCAAAACGTATTTTACAAACCATGCTAGGGTCTTTGGGGAACCCATGTCAACCTCTCCAAGCGAAAGAATGACTTCAACACTGTTGTGGGTGACCTTGTAGAGGTATGCTGGTTGGTCTAGCCTGTCCATTAAGACTATCACATTCACGTTTGCCCCTGGCATTAAACCGGCGCTCATTTGCTGAACATTTAAAGGACCATAAGGGTCGAGGTTATTGTCAGCGTCCAGGTAAACCATGAAAGTCCACGAAGCCTTTGAGGGCTTGGCAGAAACAACAACTGAAAATTCGCTTAAAAGAAATGCGGCAACTAAAGCGATAAAAACAATTTTGGCGCCCTTCATATGTTTCTCCCGTTATGTAGAACCTTTAATCTGGTTTATATGAATTGTTTCTACAGTGAAAAATGCATACGTAACCCTTATATGGCTGAAAGCCGCTTCAGAATTATTTTGGCTACATTACGTTAAGCCATTGAACATGATGCAGCTCCCCATCGCGATGGTGGTGGGGCGAAGGGCGAGTGAGCCTTTAAGCTCATAATGAAGCCATGCATAGGCCCATAAAAGCAAACGCAAATCACAGCCAACGTCAAACAGACACCGCAAAATGCCCGACATGCCACGCCGTCTGGGGGATGGCTCGGCTTGAGCGCCGAAGAAGGGCGCGGCCAGCCGCGATAGAGCCCCGGGTAAGCGTATGCAGCTTTAGAACCGGGGATCCCCGAATGGGACCTCCTACCGCAGATTCCTTCGGGAGTCTGCGGTGCTCCCGGCAGGGAGCGGGAACCCCCCGAACGGAAGCATCTTAGTAGGGGGAGGAAAAGAAACCAAAACGGGATTCCCTGAGTAGGGGCGACCGAAAGGGGAAGAGTCCAAACCAAACCTCATGGGGATAACCCGTGGGGGATGTGGGGTTATGGGCCTGGCTCCTCCTCGCCGGTTAAGCCGAAGTGGCCTGGAATGGCCCGCCATAGAGGGTGAAAGCCCCGTAGGCGTAAGCCGGAAGGAGTTGTGCCGGTGTCCCAGAGTACCGTACCCTGGTTTGGGTGCGGGAAGTTGGGAGTCACCAACTTCCAAGACTAAATACGTCTCAAGACCGATAGCGCACTAGTACGGTGACGGAAAGCTGAAAAGTACCCCGGGAGGGGGGTGAAAAGCGCCTGAAACCAGACGGTTACAGACGTGTGCAGCCCGGAAGGGTAGATCCCTCCCAAAGGAAACCGCCGCGAGGCGGGAGTACGAGGGAGGGGGACCAGGGTTGCACGTTCCGTCTAGAAACACGGGCCGGGGAGTTCACGGCTGTGGCGAGCCTAAGGGTTTTAAGCCCGTAGGCGTAGGGAAACCGACATGCGCGCAGCTAGGCTCTTGCCTAGCGAGGCGCGGAGTCTGAAAGGGCTTGGAGTCACGGCCGTGAAGCTAGAAACCGGGCGATCTAGCCCTGGGCAGGGCGAAGCCAGGCGAAAGCCTGGTGGAGGCCCGAAAGGGTGCTGACGTGCAATTCGTTCCCCAGACCTGGGGCTAGGGGCTAAAGACCAATCTAGCCCGGTGATAGCTAGTTCCCTCCGAAGTGGGTCGCAGCCCAGCCCCGGGTGAGGCGGCCGGTGGGGTAGAGCACTGATTGGAAGGCCAAGGGGCCGAAAGGCTCCACCTTCCTTTCAAACTCCGAATCCATCGGCGCCGTAGACCCCGGGAGGCGGGTTACGGGGGGTAAGCTCCCGGACCGAGAGGGGGACAACCCAGACTGAGGTTAAGGCCCCAAAGTGCTGGCTAAATGTCAAACCGAAGGGCGTCGTCAGCCTTAGACAGCGGGGAGGTAGGCTTAGAAGCAGCCATCCTTTAAAGAGTGCGTAACAGCTCACCCGCCGAGGCTGACGGCCCCGAAAATGGACGGGACTAAGCCAGCCGCCGATACCTCAGGGCGCAGCGTAAAGCTGCGTCGGTAGGAGGGCGTCCCGGCTGGGTAGAAGCTGGGCCGTGAGGTCCAGTGGACCGGCCGGGAGTGCAGATCCCGGTGGTAGTAACAGCAAAGAGGGGTGAGAATCCCCTCCGCCGAAGGGGCCAGGGTTCCCCGGCAACGGTCGTCAGCCGGGGGTAAGCCGGTCCTAAGGCGTGGCTTAACCGACCACGCCGAAAGGGAAGCCGGTTAAAATTCCGGCGCCACGGAGGTACGATTGCGGCGACGCAAGCCCAACGCCTGACGCTTCGGGGTAGGCTGAGCAAGGCTGTCGCCTTGCTTAACCGTATAAGCCTGGGGAGTGCCGTAATGGCGAGAACCAGGTGAAGGCGGGAATAGCCGCCCGTTTTAGGGCGGTTC
>JAVYWL010000002.1:0-321114 GCA_038727135.1 Bathyarchaeia archaeon
CCGGATTAGATACCCGGGTAGTCCCAGCTGTAAACGATGCGGGCTAGGTGTTGGCACGGCTACAAGCCGTGTCAGTGCCGCAGGGAAGCCGTTAAGCCCGCCGCCTGGGGAGTACGGCCGCAAGGCTGAAACTTAAAGGAATTGGCGGGGGAGCACCACAAGGGGTGAAGCTTGCGGTTTAATTGGAGTCAACGCCGGAAACCTTACCGGGGGCGACAGCAGGATGAAGGCCAGATTGAAGGTCTTGCCAGACAAGCTGAGAGGAGGTGCATGGCCGTCGCCAGTTCGTGCCGTGAGGTGTCCTGTTAAGTCAGGCAACGATCGAGACCCGCGCCCCCTGTTGCTACCGGCCTTGAGCCGGGCACACTGGGGGGACTGCCGCCGATAAGGCGGAGGAAGGAGCGGGCCACGGCAGGTCAGTATGCCCCGAATCCCCCGGGCCACACGCGAGCTGCAATGGCAGGTACAATGGGTTCCGACCCCGAAAGGGGGAGGCAATCCCTAAAGCCTGCCGTAGTTGGGATCGAGGGCTGAAACCCGCCCTCGTGAACATGGAATCCCTAGTAATCGCGCGTCACTATCGCGCGGTGAATACGTCCCTGCTCCTTGCACACACCGCCCGTCGCTCCACCCGAGCGGGGCTTGGGTGAGGCGTGGTCCCTGTTGGCTGCGTCGAACCCAAGCTTCGTGAGGGGGGAGAAGTCGTAACAAGGTGGCCGTAGGGGAACCTGCGGCCGGATCACCTCCTAAGCCAAGAGCCGGAAAGCCGACTGGAGGAGAAAGCTGGATCCACGTGTCAAAGCCCATCCTTGCACTTTCCAACTTTTTAAATGTCAATTTTGTTACTGGTGTCGAACTGCAAAATTGACTAGTCCCCTCTATAGAATTTAGGTTGTAGGTGGTTGCTAAATTGGGTACCTCCCTCTAGTTTTCGGCGGTCTTTAGAAAATGGAGCTGTTTTTAACCCTATTTTCTCTAGCCCCCTCTAAAAATTTCGGCGGGTCCTCTGCTGTTATTGTGCCTTTGCAGTAGGGGATGAGCTCCCTGATTTGTTCTATGGAGGCTTTCAGTATTTTTTCGCGCTTCTCTTTTGGCGCTTTTTCGGCTAGAGCCTTTAAAACTTGTTTTAGGAGTTGTTTTCCGCTGTTTTCTCCCGGGACAAGGACGGTGTAGATTTTTGTTTTTGCTTTTATAGCGTCTACTGGTCCGCCTATGAAGGTGGCTTCGTCGGCTTCGTTAAATTGGACGCCTATGGCTATTTTTAGTGGTGTGTTGCGCATCCAGTTTCGGGTTCCAGTTATGGTGAAGGCTCCTCGTGGCACGTATTCGCCTGAGGCTCCAGCCTTGCTTAGCTGTTCTGGTTTAACCCAGTAGACGTCTACCGTGGCGAAGCCTTCCCGCCATCCTCTTGAGTGGGCTGCGGCGAATTCTGCCGCTTCTTGTAGGCATTTTTCTGTTGGCTTCTTGCCGTCGGTCTTAACAACAACGATGGGTGCACCGACCACGTCTGCGTGAAAGACGACGTCATTTGGCGCCGTGTATTTTTTGATGAGAACTTCGTTGCTTGTGGCATCTTTTCCAGCCAAAACCAGAAAGCCGTCAGAAGTTGTGAACCATTTAAACTTTTCAAACCACTTGCGGGGTTTAACCTTTCTTTTGGCGAGTTCTTCTATAGCTCTGGCTGGTATAGCCCTTTCTAGGGCTTCAGCTTCTCGGATTTTGGCTTCTATCTCTGAAAGCTTCCTTCTGGTTTCTTCCAGTGCCGCTTTTGCGCCCTCCAGCTTACGCTTTGCAAGCTTCGCTCTTTCATAGAATTTTGCAGCGTTTGCGAACAAGTCTTTTTGGATACCAATGCCAAAATGTAAGCTGTCAATGCATAGGTTAAGAACAAGCCTTTGCTTGTCAAAGGATTCAAAAAACGTGTATGGTTTTAAGCCTTCACGCTTTCTAGAAAGCGTTTCAGAAACTATTTCGTCCCACTCTTTCCCAGTCCTTTTCTCGGTTAAAAATTTGTTTAGAAGCGTTTGAAGCTCGCCGGAATAAGCGTAAATGGTATCGCCTATCTGTCTATACTTTTCTGCCTTCTGCTCAGCGTCCTTTAATGCTTTTTCTTGTTCGGCTAAAACCCTTTTTAGGCGCTCCGCCTCCTGAGTTAGCTGTTCTATAACCTTCTTTTCAGTAGCAGCCTTCTCTAAAGCCTCCGTCTTGGCGTAAAACTCGTCTAGGGCTTCATTGAAGCTGTTAAATGGCTGATGCTTAAGCCCGTCATAGCGCCTAAGCCTTAAAGGGATGACGTCTACAAAGGTGCCATCTTCGCCTAAAACTATGCATGGTTCAAGTTTCCCCTCAAAGACTTGGGAAAGTATTCCGTGCAAACAGTTATGAATGGCTTCAATTTGCTGAGGGGATAAGCTCGTACACTTGGTTGTCTTCTCTATCCCAAGCCTTAGCAATACTTCTTCAGCGTAAACGCCGCCTATTCCCAGAAAGCGGGCGAGAGCCCTTACAACCTCAACTTCGCCAAAACCTTTTAATCCCTCAGCGAGGTTTTGCACGCTAACCTTGACGGGGTTTTGCCCGCTTGGAGGGGCAAAGCGAAAAGTCTCCCCCCTTATTATGTTTCTGTCCCGCATCCGCCTATAATGCAGTGCTTGCACAATCTTGTTTTCGCCATCTACAAGGATTATGTTTCCCTCGCCGAAAAGTTCCAAAACAAGCCTAAAATTGCCCAATTTACCACTAAAATTGAGGAGGATAACCCTCTCAAACTCGTATTGTTCAATGTTTGTTAGTAGGCTGTTTCTGAGAAACTTTCTCAAAGCCATGCAGAAAGCTGGAGGGACTAGGGGCTTTTCTAAGGCGTAAGAGGTTAGGTTTAGACGTTTTCCAGCCTCTAAAACAAGCCTATAAATAGTTTCGCCACTTCGCAGCTTGAAAAGCAGTGTTTTTTCATCCAGCTGGTAAATGTTGCTTACTCTAGCGTTTAGAATAGCCTCTTTCAACTCGCGGACGGTGGCAGCCACATCAAAGCTGGTGAACTCTTCTTTATGCAATCCCTAACCCACTTTATGGATGGCGGGTTAAGCTATAAATAGGCAGCTTTAAATTTAAGCGATGTTAAACTGGAAGGCGTTGGAGAACATGAAGCCCCTTGAAAAGTTGTATTGGTTAAGGTTCGCCCTAGGCATAGTGGCAGCCTTTATCTGCGTTGGATACGAATGGGCTGTGGGATTAATCAGCCCGGAGTTTAACATGACCATTCTGTTGAACGGCATATCCTTCGCGTTAATTGTTTACATTTTATCCTATTA
Organism: Bathyarchaeia archaeon; assembly: GCA_038727135.1. Classification (GTDB taxonomy): domain Archaea; phylum Thermoproteota; class Bathyarchaeia; order Bathyarchaeales; family Bathycorpusculaceae; genus JAGTQI01. Next base: position 3,312 of record JAVYWL010000002.1, read on the forward strand.
CATGATTAAGCCGAAGTTTATACTTAAAGTGGAGAAACCTCAAAAAATTTTCACAACAGGGATGGGCATATACTTTCTGTCGTGGCTTGTGTTCTGGGTGCTTTTCTATACCATAGCTCTTAATTTTTAGGCATTGTTTAAAATTTCAATTTTTATCCCAAACCCAAAGAACGAGCAAAGGGATAACTGAAATTGAAAGCAAGATTAGATGAATGATTCTATTCTGGTTAATATGAAGGTTTAACATAAATCGTGATGTGTGAATCCGCTGTTTTGTATACCCTTATCTCTAAACCAAGGTCGCAGGTGATTATTTTGATGAAGAAACATAGTATTGTCTGATTTGCAGAAGCGGAATCGCACTGTAAGAGTTCTGTATCCGCATCTACTTATTACCAGATTATGGTAAAGCTAACAACAGTATCGTTGTATTCTGGGGGTAGATATTTTGTTCTGTCCCAATATGGCTGTCCAATTGCTAAGGTTACTATATCGTCTGATTGTGGTTCTATGAAAATTAAGCCTCGGTCTGTGGTGTTAAAGCAGACTATTGCATGAGCAGAATCTGGAAATTCTATGTGTACAAATCCACACCTGTATCCGGCTTTAAATGCATTATTTTTTACGTCTGCTGTAAAGTGAAGGCATGTATAGTTTTCAGAATATTCATTTTCGTCTGTTTTATCGAATGCAATAAAGGCGAGCATCTCTTGATAGGTCGGGTCTCTGATATTGTAGCCAGTTCCCGCTCCGTCTATTACTCCATCAAGATAGCCTTTATTATAACCTTCAATGTAACCGCTTGAGTTGCCACTTCTATAACCTAGTTCGAAACCTGTCAAGTTGCCGTTAATGTATCCTTGGGCATATCCTAAATCGTAGGCGGTATGAAATGAAGCGTTATAGCCAGTGTTATAACCGAAACTGTAGCTTGCATAGGCTACGAGGATTACGAGTATGCAGAAAATAGGGGCAATATACTTTAATTTTACTTTTGGTTTAGGTTCTTCAGCCCTATGCTTCTCAGGAGGTTCTTTAACAAAGTACAATTTAACTTCAGAAGTTATTCTCTCTTTTTCAATTGTCTTTTTATCAATTTTCTCTTCCAACGGAGTTCTAGATGAAAACATTAAACAGTTGTGGTTTTCTGGAAATCTATGCTCTAAACAATAATATTTTCCGCAAAAATTGCATTTAAAAGGGAGGTCTACTTCTTTTCCACAATGTTCGCATTGAGGCATCTTTCATCAATATCAATTACCCTAACCATTTAAAGTAAATTTTGCGGTCTGTCGTACGTTCGTGTTTGTTTGTCTGTCCCTCTCCCCCCTTTGAGAGGGGTTTGGGTTAAAATTTCAATCTATGAAGTCTTCTATGGTTGCTTGACTCTTATCCTCTAGAAGTTTTCTTGTTTCTTCCTTGTTCAAAGATGTATTCTTGTTTTCAGCGATGTTGCCAATGTTTAGTTTGCTTACCACACGCGTGAAGTCTGCCCATGCCGCGAAAAAGCCGCGGTCGAAGTCGCCGTGGAGCCTATTCTTCACGTGGTTCAAGAATTCCCGCCTATAGCTTTGTAGGGCTTCTTTGTCGGCTACGTTCAGTTTTGCGAAGAAGGCGTAGGAGTCGCTGTTGTTGGCGCGTCTCACGAGAAGCATGCCATACAAAGCCCTAAAGTAGCCCCTATTCCACTCTGTTTTCTGCATTTTCTGCTTAAGCCTCTCCAGCTCGCGTTCCGCTTCCGCAAACTGTTTGTTAAGGATTAACTGGAAGAACCTTGTGACTAGGGCTTGGGGCACTGGCATCTTTAGCGACCACTGGGTTTGGTTTTCTCCTCTTCAGAAACGTCCTCTATACCGTTCTCTGTAATTTTAAAGATTTCTTCTCCTTCAGGTAGGTATGGACTTGAAACCAGTCGGGCTATGCGCACAGGACCATGGGAAGCCCTTCTAAGATATATGCGCGTGTGGCTTGTATGCCCCACAATGTGTCCGCCGACAGGGTGTATGGCGTCTCCGAAGAACATGTCCGGCTTAGCCATTACCTGGTTTGTTACTACGGCTACGGCGTTGAAGGCTCTTGCCAAACGTATGAGTTTGTGCATGTGCTTGTTGAGTTTCTGCTGTCTGGCGGCGAGCATTTCCCTTCCAAGGTATTCGCTTCTGAAATGCGCCGTTAAAGAGTCAACTATGATGAGTTTAACGTTGTTTTCCTTTATAACTTCGTCCGCGTTTTCCAAAAGGAACATTTGATGGTCCGACGTGTAGGCTTCTGCATAAATAATGTTTTTAACAACATTTTGTGGGTCAAGTCCTAGGTGGCGAGCCATCTGCACTATACGTTCAGTTCTAAAAGTGTTTTCTGTGTCTATGTATAATGCTGCGCCGTTAAGCCCGCCCCGCTCCGGCGGAAGCTGAACATTCACGCAAAGCTGGTGGCAGATTTGGCTTTTTCCACTTCCATATTCGCCGTAAAACTCCGTTATAGTCTGAGTTTCCAAGCCGCCGTCCAAAAGCTTGTCTAATGCTTTGCTCCCAGTGGTGAGCCTCAAAACGTTTTGACGCATTTTCAAAAGTTCGTCGGCGCGGATGAAGGCTATGCCAATTGAAGAGCGGGCGGCACTTATTATGGCTAGAGCCTTCTTCTCGCTTATGCCGGCTGGCTCAAGCTCACGAACTGTTGCCATGGCGAGAGACTCTACAGTGTGGAAGCCGAGCTCCCTTAACTTCTGGGCTGTTGAAGGACCAATTCCCGGAAGGTCTTCAAGGGTTTCATAGCGTGGTTTTTCTGCGCCTTCGCCTTCTTCCTCTGACATAAATTTTCCCGTGTGAGTTTTATTTTTTGCAGTATTTAAAGCAAACGAGAAATGTTGCGCTTCTGCACGTGGAGAGATGAGTTAAAGTGAATGGGCTCCACGTTTGGAAACTCCAAAGCCTTTGGAAACTTTTTTATAAACTGCGAATTAGAGAAGGACTCGCTGAAAAGCATCATATTTGAGGGATAAAACTTGGAAATCGCCAAAGTTGTGGAAGACGCGGCTTTTAACCTTCTGAAACAAGCTGTCATATACCTACCCGAAGACGTGAAAAAAGCCTTGAAAAAGGCGTATTCGGAAGAAACAAACGAAACCGGAAAAACCCAGTTGAAGGCTATATTAGACAATATAGAGCTTGCAGAAAAATATAAGGCGCCAGTATGCCAAGACACAGGCACAATAATATTTTATGCCCAAGCTGGAGCCAACGTCAAAAACCTTGACAAAGTTGAGGAAGCACTCATTAAGGCGACAAGAAGAGCCACAAAGGAGATTCCGTTGAGACCTAATGCTGTTGACCCCTTCACCCAAAAGAACAGCGGGGATAACACTGGAAGATTCATACCCTACATAAACTGGGAAATAGTGCCTGGCGACACCCTCGAATTGACTGTTATGACGAAGGGCGGAGGTTCAGAAAACGTCTGCCTAACCGGAATGCTTGTTCCTGGCGAGGGCATAAACGGGCTGAAAAAGTTCGTAATAGAAGCCGTCATAAAGGCTGGAGCCCAACCTTGTCCGCCGACAATTCTGGGGGTTGCCATGGGCGGAGGCGCAGACATAGCCATGAAACTCGCAAAAAAGGCTCTTTTAAGGCCTCTAGACCAGCCTAACCCTAATCCGGAGATAGCGAAACTTGAAAAAGAGCTTTACGAAGCCGCTAACATGACTGGAATTGGACCGATGGGTTTAGGCGGCAAAACAACAGTCTTGGGCGTGCATGTTGAATATGCTTTTAGGCACCCAGCCTCTTTTCCGGCAGCAGTCGCCTTTAACTGTTGGGCTGCTAGGAGAGCCACAGCAAGAATCCACGCTGATGGAACTGTTGAATATTTAACCCATAAAGGTTTGGTGTGAGGTGAAAAGAGATGGCGATTTACCACCTTAAAACACCCATCTCGGAAGGGGAAATCCGTAAGCTGAAGGTCAATGATGTCATATACATAACTGGAACTATAGTGACAGCCAGAGACCAAGCCCACAGGCGAGCCCTAGAATACTTCAAACAGGGAAAACCCTTGCCCATAAACCTTGAAGGATTGGCGGTTTTCCACTGCGGACCAGTGGTAAGCAAGGAAGGCGACAAATGGGTTGCCGTTGCCGCCGGTCCAACAACAAGCACAAGAATGGACATATTCGAAGACGAGTTTATCAAAAACTTCAAGGTCCGAGTCGTAATAGGCAAGGGTGGAATGGGAAAAAGGACAACAGACGCCATGGCAAAATACGGAGCCGTCTATGGAGCCTTCACAGGCGGAGCAGCAATACTAGCGGCTAAAGCCATAAAAAATGTTAGGGGCGTTGAGTGGCTTGACCTCGGCACGCCTGAAGCCCTATGGATTTTCGAAGTTGAAGACTTTGGACCGCTAACAGTGGCTATAGACTCCCATGGAAACAACCTGTTCATGGACGTGGCAAAAACAGTAGAAGAAAACAGGAAAAGGATTTACGAGAAGCTCGGGCTACAGCCCTAAACCTTCCCACATTTTTCTAATTGTAACGGGCTATAGTTCTCTGCTCATTACGTAGGCGTCTTCACCATCCGAATAATAGCCACGGATTGTCCTTGTAACCTTAAAGCCCAATTTTTTGTATAGGCTTATGGCTGGCATGTTGGAAACCCTAACTTCCAAGAAGGCTTGCTTTGCGTTGTATATGCGCATCCCTTCCAAGGCTTTTGTCACAAGGGCTTCGCCTATGCCCCTTCGCCTGTGTTCTGGCATGACAGCAATTGAGACTATGTGCCCCTTTTTGATGAAGCCGCTGAAACCAAAGTTTGACAGGCCAAGCTCAATGCGGCACATGACATAGCCAACAATTTCGCCGTTCCCCTCAGCTACTATGAAGGTTTCTGGAAAACGGTTATACAAGTCCATGAAGAAGTAGTCGCCATAATTTTCCGGGAGGCAGACACGGTTGATATACATTACGCGTTCAAGGTCTTTTGGTGTAAACTTCCGCAGGGTGTATGTCTGTTGCAAGCTCCCTTTACTCCCACGGTTTTAATGGTTAGGTTTGCATTCCTACTTTAAAGTTTTTCCGAAACGGATTAAGCATTTATTCGCTTGCCTTAACCTCTGGAAGTGTTAAATTCCCGTAAGGCATAACCCAAACCTTCGCGTTTTCCCCTACTATCTTGAACGCCTCGTTAAGGGCTTCATTCACTGTTCGCGCCGTTTTGAGTCTAAAAACGTTTGTGGCGTAATAGTCTGGCATGGCTGAGACGAGGATTATTTGGGCTTTTTGCAGAGCCTTCATCAAATAGTAGGCTTTATGCCCACCCACAACAAAGTTGCGCTTAATCTCCCTCTCCACGGCTTTTATATCCTTAAACTTAACCATCCAATCATAAAACGCTTGATTTCCATATCCTTCTGGGCATTCAGCCGCCAAAATTATGACGCCGCCACGCTTTACAACCTCTAAAGCGCTGTCAACGCCCTTATAGGCTTGGAAGAGGTTCACGTCAAACGGGTGCCCGCCGGGGCTTACAACAACGATGTCGGCTCTTCGATCCACTGGTATACGGTACATTTCATCTACGAGCTTAACGCCCTCGTAGAAGGCTTGCTCCAAGTCGCCAGCAAAAGCCTTCACAACTTCGCCTTTGCTGTTAATCACAACATTTAGGATAAAGTCAACCTTCGCCATCCTTGCGGCTTCAACCATATCCTCATGAACCGGATTTCCATCCAAGACACCAGTCCTAGCGTTTGGATGCAGAAGCATGGCATGATTAGCCTTAATAGTCTCCTCGCCTGCAACACCGGGCAAGACGCTTTTTCTACCACCGCCATAACCAGCATAATAATGGAAACACACGTCACCAGTCAAAATCTTCAAGTCAGCCTCAGCGAAAATGCGATTCAAATAAACTTTTGTTCCATATTTAAGCGTGGTGCCCACATAAACAAGATCTGGAGCCTTGCAGTCGTGGCTTACGGCTTTCACACGCCTTAGGACGCCTTCGCCTAAAAGTCTAACAGCCTCCTCGCTGGTGACAGCCCTATGCGCGCCACAACCAAAAACAATGGTCATGTTTTCATCCTTGACGCCAGCGCTGTTCAGCTCATCCAAAAGCGGAGGCACCATAACATGACTTGGCGCCGGCCTAGTGGCATCATCAACAACAATTGCCACCTTATACTCAGGCTTGGCAATTTCGCTTAATCTCCGCGTGCCAATGGGCTCTTTTAAGGCTCTTTCAACCTCCGCCAGCGCATCCGGAACGCCAGATTTCTCTTTCGGCTCAATAGAACCTAAAAGGTTCCGAGCTGGAACGCGAAGGCAAACCTCAGTTTTACCATAAGGAAGCCAAACATCAACCATAGCGTTTTCACCGACAACCATTCATTTTATTTGCGCTTCCGGAATATTTTAACTCCGTCTATTTCTGTTATGTATTCGAAGCCTACTTCAACCAAGCGGCATGCCTCTTCAACTGTTTTTGCTGTGCGCACGTGAAACTCATCATTGATGTTTTGGAATAAAGCGTTTTCGATGGTTATGTAGACAAGCGTGTTTTGGATGTTTTTGTGGCCTAGCAGCCTTTGAACGTGGATTATGTCTTTGGTTTTATGGTATTCCATGGTGCCTTTCCAATGGCGGATAGTGTGAAAGCCTATTTTAAGCAGCCTTGGATTGCATAGTTTATGGGCTATGCGTTTCCGTGGGTGTAGAAATGGCTGTCTACCGCCTGCTTTGACGGAAATATTTTTTCACGTTTCCTGGGCAGCCTGTTCAGCATTGTTATGCATTTTTCGCTTAGTGGTAATATGCGTGGAAGGCTGCCCTTCTCGGCTGTTATGCGGACCGTTCGCCTTTCAAAGTCTATGTCTTCCCATTTGAGGGCTAATGCTTCGCCGACACGCATACCCGTCTCTTTTAACAGCTACAATAGGGTTGATATGGTTTTGCTTGTGTTGGCTATTAACAAGTCAATTTCCTGTTCTGTGGGTATGAAGGGTATTTTCTGGATGGGCTTGTAGCTTGGAACCTGCCATTTTATGCCCAGGTATTTGTAGAAGTTGTTCAATGTTTTAGCATAGTCATGCTTTGTGGTTTGTTGACTGGAGCTTTAACGTTTGACAAAGCCATTATGAAGGTCATGGTTGTTATGAGCCAGCGGCTACCATACTTGTCCGCCAAGTAGCCTCCTAGAAAAGCCACAATAGCCATCCCAATCCAGTTGGCCAACCCTATAATGCCCAATGCTAGGCCCGTTCCTCCCAAATGCTGAACATAGTATTGAAAGTTTGGGGCTGGCGTCTCCATTGCAAGGTCCATTATCATCCAGTTTACCACTAGGACCTTGTAGTTGCCGCTTATGAAGGAGAATTCCCGCCGGAGGATGTCGCGAAGCCCCATAGCCACCTTTCCACTTGTCTTCCCGAAACAAGACGACTTTAAGAATATAAGATTTGGCTGTTCTTCCACAAAATTTTATTGAAGCCTACTTGTAAATGCTTAATAACGTTGTTCGCCGTGTTAGATAAACCATAAGTGATGATGAATGGTTGATGTTTGACACATTCACCCGTAATAGAGTTCTCCCGCAAAAACCCCATTTTTCTCATTATGCTTCGTTTAGAGGCTTCATAAAATTTTATCCCCAGACCCAAAGCGTGAAATAAGAATTAAGAAGGTTTATTGATGCAATTGAATCAGAATTTGTTTAAATTGTTCGTCAGTTAGAGTACATATATGAAGGCTTTCACTTTCAACGCCGCCGAAAACATTCCCTTAATCTCTTTCCCTTATTTGCTCAATCTCTTCTTGGCTTACACCATCAGTAGCATATTTGTCTCTATCAACTGCATCCGCAATAAAGATTAGGTGCAAAATCCAAGCCAAAAGCATCAGAACTCCAACTCCAATAACATTTATTAGATTGAAAAAGGTGTCCGGAGAAAATATGCCTATTAAAAGCAGTGGTATTCCGCAAGCTAGTAAAACTTTGCCCTTAAATGCGACATGCTCCACTCTCTCCTTAGCGCTTCTTATGTAAGGTCCACTACTGAACCAAAACCAATAATGCACAGGGCTTTCTTTGCTGGCTTTCTCTTTGTTAACCCAGTAATATGATCCAATAGCGATTTGGGACAAACCATCTAAGATGAAAAGCAATCTAATTACTAAAGCTAGCAACTGTCTATCCTCAGACTGTTTTTAAAAGTTTGCTTAAAATTTTAAACCTTTCTCCCTCAAACCCTCTCTCCCCAACTCACTTAAATACAGAGACGTATCAATCAGCCAAACAAACAGACAATCAAACAACAAGCCACAAAAATGGACGCATTGGGCACGCCTAAAAACAAAGAAAAAGATAAAATTTAATACCAAACCCAAAACTCGACTCAATCTGTTTACTTTCTTTTTCTAATATCTCCAAATAATACATGGTAGTCTTTATTCTGAAAAACCTTTTGTTAGTCGTATGCTATTAAGCTCGGCAACTTTCATAACGGTTTAACTTTTAAAACTATTGAACAACTATTTTGAGACTGATAACTTGTTTGGAAAAACTGTTTTTAATATACTTTCATAATCCTCAATTTTTGCATCTTTCTTTCCTGGAATGCCTCGAACATACCATTCATATTTCTTTTCGTCTGTGATTAAACGAATTTTTGCTCCCAACCCATGCTTCTTTAATTCCACACTTCTAACTTCTGAATAGTAAATTGCAAAATTGTTCTGGTTGGCTTTCAAAAGTTCTTCTGCGGAAAATCCGACAAACTCTTGTTTCGCCGTTTTGGGCCATCTTACCAGAACACCTACTGGACTGATTAGATAACTGCCACTACCAATTTTCGCTACAATCACCCTATTTGTTGTAAAATACAAATCCTCGAAAAGGGTCCTCCATCTAAGGTAACTTGTTCTAAATGAATTGATAACTCCCAGAATCACTTCATCAGCGCTCATTTCCCACCACTTTTCATGAAATTTAGCTCGGTAAGGCTTTAAGCTTTTAGAGGCTTTTGCCCACAACTGTTAAAACAGCACAAGTTCTTTAAGACGTAAATGGTATAAATAGAAAGCGAGGAATCCGCATGGCAATTGAAAAAACGCCTGGAAAAAATGAGATTCTTTTTGTTTGGTTTAACCGCTATGCCGGAGTAACCATAAAAACCCCCTCGAAAACCTTTGTAGTGGACCCTGTTGATGTGAAGCCCAAAGTTTTCCAGAAGGTTGACGCCATCCTCATAAGCCACGAACATTACGACCACCTAGACCCGTCACTTGTCTTAGAAGTCCATAAGCTGACCGACTGCAAGGTCATAGCAGACCCAACATCTGCAAGGAGGCTTCGCAATGCCATACCGGCTGAAAAGTTGCACGAGGTTCAACCGGGCTCTGAGGTCAAATTTGGCGAAGTCTCTGTGAAAGCCGAAAAATGTAATCATCCACCAGCAGCCACACCTATATCCTTCATAATAACAAGCGAGGACGGCGTAAAAGTCTTCCATACAGCGGACAGCCTGCCCTTCCCAGAAATGGCAAGCATAGGTGAGAGAGAAAAATTCGACTTGGTCTTCTGCACCGTCGGCATTGCGCCTGGAACTTCGCCGGAAACAGGCGTTGAGATAGCCAGACTTACAAAGCCTAAGGTGGCTGTTCCTTATCATACAGGCTCTTCCGCAGACCTTAAAAGGTTCGGCGAACTTTTGAAGAGGGAAATGCCAAAGGTCACATGCCTAATCCCAGAGGTTGGAAAGATTTACCAAGTTTCAAAAAAGGTGTAGAGCATGCTTAAGGAAAAGGGCGGCGGAGACATTAAAGCCGAAGTCTGCAAGATACTAAACAAGATTGGCGCCCTACAATTTGGAACCTTCAAGCTTACAAGCGGAAAAATAAGCCCATACTACATAGACCTACGCATAGTTCCAAGCTTCCCAGACGCCTTCCAGAAAATCTGCGGCCTCTACACAAACTTTGTCAGGGAGAAAATAGGCGTTGAAAACTTCGAAAGAGTGGCCGGAATCCCCGTGGCAGGCATACCCTTCGCCTCGCTGGTGGCCTACAACCTCAAAAAGCCATTCCTATACATACGCAAAGGCGTGCGCCTCCATGGAAGACAAAGAAGAGTTGAAGGAATCCTCACACCTGGAGACCGAGTTCTCCTGGTGGACGACCTAATCACCACTGGACTATCGCTTAGGAGGGCGGCAAAAGCCATAACAGCTGAAGGTGGAATAGTAAACGACGCAGTGGTCTTATTAGACAGAGAGGAAGGCGGCGAGGAAAAATTAAAGAAAAGCGGTATTAGGCTTCACGCCCTCCTCAACATCAGCGAAGTGGCAAAAATGCTTTACGAGACAGGCGCAATAAACGAGGAACAGTTGAAGACTATTTTGAAGCAAGTTAAAAAGGAATAAAAAGAAAGCGTTAGAAGATGCTGGAAAGGCTTACTCGTAGAATATTAATTCCTTCTCCTCCAACATCTCATGAAGCTTGTGGACGGCATCATAAACGTCTTGCTCTCTTTTGGCTCCTGTGCAGACAAGCTTGCCACTTGCAAAAAGCAGTATAACAACTTTAGGATTATCCATTCTATAGATTAGCCCTGGAAACTGCTCAGGCTCATACATGGTTTTTCCAAGAGTGTAGGCTGCCTTCTCCAGGTCTATCATACCGCCAAGACTCGCAGAAGCCACAATGTTCTGAATTTTCAATTCAGGCTTGCTTATGATTATTATCCCGCCCCGCTTCAGCTCTTTAATAACCTTCATGACAGCCCTACGCGCTTCCTTTTCAGATTTGGCGCCAGTACAGACCATCTTACCAGAATTGAAGATTAAAGTAGCTGTTTTAGGCCTTTTAAGCCTAAAAACAAGCCCTGGAAACTGTTCAGGACGGTATTCGACTCCAGGATATCCCTTAACAACAGCGTTCAAGTCCACCTTCTGGTTCAGGGTTGCCGAAGCTACAACATTTTCTATGCTTATCATGGCTTTAACTTTAGGCATGGAAACACCACTTCTACATATCAAGTCTTTAAATATCCTTTATAAAGCATTAGGTTTAAAAACTCTGTTAAAATTTGAGCATTAATTTGGGAAAAACTTAAATCAGTCAACCGTAACCTTACGACTCTATAAAAGGGTGAAGAATTGGGGAAAACATTAAAGTCGGGATACACATTTCTTCCACCCGCAGTTTTTGCATCGTTTCTTTTAGCTTTCTACTTGACCTTCAAAATTCTCCCGGGACCAGAATTCATTTTTCTATGCCTGTTTGTGTACGCTTCTTACACCAAAAGCGACAACCGCTTTATAAGAGCTTTCACGCCATTCATTCTATCCTTTTTATCTTATGAGGCGTTGAATAGGCTCATAAGCAGCATCCCAAGATACATCTTCGTCAAGGAGCCAATAGCCGCTGACTCGTGGATTTTTAACACCGTCCCAACCATCGTGCTTCAAAAGTCCATTAGAATGCCGATTTTAGATTACATCGGAGCCGCCGTCTACTCTCTGCATTTCATAGCGCCAACAATATTCGCCTTCATATTGTGGAAGTATAAGCCAAAACAATACCGAGAATATGTTCTGGCCTTTATGATATGTACTTACAGCGCCCTTATAACTTTCCTTGTTTTTCCGGTGGCACCTCCATGGTATGGAGTTGGGGCCACAAGAATACTTTTCCAAGTTGACGATAACTTAGGTGTTCCCATGTACAGGGCACTCTATGACTATATTGGAATAAACCCATTTGCGGCATTTCCAAGCCTTCATTCGGCGATTCCGTGGTTGATAGCCCTCTTCGCCCTTAAAGCGTGGAAGAAAAAAGCTCTGCCAATCATAATTTTCCCGATGATGGTCTGGTTTAGCGCTGTTTACCTCGGAGAACATTACGTGATTGATGTGGTAGGTGGAATTGTTTATGCAACTTTAGCCTCTATCGCAGTATACAACAAGGATAGGATTACTAAGATCAGATTCACCTTCGGCAGAAATATTGCCGACTCGGTACTGAATAGTTTAGGGAAGATTCAGCTTCCAATATATCGAAGAAGTGAGCAAATGTATGTATCCATGATTCGGCGCACCTTGTGGTAGATGCGTAATTTATGAATTATGGTTTTCGCCAAAGATCTGAAACGCGTCCAACCTTTACGAGTTTCCATTTGCCGAAAAAGTCCTTTTTATAAAAGTGGTATAAGCCACATTGGGGACACTGCATGATTCGCCGGTTCTTCTCGTAGTCCATTTCATAAAGTTTCAACTCCGCGCCACATTCAACACATTTCGGCTGCGCTTTAACAGTTTCCTTAAACATTAACTTCCAACCCTCTCTGCCTTTTTCCTTTCCAAGCTTTAAGGAAATTGTAGAGCTTCCATAGGTTGTAGGCTGCCAGTATTATGAGGAAGAACTGGAACCATGAAAATGTTGGAACGCCAAGACGCAGGCCACCATCTACTTCATAGTTAATTTGATAGGTTAAGAAGCCTTGGCATGGAGGATAAACGTTACTATTTAACTCTTCTTTATGAAACTCAAAATCTGAGAGCATTCCGTGAATTGTTACCATTCTTCCCTCTCCATGCGTTCCGGCGCCAGGTTGCCAGAAGGTTAAGGAGCCCCATAGGTTGAAGATTACAAGTCCAACGAGTATAGCGTTAATGATTATGTAAAAAATTGTGTTCAAGCTAATTTTCGAAAATAGCTTTTTCTCCTCAACTTTTTCCTCCTTTTTTGCTGGTTCTTCTTCGCTTTTTGAACCAAAGGGTAGCATTAAGATTATAAGGATTATTATTAGAGCTATGAATAGAATATACATGTTTTTTTCTGAGTGGAGGAATAAGGGCAGGTTGCCGATAGCTGGAATTCTCCCTATCACCTTGCCAACCAGCTTTTTTGAGTCCCATGTTTCACCAGAACCTGTTGGATATCTATCCCCACGTGTTGTAATACGCCAGATACCGTTACCTACGTATTCTTTATTGATGGCTCTGTGGACTATTAGGTCTTCCCCGCTTTTATAAACGAGAATATCTCCGTTGATGGGCTCGGCATTTATTTGAGCTGGGTCTATTTTTTGGACTATTATTAGGTCTCCTATGTTTAGAGTTGGAAACATGCTTTCTGACGCTACTGCGAGGAGCGGATATTCGGCTCCTAGAGCTGCTTGTGCGCCGTAATAGAGGCCGAAAACTATTATGAGGATTAGGATGATGGTTATTGCTGTTTGGAAGTATTCGTTTTTCCAAAGCCTTTTTAGTGTCTGCGTTGCCAAGTTTTTGCCTTCTTAGAGGTTTAGTTTGTCTTGTTGAATTAGCCTTCCATGTTTTAAAACTTAACGCTTTGTTTAGGGGAAAATAAAAATGAGGGGGTTGCGGGATGCTTTAGATTTCTATGCCTTCTGCGCCCAGTTTGACTTTGCTTACTATTCCCTTAAACTTTTTTCCACATTTTGGGCATTCATACATGCCGAAGACTGTCATGGTTATCCTCATTTTCTTGTCTGGGAAGGGGGCGATTAGCTCCCATGTCTTGTAGGGGTCTTTAACTTCTGTTCCGCATTCGGGACACGTGTTCTGTTTAGCCTTTGGCATGTTTGGTCGCCGGTTTAGCCTCGCTCTCTTAATGAAAGGGGTTTAAACCTTCTTCTTGCTTAGGACTTCTCGGAAAGCCTTCTTGCATTTTGGACAGTCAAACAGTCCTATTTCGAGTTGCATCCTTTTACCTGACTTGTCGGGGCGTCCAGCCATCGTCCACTTCTTCTTAGGTGTTGCAACTTGGGTTCCGCATTTTGGACATTTAGCCATTATTTTTCCTCCAAACGTCCTCGATAACCATGGTTTTCTCATGATGATAGATAAATAATTTTCCATTGCCTCCGAGTATGACATCTGCCTTGGCATGGAACAATGGGCTTTTAAAATGCTGTGAATGAATTTTTAGCTTCATTTCTGGTTTTTGTGGTGTAAGCCCACCACAATTTTTAGCCCTAAGCCTTTTTCCCTTTTCTTCATGTATCTTGTTTCCGTTTTTATGATTTTTATGTCGTTTCTGGCATTTAAGTAGCCTAAAACTTCGTATTTGACTTTTCCAAGGGCTAGGAGGGTTATTGGATTTTCTAGTGCTTTTAAGCGTTTTTCCAGCTCTTCTTTCCATCTGCCGTCTTTACCACAGAAAATTGGTCCCTTTCGCTCCAATTCGCTCGTCACTCTTCTCTTTAGAGTCGAAAGTTTCCAATTTTGTGGCTTACAATTTTCGGGTTTTCGTTGCAGTTAAGGTTTGTGGAAGATAATTCTGGAAGAATCTTCTATTTTATCATAATCACCAAAATTTTTGTTTACTAGTCCATGTTTTTGCGTTAATTTCGTATATGGTTTTCTTCCGTGTCAAGCTGAAAACTGTTAAATTTGACACTCCTCTATAATTTTGGAGAAAAATAATAAAAGGCTGAGGATTTAGTTTTTGCCGCCTAGAAGGGTTTGGTGTAAAATTGCGTTTTTAACAGTTTGCTATTCGCTATTCCTTTTTGGTAGTGTTCAAGCAGTTTTATGTGAAAACCAGCCCTTGGTAAGGGTTTACTTCTTCGATGTGGGGCAAGGAGACGCCATATTTATAGAAACGGGTGGGCATGACGTGCTTATTGATGGTGGACCCCGTAGCGCCGGTTCAATGCTCATGGGCTATTTGTCTGATTTAGGTGTTTCGGAAATAGCCTACGTGGTTGCTACGCACCCCCATGAAGACCATATAGGAGGGCTCATATCGGTTTTAGAGTCAAGCATTTCCGTTGGTGTAGTCCTATATAATGGCGAAAGCGTCACTTCACAAGTGTACCAAAATTTTATGAGCCTTGCCCAAGGCAGAATCACCATTGTCTATAGAGGACAAACATATGTTCTAAATGAAAATGTTAATTTCACAATTCTGAATCCTGTGCAGCCCCTTGAATTCGCAGAGGTAAACAGCAACAGCATAGTCCTACGGCTCCAGGTGGGAGACGTGGCTTTTCTTTTCACTGGTGATGCCACTTTCGAGGTTGAGGAAAGCATGATGGATGCTGGCTTAAACCTTTCAAGTCAGGTTTTGAAGGTCGCCCATCACGGAAGCAGATACGCAACTTCAGAAGCCTTTTTAGACGTTGTTAATCCATCATACGCCGTAATCAGCGCTGGAATAGGTAACCCTTATGGGCACCCACACAACGAGACCGTTCAAAGGCTCCTAAGCAAGGGAGTAACGGTCTATGGAACATATGTTTCCGGAACAATAGTCATGGGCACCGACGGACAAAAAGTGTACGTTTATGGAAACCCAACGCCGATTCCAGAATTCTCACAGCATATAGTTTTATGCTACCTTTTGATTCTATTCGCTTTAGTTATGTTATGGCAAAGCGCTATACAAGTTAAGCTAGGCTAGCCGCTTTATTAGGCGTCCTTCCCGGTCTATTTCGCCCCTTCGAATTCGCGTTGTAGATATGGGTGCATGATTCTCCGATGGAACCATGTCTATGACTATTATATTTAGGGGTTCCAGTCCGCGTTTGGCTCTCTCCTCGTTTATTTTCCTTGCTGTTGGTTCTGTTTCCCTGCTGACTATTAGGGCTTCTAGGCAGCCCCTTTGCAACGTAACTCCATAAGCGTCATTTAGCGGGATTATTTTTGCCCTTTCCATTAAGCCGTGCTCTTGCAGGAAAGCCTTCAGCTCTTTTAAGCGTTCTTCGTAGGAGGCCACTATGTGGGGCTTGTTCATTTTGGCTACAAAATCGTCTGTGCATAAGCCTATCAATACTTGTTCGCCCACCTCAAAAGCCTTCAACAATAGCGCCTTATGTCCCTTGTGGAGTTCGTCGAAGGTTCCGCCAACAGCCACAACTCTAAACCTTGTAGCCTCCAATCCCTATCCCAGCAGCCTCGCCCCGTAGAGCTCCACATTTGCCACGAGGATCTTCTCTTCTGGAAGAACTCGTTTAAAAGCTTGAGCCACTTTATCGGCGTTTTCCGATGTTGTTAATGCGTGGACAGCCTCCCCAACCATGTTTTGAGCCGCGCCGATGGCGCCAGCCTCGTCAGCAGCCCTAAACAGTTTGCGAATTCGCTCTGTGGCGAAGCCTGTTTTCTCGGCGAAATCGCGGCAGCACGCCAAAAAATTTTCAAGGGATGGTTCAGCCAAAATCTTTTCAAGGGTAAGCTTACCCCACCTATTGACGGCTAGACGCTTTTCAGGCGAGGATAAAACTTCCCTCGTCGGTATTGGACCAAAAACTCCAGCGACAATCACATGATCCTCTGATATGGGAATGTGGTCAATTATGGCTGTTCCAGGCGCTCCGGGCTCAACGGTAACCACGCAGCCCCCACCAATTGTTAATGGGGCAACGGTGCCGAGTCCCGTCTTGCATTTTATTTCTGCTATGTGGGCTGTTCTGCCAAGCTGGTTAAGGGTTAGCTTTAAGCCCAAAGCCTTTGACAAAGCCAAGGCGGTGGTCAAGGCTCCACCGGCACTTGTGCCAAAGCCAGCCCCTATGGGGACATCAACCCAATGGCTGACTTCAACATCATAAAAGCCATCAGCCCTTTCAAGAAGCATCTCAACAACAGTCCGCGTTGTTTCTGCCTCCGGAGCATCCCGCCCATTAATGTATATGTTAATGCTGTTCTGTTCAGCCTCTGAAACGCGCACCTCTGTTGTTACTCCCTTCTTGATTCCAAAACCACCGCCTCTAGCGCCGACTTTTTCAAGGTCTGTTATGGGTTTTCCATCTGGCAGTGTGTCACATATCTCAAAAAAGCTGGAGATGCCGGCTGGGCTAAAGGCTCTTGCACTTTTCAATTTTATTCGCTCTTTCCGGTTTGGGTTAGCGATGGGAAGGCGTTGCGGCAAGCCTTGATAATAGGTGGACCTATTAGAAGGACGAAGGGAATTTCTGTGGCAAAGGTCCAAACAAATATTAGCGGCATAAACTCTGGCGGAAGGGGCGCCTTAAAGTATCCTTCCGGAGAGAAAAACACTTGGCTGTAAGCCCAAACCACTGGAGCTATTATTGCGGCTGCAACCCCCAACCCTATTATGGAGCCGACCGTGTAGCTTTTCCACTCTGGCCAAAACTTTGTAACAGCCAACATAATGGCTAGGCTTGCAATAACCGCCACTGCAAAAACTGCTACGCTGATGTATGCAGACCAGCCTCCAGTGAAGGCTTCAGACTCAGCGGGCAATAGAACTGTTGGCAATAGCAAACCAGCAATTATGGTAACGCCGCCTATACACATGCTTGTGCCTATCCTCCTCCAGCTTAAGCCTGTACGGGCAAAATAGCCTATCAAAAAGCCCCCAACGAAATTGGCGGTCACACCTGCAGAAAGGCTCAGCAATGGGTCACCGTGGAAAAGCATGTCGCGGATGAATATCCCTATGGCTGCCCCGGTCCCGCCAACCCATGGCCCGAAAAGAACTGAGAAAACTGCTGGTATCACGGCTGCCGGCCAGAAGGCTACCCCTCCAAAGGTTATGCCCAAATCTGTTAGACGGCCGATTAGGGCGTATAGGGCTGCGCAGATTGCAGCCATGGCAACATGCAGTGTTTTCATCTAGTCATGCTCCTTTAAGAGTTCTTGAGCGAAGTTGAAGGCCTCTTTCTAAATAAGAATTTCCTATGAATTCTTTAAACATGTTTAAACTTGATTTTGGCGGATGTTTTGTTGAACTGTTGAACGAGTATGTGTAGCTCTGTTCTACGCACAAACCATCATATTTAAACAACGTTGAATTTTTGGCACGGAGCGAAAAAGAAAATGAAGATGTTAAGGAATAAAAGGGCATTGAGCACAGTAGTAACCACATTGATTATTCTAGTGGTTTCGGTGCTTTTGGCAACTGTTGTAACGTTCTACGCCATAAACGTAACAACCACGAGGGTGCAAGAAGAGTCGTTATTCCTAACGAAGCCGCACGTTTGGTGTCCTGCCTCTTCTGGGAACGCGCAAGCAGCATTAGTTATAATTAACACTGGTGGGCGAGATGTGGTTATAGACAAGATAACAGTCAGAGGACAAGAATCTGATTGGTCAAATGTTTACTATAACATCACGTCTGGCGGGATATCTGCCGACCTACCCTACAACTCAACACTCAAAGACAACGGCAAAATCAACATAGGCGGCAAAGACTACACGTTTGTAAAAGGTACTTCTGGCAAAGATATCACGTTGAAATCTGGCATGACCTTGATAATCTACATCGACCAGCCAGACAGCATATCATTGAATGACATAGGCACTACTGTAGGCATTACAGTGTTCACATCAAACGCCCAATACTACAAAGAGACAAATGTCCAAGCTGTCGAGTAGGGAGGCAGTGACATGAGGCTTTTAAAGGGTAAGAAAGCGTTAAGCACCGTTGTGACAACGCTGATTATTCTAGTGGTTTCAGTGCTTCTAGCCACCGTAGTTACGTTTTACGCCATAAACGTGACAACAACGCGTGTACAAGAAGAATCATTGCATCTAACAAAATTCCATGTGTGGTATAATCCAACAGGGGAATGGTCAGAGGCAGCCTTCGTAATAATCAACACTGGCGGAAAAGATGTTGTCATAGACAAGATAACAGTTAGAGGACAAGAGTGCCCATGGAATAACGTCTATTACTGGAAGACGTCAGGTGCCATAACATCGGATTTGAAACCAACGTCAACAAAGCCCAGCGGCAATTCTGTCAATATAGTTGTAGATGGTCAACCAAGATCTTTCAGCAACGCAACCGTTGCCCTCAATGGAAATGATTTAACTTTGATGTCGGGTCAAACCGTTGTAATATACATCGTTAATCCAGACAGCATTTCCGTAAACGACATAGGCGTAACCGTAGGCTTGACGGTGTTCACATCAAACGCCCAATACTACAAAGAGGCAAACGTTGAATCAACTTAAAACCCTCCCTTTTTCTTCCCTTTTTATTTAAGGCAAACACTTTCTTATCGGGTATTAGCAATATGAATTTTCTATGTGTAGTTTTGTTCTACACACATTATCTTATCTTAATATAGCCTTCAAAGGTTTTCCATGCTGGCGGTTTGCAAGAGAGGAGACTGTTAAAGGTTGCGTGTGAAAGGCTTTGGAAGGCTTGCGTGTTCGAGGAAGGCTTTGGCTATTCCAGTCACCTACCTTATACTTTTTGCCTCGCTTATCGTCATAATATCCGCCACCTATGGCTTTGCAGTAACCCGCATAAGCGCAAAAAGCGTCCAGCTAAGGGCTTCGGTTGCCAAACAGAACATGCAAACTTTGGATGAGGCTGTGCGTTCTGTGGCTTGGTCTGCTGGAAGCTCAAAAACCATTTACATGGAGAATTGTGGAGGAGCCTTTCAAATGCAGCCGAAAGCCAAAAGTCTCGTTATAAATTTGACGGATGGGCGGACGTTTTCCTATGTGGTTTTTAATGGTTCTGTTGGAAAAGCCCTATACATGCTTGATGGCGTGGCTGAAAGCCAAAAAGGCACATATGTTAGTGGTGACGGCCGAACAATAATAGATCAGGGCGCCTTCACGGTTACGCAGCTTTACTTTGAAAGAGGCGAGAGTGCACAACAACTTGTCCTATGCTACCGACCAATGGCAACAGCCTTGGCGGCCGGCACAAGCAACGGAAAACCGCTCAACATTATACGTGTTTACATAATAAGCTTAGCCTCTTCCCAGACGCTTTCGCTTTATGGAAGCTTCCACTTAAAGGTTTCAGCGTTGAACACCACTTCAACGGTTAAGCTTTTAATGTTCAACAGTTCGGTCTCCTCTCTTGCTTTGGAAGCCCTTTCAGAAGGCACTAAAACGACTGTTTGGCTTCCGATAGAAAGCACTAGCGAAGGCGCTGTTGTAAGCCTCGAAGTTGTCGTCTGCCACATACAAGTTAGGAGGGTTAACGCCTAATGCCAGCCATAACCCCCAGCTACTTGTACACATTCTTCGCCATAATCGCCGTGAGCAGTATCCTCCTAGTCTCCTTTATGGGCTATGCCAACGCCATACGCCTCTCATCGGAGATGGGTAAACTAAAGGATTTGATGGATTTGGTGGCAGCCAAAGCCACAGGACTCATAAGCCTTGCAAAGGCGACAAACACAACAGCCGAAGCCTTTATTCAAGCGCCAGCAGCCATAGGCGATAGGCAGTACTGGCTCATGCTCGGAAATGACTCTTCAATGATTTGGGTTGAAGGCGGATTTGGAAACACACCAATAGCCGAGGCGGGAGTACGCGTTTATCTTCCAAGCACGGCTTTTGCTCATGGCTATTATGTTAGTGGTTATGGGGCAATCCTCCTAAAATGCTCTATGAATCAGGAAGCTGGAATCCCCGAGGTTCAGCTTTCTAGCTCAAGCCAAAATGGAGGGTGAAAACGGTTTGAAGTTTGCATTAAAACTTAAGAAGGGCGGGGCGGAGGCGGAATTTAAGGATTTAATGAAGGAAGAAGCCGAGCTAACCGGTTTTATGGAGGTTCAGAAGTGGAGTGTTCCTGAAGGCTATATTGAAGTGGAATACTATCCCTTAAAGCCTCCCTTCTCCTACGCAGCCATAATCCAGAATGAAGAAACGCTGGAATACCTATACGTTTTGGACGAGTTGCCCCTAACAAAGGAGGAGAGGGAGGGCTACCATAGGCTTAGAAACATTTTGGAATTTGAACTTCAAGCCCCAGAGGGCGAGGAAACCCTAGCAGAGTCTTTTAGGCGGCAAATGCCCGCAATCCTTGCAAAACACCGCAAAGTGCTTGAGGGAATATCTCCTATAGGCTTGAGGAAAATCCTCTACTACCTTGAAAGGGATGTTGTTGGATATGGCAAAATAGACCCGCTGATGTATGACGATTATGTTGAGGATATTGGATGCAGCGGCGTCAACAAACCCATATACCTTTGGCATAGGAAATATGAAAACATTAAAACAAACATCGTTTTCAGAGACGAGCAGGAACTCGAAGACTTTGTCATGCGGATGGTTCACAAGTCTGGAAAACACGTTAGCATAGCCTTCCCAATAGTGGACGTGACACTGCCGGAAAAACACCGCTTAGCCGTCTCCTTTGGCAGGGAAACAACGCCCTACGGAACAGCCTTTACCATTCGAAAGTTCCGCAAAGACCCCTTCACAATAATCGACCTTATTGAAAACGAGACCATAAATGAGAGCATAGCCGCCTACCTATGGCTTTTGATGGAGAACAAAATGTCAGTGATGATTATTGGGGCTACGGGTGCTGGAAAAACAACAGCCCTAAACGCCATTGCATGCCTCATAAAACCCAGTTACAAAATAATCTCTGTTGAAGAAGTTGCAGAAATAAACTTGCCCCATGAGAACTGGACTTCGACGATTGCGAGGTCTGGCTTTGGAGCTGAAAGCGAGGGCGAAATAACTCTCTACGACTTGATTAAGTCGGCAGTGCGCCACCGTCCAGACCTAATAATTGTAGGCGAAGTCCGCGGAGAAGAAGCCTACGTGCTTTTCCAAGCCTTAGCGACTGGACATGGCGGCTTGTGTACGCTTCATGCTGAGGATGTTGATACCGCCATGAAGAGGCTTACCCAGCCACCCATGAACATCCCAACATCAATAATTCCGCTCATGAACTGTGTAATCACGGTTAAGCACGTCAGAACGCCAGTCTTCCTAGAATCTGGGAGGAGGCTTTCAAGCCGGAAGTTCATCAGCGTCACGGAAATAAAGGACTATAATAGTTATCAGGAGGTTTTCAGCTGGAATCCGTCCACAGACACTTTTAAGGAGAATTTGGCTGAAAGCTACTTGCTCAAGAAGATGGCTTCAAGCCTAGACATTCCAGTTGAAAGGCTTATTGACGAGTTAGAATATCGCAAGCGGGTTCTAGTCCACATGGTGGAGCACGGCATCCGCGACTACAGAAGCGTAAACAAAGTCCTAAGCAAATACTACAACAACCCAGAGCTTTTCCAAAGAGAATTCCTCGGGAAGGGCGAGTGGTAAAAGTTGCAGGTTCAAATCGGAAAGCCTAAAATTTTTGGGCGGATGCTAAGTCGCTTCACAGAAGAGGACACAAGCGAAATAAACCGGGAACTCCCCTTTGCCGCCTTGCTCTTCACAATATTGGCTGCCAGCGAGGTAACCCTATACGAGAGTTGGAAAAAACTCTGCGCCATAGAGCAACTGCCCCAATTCAGGAAAGAAGCAAGGGAAGTCGTTAGACAAGTGGAGGTTTTGGGATACGACCCCTTAACGGTCATGCAGAAGCGGGCTGAAAAAACGAAGTCTAAAAACTACCGTGAATTTCTGTTAGGCTATGTTTCAGCCGTCAGAAGCGGCGGAAACATCGTAAACTTTCTTAAAAGCAAGCTTCGCTCAATATTTGATGTTCAAAGCGCCGCCGCCATCCGCTCAATCGAAAGGCTTGGCACCCTTGTGGAAGCCTACGCCGTCATGCTGATCGTAACCCTATGCTCCTACATACTCTTCATAGTTTTCTCGACAACATCAATATTCGAGCCTACAAGGATTGCTGGAACACCAAGCCTGTCCACCGATGTTGTCTGCCTGCTAATATTTCTCTTAACGCCGTTGATTTCGCTTGTCTTTATGATAATCGCTCACTTAGAAAGGAAAAGTAACCTTGTTGGGCTTATGGCTCCATACAAAGTTGCAGCCATCGCCATAGTCGCCGCCAGCGCCTTCCTAGCATCCACCTTCATGCTACCCCCGCTTCAATTTCTCAGAAACCCACAAATTCTGCCCCTTGTCTTGACTGTCTGCCTACTAACGGTTTCGATTCCTCCAGCAATAATCTACATGGAAATTGCCAGAATAAACAATGCTGCTGAAAATGCCATGCCAAGCTTCCTAAGAGACGTCACAGAAGCCAGAAAAACTGGACTTTCGCCAGAGAAAAGCATAGTTCACGCCACAAAACGCCCGGGCTATGGAAAATTCTCCGAAGTTCTAAGGCTTGTAAGAAGCCAAATAGAGTGGGGTGTACCCCTCAGGAAAATATTTGCGAGTATAAAGAGGAAGCTTCAGACGTGGCCTGTTTTAGTGAACTTTCTCATCCTTGTCGAAACTATAAAGATGGGCGGAGGCTCAAGTGTAGCCCTAGAAATTTTGACGGAGTACAGCGAAAAGCAGAAGGATGTGGAAATCAACAAGAAGTCCTTGCTTAGGCCTTATGTTATTTTGGCTTTCATATGGAGTGTTCTCATAGCCTTGACAACGACAATGGTTGCTTTAACGGTTTACACTTTGACGAGGCTTTCGCTTCCCGGTGCTACGCCGGTATCCTTTATTGTTATGCAGGAGCAGATGAACCTTTTCTCTTTGGGTATATTGGTGCAGTGTTGGCTTTCAGGCTTTTTTGTGGGCAAGGTTAGTGAGGGCACTTTCGCTGCTGGTTTTAAGTATTCAGCCATGCTTGTATTGACGGCACACATTTCGCTGGCGCTTTCGCAGAGCTTGTTGGGTGGAATGTTCGGGCTTGTTTAACAAAGCCTCCAAAAGGTGAAAGCCGTGCCGGCAATATCCATCGACACCTTTTTCGCGTGTTCCCTAATGGTTTTGCTTGTGCTATCGGCTATGGCTGCCACCGCCAGCCTCCTTTACCAGCCGATAAGCAATTCTTTTGGAAATGAAGCCTTCACGAGATATGGGGAAATCGCCAAATACATGTTATTGAACACTGGAGAGCCAGCCGACTGGGGAAAGAACAGTCAAACGTTTCCGGAAGAGTTTGGCTTGGCAGATGTTGAGGCGGCGAATCCTTACACGCTTGACATAGATAAGGTTTCTAGGCTGAATGGCGAAAACCTCCATGCTTTAAGTTATGCCCAAATATACACAAGCCTAAAAATTCCAGACATAGCCTTCCGAATCGAGATAAAACCGCTATTTGAAACTGTTATAAATCTCACAGCGACTTATGAGGACGAAAATGAAACAACTTACGAGTTTGAAATTGAAACCGTCAGAAGTGGCGTAAATGTCCCAGCAGAATTAAGGCTCTATACAATTGCTGAAAGCCTTCTGCAAAACTTGGGCGCTTACAGCTCTGATGGTGAAATCCGCTTAAATGTGACAATCCCAAACAGCGTCAATGGACCAGCACTGCTTGTTGTTTTGGCAAAATCCAAGTACAACGCTAAAATTGTTTCCTTCGCTGTTTACGCCTTTGCCCACACCCCCCAAAATCCAATGTCAAAGGGCAGTTTTTTGAGGCTTTCCCCGTTAAACCACACACTAACTGTTGTGCCCAATAATCCAGACATAGTCTTGTTAGACGTTTATGCCTTAACCTTCAACAACTCCTCAACCTTAGAAAAAACGACAAGTCAAAATCAAGCTGTCACATTCAACATTCCAAAATTTTTGGACGCAAGCCCAATAATGCTAGTTGCCACCGGAAGGAATTCCACGCAATTTTTTGTGGAGTGGACTGTTTACCCGCAGATACCGGTGGCGATTGGCATAAGCCCAACAGACTCCATAAGCCTAGCAGATGTTTACGCTTACACATACTTGGTCACTATAAACTCCGCATTGTATAAGTGTACGGTTTGGCTTGGAGGACCAAAACAGTGAAAAACCAGAAGAAAGGGCAAATCAGGATAATTGAGGCTTTTCTAGCCGTCTTAATAGTCTTCTCCTCATTGGCTATTTCTGCAAGCCTAACAACAGAGCATAAAACCGCAGAATCCAGAGACTTGACATCTCTTGGAATGCAAGCCCTAATAAAACTTGATTCTGATGGAAGCTTAGACGCCTACATAGATTCCGGAGACTGGTTTGGACTGCGGGAAGCGTTAAGCCTTCTCCTTCCAGAGAGCATGTCCTTCAACTTAACCGTCTACGACGAGGAAATGCGGCAAATAAACACCGAAGCCATAACAAATGGAAACATCAACGGCCAAGAAGTAGCCTCAATAAAATATGTTTGCGTAAGCCGAAACCCCAACTTCCGATATTATGTGATTTACTTGCAGTTGGCTGTGGTTAAATGAAAAGGCTTGGAAGACTTGTGAAAGCAAAAAGTTCCGGTCAGCTTCTGATAGTGGCGGCCCTAGCAATAGCCATACTCATATCCACAACAACAGCTTACGTCTACGAGGTCAGCAGACAAAAGCCATCCGCCTCTCAAATCTTTCCATTGGCTGATTTCGTTTTAGCTATAAAGCAAGGCTCAAGAAACGCCATAATAAGCGCACTAGCCAACATCACAAACGGGGGAGAAAAAGCAGTTTTGGCTTCAAACCTTAATGGTTTATCCCAAGCCTACAGAAGCCTAAACGCTTATGGGCTTTATTACCTATCCTACACAGTTTTAAATGATTCGCGTTATGTGGACGGCTTTCGGCTTTCATGGGAAGAACCAAGCGGGTTGGGCATATCAAGCGCCTACGCAAACTTCACACTGAAATTTTATGGCCTAACGGAGAAAATCGCGCTAGGCTACGCCATAAACATAACAACAATGATAAAGCTGGAAGGCTATTACACGTTAAATGATTCTCAAAAAGTCGTAAACTTAACATGCCAAGTCTTCAATGAGGAGAAGCCAGCACTGGCCGAAAACATAACGGTCTATTATGAGCTGGACGGAATTTGGGTTCCAGCCAACTCATCAAATAACCTCTCCATAATAGATTATGGTAATGGAACCTATGCCATATCTTTCACGGTTAGCACGGACTCCAGCGATGTACGGGTCTTAGTGCGCGTCTATGATTCGCGAGGCATATTTGTTAAGGCAAACTCGACATGTAACCAAGTCTAAAGCCAATTTCGGCTAGTTTTCGTGTTCCTTAAATATGGATTATGCCACTTCTAAAGTGAAAAATGAACAGAAGGCTTGTGTTGAGATGAGCGAGGCAAAGGCTTGGCGTCATATTTTCACGCTTTTAAAGTTGGCGGAGCTTGGGGCCCACAGAAGAACGGCGAAAATTTCAACAGAATACCTTGCGCGGAAGCTTGGCGTTTCCCAGCAGTCTGCGTCCCGCCATCTAATAGAGCTCGAACATAAGGGTTGGATTAAGAGGACAATGACGCCGGAAGGATGTCTAATAAAAATGACGGAGTCTGGCTTAGCAGAGCTTAAGAGGCTTTACTCAGGCTTACGCTTTCTAATGGAAGCCACATATCCGCCGTCAATAACCCTTGAAGGCGTAGTCTTCACCGGATTAGGCGAAGGCGCCTACTATGTGACAAGAGACCCGTACAGAAGGCAGTTCATTGAAAAGCTAGGCTTTGACCCTTATCCTGGGACGTTGAACCTAAAACTTGTAACGGACTACGACGTTAAAACCCGCTCAGAGCTTGAGGCTTACCCAGCAATAGAGATTGAGGGGTTCAAAAACGAGAACCGCACCTTTGGACCGGTGAAGTGTTACCCGGCAATAATAGAGAACAAGGTGAAGGGCGCCCTTGTATCAGCCTTAAGAAGCCACTATGACGCGTCAGTTATGGAGCTTATAGCACCTATATGCCTAAGAAAGCATTTAGCCCTAAAAGACGGCCACAAGGTGAAGGTGGAAGTTTTAACCCTTCCATAAAATTTTACGCTATTCGCCTCGCCTTCTATAATGCTCTATAATTTTCTGCTTAATCTTCGAAGAGCTGTCCAGCTCATCCTCGCCAAACTTGCCAATCCTAACAACCTTAATTTTGAGCCCCTTCTCCCTCACATAATCCTTAACTGCCTTCTCCATCCCATCCTGGTCGTGGCCGACTGCAATAACGTCTGGCTTAATCTTTTCAATAACCTTGCCTATGTTAAAGTCTTCATAGCCCAAAATGGCTTCATCCACAACCTTTAAAGACTCTACAAGTGCCCGCCGCTGGTTTTCAGGTATAACCGGCTTTGAGCCCTTACGTTTTTCAACCGTGCTGTCCCTAGCCACAATGACGATTAGCTCGGCGTTTTTCCCGCCAGCTTTTTTGGCTTCCTCCAGATAACGCACATGCCCGAGATGAAGGAGGTCGAAAACTCCTGAAGCCAAAACTACCTTCCGCTTTCTTTTCCGCTCTTTTCCTTTTTCCTCTTTGGCCATTCAAACTTCACCATTCCCAACATTTTTAAGGCGTCGAGCAGTCCCTCACAGTACGCTACAGAAGCGAGGCTGACTTCTAGTTTTCCCTCATCCCTATAATACTTTGCATCTTGCAGATAGGCTTTTGCAAGCTCCAAAACTTGCTTAACCTTATCCATGGAAAAATCGGCATAACCATCCACAACTGTTATTTCATCAAAAACGTGGTCTGTGGAAGCGATGTATTTTGCAACAAGTTCTTCTAGGCTCATTCCACCAACTCCAAAACGCTTGAAGGAGCATCAGCAAGCACTATCAAGGCTTCAGCTTCCATAAAATGAAGTTTTCCAGGAAAAATGAGGCTGTAGGGTGGACCGCCAAAATCATAATGCAAAAGCTCATCGACAAAGCCAGCCTTAACAGTCGGGTTTGGGCTTCCAGCCCTAGCCACCCCAACAACAAGCGTCCCGCCAGTTACAACACCCATTTTCCGCTTCTCCTCAACCTTCAAAAGGGTTTCAAGGGCTTCCCTAACACTCAAGTGGCGATTCTTTTCCATATCTATGTCTAATAGGCAGAGCGTGTGAAGCCCAAGCCCTTTGTTTTGGGCAACCACCATGTAAGGGGTTTCTGAAAAGTTTTCGGGAAAAGGGATGGTCACACTCTTACCGAACTTGTAATTGTGCAAGCCTGACAAGCCTATAGCAGCAGAAATTATAGATGCCCCGTGAATAACACGGGTTTTTATTCCACGCTTTTCAGCCGCAATTCTTATGGCTACATGCGTAGTGGCAATGAAGGGGTCTCCTGGAACCAGCAAAACGGCTTTCCCGCGCTCAGCAGCTTTCAATACGACCTCGCCATTCTCCTCCTCTAGCTCCCTTCGAGAAACAACCCTTAAATTCTTACCAGTCAAACCTTCAAAACGTTCTAAAGAAAAGTCAGGCAACAAGCTAGTGTAAAGTTCGATAAAGACGCTGTCAGCGCTCTTAACCTCCTTTAAACCTTTGAGGCTCATGCTCTCTTCATCATGCAAACCAACACCAACAAATACAAGCTCGCCCAAAGTTTAAACCCTCGGCAAGCAAACCTTTAAAGCTAAATTTATAAAAGCGTTATCAAATCCATATCACACGATAAATACGGAAGTAAAAGGGGCCCGTAGCTCAGTAAGGTAGAGCGGCGGACCAAACCGCTGCGCGGGGTGGGTTGAGGCTCTTAACCCGTAGGTCCCGGGTTCAATTCCCGGCGGGCCCGCCAAAATTTCTAGCCAGAATTAAGATTTTCAGTTCAGATTGTTGCTTGGCAAAATTTTTGACAGCGCTCCATAAATTGACTATAAAGTGCGGCGCTAATGTTGGCTGCTTGAAGAGCCTTCCTACACCTAAAAATTCAGATTGGTGATGGCTTGGACGAGTTTGACAAGACGCTGTTAGAGGTGATTGACGAGACGCTTCGTTACTCGCTTGGGGAAAAGACGGTTGAAATCTTTTACGATTATTTGAGAAGGAAGGGTTTCTCCTTGACAAATGTACCGCAAAACCCGGAATTCTTCTTCAATGAGTTGAGAAATGTGCTGGAGTTTGAGGGGCAACGCTTCCGCACAGTTTCGCCCCTCGGGATAGTTTCGCTTTTGGAGAGGACAATAATAGAAATTCTATGCAAAAAATTTGGGGTTAAATTCGAGGAGAAAGGCCCCATAATCTTTTCGGAATGGGTGGATAAGCTAAGGGAAGCATATCTCTTCAAGCTTTCAAAGTTAAAGGTTTTAGAGAGGCGGAGGTGAAAATGTGAAGGAAAAGGCAAGCATCCTAATAGTGGACGACGACGTGGACATATGCAAAACATTAAGCCTGATCCTTGAAGGCGAAGGTTACAGCGTGGACGTGGCTAACACTGGGGCAGAGGCAATAGGAAAGTCAAAGGAAAAGGCCTACAACGTCGCTTTGTTGGACATAGTGCTTCCAGACATGACTGGAACAGAACTCCTCAAAAAGCTCCATGAGACAACACCAAAAATGATAAAGATAATGGTGACAGGCTACCCAAACCTCCAAAATGCTGTTGAAGCCCTAAATTACAACGCGGACGCATACCTAATAAAGCCAGTAAACTACGAAAAGCTGCTAAAAGTGATCGAGAAAAAACTGCAAAAACAGAGGGAAGAAGAAACCTTAACGGCAGAGAAAATCGCAGCTTTTGTTAAAATAAGAACCCAAAGGCTACTCCAAAAGTTAGAAAGCGAGGAAAGCGAATAAACCACGGCGCAAACACCTTACGAATGGAAAACTTTTTAGCTAAAATTGGAGGGATGTTTATTTCAGTTTCTTTAATGCCTCTCTCGCTTTTTCAACCGTGTAATGGATGTCATCCTCTGTGTGGGCAGCTGAAATGTGGCATCTCTTGTTAGGTTTCGGCAGGATAAAGACTCCACTTTTCATCATTTCCCTTTGAAACTTCATGAAAAGCTCATTATTAGAGAATGTGTCCCTATAATTGGTGATTTGCTTCTTCGTAAATACTATTTGGAAGATGGACCCAAAGCCCACAACTTGAGCTTCAATTTTTAATTGGTCAATGACTTCGTTGAGTTCATTTCTAATTTCCTCTCCAAGCTTAAAGAGATGCTTGTGCGCCTCATTCCTCTCCAACTCTTCTATCGTTGCAAGGGTGGCAGCCATGGATACGGGATTGCTGTTGAAGGTGCCTCCATAGTCAACATTACCCGTAGGCCTAAAATATTCCATGATTTCTTTTCTTCCACAGACTGCCGCCACGGGGAATCCGTTTGCCATGGCTTTAGCGAATGTTGTTAGGTCTGGCGTGACGTTGAAGATTTTTTGGGCTCCACCCAAGTGATGACGAAAGCCGGTAACCACCTCGTCAAAGATTAATACGATTCCATATTCTTCGGTGATTTCCCTCAAAAATTTTAGGAAACCCTCCTTTGGAGGAATGCAGGTGGCGCTGCCATGGAGAATCGGCTCAGTTATTAGTGCCGCTATCTCATCGTGGTGCCTCCTTATTGTTTTTTCCACAATTTCTTGGTCATTAAAGGGGACGACAATTACCTGCTTTGCCGTTTCTGGGGGGATGCCTGCTGTGTCCGGAACTGGATTTGGGTGTTCTACTGGTCCTGCCTCTTTTAGTGTTGGGTTTGTGCTGAAGGACACTATGTCGTGCCATCCATGGTAGGCACCCTCAAATTTTACAATTTTGCTTCTGCCAGTGTAAGCCCTTGCTAATCGTATAGCGTGGTAAGTGGCTTCCGTTCCCGTATTACAAAATCTGATCATTTGGGCTGAGGGGACATGAGCCGCAATTTTCTTGGCAACTTCAACCTCCAACTCGTTACAGAGACCATAAATCACGCCTTTATCCAACTGCCTTTTAACGGCGGCTGAAACTCTCGGATGGGTGTGTCCCAAGATTACTGGTCCAAAAGCCAGATGATAATCTATGTACTGGTTGCCGTCCGCATCCCAAATCTTTGAGCCTTTAGCCATTGATATGAAAAGGGGGTAAGGTTCAAAATACCGTAGTGCGCTGTGGACGCCTCCAGGTGTAAGTTTTCTTGCCTCTTCAAAAAGCATCTTTGACCTTTCTGTCCCTTTCATGCTTATCATCTCAAGATTTTTTGGGGGAGTCCGAGGAGTTTTCTAGCCTCGCTGGGGGTGGCTATTTCTATGCCCAGCTCCTTTGCTATTCTAACAACCTTAGCCACTAATTCGGCATTGCTTTTGGCTAGGACGCCCTTGGCGAGGTAGATGTTGTCTTCCATTCCAACTCGGACGTCTCCTCCCAAAATCATTCCAAGCGTTAGAAGTTTAAATTGAACTTTGCCACCGACGGCTATGACGTTCCACCTACAGTTTTGCGGTAAAGCCTTCACCATATGCATGAGGTTTTCCGGCGTAGCCGGAATCCCGCCCCTAACACCCAAAACTAGTCCAAACCTAAGGGGTTCTTTTAATAACCCTTTTTCAAACAATTGAAGTGCCAGGTTTATGTGTCCAACATCATAGCATTCAATTTCTGGTTTTATGTTTCTCTCAAGCATCATTTTCGCAATTTTTTCCACAACATCTGGGGGGTTTAGGAATACGCTGTTGCCGAAGGTCATGGTGGCCACGTTAAGCGATGCAAATTCAGGGTTTAGCTCAAGGGCGCACATCCTTTGCTCCAAAGAAATTCCATAGGGTCCACCGCCTCCTGTGGTAAGTTGAATAATCATGTCACATTTTTCTCTGATTCTTTCAACAACTTCGCGGTACAAATTAACGTCTGGGTATGGTTCCTTGGTTTTTGGGTTTCTAACGTGTATGTGAGCGACTGCTGCTCCAGCTTCGTAGGCTTTCACAGCTTCTTCGGCTATTTGCTCTGGGGTTATTGGCAGGTAAGGTGTCTCCTTCCACATTGGACCAGAACCTGTTGGAGCTACCGTTATTATCATCATGTTTTATCACAACACTACTCTTTGCCACTAGATGCCATAAACTTTGTCTTTTAGCTAAGGAGTGCAATTTTTATGGTCACTAAAAAATAAACTATAGGTTGAAAATCAATAACAAAGCTTAAAAAGAAATCCAAATGTAACTGAAGAAAGGGGAAGGTTTTGGCTGAAGTTAAGTTCGCCTTCCCAAGAAAGGCGACAGGGCTTGTCAGAGAATTAGGCTGGTGGTCAGCATTCTCCGTTTCCCTCAGCTACACCATTGGCAGCGGAATAAACTATTGGTCTGTGCAGGCTGCATATTGGCATCCAGGCTCAATAATCCCACTTGCATACATTATTGGCGCTTTACCAGCGATCTTCTTGGCCTACGTGATTACCGAAATGGGAATAATGATGCCTAGGTCCGGAGGAAGTTACATATACGTATCAAGAGTGTTAGATCCTCACGTAGGCTTTCTAGGAGACTGGTTATACTTCGTAGCCAACAACTTTGCTACCGGAGTGTTGGCTGTAATCGGCGCTGGATTCTGGGTTAAAATGATTAACCTGCTGGGTTATGCCACCAATAATCCTGACTGGATTGCCTTCACGCTGGACAATGTGGGGTTAGGCATAATAGCCGTAGTAATAGTTACGATTTATACGCTGTTGTCATTGCTGGGCATAAGAGTGTTTAGATGGTACGTAGCGGGACTAGTTGCCATAGGCATAGTAGGAAGCTTTCTCGGGGTTGCCGCCACCTTCTATGGAATTATGAATCCGGCTTACGTGAAGGAAGCTTGGAATTTAACGTATGGTGCAGGTTCATGGGAACAAGTGCAACAAGTAGCCATAGACAATGGTTGGGCTGATTATGTTACAACCGCCACCAAAGAGGCTGGCGGCACCGGGGGAGCAACCATACTCAATTTCGTGGACACTTTCTGGGCATACTGGGGAACAACAGCGGCATGCTATTTCGGCGGAGAAATGAAATCTCCAAAGACAGGCTTCATAGTGGGCGTTTTTGCCGCCACACTATTCGTAATGTTCTGGTATGTCTTAACAGTCATCGGCGTATATACAGCCTACGGAGACTTTGTCAGCCAATACTGTTACGTCTATGGAGAAGGATACACGGATCAGGTGACAGCGATGACTATGTTGGATCCAAGTTTACCACTATTCACAGTGCCACTAGCGCATGGGCAGGTTTGGCTTCAAGCAATATTTGCCTTTATTCCAGCCATGTGGATTTCCAACTGCTCAGGGTCAACTCTACTTGTGGGTCCAAGGCAACCTTTCGCATGGGCCTTTGACAGATTCTTCCCAGAAGCCTTCAACCGCGTGAATGAGCGTTTCCACTCACCCCACTGGGCAATCATATTGACTGCGTTGATCGCCTACTTATTCATACCATTAAGCCTCGGCAACGTTTTCGTGGCAACAGTGGATGCAACATTCATCTTCATCCTCAGCCAACTTCTCATAGCCTTTGCAGGTGTAATATTGCCTTATAGACGCCCGGACATCTGGGAGAGAGGGTTTAAGGCCACCTTTGCCGGCATACCAGTAATAAGCTTATGTGGCGCCTTAGCAATCTTCTTCTGGACTTGGGGATTAGCAGTAGCTGCATCTTGGCTAACCGCTTGGGGAATGGCCTACTTGGCCTTATGGGTTTTCGTTGGCTCCCTCATATGGTTTGCTTATGCAGAGCGCAACAGAAGGATAGGCATTGCACTACAAGACATATATGGTGAAATACCACCAGCGTAAACTTTAGTTACCCACCTTTTTCTTTAATTTTGGCATCAACTATTGCAAGGTAATACCCATGCAAAATTCCAGGTTTCTTAATCACCCTTATCCCTTCATAATCAATCCTCTGCAGCTTAATCTTATAATCTTCCGGTTTTAACCCATACTTCTCAATGGTTGATTTCAATTTGTCAATGTGATGTTGAACAGCCTCCTTTAACCTTCTCTTTGTAGCTTCCTCCTCTTTGACGCCGCCTTCCTCGGCAATTTTTTTAAGCTCATATTTTGTTAAGCTCAACATAAGCAAAGTTACATCCGCTAGGATGAAAAGCAAAATTATGCTTGGGAAGGACAAGAAAGTCCAATAAATCCATATAAAACCGGGAGGAAAAGTTACGCCCCTCTGCAATAAAATGGCTAAAACAACCACAATCATGAAATAGATTAATGTGACAAAATTTAAGATCTTGTTTACCCTTATCATTTTTCTAAGCTTGCCAGACTGCCCTATTTTCTTCAAAACTTTTTGGGTTTCTTTACTGAAGTATTTCAGATATGCCGAGTTTAAACTGACCGTTTTGGTTTTCGCCAACAACTCTTTTGGATCGTGAATTGAAGCGCTTCTTAAACCATCAAAGTAGCTAATTACAGAAACCAGCTCACTCGATATTTTCTGAGCCTTCTTTACATCCTCCTCAGTCCATTTCACTCTAGCCGACCCCAAACCTTACACTAACAACATTAGTACAAATGTGTAGGATAAGATTATTAAGACTTAGTTGGGAGTTTACAACCTAACTTCTTTATACCACTTTTTCTTTGTTCCAACTTGTGCTCTCTTCAACCAATCCTTGGTTTTGGGCTCCTCATCAATATACTTCAAGATTTGGTCGATCTTTGAGGTCACATCGGCAATATCTTCTGCAGTAAGTTGCTGGTACATGGGGCAGGCAGCCCTAACCTTTTTCAAGTTGGTTGTGGCTGTGTACCAGAATCCCCAATCGTTTGCAAACAGCTTAGCCATGTATTTGGCATTAATTGTTTCCGGCGCGTCAGTATCGCCAATTTTGTGGTCCCTCAGGAGGACTATGACGTCTTTGGCGTCTTTCTCTGTGAATTCCACTATTTCCAGTTTGGTTAGCAGCAAGTCGACCAATGAGGCTGTTGGATAGTCTAGGTGGAACCTGTTTCGAAAGTCTACCTTGTGGCATAGATCTAACGCGTCATAGAAAATGTCAATGTCAACTTTCCCTCTATAAACCTGGCGATTTCTCGTTCCAACACCACTTGTGAAGAAAAAGATGTAGGAGTCGAACTTCCAACCCCTCGTCTCAAAAAACTTTCTGATTTTCGCTCTTTCTTTATCCGGGGCGACAAAATCTATGTCTGGAAACTCTTGTCCCTCAATTCTCTTCAGCCTTTTGTGAAGGTCAATTGCCATGGGAGACGAGTGAATTCTAATCGCTGGGCCGCCTATCAGCCTTAACGTGAGCCCTTCCTTTTTTGCCTCCTCCACTAAGTCTATGGCCAGTTTTACAATTTCCTCGGATGGCACTTGCTTCTTTTCCTTCTCCATTAATCATCCCTCCACCTTCCACCATTTCTCAATGCCATCTTTTGTGAGGTCGATGATGAAGCCTCTAAGCACCCCTTCGCTGTATTCTGAACCGGGGTTTATGGCTAAGGTTTTTCCTATATAGTCTGAAGCATAGGATTCATGGATGTGACCGTGCAAACTTAAGAGGGGCTGATTCTCCTCAATAAATCTTCGTATGGCTTTGCTGCCTACATTATCATAAATTATTCTTCCTAGGAAGACAACTGGCTTCAAGTTCTTATCCAGTTTTGGAGCCAAATCCAGTTTGGTGCAATATGGTGGACAGTGGAAATTTAGGATAACTTTCCTCCAGTCGCCGGAGAACATGTTCTTTATCCTTTCCAGCTTTTTCCATAACTCCTCTTCTGGAGCCTCTCGAGGCGTGTCCCATGGTGTAGGGTTAACCCATTCAAAACTTAGCATTTCATAGTCTAGGCATATGTTGACAACCTTTTCCAGCGGGTATATAACACGGTCCTCGTGGGCCTTTATCAATTCGTCAATTTCAAATGAGTCGTCATTTCCAGGCATCATAACAACGGTGACGTCTTTGGGCAGTTTTTCATCAATCATGTTAAGCCATCTTTGAAGTCTCTCTTTCATGTAACCGCGGAATAATTCGTCAACCCTTTTTGGATTCTTCATAAGCTCGTCATACTCGTCTTGGCTGCAAACATGAGTGTAAAATCCGCTGAAAGTAATCTTATCAATTAGCTTTTTTAGTTCGTCTTCGCCGCTGGCGTTTATCCATCGCCCATAAACCATGGTCTTGTATCGGCCGGGGCTTTCCTCAATTATTGGTATTATGAGTTTTCCAGTTAAATCTCCACACAACAATAGAACATTTGCCTTATACACTTTGGGGATTGAGAGCCACTTTCGCCAAACCATTTCGCTTCCGTGTATGTCTACGGCATGAAAGAGTCTAACTTTTTCAGCCATTGCAAGACCTAGGAAATGCTTTACCCTTATCGTATATTTACCTTACTCTTTTTAAAGCAACATCAAGGTTCACTTCTGAAAATTTTATATGCAAATACATGCAATTTGATTTGATACTCAAGGTGGAATCTATGAAAGAAGAAGTCCTAAATAAACTGATGAACGCGGTCCTAAGCTATGACCCGGAAGCCGCTGTTAAAGCTGCGGAAGAAGCCCTCCAAAAAGGCGTAGACCCCGTTGAGGCCATTGAAGAAGGTCTAGCCAAAGGGGTAAGAATTGTCGGAGAGCGGTTCGGCGCCGGAGAAGCCTTTTTAACAGAGCTTGTAATAGCCGCGGAAGCCATGAAACAAGCCCTAAAAGTTCTCGAACCTGCAATTCTAAAAAGCGCTAGAGAAAAGAAAACTCTAGGCAGGGTTCTTATAGGCACGGTGGAAGGAGATATCCACGACATTGGAAAGAACATTGTAAGTACGCTTCTCATGGTGGCCGGCTTTGAGGTTATAGACATAGGAGTTGACGTTCCAACCGAAAAGTTCGTAGAGAAAGTTAAAGAGGTTAAACCAGACATAGTTGGAATGTCCGCCCTAATGACCACCACTATGGCCAAAATGGCAGAGGTTATAGAAGCCCTAAAACGTGAAGGACTACGCGAAAAAGTTAAAGTGATAATAGGCGGGGCTCCCACATCCAAGAAGTGGGCCGAAGAAATAGGCGCCGACGGCCACGGCGGAGACGCCATAGAAGCTGTTGAAGTGGCAAAAAAGCTGGTGAAAGCCGCATAATCCAAGAGGCTGCTCGGTTACGTTTTGAAGGTTGAGGCTCTAAAATGGTTTTTCCCAGAGAAAATCAGAGGGTAAAATTCTCCGTCCTTTCCAGAGAAGATTTAGAAACGATTCACAAAGCCACCTTAGAAGTTTTAGAGACAACAGGGCTTAGAATCACTAGCCAAAAGTGCCTCAGGATTCTTGAGGAAGGAGGCTGCAAGGTTGATTATAAAAGGCAGGTGGCATTTATCCCCTCTTATTTGGTTGAAGAAGCCTTGAGGAAAAAACAGAAGAGCATAACTCTCTGTGCCAGAAATCCAAAATATGATGCAGTTTTGGATGAAAATCATGTGTATATAACCACTGACGGGAATGGAACCCAAACTTACGACATGGAAACTGGGGAAAGGCGGACTTCAACAAAGGATGATATAGCCAAATCAGCCATAATTTCAGACGCCATTGACGTGGTGGACATATATTGGCCCATGGTAAGTGCCCAAGACTATCCAGCCCACGTTCGACATCTCCACGATCTTGAGGTTTCTTTAGCTAACACGGAAAAACATGTAACCTTCGAAACAACCATGTCGCCTAAAGAAGCTAGATATCAGATAGAAATTGCAGCGGCAGTTCTCGGAGACGAAGAGAAGCTAAGGAAGAGGCCCATAATCTCTTCCCTACACTGCACAAGCGCCCCACTTCAAATGGATGGAAACAGCATGGAAGCCGCCCTAGAATTTTCTAAAGCTGGCATTCCAGTGATGTTTTTTGGAATGCCCCAGCCGGGAGCCACGGGTCCTGTAACGCTTGCCGGTTCTTTGGTTGTGAATAATGCTGAAGTTTTGGGCTGTCTCACTCTAACTCAATTGGTTTGTCCAGGGGCTCCTGTCATTTATGGCGCTGGCATAGCGGTTTTTGATATGAAAACCTTAAAACGAGCTGGGGGAGGCCCGGAACACGGTTTAACCGGCGCCGCTGCCGGTGAGCTAGCAAGGTATTATGGTATGCCCTCTATTGTGGGAGGTTTTGTTTCAACGGCAAAGACTCCGGGAGCCCAAGCATGTTATGAAAAGTTTGCAAGCGGGTTTCCACCAGTTTTCTCCGGGTGCAGCATGATCGCCGGGGTAGGATTGCTTGATGACTGCACAACCCTCGCCTTTGAAGAGATTCTAATAGACGCTGAAATTGTGAAGATAGTTTTCCGAATAGCCCAGGGAATAGAGGTTAACGACAACACATTAGCACTTGATATTATCCGCAAAGTTGGTCCAGGCGGCAATTTCCTAGCCGAGAGACACACCCTTCAAAACTTGCGAAGGGAACATTTCATCCCCGAATTAACCGACAGGCGATCCTTCGAAGCGTGGATCAAGGATGGCGGGAAAGACCTGGTGAGGATAGCCAAGGAAAAGGTTAAGGTAATCCTTCAAACACACCAAGTTCAACCCTTAGAAAAGGATGTGCAAAAGGAAATCAAACGCATCATTGAAAGGGCTGAAAAGGATTTAGCTACCTAAAAAGCTTATTAAAAACTTTGTTTGTTAAACGTTTCAAAAGGAGGAAAATTATGCCTAAATCCTCTCTTCCAAAATTTCAGCCTTTGTCCGAGGATGAAATCGAGTCAATTCACCTTGCTTCTCTTAGACTCCTAGAAGAGGTTGGCGTGAAAATATACAGCGAAAACGCATTAAAATTATTAAGCGGCAACGGAGCTGAGGTGGACTTTGATAAGAAAATTGCCTATATCCCACAACATTTGGTTAAGGAAGCTCTCAGTAAGGCGCCTTCCACCATCAAACTTTATGGTAGAATTAGGAGACACGACAGAGTTTTAGAAGGAGACACAGTCACATTTAATCCTGGATCATCAGCCCTATACATTCTGGATTATGAGACTGGTGAAATTAGGAGACCAATTTCGAAGGATTTGGAGAATCTTGTTAGACTTGCCGACGCTCTTGAACATATTCAGGCGCAAAGCACAGCCATGGTTGTTTCGGATGTCCCTCAGTCAATAGTGGACCGTTACCGCCTCTACATAGTTCTAAAAAATTCTTCAAAGCCAATAATAACCGGAGCCTTCAGCATCGATGGACTTTATGACATGAAAAGAATGCTTGAAATTGTGGCTGGCGGCGAGAAAGAATTAGCCAAAAAGCCCATGGCAATATTTGATGTTTGTCCCTCTTCACCGTTAAAATGGAGCGAAATCGACGTACAAAACCTAGTAGATTGCGCCAAATTCCGTTTACCTGTTAATATTATTCCAGCAATCCAGTTAGGTGCCACTGGTCCCGCAACGATAGCTGGCTCCCTTGTTCAACACAACGCCGAAGTTTTAAGCGGCTTGGTGATGGTTCAGCTAGTAAATCCGGGTTCCCCGGTGATTTATGGCGGTTCACCAACGGTTTTCGATCAGAGGTGTGCTACGGCTTGTCTAGGGGCTGTGGAAGCTATGCTTCTGGGTTGTGCCTACATCCAAATTGCAAAGAGCTATCGATTGCCAACTCACATGTATATTGGACTTAGTGATGCGAAGGTGATAGATGCACAATGCGGCTTTGAAACTGGAATAGGCTTAGTATTAGGAGCGTTGGCTGGAATAAACGTGATATCCGGACCGGGAATGTTAAACTTTGAAAATTGCCAAAGTTTAGAAAAACTTGTTATAGACAACGAAATTTGCGGCATGGCACTTAGGCTAGCAAAGGGTGTTAAGGTTGAAGATGAAACAATAGCCTTCGACCTTATTAAAAAGGTGGGGCCCGGCGGAACATACTTGGCAGAAAGGCACACTCTGGAATGGATTAGAAAAGAGCAGTTCGTACCATCAGAAATCATTGATCGCAAAGAATGGAAGGCTTGGAGAGATGCTGGGAAAAAAGACGTAGTGAAACGAGCTCACGAAATTGTCGAGAAAAAACTGAAAGAGCATGTGCCTGAGCCGTTACCCAAAGATGTCCAAGAAAACCTTGACAATTTTGCAAAAGACCTATTGAAAAGATGCTGAAAGAATGGCATACCGCCCTAACTTTTTATGAAAATTTAAATAGATTCCCAACGGTAAGACAGATTCCAAGGAGGATTCAAGATGTTCAAGTTTGAAAAGGAGCAGAAAATTTTTGACATTGCAAACGTGAAGGTTGGAGGGCAACCAGGTCAACTTCCAACGGTGCTCATTGGAAGCATATTTTACCATAAGCACAAGATCGTAAAGGACGAGCGGAAAGGCGAGTTCGACAAGGAGAAAGCCGAAGAAGCACTGAAAAAGGAGGAGGAAATATCCAATAGAACTGGAAATCCGAGAATTGTGGATGTTTGCTGTTCATGGCCAGAAGCCTTTGAAAAATTCATAGAGTTTGTCGCAGACCATATTGATGGACCCTTTACGATTGATGGCGCCACAGCCGATGTTAGGATTGCCGGGGCAAAATATGTTGGGGAAGTAGGCTTATCCGAAAGGGTTGTTTACAATTCCATAACACCCCATGTTAAAGAGGAAGAAATCACAGCCATTAGAGACGCCAAGATTAAATCTGCCGTACTTTTAACACTTAACACCAAAAACCCCACAATTTCGGGAAGGTTGCAGGTGCTCGACGAGTTATTAGCCACGGCTCAAAAGGCGGGAATAGAAAAGTTTTTGGTGGATACTACGGTTCTCGACCTGCCCGATCCGGGACCAGTTAGCAAGGCCATCTACCTAGTTAAGGAAAAATATGGGTTGCCCGCTGGGGCTGGAACACATAACGCTGTTGACAGATGGAAAAGTAGGCGCAAGCTTGATGCAACAGAGTATATGCTTGCAACCAGTGTAGCCAACGTTTTCCCCATAATTGCCGGAGCCAACTTCATACTGTATGGACCCATTGAAAACGCTTCCCAAGCATACTTTTACTGTGGCTTAGCTGACGCTTATGTCGCTTACGCTGTTTCCCAAGAGTTTGGGGTAAGACCGTTAACAAGAGATCATCCATTATACAAAATATTCAGGTAAAAGTTTAAACATCCTAAAAATTCGTTATAAAACCGCTTTACTATTTTCTTCTAATTCAAGTTTTTAAGTGTGCTATTGTGGAATATGGCTTTCACTTGTTTAACTTTTCTAGGGCTGTCCGCATTCTATTCATTGCTTCCTTTATTTTCTCCTTTGATGTCGCATAGGAAATTCTTATGTATCCTTCACCGTAATCGCCGAAGGCTGTTCCCGGCACTGTTATAACCTTTGCCTTCTCAAGAAGATACATTGCAATTTTCTCTGAGGGCATACCTGTTTCCTTTATGCTTGGGAAAACATAGAAGGCTCCCTCAGGTTTTAGACATGTAACTCCGGGCATACTGTTTAACTCTTTTGTTACGATTTCTCTTCTTTCGGCGTACTCCTTAAGCATTCTTTGCACGTGTTCCTTTGGACCGCGTAAAGCCGCAATGGCAGCCATCTGGGAAATGGAGCTTGGATGCACAAGGACGTGCTCTTGAAGTTCGAGCATAACCTCTGTAATCTCTTCTGGTGCCACGACAAAGCCTATGCGCCATCCGGTCATGGCATAGGTTTTTGAGAATGTGAATATGCTTACTGTTCTCTCTTTCATTTCTGGAAGAGACGCGATGCTCACGTGGTTTACTCCATCATATAAAATATTTTCATAAGCTTCATCGGAAATCACATAGAGGTCGTGTTCCAACACGATATCCGCTATGCTTTTCAGCTCCTTTTCCCTAAGCACAGCCCCTGTAGGATTGGACGGCGAATTAATAATGATAGCCTTCGTTTTCGGCGTTATCCTCTCCGCTATATCGTCGGCTTCTGCGTGGAAATTATTCTCCTCTTTGAGGGGATAATAAACCGGTTTGCCACCAGCAAGAACTGTTTGGGCAGCATAGTTTGGGAAGCCGGGATCTGGAATAAGCACCTCGTCGCCGGGGTCTATTAAAGCTAGCATCGCCAGAGATAAGCCTCCCATGGCTCCAGCTGTTGCCATAATTTCCTTCTCCGGGTCGGCTTCTATGCGGTTTTCTTTCCGCAGCTTTTCCGAAGCAACCTTCCTAAACTCTAGGAAACCAGCATTTACGGTGTAGTGGGTGTAGCCCTCCCTCATAGCCTTAAAAGCTGCCTCAATAATGTGCGGCGGCGTGTCAAAATCCGGCTCCCCTATTGATAAATTCACCAGGCCTTCATATTTTTGAGCCAAGTCAAACATTTTCCGGATTCCGGATTTTGGAATTTTCTTAGAACGCTTTGAAAGTTTCAATTTTTTACTCATAAGGAACCCTACGCTTAACGAAAATTTATTTCGAATATCCTAGAAGCCTTTTAACAACTTCGACTGCCTCTGTGGCGTCTGCTCCATAGCCGTCGGCGCCTATTTCTTCAGCCCATTCTCTGCTGGCTGGAGCCCCGCCTATGATTACTTTAACCTTGTCTCTTAGGCCTTCCCTCTTTAAAGCCTCAATGACTGTTCTTTGCTCTGGCAGGGTTGTGGTTAAGAGGGCTGACAGTCCAACGACGTCTGGCTTTAACTCTTTAATCTTCTCTACAAATTTTTCAGCTGGCACGTCCTCTCCAATGTCGTAAACTTCAAACCCGTTTGCTGTTAGCATAGAACCAACTATGGTTTTTCCTATGCTGTGGATGTCTCCTGCAACAGTGCCTAAAAGCACTTTGCCAAGAGCCTTGCGCTCCTTCTTCGCCCGTCTTAGCTCTGGCTCCAAAACTTCTAAAGCTTTTTTCATAGTTTCTGCAGCCATTACCAGTTCTGGGAGAAACGCTTCTCCGTTGGCAAATTTTTCTCCAACCTCTCTTATTCCCCTAGCTAAGCCTTCCTCTATAGCCTTAAGAAGGTCAACCCCAAGCTTTACTGCCTCTTTAGCAGCGGAAACCGCCTCGTCAGCATTGTAGTTCAAAACTGAAAGCCTTAACCTTTCAATAATGTTTTCTGCGCTCATTTTAAGCTCCTCCCCTTCTCTTAATAATGCTTATAATTTTAGCTTTTACATCCTTTGAGAGCGGAAGAACTTGATGCTCTTTTAATATTTTCTCGGCTTCTTCCTTAGCTTTAACCCATAAATCCCTAGCCCCCGATTTGACCCAAATGTCTGGAAAAGTCCTATCAGTTATTTTCGGTATCCAAATCTCCCTTCTGAAGTGTTCAAGGGTGTGGCGCTCTTTTATGAAGCTGCCTTTGGGTCCAACATTCTTGATAACGTCAAATGCTAGGGTTTCATCTGTGATTTCGAAGCCGCCTACAAGTTTCTTTATCATACTGACAATCTCATTGTCTATGATGAGCCCTTCCAGGCTCATGGTGTTTTCTGAGGCGATTAAACCCATTCCGCATATTAGGTTAAGACCAGCAAGGGCTGGAAGTACACCTGTTAAAGCCTTTTCATATCCCATCTGAGCGTCCAGAGATTTGGAGTCTGTTAAAACACCGCCGCCAGCGCTTGGAATACCGTAATAATGCGCCATGTTGGCAACGCATGAGTGTAGCAGGGCAAATTCTGGTCCTCCAAGCACGGCTGAAGCTTGTCTCACATCCATGGCCCTTGCCCAACTCCCAATGACGAGCGGAGCGTTCTTGTTAACCACATAACGAATCAC
Organism: Bathyarchaeia archaeon; assembly: GCA_038727135.1. GTDB lineage: Archaea > Thermoproteota > Bathyarchaeia > Bathyarchaeales > Bathycorpusculaceae > JAGTQI01. The sequence goes on from JAVYWL010000002.1 coordinate 46,453, forward strand.
TAAGGCACTTATGAACTCAGCCATGTTTAGGGCTAGAGTTCCAGCCAAAGTCACTGGACTTGTCGCCCCAGCCATGGGACCAGAGTTCACAAAAACCGGGATGCCAAGTTTGCAAGCTTCAACAAAAGCTTCAAGGGTAGCCCTATCATAAGTAAGTGGACTCGTTATAGATATCAGCAAAAGCATTATCGGTTTTTTCCTCAACTCCTCAACTCCGCCAACAATAGTTGAAGCCATTTCAATGGCGTCTTGGGCGCCTTCCTTCCGCATAGCCTCATTAATTATTGGTTTACTTGTGTTTTCGAAGGCTGTTGCCCACATGTACCTATCCACAATCTCATGGGGCACATCCATTGGAGAGCCCATACACATGTAAAACTCAACATTATCTAAGGCGTCGGCAATTCTCGTTGCATTCGCCAAGTCTTGAACTGTAACCCTCCTATAAGTTCTTGACGCGGCATCATAGAAGTTAGTTGCAAAACCCACGGTGCCGAAACGGGTTTCATCCCCGCCCAGAGTCCTCCTCGTTTTCAAGTCTCTATGGTAAACGCTAAATCTATGGGGTGTCTTCTGCAGAGCGTCCTCAGCAAGATAATGTGGAATAAACGCTCGCTGACTTTTATGATCAACCTCAGCGCCCGCCTCCTCAAGCTTTTGAAGAACTTCTTCATAGGGAATTATAACGCCGACCTCTTGAAGGATATCCAAACTTGTCAGATGCACAGCGTACCTTTGTCTCTTGGAAAGTAAATTAGGGTAGTACATGGTTTTTTACCTTTTAAATAATATGAGCTTAAAGGTTGTCCTAATAAAATTTATTCTCAATGTACGAAAAATTTTTAGGAAGCATTTTCAGCTTTTTTAATGAAGTGTCATGAAAGTCAATCTACTCCGTAAATATAATTATTTATTTTTATATTTGCCAGCTCTGGTCCTTTTTTTTGTATTTTTCCTAACGCCTTTTGTTCTTATGATCAGAATAAGTTTTTTCATAGGGAAACCATTACATTGTTATATAGAAGGTTTTACGATTGAAAATTATTTGCGATTTTTAAGAGACTCCTATGTTCACGAACGGTTAATGTTCACACTTCAGTTATCAGCACCAGTAATTTTCCTAACTCTTGCTCTTGCCTATATTATGGCATATGCAATATCTCGTTCTTCCGGGATTAAGCGGTTGGTACTTATTTGTATTACTATTTTTCCAATTTGGATAAATTTAGTTGTTCTAGCTTTTGGCTGGCAAGTCGTATTCGCAAGATACGGTCTCATAAACTACTTTCTAATGAATATCGGTCTTATAGATAAACCCACACCACTTGGATATAACTTCATTTCTGTTGTGATAGGACTAGTCTACGTATGTTTACCTTATACTATTTTAACTTTGTTAAGTGTGCTTGACAATATCGATCCAACATTAGAAGAAGCGGCGAAAGATCTTGGAGCCTCAAAATTCAAAATCTTTGTCGAAGTAACGTTGCCTCTGTCAATGCCCGGAATAATTACAGGAGCAGCTTTTTGTTTCGTATGGGCTATGAGTTCTTTTGTTATTCCCTCATTTCTCGGTTCTCCTATGCAAAAAACAATCGGCATGGAAATAGCTAACCAGGTGTTAACGGCGTTAAACTGGCCTTATGGTTCTGTGTTAAGCATCGTATTATTATGTATAACTAGTTTGACATTACTTACTTCAAACACATTAAGGGAGAGGGCCACAAGATGGGCAAAACAATAATTAAATCAAGTAATTTTTTAAACCTTGCCTGTGCCTTAATATCAGCCTTTATGATAACTCCAGTAGCCTTAATTTTTATAACATCTCTTGATCCAGCTAAGTACATACGGTTTCCTCCATCGGGGTTTTCGCTGTTATGGTATGAGTATTTTTTTTCGAACAAAATGTGGCAAGATGCTCTCCTTAATAGTATTTATGTAGCAGTTTTAAACACCGTTATCTCTGTTCCATGTGGAATTATGGCAGCCTACGCGTACAGAAAATATCCTTTTACCAAGTTGAAAAATATATTTAATACAATTATGATAATTCCATATGTAACTCCAAGTTTGTTAATTGGAATTGCACTTTTGATGGCCTTCGGTCAAACAATCCTTAGAGGAACCTATTTTATGGTCGCAATTGCCCATGCATTATGGTCAACATCCTTTGTTTATATTCTTATGCAAGCTGCTTTAGCAAACTATGACTTTACATATGAAGAAGCAGCGAAAGATCTTGGAGCTAATCTGGTTCAAGTATTTTCCGAAGTTACATTACCTCTTTTAAAGAGTGCCCTCATAGCGGCAATTCTCTTTGCCTTTATTTCATCATTTGGTGAAGTAACTATGGCTATTTTTTTGGTAACAAACAAAACAATCACCCTACCAGTTCTTTTATGGACATCACTAAAATATGAATTACATCCAGTAGCAACTGTTGCTTCAGTGATCTGCATCATTTTCGCAATTGTTATATTTGTATTAATTACTAAATTTTTTGGAACTGGAATATTAACTAAAATCGGGATGTAAAAATGGAGATAGCAGTTGAGACAAGAAATATAACTAAAAGATTCGAAAAAGGTAAGGTTGTAGCTCTCGACAATGTCTCTATTTACGTTAAAAAAGGTGAAATTTTTACTTTACTAGGTCCCTCTGGGAGTGGAAAATCTACTCTCTTAAGGATTATTGATGGATTGGAACAGCCCGATAGTGGTGATGTTTTTATAGATGGCAAATGCGTCACCTATGTTCCTGCACATAAACGAGACGTATGCATGGTTTTCCAAAGACTTGCACTTTTTCCTCACAAAAACGTATTTGAAAACGTAGCTTTTGGTTTGAAAATGCGTAAATTTGATAAGAATGAAATAAAGAAAAGGGTTGAGGAAACTCTTTGGAAAGTTGAACTTGACCCAGAAATTTACACCTCGCGCTTTCCGCATCAGTTAAGTGGAGGAGAAATGCAACGCGTTGCGTTGGCAAGAGCAATAGTTTTACGTCCAGCTGTAATACTTTTTGATGAGCCTTTATCCAGCCTTGATAGACGTTTGCGCGATAAAATGCGTGTAGAATTAAAACAGTTATTAAAAAAGTTCAATATAACAGCTATTTATGTGACCCATGATCAGGAGGAAGCTTTCGTTATTTCCGATAGAATGGCTGTAATAAATAAGGGTAAAATCGTTCAAGAGGGAACTCCACTGGAGCTTTATGAGAAACCGCAATCAGCCTTTGTTGCAAATTTCCTAGGTGATACTAACATTTATAAAGGAGTTATAAAGCAAATAAAAGGCAACTTAGTGATTATAGAACTTCAAGGAGGAACATGTATAACTGCCAAATATGCGGATGCCCCGTCTATTTCAAGAGATGTTTTGGTATCTTTAAAAGCTGAGAAAATTGTTTTGTCTGATCGGCCTTTATTCGAAAACCATTTAGAAGCTGTAATAAGGGATGTTATATTCATGGGTGAAAAAATCATGTATATAGTTGAGGTGAGTAAAGAGTTAACGCTAAAAGCATTTGAAAAAAATTTTGGTAAGATTTGGCGTAAAGGAGGCAAGGTGCTAGTAAATTGGCTTCCAGACGACGTAGCACTTATCCCAGGGTAATTTCTGTTTTAAGCTTAAAGTTTCAGCAAAATATCTCACTTTCTTATGTATAACAATTAAATGTTTCATTTATATAATTCTTCAACGCTAAAGCTACGATATCACCTCAAATTCAAACATTTGAATTTTATTAAGCTTAAATTGTTTAGCGACGCTATTAAGTAAAGCTTTATATTACTTATCTCATTTTAACAGTGGACTAAAGCTGTAGGAGATTCTATACAAGTTTTTATGTTGATTTTCACAATTTGTTTTTTATTCCAATTTTAGTTTTGGATAGTACCCTAAAACTTCTTGGTTAACTACATGTTTAGGTTTGATACATTTGTAAAACCTTATTATTTCTTCACATGCCATTTTTCGAACATTTATGATTGATTCCTCGCTGTACCATGCTATATGAGGTGTGATGATGACGTTTTTAAGCTTCAAGAACGGACTATTTTTATCAAGAGGTTCTTTTTCAAAAACATCTAAGGCAGCTGCATAAATGGTGTTGTTTTGCAACGCTTCATATAAAGCTTCTTGATCCACTATCGCTCCGCGGGATACATTTATCAACATTGCCGTTTTTTTCATTAAGTTAATTCTTTTTTTGTCTATTAAATGATAGGTCTCTTTCGTGAGTGGGCAATGGATTGAGATTATATCAGAAGCTTTTAATAGGTTGTCTAAATCAGCTTGCATAACTCCAGAATCTTTGAAGATTACATCTGGCAAATATGGATCATAAACAAGAATCCTTAAACCAAGGGACTTAAGTTTTTTGGCTACTTCCATTCCAATTCTTCCAAATCCAATGATTCCAGCCGTCTTCCCGCTTAGTCTATAAATCGGACTGAAACGTTTCCAGTCCGTCCTAAAATTCGCCTTTCCTTTTTTTGTATAATAGTCGATCCATGGAATTTTTCTAGCTAAAGCAAAAATTAAACTTAAAGTATGCTCAGTTACTTCAACTGTGCAATAGTCTGGGATATTGCATACTATTATCCTCTTTTTTGTTGCTGTTTTTAAATCAATATTGTCATATCCAACAGCCAAGCGGACGATTAAGCGTAAATTTTTCAGAGATGATAATATTTTTTTATTTAAAGGTAGCAGGTTGCTGATAATTACATCCGCATCCCTTGCAACATTCAAAATCTCACTATCGTTTTTACACCTAAAAGATTTTATTTCCGCGTTTATTTCTTTTAAGGCTTCTTTCTCAAGGGAGACGTCATCAAATGGATTATCCACCATTACAACTCTAATTCTATCTACATTCATTGTATCAATCATCTAGTTCGTTAAGTGCAACAAAAATATAATTTTTGCTGACCGATTCTCGCGTACGTAATCGTGTTTTAACTTGGTGGTTACCTTTTCTTATTCGCAAATCTTTAAGGACAGGTTTCCTAACCTATAACCGTAAGCTACAATCTTGTTTTCCGGATTTTAGACTAAAGGTCACTTGTAATGTTTACATTTTAATCTTACATAGAGGCTCAATTCAGTAAAATTTATATCTTCTTAAAAAAACATAACCAAAGAATGGTGATACAATGAAATTGGTATTTAAGTATGTGTCGGTCTTTATTTTGGGGATTATAATCGGGGCAGCATCGATATACCTTATCTACCAGCCTCAAATGGTCAAAACCACCGAGTATAAAGTTGTCAGTGAGTTTGAATACTTACGACAGAAGTTTCAAGGAATGACTTTAAGGGTTACTGCTTGGAGCGGACCGTATGCGGAAAACTTTAGGTGGGCAATTGTTGAACCCTTTGAAGATTTAACCGGCGTAAATATTGAATTAGTTATTGGTTGGGCGGAATTTATACCTATGTTACAAGCGGCTCCTCCGGACCAGCCACCATTCGACGTTTTTAATCTCGATGATTATAATTTTATTGCTGCAAAAAACCTGGATAAGCTTTTACCATTGAATTTATCAAGGATTCCTAATGCCCAATATGTATACTCATGTTTAAAACAAAAGAGAGAAGAGTGGAAATCAGGACTCGCCATACCATTTGATGGAGGCTTGTATACCATAATTGTGAACAGGGAGGTTGTGCCATTTGAAATCACTTCCTGGGCGGATTTAAAGCGCCCAGAACTTAGAGGCTTAATTGCAATGGATCGAACTTGGTATTATGGGCTCTATGTAGGTGCGTTAATGTTAGGTCATAAGTACTTAAATGATACAAACGTAGATGCAGCGTTTGCAGAAATTGCTAGTTTAAAAGATAGCGTTCACGTGTGGTACACTTCAGGAGCAGAAGCCCTTCAACTCTTAGAATCAAAGGAGGTGGGTGTAGCGATTTATTACACTGGGGGTGCTTATGACGCCATCAAAAGAGGGGAACCGTTAGAAATAGTCATTCCTAGGGAAGGAGCAATAGCCTGGCTTGGATCCCTAAGTATAGTGCGTGGGGTGTCACCGGAAATTCGGGAACTTGCAGAAGCGTTTATTAACTTCGCGCTAAGTCCCGTTAGTCAATCGAGACATGTCACAAAATCCGGTAATTTTGTGTGCGGGGAGTACGCAAAGGTTCCGAAAGACCAATACTTTAATCCTGCAAGCAACGAAGAAATGGATAAAATGGTGTTCTTTGACTGGGAGTGGCTCGAGCAACACTGGACAGAACTAGAAAATCGATGGAATACAGAAATTTTAGGCTAAGCTCATTCCTCTTTTCTTTTCCATTTTTAAATTCTTAAAGAAAATCAATTCAAAAACGGAGCGACCATACTTATCGAGTTTAAAATGCGTAAACTGTGAAAAATACTTCAGTCAAAATTTTTCAATAATAAAGAAAGAATTTTGAAGAAAAGATTTTAAAGGCTGCATAGTAAAACGACTCAGCGTGGTATATTATGATTGGTTTCTCCAGAGATGATCAAAAAATAAAAATCAGAATTTTTTCTCGATCTGAGTTGGAAGCTATTCATTGGGCTACGCTGGATATTCTTGAGAGAACTGGTGTTAAGATATACAGTGAAAAATGTCTAAAAATCCTCGAGGAGGCTGGTTGTAAGGTAGATTACAAAATGGGGTGTGCATTAATTCCCTCCGAGGTCGTTGAAGAGGCTTTAAGAAAGAAAAAAAGTGTATTTAGGTTGTGTGCCAGAAACCCGAAATATGACTTGAAGCTAGATGGCAGACATGTGTACATAACCACGGATGGCAACGCGGTAAACACTCTGGATTTTGAGACTGGGGAAAGAAGGGCTTCAACAAAAGATGACATTGCTAAGTCAGCCACCATCGCAGACGCGCTTGACTCTGTTGGCGTTTATTGGCCAATGGTCACCTCCTCAGATGTGCCTGCGCCCATTCGACATTTGCACGACTTAGAAGCATCTTTAGCCAATACTGAAAAGCACGTTCAACTTGAAACAATAGTCAAACCAAAAGTAGCCCGTTATGCAGTTGAAATTGCAGCGGCTGTGGTTGGAGACACAAAAAAGCTCAGGGAACGCCCAATAATATCCTCTCTGCATTGCACCATATCGCCCCTCCAACATGAAGGGGGATCCATTGAAGCAGCATTAGAATTTGCCAAGGCAGGTATACCCGTATCCTTTTATGGAATGCCACAAGCAGGTGCCACCAGCCCAGTAACGCTTGCAGGAGCAGTCGTTATTAATAACGCCGAAGTTTTAAGTGGCCTTGTAATAGTGCAACTTGTGCATCCAGGAGCACCAGTGATATATGGCACTGGCGGCGCTGGTTTTGACATGAAAGCGGGCACTTGGACAGGGGGATCACCAGAACGGGCGCTAATTTCGGCAGCCGCGGGGGAGCTGGCTAAATACTATAATATGCCATCTCTTGTGGGAGGTTTTGTTACATCCGCCAAAACTATCGACGCACAAGCATGTTATGAAAAGCTCATCAGCGGCATCCCCCAAGTTCTTTCCGGATGCGACATAATTGCTGGAATAGGCCTCATCGACAACTGCAATACCCTTTCGTTTGAGCAGCTTCTGATAGATGATGAAATCGTTAACATGACTTTTCGCCTTGTTGAAGGCATAGAAGTGAAAGAACAGACAATAGCACTCGACCTGATTCAAAAAATTGGTCCCGGGGGCAATTTCTTGGCTGAGAAGCATACACTTGAATATTTGCAGAAAGAACACTTCATTCCAAAATTAACTGATAGACGCTCTTATGAGGCCTGGCTTAAAAATGGCGCAAAGGACATCACAAAGAGGGCAAAAGAAAAAGTTAAAACAATCCTCCAACAACATCAACCACAACCCCTGCCAAAAGAAACTCGAACGGAAATACAAAATATCATTGGACGTGCAGAAAAAGATATGATTTAAAGGTGAAGTGTTTATGCTTGTCGAAGGCTTGAAATGTATAAATTGTGGAGAAATATTTCCTCCCGAACCAAAATTTTTTGTCTGTCCAAAATGCGGCGTCGAAAAGGTTAGAGGGATAACAGTTTTCAAGGGCATAACAGAGGTCGTGTACAACTACGAAGAGATGGGAGAAATCATAAGTAAAAAACTGTTTTCCCAGAGACCTTTCAATGCCCTAAGATACATGGAACTATTGGGTTTTCGAAAGGAAGAAAGGTTAATAACGTTAGGTGAAGGTGGAACCCCGCTACTGAAAAGCGGGAAGCTAGCTGAAAGGCTTAAAGTTAAAAATCTACTGTTGAAAATTGAGGCTCAGAATCCAACGGGCTCTTTTAAAGATCGTGAAAGCCTCTTAGCCGTGAATAAAGCCTTACAGTTTGGAAAAAAGAGCGTGTCGTGCGTTTCATCTGGGAATGCTGCTGCTTCTCTGTCGGCTTATGCAGCCAGAGCTGGACTAGACTGTTTTGTTTTTATGCCCTCAACTGCTTCGAAGGGGAAGATTTCTCAATGTTCAGTTCACGGAGCCAAAACTTTTCTTGTGGACGGGATTTATGAGGAAATCTTTGAGGTTTACTTAGAGGCGGTTAAGGACTTGGACATTTTCGAGTCTTGCCCGGGACACAACAGGTTTAGGGTGGAAGGCGACAAGACGATCAGTTATGAAATATGTGAACAGTTGGGATGGAAAGCACCCGACTGGGTTATAGACAATGTTGGTAACGGCACCCACTTGTATGGCATGTGGAAAGGCTTCAAAGAGCTAAGGGACCTGGGCTTCATAGACAATTTGCCGAAAATGGTTGCCACCGGACCAGTTGGCGGGGCGCCAATAGTTGACGGTTTCAAGAAGGGCGAGGCTGCACCTTTGGAAAGTTGCGAGGAATCCATAGCTGAGGGTTTGGTTAGCAGGTGGAGTTATGATGCTCCCTTGGCTCTTAAAGCATTAAGAGAGTCCGGAGGAAACGCAGAGTACGTCTCAGACAATGAGATTTTAAAGGCTATGAGTTTGTTGGCTCGTCTTGAAGGAGTATTTGCAGAACCGTCTGGTTCAGCTTGTATCGCCGTCCTTCCAAAACTCGTTGAAGCCGGCATTATTGATTGTAAGGACGAGGTTGTATGCCTAATAACTGGAAACGGGCTTAAAGATCCAAAAAGCGGAAGACGAATATCCAAAAAGCCAATCGACGTACCGCTTAGCGTCAGGGAAATTAAGGAATTTTTAAGGCGTTTTTCTTGAAGCGAAGGGGGAAATTATGAGTTTATTTTTCGGAGCTGAAACAAAAAACAAAGATGATGCAAACGCCTTTGTTCTTGGTTTATGTTGGGATAAAAGCTCATCCTTTAGGAAAGGCTCCGCTAAAGCCCCAAAAGCCATCAGAGAATACACAAGCTCAAAAATATACAACCCTTTCACCGAAAACAACGTGAACCTTAAGGATCACTGGAAAATTTACGATTTAGGCGATATAGCACCCGCATCAATCATAAAGGCTTTTGAAATGGTGAAAGATGTTGTTAGCAAAAATGCCGATTCCAAATTGCACATTTTCCTAGGAGGAGACCACAGCATCACATACGCTACGTTAAAGGCTTTAAAAGAAATCTCAAAAGTTCCTTGGGGTTTGATCTACTTTGACGCCCACCCCGACTTATACGAGAGCTATGATGGAGATTTATACTCACATGCATGCACCGTGAGGAGGATAGTTGAAGAGGGCATCGTTAATCCTCATTATATAATTCAAGTTGGCATAAGGGCATCCACGGCCGAGCAGACGGCTTATGCCAAAAAAGCCAAGATAAAAACTGTAACCACATCTGAAGTTTATAAAAATGCAGAGAAAATTTCCTCCTTCATAAACGAAGCCTTGGGCAAGGTTGAAAACGTGTACGTATCCCTAGACGTTGACGTCCTAGACCCTGCGTTTGCTCCGGGAGTCGGCAACCCTGAAGGTGGAGGAATAACGCTGCGAAACCTTATAGACATAGTCCATAACCTAAAAAGATTAAACATAAAGGCCTTGGACGTGGTTGAAGCGAATCCAAATTATGATTACGCAGGCGTAACCTTCTGCAGCATATCAAAATTCATCAGAGAATTCTTAGGAACCACTATAAAGCCACACGCACGGCAACCATGGCCATAGCAATGGTTACCCAAGCTTCTGTAAAAAGAATGGCCTAATGTTTTTTGGGAAGAGGAAATAATGATGAGGTGGAAGAAACCCAAAAAGTGTCAGAACCCCGGAAAGTGGCCGAGGTGAGGTAGCCTGGAAGCCTACGGGCCTGTGGAGCCCGGCGCTCGGGTTCAAATCCCGGCTTCGGCCCCATAAACCATCGGGGGCTTTTGCCTTTGTCCCTAACAATAGTGGATGCAAGATTTCACATGTTTAAGGACGAGGATTTCTGGATGCTTGCTGAGATTGAGTCCCATCCGGATGTTATGCGTTGGAACATCGAACCATATAAAGGCGACAAGGCTGAAATGTATCGTGCTTTTAAAGAAGCCATTGAAAGGCTTCAAGTTGAGAAGGATAAAATATTTCTTGTTGGAATATTTGAAGGCCGAGTTGTTGGTTTTGTCGGAGTGCGTTCCAAAAATGAAGGCCTAGAGCATGTTGGGGAAGTTGGCATTTCTGTTCACCCAAACTATTGGGGAAGAGGATTTGGAACAAGCCTATTAAAGGCGGCTGTTGAAAAGGTTAAGGTTGAGGGATTTGCCAAACTTGAACTAGAAACTACCGCATCGAATAAGGCTATGTTGAAGGTGGCTCAAAAAGTTGGGTTTAAAGTTAAAAGTGTTGAAAAGAGAGAGGCTTCAGAAATAGTCTTTATGGAATTAACCTTTTAAACAGTTACATTGGCGGCATTACTGGTTCTTCAAGAAAATGATAAGGGAGAGAAGGGGCTCCGAAAGTAGTCAAAATAAGCGGGAGAGTTATTTCTGTTTTGCAAAAAACTTTTACTTCTAAGTTGAGTTCTATCTTGTGGTGGTTGTTGTTGGATGTTAAGCTTCTTGTTGACGGTGAAGAGATAAGCCTTAACAAGTTTGTTGTTAAGATTTTGGGCGGCACCATTGTTGGGGCTGTTAGTGCTTTGCGTGGCGTCAAAGAGGATTGGAAGGAAATTAAAGTAGAGATTAGGCGGTAAATGTTAGGGATGAGCGCGCATGATCTCCGAAGAGCACAAGAAACACTTGCGGGAAGAGTTTGTTGGAAAGCTTCAAAATCCAGTTAGGCTTGTTGTTTTTACGCAAGAATATGAATGTCCTTATTGTGCGGAGACGCGGAAGCTCATTGAGGAGTTAGCCACCTTAAGTGATAAGATAGGCGTAGAAGTTTACGATTTTGTGGCTGACACGGATAAGGCTAGGGCTTATAGCATCGACAAGGTTCCAGCGGTGGCCATTATTGGCGAGAAGGATTTTGGTTTGCGGTTTTATGGTTTGCCCTATGGTTATGAGTTTGGGACCCTTGTGGAGGGCATAATCGCTGTTTCCCGCGGAAAGTCGGATATTTCTGAAAGTGTTAGAGAGAGGCTTAAAGGCGTTAAGGCGCCGGTGCACATTCAAGTTTTTGTGACGTTGACTTGTCCCTATTGCCCCTCTGTTGCTAGTCTAGCCTACAAGTTTGCTGTTGAAAGTGACTTTGTTAGGGCTGACGTTATTGATGTGAGCGAGTTTCCACATATTGGGCATAAGTACGCTGTTATGGGCGTTCCCAAAACAGTCATAAATGAGAAGGTGGAGTTTGTTGGGGCTGTCCCGGAAGAAATTTTCTTAGAGCATGTTTTGCTTGCCGCCCGCCGCCCAGAATACGTCTTATAGCATTTAAGTGGTGTGAAATCTGGCTGGCAAAAAAGAGTTTTTAACTTTGGTTTTCGTTTACAGCGGCGAATTTGCAGAGCGTGTGATAAGGAATCTTATAAATGACCCTAGTTTCTGCAATTCTTGCGGCTTGTATTGCGACTCTTGTAAGTATGGCGTTTACAGTTATGTGCGGAACATCCGCGCTGCTATAGAGCTTCCGAAGCCTTCGGATTTGCCAGCCTTCATAGACAAGCCAGAAGAATACATGCCCAGGAGTGTTCCGCGGGCAGATTTGTGTGTGGCTTCCGGCTTACACAAGGACCTGCTTTTGGAACTGCCAACCCACATTACGAAGGCTGGTGTTAAAGGCTTAATTGTGCCCGTTGAAGATTTTAACGAGGTTCCATCAGGTTTGAGGAAGCAGTTGGAAGAGCGCTGTCTTGAGCTTGGCTTGGAGTGTGCTTTTCCGAAGCCCTTCTGTTCGCTAGAGCCATCTAAGGATAAGCCTTTCATCTCTCGCTTTGTAGAGGAGTTGGGGGTTGGGCGTCCAAAACTTGAGATTTCCACTGCAAGGCGAGGTGGACGTGAGGTTGTGGAGACAGCTATTGTTAGGCGGAGTGCTCCATGCGGCTCAACATGGTATGTGGCGAGAAAGCTCATAGGCGTTGAAACAAAACGAGAAATCTTATACGATGCAATTGCGAAGGCTCATCATAGCTATCCATGCACGGCGACAATGAACGTTGATCCAGAGGTTAAGGAGCCAATTCTCCACATAGGCGGCTACATAATAAGGGAGGAAGTAGAAAAAGCACTGGAAAAGGCTGGATGTACGACTTAACTTTTCTCTAAACGCTCGATAAGGTCTAGGACTTTGGCTTTTATGGCATCTCGAATTTTTCTGGCTTCGTCTAGTGGCATTTTGGCTGGGTCTGGCATGTTCCACTCTTCCACGTGCCTTGCGTAAACTACTGGGCAGAGGGAGCCGCTGCAGACTATTATGGCTACTTCAGCCTTCTCCTGAAGCTCCCTCGTCATAATTTGAGGTTTTTTGTGGCTTATGTCTATACCCTCTTCAAGCATGAGTCGGACAGCGTTTGGATGAACCCTTTCAGCTGGTTTTAAGCCAGCACTCACGGCTTTCCAGCCACTTAGCGCATACTTGTTAAAGTAGGCTTCGGCAATCTGGCTCCTAAAACTATTCTCAACACAAACAAACAAGACGGTTTTCAAACTATCCATCTTCATGGGCTGATGTTTTAACACATCTTCATCCACACGATGCGGCAGTGAAGATTTAATTATACCGTAAATTGTCCTAGCGATTTGAATATAAGCTTTGGATGATCGCATCACGCATCTCCTTAAAATTCCAATCAGAAACTCCATCTAAGAAGTCGCATCCATGAATTCTCCATTCATTTGGGTCGAGCTCAAACTTTCGAACAGAACATCGCTGTCGGGCGTTAAGCATAGCGTTTATCAATTCATTTAATTCCATTTTGATTTTGTCTTTGCCTTTAAAATCAAGCCAAGGTTTTATGCCGTTAGTAGAAATTTCTATAAATGTGACTGGCAAAAAATCCTCAATTTTCCTTACACTAGAAATGCGAACGTAAGATAATTTTTCTTGGCATGACTTTAAGCATTCTTTAAGTATTGCAATTCTAACTAGAGAACCGAAATCCGTTACTAAGTCACGAAGCTGACCTAGTTGCAAAATCATATTCGAATGAAATTTAGTGCAAGAGTTTTGATTTATGTATTGCTCGTATCCTGTTGGAAAATCGTCGTAGCGCGGAATAAATATGAAGGTTATCGAAACCTTTGGAAGGTATCGTAAGTATATGGCAATTAAAAAAGATAATAGCATTAAGACCAAAGCCAGAAGCATTAACTGTAAATTATTTAAGATTATTGGGACGCCAAAACCTAGATTTACAGCCAAGTTTCCTAACACTCCTACCCAAGCAGCGAAAATCCAACCCATTACAGCCTTTTGTTTCTCAGAGAATAACTCTACAAATCTATTAATATCCGCAAGCTCCCTTCGGTAAAATTCCATGATTGTTTCTGTTTCTTTACTTAAATCAAGTTTTTGATCATGCTGTTTGAGGATTCCAGAAGGTAAATAGGGCCATGTGTTAATCTGTAAAACATCATTCGCCACAAATTCTTGCCAAGTTAACTGTTTTAATGGTTTTCCCATCATGTATAACTTCATATTGAGTAGAAATCAATCTTGGCATAAAAACTTAATCTTCACAAATGAGAGTTCCTAAAGGCGGCTAAAATGAAAAATAAGGAAATAAGTTGCTAAATTCAGCCTTCCCAGTCTAAGAGTCTTTTTTCGCCTTCGATCTTCTTTATGTCTGTTATGTCTTGGGAAACTTCCATTGTTCCCAAATATTTGCCGTCCTTGTCTCTAACCGCGAAGTATCTTATGTGGATTAGGCGGTCTCCCATTTGAATCCAGAATTCAGCCACATCTCTTTCGCCTTTCTTGAAGGCTTCTAGGATTCTGTTGACCACGTGGACGCTTTTCTGAGGGTGGCAAAGCTGAACCTTTCTGCCCAAAATAGCCTTCGTCCTCACGAATATGCGTTTATCCGCCTTGCTAAAGTATTTGACGGCGTCATCCTTATCCACGAAGGTTATGTCCACTGGCAGCGTGTTCAAAATAGCCTCAATCTCCTCTTTCGTTAAAGAGCCTGTTTCAAATTGTATTGTGCCTTCTGGCATAGGTTTCTCCTCGGCTGCTGGTTTTTCAAGAGTTTTGGCTGGTTTGGCTATTAAGTGTTCCGGGGTGAAGCAGCAATATCCAATTTCGTCAAAATCCGCCCTTATAGTGGACCATTCTTGCTCTGTGACAACGCGCTGGGCTGCCGGAAACAGAATGTTGTTCTCCTTGTAAATGTGGCTGTTAAGCATATCGCCCACGGCCTTTGCTAGTTCGCTAAGCTGCCTCTTAAAATCTGAAAAGTTCATTTTTGCGGCGTTCTCGATTAAGGCTTTGAGCTGCTGCTTCTTTTCCCTAACCTGGTTGTGCTCCATCCACATTATTGCAGGGGGCTCACTTATACCATGTCTTTCCAAGACTGGGAATAGCGCGTTTTCCTCCCTCAAATAGTGCTTTTCAGCGTCTAAAAGCTCATCCGCCACATGCCTCAGCTGTGACAGTTCTCCAGCCACCGCATCTGGGCTTTCGGCTTTTTGCACTTTTTCAACCAAGACGTTAAGCTTCTCGGCTATTTGCTGAATCATTTTATGCTCTTCTAAAAGTATGCCAATGGGACTGGTTGGGGCAACCTCAACCTTCTGTTTTTCTAACTGCTCCCTAAAAATCGCCAAGTGAACATCGCAAAGTCTCTGAAGCTCCTCTCTTGATACACCTTCGCTTACGAGTTCCTGTTCAATTTTAGCTATTTCAAGCGAGCTCACGCCCTCAAGAAACTGTCTAAAACGCTCCTTAACCTGTTCGGGTGGGGCGCCAGCATGCAACTGCCTTAAAATTTCTTTTAAAACCTTCTTCCGCTCTTCTTCTGTCACTCCACCCATTTTAGGTGCCTCCTTCTAAAATTTTCTTGGCTAATGCTTTCCCAAGCTCCACTATGCGCTTCATGCTCTCGTCTGTTGGCGGTCCATTAATTTCTAGCGCACCGATAACCTCGATTTTAAAGTCGCCAAGTATTTCTTGAATTTGTCGTATTGCGCCTCCACCCCAACCATAAGAGCTTAAGACAACAGCGAATTTTGTTGGTGGACGCAAAGCCTTGAAAAGGTATGTGGCATAAACAGCCAATGGATGGGCTCCGCCCAAAACTGTTGGTGCACCAAGCACTATGGCTCTTGAATCCACAAGGTCTTTGGCTAAATCGCCAACATCAGTCACTGCTAAGTTGTGGAAGGCTAATTCGATGCCTTCCGATGCTAGTGTTTCAGCCATCTGCTTAACCATGGCATCTGTGCTGCTCCACATACTTACATAGGCTATTGTCGCCTTCGCTCGCGTTTCGCCAACCGCCCAACGCCTATAAGCGTTTAAAATAAGCTCTGGCTTTCTATGGATGGGACCATGGCTAGGCGCTATCATTCTAATTTTTAGGTTGGCGATTTTTTCTAGGGCTTTCTGTGCCATAGCCCTGAAAGGCATCATTATCTCGCCCCAATAACGCTGGGCGTGGACAAGCAAGTCCTCAATTTCGTCACTGTAGACGCCTCCAGCCATGTGGGCGCCGAAAAAGTCACATGGGAAAAGTATTCCATCTTCTTCCAAGTATGTGAACGTTGTTTCTGGCCAATGGAGCATAGGCGCCTCAATAAAGCGCAGGTTTTTGTCGCCTAGACTTATGGCCTCATTGTCAGCTACAACCTTAATTCGCTCTTGTGGAACGTGATAATAAACTTGAGCCATTTTTGCGCCTCTGCCAGTAGCCACTAGTTTAGCTTTCGATGCGATTTTCATTATGTGGGGTATGGCGCCAGCGTGGTCTGGCTCCGCATGATTCATGACAACGTAATCAATTTCTTCTGGTTTTGCCATGTTGCGGATTTTATCTTCCAAATCTTTTTCGAAGCCCGGATTTACAGTGTCTATTAAGGCTTTCCCATCGCTGCCAATGATGAGGTAAGCGTTATAGGATGTGCCTTTTGGAAGCGGGATTAGGGCGTCGAAAATTCTGCGGTTCCAATCTCTTACGCCTACCCAGTAAACGTTTTCCGCTATTTTCAGAACGTTTCTTTCAGTCACACGCGTTCACCTTTATTACAATTGTAATAAAGTATATTTATGCCTTTCCCCACAATATAACAAGGAGGAATGAAAAATGCTACTGCCATGCGAGGTCGCCGTGAAAAGCCTACTCCCACCAGTAAGGGCAGCACTAGCCAAACAACTAATGACAAAACACAACCTAAAACAGATGGAGACAGCAAAACTGCTGGGCGTAAGCCAACCTGCCATAAGCCTTTACAACAAGAAAATGCGGGGAAAAGCCCTAGACCTGGAAAAAGACAAAGAAATTAAAAGGCTAATTGATGAGTTGGCGGATTCCCTGGCAAAGGAGGGCTTATCTCACAAGGATTTTACACTAAAGTTTTGTGAAATCTGCAAAGTCGCTCGTGCAAAAGGTTTGTTGTGCAATATGCATAAGGCTTTAGATCCAACATTTGAAACTGAAAAATGTGGATTATGCATGTCTACAGAACTAAAATGTCTAACTCAAAACCCTTAAATACTAAAGGGCATAAAATGCAGACAAGTCATGGAAATGACAGTAAAAGAAGCGCTCAAGAATTTTTCAAGCTTTACTTAACTGCTTTAGCCACTACCTTGATACTCTTAACCTCCGGAGCGCTGATCTACACCACCATAATGAATAAACCCTTCCTGGAAACTATTCGTGGAGCCTTGATTATCGGGGCGCTTGTTCTGCTCGGCATGGGCTTTGTGAGTTTGCTTCCATTTTTCGGAATATAGGTACATAAGAGGAGGCGCTTTAAACCCTGTCATCGCTAGGGAAGGAATGAGGCATATAAGGCTGGAAGAGACCCCAAAAGGATGGGAATAATACTGGGATTTGTTGGCTTCACCCTTCTCCTAATATACTTCATCGTCTTTCAGTAAAATCGCTTATTCTGCTAGGAACTTTATTATTTTCTCGTAGACATCCTTGTCCCTTAAGTCTTCATGCCCCTTGTATATGCTTGGGTTGTCATTAACCTCAACAACTACATAGTCGCCGTTAACCTCCTTGATGTCGACGCCGTAAAGCCCCTTCCCAATGACACTGCAGGTTTTTAGGGCTATTTCCTTGAGTTTTTGAGGCGCATTGTCACGTTTCAGAGTAACTGTTCTGCCCCATATGAAGCTTGGTTTTCCACGGCGCTTTACGCCGTGTTTCCACTTGCCCTTCGGCATCATGTACTTGCAAACATATAGAACTTCGCCGTTTAGGACGCCCACACGCCAGTCAAAGCGGGAAGGCATAAACTTCTGCACAACAATGTAGTCTGACCGCCTAAAGAATCGTTTGGCAACTTCTCGAAAGCTTGTTTCGCATGAAACCTTCTCCACATATTTAGAGAAGCTGGTGTAAGGCGCCTTAATAACCACTGGTTTTCCAAAAAGCTCGAAGATTTCCTCTATCTGCCTATGATGAAACTCATCCTTGTTCAAAAAAAATGTTGGAATGCGCGGCACATTATACTTTTCAAAGAGCCGGTACTGGTGGATTTTGTTGGCGCAAATCCTAATCGAAATTGGGTCGTCAACAACTTTTAAGCCAAGCTCCCAAGCAGTTTTTGAAACTACATAGGCTGTGTAAAGCGGGTCGGTGGTCGCCCTAATGAAAACTGCGTCATACTTTGGGATTTCAGAAAGTCCGCTTCTAAATAAGAAGTTGAACGAATGCCCCATCTGCTCAGCTGTTTGCTTAAAGGTTTGGAGAGCCTCAGCTTCGTCAGAATATGTGAAATTGTATTTTTCAACAAAACATGCTATCCGCGTCAATCAAACCATCCTTTCCCGGAAACCCGGGAAACAATTTGAGAAATCATATCAACGTCAGGAGGCGTAATTTCCTCCATCTTTAAGGGTTGAAGCCCACAAAGGTAGGTTTTCCCATTGAAACGTTGAATATGCAATTTGCATACTGGAATTTTGAAGGTTTCATAGACTTTTTTGGCTATTTCCCGTGTGTTGCTGTCTTCATGGACGCATTCGCCGAAGAAGGATTTAACGGAAACTATTTCGCCACGTAGTGGTTGGGCGCAAACGGCATAACGGTAGTTCATGCTTAGGCTTTTGACAGCCTTGTATAGGGCAGTTCTATTTCTTGCTGTTTGGAAACCGTTAAACGAAAAGGGATTAACTGCGAAGACAACAACTGGGAAGCTGAATTCAGCCATTATCTGCTTAACAGAGTCCGTAACAAGATATGGCGTTACTGGCGTCCCATTTTTTGAAGCTCTAACCAGTAGAACCGGCAGCCTGTAAGCATCTATGGCGTTTTCCGTTGTTGGGACAACATCGTTTCCAAGAATTTCAGCGTGAAGCGAAACATAATAGCCTGTTTTCATGTATCTGTAGTCGTTGTTTATGTTGAGAATGAAGTCCCTAACAGAAGACTTGAGGAAGGCTGATGGTTTTATTATGGACGCGTTTGTTCTTAGGTCGATGTTTGAGACGACCAGCACGCAAGAGGCACCAGACAACAGAAAACAGCTAACACCATCCAAATATTTAAAACTAACTATGCAACTATGCCAATCAACTCTATTCCTAGCGGGGAAATGCTATAAGCTTATATTTTGGCTGGCTGCACAATTCTCTCTGTTAAAGAGGCAGTCTGTACGTACAGAACCTTAGAGGTTCTCGGACCAGAACATGAGTTCTCGCTCGTAGATGAAAATTTGAGGGCTTTGCCAATGGTTGACAAAGTCATAAAGGATGTTTATGGGCGAGTTGTAAACTTTGTGGAGTTTGGCAACTTCACCTTTGGAAAAGAATTGCAACTTCACGTTGTTGAGGTTAAGCCTAACAAACCTTTCAAGTCACCAAAAACCTTTGAAGAGAACATGCATGAGGCTGTTTTAAGGCTCAGCGAAATGCTTGAACATCGTTATGGAGCGAGGCTTTTGGGAACTGGGATGCATCCGACATTGAGGCTTGAGGAAACAGCCGTTTGGCCGCATCGCCACAAGCAGATTTACGAGGCTTTCAGCCGAATCTTCAACCTTAAACAGCATGGATGGCTTAACATACAAAGCTTTCAACTTAACATTCCATATGCCGATGAAGCCAAAGCCGTTCAAATGCATAACCTGCTTGCCAACGTCTGCGCCTATCTTCCAGCTGTTTCGGCTTCCTCCCCCATCTTTGAGGGGCAATTAGGCGATTACGTGGATAATAGGCTTCTCTTTTACATGGAAAACCAGAAGGAAATTCCATCAGTAACTGGAAAAGTCGTTCCCGAATATGTTCAGTCCTTTAGGCAGTATAGGCAGGAAGTTATTGGGCGTTATTCGGCTGATTTAGCCAAGGTTGGAGCCCACAGTTGCATCCTCAACAAGGAATGGGTTAACTCGAGGGGCATAATCTTCCGCTTTGAAAGGAAAGCCCTAGAAATAAGGGTCATGGACGAACAGGAATGCATAAAATCCGACGTGGCTCTAAGCTGTTTTATAAGGGCGCTGCTTAGAGGCTTGATGAAAACGGATGAGCCTTTAATGCCGACGGAAGTTTTGGCTGAAGACTTCAAGTCCGTCATAAAATATGGCTTAGAGGCGAAAGTGCTCCATTCCAATGGGCCAACAGCTAGGCATGTGTGCAGACACTTTTTAAAAGTCGCTTGGGAAAACGCCACATCCGAAGAGAAGGAATATCTCCCCTTAATAGAGAAGCGTGTTGAACACGGCAACCTTTCAGATGTCATCAGAGAGAAAGTCAAAGTTAGGGCGCAGAAGACGAATATGCATGAGGCAATTATAGACGTTTACTCGAAACTTTTAAACAGCCTAGAGGCTAATGAACCCATATTTTGATAGAGGTTGGAAGCGCGTATGCAAGCTGAAGGCGAACGCCAGAAAAACTTCTTTAACATTTGCGGCACTTGCAAGATTAACTGTTGCTGGGATGCTAGACCGCCAATAACCGAAAAGCGTGAAAAAATTATTCTAGAATACTTGAAGGCGCATGGCATCCACGTTGAGAATCCTTTCGTGCATGCTGAATATACTTTTCCAAGGGAAGACGAAGGCGGATACTGCATATTTTATGATAGGACGACGAGAAAATGTGTTGTGCATCCAGCAAAGCCAGAAACATGCGTCGCTGGTCCCATAACCTTCGACATAAACAAGGCGACTGGTAAAATTGAGTGGTACTTGAAGATGGAGAAAATTTGTCCCCTCGCTGGAGTAATTTACGAGGATAAAGCCCTCTTTAAGAAGCATTTTGAAGCCGCTAGAAGGGAAATTCTGCAGCTTGTAAGAGAACTGACGCCAAAGGCTTTGAAGATCATATTGAAGCGAGAAGAACCAGACACATTCAAGATAGGGGAGGAAGAAATAGAAGGGGAAATTTTGGATAAACTATAGGATAACATGTCGCAGGAGAATGTTAATTTTCAGCGTTTTAAGTTCTAGTGATCTTCCGCATAAAAATTTCTGGCATAACAAGAAAGCCCAAGCATGAAAGGGACGCAACAATTACCCATTCAGCTATGTCTAATTGTGCTGTATGAAAAAGAAGGCTTAATGCGGGAACATAAACAACAGCCAAAGTTGAAACTACAGATATAAGCACACCTGCAAGCAGCCACCTGTTGGTTAAGAAGCCCGCTTTGAAGGCATTTTTGGTTTCTGATCTGCAGTTCCAAACAACCACCAACTCGTAGAAACATGCCACTAGGAAAGCCATGGTTCTCGCTTTTTCAAGAGAACCCAAAACAGCGAAGCCCCACCAAAAAGCAGCGATCTCCGCTGCCAGCTGAATCAACGTGGATGCAAGAATGAAAATTAGCATGCCATGCAATAAGCCCTCCTTTGGGCTGCGGGGAGGTTTTTCCATAACATCCTCGGCTGGCGGATCTTTGCCTAAGGCTATTGCGGGCGGTCCGTCGGTGACAAGATTTAACCACAAGATCATTGTTGGCAGAAGGGGTATGGGCAAACCAGCTAAGGCAAAGGACCCTACAAGGATCAGTTCAGTAAAGTTGAGGGCGAGGAGAAACCTTATGAACTTTCTAATGTTGTTGTAAATTATTCGACCTCCTTCAACAGCTTTGACTATTGTGGCGAAGTTATCGTCTGCCAGAACCATGTCTGAAGCCTCCTTAGCCACGTCTGTTCCGGTTATGCCCATGGCTACGCCAATATCCGCTTGCTTTAGTGCTGGTGCATCGTTGACACCGTCCCCTGTCATTGCCACAATGTGCCCCTTCCTTTTCAAAATCTTAACTATGCGAAGCTTGTGTTCAGGGGAGACTCTTGCGTAAACTGTTACTTTTTCAACAATTTCCTCAAACTTCTCGTCGCTTAGCTGGTCTAGTTCAGCGCCTGTTAAGACTAAGTCGCCCTCATTGTATATGCCGACTTCCTTCGCCACGGCGATGGCTGTGAGTTTGTGGTCTCCCGTTATCATCACAGCTTTTATTCCAGCTTTTTGGCATAGTTTAACGGCTTCCTTGGCTTCCTCTCTTGGCGGGTCAATCATCCCAACAAGTCCGACAAAAACCATGTCATGTTCGATGCTTTCTTCATTGTATTCGTTATCTAGGCTTGGTAGAACCTTGTAGGCTAAGCCTAACACACGAAGCGCTTGACTTGCCATTTCCTCGTTTTTTCTTAGAATTAGTTCTCTTCCCGCCTTGCTAAGTTTCGTTTCTTTCCCATCCATGTATATGTAACTGCAAAGTTGCAAGACGACTTCTGGAGAGCCTTTAGTAAAGGCAAGATAACGCCCATCATCAGTCTTATGCAGTGTTGTCATACGTTTCCTTTCAGAACTAAATGGGATTTCGCTCACTCTCGGATACTCTTTTTCCACATAGCTCTTCCATATTCCTGCCTTTGCCGCCGCAACAATGAGTGCTCCCTCGGTAGGGTCTCCGAGAATTGTTTGCCCATCATAGGAGGCGTTATTACATAATGCTCCAATTTTAAGGAGCAACGCTATCCCGGGTTCAAGAATAGGGTTTATTTGTGTACCATCCTTTTGGAACTCGCCGATTGCTGAGTAGCCAGAACCCGTAACATCAATCATCTTGTTGTTGACGAAGATTTTGCGTACCGTCATTTCACCCTTTGTCAACGTGCCAGTTTTATCTGAGCATATGACTGTTGTGGAGCCCAAAGTTTCCACAGAGGCGAGTCTCCGAATTACCGCGTTGCGTTTAGCAAGCTCTCTGGCACCAAGAGCAAGGGTCACAGTAACAATGGCTGGTAAGCCTTCGGGAACGGCAGACACAGCTAAAGCCACAGAGGTCATAAATATCTCGATGCCGATTACGGCGTTCCTCAGAAACGCAAGCGCCAGAATTAACGCCGCAGCAACAACCACCAAACCGATTTTCTTGGCGAACTTATCAAGTTTAGTTTTTAAGGGGATTTCCTCTTTTTCAACTGCTTGAACCATTTCTGCTATTTTGCCAAACTCTGTGCTCATCCCGGTGGCTACAACTACGGCCTTTCCTCTTCCATAAACCACATGGGTTGCAGCGAAAACCATGTTTCGCCTTTCAGATACCACCGTGTTTTCAGGCAAAACCATCGTGCTCTTGTTTACCGGAACAGATTCCCCCGTTAAAACAGCCTCGTTGACCCTAAGTTCAAAAGCTTCGATAACTCTGCCATCAGCAGACACACGATCCCCAGCTTCGAGGACCAGAATGTCTCCGGGAACAACTTCCCTTGCTGGAATTGAAACTTCTTTGCCATCCCGCAGCACCCTCGCTTTGGGAGCTGCCAATTTCTCCATGGCTTCTATTGCCTTTTCCGACCTATACTCTTGTATAAAGCCAACAACAGCGTTGAGAATAACAATGGCGCCAATCACGATCGCGTCAGCATATGTTTCTATTGCCGCGTGAGGTTTAGCTGCGGTTTCAGCTTCAAACCAGCCAATTACGACTGAAATAACAATGGCCGCCAACAAAATCAGTGTGAAAACATTTTTGAACTGAAGTAGGAAAATCTTGAACAGGGAAATTCTTTTTCGCCTTTCAAACTCGTTATAACCGAACTTACGTAGCCTAAGCGCAGCTTCTTCAGTGCTCAAGCCCTTCCGGTCGGAATTTAAAGCATGCAGAACATCCTCTACATCCATTGCATGCCATCGATGAGCCAAGCTTCTTCCCTACCGGCTATGCTACCATCAATTATAACTGGTCTTCTAAACAAACGTGGAGGATAATTTTGAGAATCTAACATATAATCCTTTTAGTCATCAATTTGGATACTTTTTCGCAAAAATCTAGAGGGGGCTATCCAATTTACGGCTGCTACAACTCATAAATTTGATGTTGCGTGTTGCAAAATGCTTTTACCTTTGGTTTTCCGCTATTCCTATAGCATCGAGGTTTAAACCGCTTTGAAAGAGCAGCCCAAAAATGCTTTTGACCTTCTAGTTAAGCCTGTTCGCCGCTTGATTGAGCAGAGGGGATTCTCTAAACCAACAGAGCCTCAAGAAAAGACTATTCCGCTCATCCTTGAAGGGAAAAATGTTCTGCTTATTTCGCCAACAGCGACCGGCAAGACTGAAGCCGCCTTCTTACCCGTTTTGAGCATGCTATTGCAGGAGCCACACACTCCAGGCATAAAAGTGCTTTACATCACGCCTCTGAGGGCTTTAAACCGGGACATGTTGGAACGCCTTGAATGGTGGTGTAACAATCTAGACATTAAGCTGGCTGTTAGGCACGGCGACACAGAAACCCGCGAACGGACAAGGCAAGCGCGGAGTCCACCGGACGTTTTGATAACAACGCCTGAAACTCTGCAGGCTATTTTGGTTGGCTGGATTATGAGGCAACACTTGCAGCAAGTCCGCTGGGTCATAATTGATGAAGTTCATGAGATGGCTGACAGCAAACGTGGAAGCCAGCTTGCCCTAAGCCTTGAAAGGCTCAGAACAATGATTGGGAGAGACTTCCAAATAATAGGCTTGTCAGCCACCATTGGCAGCCCTGAAAAGGTAGCTCAATTCCTCGTTGGAAACGGCCGTCCAATAGAGATTGTACGAGTTCCAGTTGCCAGAAAAATGCGTCTCAAAATACTTTTCCCAAAGCCTAAACCAGAAGACTTTAGACTGGCAGAACAGCTTTACACGCACCCAGAGGTGGCGGCCAGGCTTAGGGTTATCCGCGATTACATAAGCCGCCATAGATCGGTTCTTCTCTTCACAAATACACGCGCCATATCAGAGGTTTTGGCAAGCCGTTTCAAAGTCTGGGACATAGACTTCCCAGTTTCCATACATCATGGCTCTTTGGCCAAGCCCTCCCGTATAGCAGCAGAAAGAGGCCTAAAAAATGGCGAGTTGAAGGGCTTGGTTTGCACCAGCAGCCTAGAGCTTGGCATAGATGTAGGCCGCATAGACCTAGTCATACAGTACATGAGCCCCCGCCAGGTTACAAGGCTTATCCAACGGGTTGGAAGAAGCGGCCACAGAATTGGTCACATAGCCGAGGGAATAATTGTAACAATGGATTCTGATGACACGTTGGAGGCTTTGGCCATAGCAAGACGCGCCCTAAAAGAGGATTTAGAACCAGTCGAAATTCCGCCAAAGCCTTATGATGCTTTAGCTCATCAAATTGCTGGGCTACTCCTAAAACAGAAGAGGCTTGAGTTCGGCGAAATCTTGGAAATGTTTAGGAAAGCCTACCCATACGCCGACCTAACAATGGAAGATATTGAAAAAATTTTACGATATATGCATGAACGCTTCCCTAGACTTGCGTGGGTTTCCTTTGAAGACAAGGTGGTTCTGAAACCAAGAAGAACTAAGGCGCTTTTCGAATATTATTTTGACAATTTGTCCATGATACCTGAGGAGAAACAATACCTGGTAGTGGATGAGACAACAGATCAAGCTGTGGGAATTTTAGATGAAGCCTTCATGGCGGAGTATGGCAAGCCAGGAATAAAGTTCATAATCCGTGGAAGCCCATGGCGAATCCTCCACATATCAGGTGACAAGGTCTACGTAAAGCCGGTTGACGACCCTACCGGGGCTATTCCAAGCTGGATAGGTGAGGAAATCCCAGTGCCCTTTGAGGTTGCCCAAGAGGTCGGCTACATCCGTGGTTTTGTTGAAGAGCAAACCCGCAAGGGCCTGCCCCCACAAGAAATTGCATCTAAACTTAGCGAAAGCTATCCGGCAGAAAAAGAGACAATTTTGGACGCTTTAGCCGAGACCATTGAGCAGGTAGCTGCTGGAATACCTGTTCCAACGGATAATCGAATAACCGTCGAAGATTGGGAGGACTTCGTCATAGTCCATGCCCATTTCGGTTCTCTTACGAACAGAGCTCTAGCCCAGCTTGTTGGGCAACTACTATCCGAAAGGGTTGGGTACGGCATAGTGGTTCAACACGACCCGTACCGTATATTCATACAAACAATGGGTGCTGCAGACGCTGACCAAATTGTCACATTGTTTGATGAAATGGCTTTAATGGGCGAGCAAACCGTCAGAGACACTTTGACAAGGGCCACTGTTAAGACTGGCATTTTTAAGAGGCGGATGATTCACGTGGCAAGACGCTTCGGCGCACTGGAGAAGTGGGCTGACTTTAGCAATGTAAGCCTCCAAAGACTTTTGAAAAGCTTCGAGGGAACCCCAATATTTGAGGAAGCCCTTAAAGAGGTTTTCACAAAAGACTTGGACGTTGAAAGGCTCGTCCAGGTTTTAGAGAAAATCCGCAGGGGCGAAATAGAAATTGTTAAGGTTGAAACTGGCGGAACTGCCACCCCAGTTGCTCGTGTTGGCATTGAACGCGTCAGCATGAAAACAGACCTCATCCCACCTGAAAGGATGCGAGCCGTGCTCATAGAATCCGCAAAAGCAAGGCTGTTGAACGAAACATGCAATCTCATCTGCACAAACTGCTGGAGTTACGCGGACATGATACGCGTCAAAGACTTGCCAGCAAAACCAAAATGTCCAAAGTGTGGCTCCGGAGCCATCGGGCTTCTAAGGGTTGAGGAAGAGAAGGTCATGCCACTGGTGGAGAAGAAGGGCGAAAAGCTCACAAAAAGCGAGGAGAAAATTCGGAGGCAAGCCCTACAAACAGCCCGCCTAATAGAAAAGTATGGCAAGGCGGCGGCGGTAGCCCTCTGCGCAAGGAAAGTTCAACCATCAGACATTAAGGAAGTTCTTGAAAAGGAAGCAATGCTCACGGATAGGTTCTATGAGCTTGTTTTAGAGGCTGAACGCAAAGCCATAAGCAAAAGATTCTGGTAGAAGGGCTGAAAGACTTACAACAACTTTTAAATGGGAGACCACGTTAATCTGGGTGAGCACAACTTTCAGCAACAGTGGAGAGATAAAGAAGTTTGGAGATAAGCCGAAAAAGACTCCGAGAAGAAGTCCTAAACAGGATAAAGTATGTTAAAAACTGTGTTTTGGCAAGGGAACTATGCCTCCTAATCAGAACAAACAGAGCCGTCCTCGAGCCAAAAGATGTACAGGAAATATGCCTCTACATTTCAGGCTTATGCAAGGAGGAAGGATGCGAAGAACCAAGCGAGCTCTGCCGAAAAGCAGCAGAAGCCGTGGGCGCAGGAGACGAGGAGAAATATTTGGAGTTATGCGCTCAAAGCGCTATGAAATGTGGAGAGTCCAGACGCCCAACACCTAAGAGAGCCACCTACGTTGCCTAGCGAAAGGGAAAATCTTTAAAAGAATAAAGTATCGGTAAAACCAAAATGGAGGCATGCTCACTGTTCATAGCCCCATATGTCCCAACACCCCTCCCCGTCGTCCGTCACATGCTTATTTTAGCACAGCTGAAACCCGGCGAGGTTTTCTTCGATCTTGGCGCGGGAGATGGCAGAACAGTAATAATGGCTGCTAAAGAGTTTGGCGCAAGAGCGGTGGGCGTAGAACTACGCGAAGACCTTGCAAAAAGAGCCCTAAGCACGGTCTACGAAGAAGGGCTTCAAGACAGAGTGACAATAGTTAACGGCGACATGTTCAACGTTGACCTCTCATCAGCTGACGTTGTATTCCTATACCTAACCACAAGCGCCAATGAAAAGATAAAGCCAAAACTCGAAGCTGAACTTAAGCCGGGAGCCCGCGTTGTCTCCCACGACTACGAAATAGTGGGATGGAGACCATTAAAAGTTGAAAACTTCTGCGAAAACCCAAAGCTTGGATACCCATCCCACACAATATACCTTTACAAGAAAGTTTAAGCCCCCTAACAAAGACTGGGACAAGGCATGCCCCAATCATTCAAAACATTATACAGAGTTTTGTGGCTGGACACCGATGCAGCCCAAATAGTCCACTTCCTAAACTTTTTCAAGTTTTTCGAAATAGCCGAAGAAGAGTTCTACCAGCATCTTAAACTGATAGACTTGTTTGCCTCCAAAGATTTGATAATGCCCAGAGTTGAAGCCTTCTGCCAATATCGGAAACCAGCAAAGTTCAACGACCTACTGGAAATAGAGCTAACAGTGGATGAAATGAGGGAAAAATCCGTAAAATATAGCTTCAAAATCTACAATAAGGAAACGGCGGAACTGCTGGCAGACGGCTACATTGTGGCTGTCGCCGCAAACAGACGCACACTGAAAGCCATGGAAATCCCAAAGGAAGTTGCTGAAAAACTCAAAGCCTATTACAACGGCTAAGGAGGGAAAATAAACCTTTAATCCGAGACCTTAAACTTCAAAATTTTGAAAAACCAGTAAAGGCTTAAGGGCAAAGGGCTATGCTGTTCGTTCCATGGCAGTACATTGCAGACTGGAAATGCAACACTTGCGGCTTATGCTGCAAAGCCTACAGCGTAGTCCTAAACTTCCAAGAATGGCTAAAAATAGTAAAGAACTACGGCGTAGAAACAACAGTTTCAGGATTAAACAAATTATACTTGCGAAGAAAAAGCGACGGCTCATGCATATTCCTCTATAAAATGGCAGACATGCACCTATGCGGACTACAACACATGAAGCCAGCAGCTTGCAAACTTTGGCCCTTCAAAATTTTAGCTACACCAAAGTTTGGATACGCAAGAGAAGCCTTGTACCATTACGGCGGAAAAGCATTGTACATATATGCTGACTCCACATGCACCGGAATAATCTACGGGAGACCATCATGGGAGTTTGCAAACCAAACCCTAAAAGAATTTATAGAAATCGCCATAGGAATCCGCAGCGACCAAAAAAGAAGCAAAGCAAACATAGATTTTATCCAACAATACCCATCAATAAGACGGCTTTTTTAAGCAAATTTTGTGGTTAACGCTTTGCTTTAGATGGACTGCATTGGGTAGCGTTCATATTGAAGTTCATAAAGCTTCTTCAACTTCTCAACATTGTCTATTTCCTCTATGGTTTTGTCTGTTCTGAAGCGGACTATTTTTGGCACTCTTAGGGCGTAGCCGCTTGTGTACTCGTCTGTTTCTTGAATCTCTTGGTATGTTACCTCCACAACAACCGTTGGCTTTACGAAGACTCCTTCGTCGTCTTCGCTGGTTTTTGTCTTTTCAATAACCGTTGCAAGCGCGTCCATGGTTTGTTCTGGTAGGTTGGATACTTTTCCGATGGTGTAGAGTTTTTTCTCTTTTGGATCTCGCACTGCCAACATGAAAGACGAATAGAGCCCCGCGCGTCTCCCCTTTCCGTATAGGGCTTTTACTATTGTGCAGTCTATTGTGTCGCGTTCTGGTTTCAGTTTAAGCCATGTGTAGGTACGCTGTCCAATCTCGTATGGAGAGCTTAAGTCCTTTACAACTATGCCTTCAAAGCCTTTCTTTAAGGCTTCGTCGTAGAAGCGCATCAGTTCAACTTCGTTTTGGCATTCAACGCCCTCAGCCAAATATTCTGGCGGGACAACCTCTACTAGGTATTTGCGCCTTTCTGAAAGTGGCAAGCCTATGAGTTCCCGCCCGTTTAGGAAGAGTATATCGAAGGCTCTGTATGTGACGCGGACTTTCTCCATTCTTTCTGCAAGCTCTTTTGGTGTCAGTTCTCTTGGCACCGTTCTTTCGAGCATTACCTGGAAGGGCAGCGGGTTGCCGTTTGGGTCTACGGCTAGGACTTCGCCGTCCACAATGCAGCTTTGGGCATTAAACTTCCTGGCTATTTCAACGATTTCCGGCAGCGTTTGAGACTTTTCAACTCCTCGCCTTGAGAAAATCCATGTCTGGGTTCCCCACTTGTGAATTTGAAGGCGACTCCCATCAATCTTGTATTCTGCCCTAGCCGGATAGACAACTTTGTCCGGCTCGTATAGGTGGGCCAGTTGGGGTCTTATGAACTGTCCGGGGCGCATTTTCACTTCTGCCAGTTTTGGCAGTCCTTCTGAGGCTAGGCTTATTCCTTCGGCTATACCCATTATGGCGCATGCGTTTTGGATTAGCTCCACTGGAACTTGGTAGGCTCTTGCCGCGGCTTTCATGACTGTGCTTGCATAATAGCCAAGTTTTAAGTCGCCCAGAAGAAGCCGGACAATGTATTTTGCTTCTTGAGGTGTTGCAATCCGCAGCAGACTCGCAACGTAGAGTTCGCGTTCCTTAACGCCTTTCAGTCTTGGCAGAAACTTAATCGCCTCATAAACCTCATTTACGGATAGCTTTGGCTCTGAAGGCTTTTTAAGGAGATAAGCCACTTCCCCGTGTTCCCCGTAGTCGATGAGGAATTTCCTAACCTCGCTTTTTGAAACGCCAGTTGCTAAGCTTAGGCTTCGCTCCACCAAGCCCGGTCCAACTTTTAGGCTTTCATCAGTTATTATCCCGAGGGCTAAGCGCGCCTTAACCTCAAGGGAAAGCTCAGCTGTTTTGAAGAATTTAGCTAGTTCTGTCTCTTTTCCCTTTTTCCCGCGGAGCACCGCCAGCCGCTCATAAACCTCAACTATCTTTGAGAAGGGCATGTCTTTTCTAGGCTCTTTTCCTTCCATGTATAGGCGTATGAGGTAATATGGTATGCCCGTCCGCCATTCTATCTGTTCTGGGGAGAAACCAGCCTCAATTAAGCGGAGAACAGCCTCCTTCTGCGAGCCGTAAGTTTCTATCAGTTCTTTTATGGTGGGCGGCTTAACCACCGACATTTGTTTTTATCACGGCCCACTAGTGCATGCTATTTTGTTTCAGCTTCTGGGGTTTTTGGTATTGGTTCTATTGCCCTTAGGAATCCGTCCTTTGTTATGTCAACTCTTATTCTTCGGCGTTCAAAGTTGCACATTCTGCAGTCCAAAACGCGGACTATGCGGACGAATTCCCCTCTGTCAACGCCTAAATCCACTTGCTGGTCATACCAGTAGACGCGTCCATAATCCACTATTATTGTTCCGTCTAGGTTGTGGGCTAGGCCTATTCCGCCCGCCATATCGTAGCTGTCCCAAACTTCCGAGCTTCGCTGGTTCACGTAGAGGGCTGTTATGCCATGCACTTGGTTGTAGCGGGCCAGCTCCATGACGCGGTATTTTAGGGCTCCACGGTAGGCTTCCAGCACCGTTACAGAGTCTATTATGGCTAGTTCAATCTTCTCTTTCTCGGCCACATAGCGATATGTCTCCGCAAAGGTGTTCCAGTCGCGGAGCTCGGGATAAGCCACAGTATCCAAAACGAAGAGGTTTTCGCGTATCTTATTCCAGTCCAAGCCTAGAATGTCAGCTTTCTGCTTAAGTCTAGACTGCAAATCAAAACGTGGGGTGGCGCTTTTCCAGGTGTCTTCAGCCGTTGCATAAAGCACTTTTCTCCCAGAGGCGGCAACTCTTACGGCTATCTCCTCAACAAGTATGGATTTTCCGGCTCCAGGCAAGCCTGTGATGGCGAATTGTCCACAAATTGGGATTCCTCCAAGGCTCTTCCCGTCTGGTGTTAGGAAAAGCTGGTCTAGGAAGGTGCCTGTTGGAAAGCCAAGTAGAGGTTTTTTCGCTTCCACCGCTTCGTCTGGCTTAAGCACAAGAGTGCTTAGCTTTTCTTTGCCCTCCTCAATCTTTGTTGTCATGGGCTTTGTGGCAAGCTCCCACTCATCCGCTGGTGCCTTAGCACTTTTCAAAGCTTCGGCGAGCGTCTGAGCCATAGCCCTCACAAGACTTTCTATCTCTGGAGCAGTTGTCTCCGGCTTTAGCTGCACTGCAGCTTCTGAAGGTTTCACAGCGGCTTCAACGGGTTTTTCTACTGGTTTCGGCTTTGCCTCCTCGACGGTGAGCGCCCATAATTCTCCTCGACGCTCCACAACCCCCTTGTTTTTAAGGGACTGCAGAAGCGCATAGGCGGATTTTGGTCCATACTTCGGTATGCCTAAACCTTCTGCAATCTCGCTTAAAGAGGTCTGTCCGCCATGGGCTTTGAGAAACTCAACTATGTCATTTTCCTCAACCATAAACTTTCCCAGTTTAAAGGCCGACCCTGTTTTCTAAATATTTTTGTAAAAGTTTAGGCTTTTAAATATACCCCTCTATAAACGACTTTAAACATGCCTTTCAAAGGGCTTAACAAACTCTATAGATACGCTTTTGCCTCTTTTTCTCCATCGCTGCTTTCTTAGCTGCTCCCTAATCATGGCTAAGGCGTTTTCCATTCCGAAGGGTTTCAAAAGAAATGGATATGGCTTCTTGCTGACTTTGCCAACCATCTCTTTAACTCGGCGAAGTGAAGGCTTATCAGCAACAACTATGATTTGAGTTGAAGGCGCCACCTTACCAATCTTTTTCAGAAAAACTGTTAGTTCAATGTCTGTTATAGAGTAATCTACAATAGCAATGTTGGGATGCTTTACCTTGGCTATTTTTAGGGCTTCTTCCCCCGTTTTTGCCGTTTCAACCACGTAGCCCACATACTCAAGAACCGTCTGCAGAATCTTCCTTACGCTGTCATTGTCGTCGACAACAAGGATTCTGGCACTTTCACCCATACCTTTTCCTCCTTTACTCTTTCTGTTTTAGGCTTAACTGGAAATGTCACCGTGAAAGTTGTACCCTTATTTGGAGCGCTCTTCACAGTAATCTTGCCGTTGTGCGCCTCCACTATGCGTTTGCATATGGGCAAGCCGAGCCCCAAACCCTTAGCCTTTGTCGTGAAAAAGGGCATCCAAAGCTTTTCTAAAACCTCCTTTGACATGCCCACCCCGGTGTCTGTGAAGGAAATTTCCATAAAATCATCGCTTTTCCTGCTGGATATTGTTAGTCTTCCACCTTTCGGCATTGCAGCAATAGCATTCTTAATTATGTTAACGAAAACTCTCTTCATCTTTTCCTTATCTACAACTACTGGGTCGTTTGTAGTTTCATTAACAACCACGATTTTTCTAGGGACTTTTAAGGTGGATAATGCCTCCATAAGCAAAGCCTTTGGAGTTGTTTCCGCGAGGTTAAGCTTGATCTCTTTTGAATAGTCAAGCAAGTCTGCAAGAACATTGTTGGAGTACTCCACATCCTTCTCAATTATTCTAAACATTTTTTTGGCTTTTGCATCCATATGCCGCCACAGCTTCTTCTTCAAATAATAAATGGCTCCGGCGATGCTGGTCAATGGATTCCTCAAGTCGTGACCAACCATGGCTGCCACCTGACCGATAGCGGCAAGTCTCTCCGCTCGGAGAAGTCGTTCCTGAGCTTCTTGCAACTGCTTTGTCCTCTCTTCAACAAGAACTTCCAGCCGTCTGGAATATTCTTCCAGTTTCTCCCGCATTTGCTCCTTTTCAGTGACGTCTCTGGCAATAATTAGAACACCAGATATTTTATCCCCAACTCTGATAACAGACGCGGAGCTTTCTAATTGGCGTACTTTTCCATCGCTACCAACAACGGTGAAGTTGGCAGAGCTGATTTTGCCTTCTAGAGCGTCAGAAAATGCGGCAATAACTTTCTGCAATTCATCGTTTGGAACTGCATGCAGTTCGGTGAAATGCTTTCCAATAATTTCCTCCTTTCTACACCCTAAAACTTCTGAAGTTTTTCTATTTACATCTAAAATTTTCCCGTACTGGTCTAAATAAATAAAGCCGTCCTCGGCGTTTTCAAAAATATTTCTGAATTTTTCTTCAGATTCCTTAAGGGCTGATTCCATTTTTCTACGTTCAGTAACATCCATGATGATTGCTAGGGCGCCAGCATAGCTTCCATCTTCATTCCAGAGGGGTGAGGCTGAAACTTGGACAAAGCGAGGCTTTCCATCTTTCCGGTACAAGGTTAGCTCATAACGGCTGACAAGCCCCTTTCTCCTAGCCTTGTTTTCCTCGGCTATCTTCCTTAAGCCCTTCTCGTCAACAAATCTTAGAAGATTCATGCCTTGGATTTCTTTCTCGCTGTAGCCAAGCATTTCGGCGAAGGCTTTGTTAGCGAAAATTATGTTCTCGTTGGGGTCAACTATTGTTATTCCTTCCATAGCGTTTTCCAGAAGCATTTCAAAACGCCGATTTGTCTCTTTTAGACGCGCCTCCATACGCTTAAGCTCTGTAATTTCCGTCATTAATGCTTGAAAACCTAGGGTCTTGCCGCCGACAATGAACCGAGTGGGCTTAGAAATGAAATAGCGAACTTGTCCACCTTTACATATAACACGGAACTCTAAGGCTCGAGGCTGCCTTTTTAGGGCGATTATCTTTAGGAAAAGGCGCATAACCCTAAACCTGTCTTCTGGATGGAGAAACTCCATGAAGGTTCTGCCAACAACTTCTTCTGGTTGACAGCCCAAGACATCAGCCAACGCCCTATTAACATAAACGAAACGTCCTCTAGTGTCTGATATGGCTATGGGCAAAGCCGCATTCTCCACCAAACTTTTGAAGGCTTCAAGACCCGCCAGAGCCTCTTTTAACTTCTTGTCCATGCCGCCTCTTCCGCAACTTTTAGTCAAAATTTCAGTGCGCCAATGATTTAACTTGTATGAATGTGGAGTCTAGATTATTACTAACAATACATATTCGGAATCAGAATCCAACTTTGACGAGGCTTGCTGTTAAGACCGTCGCTTTTCTATTATTAGCCTCTCACCGTCAATCTTTACAGTCACATCCTCTCCAACTTTGAACGGAAAACTGGTGTCCGACGAAACCTCCTTGGGAATGTATATAAAGATTTTCCTATACTTCTTGCCTCTATCTACAACTTTGCCTTTTCCTTCACCAGTCATAGGCGCCCTATGCGCCCCGATATTGCTCAGAATTTATTCTGAAATTATTGACTATAAAAGTTTTAAGATGCTTTAACCATGAATTCGCAGTACTGGTCGCCCTTGGCAATGCATTTTGTCTCTTTGACCTTAACATCCTTTCCAAAGAAGCGGGTGAATATTCCGGCCACAGCGCCTCTATAAAATTGGCTGTATGGCTTTCCTTTCCCAACACCCAGTTCGCATTCGAAGTTTTGGTAAACTCGAAGTTGCGCGGATTTCTTTTGCACATCTATGGCTACATGATCTATTATTCCCCAGCCCAAAGTCATGTTTATGGCTTTAGCCACTTCAACTAAATCTTCCATCTCGTCTGATTTTGCAATCTCACGGTATGTGTCATAAATTTCAAAGCCTATGCTAAAGCCTTGATAATAAAGCATTGCCTCCCCAGCTGAGCCGAATTTTTCTCTAACTCCGTTGAAAAGTGCTTCGTAAACGGATTTCCTGAAGATGACGGCTCTCTCGTTTGCTGCAACTAATGGGAAGAAGTGGTTGTCGAAAACTATGCTTTCGCCATGCGGTTTTATTATCTTTGCGTTTTTAACGAAATTGTAGCTGTTGAGGATTATATCTAGGGCCTCTTCTGGCGTGGCTCTTGCCCTTGAAAAGTCTAGGAAGGCAATTGCGTTAACTGTAGGTTTGTGGGCTTCATTCATGGAAAATTGAATGAAGCGCACTGTTATGTCTAAGCTTTCAGCTATCTCGGCTAGTTTCCTTAGGTTTCCCCTCTCAACTTTCGCCTCTATTGCAAGTCCATATATTTTCTGGTCTCTGTCAAAAATCATGACCCTTCCGACGTCTAGGGGTTTAAAAGTGTTTTTAGACATTTCGTCGCACCCTCAAATTTTGGTAGGTGCACGAAATTACTACCATTAGTAGTCACTAGCTATGACCACAAAAACAGATATATAATTTGCGCACTGGAAATCCATAGCCTAAAGCAAACCAGAAGAAGAACAGTGAGTCAGCAGTTATAAACAAGAAAAGCGCATGGAAATAAATCTAAAAAGCGTGGGGATAAAAGCTTGAGCAAACCAGAAGTTGGAGTTTCAACCCTCCACCTGCTGAGCAAACCCTTCAACAAGATGTTCGAAAAGATCGCAAAAATAAACGCCAGCCACATAGAAATCGTGGACGACGGTCTTCACGCATTGGACAAGCGAAGAGTTACGAGGCTTAAGGATGTAGGAAAATCCTACAACATAAAATTTTCAGTTCATGCACCCTTCGCCGACATAAACATAGCCTCACCATCAC
Organism: Bathyarchaeia archaeon; assembly: GCA_038727135.1. GTDB lineage: Archaea > Thermoproteota > Bathyarchaeia > Bathyarchaeales > Bathycorpusculaceae > JAGTQI01. The sequence goes on from JAVYWL010000002.1 coordinate 82,354, forward strand.
ACAACATTTTAAAAGCCATGCTTAAACGACTAAAAAACTCCATAAAGCTGGCAAGCCAATTGGAGGCCTATGTTTGGGTTTTCCATCCAGGATTAAAAACAGGCGTGAGCATGTTTTATCCCGGCGAAGACTGGAAACAGAACCGAAAAACTGCACAGTTCCTCTACAAAATCGCCACAGATTATGGCTTAGAAATAGCCATAGAGAATGTGCCAGAACCATACCCTTTCCTAATGAAAAGCGTTAAAGACTTTGAGAAGTTTTATAGCGAAATTTCAGAGCCTATAGGCTTAGCCCTTGACATTGGACATTCAAACATCAATGGACAGACAGAGCAGTTCCTAAAAACGTTTGCAGAAAAGATTGTGCACATCCACGCCCACGATAATGACGGAAGGGACGACTCGCATTTTGGAATAGGCCATGGAACCGTGGACTGGAGGAGATTTGCAAGTTTACTGCGGGAAATATCCTACGACAAGGTTGTGGTTGTGGAGTCTGTTGAGAAAGTTTCGGAAAGCGTCAACTTTTTGAAATCCATGTTTAATAAAGTATGGCGGTAAACATGGATACTCCAAAGGCAGAGTATGCGCTTGTTCGTCCTGTGCCAAACTCCTACGACAGATGTATAAGAACCAATCTTGAGAGGATAGATGTTGGACTTGCTAAAAAGCAGCACATGGAGTACTGCAAAGCCCTAGAAAATCTTGGTTTAAAACTTCTTTGGGCTAAGGGTGACGACACATTACCAGACAGCTGCTTCGTGGAGGATACAGCCATTGTTTTTGGCGAGAAAGCGGTTATATGCAACATGAAAATGGATTCTCGAAAAAGGGAGGTTGTCGAAATAGCGAAGATGCTGGAAAAAATGAAGAAAGTGCATCACATAGAACCGCCGGCAACAATTGATGGGGGAGACGTCCTCAAAATTGGCAAGGAAGTATTTGTTGGTCTTACAGCCAGAACTAATTTTTATGCTGTGGAACAGCTGCGGAAAATTTTGGAGAATGATGCGTTTAACATAATTCCTGTCAAAGTGGACGGCGTCACCCATTTGAAGTCTGTTTGCACATACCTCGGAAACGGTTATGTTGTGCTAGCGGAGGGCTACTTCAATGCGGATGTTTTTAAAGGCTATAGTAAGCTTGTTGTTCCTTCCTCAGAGCAATATGCGTCAAACTGTCTAGCCGTTAACGGAGTAGTTCTGATGGCGAAGGGTTATCCAAAAACAAGGAGGCTTATAGAAAGGGAAGGCTTCACCATACAAGAGTTAGAGATGTCGGAGTTTCGGAAAGGGGAAGGCGCCTTAACATGTCTCTCAATACTTTGGTAAGTTTCAGCTTTTTGGAAGCGAGATTTCAAGGGTCATAAAGTCTTCCGCTACCTGTGTTTTTTTGAAAATTTTCCTTGCCTGTTTTAAGAGCACTTTTGGGTTTTCATAACGTGCACTTATGTGGGTCAGAATCAAAAGTTTGGCTCTAGAATTTTTGGCGTTCTCCGCCGCTTGGCTTGGGGTTGAATGCCCATCCTCGTAGGCTCTTTCAGCTAGTTCATCATCCAAAGTGGCGTCATGAATTAGCAAATCAGCATCAGCTGCAAAAGCCGCTAAACCCTCAAAGGGCCGCGTATCCCCAGTATAAACAATTTTTCTCCCAGGTCTCGGTGGACCCATGACGTCTTCTGGTTTAACAATTTTCCCGTTTGGAAGCTTAACTTCATTGCCATGTTGAAGCTTAGACCATAAAGGTCCTTCTGGAACGCCTAAGGCTCTGGCTTTTTCTGGGTAAAACTTTCCCGGGCGGGGCTTCTCCACAAGGGCGTAGGCTAGGCTTGGTATTACATGATTTGCCCAAACAGCCTCAACCACGTATTCTTCCTCCTCACATACCTTTCCAGCATTGTGGATTTCGTGGATTTCTATTGGGAATGTTAATCCGAACTGCACCGTTTCCCTTATGCTTTCCATGAACCTTCTTATTCCGGGCGGTCCATAGATTTCGAGTTTTTTGTCGCGGTCAAGAAGAGCCATTGTCTGTACAAGCCCGGGCAAGCCCAGCACATGGTCTCCGTGCATATGCGTTATAAACACTTTCATTTTCCTATTGAAACTGGCTCCGGCCATTATCATCTGCCTTTGCACACCCTCGCCACAGTCGAACAACAGTTGCTCGTCCTTACGCCTTATTAATATGGCTGGCAAACTCCTTTTTGGCGTCGGAACGCTTCCAGCCGTGCCCAAGAAAATAACCTTCAAGTTCATGGTGGCACTTTCACCTTTTAGATATACTGCTTTTCTTGTTAGGCTTTATGTCTATGGGCCCACAAGTCTTAAAGGTTTAGATGGACATTTATATATGGGAAATGAGGGCTCATGGTAAAGGTTCTTGTCGTTTTTGAGTCGCGTTATGGCAACACCAAGCGCGTAGCAGAATCCATAATTGAGGGAATAAACGAGGTCGGTGGGGTGGAGTTTTCCTTTAAAGAACTGAGAAGGTGGACTTTAAGGAAATTCCTTCTTATGACGCAATGTTGATTGGCTCCCCAAACCATATGGGTGGCCCTACAAGGGGCATTAAGGGCTTCATCGACAAGCTTAGCAAGTTGCAGTTGGATGGAAAGAAATTTGCTGTTTTCGACACGTATATGGGAAGGGACTTTGAGAAAGCTGTAAAGAAAATGGAGAAAAGGATAAGCGAAAAGGCTCCAAGTTTAAAGCGAATTGCAGCTGGCTTATCAATAAAAGTTCAAGGGGTAAAGGGACCTATCGCGGAAGACGAACTTCCAAAATGCAAAGAGTTTGGGAAAAACATAGCCATCCAACTTAAAAGGGGAAAGTAGAAAATGACGGTTTCTGTTAAAAGGAGCAAGATGGTGGTTTTTGTCGTTTTTCTCTGGATAATTCAATCTGTTGGCAGGCTTTGCTTTGCGGTGGTTGGCACACCCGGAGGCATGGGACAATTTTTAGACACTCCGATTTCAAACGAGGTATCCGTCATCCTCTTTATGATGTTTATGTTTCTAGGTGTTTTAGGACTTGTTGCTGCTTTCGGCTTGTTGGCTGGGCGAAGATGGGGCTTTTGGAGTACAGTGTTGGCTAGTGTTGCGACCATAGCCTTTGACATTTGGGGTTTAACAATACAGTTGACAGCTGCCATCGGCTTAATTGTACCAATAATATCTATGGGAATTCTCTACTTTAAGAAAGGGCAGGTGCTTGCCACATCAAAATGAAAGAAGTTATAAGCGCTTTCAGACTTTCTCAAAGACTGCAATTTCGCGGGTTAAACTTCTGTGCACGTAAACCATGTGGGATTCCACGTGGCGATAGCCCAATGCCTTGCCTATCTGGCCTATGCCAACCGTTTTTGGCGCTGCCATACATATATGCCCATCTCTGCCAAGCATATCGTAAACAGCCTCTAAACAGTCTTCGATTATCTGTTTTGTTGTCCGCTTGAGGGTTGTGGCGCTTTTTCCGTAAGGTGGATCTGCAACAACGCGGTCAACCTTTTGAACCGGCGGGTTTTTTGCGTCTGCAACTATGAGCCCTTCTGGTTCAATACCAAAATATGTGAAGTTTTTTCTGCTTCCTTTTATCATGCGTCTTTGGATGTCCACGCCTAAAATGCGGCAGCCTATTAGGGCTGCTTCTATTAATATGCTTCCGGTTCCGCAGAAAGGGTCAAACACCAAGTCTCCAGCCTTTGGTTTGGCTAGGTTTACCATGCACCTTGCAAGTTTTGGCGGCATTGCTGACGGGTGAAAGAAGGGTTTTTTCTTTGGGCGTCTCTCCATAAAGGGTTTTGGCGGCATATCTACCAGCTTCAAGCCAAAAATAAGCTTGTCGTCCGTTAGAATTCCTGTGAAGGTTTTTTGCGGGTTTTGAAGGTTTACTCGCACATTTTCCGCTTGGTTTAGGATTATTTCGCCTAGTTTGCGCTCCAAAGCCATTCCATCAACTTCTCTTGCGTGGCTTTTTACATGCCTTATGCGGACAGCAAAGCTTTCGCCGCTTTCTAGGAACTCGCCAATGTTGGTTGAGCGCAGAGCTTTAACAGCCTCGCTTGGCTCAGCCTTACAAGTGAAAATTTCATATCCGCAAAGCCTCGTTAGGGCTGCGCGCCTTTTTATGGCTTCGACGCATTTTATGTCTGCTTCGATTCTCAAAACTTGGTCCAGTTTTTCTAAAACTTTGTAGTTGTAACCTTCAGCCTCAAGGATGGCTTTTAACTCTGCTGCGGGAAGTGTTTCGTGCTCGCCTGATAGTAGGAAGAAGAGCCTAGCCACTTTGAAGCTCCCGCAGTGTCTGGGCAATCAGCGGGGCTAGGGAAACTTTGCTTACTGGGCTGGGGACGCTGTCGGTTCCAATAATTTCTTCTACTCTAGCTTCTTTGATGCGCTTTTCAGCATCGCCTACCAGAAGCGGGTGCACGCATGCGGCGTAAACTTTGGCTGCTCCAAGCTCTTTTAGTATGTTTGCGGCTGCAACTATTGTTCCGCCAGTGCTAATAATGTCGTCGAAAATTATGACAGTTTTACCTTTAACAGCAAACTCCCTCTTCTCAACCGTCACACGTCCAGTGTAACGGTCTCTCTGCTTTTCCAAATAGCCAAAGTCTCCGCCTAGAACTTTTGAGGCTTCTTCAGCTATCCCTATTGCGCCTTTGTCTGGAGCAAGCGCAAAAGCTTCTTTGAAGTCTCTCTGCCTAAAGTGTTCGGCTAAAAGCGGGATGGCTGAGATACTTTTTGCTTGGAATGGAAACCTGTCTAAAACGTTTTTCTGGTGAACGTTAACTGTCAGTAGCATGTCGATGCCAGCAGCCTTAAGCATTTTTGCTATGGCTTCTATGCTTACAGCCTCGCCTTTTAGGAAGACCTTGTCTTGGCGGGCATAAGCCAAGTATGGAACAACAGCCACAACCTTTCTTGCATTGTTTCTTTTGGCGGCGTCAGCAATTAAGGCCAGCTGTATTAGGTGTGTGTCCTGCGGGGGGCTTGTTGTCTGCACTATTACAGCGGTTTCGCCTTCAACTGCTCCTTCAAGCCTCACATAGGATTCGCCGTCTGGAAAAGCCTTGAAAAAGACAGGGGTTGGCTCTAAGCCTAAAAGGTTGGCTATTTTTTCGCCTAGCTCTTTTGAGGCTGGTCCCGGAAGGATTTTCATTTAACCGCCGTTCTCTTAATGGAAGCGCCTTTCTTTTAGATTTTTCCAGTAGCCCTATACTGTTCTATGAGTTCTTTGGCTCTGTCCATGCGGATTTTGCGCTCTTCCACCATCTTTTCAGCAACCAAGTCTATGAGTTCGCCGGTGGCGCCGGCGGCGATGGCAATGTTTCTAGCGTGAAGCGACATGTGACCGCGCTGTATGCCCTCGTGGGCTAGCGCCCTCAAAGCGCCTAGGTTTTGGGCTAAGCCAACAGCCGCCAAAACTTCGGCAAACTCATTAGCTGTTTTCACACCTAGGATTTTTAGGCAGATTTTGGCGATAGGATGGGTTCGCACAGCCCCGCCTATTAGGCCTACGGCCATAGGCAGTTCTATTGAGCCTACCAGGTCGCCGTTTTCGTTTTTCTCCCATGTTGAAAGCGTTGTGTAGTGGCCGCTTCTGGCAGCATAAGCGTGGGCTCCGGCTTCTACGGCTCGGTGGTCGTTGCATGTGGCGATTACGACTGCTATTATGCCGTTCATTATTCCCTTGTTGTGTGTAGCAGCCCTGTAGGGGTCGGCGGCGGCAAAAGCCCAAGCATTCACAATGCCATCTACGACTTCTTCTCCGCCAACAGCCTCCTTCGGCACGACGCACCATGCCCTTGCTAGGCGTTTAACAGCCAAATTTGAGATTATCCGCAGGTAAACGCGTCCGCCTGTTATCCGCTCTATTAGTGGGGCTACAGCCTCGCACATGGTGTTTACGGCGTTGGCGCCCATAGCGTCGCGGCAGTCCACATGCAACTCGGTGATAACCATTGGGCCCTGAACTGTTTGGATGACTTTTGCGTCTAGGTCTTTTGCTCCGCCGCCCACAGAAACAAGCACCGGGTCTTGGTCGTTAGCCTTCTTTAGGATTTCCTCTTTAGCCTGCAATACGCGTAGCCTAGCCGCATAAGGGTCTTTAATGCCAACAGCCTGCACTTGCCCAATCATTATTGGCGGAGTGCTGCTCGTGTGGAAGCCCCCGCCATCCCTAACCATTTTAGCAGCATAACTAGCCGCAGCCACCACGGATGGCTCTTCAATAGCCATGGGAATCAAATAGTCTTTGCCGTTTATGAGGAAGTTTACGGCAATGCCCAAAGGCACCGGAATAGCCCCAACAACATTTTCAATCATGCGGTCAGCCAAGTCAAGGGGCAGACTGCCAGTATTCTGCAATAGGGCGCATTCTTCATCGGTTAAGCCGGCAAACTCCTTAACAAAGGCTAAACGCTCTTCAGGACTAAGCTTATAAAAACCCGAAAACAACGAAGATTTACTCATTCTTGCTATCACCCAACATTTTTATTTAAACTGAGTAATAGCAATAACTGACTGCACATTTAAACTTTAGCGGAATACCGGTTTTCTCATCGATGCTTGTAGGATAGACATGCTAAGAATTAAGAAGAAAATATAACTATGGTATCGAATAAAACGCAAAGAAAAAAGGGAAGTTTAACTTTCGACTGTTATCTTCAACGTCATTACAATAGAATCGCTGATTGTAGCATTACTGAACCATAGAATATCCCATTGCACACGCCACGAGCTATTGTTACTAGCAAGACTTTGGAAATCGGTTGATGAACGCGTCCCACCATCATCGCCATGAGGGTCTAATCGCAAAAAGTCTACAACGTTACCATCGTTGTATATGGTTATATTTATGTAGTCTAACGTTGTGCCGGCGTTTCCATCGTAGCTGGTGCTCTGAATCTCCAATTTTATGTTATGCTGAGACGTGCCGTTGTTGCATATTCTAACCGAATCGCTGTATGTTACTAACTGGCCTGGTAACCCTTTCATACCTGTGAAAGTTACTGTTTGACGATCGCTACTTATAGCTCCCCCCGCTTTTGTAGTGTCAGCTCCCGCATAGAAATTAACGTCAAAACCCTTAACCCCTACGGTTGCAGTTATTTGCATGTAGTTGTAGATAGCTGCACTTGCAGTTCCGATGAGTAATGCTGACACTAACAGCGCTGCAAACTTCAATATTTTTTTGTAGTTTGTTTTCATTTTGTTGTTTCACCTCCTTTTCTTTTTTCCTTTCTTTTAGGGTTTCTATCCATATTTTTATGAGGACGTAGGCGCTGACGGCTAGGACTATGGCGCAGGCTATTGCTAGGGCAGTAGCCGAAGCTATGAAGGCTGCCTCTCCCCACGTTGGTTTGTAGGCGGCGTAGGCGGCTGCTGCGGCGATTGTTGTGCCTGCGCCTATGGCTATGTACCACCATCGGGGCTTGAAGAATATGTATGTACCCAACCCCACTACAAGTGTGTCGAAGGCTACTATGCCCACGAAGGCGGCTTCCCAACCCATCTGAGGAAGCAAAATAATCGGATGCGAGGCGATTTCAGCATAGTTAGATAGGAAGAAAACCGCCAGTGTTAAGGCTGGAATGGTTACTGCTGCCATGAAAACTTTGGCGTGGCTTACGAGCCTTTTAACAATGCCTAGGTAGACGTTTACGGCTATTATGTTGGCTAAAGCCACAATTAAGTATAGGAGGCTGTACCAGAAACGCATGTACTCGCCAAACGTTAGCATGAACTCTCTGCTTACGATTAGGTGGCCGAAGCCAGCCAGCGCTGCCAACTGGTAGATGTAGGGTAGCTGCCCTGGAAAGTGCCGGTCCAAGAGGCATGTTAGGAGGCTCATGGCTAGGAATAGGTCTATGCCTACCAATGAGAAGAACTCTGGCTGTAGTGGGGAGGGCATGCTTTTTCGCCCGAAGGTCTTTGTTTCTTCTTATTTAAGACATGTGAATTCGGAATTCGAATCCGAATTCAAGAGTATAATTATGTGGCGAGAAAGATAAATCTTGTGTAGTAATACTTACTACACACATATAACAAGCCTACTAACGCCTAGGAAGAGCCGCAGCCCTAACATTAAACTGCTTTTGAATATGCCTAGCCAAAGTTTCAGCATAACCAATCCGAAAATTATCAGTAACAACAAATTTAGGCCTAGAACGCCTCACATACTCCATCAAACCATCAAAATCAGAATGGTCACTTAAGGCTACAACATACTCATTTTCGCCTATCTCGCGGCATGGAACATCAAACTCCCAACCACTAACATAAACGCGGAAGCATCCACGTCCAACACGAGCCCTAGAACCCATATGGTAAAAAGCCAAGCAAGGCTGGTTCCTCTCAAGCATTTCTCTGGCTTCTTTCTCCTCAAGCCTTAATAGGCGACCTACACGCATGCCGTGCCTCTCGCAAATTTTTGAGATTTGAAAAACCCTTTGAGGCACGATAAAAGGAGCTTTTATGTCGGCGTCGTGGAGAATCTGCATAACCTCTTGAAGTTTACCATGATAACCGAAAACATAAACAACGCCACGTTTAAGCCCCTCCTTAACAATGGAGACTAGCAATTCTCTAACTTCGCTGTTGAAGGGACGCCTACAAGATGGACTACCATAGGTGGCTTCCATAACAAGCACATCAGCCTCTAACACTGGGGTGCCCTCAATCCTAAAATCCCCAGTGTAAACAATCCTTGTCCCTTCCGCATCTTCAACGAGAACTTGACAAGCGCCTAAAATGTGGTCTGCAGGAAAAAGCGTGATGCTTTCTTCGCTGTAATGTAGTGTTTTTCCATAATCGAGGGTTTCCACGTATCCGCCCATAAGAAACAGCGGACTCTTCATAACGTCAATCAAGTCTTTTGTGGCTTTTGTCATAAGCACTTTCTCGCAAGTTCTTAGGCTCCGCTGTAAGCCAATCATGTGGTCCGCATGGGCATGGGTAACAACCCTCAAAGGTTTAGAATCATCAAAGGCGTCGCATGCAACACTCTTGCCTAGCAGAACGGCACCCCGCTCAGTTATGTTAGCCTTACTGGACAACTGTGTGCCACCAACTGTCAGCCAGCGTGTGCGTAGGCAAAGTCACTAATCAAAGTGGCAATAAACTTCGTCCCAGTAATGAAACTTTCAATTTTTAGGTTTTCGTTAGGCGCATGCGTATTAGACTCGGGATGACCACAACCAGCAGAAACAATAGGATAGCCCAAAAAGTTTCGGAACAAGTGCATGGGGCCAGAACCAGCGCTAAGCGGATAAATAACAGCCCTTTTCCCATAAACCTTCTCGGCTGTTTTTGCCACCAAACCAACAAACGGGTCATTAATAGGCGTTTTAGCTGGCTCGGTTGAGCCATGCCTTATTACCTCAAAATCCCCAAACCCGTGCCTTTTAAGATGGCGGACAAGCTTATCAAAGATTTCATCGGGCTTCTGGTTTGGGACAAGCCTAAAATCCAGCTTAGCCATGGCTTCATGAGGCAAAACAGTCTTGGAGCCCTTCCCAGTGTAACCGGCAAATAAGCCGTTTATTGTGCATGTGGGCTGGTAGAGCAGAGCCTTCAAAGCCTCAAAGCCGCTAACATTTTTCAAGAACTGTTTTAAGCCAAGCTCTTCCTTCAGCTCTTTCTCCTCAAAAGGAATTCGCCTCAAACACTCGATTTCTTCAGCGGATGGCGGCACAACATCTTCATAGAAACCGTCGATGAGAATTCTTTCGTTCTCGTCTTTTAAGGTGTTTAAAGCCCAGACCAAACGCCACGCAGCATTGGGTATCAATGGAGCATTTGCAGAGTGGACATCCTTGTTGGCGGCTTTCACCCTCAACTCAACGGATAGGACGCCCTTCAAACCCAAATATAGGTGGGGTCTACCCCTACGGTCCGTTCCACCAAACTCCCATATGGCAGCATCAGCCCCAAGAATATGCCTATAAGCCCTAACAATCGGCTCAAGATTCGGGCTTCCAATCTCCTCCTCACCTTCAACAAAGAACTTTATGTTAACCGGCACGTCGCCATCCGTTTCCAAGAAAGCCTGAACTGCCTTAAGCCTAGAAACAAAATTCCCCTTATTGTCTATGACACCCCTCCCGTAGATTTTTCCATCCACAATTTTTCCGCTGAAAGGCTCGCAACTCCACTTTTCAAGGGGTTCTGGAGGTTGAACATCATAATGGTCATAAAAGAGCAAAGTCTTACCAGAACTTTTAGACCTGACCTCGCCATAAACTACGGGATTTCCCTTTTCGCCTTCCAAAACTTTTGTTGAAAGTCCTGTCTCCCGCATTATCTCTTCAACAAGTCTTGCGCATTCCGCAATCCCTTCGTCCTTCGCCGACACGCTAGGTTGCCTAACAAGCCTTACAAGGTCCTGGACAAAATCTTCAGCGTGTCCATCAATGTAGTTGTAAACCTTCTCCAAACTCACGTTTCCCACCCTTTTTCTAGGTTGTTTTTGGCGCAAGCCAGTCAATCAACCGCCTCGGTTCGTCACACCTAATCTGAACTTTTATCGGGCCTAAAGGCGACTCTGCCACAGCCTTTGAAAAGGAAACATGCCCAACAAAAGCCACCTGCTTGTTCAGATAGAAGGTTATGGTTTTTTCGCCTAACCCCTCGAATAGGGCGCCTCTTGCGGCGTCGCGGATGCGCTCTCTACGCAGTAAATTGTAAAGCTTTGTTAGGGATTCCAACCCCTTCGCTTCTGCCACCAGTAAGCTTCCCTTCCACAGCGGCTTTATCTGGACTGGTATGCCGCCGAAAATGTTCTCAACAGCCCTCTTCACCTTTTCCTCTGATTCTGTAGGGTTTATCTCAACTTCCACACGAACTTCTACTTCATCCATTTCTCTTCAATCCTCTTCAAGACTTTAGCAGCTTGTTTTTTGGCCTCTTCTAGGCTTCCCTCATTAACTATTAAATATTCAGCCATGGCTATAGCATTTCCCAACCCGACACTTAACTCCCGCATGTCCCGCTCCCGGAAAATTTCCCAGTTTTTGGGGTCGTCGCTTCTCTGTCTATGAAAAAGCCGCTTAAACCTCGTTTCGGGCGAAGAGTGAACGGCAACTAATGTGAACTTCGGAAAATGATGCTTAAACTCTTCAACCTCTGCTAGGCTTCTTATGCCATCCACAATGACTTTACTTTCAGTTTTCTTTAATATCTTTGAAGTGCATCGTCTTGCTATTACGGCTTCCCCTTCCAAATGCCTCAGCTCCAGCATTATGCGCCCAAGATTTTCAGGAGTTAGCTCTAAACCTCTCCGCCGGGCTTCTTCCCGAACCTCATCACCCATAACAACAACAGCGTAGCCGCTGGCCCTTGCAACATTAACAACAACGGATTTTCCAGCTCCAGGCATGCCGGCCAAGCCGACAACCAACTTTTCAGCGGTCATTCCAGGTCTTCCTTTCCCTAATCTTTGCAAATGCGCTATCGTTATGGATATTCTTCTAAAACGTTAAAAGCATTTACTAAACACGAGCAGCACTTAACATTTCATAGGCAAAGCTTTTATTTGACGACCAACAGAAGACGCTTCCATAACCGGGGTATACGCTATGAATCTTGAATTAAGGAAGGCTTTAGGCTTTGTAGGCGCAATGTTAATGGTCATCAGTTTTGCTGGTGCAGCTGGACGCTTATATGAGGGTTTGCCACTGCTTGCCGGCATGATCCTAGTTCTAATCGCCTTAAAGGGGTTTGCGGACCATTATAAAGAGAAGGGCATATTTAACAACTCCCTCTACGGAACCATAACGGTAGTTGTTGGCATGATAGCAGCGATACTGATCTTTATAACGCTCATTTCGCCAATTGCCCCAGAACTCGCACAGTTAGATTGGACCAACATGGCTGCCGTCCAAGAATTTATCAGGGAGCATCTCTGGTCTTTCCTAGGACCAATCGTTGGAGCCTATTTAACGCTTGTCATATCCCTAATCATCTCGGCAGTGTTCTTCAGAAAATCTTTAGATGCCCTTTCCACAAAGTCTGGGGAGAAAACTTTTGAAACAGCCGGCCTGATTTGGCTCATAGGTGCTGTCCTATCAATAATCCTTGTAGGCTTTATAATAGTATGGATTGCATGGATAATCATCGCAGTCGGATTCTTCTCAATGAAAATACCAGCGGAAACTCTACAGCCTCCAACACAATAGCCAATAGTTATAGCCATTCGAATTCCGTAATTTTGAAAACTTCAAATTCATTCCTACCTACATGCCCACATTATGCAACCAACGTCCATAAAACACTGTGGCGAAAGCAGTCTGAAAAACGCGCTAGACGTCTGTTAGCCAAGCTTCGCAGAAATAGCTTCATAAACCGAATAGCAAACTAGCCTGTAGAAAAAACAAAAATAGCAATATGAACAATAAACAATCAGAAAATGCGGGTTGGTAAAAAATGTGCGGGGTTGCCCTAGCCTGGTAGGGGGCAGGCCTGCTAAGCCTGTGGTCCGTTTGGGCCGCGCGGGTTCAAATCCCGCACCCCGCGCCATTTTGTGGGTATATAGGCGAAGTTTTCTTCGCGCGTGTGATGGCTATCAGCCCATAAACTAACACAGTTACACCTGCAAGACTGTTGGGAGAGAATATCTTATTATATCTCCACATTAATTTAGATAGAGCAATAGGGTATAAAGGGCTTGTTGACCATGCACAGTTTCACTCTAGTGGTCGTTATTTTAGCAATTATTATCCCGTTGGTTTTTGCTCCGTCTTTTCTGGGGCATTATTACCTTTCAGTTTTAAGAACAATTCTCATGTGGGCAGCTCTAACAATGAGCTGGTATTTCTTTTCCGGTTTGACAAGATATATTTCACTTGGGTCTTCTGTCTTTTTCGGAGCAGGGTTATATTTTACAGTTTTATATCTGAATTTTAGCATTATAGAGGGACGTTGGCCTCTATTACCCTTTCCAGCCATTGTACTCATAGCAGGGCTACTAAATTTTGGATTTGCATCGATTCTGGGTCTAATAACGTTAAGGCTTAGGGGGATTTATTTTGCAATAACCACTTTCGCTTTAGGTATGACATGTCAAGGCATCTTTGACTGTTTGGCGGCAAATGTTATGAACGCTTATTATGCGCGTAGCCCCTCTTTCGCCCCTCAGATGAAATACTATTCAATGTTGGCAACGGCACTTGTAATTTCTCTAATGATATTTACCCTAAGCAGATCAAAACTCGGTACCGCTTTAAAATTGGCAGGTAGAAATGAAGAGGCTGCCGTGTATCTGGGCTTAAACGTTATGCGAGTTAAAACTTTGGGATTTGCGATTAGCGCAACGTGCATGAGTTTTGTGGGAAGCAGTTACGCTATAATATCTCCAATCGCGGATTCAAAAATCGCATTCTATCTAAAATGCTCATTATTGCCACCAATCATGGCGATTTTCGGTGGAATTGGAACAAGTTATGGCCCAATAATTGGAGCTGTCTTGTTATCTTTGCTTAATGAGTACGTTGGTGTTGCCATGACTTATTACTTCTTAATAATCTTCGGGGTTGTTGCAATTGTCATCGCCAAAATAGTACCAGAGGGGATTGTTGGACTTATGAAAAAATTGGTTGCAAAGTTTTTTGACGGAAAGCGACAAGGCTCTATTGAAGAGAAAAGTTAAGCCTAAACATTTCTCATCGACTTAATGCACACAAAATTAATTTATCCAGTTAGTGAAATTGAACGTTTAAGATGGAAAATGAGTAAAAATATTTTAGTCTTATTCGAGCCTGAAGGCCGCAAGGCGGAGGTTGAGTCTGGAATTAGCGTATTTGAAGCTGCGCGTATGGTGGGTGTTGGCCTTAGGTCTGAATGTGGAGGGAAGGGTGTCTGTGGAAAATGTAAGGTTATGGTTCCGGATAAAAAATCTGTTTCGGAAGTAACAGAAGCTGAGAGAAGGCATTTAACCACGGAGGATATAGAATCTGGCTATAGACTTGCGTGCCAAGCGCTTCTAAAGAAAAGCGTAACTATAATGATACCTGAAGAAAGTAGAATTTTGGCACGTAAAATCCAAGTTTTTGGCTTGGAGAGACCTGTACTGTTGGATGTTTTTGTTAGAAAGTTTCACTTAAGATTGGCTAAGCCTACGCTTTTGGATGTTAGGCCAGACTTTGAAAGGGTTTTGGATGTCTTGAAGGTTGAAGCTGATGTTGGTGAATTAGAAGTTGATTATGATGTTTTGAAGGATTTGCCCGAAACTCTTCGACGTGCCAATTGGGATGTTACCGTAGCCCTATGGAACTGCCAAAAAATAGTAGCGATAGAGGAAGGCGACACGTCAGATCGCGTTTTTGGAGTAGCCATTGACATTGGAACTTCAAAAATTGTTGGGTGTCTTGTGGACTTGAAATCGGGCAAAACCATAAGTACGGGGTTTATTGAGAACCCTCAAATTCTGTATGGTGAAGACATTATTTCGAGGATAGATTTTGCGGCGAATGAGGAGAAGGGATTGGAAAGACTGCAGAAACTTGTTTTGGATGGCATAAACCATGTAATATCCTACATTTGTACTCAAGCGAGTGTGAATACAGATAACGTTTACGAGGCGACGGTTGTCGGTAACACAGCTATGCACCACTTTCTTTTGGGTATAAATCCAAAATATACGGCTTTTTCGCCTTTCACACCCGCCATTAAACGTCCAATAAATGTTAAGGCTGGGGAATTGGGCATAAAAATATGTAAAGGCGGCAATGTTCACGTTTTGCCAATCATAGCTGGATTTGTGGGCGCTGACGCGGTTGCGGATGTGCTGGCAAGCGGGATTCATACGCGAAAGGAAATATCTCTCCTCCTTGACATTGGCACAAACACTGAAATTTTTGTTGGAAATTCAGAGGACATTTTATCTTGCTCTTGCGCCTCTGGACCTGCCTTTGAAGGCGCCCATATTAGGCATGGAATGAAGGCGGTTACCGGGGCAATTGAAAAAATATCCATAGATCCAACTTCAGGCTACGAGGTGAAGTATAAAACCATAGGCGACGCGGCTCCTCTTGGGATATGTGGCTCCGCCATAATAGACGCCGTGGCGGAAATGTTGAAGTGTGGGATAATAAACAGTAGAGGAAGATTTAATTTAAATATAAAAACGCCAAGACTCAGGGTTGTTGATGGAACTCCCGAATTTGTGCTTGTATGGCGAAGTGAAAGCGGAACTGGTAAAGAAATAGCGATTACCCAGAAGGACGTGAACGAGGTGCAGCTGGCGAAGGCAGCGATATTTACAGGGTGCTGGATCTTAATGAAGAGGAAGAATGTAAAAGTGAATGATGTCGACCAACTTCTAGTCGCGGGCGCCTTTGGAAGCTACATAAACCCTGAAAATGCAAAGTTAATAGGCTTGGTGCCCGATGTCCCTGTTGAAAAAGTGAAGTTTGTAGGTAACACGGCACTGGCTGGTGCGAAAATGGCTTTAATCTCAGCTAAAGAAAGGGAAACAGCAGAAAAACTGTCAAAAAGTATCCGTTACCTTGAGCTTGCAAGCGATCCAGATTTTCAATTAGAGTTTGCGGAAGCCGCGTTTTTACCACACAAAAATTTGGACAGATTCCCATCGCTAAAAGAATTCTTCAAAAAGCGTAAACAATAAAGGAATATGCAAACTCCATTAAAACCGAAACCGTTTAATTCCCCCTCCTCATCTCTTTTTAGCCAATGCTTGGAGGGTGACGTGAAATTGAAAACCTATTTGACAATATGGTTTTACAGCGAAGGCTCAAGCCCCTTAGAAGTCGTTGAAAAGCTCCGCTCCATGGGTTTTGAACCATTAAGGGGTTATCACGACCACGTCTACGACTGGGGCAGAAAAGTTGAGCTCATGGAAGTACTGCAACTAGCAAATAAGGTTCACGAGACACTGAAGGGAATGAAAGTCTTATACAAGCTGGAAACAGAATAAAGAAGCGCAACTAATCAAGCGAAACATTAAAGAGTCCCCAACATTATTTTTCAAAACTTGCTGAAGTCATGCCGAGGTAGCTCAGCCTGGGAGAGCGCCCGGCTGAAGACCGGGTTGTCGCCGGTTCAAACCCGGCCCTCGGCACTTCCATATTAATTTTGGACCATTTGACGACGGGTTTGCGATTTTCTTTTAGGAAGAATTTTCCTGTTGTCTGCTGATATTGCCGGTATTCGTTGCCGAATCTTTTTGTTAGAAGCTCTTCCTCTATGTTTGCAATTTGAATATAGCCTGGAACGGCGATCAGTGGAATTATTGTTATTAGGTTTAGTAGTGTGAGGGGTAGACCAATAAATAGGATAAAGTAGGCTAGATAGGCTGGGTGTCTAACGTAACTGTAAGGTCCCCATGTCACGAGTTTATGATTTTCAGGCATTTCCCATGATGTTGCGTATCTTCCCCTTGCCAGAATACTCCAGATGAAGAGGAAGTAGCCAAAAGCAGTTAAGAAAAGCCCGACAGCTTGCACCGAAGAATCGAATGGAAAGCGTAGCTGCAGCCAAGAATCAATTAAAACCTTGTGAAAACCAACGAATACGAGAATTATGTAGGAGGCAGATTCTATGAAAAGGGAGAAGGTTCCAAGTGCTGCGAGAACAAAGAGTGGCCCCCTTGGAAGCTTCACTTCGGCTTGATATTTAAGCCCCTTCTTCACTTTGTGAAATTTTTTTAAGATTATACACGTTTACGCCATAAAAAATTGTTAGACATGCAGCTAGAAAGCCCGCCACCAAAATTTCAGGAACATACCTAAAATGGCGAGTTTTGGTTTTAATAAAGATTCTCGGATAATTGCTGCTCATTTTGCTTTTTAACTTTCCCTTTTTCAAGGTTTTTGGCTATTTTCTCCCAGTCTATTTTGAACATTACTGCTAGCACTATTATTAGTAGGATTATTGCCAATGTCATGCTTATTAGGGCAGTTATCCAGTCGCTTTCTATCCCGAAAATTTGCTCAATTATTGTTATGGCGTAGCGGGCGCTATAGGCGATAATTAAGCTCATGCAAATTTTCCCAATTATTGCCGGGATAAAAGCCTTCAACAAGTTGTAGTGCATTATGCCTAGCGGTATAAAGAGCAAGTCGTCAGGCAGCGGCGTTAAGGCGAAAAGAAAAATTGCGATGGGGCCGTATTTTCCGAAGATTTTTACTAGGGCTTCCATTTGGCGTTTGCGCTTCTCGCTTATTATTTTTCTCCCGCCCAGTCCAAGTATGTAACCTGAAAATTCTCCTATAGCTGAACCAGCCCCGGAAGCCAATGCGATTAGCAAAGGGTCAAGATTTTGAAAGGTGGAAGCTATGGTGAATATGACCACCGTGTATGGTATTGGGAAAAATATTGACATTGAGCCTATTAGGCTTATTAAAAAGATGCCGAGATAACTGTATTGCACTGCGAAATTTTCCAACCATTGTCTAATTTGTTGGAATATATCAGCCATTGACAAGCCTTAGCCTCCTTACTTTTTAGGACATTTGGCTTTAAAGAACTTTTTATAAGCTGGCAGCGGATGCATCAAACTTAAATTTGCTTAAGATAGAATAGGATTTCACCTTAAAAGGAGGTTTAACGGAGTTTGACGTCTGAGAAGGCGCTTATATGGATTGCCAGAGATCTTTCAAAGTGCAGCGGTTGCAGGAAATGTGAAATAGCTTGTTCGCTTTTCCATGAGAAACGTATATGGCCCGAGGCTTCTCGCATTAGGGTTTTTATGCTGGCTCCGGGCTTAGAGTTTCCCCACTTCTGCGCACAGTGTGAGGACTACCCATGCGTTCAGGCTTGTCCAGTTAACGCCTTGTCAGTCAGCAAGGAAACTGGCGCTGTCCTTGTAGATTCCAATACCTGCATTGGTTGTGGGAAGTGTATTGAGGCTTGTCCGGGAAGGATTCCGCATTTGCACCCGTCTGGAAATAAGATTTTAATTTGCGACTTGTGTGGTGGCGACCCGCAATGCGTTAAGGTTTGCCAAGAGGGGCTTTGGAATGCTCTGCGGGTTGTGCCCAGGGGAAACTACTCCTACAAGCTTTATGCCAGAACCCCCGAGGAGATTGCTCAGGATTTGGCTGTTAAAATTTTTGGGGAGGAGGGGGAGCGGTACATATGATTTGGGGCTATGCTGGAATGTTCCTTGAGGTTGACCTCTCCGCAAAAAGCGTTAAAGAAGTGAGATTCAGCGACGAAATTTTAAAGGAGTACGTTGGTGGTAGGGGTTTAGCAGCAAAAATCCTCTGGGACAAACTTGGTGACAGATGGGAAACTATTGACCCTCTTGGACCGGAAAACATGCTGCTGTTCCTTACTGGACCGCTCACAGGCTTTTTCCCAGGCGGAAGGATTTGTGTTTCCGGTAAGTCTCCGCAGAGCAATGGTGTTGTTGGCTCCACCATTGGCGGGGAGTTTGGCGTCGAACTAAAATGTGCTGGATACGATGGCGTTATAGTGACTGGTGAAGCCGAGAAACCAGTCTATTTATTCATTAAGGATTCCGATGTTGAAATTCGTGATGCCAGCCACGTCTGGGGTTTGGATGCGAAGCAGACGGTTGCTGTTTTAACTCGGGAATGTAGGGGACTTTTGAAGGCTCGTTATCCGCAGAAAGGTGAATGGCGGGAACCCTCAATACTCTATATTGGTCCTGCCGGAGAAAACAAAGTGCGGACGGCCGTTGTTGCAGCCAAGTGGTCGCATGCTGCTGGTTATGGCGGGTATGGCGCTGTTATGGGTGCTAAGAGGCTCAAGGCAATAGCTGTTAAGGGAACTGGTCCACTACCCGAGGTTGCCGATATGGAAGGCGTAAAGGCACTTATACAGGAGGTTTGTAACAACGCCTATGAGAGTGAGCTTTGGAGACGTTGGGGGACGGGTTCGGCTGGCTATGAGGTTGGGGCGAAAACAAGCTCTGAGCCTGTTCGAAACTGGCAGGAGGAGTGGCACGACGAGAAAAGCTTCGGTGTTGACGAGTTTGAAAACAGGGTTTGGATAAAACAGTATTGGGGAGATTTTGGGTGTCCAACAACATGTCTAAAAGTGGCTGTTGTGAAATCTGGAAAGTTTAAGGGCGCAATAACCGATAACCCCGACTACGAGTTGCAGGCTTATGTTGGCACAAACCTTGGCATATTTACTCCAGAAGAGAATGTTTACATGGCTTCCGTTATAGACGATTTGGGGCTCTGCGGCATACAAACAGGCAACGTTTTGGGCTTCGCAGCTGAACTATTCCAGAGGGGAATATTGACAAAGAAGGACTTGGATGGCATAGAACTGAAGTGGGGCGATGCCGAGGCTTTCGCTACCTTAGCCAAGAAAATCGCTCATAGAGAAGGCATAGGTAACATTCTGGCCGAAGGCACTTATCGGGCAGCCCTAAAAATTGGTGAAATGAAGAACGTTGACATCCTGCCTTACGCCGTGCAAGTAAAGGGCATAGGTGTGGGCGCCCATGGAATCAGAAGCGAAAAGGATTACCCCGAAATATACTCTTATGCTTGTTCTGTCCAGTGTGGGGACCACACCTCCACGGCTTGCATGCCCCTAGACGATTTTAGAAGCGAGCTTATGATGGCTTTCCATGATTCAGGTGTTTACTGCTACTTCAATGTTTTTGGTCTGCCTCGCAATCTGGTTTTCGACTTTTACAAGGCTGTGACTGGCATAGAATTGACAAAAGATGACTGGGTTGCCACAAAAGCCATGAAAATAATACAGCTGCAAAGGGCAATGCTCCTCCTAGGCGGACCAGACCTAAAATGGAATCCGGAAATCCACGATGACAATCCGCCCCGCTTCTATGAGCCTCTGCCATCTGGACCATACAAAGGCAAAACTGTTGAAAAGGCACGTGTAGATGAGGAGAAACGCAGATACTATGAGCTTGTTGGTTGGGATGAACGGGGCATACCAAAGTCTGAAACCCTTAGAAGGCTCGGGTTAGACGACGTTGACAAAGCCTTGGAAAAGCTTCGTTGAAAAACCAACATTTTTTGGCGCTTGGGTAAAGCAAAAACACTAGCCCTCTCTAGTTTTTCTGCTATTACGGTACTACACGTATAATTCGCGTGGGAGTAACTATTATGGAAACCTTCCTATCCCTTTCCTCAAAAGGCACATTTTCAACCACTTGCATGTCATGGACCGTTGTGGCTACCGGGATTTCTCCAAACCTATTTTCCAGAATTTCTATTTCTACATCACCGTAGCCACGTCCCTTTCCTAGCCTATGCCCCCTCAAGTCAACAGCCACAGAGCCCTCAACAATTAGGTCTGGTTTTGGAAAGTCTCTGGTTTGAACCCCAAACTTGAAGGCGCCCTTTATTGTTGAGGCGAAGTGTTCCTTTCCCCGAACTTTTTCTGGGGTTAATAGTATGAAGCCCCGCGCTAACCTAGGCGAAGCCATAATTAGGATTTTTCCATCTTTTGGGGCGTTTTCCCTCACCCTACGCTGGGGCGAGTCTGGATTAACAAAAATGACTTTCGCTCTTTTCCATTCCTCAAGCTGGCGAAGCTTATCTGCAGCAGTTTCAGCTCCAACAAAGTTTGGGATTCTACTCCAGCACGGAAGCGGAAAGGTTGCTACTCCAGACTTTTCCATTTCCCGCCAGATTTTCTCTCGAAGACGCCGCTTTTCGTCGGCAATATTTAACATTTAATGAAAATAAGGGGCGTGAATGCTTTAAAGGGTTTAGATTATTCCCAGTTTTTTGCCGCCTTCTTTGAAGGCTTCGGCTGCTCTGTTAAGCTGCTCAGTCGTGTGTTTTGCACATACTTGAACGCGGATTCTTGCTTTATCTCTTGCAACCATTGGATAGAATATTGGCAGCACGAATATGCCCTTTGTCCACAGGTAGTCTGCTAAATCCCTTGCAGCCTTACTTTTTCCACACATGACTGGAATTATTGGAGTCTCCGTATTACCAGTGTCGAAACCAGCGTCTTGTAGCGCGTCCAACAGGTGGTTGCGGTTCTCCCAGACTCGGCGGACATGTTCCGGTTCTGTTTCAAGGACGTCTATTGCGGCTATGCAGGCGGCTGCGACTCCCGGCGGGACGGCACCGCTGAGGAGCCAGCTTCTAGCCTTGTTGTAGGCGAAGTTTCGGAGTTCCTCGCTTCCAGTAATGTGTCCGCCTATAACGCCGAACGCTTTTGAAAAAGTTCCCATCTCCACATGCACCTCGTCACGCCTAAGCCCGTAGTGGCTTACTATTCCTCGTCCGCCCTCGCCTAAAACGCCCTCACCATGGGCGTCGTCCACGTAAACACCTGCTCCATGCTCCTTTGCGATTTTAACTATCTCTGGCAATGGCGCCGTGTCGCCGTCCATGCTGAAAACTCCGTCAGTTATTATCCATATGTGGTTGTAAGGCGGGTCGTGCTTTTCGGCTTCCTCCATAACGCGGGCTAAGTCTTCAACATCCTTATGCTTGTATATGGCTCTGTCCGCCCGGCTTAGTCTGCAACCGTCAATTATTGAGCCATGATTAAGCTCGTCTGAAACTATCAAGTCGCCTTTGTCCGCGAGTTGTGGTATAAGCCCCTCATTAACCATGAAACCGGTCTGAAATGTAAGCGATGCCGGAGCCCTCTTGAACTTTGCTAGGCGTCTATCCAGCTCCTCGTGAAGAATCATGTTTCCCGAAATTGACCTGTCGCTTCCAGCACCAGCGCCGTATTTGCGGGTTGCCTCTATCATGGCGTTGACAACCTTTGGGTGGGTTGCAAGGTTTAGGTAGTTGTTGGCGCAGAGCATTAACACCTCTTTCCCATTAACTATGCATATTGGCTCGCTTGCAGATTCCAAAACCTTAAGCTCCCAGTTTAGGTTCTCCCGCACCAAACGCTCATATTCCTCAGCCAAGTAACGTGTAGGATGCCTCTCAACCATCCACTTTCACCCTCCAATAAGTCTAAATTTAAGGCGCTTTTAACACTTCCTATAAAATTACAGCAGAAAGGAACATTTTAGAGGCGCCCCTCAGCAAAACGCCTAGAAAGCTTCTCAATCATATCACGCGTCATAGAAGCCAAATCATATTTCGGGTTCCAACCCCAATCCTCACGGGCCGCACTATCGTCTATGGACATGGGCCAAGAATCTGCAATCTTCTGCCTAAAATCCGGCTTATACTCGCACACAAAATCTGGAATATACTTCCTAATTTCTGCCACAAGCTCGGCTGGAGAAAAGCTCATAGCCGCCACGTTATAGCTTGTGCGACACCTAATCTTTGAAGCGTCAGCTTCCATCAGGGTTATGGCCGCATTTATACAGTCGGGCATATACATCATTGGCAAGACGGTGTCAGCCCTCAAAAAGCATGTGTAACGCCTACGCCTAACAGCTTCATAAAAAATTTCCACAGCATAGTCCGTTGTGCCCCCACCCGGAGGAGTTTCGCTGCTTATTATTCCGGGATAACGGACGCTTCTAACGTCAACATTATAGCGGAGAAAATAGTAATTGCAGAGCAATTCGCCGGCAACTTTCGTCACGCCATACATGGTTCTTGGAATTAAAACGGTGTTTTGGGGAGTTTTAACACGGGGTGCCTCCGGACCGAAAACGGCTATGGAGCTTGGCCAAAAAACCCTTAAGCCATATTGTCTTGCTATTTCAAGCACGTTGTAGAGGCTGCCCATGTTAATGTTCCAAGCGTTCTGCGGATTCTCTTCACCAACCGCTGAAAGAACAGCCGCCAAATGATAAACCGTGTCAACATCATATTCCTTAACAATTTTCTCAACGTCCTCTTTTCTCGTTGCATCCAAAAACTCAAAGGGCCCAGAGCTTTGCAGCGCTTCGCTAGGTTTTCTTTTATGTCCGGCCGCAACAACATTTTCTCCACCATACTTATTCCGCAACTCTAACGTCAATTCAGAGCCAATCTGACCGGTCGCCCCTGTAACAAGAATTTTTTTGGTATGCTTTCTGTACATTTTGAAACCTCGCTGGGAGATGCATTGTAACTTTTTAGGGTATATAAGAACTTTTGAAAGAGGTGGACTGTTTCTAACGTGCCCATTCTGGGATACGTGCATCTTGAACTGCATTGTGGTGGGGAATGTAGGGCTTGATGTCAATAATTGGCGAACCCTCCATGGCGTCCAACCCCTTAACTATCAAGGTACAATTTTCCCTTCCAACAAGCTCAACAATACATAAGCCTATCGGATTTGGACGGGACGGGCTTCTACAAGCAAAAACGCCCTTCTCCACATTAATCTTGTGCCTCCTCGGAAAAACCAGCAGCGTCCGTCTATCCGTCTCATTATTGCGCAGATGGAACCAGTATAAAACAATTAGGTGGGAGAACTCCTCAACGCCCTTAAGCCCGCTGCAGAACTCTGGAAAAATCATTATTTTGAATTCATCTTCTGAATTCATAAGTGTTTTAATGTTTCATGATTAACTAATGGCTTGCAGGGTGGAATTGCCTTGAACAGCCAAATCCTTCAGGCGTGCAAGGAATTAATTGACGACGCAAAAATGAGATGCGCCGACCTTGTTTTTAAGGAAATATGCCTAGACATTCTGTCGAGGGCACGCAACATTTTAACAGAAAAACAATTTAAGGTACTGGCTACATATGCCGCTGAAAGGATGAGAGAAAAAGTTCCTTTTGAAATCCAACAGGAATTAGTAGCCCCATAATTAAGAGCTTCTTCAAAATATTGGCAAAAACTGGCGTTAACGCCTAAATCCTTCCAATTCCACCCTGCGAAGCATTTTCAACCAAGCTTGTACCCTATTTTCCGCAGAAACTCCTTCCTAGCCTTGATATCGCTTTCTGTCTCTATCCCCCTACTTTTAAAGCCGTCAATGACGCCTATGATGCCTCTGCCCTGTTCCGTTTCTGCAACTACCACCTCTAAGGGATTGGCCGTAGCGGCATAGATTGTGCAGACTTCCGGCACCTTTTTAATCTTGTCTAAAACGTTTATTGGATAGGCGTTTTTAATGAAGATTATGAAACTGTGGCCGCAAGCAAGTTCAAAGGCTTTATTGGCGGCAAGCTGCCTCAATTCCTCGTCGTTTCCCTCGTATCTGACAAGGCATGGTCCAGAGCTTTCGCAGAAGCCTATCCCAAACTTTATGTTTGGAACAGCATTAACCAAAGCCTCATACAAATCTTCAACAGTTTTTATGAAGTGGGCTGTTCCCAAAATCACGTTGCATTCTTTTGGCACCTCAATCTTCACAATTTCAAGCCTAAGCATGCCAGTTTCAGCCTCCCTTTCCGGTTTTATGTTACGCGTTTAGTCTTCAAGAATTTTGTGGCGAAAATCACAGTGCCAGCCGCTACTATAGCTGATGATAGGTAAAAGGCGTTTATGAAAGCTGTGCGTTCCCGTAAACCTAACACTTTAGTTTGGATGTCTGCAAAGGGTCCACCTATAAGGATTCCTGCTGGCCCCCAGCTTAAGGCAATAACTGCATTGTAACGGCTTAAAAGTCTCCCCCTCTTATGTTCTGGAGTTAGGTCTCCCGCTAAAGCGAAGCCCACTGTTTGAATGCTCCAAAGAGCCACACCGTTTAATCCATAAATAAAAGCCATGATGAAAACATTAAACGCCAAACCATACAATATAGGGGTGACAACCGCCAAAATCAGCCCGAAGAGTATCACTTTATCTCTGCCAATTTTGTCTGCAAGTCTTCCGGATATGGCACTTGCAATCATGCCCCCGACAGTCCAAGCACTAATTATTAGGCTCATTTCATGGTCGCTTGCGTTTAAGCCGTCTTGAAGCTTTATGAAGAGATAGAATATCTGGTTTATTGAGGCTGCGCCCAAAACGATGATTATTAGGATGCCAAAAACCACTTGTACGCCCTTTCATTTCCCATAAGAATTTTCCCCGGCTCACATTTTGTCGCCGACTCTTCTTGTGTAGGTTTCACGCCTTCCTTGCCTATGCTTTTTGAAACAAAAGTCATTATGGCTACCCCAGTGAACAATAGTATGGTTACAATCCAGAAGAGCGTCCCTCTTCTGAAGCCCTCGCCACCAGCGTAAAGGAAGCCAGCAAATATTATCCCAACCATTCTTCCCAGAGAGGCGATGAAGTTTAGTGAACCAACAATTTTGCCACGGGAACTTGGAGTGGTGATGTCCGTTAGAAGCACGGCCCAGCCTACATCGGACATGGACCAGAAAAACTCTAAAATCGCCAGTCCAAAAATCATTGTCAATCCAGCGTCGAAACTTCTTCCAACGTCTATTAAAAATCTGTGAATGAAAAACACGATTATGTAAGTGAAGCCTGCTATGCTTTCCCCAATTATAATAAGCTTGGTTCTAATTTTAAAATGGTCACATATCCTCCCCCAAAGGAGGTTTTGGCCCAGAGCGGAGGCAATCATGTCAAAAGTTCCCAGAACCGCCGTCGAAGTAACAGTTTGCATGAGTGTGTAAAGGTAGTTTATCATAAAAGTGTAGAATATTCCCCTTCGAAGAAAGGTTAGAAATTGGAAAATGCCCAAATTAACTAAAATTTTTGTGAAAAGCGTCAAATTTGAAGCTTTCTCACAGCTTTCTTTCATCGAAACCGCTTTTTACCGCAAGGCTCTAGATAAGGAATTTTCCATTTTTGTAGATTAATTGTCCGTCGACGTAGATTTCGCCATCCTTTTTCATGTCCTTTAATATGTCCCAGTGAATCGCCGACTTGTTAAGACCACCCGACTCGGGATATGAGTTCCCAAGAGCCAAATGTACTGTGCCACCCATTTTCTCGTCGAAGAGCATGTTTTTAGTGAACCTTGATATGGCGTAGTTTGTTCCTATGGCTATTTCCCCAATGCGCCGTGCGCCATCAATCTTCAACATTTCTTGCAGAAGCTCATTTCCCTTTGCAGCGGAAGCCTTAACAACCTCACCATCCTTAAAGGTGAGCGTTATATCCTCAACCTCCCTGCCTGAAACTATGCCTGGAAAAGTAAATCTTATTGTGCCGTTTGCAGAGTTCTCAATCGGTGCCGTGAAAACTTCGCCGTCCGGCATGTTCTCCTTTCCAGCGCAGTTTATCCACCTTCTCCCCTTAACATTGAAGGTTAGGTCCGTGTCCTCCCCAACTATGCGCACCTCATTTCCGCTGTTCAGAAATGTGCAGATCCTCTCTTGTTCTTGGTGAACTCTTTTCCATTCCGCAATGGGGTCTTCTTTGTCGGCGAAACAGCTGGCATAGACAAAGTCTTCATACTCAGCAAGCGACATGGAAGCCTCTTGGGCCTGGGCATTTATCGGGTATGGCAGAAGGGTCCACCGCAACTTTTTCTCCGCAACACGTCTGTAGAAAATTTCTGACAACTCTCTTCTCGCCGCTGCATGTAGTCTTATCCGCGCTGGATCTATGTTTGTCAACCTTTTGGGGTTTGGCTCACAGTAAACGTTTATGTTCACGTCGACATTTTCAGCTATAAACTTTTCAATTGGTGAAACATAGCTAAGCTGCTTTTCGTTAGCATATTTAAAGAAAGTGTACTGCAAGTCGAGTCTCGGAATAACCATTGGATGCGCTCCAACCAACAAGCATTCCTTATAAATCTCGTTTATCAACGGGAAAGCCTCGCTGCTTCCCTGTATCAAAACTAATTCTCCAGGTTTCACTTCAACACTGTAATGAACGCAGATTTTTGCAAGCTTCTCTATTCTTGGGTCCACCATTTTCAATTCACCATTTTAGAACTCCAATAAAAGACGGGACTAATGTAAAAGCTTTTTGAGACACGTGCTGGGTTAGCTACGCCTTCTTCTTTATTAGAAGCCAGTTTTTGTCTCCCTTAAACATTATTAGGGCGTAGTCGCCCTTCAGCTTCTCGCCGTGCAATGTGAACTCTATTTTGTTGGTGCCTCTGCTTTTCAGCGTGTATGTGCCCTTGTCCCATATTTCCACTTTTCCAGCGCCGTACATTCCCTCTGGTATTGTGCCCTCAAAGTCTATGTAGCTTAGCGGGTGATCCTCAACCATTACGGCTAGCCTTCTAATGCCGGGTTGCACTGGCGGCTCTTTAGGAACAGCCCAGCTTTTTAGAACGCCGTCCATTTCCAGCCTAAAATCGTAATGCAAATGCGTTGCGTGATGACGTTGAACCACAAATCTTGGCATAACCCTCGCCAAACCGTTAACTTTACCTCACATAAGTAATTAACCTTAATTCTGGAGAAGCACGATTGAGCGAATCCGCAATTGTTAGGAGGCTTGTGGAGTTTCCATACTTGCCAAGTCCAGCATCCGTTATTGATGCAGCCCTAAACATGGTTGAAGTTAAACCAGACGAGGTTTTTGCAGACCTAGGATGCGGAGACGGTTCCGTGCTAATAAAGGCTGCCAAAAAATTCGGAGTTTACTGTGTAGGATTTGAAGTCAACCCAGCACTGGTTAAGCTTGCCCACAAAAAGGCGGAAATTGCTGGAGTTAAACATTTAATTGATGTTGTTTGCTCGGACTTGTTCACCATCGACTTTTCAAGGCTTAATGTGATCTACGTTTACCCATTTCCACCAATAATTCCAAAGCTTTCAGAAAAGATAATGAACGAAGGCAAAAGGGGCACAAGGGTGCTAGTCCACGACCACAGCCTACATGGACTTCAACCAGCAAAAAGCATTGAAATATTTGAAAGGGGAATCCATGTTCATTCCGTTCAACTCTATGTCCTCTAAATTTTAAAATGTGGATTTTGAATATAGATTTGCGATTCATAAGTTAGTTAAATATGCTAAGCCTATTTTGTTGCGTGAACTGGGAGGAAATAGCTTGAAGAGAGATTTAACCCCTAAACAAAGAAGGGAAATAAAAGCTAAAATGGCTAAGGCCCTCAAAGATAATATTAAGGGACTCTCTACAGATTTTCAAAAAATATTGATAGATGACTTGGTTACCGCGTTTCAAAATAGAATAAACGTGTTAATGCGAGTACAAGCGAAAAGGAGCTATTAATGGAGACTAAATAGGCAGAAGACGTAGTTTGAATCCATAAAAGCTTTATATAAAATTTGGGGAAAATATGGCAAGAGGTTTGGATGATGAGGCGCTCCAAGCTTGAGATGTATATCGACATCCTTAAGGTGCTGGCGCACCGTGGCCCACTGAAGCTAACGCATATTATGTATAAGGCTAATGTAAACTGCAGCGTCTTGAAAGAGTATCTGGACTTTCTGATGAAGCAGAACCTTGTTGAAGAGAGAACCATTGGCAAGCGCAGGGTTGTTTACGCTATAACCCAGAGGGGCATAACTGTTCTCAAGCATTTCAAAGAGCTTAAGCAGGTTTTGCCAATAGTTGAAGAGGCCAGGAATAAGGCTCCAATACCATACTAGTTGGTTTTATCTTTTAGCCAAAAATTTTCTGTATATTTTAATTTTGTTAGCTTTAAATCTGTTTGCCGTTTTTGATTTTGTAGGTTTACATCTGTTTGTGAATCATTATGAGTGTTTCGTAAGACTTAATAAACTCTTTCCCCAACTACCACATGTACACACGTAAAACAAATGGGGAAACAACAGTGTCCAGCCAAGAAGTTCTCGGAAAGAAGCCCCTACAAATCCTAGAGAAGATAAAGGAAAACCTCGAAAAACTAAACGAGAAAATGGAAATAATGATTGAACTGCAGAAACATGGAAGAAGGGACATACAAACAATTCCCCAAGAAGCTCCATTAGACGTCATGACGCTCTTATCTATGCCAGACCACTTGAGAAAGACGGCCATGACCGTCTGTAGGCTTGGGCGGGCAACAGCCGACGAGGTTGCCCAGCAAACTCGCAGGGCGAGAGCGGTGGAGAGCGCCTATCTGAACCAGCTCGTTATTATGGGTTATCTTAAGAAGGAGCGGAGGGGTCGGAAGGCCTACTTTTATGTGGAGAAGGAGAGTCAGGGGTGAAAGCCTTGGGCAAGATTGTGGCAATCCACTCCTACAAGGGTGGCACCGGGAAAACCCTCCTCTCGATTAATTTGGCTGTCACTTTGGCTAAGCAAGGCAAGAAAGTGTGCCTCTTGGACTTGGATTTCAGGGCGCCAAGCCTCGCCACCCTTTTGCACATAGAAAAGGTTGATTATTGGCTTAATGACTACCTTAACGGAGTTTGCGAAATAGAAAAAGTCCTAATTGACCTAAGCGAAAGAATAGCTGATCAAGGGAAATTTTTTGTCGGCTTAGCCAACCCCTCAGTGGAAGCCATTAGGGATATGTCCTCAAAAGATAGGAAGTGGGAGATGAGGGCTCTTGGAAGACTGCTCTCCCTCAGAAACTCGCTTTTAAGTGCCAAGGGCTTCGACTACATAATTTTTGACACTAGCCCAGGCTTGCAGTACTCCTCAATAAACGCCATTGTAAGCGCTGACGTTGTCATAGTGGCATCAACCCTTGACAATTCAGATGTTGAGGGAACAAAGAGGATGCTACGGGAACTCTACGACTTGTTTGAAAAGAAAACAGAAATTGTTCTAAACAAAATTTTGTATGATGATTCTCTAAGGTCTGGAAAAGAAAAGTTGCAAGCCTTTGTTAAGGAAACCTACCAAGTTCCGCTTTTGGGGGTTGTTCCATGTTTCTGCGACATTTCAAGGGCTGAGGGGAAAATAATTTTTGTTCATGAAAAGCCGGATCACCCCTTTACAAGGATTTTAGGCGAAATAGCCGCCAAAATAGATAAGATGTAAGCTACTGTGCTACAATCTTATTCACAAGCTGGTACACTCGGCAATTTTTGCATTTTTCGTATTCCTTCTCGCTGCACTGCCTACAAATTATCCTATTTAGCTCTTTGATTTCAGAGTTCATCGCCGCAACCTTTCCAATAAAATTCGGGGCAGCTATATGTATAGCCTATATTCCATCTTCGAAATATTTCAAAGCTATCAAATGGAAAAAGCTTATAGAAGCCCGAAACACTTTCATACGCAAAACTGTCAAGGAAAGCATAAACCATTGGACAATTCGGCAATAGTGCTGGCTGGAGGTGCCTCCAAAAGATTCGGCTACGATAAGGGATTAGCCCTGCTGGCGGGCAAGCCCCTAATAATGCATGTTTTAGACGCTTTGGAAAACATTGTTGATAAGAAAATTGTGGTTGTAAGCTCGAAAGAGCAAGCCGAGAAAATGGAAAAAGCCCTAAAGTCAGATGTCAAAATAGCCATAGACCAAAGCGAGCTTCAAAGCCCTCTTGTTGGCGCACTAACGGGCTTCAAAGAGGCAATTAGCGAGTATGCGCTTTTGCTTCCATGCGACACACCACTGGTTTCGAGGGAAATTCTAGCGCTTATATTAGAACTTTGCGTGGGCAAGAATGCGGTTATTCCCCGCTGGCCAAACGGTTACATAGAGCCTTTACATGCAGCTTACCGTGTTCAGCCAGCCTTAGAGGCCTCTGAAATCGCTTTGAAAGAGGGAAAGTTGGACTTGCGTTCCATGGTTGAGAGGTTGCGGAACATACGTTATGTTTCAACTCTCGTCTTTCAGCAGTTTGACCCCCAGCTTAAAATGTTCTTTAATGTTAACACGCCTTTGGATTTGAAAAAGGCTGAGTTGATGCTTAGGGGCTAAATTTTGCCAATGGTTTTAGTGTAGTCCTCTGTTGCTTGGAAAAGCTTTTCAATGTCGGCGTCTGTGTGGGCTGCACTTATTGAACCGAAATGTGTTGGAAGGAAGAACACTCCTCTAGCGATTAGGTTTAGGTGGTATTCTGCAAGCCTCTTTCTATCTGCTTCAAAGGCATCTCTGGCATTCTTAACCTGCTTTCTTGTGAAGTGTGTATTGAGCATGGAACCGGCGCCAGTAGCTTGGACATCTACGCCTTTAGCCTCAAATATTTCCCTCAAAGTTTCTCTGACTTTTTCGCCAATTCTGTTCAGCCTTGAAATGATGCTTCCATCTTCAAGGGCTTTAAGTACTGCCAGTCCAGCTGCCATTGTGATTGGGTTTGCACAGAATGTTCCGCCGTGAAATGAGAAGTTGGGTCGTTCATAGACAAGCGGGTTGAGGCGCTCCATGATCTCACGTTTTCCGCAGAAGGCGCCAACCGGGAAGCCTCCGCCCAGTATTTTTCCGAGGACCGTTATGTCTGGCATAACGCCGTAATATTGTTGCGCCCCTCCAGGCGCAAGCCTAAAACCTGTGATAACTTCATCATAGATTAGGAGAATACCCTTTTCATTGCAGAGTTCCCTCAAACCTTTGAGGAATTCTTTTTCAGCTGGGATGCTCCCGCCAGCGCCTAAAACCGGCTCAACTATAATTGCTGCTACCGGCTCTTTCTGGGCTTTTGCCTCCACGTCTTCAAGGTTGTTGAAAACCGCTAGTATCGTGTCTTGCGTTGCACCAGCCGTCAATCCGGCGGATTCTGGGATGTGGAAGGGGTATTTTACGCCTATGTGGAGGGCGTCGTATCCTCCATGCCATCCGCCCTCAAACTTTATTATTTTGCTCCTGCCAGTGTAGGCTCTTGCCAAGCGTATGGCATACATGTTAGCCTCTGTCCCAGAATTAGTGAAGCGCACCATCTCAGCGCTGGGCACCATCTTCACAACTTGCTCGGCAAGTGCCACCTCCAGCTCATGCGATGTCCCATAATGGGTGCCGTTTTCCAACTGCCTCCTAACAGCCTCCGCAACCACCGGTGGACTGTGACCAAGTATGTGGGTGCCGTGCCCCATCCAAAAGTCAACATACTCGTTCCCATCAACATCGTAAAGCTTGCTCCCCTTTGCTCTTACAGTATAAAATGGGTATGGCTCAAAAAAGCGAATCCCATAAGAAACTCCCGCCGGCAAAACATTTTTGGCCCGCTCATACAAAGCCTTAGACTTTGCAGTCTTCGCGACATAAATTTCCAACATTACGAGACCCCTTTATAATGCTATCAAATTTTGAATAAGGCCCTTATTATAGTTTCCATCACCTTCTAGAATTGTCATAGAAAATTTTTTAAATAATCAGAAAAAGTCGCTATTTTTTTATTCTTTTATGTCATTTTTTCAATAGAAATTTCCCTAAAATGATACAATAATGATAATCTTCTGAATCTCAAGTTTAAGAAACGTAAAAATTTAGTTAAATTTGCTTATTTTTAATCTTCAAAAAATTAAGAAGTGCGAAAATGCTGTTAAAAATCATGTTAGCCAATTATCTCAACGGTTGTTCCAAGGGCTTGTCCGGGTAAGCCCTTTCTGAATCTTGCTCTAACCAAGCCCTTCTTTCCATGCAAAGCCACAATTTTACCTATAATCTTGCTGTTTTTGCTTGTTTTCCAGGCAACTTTCCGCCCGATAAGTCTGCTGGCTTCTGAAACGTTTTTTGCGTGGGGGAAATGAATTATGCACTCTTTTGACCTCTGGGTTTTTGGTCCAACCCTATAATTGACAATGATTCCTTTGATGGGACTTGTCAAGGCTGGACTCCCCCTTTAAGATTTTTGAAAAGTTATGTCAAAATTTTAAATTTGTTTCGCTCCTTAGCCTTACAAATGAAAGTTTCCTCTGTCGCGTTTTAGTATGCGCACCTTTTCTGGGATTTTGTCCGCTTCCCAATCCGCCCACTTTATCTCTCTGAAAACCCATTTTTTTCCTAAATGAGCCGCAACAACGGCGTGCTTATACTCTCTATCCAGTGGTATAAGCTCGTCGAGGAATCTGAAGAGTTTCTCTATCTGCTGTTTTGGGAAATATGCATAATAGCCAGCATTTTTAACTTCAAAGGCATAAACATGTAGATCTTTTCTGGCTACAACGTCTGGCAGCGGATTAAGGCTTGGGTTGCTGACCGGTATGCGAACAGCATTATAACCATTTTTCTGCAAAAGTTTGACAAGAACGTTTTCGCTGTAAAAGCCTCTTTTGCGCCATCTCCGAATAGCCTCTTTATCGATTTCCCTAACCATCAGCAGCTTCACTTCAAACAACAAAATATGATATAGGATGGGATTAAAGCTGTTTCCCTAAAAGCTAGAATTTTGGTTTTCTGCGGGTTTGAACTGGAACCTTGAGGGTTGGCTTTTCAACTAGGCATTCTTTCAAATAGTCGTCTAGAGTGGCGGCTGGCACCACCTCAATTTTGTAGTCCCTAATGTCTATGGAGTGGTCGAAGTTTTTCTTTGGAATCACAACTTTTTTGAAGCCCCAAGCCTCGGCAGCCTTAATCTTTTCGTAAACGCCCCCTACAGCCGTCACTTGGATGGTGTCGCCTACGCCTAGGTTTATTTCGCCTGTTACCGCCACGTCCTGCCTTATGGGCTTGCCCTCGATGAGTGAGCATAACAGTATTGCCATTGTCACCCCTGCTGATGGTCCGTCAACGCCATAAGATTGGGCGAAGTCTATATGCGTTAGGTAGTCTTGGGCTATGTCTATGCCATACTTTTGGAGGATGACGCTTCTAACTTTGGCTATGCTGTCAGCTATGAAGCTCTGTCCCTTGGCTACGCCCGTCACTTTGTAATAGCCCCTAATTGGATAGTTTCTCGGGAGTTCGCTGCGCTTAACCATAGTGGCCCTTACGCATAGTACGCTGCCAGTCATTTCTCCGCTATATGGGTCTCGAACAACCGCCAAGCCGTAAATTTGCCCAAGCTTAACGCCTTCAGGCTTTATTTCTAGAAGCTTCCCCCTCTCATTCATCTCATGCTCAAGTATTTGCCTCTGAATGGTTTTGCAGTGGTTTTCTATGGCTTCGCGGACATGTCTCCTTTCAACAAGTTTGCATCCCTCATTCATCGCAAGCGTAGCCGCTGTCTTAATAATGGAAATCAGTGGTCTGAAACGCGTTGTTAAGGCGTCTTTCTTGTTGCTTCGTCTGCGGCCTTCCTCAACTATTTCCTCGCATGCTTCCCTGCTGAAGGGAATTAAGTTGAAGCGTTTAACCTCCTGGGCTATAAACTGCACATATTTCCGCCTATTCTCAACGGTGTTTGGCATATCATTATTCATCCTAACAACTTTGCCATACCCATAAATCCTGTCCATCAAAGCCGGATGAATCTGGTTTATACTATCAAAGTTTCCGGCACCTACAAGGAAGGTTAAGGCTGGAACCGGCTCCGTGGAAACAGCCATGGCCGCCGTGTCTCCACCGTGCCAACGCCCTCTAATGGTTATTGGCAACTGGCCATCCTCAAGCACTGTTAACAGGGTTACCGCCTCTTCCGGATCTAAGTTCTTAATCTCGTCAATGTATAGTATGCCAAGCGAAGCTCTATGAACATCTCCGGCTGTAACCCTCTGATGCTCCGGAGTTCCCAAACCACCAGTCTGGTATGGGTCCCATGCTATTGAGCCGAAAAGTTGGGCGCTTTTGTGACCAGTGGCATCAACAAAGGGCGCATGCCCAGAACTGTTGTCAACTATAAGCTTAGGTATGTCGCTTTGCTGCGCCCCACCAATGCCTTTTAGGGCTCCCAAGCCTCCAATTCTCGAAAACCACCATATGAAGACTCCGAAGAATACGAGGCTTCCACCGGGAATAAATGTTAGCGGGACTATGCTCACAATCCTTCCTATAAAGTAGTCCATAAAGTTGTAATTGTAATATTCTTGTAATGGCTCGCCCAAATACATGGGATTCTCGTTCCACATCTGCCAAGCCTGATACATGAAATAGAAGCCTAAACCCATCAAAAACAATCCCATAATTATGAGGAATATTTGTAGGGCTTTCAAGCCAACCTTCGTAACAAACTTCCTCTTAAGCTCCTTCAACTGCTCCCTCTGGAGTATTTTCTTCCCTTCCCCAGCCGGATGTATAGAGATTCTCGGCTGGCTCGGCAAAACGGGGTTCTTCCAGCATAGAACGTCAAAAAGTTTTATCCCATTCTCCTTGTAAATTTGGGTCAACTTCTCGGCTAAAGCCCTACCAATAAGGGACTTACCAGTACCTGGATCGCCTAGAAGCAGCAGGTATGGTCCTGGGCTTATGGCTGTTTTCGCCGAAGGTTTTGGCTTGTCCGGGCTGCTCCAGTTTCCATACCATTTAGTTTTTTCCAGCCATTTCAGCTTGTGAACCCACTCGTCTAAGCATAAGAAACACTCGTTTAGGGCTTGATCTTGCCCAATAACCCAGTTTATCAGGTTATCGTCAACTGGAAAGCCTTCGGTGCTCTTAAAGTTTCCCCAGTCCCACTTAACCCTAACCTTTCTGCCATTAACTGTTCTCTCAAGTATTTCAGCATCGTTCCCAAAATAGTCAATAGACAACCATTCCACCCCTTAGGCTTGACAGTTTCCTTTCCCCAATCCTCAACAAAACCATCCCCGCCGAATAATTATAGGGTTATTTCAAAAACGGCAATATGAAAAAACCAATAACATGGACAAACACAACCGCAGAAATTTCGACAAGCGAAAAACCCCTTTTAAAATAAAAGGAAAAAATCATCCCTGTTTGACAGCAGGGAGCAAAACAATGGGTCGAAGATTAATGAATAAGCTGACTAGCATAAGAGGCGCTGTTTTGGAAGTCAAAGTGCAAAATGAAAAGCCATTTTTAAGCTTAAAATCGTAAAAGAAGCCTTTTAACCGCTTTTCATTTCTGCCTTTAAACAAAACCCATGGACTTCGCTGTTGCTTCCTAAAGAAACTGACGAAAATCTCCATGCCAACCAAAACCTACTAAACTTCGAAAGACTTCGAGTTTTCCAAGCACAAAGGAAGGTCGACAAGTGAGCTTTTGAAAAAGGAATGCATGTGAAGCCTCGTCATGCTCAGCGCTCTTAAATGTTTGTTGTGGGCAAGGTTTTAGGCTGTTCACTTGGTTGATGCTTTTGTATACACACAAGCACCAGTTTTCGTTACTGCTAGTTTTCACTAGGGTTTTGGTTTGGAAAGTTGTGCCAGGAAAGGGGCTTTTCCTGGGCTTTTTCGCCATAGATGTGGCAAGTTGTTTTATCTAGTGTAGGCTAAGTGTCTAATGTTTTTGAGGTCCATGGATTTTCATTTTACTTTTAGGTTGCTTTAGTAATATTGGTATTACTTTAAGATTTCACATGTCACCATGGCTCTCCAAGGCTTTGCAGCTAAAACCCCCGTATACAAAAGCATCGATAAAACTTCACAGTTTTAACCTTGAAAAAGGTTATGTGGCTCCGACATCATGTTAAACTTATGAAAACTGGAGAGGTTATCCGGGAGTTTGTTGCCAAAGACGGGCGCAAAGTAATTCTCAGAACCCTCAAGTGGGAAGACCTAGACGACTTGCTGGACTTTATTAACTCTCTTGTTGAGGAAGGCGCAAACATCCTCAGAACTGAAAAAGTTTCAAGGGATGAGGAAATCGAGTGGCTTTCTGGCGTTTTTAAACGCCTAGAGAAAGGCGAAATTTACTGTGTTGCCGCGGAGGTGGATGGGCATGTGGTGGCTAACTCTGAAGTCATGAAGGGAACTGGCTATTCGAGGCATGTGGGCTTTATTGGCATAGCCATAAAGAAAGGGTTTAGAGGCATCGGCATAGGAACTGAGATGATGAAGGCATTGGAGGAGCATGCCAGAAAAATTGGTCTAAAAGTTCTGACCCTGGCAGTTTTTGCAAACAACCAGCACGCTATAAACCTTTACAAGAAAATGGGGTTTATTGAAACTGGGCGGGTTCCGAAAAGGTTTTTCAAAGACGGCGCCTACATAGATGAAATTATAATGACAAAAATGCTAGAATAAGCTGGTGAAAATCTTGGCAGGCTTTAAGGTTTACAATACCACTTATACATTTTCCACCAAAGGCGAAATTGAATTTGTAGACTTAACCGACAAGGTTCAAGAGGCGGTTTCTTGCTCAAGTGTAAAAAACGGCATAGTGCATGTCTTTGCGCCCCATGCCACTGGAGTTCTCATCCTAACTGAAAGCGAGTACGGCTTGCTAAATGACATTAAGGCTTTGCTCGAAAAACTGGTTCCAAAAGGCGCCGGTTATATGCATCCTTCGAATGCCCATTCCCATTTAAGGTCTGTTCTGCTTCCCCCGGACAAGACTTTGCCCGTTGTTGATGGTAGGGTGGAGTTTGGAACATGGCAGTCGCTCTTGTTTGTGGAGACAGACGTCCACCCAAGAAGGAGAACAGTAATAATTCAGGTGATAGGCGAAACTGGTGAGTAGGCACATCCCATAAAAGTGCAACACCAATGGCGAAGATCCACAGACGCGGCAAAATCGGAAGACCACCAAAACCAGCAAACTTCGTAAAACAATTAAAGTCAAAAAGTATAGTTTCAAAAATCTTTGGCAAAAGTACATTATTTTTTAAAGTTTTCATATATTGAATTTTCATGTTTTTGTATAAAGATTACATTTCGTAATTTTTACGCAAGAATAAGATAGGAGGCGCTTGCAAAAATCTTTTGGACTTAGCAATTTTAGGAACATTCTGCCTACCACTTGCCATGTACTCAAACCAGCATTTTGCTTAAGCTAATTTAAAGCGAGCCTGTTTCATTTATGTATATTTAAGGTTCGTTTATTTTCGAATCTCCGAAATATTTTTAGAGGGGGCATTCATTTAAAATTACGAGTGCTCGTAATTGGTGAAAAAGTTGACCGTCGAGCTTTCTCATGAGGCTGAGGAGTATATAGAAGCCATCTACAAACTTCAAAAGAGGAGCGGTGTTGCCAGAACAAAAGAGTTAGCTGAAGAGCTAAACGTTGTGCCAGGCTCTATAACAAACACCATTGCACATCTTGAGAAACATGGACTTGTGGAGCATACGCCATACAAAGGTGTAAAGCTCACCGCTGAAGGTGAGAAGCTAGCCATAAGCATTATTAGGAGGCATAGGCTTGCTGAGAGGCTCCTTACAGACATCTTGGAGGCTGAATGGTGCAACGTCCATGAAAGTGCTTGTAGGCTTGAACATGCCTTAACGGATGATGTGCTATCCCTTTTGGAGAGGCGGCTTGGCTACCCAAAATTTTGCCCTCATGGAAACCCCATACCAACGGAAAGTGGCGAGGTCAGCGATGTTGAATGTTTCCCGTTAACTTCGGTTGCCGTGAACCAGACATGCACCATTGTCAAAATAATCAATGAAAAGAGGGATATGCTCCTTGCGTTGGCTGCCAAGGGGATAAAACCTAACGTTTCAGTCCATATCGTCAAAATGAGACAGAGAGACATTGTCCTCTGCGTGGCTGGAAAGGAGCAGACAATAAGCCACAAGGAAGCCGAAAGCATCTGGGTTAAAACTGCTTAAGAGGTGAAAACAGACAATGTTTAGGAATAGGCGGAACACCCAAAGACAAGACGAAACGAAAAACGAGGGCGGGGAATTATACGCCCTAACAGACTTGGCTGAGGGCGAAAAAGGCATAATGGTCAGAGCCTTAGGCGGCTTCGGTCTTGTCAGAAGGCTTGCAGAGATGGGTCTAACACCCGGAGTTGAGGTTAAAATGTTGAGAAAGGGCTCCTTTGGCGGACCCGTTGAAATCGAGGTTAGAGGCGTAGCCCTAGCGCTCGGGCGAGGCGTAGCCTCAAGAGTACTAGTCAAACCGGTCAAGGATGAGCCTCATGACTAAGCAACTGCGTGTGGCGCTGGCAGGAAACGCCAACGTTGGAAAAAGCGCCATATTCAACCAGCTAACAGGCTTGAATCAGATTGTTGGAAACTGGCCCGGCAAAACCGTTGAGCGGGCTGAAGGAACCCTACATTTTAAGGGCTACACTATTCGTGTTATTGACTTGCCGGGAATATATTCGCTTTCAACTTTTTCAATTGAAGAGATTGTTTCGCGGGATTATATTGCCGTTGAAAAGCCAGACGTTATAGTTAATGTTGTTGACGCTTCAGCCTTGGAGCGCAACCTCTATTTTACGTTGCAGCTTTTGGAGCTTGAAGCCCCAATAGTTATGGCGCTAAACCAGGTGGATTATGCGGCGAAAAAGGGCATACGCATAAACGTTGAAAGGCTCTCGGAAATTTTAGGCGTTCCCGTCGTCCCGACGGTGGCGATCACTGGAAGCGGAATAAACGAGCTCCTAACTACTGTCATTGCTGTGGCAAGTGGCGAAAAGAGGTCTCAACCATTAAAGGTTAGGTTTGGAGCTGAGGTTGAAAAGCGGGTTCAAAAACTTCAAGGGATTGTGAAGCGCAAGCTTCCACAGCTTTGCGATGTTTACCCAGCGAGATGGGTTGCCACAAAGCTTCTGGAAAGAGACGATGATGTTGCTGGAAAACTGAAAAACTATGAGGGTGGAGCAGAAGTTTTAAAGCTTGCTGGAAAGTTGGCGGCGGAGCTGGAAAAACTGCACGGTGAACCCTCGCCGGTCATAATAGCCTCTGAAAGGTATTCAATTGCGAGCAAAATAGCCAAAGAAGTTACTATTGAGGAGGCTCCTCCAAGAATAAGCCTCGAACAGAAACTTGACGCCATAACAACACACAAAATCCTCGGATATCCGATTTTGGTAGGTGTTATTTTGGCAACGTTCTCCTTAATCTTCATTGGAGGGAGTATTTTCTCCGGGCTTCTGGAATCTTTTTTCGGAGACATTATTACTTATATTGGGAATGTTTTGGCTTTTTTGCCATTGGTTGCCCAAAGCCTACTCACCGAGGGAGTTTTACATGGAATAGTGGCGGGAATAACCATAGCCTTACCATATATTGTTCCCTTCTACGTAATCCTGGCCCTTCTTGAAGACAGCGGCTATCTACCAAGAGCCGCCTTCCTAATGGACAACCTTATGCACAGAATCGGCCTGCACGGAAAAGCCTTCATACCACTAATTTTGGGTTATGGCTGCAGCGTCCCAGCATGTATAGGCTGCAGAATAATGGAAACAGAGCGGGAACGCCTCTTAGCCGCCTTCGTTGTTACCCTTATTCCATGCGCCGCCAGAACAGTCGTAATTTTAGGACTTGTGGGAAGATTTGTCGGACTCCACGCAGCGCTAGCCATCTACATATTTGACCTAATCCTCATCTTCATTCTTGGTAGAGTAGCCTTCAAAGTTCTGCCCGGAGAACCAGTAGGCCTAATAATGGAAATGCCCCCATACAAAAAGCCCTCACTACAAAATGTCCTAACCAAAACATGGAGCAGAACGAAAGACTTTATCTACATCGCCTTCCCAATAATCGTTGCTGGAAGCCTAACAATAACAGCCCTAAACATCACAGGCTTCATAAACCACATAACAGCTGGAGCAAAGCCCCTAATAAGCGGATGGCTTGGGCTTCCAGTGGAGGCAGGAGTCCCACTAATTTTCGGTGTTTTGCGCAAAGAACTAGCCCTAATTCTTCTTTCGCAGCTAATCCCGCTCGAATCGCTTTCAGCGATACAGATGATCGTATTCGCAATAGTCATAATGGTTTATATTCCATGTGTAGCCACAATAGCCGCCCTAACAAGGGAATTTGGATGGCGAAAAGCTACAGCAATAACCATCACAGACATCACTTTTGCCATATTCCTAGGAGGCATAACCCACAAACTTCTGCTATTATTTATCCCTACATAACACTCCGCTTCAATTCTACCCCTACGGAAAACTGAATCTTCTAATACACGTATACGTTTTGGCTATACCTTTTAGGACCTTGCATGGATGCCCTTAGAGCTTAAGTCAACATAAAACCATTGGTTTAAACATTAGTGGAAATCTTTATATGTTGTTGGGTTCAATACCTTAACTTTTGAAGGGTTAGCTTATGTCGGAAGAGGAAGTCTTTTTTGCGAGGAAAGCCTCTGGGCTTGTGAGGGAGCTTACACCTCTAGACGCGGCTATATGGGCGTTTGGTGTTGCCGCAGTTTCTGGAATCACCTTCTACTCCTGCAGAATGCCCTACCGCTTCCCTGGAGCCGACCCGACACTTTCCTTCTTCATATCCTCGGCTATACTTCTCCCAGCCGCCGTTGCGCTAGCCCTAATGATGGGAACGATGCCTAGGTCTGGCGGGTTGTATGTAGCAATAAGCCGTGTCCTCGGACCAGAAGTAGGCTTCCTCAGCCTATGGTCAATAGTCATCGGGTGGGGGATACTGCTAGGGTTATGGGGCATAGTCTCTGGGAGGCTTTTCGGATCAGTTTTCATAATGGCTGGCCTTACAGATATAGGATCATTTTTACAGACGCCTGTGGGAGCGTTTATATGGGGCATTTTCTGGGTTACGCTATTTGCATTGTTCTCGATGCTTGGAATAAAATGGATCAAGTGGGTTACAAGGATAACATCGTATATTCCGCTTATAGCAATAATAATCGCATGCATACTTTTCGTTGTATTTGCACCGAATGCCCCAACCAATTTCAGCAAGGCATGGAACGTTGATGCAAATACTTTGATAAATACGGCTTACGCGCTTGGCTATACCAAACCGGAATTTTCATGGTCAGCCACAATAGCATCATTTGTTATTCCCTTGTGGGCATGGACGGGATTCGAAGCCATAACATACGCTGGAGGAGAAATTAAATCTCCGAAGGCTTCAGCCTACGGATTCCTGGGAGGCTTCTTTATTGTATGGGCACTATATACCATCATACCGGCATGTCTATTCTACGCTTGGGGCGATTTTATCGGTCCATATGCATGGCTTTTCAACGCAAAAAAAGAAGTTCTGGGAACATTTATGACTCCGACAGAACCGTCGGTTCCATTTTTTGCATATTCTATAATTGGCGGAGGCACAGCAGGCTTCATTCTGGCGCTGGCAATAATGATGCTATATCTTAAGGGACTACCACCAGTCTTCGGAGCAACATCGAGAATGTTATTCGCATTAGGATTTGACAGAGCATTACCCCCAAAAATCAGCGAAGTGGATAAAAGGGGCTCACCAAGGTTATCTGTCGCCATAATGTACTTGATAGGCATCTTCGGCCTCGTGATTGCAGATTTAGGAATAGACGCTGTCCTAGGAATACTTGACTACACAATGCTAGGTTTCTTCTGGTTCCTTGGAATAGCACTTATGCTCCTCCCCTACAGAAAGAGAGAGATATATGAGGCCTCACCATTTAGGGCTGAAATTGGCGGCATGCCTCTAATGGTTATAGTGGGCCTCCTAACGGTGGGAACAGGCTTCTTTGTAGCAGCATTCTCAATAATGGAATTTGACTACACAATGGCCTGCATAATGGCGATAATATACTGCATAGGCTTTGCCCTCTACGCGTGGCAGCAACATAGGAACGCTAAGGAAGGAATAGATACATCAAAAATATACTCAACGTTGCCACCACTGTAAGTTGCCTAAAATCTTCCCCTCTTTTTTATTTTAACCCTCAACCCTCCAGTACTTAGTGACCTTCTTGTTTTCTATCTCAAACAGTATACCTCTTAACATTTCTTCTCCATACTCCGACCCGGGGTTTACTATTGGTACACCATCAATTTTCTCGATGCCACCAGATTCGTGAATGTGACCATGTAACCCAATTTGAGGCTTATACTTTATTAGAGCTTCACGAACAGCTCTGCTTCCAACGTGCACAAATTCCACTTCCCCACCTATAGTTACTGGCTTGAGGTTCTTATCCAGTTTAGGCGCAAGATCAAGCCTAGTTCCATATGGTGGGCAGTGAAAGTTGAAGATTGATTGTCCAGGATCCTTCAACATTGAAACTAAGCCATCTATCCTTTTCTTCATTTCTCCTTCCTCAAGTTCTCTCGGCGTGTCCCATGGCGTTGGATTTACATGATCAAAGCTTATTGTTTCAACGCCAGCTATTTCCACAACCTTATGCAAGGGATAAACCACCCCCATGTCCTCGTATTCTTTTATCACATCATCTACCTCAAAAATGTCATCATTTCCGGGCATAACTATTAACTGCTTAGTTTTTGTGTCTATTTTTTCCACAGCCATATCCAGCCATTTTCTCAGTCTTTCAAGGATTGCGTCCTTCATGATTTCATCTATAACTTTTTCAGGATTCTTCTTTAGGTACTCAACCTCCTCCGGTGTTGTCATGTAAGGATAGTTTCCAGAATTTTCTATGCGCATCTTCATTTTCTCAAGCTCTTCCGGAGTTTTAAGGGTCCATGTTGATTTAAAGAAGCGAACAAGATATGTCCCATCTTTCTGTTTCATTATTGGAACAACCAGCTTGCCCGTGAGGTCTCCGCACAGCATTATTGTGTCTACTTTGTGGAAAATCGTCGCCGCAAGCCATTTCCTCCAAACCGCTGTACTTCCGTGGACGTCCACTGCAAAGAAAACCCTATGGGCACTCAAACGGACCACCAGCTTAAATTTTGGAAACAGATTATTTAAAGTTTAAAATTTGGATATGAGGGCTTATCTCACTATTTCTTCAACTTCCCTATACCATGGTTTAGAGGTGCCCACCTTTGCCCTTTTCAGCCAATTCTTAGTCTTAGGTGTTTCATTGATAATTTCCAACAACTTATCAATTCTCTCTTTAATAAGCTCGT
The DNA here is from genome assembly GCA_038727135.1 of Bathyarchaeia archaeon. Classification (GTDB taxonomy): domain Archaea; phylum Thermoproteota; class Bathyarchaeia; order Bathyarchaeales; family Bathycorpusculaceae; genus JAGTQI01. The sequence goes on from JAVYWL010000002.1 coordinate 125,706, forward strand.
ATTGCCTATTTGAAATTTTTGAATCGTTATGTAATGATTCAACGTATTTCATGACTTTATTCAAGTTGTTGGTTGCATCATACCAAAACCCCCAATCGTCAGCCAAAACACTAGCTATTCTATTTCCCGTTTCTGCGTCAATATCATGTCCAGCGAATAGGATTATAAGGTCAATGACATCCTTAACATTCATTTGGTGTATCTGCAACTTTGTTAAAAATATGTCCGGCAGACTTATTGTTGGATAATCAGCCTCCAACCTGCCGTTTCCAGGTTTAGACCCGAAGAAGATGTCATGGGAAAATTCAAGCTTATCAAAGAACACATCCACATGATAATAATTCAGCGGATGGCTGTAAACTAGTCTCTTATAGCCGAAAAGAGCATTCACCTGTATGTTAGGTTTAAATTTGACAACCTTCTCAAAGAAATCTTTCACGGAATTTCTTTGCGCAGAATAGGCCATGAGATCCAAATCCGTGAACTTAGGTTTGCCCTCGCCGAACCTCTGTAATTCATCATACAACCTGAAAGCCTCAGAATGATCCTGAGTGTGCAAATAAACGGCAAGTGCGCCCAACACCCTTAAAACCACACCATTATCCCTAGCCTTATTTATTAGACACATAGCTTCTCTGACAAAGTCTTCGTCGGAAATCCTCACAAACTCTTCAGGCAATCTTATACCCAAATATAATTTAATGGTACCAGTATTTTTAGTTTGATGTTAATCAAATGAAAACATCCCCTAAATATGGAAAACGTCAAGCGTAGAATCCCTCAAACCACACTTACAACAATACCAAGAAACCCTACAACGTCTTGAAAGGAAGGAATGCGGGTTCGTCATAGGCGCCGGGGGTGGGATTTGAACCCACGCGGCCCTTTCGGGCCACAGGCTCAGTGGCTGCTAGCAGACCTAGTCTCCAGGCCTGCTCCCTACCTGACTAGGAGACCCCGGCGCTGTTTGTGCTATTATGTAATGCTTATTTGTTCTGTCTTATAATTATCCCTTTTCCGGTTTCCTTTGAAGTTTAGCGGAGTATTTGAGGGCTGGTGAAGGTTATTTTTCTGCCATTAGTACGCGGTAGCCGCTTTCTCTTGCTAGTATTGTGCAGTTGCCAAAGGCTTCTTCGAAGATTTGTTGGAGTCTTTTTCCGCCGATTTTTGATTTCACAACCATTTGTAATGTGGCTTTTTCAGCCATGTGTTTTGGGGCTTCTGTTATTATAGCTTTTACCGTGGCTAGTCCGGCGCTTACGGGCGGGTTTGATAATATGCAGTTAAAGCGTGTGCCTTCGACTGGTTGGTATAGGTGTCCCTTCCTAACCTCGGCGTTGTAGACATTGTTCAGCCTTATGTTTTGTCTTGCCAGCCTTACGGCTCTTTCGTTTATGTCCACCATGACCACGTGAAGTTTTGGGTTTAGTTTTGCGGCGGCTATTCCGACAGCTCCATAGCCGCATCCCATGTCCAAAACGTAGCCGTTTTCTGGGAGAATCATAGTCTCTATTAATAGTCTTGTGCCTAGGTCTACACGCTTTTTTGAGAAGACTCCTGAGGCTGTTAGAAATTTGAAGGGTATACCTCTTAATCTTGTTTGGATTATTCCAAATTTCGGCTTTGCCTTTGGTTTAGGCGCAAAATAGTGGTTTGTTTGGCTGTTCTTGCCGTTGGGCATTATATTTCGCCGCTTTTCCAACACTTTGGATATGTGCCCCTTGGCATTAAAACCCTTTTTACTTTGGCGACCACGCCAAGCTCCATGTTTAAGATTTCCTCTGTAGATGCTTCAGCTATCGCTAGGGCTACTGCCTCACCTTTTAAGGTGAAGATTGCCACCATTGAGCCGGCGCTTATTCCGGTTTCGAGGGATAAGACGCCTGGAGCGGTTAGGTTTGCTCCGTGGCATATGGCGTCAACAGCCGAGTCCCTAATGTAAATTTTTGGCACAAGGGCTAGGGCTTTCTCCATGGGCTGAATAATCTTTTTTAGGATTGCTTCGTCTCCACTTTTTTGCCACTCCATGAACCAGTAGGCTACATCATGTAGTGTCACCATGCCTTCTTCTTCAACGAAGGGTCCGGCTCTTGTTCTGCGGAGTTCCTGCATGTGCGCCCCACAGCCTAGAACCTCGCCGATGTCGAAGCACAGTTTGCGGATGTATGTGCCGCCTTCGCAGCCAACCTTAAAGAGCACGTTTCTCCCATCCATTTCAAGAAAGTCAACGTAGTAAATTCGCCTAGTGCGGAGCTGCCGCTTGACAGAAGCCCTTAATGGTGGTCTCTGATAGATTGTGTCTTCAAACTCTTTTAGCACGTCCTTCACACGTGCCTCGCTTACGTCTCCGTGAAGCTTCATGAGGCATACGTATTCTTTGCCGCTTAGAAGCAGTGCTTGGACAATCTTCCTAGACTCTTCTAGGGTTACCGGCAGGACGCCGGTCACGTTGGGGTTTCCCCAACCCTTTTAGGCTTCTAGGGTCCCGCCGTGACCGACGTTCTGAACGCCCAGTATGCGTTTAACCCATGCGGCTACTTCGTGGCTTGTGGGTCCAGCCGGCTTGTCAAGGTTTACGACGCCGAATCTTATGTATTCTTTTGCTGGGCGTTCTTCCGGTTTACAGCCATATTTTGGGTCTGTTTCTCCCTCAGCCTTAACAATTAGCTCGCGTTTAATCTCCCAAGGCGGAACACTTCTAGGCATTTTGAATAAAACACCTCTAACGTTAGAAAATATGAGTAGGGAGTTAAATAATAGTTTGTTAAGCTGGAGCTAAGGCTGGTTTGACGGGTTGAGCCATAACCTCCAAAAGTCCCTTCTTTTTCAATGCTTCAATTACTTCCTCATCGGAGGCGCCCCGCTTTATGTCAATTTTTTCGGCTAACGGCTCCAAGTGGTTAATGTTTGCCCTTCGCCTCTTAACGCCAGTAACACTTTTCGGTCCAGTCACCAGCACAAAGCTTTTGTCAATGATGTCAACTATTACGCATTTTTTGCCAGCCTCCCTTCCACAGATTTTGACGCATATCCTGCCAACTTCGACTGCCGGCAAGTTAGACCCTCCCTTTTTAAGGCATAAGCGTAAACGCTCATATTTATAATTTCAGCTCTTTAAAAGCGGCTGAAATCGTTAAAACTGCCCACATAAATCCTAGATTTGATGGTTTGGAGGTTTGGGAGACGGCTAAAATAGGCTTAATAACTATTGGGCAATCGCCCAGAAACGATGTGACTCCCATGCTAAAGGCGATGCTCGGTCAAGCAGTCCAGCTTGTGGAGAAAGGAGTCCTAGACGGTTTAGCAAAGGATGAGGTTGACAGGTTGGCTCCAAGGACTGGGGACTATGTGCTGGTCACACGGCTAAGGGATGGGACATCGGTCAAGGTAGCTAGGCGACCGATTGTGCCGAAAATTCAGAGGTGCATAGAAGAGCTTGAGGGCTTAGAAGTTGACCTAAATGTGCTTTTATGCACTGGAGAGTTTCCCGGTTTAAGAGTCAAGAAACCGTTGATAATGCCGGAAGTCCTAATCACAAGCCTTGTACGGTGCGTTAGGGGCGGGAAAATAGGCGTGGTTGTCCCGGAGAAGGAGCAGATTTCCGGTGCTATTCGAAGATGGAAAAGAGTAGGGGTTTCAGTGGTTGTGGCAAGTGCAAACCCTTACAGCGACACCGAAGCCTTGAAAAAAGCCGCCCTACTATTTGCCGAGGAAAATGTTGACTTGACGGTGCTTGACTGCATAGGCTTCGCACTTGAGGCTAAAGAGATCTTTAGAAGATTAACTGGCAAGCCTGCTATCTTGCCACAAGCGTTATTGGGATGCGTATTGAAGAGTTTGGTGGGTCCTTGAACCCTTTTTAGGTCATGAATTTTTCCACAACATTGTATAGTACGCTTGTTCCGAAGATTAGGTTCTTAATGGATATTCGCTCATCTACGCCATGCACCATTTTCCAAATTTCACTAAAGGGCAAGTCTGATAGCATCGGTTGAAAGCCATAACACACTGAGCCTAGGCTTCTGAAGAAACGGGAGTCCGTTCCACCAGTCAGCAGTATAGGGGCCACAGTGCAGTTAGGTTCAAATCCCTTTAGGGTTTCCACCATAAGCTCATATAGAGGCGTATCCATAGGGGATTCCGAAGGCTCATTAGCCTGAATAACCTCAAACTCAAGCTTTTCTAGGTCCACATCCCTTAAAAGCTCCTTTACGTGGTTTAGGGTTTCGGTTGTGCTTTGTCCCGGGAGGATTCTGCAGTCGAAGACTGTTTCGCATTCTGATGGGATTATGTTCTCCTTAACACCCCCATGAATTATTGTTGGTGTAATGGTCGTCCTCAGTAATGCACGGAACTGTTCAGCCATGGTCTTGTCCTTTTGGGCAAGCATGTCTAAAATATCATCGCCTCTATCCGGGTTTTGGAGCAAGAATGTCAGCGCTTGCCTTGCCTCAACGTTTTCCTCAGCCATAACAGCCAAAAACTGCTTAACAGTCGGAGTTAAAACCATGGGCGCACGATAGTTACCCAACTTGTCCACAACGCGATTCATTCGCAGAATAGCGTTGTCAGCGGCGCCCGGCACCGAGCCGTGTCCCGGTCTCCCTTTCGCTTTAACCTTGAACCATAGAATGCCCTTCTCGGCTGTCTGAATTGTGAAAACGTTTTTGTCATCCATCGGGATGGCGTGTCCGCCGCCCTCGTTTATGACATATTCAGCTCTAACCTTTTCTAAGTGATTGCGGACGAGCCATCCAGCGCCGTATTCTCCGCCTTTCTCCTCGTCGGCTGTCGCGGCTAATATGACGTCGCCCTTAAGCTTGACGTTATTGCGTTTCAGAAGCTTCATAACCATGACTTCCATGGCGGTCATGGATTTCATGTCGATGGCGCCCCTGCCCCAGACGAAACCGTCCTTAACCAAGCCTGAGAAGGGGTCTACGCTCCACTCTTTTGGGTTTGCAGCCACCACGTCTAGATGGGAAAGCAGTAGAAGGCTGGGCTTCTCGCCTGTTCCTTTAAGGCGGGTTATAACGTTTCCCCTTCCGGGGGCAGACTCCAAAACCTCACATTTGAAGCCTTCCCTTTCCAAATTTTCCGCCAAGTATTTTGCGGCTTGAGACTCATTTCCAGGCGGGTTCGTTGTGTTTATACGGATTAAATCGCTTAAGAGGGCGGTAATCTCATCCTCAATTTCTGTTAATAGTTCCGCTTTCATAGCTTATCACTTTAGCTCAAGGATAATAGGTCAGAAAACATTTAAGATTTTGTGGAAAAGCCCATCAGCATGTTAGATGGAAGGCGCCGGCAACCAATTTCCCAGCTTTCAAAAGCTCGTTGAAAGTCTTGTAAGCCTCACCGGTCGGTTGGGCAATAAGCTTTATTCCCCGCTCTTTTAAGGCTTCGTTGACTTCCGGCATAACCTTAACAAGTCCGGAGTATCCAGTGCCAACCACGAGAACCTCTGGAAGCGGTTTGTGGCTAAAAACCTCCTTTAGGTCTTCAATGTATATTCTGTGGCCTTCCTTTCTCCACCATCCACTCATGACTTTGTCTGGAAAGACTATAACGTCGCCCGTGTAGCGTTTACCATCTATAACCATGACGCCGAAATCATAAGAGTCTATCATCTACGTTCACTAATATTCTTTTTAAAGGTTTAAAGGATTTAAAGCCTAACGCCAAAATCACTTTTAGCCATGAAGCCTCTCCCCAAAAGCTTTTATGAGAGAGACCCTGCCACTGTTGCAAGAGAACTTCTTGGAAAAGTGCTCGTTAGAAGGCTTGACAGTCAAACTTTAAGCGGGAAAATCGTTGAAACCGAAGCCTACTACGGTGAGAAAGACCCAGCCTCAAAAGCCTATGAGGGAAGGAAAGCCTTCAACGAGCTAATGTTTTTAGATGTTGGAAAAACCTTCATTTACATGGTTCATGGAAACTGGCTCCTAAACGTCGTTGCCCACCCGAAAGGCGGTGTGGGCGCCGTCTTAATAAGAGCTATAGAACCTCTCCAAGGAATAGAGGCTATGAAGAAAAATAGGAGGGTAAGGGACATTTACGCCCTTACAAGCGGTCCTGGAAGGCTTACGAAGGCGATGGGCATAACGAAGGAGCAAAACGGCCTAGACATTACAAAGGCTGAAAACGAAATAGCGATTTTTGAAGCCGCGGCAGAGGAATTTGAAATCTGCACTTCTCATAGGATAGGCGTTAAAAGAGATCTTCCGCAAGAGTTAAGGTTCTACATTAAAGGGAACAAGTTTATTTCAAAGCCGTGAAAATTTATCTACAAAATGAACGTTTAACTGTTTGTAGAAGGCGCCGTGGATGCTGAGTCAAGAAGCCCTACGCCAAATTCGGGAGACACCACCAACGAAAATTGTTGGGTTGATTTCTGACACGCATGTGCCAGCCCGAGCTAGAGAAATTCCGAGGCGTGTTTTCGAAATTTTCGAAAAAGTTGATTACATTGTGCATGCTGGCGATCTAGTTGACCTGTCGGTTATAGACAGGTTGGAGCAGCTTGCCCCCGTTTTAGCTGTTTACGGCAACATGGACGGCCCTGAAATTCGTGGAAAGCTTCCTAAAATGAATTCTGTTAAGATTTTTGATTGGAAGATTGGCGTTATGCACGACCCGGGGACACTTTTTGGCATGGGGAAGATGCGGGAAATAGCCAAACAAAATGGCTTCAACGTGTTTGTTTATGGGCACACACATCACCCAAGCATTAAGTGGGAAGGCGAAGTCCTCTTCATAAACCCTGGAAGTCCAACAAACCCTCTTCCGCCATTTATGGCGAAACCGACGGTGGCTCTGCTAAAGATTACAAAGGAGAAGATTCATCCTGAAATCATAACTTTGTAGGGCAGAGTTTTCACTTTAACTTATCTCTCTCCCCTTGCTGGAAAGTCGTTTCATGGTATGCCTTAAAAGGGGATTGTGACAGAACACCCTAACCAGTCGCGTGAAAGTGGTGAGCCTCTATGGAGCGCTGTAGAAACCCTTGGAATAAGGAATGCAGAAACGACGACATTGAGGTTTACATAGTCTTCAAAGGTGATAAACTTCCCATTTGTAGGCGATGCTGGAGCAAAATAGCAGAAAAAGATTTAGAATGGTGAAAAAGGCATGAATGGCTTCAACTTGAACGTTGCCAAATCCTTTCTTGGAAAGCACGTCAACCTCCACCTAAAAGATGGCTCAGTAATAGTGAACGTTCAGCTGGCTGCAATTCAAAGGGATGAAATGCGAAACGAAGTCTTTGTTAGGTGCATATCATATGGGAAGGGCAACACGCTCCGAATACCTCTAAGAAGTATTGCGTGGGCAAAGCTTGTAGACTTAAACATTGTTGAGATGAAAGAGACCGTCGGCTAGCCTGCACTAGCGAAAATAAAGCCTTGCTAAAATCCGTTTTCCTATAAAAAGGTATGAGGAGTGCAGATCAAGCTCTTCTAAAGTGTTTGGGTTTTTCTTTGTGTTTCTCGAAAAACTTTAAAAAAATGTTTCATGACATTTTTATATGGTCAATTATGAAAATGCCGAAAAAAGCGCTTTCAGTTATAACGCTTACTTTATTTTTAACGGGCATATTGAATTCAACACTTAAAATTCGGCAGGTTAAATCGCAAAAAACATGGATCGTTGACGATGATGGACCAGCAGACTTCCACTCAATACAAGAGGCTATAAACGCGGCAAGCGACGGAGACATTATACTTGTGTATAATGGAACTTATTATGAGAATATCGTTGTAAACAAGGCAGTTTCGCTTATCGGGGAAGATAAGAGTAATACGATTATTGATGGAAATGGAACATTAACGGAGATGGGAGTTGTCTCGCTTCAAGGCGTTAATTCGAGTATAAGAGGATTTACCATAAGAAACGGTGGGTACGGTATAAAAGTGTTTAGTTCATATGGCTATCTCCCAAAATTCACAGGACATATAATAGAGGACAATTGCATAATTAACAATTCTTATGGCGGCATCTTCCTACAAACATGTGCAAACAACACCATATCAAATAACATTGTAGCAAATAATACTTTATTCGGAATCCACTTATGTCATGCAGGAAATAATACGCTAATAAATAATACCGTAGTTAACAACGGACATGGCATCGACTTCTACGGCAATTCAAACGATAATGTCCTCAGAAATAACAACATGACAAACAACTCGTATAATTTTGGACTCATCTTGCGCGGAGAAACGCAACAGTTTCTGCGGGGTTTCAAAAAACCAGGGATAGTCAATGACGTGGATACTTCAAATACAGTCAACGGCAAACCGATCTATTATCTCGTTAACAAGAGCAATTTTCAAATACCGCCAAATGCGGGGTATGTGTGGCTAAATAACTGCACGAATATCACGGTTAATGGATGCAAATTATCACATAACCTCCAAGGTTTGATGCTTCTATTCTGTAAAAACGCATCCATAATTAACAACAACATAACCAATAACGTATACGGTGCATTTATCAGTGTTTTCAGCAGCAACAACCGTCTTATTGGAAACAGATTTGAAAATAACTTGAACGGCATTTTCTTCGATGCATTTACCAAACGCACAACCATGCGAAATAACGTTATAAGTGGAGGCAACGTGAACTTTGGTTTTAGGCCAGACATTGGGCGATACATCGATAGCTTTTCGGATTTGGAAAATGATATTGACACTTCTAATACTGTGGATGGAAAGCCTATAATCTATTGGGTAAACAGGCAAAACCAAACGGTTCCAAAGAACGCTGGATACGTAATGTTAATAAATTCTTCAAATATTTTGGTCGAGAGTTTGAACTTATCAAATAATCTTCAAGGCATATATTTGCTTGGATCAAACAATATAACAATTGCAAACAATACAATAAGAGGGTCTATTTACGGTATTGACATCGACATCCTTAGCTGGATTGAGTGGATCGAACATGAACTGATACGGCATCGCATCTGTTCCTCCGACATAACCATAAAAGAAAACATTATTCTTAACAACGGAGTAGGCATATTCATCAGAGGTGACAATAGCACCATATATAATAATACGCTCTACAGAAATCCGCTGGGAATACTTGCAGATGTTAACAATAGCACCGTCTCCAGAAATATGATAACTGAAAGCAATTTGAGCACAACTGACCATGGACCCGATTTGTTAATTTTTTACTATCAAGAGCGAATGTGGGAATATTCGGTAGAATTAATGCGGATGGAAATAGGCGGTATTGTTCTAGGCGGAGGACATAATGTTATATATGGCAACACTGTGAAAGACAGCCAATACGGTTTAGTTATGTTCGACGGTGTTAGATACATGTGTGGCTTTGAAAACCTCGTTTTTCATAACAACTTCATTAATAACACGTACCAAGCAATTGGACCTTTTGCCCCGGAGAGAAACTACTACGATAATGGATATCCTTCAGGCGGGAACTACTGGAGCAATTATGATGGCCTAGACCTTTATAGCGGACTCTATCAAAATGAAACTGGCAGTGATGGAGTTGGAGACACCCCCTTCATAGCATTTTCTGCTCTCGAACTAGATGTTACGGATAATTATCCACTCATGGCGCCGATTGAGATCTTTAACATTGACGAGAATGTTTTTGAAATCGTCAGCAATTCCCACCTTTCACATTTTAACCTTAGCATTGAACAGAAAATTTTAAGCTTTAATGTAACTGGAGTCGATGGACAAGCAGGGTTCTGCAGAATAACAATTCCAAACACTATAATCCAAAACTTGTGGCATGGAAACTATACAGTTTACTTTGATGATGAACCAGTGCCCTTCAGAAGCTGGAAAGACCAGGAAAACACATACATATATATCAATTATACACATTCGGAACACAAAATAATGGTTGTGTCAGAGTTTCCATCAGTCATAATCTTACCTTCGCTAATGATTGTTACGATGCTTATTGTTGTCTATGTAAAAAAGAACAAGGGTAAATTATAGTCTAAGGGGATACAGCGGTCCCAAATCGATGTCTTTAACAAGAAAGAGATTTGGTTTTGTTAGCCGAAAATGCGTTAAAATTTTGACAAAAATGCTTAAAACAATTTTAAATAGTCCTCAACAAATTTTGTGAGCGGTGAGCCAATTGCCATGCACAGTCATAGTTGGAGGCTTCTGGGGGGACGAGGGTAAAGGCAAGATAGTCTCCTACTTGGCTTTAAAAGACAAAGTGGATGTTTGCGTTAGAACAGGTTCTGTTAATGCGGCGCACACCGTCTGGGTTGAAGGAAAACGTTATGCGCTCCACATGGTTCCGTCAGCCTTCGTGTATGAAAAGTGCCGCCTCCTGATCGGTGCAGGCGCAAATATTCATGTGGCAAAATTCCTCGAGGAAGTGGAGCTTACAAATGTTAAAAATCGCATCGGCGTAGACCACCAAGCCTCAATAATTGAGGAGAAACACTCCGAACAGGACAGGACAAGCGCTCATTTGAAGGGCTTAGGCACCACTGGCTGGGGTGTTGGACCAGCCATAGAGGAACGTGTTCGCAGGACGGCAAAGCTTGCAAAGGACATAGCGGAACTAAAGCCCTACCTAACGGATGTTGCGGCAGAGGCAAATAACGCTATAGACACTGGCAAGAAGGTTCTATTGGAAGGAACACAAGGCGTCATGCTCTCGCTTTTTTACGGCACTTACCCATATGTTACTGGAAGAGACACAAGTGCTTCAGCAATATGCTCAGAAGCGGGTGTTGGACCAACAAAGGTTGACGAGGTCCTAATAGTTTTCAAATCCTTCATGACCCGCGTCGGCGCCGGACCATTGCCTGGAGAACTCCCAAGAGAGGAGGCTATAAAACGCGGATGGTTCGAGGTTGCCGCCGGAACAGGAAGGGAAAGACGGTCAGCCCCCTTCAACTTTGAAATAGCGAAAAGGGCTGTCATGTTAAATGGGGCGACACAAATAGCCCTAACAAAGCTTGACATCGTCTACCCAAAATGCAAAGGTGCAAGAAAATATGATGAGCTGACTCCAGAGGCTAAAGAGTTTGTAAGAGAAATTGAACGGCAACTAGGCATACCAGTGGTTTTAATCGGCACGGGACAAGAAGTCTTAGACATAGTGGACAGAAGAACCTAACACATTCGCAAAGATGCAAACTTCATTGCACGTTTATCCTTGTCTCGCCGCCCAACACTACAGCATTAAGGATAATAGTGGGCTGTGCAAAATACGATTGATAACACGACATGGTGCGGCTCGCTTGCCAAAAAAAGCGTACAGAAAACTCATGCGCATTGGCTTCCCAGTTGAAGTTCTAAACAGAGACCTAAAACTAATTTTCACATCAAACCTCATAGGCTCCTTCGGAGACGGCTTGTACGCTTACCTCCTCCCATACTACATGAAAGAAACTCTTAAGGCAAGTTCCGTTGAAATAGGCATTTTATACGCCCTCACAAGTCTAACAGCAGCGGTAACGCTTCTACTGGCGGGAGCCATCGCCGACAAATACGACCGAAAGAAAATCATGATTGCCGGGTGGCTCGCGTGGGCTCCAGCCCCAATAATCTTCTCCATGGCAAAAGACTGGGTTCAAATGCTCCCCGGAATGGTTCTCTGGGGTTTTTGGCTTGGAGGACCAACAAGCACAGCCTACATAGTAACATCAGCCGACAAAAACAGGCTAACATTAACCTTTACAGTTATATCCTCATCATGGTCTTTTGGCTACATTTTCTCGCCAGCCCTAGGCGGATACATGGCTGGAAAAGTAGGAATGCAAACAGTCTTCTACACGTCCTTCCTACTATACGCTTTGGCAGCCCTCATTTTAGCCTTCATGAGCAGCCAACACGCGCCAACCAGCCAACAAAAAACATCAAACCCATCAACGATAGAACTTTTGAAGGATAGAAAACTGATTAGAATGTCCGCCTTCTTCGCCTCCATAATGTTCGTCATGATGATGTTCCGCCCGCTGGTTCCCCAGTTCCTAGCAGACGCATACCACTACGGAGACTTCGAAATAGGGGTTTTGGGCTCAATAGCCTTCTTCGGCTCAGCAGTTCTAGGCATAATACTGGGCAGAATCGGAGACAGATGGGGAAAGGAGTACGCACTTGCAGCATCAATGGTGTCGTGCAGCACATCCCTAACCATAATGCTTCTAACGGGCGACCTATACGTGCTCATGACAGCATTTTTCCTATCTGGAGCATCCTACATAACATGGTCCCTAATGAGCGCAATAATAGGACCACAAGCACCAGAACACATAAGGGCCAAATGGATATCCATACCCCAAACAATAAGCATGTTCGCCTCAACAATAGCACCATACATCGGCGGAATCATATACGAAATCACAATCTATCACCCTTTCATAGCGGCAATAGGCGCATCATTAATACTCGCCATAATCAGCCTCCCACAGCCTTCAGAAGTTTTATCTAACCAAAATGCTTGATTCTTCTAAAGGTGAACGGTATGGGCGCATATTCTGTTACGCACTTTTCAGCAGGCCTATTCGTCCTAGTGCTAATTGTTGGATTAATGGTTGGCGGAGCAATAACCACCTATATAACAACTCCGCAAATCAAAAACTTGAAAGCAGAAATTTCAAGATTAAGGGCTCAAGTCTCCGTGCTCTGGGGCCTCAAAAACATTCCATGCCAAAACCTCACAGTCGTCCAAAACTTGACAACACTATCCGATATTTACGAGAAAGTGAAAGACTCCGTGGTGCTAATCCGTGTTCAAACATGGAGCGGAACGGTTCAGGGCTCAGGCTTCATCTACAACTTCACCGACGATAACACCAGCCAAATGGTTGTAATAACAAACTATCACGTTATCCACGGCGCAATAAGCATAAGTGTCACCTTCTTTGACGGAGAAGCCTACGAAGCCAAAGTATTGGGAAAAGACCCATACGCGGACTTGGCGGTGCTCGAAGTCATAGGCGCCCCAGTAGAGAAATTTAAACCACTCATAGTTGTCAGCTCCTCAACATTAAAGGTGGGCGACCCAGTAATAGCCATAGGAAACCCCTACGGCTTAATGGGTTCAATGACAACAGGCATCGTAAGCGCCCTTAATAGAACCATTACTGAAGAAGAGTACGCTGGAGGATTTGCAATAGCCAACATAATCCAAATAAGCGCACCCATAAACCCCGGAAACTCCGGCGGCCCATTACTAAATTACTGCGGTAATGTTGTTGGAATAACAACAGCCATAGTTGCAGACTCCCAAGGGCTAGGCTTCGCAATCCCATCAGACACGCTTCGCAGAGAAATATACGCGCTTGTTAAGTACGGAAATTACACGTGGCACTCTTACATGGGCATTAAAGGACGGGATATGGACTACGAAACAGCAAAAAACATGACTCTCCCAGTAACTTACGGCTGGCTTATATTGGAGATTATAGAAGATGGCCCTTCAAAGAACAAACTATATCCTAACGATGTTATAGTAGCCTTAAACGGCACCCGCATAAGAAACGGAGACGATCTAGCAAGCTACCTTGAAGCAAACACAATTCCAGGAGATTGGCTTGAAGTAACAATCTGGCGAAAGACTGGCAACTCATGGCAACAAATGAAAGTGCACATACAATTAGGTGTGAGACCTCCACCACCAGTACAGTGAACGCAAGTTTCAGATAAGCGCTCCTTATCAGTTGCAACTCCGCGCATGAAATCTCTAGCAAGCAGCAACAACTTTAAAACATCATTTTCTTTGGACGCCCAACCTTAACACGGGGCATGGCAAAACCTAAAATCATAATTTTGCGCTGCACAATTAACACTTTCGCGCATGCCACACATTATTAAAAAGTGTGGTGGGGCTGCCCGGATTTGAACCGGGGTCTAGAGAGCCCAAGTCTCCAAGCCTAGACCAAGCTAGCCGACAGCCCCACTAACATCAATAAGGTAAAATTTTAACAGAGGATTTAAAATGTTTCTCTTTGCCAAAAATATTATTGAGGGCTGTTCTCAACGTTTTCTGACGCTACACTGAAGGACCTTTGGACAAACTAGACACTCGTCTGGTATTGGCATATCCCTCGGAATAGAGTTCAAGAAACCAAAATAATGGGCACATTTCGCGGGTGAATCAAGAACTTTTGGATATTCAGCCGGCCTAACATCAACTATACGCATGTTCTCGACGACAATGTCAATCTTCGACATGCAATAGGGACAAGCATAATAAGTCTGCCTCGGCAGCGTCGAATTATCCGTCAAAACAGCAGGCTTGCCAAAGGTTTTTCCGCACCCCTTATATGGACATTTAAGTTTTTCCTCGTGGTGAGGGAAACGCATGTGATTTTCATCTCCAACAGCGAATTTCAAGTTTATCTGTAATATTGATATTTAATAAACATTTCTGCTCACACGTGCAACACAAATACAATTTGCATAATATGGAGCCTCGGCCGGGCTTCGATCCCGGGACCTGCGGCTTACGAGGCCGCTGCTCTACCAGGCTGAGCCACCGAGGCGTATGGGCTATGATATTTTGAGAAAAGCCCACTTTTAAGATGTTCGGAAGCATTAGAATAGGTGAATGTAAGAACTTTTAAGGTCGCATCTCACATATTTTGGATGGGTCGATTTTGAGTACGCTGAGGGATATCGGTGAGAGAAAGGCCATTGCGCTTATCTTAGAGAAATTAGAGAAGATGCCGCAAATGCCCATTCCCTTCGGCGATGATGTTTCCGCCTATCCATTGGGCAGAAAACAGCTTCTCATTTTGAAGACGGACATGCTTGTTGGAAAAACAGATGTCCCAAAGGGTATGAGTTTTTGGCAAGCAGCCCGTAAGGCAGTGGTTATGAACGTAAGCGATTTTGCCGCGAAGGGCGTTAAACCTCTTGTTATACTGGTCTCTCTTGGAATGCCAAAGGATACGAAGAAAAAAGAGGTTGAAGAAATCGCAGAGGGCTTAAACGCAGGAGCCCGCGAATATGGAGCCTTCATCATTGGCGGGGATACCAACGAAGCTTCAGACATCATCATAAGCCTTTCAGTCTTCGGTCTAGCAAGAAAAGACCATGTGATGCTCCGTAACGGTGCTAAACCAGAGGATATAGTAGCTGTCACTGGCCTCTTTGGGAAAGCATCAGCTGGGTTAAAAATTCTTCTCGAAAAATTTGAGGCGCCAAGGGACATTCGCAATTTTCTTTTAGAAGCTGTTTACATGCCTAAAGCCCGTTTAAAGGAGGGTTTAGCCTTAAGCGCCACGAGGGCGGTCACATCCTCTATTGACTCGAGTGATGGGTTGGCTTGGAGTCTCTATGAGCTTTCGAAAGCTAGTGGCGTAGGCTTTGTTATAGAGGATGTCCCAGTGGCCCACGAAGCCGTTAAATTTGCTGAATTGAACAGTTTGGACCCGTTGGATTTAGCCCTTTACGGAGGCGAAGAGTACGAGCTTGTTTTAACAATAAAGCCTAACCTCTGGGATAAGGCGGAAGAAGCTGTTAAAAGTGTTGGCGGAAACCTCATCAAAATAGGGAGGGCAACCGCTGAAAAAAAGATAGTTCTTGAGGTTGAGGGTGAAAGGCGGGTTATTGAGCCTAGGGGTTGGGAGCATTTCAGAAAACACTAAGATAAAGACTTTTTCTGCTTATCCAACCGTTAAAGAGGCAATCTTCTATGAAAAGCTAGGCGATAACAAGGTTAGGTGCAACCTCTGCGAGAGGAGATGCGAAATTGCAGAAGGCAATGTTGGATTCTGCAGAACAAGGAGGAATTTTGGCGGCAAACTATATACGCTTATTTATGGCGACATAAGTGCCGTTGAGAGCCGCCCAATAGAGATAAAGCCCTTCTTCCACTATTGGCCCGGTTCAACAGCCCTAACCTTTTCCACGTGGTCGTGCAACTTTGACTGCGTCTGGTGCCAAAACTATCACCTGTCAAAGGCTGCCCCAAATCCGGCTAAGGCAGTCTACTACTCTCCAGAAAAAATTGTTGAATTGGCCCTTGCCTATGGAGATGCTGGCTTATGTGCAAGTTTCCAAGAACCCACACTTTTGACTGAATGGGCTATTCAAGCCTTCAGCCTTGGCAAAAGCAAGGGAGTACAATATTGCTGTTACGTTTCGAATGGCTACATGACCTTTGAGGCCCTAAAAGCCCTTCGCGATGCTGGCATGGATGGGCTTAAGATAGACATTAAGGGCGACAATGAAACCTACATAAGATATTGTGGCGGTGCTGACGTGGAGAAGGTTTGGAGGAACGCTGCAGAAGCAAAACGTTTGGATTTGCATGTTGAGATTGTGAATCTTGTTGTTAGCGGTGTCAACGACGGCGAAAACACTTTGCGTTGGATTATTGAAAATCATTTAAAACACGTGGGACCAGAAACACCGCTGCATTTTACAAGGTATTTCCCAGCCTACAAGTTTCACAATCCGCCCACAAGGGTTGAGACTTTGGAGAAGGCTTACGAGATGGCTAGAAAGGCTGGAGTCCTATACCCATACATTGGGAACATTACGGGGCACAGGTATGAAAACACTTACTGCCCAAACTGTGGAGAGACACTTATCAAGCGATATGGATATTATGTTTTAAAATATGCTATTACTAAGAATAAAAAGTGCCCAACGTGTGGAACCAGAATTCCCATAACTGGATATTATCTTGAAAGATGACATGTTAGACTAGGATTTTCTACCTTTGAGGGTTTCCCTCAGCCCAAAATATGTTGCAGCCCCGATGAATCTTCCCACGGCTGAGACTATATAAACTATCTGCAAGCCTAAAACTAAACCATATACGCTAACTGTTAGGTCGGATAAGTAGCCACCTATAAGAGAGCCGAAAAAAGTTACGGTTCCTATCAGTAGATTGTAGAAGGCTGTGAAGCTTCCCCTGTGCATTTCTGGAGAAACATCAAGTAAATAGGTTGTGACGCTTGCTTGCTCAAAAGCTGCAACAGCACCCCAGAAGGCACCTATAGCAGTTAGAACGTAAATGTTTGGGGAAAAAGCATAAGCTAATGGAACTGAAACGTAGCTGAATCTGACGAAGATGAGCAGCGGTTTTCTGCCTGCGGTGTCGGCGAGCCTCCCAGCCCACCTAATAAAAATTATCGTGAAAATTCCTTGGACCACGCTGAGCAACGCTATTTCCAACATTGAAGCCTTCAAGACTTTGACTTGAGTTATTGCGAACAACGGCCAAGCAATCGACATGAAGAAGGTGAAAATTGCGCTGCAAGTGCAATATTTAATAAAATCTGGAGACTCCTTCGCAACCCTTACAACATCAAACAAATCCTTCACAAAACTTTTCCTCGCCTTTTTATCACAATTCGTGTTGGCTTTCTCCTTAACATAAAACATAACAACTGATGATAATAATCCGCATGTTGTCGCAACAATTATTGGAATTATAATTTGCTCTCTAACGGAACCCCCAATGGCCGTCATGATGGCCCCGGAAGCCATTGTGGCAAGAATGCTTCCAACAGAAGCCCACAGATTAACGGTGGCGTTTATCCTTCCCAAACGTGAAGATGGAACCAGGTCGCCTATGAGGGCGGTCCACGCTGGAACAGCCATTGAGCCGAGAAGTGCTTGCAAACTTATTAAAATTATTAGTTGGCTTGCAGTCTTAATAAACAACATTGGAAGCCAAAGCAAGGCAACAATCAACCCGCCAAAAACAATGAAAGGCGTTCTCTGTCCAAGCCTGTCGCTTAGTCTCCCCCAGAAAACCTGCATAACATTATTTGATATGTTACTCATTGACTGGAACCAGCCCATATCAGAGGAGGAGGCGCCTAACTCCTTAACCGCGTAGGGACCGACAAACGGGTTTATCATACCAGTTCCGAGGGCGTTCGCTACTGAACGAACATAGACGATTTTCAGTTCCCTCTTATTCTTGGATAGTTCATCACTTTCTGACATGGTGGTCTGCTTTCTATTGAAGTCACATCATTTTTAAGGAGAAGCTTAAAAGCTAAACGGTTCAGTCTAACTCTTTTTAGACTTTTCTCCTTATCACATGAGCCGTTTCTGAAAAATTGGGGAACAATGTTGAAATTTCCATTTCTCGAGGGAAAATTTATATGAGGGTAAATTTGGTTTTATTTCAATCTCATTTCTAGAGTCAGATTTTTGGGCGAGAAATTACTTCCTTCTAGTCTTCCGCTTATCTTTCCGTTTTCTGACGACTGTCACTGTTGGCTCTTGGTTTAGCTGCCTAATTTGGGCGTTAGGGTATAGCCGTTCAATATCCCTTCTAATTTTTGATAGGTCTACATCCCCATAAGTTTTAACGTCAACGACAGGATTTCCCTCTTCATCATAGCTTAAAGACACAGCATACCCAGAGCCTATCTCAATTTTTGCCGGTTCTAAAATGAAGCCCAAATCTTCAGCCAAATCTAATTTGACAGAGCTTGCAGGTTCGCGTTTATGCCTCCTTTCAGCCATTAAACCACCGCTTAAAGGAAAGCATAAGGGAATTTAAAGGATTGCTATTCCAGAATAAGGATTATTTTTACAGTGTAGTAAAATGGTTTAGTGCACCAGCAGCTTCTCCTCATACTTTCTCAAGTACTCGGCAGCCTCGCCCACATCCATGAATAAGTCGTCAACCCGCTGCACGTCTTCAACGGTTACCTTATCCCTATTGGCTGATTTAGCGTTTTGCGCTGCCAGGCTTAACAGTTGGACAGCATACCTCATGGAGCTTTTCGCCCCAACCTCGGCGAGCTTTTCAAGCGCATCCTTATCCAACTTAATCTTCTCCTCAGAAGCGCGAATCCTTAGGATCTCCTTAATGCTTTCTAGGTCGTAGGGTTGTGTCGCAATTATGACTGAACGGTCTATGAGGTCAACTGGGAAGCCCAGCGGACTCCTTATGTCTGTTCCACGGATTCTTGCCACTCCGCGGTTTGTGGCTAGAATTATTATTGGAACAAGCTCACTTTCCATGGCTCTTCCGAGGAAGCTGAAAGCTTCTAAGTCCAGTAGGTGGGCGTCGTCTATGAAGAGCACGCCTGGATGGATGAAAGCTTTGCCGCTGTCCACCCACTCTTTCACTTGTTGATCAACAGCCATCCGCACTTCGGTGTCTATCTCCTTCGATTCGGAACCGCCGAAAAACAGTGAGAACAATCCGCCTGAACGTTGCCTGGCATTTAATTCGTCCAAATCCGCCAAGGTAAGCATGTAAACAAACTCTTTCTCCTTCAAAACCTTGCCATTGGGGCGGGGAATCTTCCTCCGCGTGTCAACATCGTAAGTTTTACCCTTCTGGCTTTCAAGGCAGAGCCCGAGATTAACAACCCTTCCAGTTTCAGCGTCTATTTGGATAACGTGCCCCTCTGATATCCCTTCGGCAATTATTTGTTGGGCTATGGAAGCTCCAGCCTCGATGGTCTTCTCCTCTTCCTTTGTTTTCAGTGTTAGCCTAACGCTTTCAGGAATCTTCTGGTAGGGATTGTAGGGGTGTGGCGCCGTTCTGATGTCAACCATTGTGACTTCGCCTTCATAGACCTTCCGCATTTCATGGATTTCAACGCCGATGCATTTTCTTATAGCTTCGATAAGAACCTCTGTTTTCTTTCGCTCAGTGCTGTAGATTTCGCTTCCACTCATTTGTATAAAGGGGACGTTTTCGCCAAGCTCCTTTGAAATAGCCACGGCTATGGCGGTTTTTCCAGTTCCGGGTGGACCAGCCAAGATAATGCATTTTCCGCTAAGCTTTCCTTCCTTAATCATCTTCACAACTAAGCCTGCAGCTTCTCTAGCCTTTTCCTGCCCAACCATTCCATCCTTTATTTTTACAGCTTTCAGATTTTCATCTAAGCCTAAACCTTTTATGTGCGTGTGAGCGCCTATTCTCTCGAATTTTGAAACTGGTGTTGTTGGCAGTTCCCTGATGGCCGCCATAAAGGTCACCCCACATTAAAGGGTTTAAAACACCTTTAATAGTAACAAGATTTTAAACCAGAAATCACAAGGATAAAAATTTAGCGCTTATTTTCCGCCCATTTCCCTTCTATCCATCAAGTAATTTAGAACTGTTATGCATGTGGCAGCTAAGTAAGGCTTTTTTCCAAGGGATATTTTTTCTCCATAGCGCAAGGCGAAAGCTTCAACCTTCTTGGGTAAGCCCACATGGTCCCCTAAAACAAAAACCGGATTTTCTCCAATATCAACTTCAAAAATGTCTTTTCCACCTTCCTCAAGAACATATATTTTGGCTTTTTCCGCCTTCTCCCTTATCAAACCCTCAAAGCTCGCCTTGGAAAGGCTTATGCCTGGATGCGGTTTTCCAGACAAAACTTTTTTCATTATTTGAGTCCATGTGCCCACGTCGGTTCTTACATCATAAAGTGTTAAGCCCTCAACCTTCAAATGTAGTGGTGGTTGTGGTGGACCATTTAGTATGGCATGGAAAATTGTATCCCTTCGTATAGCATGGGAGAGGAAAAGGCTTGCCACAGCGCATTCGTAAACTATGTCTAGGCGCCCAGCATCATGCAAGTTTTCCCATCTTGCATCTGTCCGACCCATCCGCGAATACAGAATGAACTCGCGCATATTTTCCACCATACTAAGCGCTTAGTGATTTTCCAAGGGCTAAACCTTCCTAATTTCCAAGATTTCCTCATACAGCTCTTTGAGGATTTCCTTGTAGTCTGCCTTCCCTTGCTCTAT
Source organism: Bathyarchaeia archaeon (assembly GCA_038727135.1). Lineage (GTDB taxonomy): Archaea > Thermoproteota > Bathyarchaeia > Bathyarchaeales > Bathycorpusculaceae > JAGTQI01. The sequence goes on from JAVYWL010000002.1 coordinate 146,393, forward strand.
CATATCCATTATCGACTCGAGTTTTCGCGTCGCCTCCTCAGAAGTGTATTCTCCAAACGTTGAATTTAGGTATTTGTAGACCTTGAAGCCTAATGTTGTGCTTATGAGCCTATTCCCTCTTTCAATGGCATAGCGCCTTTCCAAAATTGTTGCAACCGTCTTGGCATAGGTGCTTGGTCTTCCAACACCCCTCTCTTTCATTAATGCGATTATTTCGCCTTGGGTGAATGGTCTCGCCGCTGGCAAGTATAGCAGCTTCGCAAGCGTTAACGTGTACTCGCCTTCTTGAACAGCGTTCACAGTTTTTATGGGCAATATTGCGTTGAAGCCGTCGCTTAGAATGCTGACGGGGTTCTCGACAAACGTTTGGTTTCCATCTATAAGAACTTTGAATTGTTGGTAAAGGAGTTTAGCCTCCCTCATTTGGCTTGCAATAAAACGCTTAAATATCAAGTCGTAAAGCTGGAAATGGTCGCTTGTAAGCCTTTTCGGAAACCTCAGTATTCCCATAGAGATTAGGTTTTTCAGCTGTTCCACATCTAAAGGCCTTGTGGGTCTAATGCACTCATGTGCGCCTTCCATAAAATACCTTCGCGGAACAAAAAGCGACGGATACTTTTCTTGAATATAGTCTTTCGCTATGCCAATTCCCGTGGCGGAAACCGTTGTTGAGTCTGTTCTGTGGTATGTGCACAAGCCCATTTCAAACAAGTCTTGGGCAATCATCATAGTTTTTGTAGCTGAAAAGCCAAGCTTTACTGAAGCGTCGCGGAGCAAAGCATCAGTGGTGTATGGCGGAGGCGGGCTTATACTCCTCTCTTCAGTTTTTAAGTCAATTATTCTCGCTTTAAGTTCACTGATACGTTTTTCAAGCTGTTCCGCTGGAAATTTGAGGATCGGATTTTCAATAGAAACCTTTAAGCCATTTGAAAGCACCACCGACAAAATTTTCTTCTTTTTTCTCGATTCGCTAACTCTTTCTATTATCCATCCTAGCACCGGAGTTTGAACTCTCCCAGCGGAGAGTCTATAATTCTGGAATCTTCGCCAAAGCTTCTGGCTTAGCTCAAAGCCTATCCAGCGGTCTTCTATCCGTCTAACCAGTTGGGCTTCAACCATTCTCAAATTGATTTCTCGCCTATTCTTTACTGCTTGGAGAAATGCTTTCTTGGTAATTTCGTGAAACTCCAGCCGCTCAACTTTGTTGTTCATGGGATAAAGCGAACAGTAAACGTCGTAGGCTATCTTCTCCCCCTCAATATCCGGGTCTGTAGCTATGAGAACACTGTTTACTTCCAAGGCGATACTCCGCATAGCATCTATTAGCTCGCTTTTTGAGTAAAATTCTTGGCTCTTACACTTTGGACAAAACTCAAAGCCGGTGAACTGCTCTCCGCATTTCTTACACATTTTTATAAAGTCATAGATGGGTATAAAATTTCCATTTTGAATCTTCACGCCATGGAAACCCTCATTAATCACTAGGTCGTAGATGTGCCCCATACTTGCCACAATGTTAAGCACGAATTCTCCCGTGCTAACCTCAAAAACTGTGATGTTTCCAATTTTCCTCTTGTAGGGCTTTCCAAAGAACCTCGATATAGTTCTGGCTTTTGTCGGCGACTCAACAATCAAAAGAGCTGCCTTAATAAAGTCCTTAATTCTCTTGACTATTCTGCCCTCTTGAATCTCTCGTAGAATCGTTCTATCCTCATCCACCTTTTTGAACCATTTCTCGGCTGTTTTTGCGTTGAATCGTGTCCATGTGGCTTCCCCAAGCATGAACTCGAGTTTACGCCTGAGCGAATAGAACGCCTTCTCATCGTCCACAAGCAAGAGGCTCGCACCGCGCGTTATGCCTCCAGCAAACATTCTCGAGGCTCTTCCAGAAGCTTGAACATAAGCTACTGGATCTGCAACGATAAGGTAAAATTCTCCATCCCTCTTTTTTAGAGAAACTTCCTTGCTTTGCATGATCCTCTCTATAACCTCAGGCGTGATGGCACTCTTTAGAAAGCCCCTTGCATCTAAAACAAGCCTTTTAACGTAGTCTTCATAACCGCTAAGCGGTACACTAGCTTCTATAGATGCTTTTATTTTTTCCAGCGTCTGCTTGTCTGTAGGGGTTATTCTGCGAAGGTTATTGATTATTTGGCTCGCCTTGTCCTGCTGGTTTTTCCCTAGAAACTCCCTAATGTTTTTAAGAAGTGTAAGAATTTTTGTCGGGTTGCATTCTTCCCAGCTTAGCTTAATCTCCATTCTCGGCACGCCAGCGAATATTACATAGCGGACCCTCTCCGGAAGGTCTATACCCCGCGCTAGGGGGCTTCTGAAGCTTGCAACCCCTATTAAGGCGTCATACTCACCCTTCTCGAACTTCTCCAAAATCTCCTCATCCATCTTCACATAGGCATGTGTCTTCACACCATTTGCGTTTAAAAAATCGCTAAGCTTAAGCGCACGGCTTCTGCCAAAAACTGATGGAACAAAAATCAAGCATCCGGAACCAAAACTCTTAATTAAGGATAACACTTGACTTTCAACATCACCGCTTGCCTCAAGATAAAAATCTTTTATATTCCTCAAAAACTCAGGTTTAAAGCCTATCTGAAACTTTAGAAGTTCCTCGAAGAGTTTTATTCTCCTTGTCCTTTTCGCCTTTACGGTTGCTCCAGAAACAACCAGCAAACCGATATTGTTTCGACTCTTATAATCCTCAATCTTATTCCTCATAGACTCAATTTGCTGCAGAACCTCCGAATGGCTTTTACCCATCCTTCTTAGCCTGCTTGCCTCCCTTCGAAGGTTTATGAGCTGAAAGGCTAATTCTATTATGGCATCGTCAAAGCCTAAAATCGCCAAAACCCTATCTATATTTCTCGGAGATTTCAAGAAAGAGTCCACATCATCCACAAACACAAAATCAAAATTTTTGCCCTTCAAAACTTTAAAGTGGCTTATCAAGAACCTTTCAGTTGTTACGAGAATGTCGAAATCACCATTGACCAACCTTTCCAAAGATCCTCTTTTTTCTTCCTCGCCTAAAGCCGCATGATAACAAACTTTTCTAGGATGTATTCCAAGCCTTTCTGAAAAAGTATCTATTTTTTCGGCGACTTGCTGCACAAGGAGGGCTGTTGGCACTATAATGTAGCTCTTCTTCCCATTAAAAGCAAAATAAAGAGCTGCAACCGTTCCCAAAACTGTTTTTCCAACACCGGTAGGCGCAACTATTGAAAAGTTCCTCTTTAAAAGAATCCTCCTCGCCCACGCCTCCTGAAGAGACCACATCCTCTGCCCAACAGCCCTCTTAAAAAACTTGGAAAACTCGCCAAACTTCCTATAAAAATCGAAAACCTCGCCAGCAAAATATAATTTTCCCCTCTCCTCAAGAGCCTTCAATGCTTGCTTCCAAGACCTAATATTCTCAACGCTTTCAAGGCAATTTTCACAAATCCCAAAATGTAAAAGACGCTCATCAGACACAGCACCCCTACAATTCACACATAACCCGTGATAAATCCCCCTCAAAGCAACCACCACCCTAAACGCTGAGCCTCAAACACTTAAAGGCAACAGTTAATGAAAGCCTCGGGCGGGATTTGAACCCGCGACCACCGCCTCTTTGTAGCCCAATAGCTTTACCAAGGCGGTGCCCCACCAGGCTAGGCTACCGAGGCCCTAACCCCTCAAACACAACATAGACGCATAAACGTTTTAAAGGATTTCGCGCTCCCAACAAAACAAACAATTTATAATCTTGAATTTCTTCCAAGCACTATTAGGCGGGGGTCGCCAAGCCTGGTCAAAGGCGCAAGGCTTAGGACCTTGTCCCGTAGGGGTTCGTGGGTTCAAATCCCACCCCCCGCACTGCTATGTTGAAATTTGAGGGGGGTTCATTCCCGGGCTTATTCTTCATAAGCCAGTGGGTCTTTGGGTTTTCTGAAGATTTTGCCGCCATCCTCATATTCGCCTGTTACATATTCGAAGCCGGCTTCTATGAGGGCGCATGCTTCTTTGACGTTGTGGGCTACTTTTGTTATGTATTCTTGTTCGTTTTTGAAGAGCACTTGTGCGAGGTGGATGTATCGCATGGTGTTTTTGATGTTTTTGTGGCGTAGGAATTCTTGGACGTGGAATGGGTCTTTGGTGCGCCATGCTTCCATTGTTGCTTTAAAGTGGCGTAGAGTTTTGAAGCTTATTTGCAGCAGCCTTGGATTCTTGAGTTTTTGGGCTATGCGTTTTCTTTGTAGGGCGAAGTTGCGGTTGTGGTGGTCTATGGGCATGCCGGGATTGGAGAATATTCTGTCGCCGTATTTTCTGGGCAGGTTGTCGAGCATTTGGGCCAGTTCTTTTGAGATTTTGTAGGTTCTTGATTTTGAGCCTTTTTCTGGTGTTACTCTTATGGTTCTTGTGGCTTTGTCGTAGTCTGTCCATTTGAGTTGCCATGCTTCTCCTGGGCGCATGGCTGTTTCGAGTAGTAGCTGTAGGAAGCATGCCATTCTTGGGCTGCATCCGGCTATTAGCTGTTTTATTTCTGTGGGTTGGGGTATGAAGGGTTCTTTTTCAACTCTTTTGTATGTTGGGCGTTGCCATGTTCCGTCGTGCATGGCCAGAAATGTTGTGTAGGCTTCGCATGCGAGGTCTTTTCTTCCAGCTGACCATGGCTGTTTGGCTATTACTTGTTTGACGCTTTCCGGGTCGTATAGGTTTGCGCCTAACTTTGCGAGCCTTTTTATGAGTCTGACTCTGCCTTGGATTGTGGTTTCTGCGTAGCCGTTTCTTTTCATATACCAGATGAAGTCGACGATTTTTTGTTGGCTTAGGCTTGCTGAACCCTCCCGCTGGGGCATCTCTTGGCGGGTTTCCACTTCGGCCAAGGTTTGCACCGCCTTATGGGCGGAGGGCGCTTGGCTTAATGCTTCATAGCTCCCTTGGCAGTTAAAAGGTAAGGCTTTTGGTGAATTTAAAATCTGCCTATCAATTTTCTGAAGGTTTTGAGACTTGTTTAAACTGTTGAGGCGGGTTTCGCTGAATCTGTAACCACAGATATTGCATAAGTAACGTTGAATGAAGGTGCCATCTGTCAGATAGCGTAGCCCATCTTTGTAAGTTTTTGTTGAATTGCATAAGGGACAGCTTATGGGCTGATGGTTTTCAACAGCATCGGTTGTTTCCTCAGCCTCGTTCATTGTGGTCATTTCACTCCGTATTTTCCGATGGCTGGTGCGTCTCTGAGCCAATACTCGTCTTTTAGTAGTTGAATTGTGGGCTGCACTGGAAGGTTGAGTTCTTTTATTTTTGCTGCCAGAAGGGAGCAGTCGACTAGTCCGTCTTCATCCTTGTTTTCGATTAGCCATGTTTTTAGTTGTTCGAGTTTTTCTGCTATGCTTTTTGTGTCATGGCTGTCAATCGTGTCAAGGGTTTGTGTTTCTTTTATTGAAACTTGTATCATGTTGTTGTCGAGTTCTTTTATTTCCCAGTTGTCGTTGTTAAATTCTGGTTTTCTTTGGTTTAGGGTGTAGAAAACCTTTGACACGTTTGACAGGGTTGACATGTTTTGGCTGTAGCGGATGCCCTTGAATGTTACGGCTCTTGTGCCGTTTATTTTTGGTCTGTGGTCTATTACTGGGATGTGTTGAGGTAGGTTTTTGAAGAATGTGTCTTTTGTTACGCATGGGATTTTTCTTTCTCTGCAGTAGGCTGCAAAGGCGTTGTATAGGTCTTGTTTTATGATGAAAGCATCTGAGTCTACTTCAAGGCAGTCCATGACGAAGGCTGCTATTGGGCTGCTTTTACGTATGTAGTCTTCGCGGATTTCCTCTGTTGTTTTGCTGTGGCTGAATTGTCCCTTTTTCAAAAGCCTTTTTAATGCTGGTAGGACAAGGTTTAGTAGTCCGCTGAGTTCTTCAGGCGTCGTGAGTTTTTGCAGTATGTATGGGTCTGCTTTGTCGTTTATGAATTGGTTTGGGAAAACTATGATGAGCCATCTGCGGAAGAAGGCGTCTGTGTCGTCGTAGGCCTCTGGCACTTTGTTGGCTGAAAACAGCAGTTTGGCATAGTTTTCGAAGGTGAAGCTGTTTTGGAATTTGCGCTCCGCTACTATTAGGTCTCTTCCTGTTAGCATTTTGAAGGTTCCTGTTCGCCAAAGGGCTTTGTCTGGTAGGTCGGCGTAGATATTGGCGAGTTTGTGGTGTAGGTCTGCTTTTGCGAATCGGTTTTCTTCAAGGTCTTGGAGGCTTCTTCCGCTTACGTTTTCTTTTCCGATGAATGCTTTTACAAGGTTTAGGAAGGTGCTTTTTCCATTCGAGCCTCCGCCTACAAGCATTAGGGCTTTGGCGATGATGTATTCGCGGTATAGGCAGAAGCCAATAACTTCTAAGAGGATTTGAATGTCCTCTTCTGTGGCTGTTATTTGGCGTAAGAACTGTTTTATGTTGGGGCAGTCAGCGTTTGGGTTGTATTTTACTGGGATTTTGTTGAAGAACATGTATTCTGGGGTGTAGGGCTTAAGCTCCATGGTGTTTATGTCTAAAACACCGTTTTCTAAGGGAATCAGGTTTGGCGGCTCCTCTTTCCTGTTAACGTATGTGGAGACTTTGATGTATTCGATGACTTCTTCAGCTCTGTTTTTGCGGTATTCCTTGCCCAGCCTTGCCTTGCATTGTTGTTTGATTAGGATTTCGCCGTAGGGTTGGTAGAAGCCATCATTGAAAACGTAAACCATATCCGTGTCTTTCATTGTTATGAAGCGGTATTCATTCATGAGTTCTTCTGCCAAAAGTTTTGGGACAAACTTTCCATTGTCAAAATATTTTTCGGGAAACTCTACAGGCTCTTGTTTTATTGGTTTGGCTAAGGCTTCTTCGAGTTCTTGTCTCTTCTTGGTTTTGGGTTTGGTGCAGTAGTTTCCGCAATTTTCGCATCTGAAAAATTCTGTTCCAACGTCGTCTACATGGCTTGGTTTTAGGCTTTCGCTACCGCAATAGGGGCAGAACAATTTTTTAAGAAAGCCTAATTCGTCATATTCACGTTTTGCTGGAAGGTTTTTATTTTGCGATGTGCTGTTTGAGGGCATGGATGCTGAGGTGTTGTGGCTCTGTCCTTGGGAAGAAACTGAAGTTTGGCTCAGCATCCATGCTTTCCTCCGTTTTAGCTTGTTTTGATTGGTATTCGGAAGTGGGAGTTTTTGCCTGATGAGATGTATTCGCCGCCTTTGGCTTTGACTATGTCCGCTATTTTTGCAAAGTTTTCTGAGCCTAAGAATTGGCGGGGCTTTATTATGCAGAATCCTTCTCTCTCTTCAAAAGTGAGTAGCTGCCGCAAATCTTTTGGGAATAATTCGTCTATGCTTTGCGATTTTTGGTCTTCTGCAGTTGTTGTTTTTGGTTTAGATAGCCATCCGTCGATTAGTCCTGTCAGATTAGCCTTTGTTACTTCCAGCTCTGCTGGGTCATCTATGAGAACTTCGATTTCATAGTATTCTTTTGTCCATTCTTCGGCTTCGCTTGGTCTTGAGGTTTTCCCCTTGCCTACTGTTAAACGTTGGAGGTGCATTTTATTCGCCTCCTTCTTTCCAGAAAATCCAGCTTTTGGAGGTTTTTTGTCCCTTGATTTTTCCTTCTATTAGCAGTTCAAGGCAGTGTTTTAGGGCTGTGTTCCAGTTTCCAATTTTGCAGGCTTTGCGGATTTTTTCTATGTCTGTTGGCTTCTTGTTTTTGCTAAGGAAGTCGTAAATTTTTTCTTTGTAGTTTGCGTCCATTTTCTTTTCACGTTTGGAAAATCTTTAAGAAACGCTTAAAATGAACTAAGTTTAGACAAGGTTTAGGCCATGCTTGATAGAGAGCAAATTATTTTGGATGTTCTTAAGGATGGGGAGAAGCGTTGGAGAGAGCTTGTTCGCCTTCTTGTTAGTTCTGGTAAAATGTCGAAGGCTACGCTTTCCTTGAATTTAAAAAAGTTAGAGAAGGAAGGTAAGATTAGGCGCATTACGGATGAGTCTAAAAAGCCTCCGTTGGTTTTGTATGCGCTTTCCGTTTTTGAGTCGCTGTTAGAGCGGAAGCTTAGAGAAGTTGTTGAGGAGCTTAGACGCGAGTTCTTTTTTCTAAGAGAACCAACGGTTAAAGAAGTAGCTTTGAGGGTTGGGGAGCTTCCGGAAAAAGTTCGAGAAACGCTTTACAGTATTGCCCCAAAAATTGGTTGGAGGGAGCAAGAAAAGGATGAAGTAGAGAAAGAGGCTGAAGAAGCTATTAATTTGGCTGGGTGGCTTAAATGGCTTAAAAAAGGCGAACAAAACAGCGAGTTAGCTAAAATGGCTGAATATGCTTTACAAACGGCTTCTCGCCACACCATTGAGATGGCTGATAAGATTCTTAAAAACTTTCCAGAAATAGTTCCAGAAGCTTATCCCAGCAGCTCAGGTCCGCACCATTTTGTTGAGGCTGGGCTTGAATGGAATGATGAAACTTTGAAAGCATGGCGCCGTGTTTTCAAAAGCGATCCTCCCGCTCCTGGCTTGAGTGGATTTTGGATAGTTCCAAGAAGCTAATCCTTTTTTACGTGCCGAAGAATCTGTCTAATGAAACATTTTTATCTTCTTGAAGTTGTCTTTCTGGCTTTTTTGGTGGTTTTAGGCGTGGTTCTTCTTCGCCTTTTATGGCTTCTGGCGTGGCTTCTTCTGCCCTTTGAAGCCTTCTTTTCATCATTGTTTTAGCCATGATTTTTGCGGTTTTTGCCAGTTCCTTTGGCAGTTTGAGTATTCTCGTTATTTCCATGTCTATTTTCTCGATGACAGTGTCCCAGAGTTTTTCAATGTTTTCTGCTGTGTCTGCACCGCCCAGTTTTCGCGCTTCAGCCTCAAGCTCATCAAAAAGAGAAGCCAACAGCTCTACATCCTTCTGTTTTAGAGTTTTAACGTCTAAAATGGGCATTTCTTCAGCATGTTTGACTTCTAATGCTGCAACGCCCATTCCAGTTATGCGAGCATGAGACTCTATATATAATTGCGGAAAGCTTGAATTTAGATAAGACAATAATGCTTTTGTTTCATTTTCAGTTAATTCGATTTTTGGGATGAAGGTTATAATAGCGTGATATGTTACAACTGGATGTTTAGTTAGGATAAACCTTGTTTTATATTGTGATTGATATATTGCCATTATTGGTGCTTTTTCTATTCCGCCGAGGTCATACCATCCATGAAAGAGGTCTTTCTTTTTTTCTCTTGCTTGGCATGCTAAGGCTTGGCTGCATATTTTTCCGCCGCCCCTTGTGCCTCTTATCATTGTTCGGCATTCTGTTTCTCCCCATTTTATATAATCCAAAACGTTTTTGGGCAGTTTCTCGCGTGGTTCATGGCACATGAAAAAGTAGCATGGCGCGCCCTTCTTTTTCAGCTCTTCCCAGTCTTTTTTGGTGAAGGTGAACCACTTGGCATACCGCGCGCTCGTCAAGGCAGGATAAGCATAGTCTTTTAAGCCATAATGCTGAACCTTACTCTCATCCAAATAAAAGAAATCCTTTGCTCCAACATCAGGTCTTTTACCATGCTTAATAGACCAAACAGACCAGAAGCAATTGCCACGGCTTGGCTCAAATAAGTCCCCCAACCGAATAGTTCTACCTTTAAGCTTGTCTAAAATAGCATTTGCATCAAATAGAAGGTTTATCCATTTTTGGTCTTTGGGTATTTCCCTCTGCTTTAAAGCTCTGATTATGTAGCGTTCCTCGTATTTTTCTGGTTTTTCAATAGCCTCTAAAATCTCATCAACCTTGAATGCTTCTGTTTCCGCTATGTCTGCATACATGAAAACTGTTTGATTATCTTCGCGTTCTTTGTTGTTGCTACACTTTTCAAGTAATATGATGCATGTGCCAATTAACGGCACTGGAAAGACTCTGGCTGAAATGTCGATTAAAGCCTTAACCTTAAAATGGTCCAAAAGGAAACGCCCAAAATCAACGCCATAATCCGTTTGAAGCCAACTATCAGAAACAATCATCCCAAGCCTTCCGCTTTCCCTAAGCATGTCGAAAGCATGCATAATGAAATGAATGTAAATGCCAGGCTCCACACCTCTCTGAACCTGAGCGGTCAAATTATATTCTGTAAGCAATCTTCCAATGGAATCTTTGATTGCTTCCCTTGTCTTTTCTGGAATTTCCGTCCACCGCGTGTAAGGCGGATTAGCAATCACAGCGTCAAACTTTGGAATAGCAATTTCACGCTTTATCTCCCCAGCCAAAGTCTTAACAACATAAGGCGAAACAACAGTCTGCTCAGCCTCAACCCTAAAGAAATCAGTATGAATCGTGTTCACTTCCGTTGAAGGCGCCCTAATATAACGCGAAGCCAAATTCAAAGCAGTCAAATGCAACGGAAACGGGTTAATATCAAAAGCATAAAGCTGCCTCAAAATCTCCTTGTGCGCCCTTTCAGTAGGTTCTTTGTAACCTTTTAGCTCAAGTAAACGCTTATATGCCTTAACCAAAAACGTCCCAGAACCACAGCCAGGGTCCAGAACCTTGTCGTCTGGGCTTCTAACAGCCCATTTAGTAATTAATTCTGCTATGGCTGGCGGCGTATAAAACTGTCCAAGAGCATGCCTCTCAGCCGCTGGAATAAGCTCCTCATAAATAAAGCCGACAATATCCGAGCCTAAATCCTCAAGCCTATGATGCTCCATATCCTCAATAAACGCGTTAATGCCCTCAAGCACAAACGGGTCGTCTGGAAGCTCAATCTCATCATAAATCCCCGTGTAAAACACAGGCTCAAAATCGCCAGTAACCTCAACAGCCTTAGCAAAATAACGATACAGCAAATCCAAATAGGCTTTAGCATCAGGCGCCGTAATGGGCTTAAGCTTACGTTCGCCCAACTCTTTGAAATGCCTCTCCAAAACCTTATAAAAAACAATCTTATTCATGAAAACGTAAGCCATTTCCTTAGCCAACTGAGCCGCATCAGGCTTGTAGCCAACCTCTTCCGCAAACCTTTCGTATTGAGTCTTAAACTCCTCATCAGTCTTAAGCTTCTTACGAATTAATGGTTCAATAGCCTCCGAAAGCCATGTAACAAAATCTCTAAGCACAACAATAAAGGACCAGTCAAGCGGAGTAACAGCCACAGGAACCTGCCTATAAAGCCTTGCAACAGTAACAAGAATCTCCTCAGCAAACTCCTCATTAATTGTTATACGCTCTCGCACCAAAATCCTATGAGTATCAAAGGAGAATTTCTCGCCAGCCTCAGGCCTTCTAAATAAAGCGAAAACCCTGCCATTAGTAGTGGCAAAATAAGGCGCGCCAGAATAAATAGCATACCACAAAGCCTGGTCAATTACAACTCTACTCGTGGGCATGATGTTGCGAACAGCCCTGTAATAGCCCTTCTCTTCATACTTCCGCTTAGTCTCAATAATCAAAAGCGGCTTTTTGCCCTCAGCCAAAATAACCGCCAAATCAGCCCTACGCCCATTAACAGGAAACTGCGTCTTAGGCTCATCAAACCTCACACCATCAACAGTAAAGCCCCTCTTCTCCAAAACACTAAAAATATAATGATGAAGCTTACTCTCGACTTCAGCTTCCCAACTCACTGAGCCTAACCTCTTCAACCAAATCAACGCTTAGCCTTAGGTATAGTAAACTTTGACCTTGGCCCCTCATAAACATTAAACTTGGCCTTACATCTCTCACACTCAAAGCGATTAACCTTATAAAATCTGAACTTCCAAGTTTTCAGCGGCTTAGCCTTAAACTCACCGCCACACACCGGACATTTGACACTTTCACTCAAGACTCAACCCTCGCCAATAATTGTTATTGGCAAGGCGTAAAAAAACTTTGCAAACAAAAAGGAAATAGTTTATATCTAAAGAATCAAATAGATATCCACAGAAATAAAGCAACAATTCAAGGTTGAATAAGATGCCTAAATTCATGCAAACCTTAGACGAAGAAATCTACAAGCGGCTTGAACAAATAGCCAAACAACGCGGAATAACAGTCCAAGAACTAATCAGAGCCGTCATAATCCCCGACTGGCTACAAAGCCAAAGGCACATAACAAAGGAGTGACAAAACTATGGAATCCGCATTAAAAGTTTATAGCCAAAGCTGGCGAGACCCAGAAAAAGCCTACAAAGAAAGACGCTTCACCATCCGCCAACAACTGCCAACCATGCCAGCTCATCAGCTCCAAAACCGCATCAACAGCCTAAACGAAGAAATCGAAATCTTAAAAACCGAAATAAAAGAATGCGAGGAAGCCATCCGCCAACTAAAACATGGAAAAAAGTCAGAAAACGCCTACCGCAAATTCAACATTCATCCATCCCTAACCGACACAACAAGCAACCTCATTGAAAAGTTTAAGGCTGAAATCAAATGGCGAAAACAAACAGCTAAATGGATTAGGCGGGAAAGAGCCATCTACCTCTGGGAACAAAGACTACGAAAAACAAAAGCCCTAAAACTCCCTATCCTTAAACACCAACAAAAAACTCTAAGCCAAAGGACCCTCGCCCTTCTCACGCAAATGAAGAGACATGCAGAAGAGCTGCAGAGCTTACATGAAGACTACCAGAAAACAGTCAGCCAATACCACGCCCTGAAACAACAAATAAACCAGCTTGACTTCAATGGCCTAACCACCTATGAAAACGAAAGATGGGTGGAAACATCAATTTCAAGTGACCTTTTCCGAAAGCTGAACGAGGCTTTTAAGTGCATACCGGTGGACCGATGCTTTTCAAATGTAGAGGGGGGAGGGGTAGGTGAAAACGATAGGGGGTAGGTATAGGTCAAATTTGAGGCGTAATTTATGCCAAAAGGAAAGCCATGGACAATAGAAGAAGAAAAACAATTAAAGGACCTCGTCTTAAGAGCTTCAAGCCGACAGACATAGCCGCCAAAATGGGCAAAACCAAAGACGCAGTTTTAAAGAAAATAGAAAGAATTGGATTAAAAGTAGTCCAACCGCAAAGCATAGGGTCGACTACTACCTCTGAACTAATGATGCCAAAAGAACTCCCAAGCGTAGAAGAAACCTAAAATTATTAGTTGCAGCCATAAACGCCCTACAAACCCCAAACCTAAGCAAGGCAGAAATCGCAAGACTACGCACAATGATAACAGCCGTAAAAACCTATAAGAGTTGCTCGCAGACTACATAAACTACCGCCAAATAGAAAACCGCCTACTCGAAATGGAACAGAAATACACGGAACTTGTAGCAAAAGTTTGATAAAAATGGACGATTACGCATCAGCAACCACAATTTACTAGTTTGAGCCAAAAATCTTCAACCTCGCTACTGCGTATTAAACGAAACAGAACTGCGCTTTAGATTTTGTCAAGTAAAAACAAACATCTTAAAGCACTAAAGGAGTAAAGTAAATATTGTGAATATTAATTCTATATCAGATACCTTATTATGGGCGTAAAAAGAAAATCAAAAAATGCCAAAAAAGTGATGAGTATGAGCCAGAAAACAAAAGAAGAATACGTTGAATTTCTAAATCTGCTTAGGATTTTCATTTCGATGTTAAGAGAAAACGGAAACTTAATTACAAAAATGGGTGAAATAGAGAAGAAATATCCAAAAGAATTCAAATTAATGAAAGAATTTTCAACAGAAAAGTTAGACGTTTTCATTGAAAAAGCCCCACCCGAGATTGCGGGCTTATTCCTTAAAATAATGCTTAGGGCCGCTGCAATCGGCCCCAAAACCAGCAAGGCTATGGAACTATCAGCAGATGAAAAACTTGAACTTGGTAAACAAATAGCCGAACTAGTCAAAGATATGGAAAAACTTTTGAAAAAAATAGAGGAGGAGAGTAATAAATGATCAGCGAACCTCAAATATTGTTCACTAACTTATGGTCATCTATAAAGCAAAGAGCAATTTCAGTAATATTTCCATCATATCTGCAGCAGTTTATAGAAAAAACATCTCAATATATCTACACAAAATTAACTGGCGCTTTTGCCTTAAGATCTGAAATATTGCTGACGCAGAAAATGCTAAAACCAATCATGGAACCTGGCGATTATTATCAGAGGGTATACCTAAGGTCTCTTGTAGGTCTTCCACCAGTTCCCAAAGCTAAGGCAGAAAAAGTAAGTGTAAAAAATCTTAAAGGTTGTATATCTTGGATCTCTACAAGCAAGATCGACGTGACTGAACTAATTCGAGAAATTCGGGATAGCTAATGGCAGGTCAGCCATCCACAAGAATCTATGTAGATACAAACATTCTTGTTTCCTATTTATTAGGCGAAAAAGACGAAAATTTCGAGCTTGCAGAAAGAGTATTTCAAGATGTTGAAAATGGCAAATACACAATGTTAATTTCAAACTTCACTCTTATGGAAACCCTGCATGCATTAAGGACAATAATAACGAGAAGAAAATATCAAGAACTTAAAAATGGATTGTCTCAAAGTGAGTTGATTAATATCGCAAATTCAAAAGAGTTCGCGCAAACTGTAAATGAAGAAAGCATGAAAGCCTTTAAAGTAATTGTAGACAAAATAACAAGCGATTCTCAGCATTTCGTTTTTGAACCTGACACCTTAGTCTATCCTGGAGAGATGTTCTCCAGAGGCTTGCAGATACTTTTATCAACAACGGGTTTATTTCGTGTTTTTAGATTCCGCTGCCAAAAGTGCAACGGTTACATCAAATGTTCTCGGTGCAAAGTAAATAGTGAAATAGTCTACAAAGAAATAAATGCACCAGATCTCATTCACCTTTATATAGCTGAAATACTTCAATGCGAACAATTTTTCACAATGGATAAATATTTTGCAAATATTCCCGAAAAGAGTCAGCGAATAAAAATTGAAGTGCTGGAAAAGTAACAACAAATCCTTTTATAAAACGTAAAGAAATAAAAGGGGGATTTGCGGGAGATTTTAGATTCTGCTCTGTTTTCTCCAGTTTTAAGCAGGTTCAAATCCCACCCCCCGCACTTTAACAAGAACCCCCCCGCATGTCTATAGGAAGCTAGGTTCTATACTTCGAAGTTTTGGCGAAGTTTTCATTATTAAATGGCAACGGAGTCTCATTACAAACTGGAATGATGGACCGGGCGGGATTTGAACCCGCGACCTCCCGAGTGCGAGTCGGGCGTTCATACCAGCTGAACTACCGGCCCAATGCAGAGGCTTCTTCATAGTGATGTGTTGGTGAACGTTTTTATTTCTGTTTTCATTTATTGCTCTTGCCGGATGATGAAAAGGCATTAGATTGACTGTGGGATGAAATTTCAGAGTTACTCGGACGGCAACTTCCTTAAATTATTGTTAGTGATTCAAGGTCTCGCGGGTAGTATGTGAGGAGTTCACAGCCATCCTTTGTCACCAGTATGGTGTCTGAGTGGCGGAATCCGGCGAATCCTGTTTCGTATATTCCCGGCTCACAACTTACTACCATTCTGGCTCTTAGCTTTTCTTTATTGCCCAAGGTCTAGCCATGGGGGTTCATGACCTTCCAGTCCTAGGCCATGTCCGGTATGATGTCTTATAAGATGGGTTAAGTTGGCTTTTTTGAATACGTTTATTGAGGCTTTGTCCACTTCGCTGCATTCAGCGCCATCCCTTATTTTTTGGATGGCGGCTTCTTGGGCTTTTACCATAACCTGGAAGTAGCGTTTTTGTTTAGCGGAAGGTTTGCCGATAATCATTGTGCGTTCAAGTTCGCAGCTGTAACCGCCTATTTCTACGCTTGCTTCAGCTATTACGACATCTCCGCTTTTAATTCTACGCTTTGTCCCGATGGCGTGGGGTATGGCGCTCATTTCACCGATTTGCCCTCTAAAGCCTGCTGATACTGGGAGAATATTTCTTAAAGGTTCGAAATCAGCACCTAAAGTCTTCTTCATTATGCCGGATGCATCTAGCGAGGCGGCCAGAGCCACTTCCACGTCCCACGCGCCCTCTGTAATATACTCTTGTAGTAGGGACACCGCTAGATTCGCCCACTTGGAGCTTTCTTTTATCAAGGCGATTTCGGCTGGAGACTTAATAAGCCGCATTTTTGGCACAAGATCGGCCATGTTCACAAATTTTGCCTCTGGCAGTTTTCGCGTTATGGGTGGCCCTTTGTATCCCCATATGCCGGTGGCTCCTGCTTTATTGTCTATGCCTATGCGTTTATTCGCTAATCCCATCTCTCTTAGGAATTCTGCAAAATGTTCTATTGGATGCTTTTCGCCGGGGTAGTCAAGATATGTTTTAACCTCCTCAATTAGCCTTGTTTTTAATGGAACATGATCTTTTTCTAGCAGCGGTCCCATGAAGGTTATTTTTCCGTCAAGCGGAATAACCAGCGCTGCGGGTCTCTCGGTGGATATGAAGGAGTATCCCGTCAAATAGAAGATGCTTGTGGTGTTTGTTAAGTATAGGGCGTCAAGCCTTCTTCGCTGAAGAACTTTTCTGACGGTTTCTATGCGCTTTTTATATTCGCTTTCGCTTATAGAAAGCTCCACAAACAGTTTCTCCGTTTTGCTTTAAGACTTGTATTTTCTGGTGCGGTTAAATGCTTTTCTAAAAAGTTAGGCTTTTAAGAGCACATATCATAAAAGGATAGTTGGCGGTTAAATTTGGCGAAGGCTTCTAAAAAACCGAAAGAGCTTGACCAAACGCTTTTGGAATCCACCTTAAAGGGGAAGACGCTAATTGTTTACTGGTACATGCTCCAGCAACCGGACCGCACCGTCGGTGTCCGCGAGGTACAAAGGGCCTTAAAGTTTTCCAGTCCAAGCATAGCGGTTCACCACCTTGAAAAACTGGAAGAGTTGGGCCTCGTTAGGAAAAAGCCGACAGGCGAATACACGCTTAAGGAAGAGGTTAAAATTGGAATTTTACGTTTCTTTGCTCGCATGGGACGACTCATGGTTCCTCGCTTCTTGTTCTATTCGGTTCTATTTACAACTATGTTAGCCACTTACATTGCGTTGTGCGTTTTAGGCCAAGTTTGGCCGAACCTTTATGCCGTCATGTTTGGATTTATCGCCGCCGTAGCCTTCTGGATTGAGACAATTCGCGTTTGGAGGGCGAAACCGTTTTGAAAAAGCGTTCGAGAGCCGTTCTAAAATCTAGATTTAAAAGGCTGAAAAATCTTAGCAGTCGTAAAGGCGAGGCGCTTTGAGGAAAGGCTTGACTTACTCCTTAATTGCGGTGATTCTCGGAGTACTGGCGATTGTAGTTCCGCTATTTCTTGCACCAACCACAGACACGGGTTTTGGAGCCGAGCTTGTCCCTCAAACTCTCTCGGAGAGGATGAAAAGTCTTGAGGAGCGTTATGGACTCGGCGAGGCCCCAACGCAAAGCTACTTTGTCGGATTATTAACTGTGGCAATTGGCTTCTTAGCCGCTGTGGCTGCCTACTCCATTGTTAAGGCTATATTCTTTCATTAGTTCTTCTTGTTCCAGTTTTGGTACAATAACGTTCTAAACCATGGTATTATAGGCTAATCATCGCAACATTTTTTCGGTGGAAAAGATGTGGATTAGAAAGAAAGAGATATTTGCGGCAATAATCCTCGGCGCTGTTGTAGTTTTGCTCATTTGCTATCCAAGTATGATGGGTGAATTAAATGGGACATTTTATAGGGGAGGCAGTCTTTCAGAGTGGGCTTTAGCGCCGAAAAACAGCGATTCTGCTCTATCCCAGCGCTCTCAAGTCATAGCCGAAACTATTGAAGGCGAGCTTGAAAAAGGAGCCTTTGAAAATGTTGTCAGCAGCCTACAAGCTATGACGGAGCATAAAGGTGGATATGTTAAGTCTCTACGCATGACTTACGTTGACGGGTCATGGAGTGGCCAGCTAATCTGCAAGCTGCCTCCAGAAAATGTGACATCCTTTACTTTCAAGGTTAGAGAAATCATCGAAGCAAACGGCACAGTTACATATATCAACATAAGCAAAGAAGAAATTGAACAAACCCAACAGCAGCCTCAAGAACTTGTTTACTCAACAATATACATAAACTTGAAAGAGGAAAAGCCTCAAAATGGAAATGGAATTTCAGCCTCTTTGGTACCTGTTATCGAGTTTCTCTCTAAGGGTTTGCTTTTGATCGCCCAAGGCGTCATGATTGGTCTGCCAATATGTTTCGCCTCGCTTGGTGTAATTCTGCTCGTGAGTAGGGGTCTACTGCCTATTTGGAAAAACTTGTTCAAAAAACCAAAGGTGACCACCACAGCTTCTGCCGAATAAACATTAAACTTTGAATTTCTTTCTTTGCTGAGTTTATGCATAATTGGAGAAACTTGTTTAGGCTTAACCCCAATTCAGCGCACTTCATTATGTTGGCTTTGTGCCATGGCATAGTCTTCGACGCATCTGTTATTTCAGCTCGGAAAGTTTTAACGGTTAACTCCTTTTTGGCTTCCATGATTTTTTCAATTATAGTAGCCGCAGAGTCCGCAGCTATCAGCGCTTCGTCGAGCCTGCTTTTGGGTTTAAATCCAGTCCTATAATCATGCGCTTTTATCGCGTAAATCGCTCCTTTTGGGAGTCTTCCCTTCAGCTTTTCTGCGGCAACGATGCCATGTTTTTGCATATCCCCTTTAACTTCGTCGTAATCAATGTCGTAGAGCAAGCCGACAATTTTCCAAAGGCGTGTATCCTCTTTTAGTTCCTCAGCCATTTCAGCCATAATAGCGGAGACAAGCAGGGCGTGGGCACATTTGCTAGTGTTTTTGATAAGCTGTATGGCTTCCTCTTCAGATATCACCGCCAGCTATCCTTCTTTTTGGCCCATTTTTGTTGGTGAGGCTTTTAGGGCTTTTCTTGCGAAGGTTATGTAACCCGTGTGTGCCGTCATAAGCGTCTGGGGTCTTGTTTTGCCTCTTTCTGTTTGCATTCCCCGCATTAAACATTCAACGGTTTCTATGTCTATGAAGCTGTTCTCCCCTAGGGCTTCCGCAGTTTTAACCGCTTGGTCTATGGTTGGGCTAAAGGAAACCAGTGTACCACAAGGTTTTAGCGCCCTATAGGCGTGGGGGACCACAAGCCATGGCGTCGCCATATCCAGTATGACGGCGTCTACGTCGACTTCGTCTATGCCAGAAGTAATATCCTTGTTTTTAAGTTCCACAAAATCCGCTAGGCCAGCCCGCTTAATGTTTTTCTCCGCAGTTTCAAGGAATTCGCTTCTGACCTCGTAGCTGTAGACGCGGCCGTTTGGCCTTACATAATGGGCTAGGGCCATTGCTAATGCGCCTGTTCCTGTTCCAGCCTCCACAACGCGGCTTCCGGGGCCTATTCCGCTGAAGATTATGATTAGGGCTATGTCTTTTGGATAAGTGATTTGGGTTCTTCTGACAGCCTTCATTATGTAGTCGCGAAGTAGGGGCTTTAGCGCCGTGAACTTTACGCCGAGGCTGCTTATGACGGTTGAGCCATACTCTTTGCCTATAATGTCGTCAAATTTTATGAAGCCTTTGTGGGTGTGGAAGGTTTTGCCAGCCTCAACCTTTACGAGGTATGTTCTTCTCTGGTCCAAGTATAAGAGGACGTAGTCGCCTTCCACTATTTTTTGATTTTGCAAACCCTTTCACGCTTATGGTGTGTATTTGAACGGATGTTTTGCCCTTTCCTTATTTTCTATTAGCTCGTCTATTGTTGGTCTTCCCTCTATAGCTTTTCTTATGGCGTGGCGCATAGCCTTATAATTGTTTATGTAAACACGTTGCCTATCTACTGCCGACGGGTGCACAAAAACATTCGCGATTATGATTAGGTCCTCCACGGCCTCTTTTGGAATTGTGCCGTCTGTAACGCTGTCCACGACGGCTTTTGCTACCGCTGTTTGGGCTGGTCCATAAACGAGGCTTGCTTGACGCATGCTGGTTATCGTAACTGTTGGAACGATAAGGGTTATGGGCTTGACGGTTAGATTTGGCTCCAATATAGCCAACAGTGGCTCATGCCCTGGCGTTGGGGTAGCCTTAGCCTTAACAAAGGCTGCGCCCACAGGGCCATCTTTTCTGCCGATTACTAGGTCTATGTGGGCTACCTCTGCACCCGAGCCGGCTAGTGCCTCGCCTACTCGGAGGTTAAAGTCTTTTATTATTTCTGGGGTTATGTCAACTGCCATGAAGCGTTGCTCTAGGGGTTTTTCTCCAATTTCGAAGATTACTGGTTTTGGCTCTATTTTGCCGATTTTCTCCAAGTCTAGGCGTAGTTCTTCCCGAGCCTCGTAAGTTAACTCTCCCCCGACGCTGAGGGGCTGTCTTACTGGGCCAACCTTTATTTTCATCATGTTTAGGGCGGCTTTAACTCCAACCGGTCCGCTTGCTGCTATTATGCGGGCTATTTTCTGAACTTTGTATTGGAGTTCGCGGGCTTTTTGCAGCTCGCCGTTTTTTATGTGGTTGTATATTTGGATCCATATGTCCGGTATGAAGTTGGCGCTTGCGAGTATGGCGCCTGAACATCCTGCAGCCAATGCTGCCACAACAACTTCGTCGTGTCCGCAAAGCACTTTGATTTTGTCTCTAGCTTTTTCCAGCACAGCCAGTATATAGCCTAGTTGCCCGCTGCTGTCTTTTAAGCCCACAATGTTTGGTATTTGAGCCAAGTCTTCAACCATTTGCCATGTCAGTTGCACACCAGTGCACTGCGGAATGTTGTATAGTATTATGGGCATGTCAACCTTGCTTGCTATGGTGTCAAAGTGCTCGTATATTCCACGGTCTGCTGGCTTCAAATAAAATGGTGTGACAATTAGGGCAGCGTCAGCGCCAACGTCTTTAGCGTATTTAGTCATTTCTAGGGCTTGGTCTGTTCCGCTTGCTCCTGTTCCGGCTATGACTGGAACTCGTCCATTAACCTCGTCTACAACAACTTTAATGACTTGTTTCCGCTCTTCAACTGTCATATTAATGAATTCGCCTGTTGTGCCGCATGGAACAACACCGTGGACGCCCAACTCTATGCAGCGGTTTACCAGAAATCGCAGTCTTTCCGTGTCAACGGCTTTTCCGTCGTCGGTGAAGGGCGTGACAAGAGCTGGGAAAATTCCTTCAGGCTTGAACATGCTTTTCCTCTCGAATTACCATAAATGTTAAACAATTTAAACTTTGAACTACAAATTATAGAATCTGTGGAGGAAACAGCTTGAAGGCGCTGAGAGAAAAATTGCTAATCGACGATAGAAATGTGAAGGAGGTTAACGCTTTCCTTTTGCTGGAGGACAACCCACTCATTAACGGGGTCCTCGAGATAATTGATAAGCATGGCGGAGTTGAGGAAATAAACAGAAAAGCTAAGGAAAATGGCAAACTTGAAAATCTCATGAAGCGTCTTGAAGAGAAAAAGTCGCCTTTTATAAAAGACCTTGAGTGGTTAATAAAGCAGCGGGATAAAGGCGCGTTCATAAGCATACCAGAGTACCGCAGAAAAATCCTCGGTAAAAAAGCGGACTCCATGCGTTTCGACGAGTCCTTTGCCGTGACGCTTGAAATTAGCGCATGCAACTTTTTCCCGTGGCTTATTGAAGAGGCTAAGAAGGCAATTAAGCAGCAAGACCTTATGCCAGCCCGATATATCCGAGTACGTTCAATGAAAGAGCAGGTTGAAGACGGCGACATTCTAGCTTTTGCCGCTGCAATGCAGATTATTGGAGCATCCTATGTGCAGACGCTTGACACGAAGGGAACAATGCCGGGTCCAGATGGAAAACCAATCAACGTCCATTTAGGCGGACTGGAGACGATAACTGGGTATTTCGGCGGCATTGGTGTTCCAAACCAGTATGCCCTAAAATGGGTTGAAGAGTATCTGCACTATTACACGGAATATGGCGTTAAGCAAGTTTTGAACACGAATTCTGGAACTGTTCTGCTTGGCTATCTACTCCATAAACTTGGAATAGACATCGAATTCAAAATTTCAGTTTTCCTTGGAAATGATAATCCCTACTCGATTTTATGGACGCTTATGGCCGCCAAGCTCTTCAGCCGGAAAGATGGAACAACTCCTCTCATCGGGTTTAACCTATCAAACTCTGTGGACAACCGCACCATCGAGCTTTCAGCCTACATTAGAAAAGCCTTTGGTTTTGAGGACATTGTCCGCATAGAACACCATATAACAGAAGCCTACAAGAGCATTGTCCGACAACCCTACGACCGACTAGGCGAACTTTTGGAACTGGCAGACCATGTGAAAAACATAAGCGCCAAACACGAGGGCGGAATACCAGAAGTGGAGAAAACCCGCGAACATCCATCAGACTTGCTTGACTACTTCATACCAAAGAAGGAAATAATGGAGAAGGGGCTCATGCAAAAACTCTTAGCCAACTACCTAGACAAGCATGACGCCGTAAACAGAACAGCAAAAGCCCTAACAGAAAAAGGCTTAACATTCGTCGCCGCGCAAAACCTACATAAAAAATAGGTGATGGAGTGCTCTGTTTACCAGTAGTTTTTAGGCTTTCGAAATAGCAGGTAGGCTGTGGTGGCAAAAAAGATAACGGTTGTTACGCCCAAAACAGCGACTGTTGCTCTTGTATTATCAAGTTCAGTTTTCACTTTGCTGAGGCTTTCATATTGATTTTTAAGCTGCCAATAGGTTTGATTAAGATTCATCAATTCGTCTATTGTAAGGTTCTTGCCAAAGCACATTTGAAAGGTCTGATTAAGCTGATTGAGAACGCCGAGAAGACTTGCGAGCCGCTCTTCTATTGCTTTTACGTAAATGTTTTGCACACGTGTCATGGTGAAACCAAGCTTATCTTGAAAAAAGTATGAATGCTCCAATCCAAGTTCATCTTTAACTGTAGCGTTATAGACTAAGTCGATTTCTCCATAAATCACACCGCAGACATTTTCTGGTACATAAATTTGATGTTGACAAACGTACTGTTCAGCTTTATTAAGTTCAAAGCCGCTAGTTATGTTGCTGTAAATTTTGATTTTTTCTGTTCCATTTATAAAACCGTATATGGCAAAATTCATGGTTTTAACATAAACCCTCGTGACCTCGGAAGTCAAACTAAGAATAGCCGATATTAGGTCGGTGGGATTAGCCTCTGATGTTGCGTTAACCTGTACTTTCATGCCGGGAATATTAATATCGAGAAATGTTTCCATATTTATTTGATTTTGCGCTTTAACATTGCCCATGCAGATAAACAGAAGAAGCGAGCATGTTAATAATACTGTTGCTGCCTTTCCGCTCATGTCATTCTCACCGAATAATCCGCCTTAAACTCGATAGGTTATTTAACAATTTTAAATTCATCTTTTGTTATTTGCAGCTTTTAAATGGAACTTTTTTAAAAAATCATGCTTATTTTCTAGCTATTTTATTGAGCGGATGAAGCGTTGGTACATGTATATGAAGTAGATAAGGGCGAAAAATGTTAGGATTATTTCGAAGGTGAGGATTGCCGGGTTGTTTTCAACGGCCATGAAGTAGCCGTGTTGAAGTATATCCATGAACACTAGAATTTGGAGGAATATGGCTCCTCCTAGGCAGCTTAAGCCTAGGCTGTGGATGAGTATTAGTATGCGTCGATGGATTTTCGCTGCGGCTTTCATGGCATTATCGCATGTATTAAGATTCAACTTGAAAACTTATAGGTTATGAACCCTAAAACACTACAAAGCCTTATGATTAAACCTTTGAACCAGAAATATAGAAGGACTATACTGTTTGCTATTGAGTGCGCTGTAAATTCGGTTTAGAGTTGGTATTCTTTTCCTATCTCGGCGAGTGAAACTTTGCTTTTTGAGTCTTGCATGAACCTGGCGAAGAGTTCGGCGTTTTCTGTGTGCACCGGGAAAATTGTTTTTGCTCCGATCTCTTCAAGGATGGCCTTTAACTGTAGTGGCATTATGTGCCCTGAAACATGGACGTGGTATTGGGGTAGTCCATAGTGCCTAAGCCAGTTTACAAGCTTCTCATAGTCTATTTCCATTTCCTCGTTGAAGGGCTCTGAGGATGAGGATATGTAGCAGCTTCCGGGCTGCGGTTTTATTTCAACAAGCTGTTCTAAATCATAAAAGGACATTGTCAAGATTATTTTGCGCTGCTGCTTCGAGACTTGTTCGCAGTCCACCACCTTGTCTTGGTACTGTTCTAATAGTTGTTTTTCCCAGCTGCGCATCCTTTCCTTGCCTTCTGCAGATTTTTTCGATTTTCGAAAGATCAAAATGTTTTCGTCTTCTAGGCTGGGAATGTTTAGCCTCTTGTCGCTGCGGAGGGCGTCCATCAAGTAGGCTTGCCTTAGTGAAACGGTGAGGCAGCGTCTGTTTTTCTTGGCTACTCGATGGAAGGAGTTCAGCCTATCAACATCTGTGGAGGCAAATTCTGCAAGCACGATGCCGTCTGTCTGCTCCACAATCTGGTTAAGTTTTCTTTCAACTTCGCCTTCTGAAGAAACGGTTGCCCCAGTCATGTTAGTGGCTTCGGTAATAATGGCTACTGGCTCCGCCCTTTTCGCCTCTTCAACAAAATCGCGGGTCATCTCGGGCTTTGCCCCATGGACACGAAAATCTCCAGTATAAATGACGGCGCCGCTGGACGTGTGAATTATGAAGCCGTACGCCCCGGGAACCGAGTGGTCCACATGTATTGGCTCAACTTGCAAGCCACCCACATTGACAGCTTTGCCTGTTCTGAAATCCTTAAAGTCTATGCCCTCCACGTTGAATTCCAGGTCTGTTTTTCGGATTTCTCCGAAGGTCTGTAGGATAATTCTTGTTGTTTCGCCGCAGTAAACTGGGATTTCCCTTTTAATGAAGGACAGATAGGCCGAATGGTCCATGTGCCCATGAGAGATGAAAATTGCGTTAACTTCTGTTGGCTTATCGTCGAACTTGTAGACGCCGTCAATTTTTGGGAGTACGCCAAGCTCTTGCAGGCTTTTTTCGCTTTTCGGCGAAAGCAATGGTGGAGAGTAATACCGCCTTCTCAGGGCGAAGGACATGCCAAAATCAAAGAAGACTTTCACATCGCCATCTTTCAGCAGAATTTTGTTTCCACCTATCTCATTTACTCCGCCATAAAAGGTTAGGGTGGTTCTCCCTTTAACCATCTATTAACCTCAGCTCATCCGCTCTTTTACAAATATTTGATATCGCAAAAATTATGTGGGGAAACACAAAAACGCTGAAAACTTTCGTGTATTTCGCTTTTCCAGCATCCTTCACCGCTTTTACGTCTCCGCCAGCCTTTAAGTAGCCCTTAATAAAAGCTTTGGCTATAAGCTCTGCTAAATAAGAGCCCGCAAATAGTGGCATGTAATGTCCGGCATAATAAAGAAATTCGGCTATATCCCATGCCTTGTCACCGCCTTTTGAGGCTTGCTCCAAATCTAGGAGGTAAATTTCGCCTTCTTTGCCCACCAAGATGTTTTCCGGTTTAGTGTCTCCCAAAGTCACATTTAAAGCGTGGATACGGGCAAACGTCTCGCCAACCTTCCGCAATATTTTCAAACATTCCTCGTTAATCTCCCTTTCATTTTTCGCGTTTACGGCTTCCCTAATGATTTTTTCTAGACTTTTCCCCTCTATGTATTCCATAAAGACAAGCCTTTTATCATGATCTATAGCTAGGAGCTTTGGAACAGAAAAGCCTTTTTTATATAGGAATTGATTCGTGGCGCATTCCCTTTCAAGTCTTGTCTGCCCGAGAAGGGCGAAGGTTCTTGTTCCAAAAGCCCATATGTTTATTGGAAGCCATTTTAAATTCGACCAGTCTTTAAAGGTTTTAACCGCAACCGTATGCTCTTGTCCGTCTGCTTGCACCTTGACTAGATATACTTCATTAAAAACGCCGCCAATCTCTTCAATGGTGACGCTCGCATCCTTGTTTACTGATAAAATCCTCTTTGCTGACTCCTCAATGCTTATTCCAGCGGCTAAAGGAGTTAACCCGTTGACGGTTGGAACAAACAAGTATCTCTTTGAGTCTTCAATGTGATACGAGCCTTTCAACGTTTCCCAGTTAAAGTTTTTCAGTCTTTGAAGTAGGTCCTTGTTCTGCATTAAAGCCGTAAAGATTTTGGGGAAAGTCCCTAAAAGGGACATGAATAGAGTTTTCTGTGCAGTTTTTAGGATGTTTGTGAAACGAATTTTTCGGTTTTTTACAGTGTCGGCAAAATCTTTTGAAATTTTTACGTAGCCATTTGTGCGCATAACTACATTTTCTTTTTCCACAATTTCTAATGCTTGGAGGAAACCTTCCATGGCTGTTTGCAAATTTTCCTTTTCATTATTTTCTCGTTGAAAGTCTGCCAGCATGTAACGGATTGGTGGGAAAAGCTTCGCTCTGCTGTGTATTGCTTCGTACATAAAATATTCTGGTTTGATGTGGATTTCATAGCATAATTCTGGAAAGTCTATGACGAGGTTTTCCAAAGCCTCGAGTATAAGGCGCTTTTTTAGTTTAAGCTCTTCAGCCTTCAAATATTCACCATTCAATAGTGGCATGTATGGGAAAACAAGCTGGACGGCTAGGGCGTCGCCGAGGAAACCTCGCTCCACATCCTTTTCAAAAACCCATTTATCAACCGCATAAACGATTATCGCTTTGTCATGGAAGAATTTAACGTAATTCATTAACTTTGGCTGAAATCCGTCGATTATGAGCATAGCTTCTAATGTTGCCCTTTCTTCTAGAGTTTCAAGTGAGGCGCTGCCACATAGGCAAATGCTTGTGATTGGACGGGAGTTGGCAACACGTCTACAGAATGTTGTAATATGCTTTTCTATGTTTTCAGCTGGTTGTCTGCCGATTTGAGTCAATTTTTCACCGCTGGCTCGTCAAATAGAATTATAGCTTGTGTGAAATATAATTTAAGGCCTATTTAAACGTCAATTTTGTTGTCGGTGACCAGCTGCAAAATTGATAGCCCCCTCTAGAATTTTGGCTGGCTAGGCATATCTGTACTTGAAAAATAGCCACAAATACAATGCCTCTCTCTAGTTTTTCTGAGCCTTGCCTAGTCTCTCAAGGATTTTACCATAAGTCCTTAGGATTTTTAGAACTTTAACTCCCTTTTCTGGAAGGTTGTAGACGGGTATGTTGCTTTCGCCAATGACCCTATAAACAAGTTCGAAGTCTTCGCCTCCGGCTGCCACGTCTACAACCGGCTTGTTAGGGTATTTGGCTGTAACTTCTGGAATGACTTTTGCGTCTTCCGGCTCAAAGAAGCATGACTTAAGCATGTTTATAACCAAAACTCCGTCGACGTTTTTGTCTGCTAAAACAAGTTCTAATACTTTCTCGTATCTTTCTGCTCTTGCGTCGGCTATCATGTCAATTGGATTAGTGGCGTCCACCCCCGGATAAAGGCTTTCAATCCTCCTTTTAATGTCATCTGAAAGTCTCGCAAGTTTTAGATTGTTTTTTGCAGCGGCGTCAGCTGCCAATATGGCTGGTCCGCCAACATTGCTTACTATGGCTATGTTGTCGCCGAACATTGGGGGCTGTTTTGACAGGGCTATGGCTGCATTCATAAGCTCTTCGGGGTCTTCAACTCTTACTATTCCGGCTTTTTTGAAGGCGGCGTTGAAAATTTCGTCTGAGCCAGCCATTGAAGCCGTGTGGGACTTGGCTCTGTGGGCTGATTCTTGGGTTATTCCGCCTTTTAAGGCTAGAATCGGCTTTTTAACAACAATTTTTCTCGCTTCTTCTATGAATTTTCTGCCGTTTTTGATGCCTTCCATGTATAGGCATATAACCCTTGTTTCTTTGTCTTTGGCGAGATATTGTAGCAGGTCAATGTCATCCACATCTATTTTGTCTCCCATGAAGGCGAACTTGCTTATGCCGATCTTGTAGTGGCAAGCCCAGTCGAGGAGGCATGCGCCAACCCCACCGCTTTGGGAAATTACCGCTATGCTACCTCGTTTGGGCATAACGTCCTTCTCAAAAGTTGTGTTCAATCCATTAGCCGTGTTTATAACGCCCATAACGGTGTTTGGTCCCAAAATCCTAACGCCATACTCCTCCTTAAGCCCTAACAGCTTCTGTCGCTGCTCCTCCTTATACCCGCCAGTAATCATAATGAAGGCTTTAACGCCTGTTTCTGCGCATTTTTCCGCTTCAGCTATTGACTTTTCCGGCGGAAGCATAATGACGGCGAGCTCTGGAACTTTTGGCAGCGCTTCTATATCTTGCCTCTTTTCTCTGTCGATATCTCTTATGTAGACTTCTCCTTTGAAAAACTTCTTCATGTTGTGTATTACGCTTCTGAAAAGTTGAGGGGAACTTAAGCCCACCTTTTCCCGTAATTTACTGGAGCCTATTAGAATGACGCTTGATGGCTCGAAGATGGCGTCTACTCCGCTCATAAATTTAGCCTTCAAAGCAGCTTAATGATGGAAGGAAAGATAGTATGTGGTTCATATTCATAAATTTAACCATGTTAGCTATGGCTACTTTTGAGTTACCTTCATATACGCAAACATAGCGAGCGATGAGAAAATCAGCGAGTAAAGGGCTATGTCAATAATCATGTAGGGCGTAAAAGGTGGATTCCTCAAAAGAAACGCCCTTGAGAGGTCTGCGCCGCAGCTTAGAGGGTTATAACGGGCTAACAGCGTCAACTGGGGAAGTGCCCGCTCTATAAGCCCAATGGGATAGAAGACGGTGCTGCAGAAGAAAAGCAAGTAATAGACTACGCCTCTGGCTGTGATGTACTTCTCAAAG
This sequence comes from Bathyarchaeia archaeon, assembly GCA_038727135.1. Lineage (GTDB taxonomy): Archaea > Thermoproteota > Bathyarchaeia > Bathyarchaeales > Bathycorpusculaceae > JAGTQI01. The sequence continues at coordinate 175,076 of JAVYWL010000002.1, forward strand.
CTTGTTGTTGAAACGGCTAAAGCTATGCTTAAGCCAGAAGTTCCCAAAGAAACCATAAACAAAGCCGCTAAAATTGTAAGAAACTCAAGCAATGTCGGAAAAACTCCTGTATAAAGGTATGTTATGCCAAGCGTTGTGGCTAAAAGGGGCGCCATATAAATTACCCCTCTTAAACCTCCAGCTAAAACTCTTCCAACAGCTAGCTCCCACCGTTTTACGGGTAAGCTCAACATGTAATGAGAGATTTCGCGTCTAACCTCCATGTTTATCTCTCGACCGATCATGAAGGCTGCGGCAAAAAGCGCTGTAATCGTTAAGCCTGGGGCAAAGAAAACAAAGTAGTCTGTTATTACGTCCGGCTTAACCATTCTCGTGTAAACTATTGCCATTATGAAGAGGTCTGCGAGGTTCATGCTAACCATCCCGGCGACCCACCACTTGTAACGGAAGAAGTACTTGAAATCCCTCTCCACAATGGTTAGTATGGGTTTTATTGCCAACCCCCACCCTCCAGTCTGCGTTCGTGCAGAACGATGCCTAGAAAAGTGAATATGGAGAAGAAGGCAACTATGCCGAAAGCCGCAAACAAGGGCGGGACAGAAGCAGCTGACTCTAGCCCGGCACCCCACCTGAAAAAGTCAGCGGCGAAAGTCAGCGGATTAACCAGAGCAATCCCTCTGTAGTATGGTGGCATATAAGCTGTTGGATAAAGCGTCGTGCTCAACCTAACTATTAAGGCGTCAATGACGCCCATCAAAATGTCAAACCGGTCAGAAGACTTTATGCTAACAGCCAAGGTGATGCTGAAACCCGCAACGCCAAAAGCAAACAGAAAAAGGGATAGTAAAGCCACAAGAAGTTGGAAGGGGTTCGAAACTCCAATTAGGTATAGGATAAAAAGCATCATAGGTCCAACATATAAGAAGCTTCTTAAGCCACCTCCAATAGATCTTCCCAAAACAAGTTCTTTCCTTGAAACAGGAACGCTCAGCAAATATTCTATGACGCCGTGGTCTGCCTCTTCGTAAATGTCATAGCCTATGAAAACTGTTGTTGAATAAAGCATTGTTATAATTATCCCCGCGGCATAATAGTTGAAGTAGCTCCCTCCAACAGCGGCTTGGACGTCAACTCGAAACATGTGGTTTACAACCAAACCAAAGAGGGCTATTTGTGAAACAAACCATATGGCGCGCATTATCAGCAGAAACTTGTAACGCAAAAACATCTTTATGTCTCTTTCAGCAACAATCCAAACCTTTCGAAGGCTTATCATTCCCTCTGAGCCTCTTCAATAGTTAAGCCAGTATAATGCGCGAAAACGTCGTCCAGCGAGGGCTCACTCATACGTATAGACCTAATCTGAACCTGCGTCTTCATAAAGAACTCGGTGATTTTAGGCAAGACCTCCTCTGCTTGGTTCAAGTAGATTTTCAAGTGATTCTGTTTTATAGCCAAAACATTGACAACTCTTGGAATCTCCTTTAATCTTTCAAGAACTTTGTCCGACACATCCCTCTCCAGGGTTATCTCTACAACGTCTCCGCCGGGTATGCTGTCCTTCAACTTTTTAGGCTCATCGCAGACAAGCAGTTTGCCCTTATGCATTATCGCCACCCTGTCCGAGAGCACGTCAGCCTCATAAAGCTCATTTGTCGCCAAAAGTATCGTGGAACCCTCGTCTCTAAGGTCCCGTAGCATGTTCCATATCCTATGCTTGCCCACAACGTCTATTTGGGCGGTCGGTTCATCAACAATGGCAATTTTAGGTCTTTGGATTAAGATTTTGGCTATTTCCACACGTTTCCGCATGCCACCGGAAAAGGCATGCACGCTCTTGAAACGGTCGTTCCAAAGCTCAAGCTCCTCAAGAGCCCACCGCACCCTCTTCCTACGCTCGTCTGGTGGTAAGCCGCAAACTTTAGCGTGCCAGTTTAGTATGTCCCAAGGCGAGTCAACCCACAAAAGCTTAGGCTCTTGAAAAGCCATCCCCACGAGAGTTCTGGCCTTATCCGGCTCTTTAGTAACGTCGTAAGGTCCGATGTACGCTGTCCCCTCAGTTGGCTTAATAACAGTTGTAAGCATGAGCAAAGTTGTCGTCTTCCCAGCCCCATTAGGTCCGAGAATCCCAAGGATTTCGCCCTCTTCTACCTCAAGGTTTAGATGGTCAACTGCCGTGAAATTGCCAAACTTTTTTGTGAGATTCACTATGCGGATTATCGGCGCCATTTCCTATTCCTTGGTGAAATAAACACAGTTTGTTGGCTGTCACTTAAAGATTACGTGACAGCAACTCAAAAGCATGTCTTTCGGCTTTTTCAACAACCGTGTGCTCATCCAACGTTTTGACAATCCTATTTTCCATCAAGATTTTGCCGTCAACTATTACCGTGTCCACGTCGCTTCCCCTTGCAGAGTATACCATGGCGGCGTAAATGTTGTGCAGAGGCTTTAGATGAGGCTTTCCCAAATCAACCAGAATTATGTCCGCTTTTTTCCCAACTTCCAATGAACCTATAATTCTTTCAAATCCTAAAGCTTTAGCCCCATTTATGGTCGCCATCTTTAAAACTTCATAAGCGGATAAAACTTCAGGCTTCTTGTAAATGAACTTTTGGAGTAGGGCCCCAAACTTCATGGTCTCAAACATGTCAAGGGAATTATTACTTGCCGGCCCATCGGTCCCCAGCGCAGTATTAACCCCTAACTCTATGAGTTCTTTGGCTTTTGCGGCGTTTAACCCAAGCTTCATGTTGGCCACCGGCACATAAACGGCGTTTACGTTGCTCCTCGCCAACATGTGCATATCCTTCTCGGTTAAGTTAATGCAGTGGGCCGCTAGGACATGAACGCCAAAAAATCCAAGCCTTTCCAAGAATTCAACTTCGCCACAGCCATACTTTTCCTCATATTCCTTGAATAGTTCCGCCGACTCCGCCAAGTGAATATGAACGCCAACTCCGAGTTCTCGGGCTTTATCCCTAACTTCGGCAAGCAGTTCTGGGCTGCAACTGTAAGCCGCATGAGGCCCAAGCATTGTTTTCACTCTTCCATCTACATATCCATTAAAGGACTTGGCGAAGTTGACGCTCGCGTTTAGCATCTTCTCGCCTCGTGTCTTATCTCCAGCCTCAATGATGCCTTCAGCCAAAACAGCCCTTAAACCGCTTTCAGAAACCGCCCTAGCAACTGAGTCCTCATAGAAGTACATGTCTGCAAAGCATGTGGTCCCACTTTTCAGCATTTCCAAACAGCCCAAAAGGGCCCCAACATAAACATCGTCCCGCGTCAGCTTCGCCTCCAAAGGCCAAATAGTCTCCCGAAGCCACACATCCAAGGGCTTGTCTTCGGCCAACCCCCTAAAAAGAGTCATAGCCACATGAGTATGACAGTTAATCAGTCCGGGAAGCGCAACTTTACCCTTCGCGTTTAGCTTTTTATCCGCCGATATACCAACTGTCGAATCATATTTGCCAACAAAAATTATTTCCCCATTCTTTATGGCTATGGCACCATTCTCAACAGCGTCTACGCCGCCGTCCTTCATAGGTAAAACCGTGCATCCATAAATCAAGATGTCAGCCTTCACAAGCACCACAAAAACTAGAAGAGTGTGTGAAAAATAAAAAGTGTGCTAGCTGGCTACTTGATTTTCCGGGCCTTCTCCCCTCCGCAAGCAAATTAGGCTAGTTTTAGAAGCTGAATCCGTGGTTATGCTTCTCTACCCTCTTAACCAGAGAGTGCAAAGCCGGCTGCGCCAAATCTTCGCCTATAGCAGAGCCTTTTGGAACCCCGGTTGCGCCAATCTTCTTGCAAATGAAGTTAAGCGAATCCTCAGTGAAGTTCAGGAGGTTTTGTCCCTCAGCCGTAAGCTTGTAAACTTTTCTGGGGCGTTCGTTTGACATGTCCCACTCACTTTTGACATAGCCGCTCTTTTCCAGGGCGTTCAAAAGTGGGTAAATTGTGCTTGGGCCGAAGTATACGCCGAAGTTTTTGCGGATTTTGGTTATTATCTGGTAGCCGTGCATGGGCTGAGAGCTTAGGAACTGAAGCACTATCAGGTCTAGGAGGCCCTTCATAAGTTTAACTTGGACCTCTTTTGAGCTGTTCACCACGGCTTTTCCCATCCTTTTCTGTATTTTTGTTAGACACGAATACGATATGTCCACTTTTAGACATATCTCAAGACTCTATAAAGCATAAACAAAAATATAAAGGTTCACGCTTACCGAAAACATAAAAAAGCATAACAAAAGCATAACAAAAGCTATTCCAAAACATGCATAATCCATATAAACCCAACAAAGATAAGTCAAAAACAGAACACAAAAAGGCAAACAAAATGGAAGAAAACCTCAAAAAAGAAATTGTTCAACACATAACCAAAAACCTACTAGACATCCAAATAATGTGCCTAGTAAGCAAAGAACCAGCATGGGGATACAAAATAAAAAAGCAAATAGAAGCCTTCTCTGGACTAAAAATACGCCACGGAGCCCTATACCCACTACTCAAAAAACTTGAAAACAAAGGTCTAATAAAAAGCCAAAAACAACAGCAAGGAAAACGCACAAGAAAAGTATACACAATAACCGATAAAGGAAAAACATATATAAACGTATATTATCATGTGCTGAAAGAGCAATGGGGTATTAATTAATTTTAAGTGATTTAAAGTGACTATACTTAAAATGAAGAATTATGACTCCTAAAATTGGTAAAATAGTTGTCGCTGATCTTAAAAAGCGAAGTAAGAAAGGGTTAAGGTTGGCTAAGCAAATACTTAAAGCGGAGAAAATTGGGAATCCAACACTGCGTGAGGCGCTTGAACACTATGTTGAATATTGGAGCGACTTTGTCCACCCAGGATTATTCTCAATAGCATGTGAAGCTGTCGGAGGCAGCATCGACAACCTTCGATTAGCACAAGCATCAATAGCCATGATGGCAGCAGCATTTGACATACATGATGACATACTAGACAAGTCTAAAGTTAAATATGGAATACCTACAGTTTACGGCAAGTTTGGTGCTGAAATTGCGCTTCTCCTAGGCGATGCACTATTAATAGAGAGTTTCAAACTTTTTATTGATTCAACAAGAATGTTGCCAAAGAAAACAATTAGGAGCGCGCTTAGCACAATTAAAAAATTAACTTTCGAGGTTGGCAACGCGCATGTTTTTGAGGTTGTCATAAAAAAAGGGAGGGAGGTTACACCGGATAATTATATGCAGGTCATTAAGATGAAAGCGGCTGGAATTGAGTTGGACATGCACCTCGGTGCACTTTTGGGTGGAGGAACTACAAAAGATGTTAAAGTTTTGGCAAAATTGGGTAGAATAATTGGGATTTTGGGCATGCTTCGTGAAGAATTTATCGATATTTTTGAAGTAGAAGAGCTTTCTCAACGAATCGCTGTCCAGGATTTACCATTACCTATAATATTTGCAATGCGCGATCATAAAGCAAAAATAAAGCTATCAAGCATTATTTCAAAGCCTAAAATAACGAACGAAGATGTTGATGAACTATTAGACATAGTTTTCGAATCTGATAAAATTGTCAACTTAAAAAGAAAAATGCAATGCCTACAGAGGCAAGGATTGGAGCTTATTAAAGTAATCCACAATAATGAACCTAAAAATAAATTAGAGTCTATTTTACTTTTTATGCTTGAGGACTTGTAGTAGTAACTAAATTACATACCAGCTCTAATCGGAATTTCTCTCTTTTTAGCTCTTTTTATTGCGCCTTTCACCCTTCATCCCTGTATTAGTGTACAACAAATCTACTAATAAAACTTTCTGCGAAGAAAGTTTTATCTTGTAGGGCTACTATTAGCGAGCTAGAAAAAGATGACCATCACAAAATTGTCTAAAAAGAAAAACGCATTAACAAGATCTTCTTCGTCAGTCTTCTTGGTAATCAATAGTTTTGTGTGGTTCACATTAACTCATGCTGCTTTTAACACAGCAGTAAATGAGGCAATTTTGTCTGAAAACGAAAAACTAAGCTTATTTACTTTCTACTATGTAGGTATTGCAGTTTCAGCAGTGGTAGGTTCAAAATTTTTCCCTCAAAAACGGGTTAAATACCTTAAATTATGGCCTTTTATTGGGGGTATTGCCACACTTTTAATGTCTGCTTTTTTTGTTAATAACCTAGCAGTTAACATATTACTTGCCTTTTTCCTCGGTATTTCTATTGGAGTAGGGTTTCCTTCTTGCATGGGAAATTTTGCTGATTCAACATTCATCGAGGAACGAGGTTTTATAGGCGGAGTGGTATGGAGCGCCGTAGGATTCTTTGTATTACTTTTTGCCATTTTAATAAGTATGTTTGGGCGATTGGAAATGATCATTATGTTAGCGCTGTGGCGATTCCTCGGAGGCGCTGGTTTTCTATTTATGCAACAAAAATGTGAGACATTTCACACTCGGAAATCTCTCAGTTACGCAGAGATCCTTCATAAAAAAGATACATTGCTATATTTATTTCCATGGATTCTGTTTTGTATTATAAACTGGGCAGAAATACCGATAATAGAAAAAGCCTTTACAGCTGTAGGAATAGATTTTTCATTCGTTTTACTTGTGGAATTTGCGCTTATAGGTGTCTTTGCGCTACTGGGAGGGATTATTGCAGACGCTATAGGTAGAAAACGCGTAGTTATTGCCGGATTCATAATGTTGGGCATAGAATATGCTGCAATGAGTATATCTTTCAACTCTCCCATAACTTTATATCTATTTTTAACTTTTGACGGCTCAACATGGGGATTGTTTTTTTCAGTTTTCTTTATGACTCTTTGGGGAGATCTTGGCGAAAATTATGAAAAAGAAAAATACTACATTTTAGGCGGTCTTCCATACCTTCTTGCAGGTTTCGTGTCAGTTTTAATTGAACCCTACGTTCGCGTCATTTCTTCAGCGGCGGCATTTTCTTTTGCAAGTTTTTTCTTGTTCTTGGCTGTTGTTCCTTTAATGTTTGCTCCCGAGACTTTGCCTGAAAAAGCGCTCAAGGAGAGGGAGCTTCGGAGTTATATTGAGAAGGCTAAGCGGGTTAGGGAAAAGTTTACGAAGAGCTGATTAGCTTTTGCTTTGCTGGTGGGCTGTGTGTTCTTTCATGTTATGTTGACGACTGAGTGTGACTTGGAGTGTCGTTATTGTTTTGGTGAAGCCTTAGAGGATTTTTGCGGCGGTTTTGGCGGTTTTGATGTTGATTATTCTTTGCCTAAGCGTTTAGGCTATGATGTTAGCTTGCTAGAGCGTTTTTGTGGGCTTGATTCTGATTGTGTTTTGATTTTTTATGGTGGTGAGCCTCTTTTATGCTTGGATGATGTTAAGCGTATAATGGATAGCGTTAATGCGAGGCGTTTTGCTGTTCAGACGAATGGTTTACATTTGAGCTGTTTAGAACCAGCCTATGTTAATCGTTTTAGTGTTATTTTGGTGTCTGTCGATGGGGATGAGGCCCTAACCGATTATTATCGTGGTGGGGGCGTTTACCGTCGGGTTGTGGAGAATTTGAGGCAGATTAAGCGTAATGGCTTTAATGGTGAGGTTATTGCTCGGATGACTGTTATGGAGGAAACTGACATCTATGGGCAGGTTTTGTGGCTTCTAGGCAATGATGATTTTGCCTTTTCTTCTGTTCATTGGCAGCTTAACGCTGGTTTTTGGAACGATTTTGAGAGGCGGAATTTCAAAGAATGGGTTGAGAGAAGTTATAATCCTGGAATTCGCCGCCTCGTGAAGTTTTGGGTTGACCAGATGGAGAAGCACGGCGTTGTTTTGAGGCTTTACCCGTTTTTGGGCGTGGCGCAGTCTCTTTTGCTTGGTGAGGAAAAGTCGCCTTTAAGATGTGGCGCTGGTTGGATTAATTATGCTATTCAGACGGATGGGCATATTGTGCCTTGTCCAAGCATGTGGGGCATGCGGGACTTCTATGTTGGGCACATTAGCACTGCGCATCCATTGAGGCTTAGGAAGGTTTTTGTGGGCGAGCCTTGCACAAGCTGTGGAATTTTCGGCGTTTGTGGCGGCAGATGCCTATACGCCAACCTCACGAGGCGCTGGAGTCCAGAAGCCTATAGGCTTGTCTGCAAAACCGTTGAGAACATGATTAATGCCATAATGGATGAGTTGCCGAGAATTAGGGAGCTTATTAGAACTGGCAGGATAAGGGTTGAGGATTTCAACTTTTTAAAGTATGTTGGTTGTGAAATAATTCCGTAGTAGCGTATGGTCATATTTGTGGCTACTGGGATTTAACAAATATGCTAACTTCTCTAAGTTTTCCACCACAACTTTCCCATTTGGAAGGGAAAATAAGCTAAACTGCAATTTTATTTTCGCTACCTCCTTCTCCTCTAGACTTTGAGGTAAGATTTAAACCTGAAAATGCGCCTACTTCAATTGTGAGTTAAGATTGCCCGCCTTCTTGGAAATTGAAGGGAGAATTGTGGAAGGAGTTTTTAGGAAGCGGCTGACCCGTTTTTCGGCACAGGTGGAGGTTGGCGGGAAAAATGTTGAGTGCTTTTTGCCTAACCCTGGAAGGCTCAGCGAGCTGCTGTTTTCTGGCGTTAGGGTTGTCTTGAAAGAGGCGGCGATCGTCGGTTTCAGGAAGACTGTTTACGACCTTGTAGGCGTTTATCATGGTGGCAAAGTGGTTTCCGTTGACGCCCGCATACCCAACAAGCTTGTTTTTAAAGCGTTGAAGAACGGTGACTTGCCGGAGTTTCTTGGCTACATAGTTATTAAATCTGAGCACCCTTATGGGCGTGCAAAGTTCGACTTTCTCCTTGAAGGTTTAGGGCTTAAATCATGCCTTTTGGAGGTTAAGTCTTGCACTCTTGTCCGTTACGGGATTGCAATGTTTCCAGACGCCCCAACCGAGAGAGGTACGCGACAACTTTTTGAGCTTGTTAAAGCCTTAAAGGATGGTTATAGGGCTGCTGTGCTTTTTGTTATTCAAAGAGACGATGCCTACCGGTTTACAGCGAATGATGAGACGGATCCAAAATTTGGCAGGGCTCTTCGGGAAGCCTATAGGCAGGGGGTGGAGGTTTATGCTTACTCGGCGAGTTTTGCCGAAAATAGGGTTTGGCTTAACGGAAGGGTTAGGGTTTTGCTTTAGCCATGTTGATTTGAGCCGCTAAAAAGGGAAATTATAAAAATAGGTTTTGCATGAGAAAATTTAACCCAAAAATGATGGAGATGGCGTTGATGGCCAAGGCTGTGCAGAGGAAGTTTGTGGCTGTTGACCCTGCCAAGTGCACGGGCTGCAGCCTATGCGAATACGTTTGTGTTTTGGAAAAGAATGAGCCTTTATGGAATCCTTTAAGGTCTAGGATCAGGGTTATACGCCTAACACCAGCCTTTAACCTGGCTTTGACATGCCGCTTCTGTGAGAACGCCCCATGTGTTAGGGCTTGTCCGAGGAAAGCCTTAACCCAGTCTGAGGAGGGCTTCATCCTTGTTGATGAAGCTAAATGTGACCGATGCGGCTGGTGTATACAGGCTTGCCCGTATGGCGGGGTTTCTCTCCACCCGGATAAAACTTCTGTTTTGGTTTGCGACCTTTGTAAAGACAAGCCAGAGGGACCCCAATGCGTGGAGTTTTGTCCAGAAGAAGCCCTGGAACTTGTGAGCGGAAATGATGTTGTAACTAAGAAGTGGCTGACTGCCATGGAAAAGATACCATCAAACATTGAGAAGCTGACAAACCTTGTTAATAGGCGGGAGTGGGCTGTCCTATTTGAAGAAGCCGAAGACAGGGCGAAGAGGCTTTCAGAAAAGCTTGAGGCAATTAACAAAAAGTGGGGCTACAAGCTAAGGTAGCAGTATAATAAATCCTTTTGGGGAATATTTATATCTCACCATATTCATATTTTTTGGTGAAGATGATATAAATGGCAGAAATCGTCGTAAAAGAAATCGACTCTCAAGGGAGAGTGTCAATTCCAGCACGCTGGCGGAAGAATTTTAAATCTCGTAAACTTGCGTTGATAAAACGGGGAAATAGAATAGAAATAGTTTCTGTGGAAGCACTTTCACCTTCCGCATTGTTCGACTCAATAAGAGTTTCTGAAAATGTGGATTTTACTGATTCCCATGCTCTTAAGAAGGCTTTGTCGGAGCTTAATGAACGTTGAAGTTTGTAGATTCAAACATTTTTCTTCACGCTTACCTGGTCCCCCGTAGAACTTTAACAAAAGATGAGCAGAGAGTTAAGGACGAAGCCAAAGCTATTGTGAGGAGGATAGAAGAGGGCGAAGAGGTCGCCATCACAGTTGTTCACCTTTCAGAAGTTGTAAATGTAGTGGAGGCGGGACTTGGCATTAAGGAATCTTTGGGCTTTTTGGCATGGGTTGTGACAAGCGAAAATGTGAAGGTGTACTCGGTTGGCGCAAAAGACTATGAGGCAGCGTTACTATTGGCGAAAGAAAAAGAGATAGGTGCCAATGATGCTTTGGCTTATTTATTCATGAAGGCTCATGGGATAAGCGAAATTTACACCTTCGACAAACACTTTAAAAAATTAGGGGACATAACAAAACTGCCAGAAATGTAGGTTTTTCACATTAAAGTTTGCTTTCACAGTCGAAGCATAAGTCGTTTTCACGGTTTGTCCAGAAGACTTTGCCGCATCGCTTGCATGTTGTTTTCCGCAGTAAGCCTTTTTCCTCTGTTTTTGTCGGTGTAAAGGCGAATTGTGGCTTTGGGAAGGTTATGGCTTTTTTGTGGCATAGGGGTTCGCATGCCGTGCAGCCGTTAACACATTTGTGGGGATTGGCTACGACTGCCTTACCGTCTATGAAGGCGAATACGCCGTTTGGGCAGTATTCCACACAGCGGGGCTTGCCAAAAGGCGCACAGCCATCACACTTTTCTGGAAAGACTGTCGGATACCACGGGGTGCAAGCCCTAGCCATAGGTGCTTTTCACCTTTTCATGCTCTTGCGGCAGTCATAGCAGTATTCCGTTTCAAAGTTTGTTAGGAAAGTTTTGCCGCAGCCCTTGCACTGCACTTCTTTAAGCATGCCCTCTTTTATTGGCTGAACAGCCTTTAGGGATTCTGCTGCCTCTTGGGCGCATGGGCAGGGGCGCTTAACTCCAAAATCGTTTTGGCTTGTCATGTTATAGCGACCCGCTTAAAAAGCCGTATAATAGTCCGAAGGTTACGCTTCCAGCCCAAGCAACTATCACATACGTGACTACAACCTTCCATTTGGCTATTCTTGAAACAGCCATGGCGTTGGCAAAGTCATAGGGTTGACCCATAAGCCAGCTCAACAAAGCGCCCTTCGACATGCCCTTGCTCCATAACTCTTGTCCCAGTGCAATTTCAACAAGGGTTGGCGTATAAAGTGGACCGCCGAGGACTGACGCTATCAAAACGCCGGTAACACCTGTTAAGTATGCTTCAACAATTTCTTCGGGGATGAACGCTGAAAGGTAGCCCACCACTATAAGCCCTATAATGAAGAATGGGAGAATTTGTTTTGCCAAGTATCCGGCGAACTTGAGCGCTGCCCAAAGCCTTTCGTCTAGAGGCGGCTTGACAATTTCCACTTTCGCCGAAGCTGCGGCGGAATTGGCCATTTGGAAATCTTTTTCGATGGCTTTGCCCCAAGGCGTTTTGGAAACAATTAAGCCTGCAATTAAGGCCACAGCTGCAGACACTATAATGCGTACTCCGGCTATTTCCCATGAAATCATTTCGCCAGTCATTAGAATTGTTAAGATGTTTGCCGCTGGCGCCATTAAAAGAAACGTGATTGCAGGTCCTATGCCAGCCCCAGCGTACAGGACTCCGCCGAAAAGCGGAACCATTGTGCATGAACAAACGGTCAAAAATGGCGCCATTCCAAGAGCCAAAACGTATCCAAAAACTTTTCCCCTTCCCATATATTTTGTTATGGTCTCTTTTGGCACAAACTCGTAGATTAGTCCGGCGACACCAAACGCGAAGAGGAGGCATATCCAAGCGTGGCTGAAGTAGTCAGCAATATATAATGCTGGAATTGCCAAATATACAAGCGGAGTTTCCCATAAGCCGAGCGCGTCCAGTTTATCCTTGAACGTTTCCCTTGTAGGCTTGGCTGTGACTCGGCTATAGATTAGGAGGCATATCACTACTATAAAGAAGGCCAATAGAATGCCCGTTCGAATAGCCCTTTTCGTCTTTTCCTCCATATGCTTTTTCGCCTTCTACTTGGCTGCTTCCATTATCAGTTTTTCAACTTCTTCTGGGCTTGGAACTCGTCCCATGGTTTTTACTGTGTTGTTTATGGCTATGGCCGGTGAGATCAGTACACCGTATTTCTGAACAGTTTCCTTTGACATTATGTTAACTTTTTCAATGTTCACCATAACGCCAGCTTGCTTGAGCTTCTCAGCTGCTTTTTCCACAGCTTTTTTTGCTGCTTGGCATCGCATGCAAGGCGGCTCGGTTCCAATAACTTCCACTTTGACTTCTTTCATGCTTTTTCACCTTGTAGAGTGAGGTGAGAATATAGCAATATTTAAATATTGTTATAGACTTTGCTTTAAACGTGCATCCAACAATGAAAAACCTCGACAAGTTTAGGGCTAAAGTCTTCAATGCGCTTGCCGACCCTGTTAGGCTTAAAATTCTTGAGTTCTTGCGTGATGGCGAGCGATGTGTCTGTGAAATCGTTCCCTATGTGGGAATAGCCCAGCCGCTGGTTTCTAGGCACTTGGCAATCTTAAAGCGATGCGGACTGGTAAAGGATAGAAAAGAGGGAAACAAGCGGTTCTACTCGGTGACTAGTTCGGCTGTTTTCAGAGTGATTGATGCTGTTGACGCAGGTTTTGTGGATGCACTTGTGAGGCATGTTGTTGAGCAAATAGTTTAGGGAAAGGTGAAACGCGAAATGGTTGTGAAGGTTGAAACTTTCACGGCTGAACCGCCGTGTGCGGGCTGCCTAAAACTGCTGGAGTATGCGGATTTGATTAAGGCGAAGTATGGCGACAGAGTAGAAGTTATAAAGCATATCGGACCATGCGAGGAGTTCGGCAAATACGGCTTAACAGTGGTGCCAGCCATAGTTTTCAATGAAGGCAAAATTAAGATTATGGGAGTTTGTCCAAGCATGCAAACTATTGAAGCAGCGCTTAAAGAAATGGGGGTATAGAACATGCCGGTAAAAGTTGAAGTTTTCACTTCTGAACCACCATGCTCCGGCGGAAGACTGCTCCTCAAACTTGTAGAGAAAATCAAAGAGGAGTACAAGGACAAAATTGAAATTGAAATCTACCGCGGAATGAATCCAAAACTGGGTGAGTATGGCATAAACGCGAGTCCGGCCGTAGTCATCGACAGGGACATACGCATAATAGGAGTTTGCCCAAGCGAAGAAACCTTCAAAGAAGCATTAAGAGAGGCAGGTGTTCAATAGTGTCAGAGGGTGCTGTCAAACAGACTTGGCGTAGCATACCACGCGAGGAGATAAACTGGCACCCCACCGTGGATCCTGAACTTTGCATAGGATGCGGTATATGCGTCTTAAACTGCGGGAAAAACGTTTACCAGTTCGACTACGAGAAAAATGTGGCTGTTGTTGCAAATCCAATGAACTGCATGGTGGGCTGCACAACATGCCAAAACACCTGCCCACAACATGCGATAAGTTTTCCATCATTGTCCTACCTGCACAAATTGATAAAGAAGAACAAGGTGGTGCAACGTAGCAGAGAAGAGCTAATGGCAAACAGAGCAAAGTACGAAGCTAAAAAATAGTTTGGAGATGCATTTTGGAGAAAAATGCTGAGGATTTAGCCGAACTCTTCTTTGCAGATGTCATTGTCAAGAAAATTGAGATTAAGGAGATTTCGCCTTGTACCGCGGACCCTGAACGGATTAAGTTTTTGGCGCAAGCTGACAAGCCATTGGAGGATGTTTTGCCAATCCTTTATTTGGCTATTCCAAACGCCAAATACTCCGAAAAGCTCGGCGCATTGAGCTACATGTACCAACAACACTTGATAACAATTTTCGCTAACGGCAGGATTGGCATGACCTATGTCAAAGATAGAAACGAAGCAGACCAGCTTGTCGAAGAGGCTAGGCGACTGATAAACCGCGCCTTTATATACCTAAAAACCCATGGAAAGCCGAGCCCCGAAATAATTCAAGCCAAAAAGGAGCTAACGCCAGCAAAGATTTACGATTTGTTGCCGAAGACAAACTGCAAAATGTGCGGAGAGCAAAGCTGCTTCGCCTTTGCGGCTAAACTTTTAAATGGAGAAAAAATTTTGCAGAATTGCTCACCACTAAACTCTAGGGAATATAGCACCCTCAAGTTTCAGATAGAGAAGCTGATAAGCCCAATTAGGCTGAAGTAGTCTTAGCCCTTAACGTTTTCAAAACATATTTAAATATTTTGTTACGTAGTCAACACAGGATTCAGAATAATGTCCAAACAAAAAATTAATGAAAGGCTCATGCGGCTAGTCGTTTCTGGACTTTGTCCCCGCGAGGACCCATCAAAATATGAGAAAGAATTAAAGAAGCTTGCTGATACTGTCGCAAGCATAGACGAAGCCGAAAGGCAATGCAAGGTTTTTAAGGCTTTGGCGGACGTGCATAGGCTAAGAATTCTAAAACTTTTAGAAGTGAGGGAAATGTGTGTCTGCGAAATTATGATTGCCCTTGGATTGACACAGCCAACGGCTTCGCATCACCTTGGAATATTGGAAAATGCTGGGCTTGTAAAGGGGAGAAAAGAGGGCAAATGGGTCTTCTACAAGACTACAAAACCAGAATTAACGCGAATTCTACAAGAATTAGATAAGGGGTAAAGCACCTAAATGGTCCAGTATGAGCATATAATTAGGTCTTCGCGTTTAAACTGCTCCTTTAAGAACTTTATTACGTCTTCCTCCTCTAAGTAGCGGTTTCCTTTGGCGTCCTTCCTTAGTGGGATACCTGTCTCCTTAAGCCTTTCCTCGCCTCTTGGAGAGTCTATCAAAATGTAGTAGGCTGGTCCAGATGGCAATATAAGCCTTAAATTGGTTAGTTCTCTTTTTGGCGATAAGCCGTTCTGTTCTATGTTGTAAACTATGGCTTTCGTGTTTAGGCTTTCGGCTAAACGCCTAAACTCAGCCCAACTCCTAATTTTGACCACGCCCTCGCCAGAGCCCTCTTTTGACTGCATAACCATCTTCACTCAATAGTTATGCATTCATATTTATATCGCGTTGCCAGCCTTTTTATGGGAAGAGTTCAATCTCTTTCCTAGCGCCACATTTAACACAGACAAGCTTAACATGAGACTTGCTCTCTGTTAAGCCTTCAGCCTTCCATTCGTGGTCGCATTCAGTCCTATTCTCTTTTTCTTCGTTCATGTGCGTTTCCCAATTTTAACTTCATATTCAAGAATTTAAATTTATTGTTTCAAAACTAGACCCACAAATGTAAGAGATAACCCAACATCACCATTACCAGACGAAACAACAGTGATTTTAATTCCAGAGGATGGCTTGTCAAACAGACTGGGAGGAACCAGTCTAAAAATAATAAGACGTGCAAATATGGAAATAATGGGCTGTGCTAAAGCTTCTTGTAGACTATGTCTTTTTCCCTCACACGTTGCACAACTTTTAGCCCTATGCTTTGTCCAGCTTCAGCCCTCTGCACGTTTTTATGCTCGATTTGCATGGACTCCACAACCTGTTCAAAGTCTGTTGTCGGCCCCTTGATGGCTATGCGGTCTCCAACAGCTAATGGAGCCTTAAGCTCAACAACAGCCACACTAATCTTTGTGAAATAGTGGGTTACGCGTCCAACCTCAACAAGGTTTTCCTCAACCAAACACTTTCATCTCCAAGGAATATACCGTTTGATGGCAGATAAATAATTTATCAATTTGCCGTTCAGCCCTAAAGGCTTATTCCTCGTCGAAGCATTCTGGCGGAATATAATCCATTCCAAAATTTTCTCTTGCTTTTAGGAGGCGTTCCCGCTGCTCATTCAGTATTATGAATAGTTCTTTTGGCGTGTCTGCAACCTTCTCCCTGTAAAACTTTTCAACCCGCTCAATTTTTGCGAGGTTTTCTGGCACACGGATGGTGAACTGCCTCACATAGTCTTCCTTGCTATATTCCTTGTTCAAAACCTGTTTGAAGAGCAAACGTAAATCCTCATATTTCGGGATTAGCCCTGTCGGGGCGACTCTCGCGCCAACATCATTGTGCACGCGTAGCTCCATCCACTTAACCCACACATGCTTGTCCCTCGGAGAATTCAGATACTCGCCTGTTTTTAGGTCTCTTAGGAAGTAGTTTACCCCGAAGATTACAGGTGGCTTTTTAAGTCTTCTACCAAAGTTTAGGTTGTTCCTTATGTTTTGACCCATGGGTATGGAAATAAAGTCCTGTATGCTCATCATGTTTATCTCTGGTATGCCCTCTTTACCAACTATAGCGAAGGTTGTTTCTGTTTCTAGGGCTGCCCCATAACAGATGATTCCGTGCTCCCAGTTGAAACTCTGCTGAACGGGCACGTATGCTTTGGAGTCGCGTCCCCCATACATTATACCGCCAAGCTCAACCCCAATGGGATTGTCCAACTCTGGGTCACAGTTCTCCAACGCCTTCAGAGAAACCGTGTAGCGGGCGTTCTTATGGGCGGGCGGTATAAGCTCGCCATTCTCGTCTGTTTTGCCTTCCCACCAATACCCCGTATAATTCACTCCGTCCTTCGGTAGTTCGCAGCCCATTCCAAGCCAGTAGGGTTTTCCATCTTTCACTAGAACATTTGAGAAAATGACTTCGCCGGGGGTTGTGAGCACTTTGTAGAGTACTGGGTCATCTTTGGGGTTTATGCCTTGAAGGATTCCGAAAATGCCGCACTCGGCATTTGCAGCCCTAGCCACAGAGTTAATGTTGCGGATGTAGGCGATATCATCGCCAAGTATGGTCTCCCCAGGAAGCATGGCGGTTGCTGTTTTGCCACAAGCGCTTGGAAAGGCTCCAGCAAAATACGTTTTCCTACCGCCAGGTCCATGCACTCCCATAATCATCATATGCTCTGCAAGCCATCCCTCCTGATTCGCCTTCCTTATAGCAAGGCGAAAGGCCAATTTTTTAAAGCCTACAGAGTTCCCAGCATATTGGGTGTTAACACTGTAGATTATGTCCTCAGTGTAGTCAATGTAAACCCTTTTCTTGTCATGGTCCACGCTAACCATGTTTTCATTAAGTCTTCCGCTGGAATGCAGCACCCTTAAAAAGTGAGTGTCAGGATAAGCCTTAGTGAAAGCTTCATAGCCAGGTCTAAAAAGGAGGTATTCTGAATGGGCGACATACCACGAGTCTGTGCATTGCACGCCTAGAATAGTGAAGATAGAGTTTGGTGGACCAAGGCAGACAAAGCGGACAATCATCGTGCGCCCTTTCATAGAATCTTTTAACAGGCTTTTTACTTCGGCTAATCCTTCATCCCTATCAATCTGATTTAATGCCTTACTCAAGTAGTCCCCCTTTGGCACAAGATACTTGGTGGCTTCGCGGTCCCTTCCCTGGTCATAGGGTCCATCAAAATGAACGGTGTGTCCAGGCATTGCAAGGGGTTTCTCTTCGCCAGTTTCTATCGCCATCCGCCTAATGTAGGCTATATCCTCAGGCGAATCATCGGAAACAAAAATCTTTTCGGGGTTACAGAGCTCCGCAGCCTCAACAATAAACTGGTGAACCCTTGGAACTTTTATGGCACGGAGCTTCGCGTAATCCCCGTCGCTCAATTTTGGACTTATAGCTTGGAGACATCGGCTCACTTCGTCGATGATTTGCTGCATTTTGGATTCCTTAACGCATTAAACAGTGGCGTATATAAATTTTCAGCTAGATTAACGGTAAAGAAGGCAAAAAATAATCAACTTTCTTTTATTTTAATGTAAAAATTACAAAAATATTTCTAATTCAATAATGAGCCTTCAAGATAAGTTGAGGAGGCATCATAAATTTTAACATGCAAAACTTTGCCCAACAAGTCCCCGGCGTTTTCCACCACTATTGGCTTGTAGGCGAAGTTTCTACCCATCCACGAACCAGAAACTTTTCCATGCTCATCTATTAGGACTTCGCCCTCCCAGCCAACCCATTCACGATTCCTCTCCAAAGCAATTTTCATTGCTAAACTGCTTAGCAAGGCGCTTCTCCGCTTTATCTCTGGAAATGGAACAGCACCTCGCATGGCTGCCGCTGGCGTTCTCGGTCTGGCAAAAAACTTCGATATATTAACTATGTCGGGCTTAACATCCTCTATCAACTGCATGGTTTTTCCAAAGGCTTTTTCATCTTCGCCTGGAAAGCCGCAGATTACGTCTGTCGCTATCGTTATTTTTGGAAAGGCTTCTCTAAAGGCGTTTACAATCCTTTTAAAGTCAGCCACCGTGTAAAAGCGGCGCATTTTCTCTAGAACATAGTCGTCTCCGCTTTGGACAGGCAAGTGGACAAATTTGAAGACCTTCTCGCTTTTGTAGGCTTCAATCAAGTTTTCTAGAATGCCCATAGCCATATTCGGGGTCATCATTCCAACCCGCACTTTGAAGTCTCCCTCGACCGCGCACACAGCCTCAACAAGCTCAGCCAAGTTTGTGCCCATATCTCTCCCATAGCACGCGGTGTCCTGTGAAGTAAGCCAAAACTCCCGTACGCCATCAGCCAAGTCGGCTTTAACCCGTCCCACAATTTCTCCTATGCTGTAACTTCTTAGGCGCCCTCTTGCAAAGACAACACAACAGTAGGCGCATGAACCCAAACAGCCATAGCTTATTGGGATTATGCCTACAACAGGGTTTAGGCGAATCCTCGGAAGGTTTAGGCTTGGTTTAGCCCTATCTGCATTTTCTAAAGCTACAACCTTCTCGCCCCTCAAAACATCATTAACTATATCAACTATTTTTTCGCCTAAAGCTGGACCGGCAACACCGTCAAAATGTACTTCGCGGCATAGCCTATCAAAGTTGATTAGAGGTAGACAACCCACAACAAGAAGCTTCTTTCCCTTTGGCACTTTTTTCAAAATGTCGATCATGCGGTTTTCTGTTGGACCCTTGACAGCACAAGTGTTGTAAATGACTATTTCAGCATCAGCCACGCTATCGACAAGTTTGAACCCAGCCTTCGCTAGGCAACCAGCCATAACTTCGCCGTCAGCCAAATTTGTCGAACAACCGAAGCTCCTAAGGAACACTCTTGCGGCTTCCATGGCAATACGTAAAATGCTTTAACAAGGAATAAAAACCTAGAGGTTCGCCACTAGGCGTATTTACAAGTTTCTGAAACAGCTATAGCATAATTTTTATAAAGAAAAGAACGAGCATATTTAAAACATATTTAAAACGTATTATGTAAAAGTATAGGTCTGAAGCTCGTTTTCTCGCTCACCGAAGGGGGAATTTAAAATGAAGTTAATCACGCTCTATCTTCCCGAACCATACATTGAGGCGTTAGACCAGCTTGTGAATGAGAGGTTTTATCCAAACAGGGCTGAAGCTATTCGTGTGGCTATCCGCGACTTGATTAACAATGAGGTTTGGCGTAGAAAGAGGGTTGGTTAGATGCAGCCAGCTAGCCAGCAGCAGACCTTCAAATATTCTTGGCAGAACACTTTCCCAGAGGAAATTCGTCCCCCAAGCTTCTGCCGAATGCTTGTTTTAGGCGTTGGTGGGGCCGGGAATAATACTGTTACAAGGCTTATGGAGATGGGCATAGTTGGGGCTGAATGCATAGCCATAAACACCGACGCCCTTCACCTCAACATTTCAAAGGCTCACAGAAAAATCTTGATAGGCGAAAAGCTTACGAAGGGCTTGGGTGTTGGCGGAGACCCACAACTTGGAAGAGCCGCCATCGAAGAGTCAAGGAAAAAGATTGAAGAAATGCTCAGTGGGGCGGATATAGTCTTTATAACCGCCGGCCTTGGAGGCGGAACTGGAACAGGTGCAGCGCCAGTTATAGCCGAAATAGCCAAGAAGAAGGGTGCTTTAACGGTTGGTGTTGTGACAACGCCTTTCCGAATTGAGAAGGGACGCATAGAATATGCAGCTCAAGCTTTGACTGAGTTGCGGAGACACTGCGACACAGTTGTTGTAATAGACAATAATAAGCTGATTCACTTGGCTCCAAACCTGCCCATAAATGAGGCTTTCAAGGTTGCAGACCAAGTTTTAGCAAACATGATTAAGGGCATTGTGGAAACCATTTCAGCTCCAAGCTTAATAAACCTGGACTTTGCAGACTTCAAAACCATTGTTAAGCGGGGAGGCTTAGCCGTCATAGGCGTAGGCGAATCAGACGCCCCAAACCGCGCTGAAGAGGCTGTGCGAAACGCCTTAAGAAACCCGCTCCTCGACGTGGACTATGCAGGCGCGAAGGGCGCCCTAATCCATGTTTCAGGAGACGCCCAAATGACAATTGAGGAGGCAAACCGCGTTGGAGAAATAGTCACAGAAATGATGGACGACGACGCACTGGTCATCTGGGGAGCAAGAGTAAACCCCGAAATGGACGGAAAGCTAAAAGTAACCCTCGTGCTAACAGGAGTGAATTCGCCATACACCCCAAGCGGACTTGGAGCAATAGCACCACAACTCTTCAACCTAGAGCCATATGCCGAACCAGAAAAACCCCTAGGCATAAAACTGAATTTGTACCAAATGGAACAAGACTCATAAGTTCCTTCAACATCCCCCATTTTATACAAACAACTTTCTGTTAGGAGACACTAACAGAACCCACTGCTTACACGATTGTAAATGGCATTGGAACCAAAAACATCGTTCTTTTCAACACTATTCTCATTTAAGTAGGAGGGCTGGCGGCTTAAACATTCTTTTTCATACATGGTTCTCTGGGTAAAGCATGGTTAAAAGGTGGCCTATTGCTATTTCAACATCCTGAACATATTTATTCGCTTCTTGAGCACTTATGTCTATCTCCTTTGGTCGATGGATGAGTTTGTTCCTTATCTCGGCGCCTTTTTGAAGTTCCTTTAGCTTTGGAGATTTTTGTCCAGTAAAAGATTCTAGAATTGAACCGTATAGTTTATGTAGTGGGGGTGATGGGATCTCAATAAGCAATGCCTCTACTTCTGGCTTTTTTCTGATTAAGAACTCTTTAATGGCTAATTCTGCAGCAATTGTCGCCTCTATCCACTTGTAACGAGGATTATCTTCATTTTTAGCTCTATGTAAGTGCCGTAATGCCAAAAATGGCTGAAAATCATTATCCAAATACTCTTGGATGATTTTAGCATTATCTTCATTTAAAGGTGTAACGTTTTTTATGTCTACAACTAATTTTGTTAACATGGGAAAATGTTTCCATTCCAACCTGTCTTTTGACCAGTAATAACCCTTAACTGAAAACAGATTCTCATCCAACTCTGTTTGATTTAAGCAGTATTTAATTAGATTAAGCACTTTTCGAGTCGCTAAAGAAATAATGGATGTTATCTCTGAAATTTGGGTTTGAATATCTTCAGGCAATTTTCTTATGTCAACAGAATCTCTATTTAGAACCTCCCTTAGATCTTCAGAGATATCAGCCTCATGAAAAGATTCAATTATCTTCTCTGTTGGATTTATTTCAACTATAACTGGCGGTTTATCTTTTAGAGCTACTTTAAACCTAATTCTGTTTTCCTTTAAGTTAGAAGCAATTTCGCCAATTAAGGCATAACAACCTTTGATATAAATAAACATAGGCCTATAGTTCAAGTATTTTAGTGTAGATGATATTAAAAGTATTGGAAGCGTGCCAAAAAACTCGCATTGGAGATTTACATGATTTTATGTATTTTCTGTTAGTAACGTCTAATCGAAGTAATTTTCATAATAGCGAGATTTCCACAGGAATAGGCTTTTCTTGGGCAAATGGTTTATGTAGGGAAACTTCCAGCATTCACGTAGATGAATATGGAAGGTTAAGGGTGAAATGCCTTTAGGTGTAGGGCTTATTGGATGCGGCGCCATTGGGACGGTGCTGGCGCAAGCCATAGATAGGGGGCAAGCTGGAGACACGTGCCTACTCATGGTTTTTGACAGGAATATTGAAAGAGCTGAAAATTTGGTGCAAAGGTTGAAAAGCAAGCCTAGAGTCGCAAAAAGCTTTAAGGAGCTTCTAGAATGCGATGATGTTAAGCTTGTTGTTGAGGCTGCCTCCCAAGAGGCTGTGAAAGCTTACGCCGTTGACGTTCTGAAGGCTGGAAAAGACTTAATGATCATGAGTGTGGGCGCCCTAGTTGATTCTGGACTGCTAAGTGAAATCAGCCGAACCGCCAGGGAAAACGGAGGGAAAGTCTATATTCCATCTGGCGCTGTAGCTGGACTGGACGGTTTGAAGGCTTCAGCAATAGGTAAAATTGAAAGCGTAACCCTAACAACGAGAAAGCCTGTTGAAGGCTTAATGGACAACCCATATTTCATGGAGAAGACCGGCGGAAAGGTTGAAAAGTCAACACTAGTATATGAGGGGCCAGCCAGAGAGGCGTGCAGGCTTTTTCCAGCTAATGTTAATGTGGCGGCAACCCTCAGCTTGGCTGGCATAGGCGCTGAAAAAACGGTTGTGCGGGTTGTGGCTGACCCAACTATCAGTCGAAACATCCACGAGATTGAAGTTAAGGGTGATTTTGGTGAGTTGCGGGTTCATGTAGAAAATGTGCCTTCTGCCGAAAATCCAAAAACAAGTTTTTTGGCGGCTCTTTCAGCCATCGCAACATTGAAGAGGTTAACAGAATCCATCGTTGTTGGAGCATGAACCGCGATTTTTCCTAAAATACTTGGTTTTTAAGGCTAGAATTTCCCTTTTCAGCCTTGTTCCCAAAGGTATGGCTTTGCCGAAGGGTTCGCACAGCCCTTTGCTTATTGCTTTAACAACCTCCTCACAGTTGAGTTCAGCGTCCACCAGAGTGTATGCCAAGCCTATTTCTGGGGCGTAGTGGGCGTCACTGCCGCCAACCTGCGGAACCCCAAGGTTTTTGGCCATTTCCAACGCTTGCTTTGTGGAACGTTTGAAGGGGAAAGCCGAAGCATTCACGACCTCTACAGCATCAAATTTCTTGTCCGCTTTCCGTCTAAGACTTGCCTTGAAAAAGGCTTTTGGGTGGCATGCAATAGCTAACCCGCCGAGGCTATGGATTCTTTCTATGGTTTCTTCTGCTGTTAGTTTTTTGGGGACAATCTCTTGGATGTTCAGCCCGATTATGTGGCCTTCTAGGCTTGAGACCTCTATGCCTGGTATAATTAGCAGGTCTGCCACTTTTTTTGCTAGTTTTAACGCTCCGTCAACTGTGTCGTGGTCTGTTATGGCTATTCCGTTTAATTCAGCCCTTTTGGCGTAAATGGCAAGCTCCTTTGGTTTTATTAGTCCATCATAGGAGTAGTATGTGTGGACGTGGAGGTCTACTTTAATTTTCAGAGGTTTTCACTTCGCCATTGCCTTTCTAACTTTCTCCAACATTTCGTCAAGCTTTTTCTCGTCAGCCTCTATTTTGCGGAAAAGCGGCTTAGCCTCGGCTATTTTGTGACCCGCTGGCAAGGGCTTTAGGGCTTCATCCCACCTTTGCTCGTGAACGCTTCCCGGCAAGCTCAAGGTTTTCCAAAGCTCCTCCGCAGTGAAAGGAATTATTGGGGCTGAAGTTATGGCCAACGCCTTAACTAGTTGGGCAGCCACGTAAATCACGGTTGCGGCCTTGGCTCTGTCGCTTTTAATTAGGTTCCACGGCTCCTTATCGTTCAAATACTGGTTTCCAAGGCGGCTTATGCCTATAACGCCGTTTGCGGCTGACTGGAGTCGGCAAGCCTCAAAATCAGCGGCGATTTCGCTAACCTTCTCTTTTAGGGCTTCTAAAACCTTTTTGTCGTCAACGTCTAGTTGGGCTGGTTCTGGAACTTGGCTGTTAAACTGCCTATTAATGAAGGATAATGTGCGGTGGATGAAGTTGCCGAAGGTATCGTTTAAGTCAGCATTAATTTTTTCAGCGAAGATTTCCCAAGAGAAGTTTGAGTCTTTTGTTTCCGGTCTTGTGGCTATTAGGAAATAGCGCCAATAATCAGCTGGGAAAAGCTCCAAGGCTTCGTCAATCCATATGCCTATCCTAAGGCTTTTTGAGGCTTTTTCGCCCTTAAACTGGAGGAATTCTGTGGCGGAAACGTTCCATGGCAGATTATAATCTTCATGGGAAGCCATCAATAGTGCTGGAAAAATTATTGTGTGGAAGGGGATATTGTCCTTCCCAATGAAGTAGAGAGTCTTCGCATTTTTGTCGAACCAGTAGTCTTTCCATCCTTCGGGTTTTCCACGGTTTTTGAAATACTCTATTGTGGCTGAAACATAGCCTAAAACGGCTTCAACCCAAACATAAATGGTCTTTCCCTCAGCCTCTGGAAATGGCGCTGGAATCCCCCAGCTGACGTCCCTTGTCACGGCTCTGGGCTTTAATCCTTCCTTTATCAGGTTTAGGCTGAAGTTTTTGGCGTTTGTTGGCAACTGTCTATTTTCACTTATGTATTTGGCTAGTTTTTCCGAGAACTTTCCAAGGTCAAAGTACCAATGCTTTGTGGCTTTAATGACGGGTTTGCCCTTGCAGATCACACAATACGGCTCGATGAGAGCTGTTGGCTCAAGGAGTCTTCCGCAGTTGTCGCATTGGTCTCCGCGGGCTGGTTCATGCCCACAGTAGGGGCATTTTCCCTCAACAAAGCGGTCTGGAAGAAAACGCTTACATTTTTCGCAGTAAAGCATCCCGGTTTCCTTCGTGAATATGTAGCCGTTCCTGTAAATCTTCATCAAATGTTGTTGGACAAACTCCTTGTGCACCGGGCTTTCGGTCCGCGTGTAATTGTCGAAGGATATTCCCCACCTTTTGAAAAGTTCCACAACCCTAGCGTGATTTTTATCTGTCAGCTCTTTCGGTTTTACACCAAGCCTTATGGCTTCAACCTCAATGGGGGTTCCATGCTCGTCGGAACCGCTCACCATGACAACATCTTCGCCCTTAAGCCTATAATAGCGAGCGACAACATCCGCTGAAAGAACAGAACCCACCAAGTTGCCAATGTGCGGCGTCACATTTATGTAGGGCCAAGCCGAGGTAACCAAAACCTTTCCGAGCGCCACGCACCTCCAACATCAAACTGCTATAAAGTAGAGTAGGGGTTCATGCTTAAAAATTAAATGGAAAAACAGGGGTTTAGGGCTATTTTGATTTTTCTTCCTTCTCTTCCTCTTCAACCCATATGGCTCTGGGTCTTCTTGTAGAGAAGAATATGACCGCGGCAACGATTATGGTGCAGACAATTACCAGAACCGTTAGTACAGTCAGCAACGTGAGAAGCTTGTCCATGTTCTCCAACAATGTATACGTGTAGGATGTTTCAATAATAGATAGCGGGATGGCGTTACGAAATTCAGGCGTATACACAACGGATCCAATGGCATATGTAACGACAACTTTAATGTTTCCGCTGTCAGCTCTACCATCTGTTGGAATTTCAATATCAGATATTGTCGTATTCCAGTAATGGTCCTTAGATAACACAGCGTTTTGTGCATCTACGGTATAGTTTCCACCCCAGACAAGGCTGTACCATGGGAGATAAACTGTAACGTTTTTCAGAACGATCTCGTCTGGTCCCTTATTGTATACCCAGAGTTTTAGGGTTATGGTTTCGCCGGGCATATACTGGAG
Source organism: Bathyarchaeia archaeon (assembly GCA_038727135.1). GTDB lineage: Archaea > Thermoproteota > Bathyarchaeia > Bathyarchaeales > Bathycorpusculaceae > JAGTQI01. Next base: position 200,799 of record JAVYWL010000002.1, read on the forward strand.
CTTGTCCGTATAACCGTAGACTTCAACGTTGGCAATGCATTCTGCCTTCTGAATTAGCATCGGCATCAGTGTTGCTATCATAATTATTGTTAGAGGAAACAGTATTTTCTTTTCCAAATAACCACCGATATGGGTATACGTGGCTGATTGCTTTTAAAACTTGCTAAGTTTTCATCCTTATTCTCGCTATTTTGTAGCAGTCCTATGCTCCACAAAAGCTCTGATTTGCATGATAGATGCGTCTGACTTTATTCCCTTTGGGTTAAAATGGGTTAACGAAGCCTTAAAGCCCTTTTCTCTTAAGGTTCTAATGAAAACTTTGACGGACGGTACCGGCATGCCCATTTTACTACAGATTTTGTCTAAAACGTAATATGTTGCTGGAGCCGAACACTCATTCTCAATCAGTAGCAAGATTTTCCTAATCCTAGTTTTCAATTTGAGATTCCTTTTTTCAGCTTCTTTCTCCATTAAAATACAGAAGCTTTTATCGGCTGTATTTCCAAGCCATAATGGTCCAGCATAATCCATTTTCGAGCCACATTGTGGGCATTTTCCGATGTTTCCAAATGCAACATTTTTGTTTAGGGTTTCCCTATAGAGGCAGTTGAAGCAGTGGAGGATGTATCCCATGTTTTTGAGGCTTTTGTCTGTGTTTTTTGCGCCGTGAATTAGGACTGCGTAAACGCGTATGTAGTGGTCTGTGCTGTGGCTGAAAAGCACTTTTATGCCCATCTCATGTTTTGCTGCTGTTGTGGCTAAGCAGCCTATCAATAGCCTAACAGCCAGCTCGTGGCAGTATTCCGTTCTGAGGGGTTTCCCGCCGTATTTCCGTAGGCAGGCTTTTGGGTGTACTCCGCATAGGGGGGCCATGTCTGTGGCTGTTAAAGCCAGTAAACCGCCGTCTCGGGTGGCGCGTATGGCAGAATCCAAGAAGGGCACAGGAGAACCGAAGGGATCTATGTCTATGACGTCGAAGCGTTTCCTTGGCGCGGCATAACGAGCTAATAGAAGATTAGCATCCTCATTTTTAACGGTCACAATTTTCTCCAGTCTGTTCATTTTCACGTTATATTTTGCAAGCTGGTAAGCCTTCTCGTTGATGTCGTTAACCACAACTTTTTTTACGCCATCCACTTCTTTTGCGAATCTTATGCCCCTTATGCCGCATCCCGCCAGTGGCTCACAAATGGAGATTTCATGTTTCACCATTTTTTGGTAGGCTTGAACAGCTAGAACAGCTAAGTCTCGGTTTAGCTCCATGACCGGATTGTAGAAGACCGGAGCCTTTGAAGGCGCATACTCGCCCGGCTTTTCAATAAAGGCTGAAAGCTTCGGCACAAGCGCCTTAACTTCGCCTTCTTGGACAATTTCTGTTGGAAAATCTATTTTCGGCTTTCCACAGCTCATTTCTAACTGGATAAACCTAACAGCCCATATTAGACTTCTGGTTTATGCCTGCGCCCAAAACGTTTTAGCTGTGAATGGATGTTATGATGAATAAACAGCAAGGTGAGGTTGATTGAAGGCGTTTATATCCGTTGATTTGGAAGGCATGCCCTACATTGTCACGCCAGGCCACTTGGGTTTAAAAGGAACATTATATGAAGAGGCTAGGAAAATAGCCACAAAGGTTACCCTTATAGTCGCCGATGAACTACACAAAAATGGCTTCGAAGAAATTGTTGTGGCAGACAGCCATGGTCCAATGGTTAACCTCCATGTGGAAGACTTGCCGGAATACATGGAGATTGTTAGGGGTTTTCCCCGCCCGTTAAGCATGGTTGCCGGCGTTGAAGAATGCGACGCCGCTGTTTTTCTTGGGTATCACGCCAAGTTTGGAACAGCGAAATCCTCCTTCGACCACACATATAGCGGCGGGAGCATACGGAAGGTTGAGGTTAACGGCGTCGAAGTAAGCGAATTCCTCCTGAATGCTTATGTTGCCGGGGAGTTGGGCGTTCCAGTAATAATGGTTGCTGGCGAAGCCCAGCTCATAAAAGACGATGTTAAAAGGTTTGCTTCATGGGCTGAAACAGTCAGCCTAAAAGACTCTTTGAGCAGAGTTTCCGCCAAAAGCCCAAGCATGACAAGAATTGAGAAAGAGTTAAGAGAGGCTGCCAAAAGAGCGGCGTCGAATTTTAAGCCTTACGCAGTTGACATGCTACTAACTGCAAAAAAGCCCGTTAACATGCGGATAACCTTCCTAGTAAGCCACTTTGCAGACGTCGCTGAACTTTTGCCGACCGCCAAAAGGGTTGACGGCTTAACAGTGGAATACACAGCGCAAAGCATGGTTGAAGCCTACAAAACTTTTGAATTACTTGCACTTGCAGCAAGCGGAATGTCCGCAATCCTAACACAATTATCATAAAGGTTGACTAAAATTGCCTAAACGGGTTCTCCTAATAACTGGAAGCCCGGGCGTTGGAAAAACAACATTATTACTTAAGGTCGTTGAGACTTTAAGGGCTAGAGGCTACAGCGTCGGCGGAATGGTAAGCCGCGAGGTTCGCTCATGTGGAACACGCGTTGGCTTTGAAATTCTAGATTTAGCTGACAATAACAGACGTGGCTGGCTTGCCCATGTACAGCAGAAAATAGGTCCACAAGTGGGCAAATACCGCGTAAATTTGGAAGACTTGAACGGTGTGGGTGTTGAGGCAATTTTAAGGGCGGTTAGGGAATGCGACGTCATAGCTATAGACGAGATAGGCCCCATGGAGCTCTTCTCAGAAAATTTTAGGCAGGCAGTTGCAAAGGCTTTGGAAAGCGGCAAACTCGTTATAGCTGTTGTCCACTGGAAAGCACGCGACAAACTGATAGATGACGCAAAGGCTCGGAAGGACGCCGAAATATTCAGTGTCACCTTTGGAAATAGGGACGAACTGCACAAAGTGATTGTGCAAAAAGCCGAAGAATTCTTAAAGGGGGGAGTGAGGCGCTAAAGCTTTAACCATCCCCCGAGCTTATATTGGATGTAGCGTTTGAAGGAATCCTCCAATGTTGGTTGCTGGTGTTGATGATGCCGGACGCGGCTCCGTCATAGGACCGCTGGTAATAGCTGGAATCCTAATAGATGAGGGAGACATTCCAAAACTTGTCCAGCTGGGCGTTAAAGACTCAAAACTTCTCTCGCCCAACAGAAGGGAAACGCTTGCCGTTGAAATTAAGAGCATAGCCAAAAAACACGCCGTTGTGAAGCTTTCACCATCAGAGATTGACAAGGTTGTGGAGGGGGGCAGAAAACTTTTTAGGCTTAATAGGCTGGAGGCACAGGCAATGGCGAAGGTCATAGAGCTTCTTAAGCCGGACATCGCCTACGTGGACGCCTCAGACGTTCTGGAGGAACGCTTTAAACAACAGATTCTGGAATACCTACCCTTCAAAGTTGAGATAGTCTCGGAGCATAAGGCTGACCGTAAATATCCCGTTGTTTCAGCCGCTTCAATAATAGCAAAAGTTGAAAGGGACCGCGAAATAGCAGAGCTGAAAGCCAAGTATGGTGACTTCGGATGTGGCTACCCAACAGACCCGAAAACTTTAGCTTTTCTCCGCCGATGCCTAGAAAACTTTAAGGAGTACCCCGATTTTGTCAGAAGGTCTTGGAAACCAGCCAAAAAGATTAAGCGGGAAAACGACGCGCAGCAGACAAGGCTTGCTTAAAGCTTGCACAAGTCTTCTGGACTTTTAATTTTTGAAATTTCCTCGCTTTTGATGCATGAAATGTCCTCGTCCAGCCGGGGCTTCTGTCCATCTGTCACAAGGACCGGGTGGGCTTGAACAACCCTGCTTAGGCTTAAAATCTCTTCAACCCTGCGGTTTAATGCTTCCTCCCTGCCGTCTGCAACTCCGCCGATAATCTTCATGTTCTCCTCTGGAACAGTTATGACAAAGTCGAAGGGCGCCTTCCTAACGGCTACGATATTGTAGCCTGCAAGCTTTCTAAAAATCCTTTGAAGAAGCCTATTTCTGGTTATTATCCGTCTGGCTCTTGCCATAAGGGTTTTCCGCTGGCTCTTGGGAGCTTCAAAAATGTTAACCGGCTTTGCAACTGGAACGCCCAATGTGCAGAGAAGGTTGTAAGCCACTGTAACTGAGGCTTTAGCCATGCCCCGCTCATAGCCGTAAAGCGTCCGCCTTGAAATGCCAATTTTCTCGGCAACCTCGCCGACGGATAAGCCCAACTCTTGCCTACGCCTCTTAATGGCTTCTCCGTCAATTTCTACATAGTAGCCTCCGGGACCAGCCTGAATCAGCGGATAGATGCCCTTCAAAACGATGTTTTTGAAAGTTTTCGGAGTGATAGCCAAAACATTGTATCTCGAATAAACAGTGTCGTCCTCTAGCGGCTTTTCACGAGTTTTCTCGCTGATGAAGAGGGATGCAGCGGAGACATGCTCTGAAATTATCCTTAACTCTAGGGAGTCGTACGGGGAGACACATCCAATGTCTGGTTGGACTTTTATGAAAATTAGGGATTCTTCCTTTCTTGCTGCTATATCGAAGCAGCTTGGTCTTGAACAGCACCTCTGGGAGACGGTGAAGCCGCCCTCCCTCAGTATGGCTTCTGCAGCCTTAACTTTCCCCATCTCCCTATAAGTCATCGGCTATTCACAAAAGAATTCACGTCGCTCTGAAATATAAAGGATATGCGCCTTTGCTTTCGCTTTACCTTTTAGCCACGATCATGGCGTGAGCCTTATCGTAAGGTTCCAAGTGAACAACATCCTCTATGTTGAAGCCTCTTTCTTCAAGGACGCGAACTTCCCGTTTATAGATTTCAGAGGGCTCCTTTGTGACGTCTATGCTTTGGGCTTTCACGGCGAGCATTATCCACCCCGGCTTTTTAAGGAAGAGGTCGGCGTTGTCAGCCAAAATTTTTGCCTGCTCAGGCTGGGCTATGTCGCAGTATATGTCGTCAACCTTCCCGCGAATAAACATGGCGTATTTTTCTGGAAAGCGTGCATCTTCAAGTATGGGTAGCATGTTAACTCTGTAGGCGCAGACGTTGTTAACCAGCTCCCTTATGGCTCTCGCTGCAAACTCGACACAGTACACATATCCCTTCTCGCCGACTATGTCGGAGACATGGCTGGCTGTTGTTCCAGAAGCCGCACCCAAATATAGCACTTGATGGTTGGGTTTTATTGGAACTGCTTTGATTCCTTTGAGGATGGCGGCTGCAAGCTTGCTTCTGAACGGGTCCCAAAGGCGGTATTCGGCGCCTTCAAAGCGTATGAGCCGCTCGCCGTAAACGGTTCTTCCGGGCGCTAGGTTTCGCGTTGCAAGTTTTTGGCTTCCATCCTCCAAGGTAGCTATAAATACTTGGGGAAATTGAGGGTGGGGTTTAACGTGCATGCCTACCCTTTCTCCACCTTTCTTTGACTTTTGGCTTTTTCTCCGGCACCTTTGGAGGTTCAGCGTATTTTTGGCGTATTTCCTCAACCCTCTTTTCCAAGTCAGCCCTCAACTCTTCGCCAATGTATCTTCCGCCGAAGGCGTCGGTTCTAGCGGCTATGGCAAGCTTGCCGGCCAAGGCACGGGCTATTTTGCCCCTCTGCCACTTTTTGGCTTCATGCAGAAAGGCGTGCTGAAAGATTATTCCATGTTTTGGAGGCTTGGTTCCAGTTTTAAGCGAGCGGAAAAGCGCCTTTTCAGCGCCTAAGACTTGTAGTGTGCTTGCTGGCATCTTAGCCAAGTTTGTCAATCCGCCAGCCAAAGCGATGAGACGAGCACCCAGAAGCGCTCCGGTTAAGGCTTTAATGTTGGGGGCAACCTCCTCCATGGCTGAGTCTATGTAGTCTTCCAGCTTCTGCCTAAGCTCATAAAGGTTCAACACCGTCTTGCCTAAGGCTTGAATTTGGGCTAAGTCAACCTCTGCCAAGTCTGCGCCCATCGAGGTTTGGGCTGACTTTGCTATCTGCTCAGCCTTCGACTTCGGCAAGCCCTCCTTCTCAAGCCTTTCAGCTGTGAAGTTTTCCCTAATTCCAAGGTTCACGACGAGGCGGGCGTAGGTTTCATGCTTCTCTAGTAGGCGGTCAAGCTCTGGAAAGTGAATTCCATACCACTCCCGCACACGGCTCATGAAAAGATTTATTGTCTTATCCAGATCGTCAAGAGTCTGAATAGCCTGAGCAATTATCAAGTCCCTCTTCTCAACAGCCCTCTTAACCCGTAGTTTGGCGATTTCCATTGTCACGCTGTGCGTCCAAACACGGAACTCCTCATAATCCTTAACAAAGCCTGTTTCTATGGCGAATCCTTCTACATTAGAGCGGAGCATTTCGCCAGCTTCAGAAACCTTCGAAACCTCAACCTCAACGCCAAACTTTTCCTTAACGTCCACCGCCAGAAGGGGGTTCTCAAAAACAAAAGTGCTGTAGCCCAAGCCTTTCAGATGGTTTATGAGGTCGGCAACCTCTTTTACAGCCTTTCCAGACTCTATCTCAACTATCGTTTTCGCAGCTTCATCAGGCTTTTTGCTAAAAAGCGAATGAGCCACAAGCCTATTACCCTCGTCGAAGGCTAAAACCCCAAACAAAGACTGAATTACTGCCGCCTTCATCATCCAACCTCAGAGTCTAAAATACTATTCTATTAGGCTTGGATAGATAAAGGATTCTGAAGAGAAATCCGTTTCACTTCTTGACACGGCGAATTTCGAAGACAACAGGGTTTTCTGGGTCGGGGCAAGCGTTGTATATGATGTCCTTATCTTCAGCCCATGGAAACTCCACGCCATAGCGCATGGCATAAACCTTTGGAAGCAAAACCATTAATGCGCTGTAGCATATCTCGCCCTTAATGGATTTCCCGTCAAAGACTATTTTATCGCCAACTTTGTGCCCAAAGGCGCATTTCCCCTTTTGACTTTTAACAGCAACTTCAATAACAGACATAAGGCTATTCACCTCGACATTAAGTGGTTGTCTATCCCCATTTTAGGCTTTTGTTGTTTGAAACTAAACTTTATCTCTTTAAAACGCAATCACTTTAGAAGCAAGCGGTGAAAACCTGGTGGGAAACGAAGATTTAAAGGTTAACCTCGCTGGCTTATGCCTCAAGAACCCCACGATGTTGGCTTCTGGAATTTTGGGGTATTCAGCGCAAACCCTTGAAGGCATCGTTAAGGGCGGAGCTGCTGCGGTGGTAACAAAATCCGTGGGGTTAAGGGCTAGAAAAGGCTATGCAAATCCAACAGTTGTCCAAACTAATTGCGGCTTGATAAACGCTGTGGGGCTTCCTAACCCCGGGATAGAAGAATTCACAAAGGATATTCAAGAAGCAAAGAACCTTCTGGAAGTGCCTTTAATAGTGAGTGTTTATGGGTTTTCAGCAGAAGAATACTCCGTAGTCGCAGAGAAAGCCGTGGAGGCTGGCGCTGATGCTGTTGAGCTTAACGTCTCATGTCCCCACGTCAAGGAGACTGGAGCCGAAATAGGACAGAAGCCAGAAGTTTTAGCCGAAGTTGTTAAGAAGGTCAAAGGCGCCATTGACAAGCCAGTTTTTGTCAAACTTTCGCCAAACGTTACAGACATTGGGGAAGTCGCCGAGGCAGCCGTTAAGGCTGGCGCAGACGCTATAACAGCCATAAACACGGTGAAAGCCATGGCAATAGACGTTGAAACCACAAAACCGATTTTAAGCAATAGGAAGGGCGGACTATCCGGACCAGCCATAAGGCCTGTGGCTGTTAGATGCGTTTACGAAATCTATGAACGAGGTGTTAAAGCACCCATAATTGGATGTGGCGGCATAACCAGCTGGCGGGACGCTGTGGAGTTTATGCTGGCTGGAGCCACAGCCATCCAAATTGGAACAGCCATAGCCACTAAAGGACCAAGCGTTTTCAAGGCGGTGGCAAGAGGGATGCGGGCTTACTTGAAAAGGAGGGGCTTTAGGAGCGTGACTGAAATTGTCGGCTTGGCTCACAAAAGCTAACAAGCTAAGAACTACACGCCTTCTAAGCATTAAAGCGGAAAGCCCAACAGTTAAAACCTTCACTTTTAAGGATGGGTTGTGCACAAAAGCCAAGCCCGGACAGTTCCTAATGCTTTGGATTCCCGGAGTGGACGAAATCCCACTCAGCATTTTCGACACAAACGAAAGGGAAGGAGTGGTCTCCGTAGCCGTTAAAAGGGTCGGCGAGGCAACACAAGCGCTCCATGACAAAAAGGTGGGCGATATAATAGGCGTCCGCGGACCCTTTGGAAACAGCTTCACGCTAAGCACTGGCAGAATCCTCATGGTTGGAGGCGGAATAGGCATAGCACCACTATCGTTTCTAGCCAAGAAACTGGCATCTTCTAAAAAGGCAAAAATTACAATGGTTATGGGTGCAAAGACAAAGAGCGAACTTCTATTCTTGGAAGAGTTGAAGGAAGTATGCGGTGAGGCAAACGTCCTGACAGCAACAGAGGACGGAAGCTACGGCGTGAAGGATGTGGCTTCAAACTTTGCCGAAAAAGTTTTGACCATGGAAAAATTTGACATGGTCTACACCTGTGGTCCAGAACAAATGATTCGAAAAGTTTTTGACCAATGCGAAAAGCATAACGCTTTCATGGAGGCAAGCCTAGAACGCCTAATGCGCTGCGCCATAGGCATATGTGGAAGCTGCATTATTGGCAGATTCCGAGTCTGCAGAGACGGACCAATATTCAACACGGAACAACTAAGAACAGTTAAAGATGAGTTTGGAGTTTGGAAGCGCGACTTTAACGGGAGAAGGATACCAGTATAGAGTAGCAGAAGGCTTAAGATGCCAATTACGCCCCTCCACGCAACAGCCCTATTCTTCCTATACTTTAGGGATAGAAGGCGCATCGACCCTTTGGCATTGGCGGTTTCAACAACCTTCATAGACCTTGAACCCTTCTACTACATTCTCTTAGGCGAGTCCCTAGACCATCGGGTTTGGCACGGCTTCACATTGGCGCTAACCTTGTATCCTATCCTGGTGACCATTGGAGTTTACGTGGCGGAAAGCCTTTTTGAAAACAAGTTATTGACGGCCTACAAGTGGTTGGAGCTTAATCCTGTTAAGGCGAAATATCCGCTACTCAACATTTATCTGTTAAGTCTTTTTGGCGGGTTCAGCCACATATTCCTAGACATGTTCACCCATCATGAAATGTTTTGGGTTTTATACCCGTTTGCCAATGGCAATCCTCTCTACAATTGGCAAGCCGCAATAATCGTAGAAGCCACAGTAATCATGTTATCCATTTATTCGCTGTGGTGTTGGCTGAAAAGTATAGGAGGGGCTACGCGTATTGGCTTTTCTCACAACCAAAAATAGATAGAGAGGGTACCCAATTTAGGCTTCTGCCCAGCCCTAAATTTGATTGTCAGAGACGCCTAATTCAAAAAGGTTATATTTGGCTTGGGCTATTTTGTTGTGTTTGCGGGTGCGCTGTGATGAAAGGTGACCGCCAAATTCCAAGCTAGTTTTGAAAAAACGTTGAGCATGGACTACCGCCCGCTTGAAATTGAAAGAGAAATCCGCGAGTTCTGGGAGAAAAACCGCATAAGACAAAAACTCATGGAGTACCGCGAGAAAAACAACGTGGGCGTTTCCGGATGGGTTGAGGGACCACCAACACTGAACGGCATACCCCACGTGGGACACGCCAGAGGACGTGTAATGAAAGACTTACGTTTCAGATGGAAGACTATGCAAGGCTATTTTATGCCTTTCTGGGCGGGTTGGGACTGCCAAGGCTTGCCAGTGGAGCTTGAAGTTGAAAAATTGTTAGGCGTCAAAAACAAACGCGAACTCCTAGAGCGTGTTGGCGAAGAACGCTTCATAGAAGAGTGCAAGAAAACCATAATGCGTTATCATAAAGAGTGGGTTGAAGCTGACCGAAAACTCGGCATATTCATAGACCAAGAAAAAGCCTACTGGACCTATTTAGACAGCTACATAGAACGGGAGTGGCAGTACCTCAAGCGAGCTTGGGAGCAAGGCTTGCTTGAAGAGGGCTACTATGTTGTTGCCTACTGCCCCGGATGCCAAACAAGCCTAAGCAGCGCCGAGGTTGGCTACGAAGGCTCATATGTTGAGGTTGAGGACCCGTCCCTTTACTTCAAGTTTAGGGTGGCGGGAAGCCAAAACGAGTACTTCCTAATATGGACGACCATGCCCTTCACAGTGGTCACAGACCTGATGCTGGCAGTCCACCCAGAAGCCGAGTATGCAAAAGTCCAGGTTGGCGATGAAAAGTGGATAATGGTGAGGCAGCGTGTCGAACCAGTAATGCAGGAGCTTGGCATAAAAGAATATGCAATAACCGAAACAGTTTCGGGCAAAAGCCTTGAAGGCGTAAAGTACGATTACCCGTTTAAGGATTTGATTCCCAAGCAGGCGGAGCTGGATAGTCATCCCCTTGTACATAGGGTTGTATGCGAAGACTTTGTAGACGTAAACACAGCAACTGGTGTTGTGCACCTCTCGCCTGGAAACGGTGAGGAAGACTTTTTTGCAGCACAAAAGCGTAGGGTTCCAGTTTTCGCCCCCTTTGACGACGAGGTTAAGTTTACTGAGGAGGCTGGAGCCTTCAGCGGAGTTTTTGCGAGAGACGCAGACGCCATGGTTGTTGAAGAACTCCGCAAAAGAGGCTTGCTGGTTGAGGTTAAGACGATAAGACATGAGTATCCAACTTGTTGGCGCTCCCACCACAAGCTGGTTTGGCTTGCAAGAAGGGAATACTTCCTAAGAACGGATAGGATAAACGACAAGGTTTTGGAGGCAGCGGAGAAAGTCGAATATTTCTTCGAAGCTCCGAAGAACCGCTTCCTATCCTTCTTGAAAGAAGGCAAACCATGGTGCATCTCAAGGGAACGCGTCTGGGGCGCCCCACTGCCCATATGGGTCTGCGAAAAATGCGGAACAAAAACCCTAGTGGCAAGCAAGAAAGAGCTGATTGAAAAAGCCATAGAAAAACCCCCGCCAAACTTTGAGCTCCACAAGCCATGGATAGACCGCTTAAAGATAAAATGCGAAAAATGCGGAGGCACAATGCACAGAGAACCCTACGTTCTAGACACTTGGCACAACAGCGGAGCCTCGCCGTACGCAAGATTCACAGATGAAGAGTTTAGCAAATACGTGCCAGTAGATTTCCTAACAGAGGGCATAGACCAAACAAGGGGTTGGGCAAACTCGCTTCTACTAGAACACGTAATACTGACGGGGAGGGCTGAAGCCCCCTACAAGGCTTTCCTATTCCAAGGCTTAACCCAAGACGCTAAAGGAAGAAAAATGAGCAAAAGCCTCGGAAACATAATCGAAGTGAACAAACTCTTGGAAAAGGCTTCAGCCGACGTCTGCCGGTTCTACCTCCTACGAAAATGCTCACCAATAGAGTTCATGAACTTCGACATAAACGAGATGAACAGACGACCATACCAGGTGCTGGCAACACTATACCACCTTAACAGGTTCTTTGTGCAAAACGCCGAATACGACAACTTCAACCCGCAAAGGCATACACTTGAATGGGCAAAAACCAACAGCTTACTTAAAAAGCCAGACCTATGGCTACTATCAAAACTTCAAGAAGTAATTGGCAACTACACTGCAAAGCTGGAAAAATGCGAATTCAACTTAGCACTAGCGGAACTTGAAGAGTTCGTTGTTGAAACAGTAAGCCGCCTATACGTGCCAATGATCAGAAGAGAACTATGGACAGACGACCCAGAAACCCTAAACCGAAGACTAGCCATATACGCAACCCTATGGCACGTGCTAAAAACAGCCATAGCCCTCTTCAACCCCGTCACACCATTCCTAAGCGAAGCCCTATACCAGAAAATCTACAGACGCCTAGACCCGACACTACCAGAATCAGTAAACTTTGAAGAATGGCCAAAACCAAAAGAAGAATTACGCAACAAGGCCCTTGAAGAAGACTTTGAAATCCTAATGAAATGTGTCTCGCTGGTTTATTCCGCGCGGCAATCAGCAAAAATAAAGCGTAGGTGGCCCCTCAGAAAAGTTGTCATTGTAGCGCCAGAAAAAGCGTGTAAATCCATAAAAAGCCTAAACGAAGTTTTCCTCGAACTTGCAAATGTCAAAGAAGCTGAATATCACGAAGAAACACCTGAATACGTTAAAACCGAGGCTGAAAAATGGGTTTCAACCACAGAAAAAGACATAAGCGTATACCTTGACACCCACCGCGACGAGAAGCTTTTAGGCGAGGGACTAATGCGGGACATAGCCAGAAGAGTCCAATCCCTAAGAAAGGAGCTTGGCTACATGCCAACAGACATACTAAACACAGTCCAAATAGCCGGACTCGACGAGGAAAGCATAAAGCTATTAGAGCCATATTTAGGCGAAATGGCAGAACTAGTCCGAGCCAAAAAAGTTCAGCTGCACACAAGCCGAGAAGCCAGGGCAGAATGGTATAAATATCCATTAGACGAAAAAGAAATTTACATCGCAATAACTTAAAATTATGCGACTTAGAAGATGGAGAAAGAAGAAATTATTGAAAGAGCAGTTGCAAGATTTAGGGAAGGCTACCTCTGCTCAGAGGCAATCCTGAAAACCTTTGCAGAAGCCTACGGAATAAAATGTGAGCAAATACCAAAAATTGCCACGGGATTCGGCGCCGGAATAGGTAGAGCTGGCTCACTATGTGGAGCCCTAACGGGAGCAATAATGGCATTAAGCCTAAAATATGGAAGAAAAACGTTAAATGAAAAAGAAACCTACGAGAAATGCCTAGCCAAAAGCTTACAATTTTACAGAAAATTTGAAGAAAAATTTGGAACAGTGTTCTGTCGAGACCTAACCCAATGCGATCTAACAACGGTTGAGGGAAGACAAAAATTCAGGGAGCAACAACTAAAAGAGAAAAAATGCATAAAATATGTAGAAAGCTCCATGAGAATACTGCTGGACGTAACAGAATAGCTGGTGAAATAGCATGAATAAGAAAGAAAAAATAAAAATCACCTTTGAATTCGGAATATCCGTTATATGCGAAATAAGTTTTGACGAAAACCCTAAAACAGCCGAGGCTTTAATGAGGGCTTTACCCTTCGAATCGAGAGCCGAATTTTGGGGAAAAGAAATCTACTTCGAAGTCCCATTTCAAGTCGTTCCAGAAAAAGCGAAAGCCATAGTCGATTATGGTGATGTAGCCTACTGGCCTGAAGGGCCAGCCTTATGCCTCTTCTTCGGCCCGACCTTATCAAGCCCATCACCAAACATAATAAAACCCTATAGCCCAGTAAACGTAATAGGAAAAATCCTCGAAGACCCAAAAATCCTAGAAAAAGTCAGCGAAGGCGAAAAACTAAAAGTTGAGAAGCTCTAAGTCTCTGCTCATAAAACAATCGAAAGCCCTAAATCTATAAACTTCTCATCTCACCCAGAAACAAGCAGGGCCGGTAGTTCAGCTGGTATGAACGCCCGACTTGCACTCGGGAGGTCGCGGGTTCAAATCCCGCCCGGTCCATCATTCCCTATCAAGCTTTTAGTTGGTTTAGCACAGTTTCTAGGGTCCTCAAGGCGTCTTCGATTTTGTTTTGAATCTTGTGAAGCCTCTCTTGAAGTTCGATTTTTTCTCGCCTTTCCCTTTCGATTTCAGCTTTTAGCTTTTCAATCTCTTCTTTTGATGGTGAGACCTCAGCTTCTTTTACTATGAATGTTAGAGCTTTTTCACCTTTAAGAAGCATTTCGTAGGTTTCTCTTACAAGCTTTCCAGCCTCGGTCTTTCCGGTTAGGTGCGCCCTTACCGTCTGTTCACCTCTGCCAAGTTCGTCAGCTATTCTTGTGACCGTCATCCCGGCTTTTTCTCTTGCAAGGGCACCAGCGGCAACAGCCAAAGAGTCTATCCACGTGATTCTATCCTTCGGGTCTGCGCTTCGCATTTTTTCGATGACATCTTTCCTAGACACCGTTCCTAGGAGGAGAACTGCCTCAAGCTTTTGGATGTCTTCCCTTCCCAGGGGTTTTAAGGGAACTTCTATTTCGTTCATATGCTTTCACTTCCTTCAATAAATCCTCTAGGCGTAATCCTTACAGTCTTGTCTGGATAGACAATTATACCTTTGCTTGTTATGTCGAAGGGGTGCCTCCTCATAGAGTGCCCTGTTCCACGCATCTTCCAAACAATTATTGAACGTTTAAGCTCACCTTGAAACTCGTCTAAATCTAGCCTTATAATTCCGTCAGCGGCATGCTCAACACCCGGTCCGCCGAACCCACGGTCTGTCACACTCACTTGGGAAATGAGAAAACCTGTGCATCCTAAACCGGCGAGAACCTTTTTAATGAGCATTAATGTTGAACGTGCCAGCATGGGCTTGGTCATATAAAGCGTTGAAACAGAGTCTATAACGACCCTCTGCGCATTTAAATCGGTAATTGCTTGGCGAATAACATCCAAAAAGCTTGGAACATCATCTGGGTCCTTAACGACGTAGCGTTCCCTCTTAGCTGACTCGCCAACCCCAGAGGTGAAAGCATCCACTATTGCAAACTTCCCGTCCTGCTCATATTTTCTAGGCTCCCAACCAAAACGATCCATGTTAATCCTAACCTGAACAGGATGCTCCTCCAAAGTTACAAGAACGCCGGGCTCATCCAATCTAAAGCCAGCATAAAGAAACTGTTGACCAAAAATAGATTTGCCAGTGCCAGGCCCACCAGACAGTAGGACAATGTTCCGTCTCGGTATCCCGCCGTACAGTATCTCATTCATCCCCGGAATGCCCACATCAACACGGTCACTCATAAAGAAACCTCCGAGAAACACGTTTATCGCTTTATTAACTGTTATAAATAAATTTTTACCCGTTAAACCGAGAGTAAAAATTTTAAAACTGCACTCTTGAAGTATTTGTCGGCGATGAGGATATGCTCCTCCTCTCATCAACTGATAGAAGATGAAGAGGGGGCATACTCCTGAGCCGAGACCAGAGACTTATGGCTAAAAAGGGTTTAAAGGATTATCTGAATTATTATTAGAGCAATTATTAGCGCTGCAAGTACTTCCATAGCCTTTTTGTTGAATTTTGTGGCATCCTCGATTTTCTTGGCATCTACAAGCTTCATAATGTAAACGGATACTGAAAGATTGTAAAGGAATATGACGTAAACTGACATCATCATTCTATCTGCAAAGGTTAAATAGCCTATTGGCGGCAAACCGCTGAGGAGGGATAAGTGGAAGGCCGTAGCCGACATAAGGGTTGTTACACCCAAGCCTATTCTCTGACCGAAGTTTTGGGGTGATATGAAGAACGTGAGAAGAGATATCGTTGTTATGACGATTATGGGTAGTACGCTTTTCACAAAGGATGACAGCATTGGGCGTCTTAATTGAATGTTAAAAATGAATCTTGAAAAAATCTCGCCGCCGTATGAGTGTTCAGTTTCTGTGGCGTTATACCCGCCTATCTCCCATCCTGCGACATTAATGGCCTCATCAACTGTCGAGTTCTGGTCTGCAATATAGCGTAGGCTTGACACGTCAAGCTCTTTATGTTCCAGTTCTATAGTGAGCGTGTGAGTTTCAAATGGGTAGTCGGTGAAGTCAAAAGTTTTTATGAAATCTCCTTTGATGCGGTATTCAACATAACCGCGTGTTTCGTCCTCCTCTATCGGGGTGAAAGGCCCAAGCGGACCGTTTACAAACTCGAATTTCTTTACATCTGACAAACTAATTTCAGAAGAGTTAAACTTGAACCACAAATAGAAGTCTAGGCGGTAGCTGCTCGCGGCTAAATCTACCTTTTCAACATTCACAAGCCAAACTCCAACATAAACCTTTGTTGGCTCCGTGTTTGACTCAAGGCTTTCAGCCATCGTTCGTGGGGTTGGCATCAACATCAGTGACAAGGCGAAAGCAAATATCAGCATGAGTAAATAACGCCTCTTCAAAGCGCCTCACCAGCAGAGTTTCAATTCGAATGCCGAGTTTGATATATAAGCGTTAAGGGCGGCAAAACATCAATTTTAGCATGATTTTTATTGCTAATAAGTATGTTTGGCTATTCCTACGGATACATTTTAAGGATTCGCTACCTTTATTTATATAAGAGGGCATTGAATAGGTTGAAGAAATACAGGAGAGCAATCCCATGTCGAAAAAGGCTCCATCAAAGGACGACGCGCTTGAAGCATTAGACTTCATAATTAACGTTTTAAGGGAGCATGAGAAGGATTTAGACCGCCTCATAAACGAGTTAGGCAAAATAACCGAGAGGCTCGGAGAGGCTGGCGAACTAAGCGGTAAAATAGAAAACGTTGAGGAACGACTCACAAATCTTCAGAATGAAATATCCAATCTTATCTCTTACCTCTCAACATCTCACGAAACTCCGAGAACAGCCATTACTACAGCCCCAGTTCAAAAACCTCAAGTTTTCGCCGCTGAAGTTCGGGGTCCGCCAGTCATTTTACGCTGCAAACAATGGGAGGACTTTCAAACCCTAGCCCGTCAAGCCCAAGCACTTTCATTCCTATATAAGGAGGCGGAGAAAACGTTCCAAGCAGATGCCCTGAAAAATAACCAAATCATAACTTATAGCGGGGAACTCCCAAAACCCACAACTCTCCTGAAGAGTTGGCTTTCTAAGCAGCTGGATGTTCCTGAAGATAAGATTCTTGAGGGGATATTAGCCGTCGGCTAAGCTTCTGTTTTGGAAGTTTGTATGTTTGTGTTATGTAGTAATGTTTTTATATTTGCATGAGTATTAAGTCTTACGATGCAGTATGGGGCGGAGGTTGAAGGCTGAACAGGGGCAGCCAAAATCGGTTTTTCCGTTTTCGAAGCCTTCTCCTTTCTCCTCGATGACGGAAATGGCTGCTCGTTCAGCCAAAAAACAATGAGAGCCCCCAAAGCCAAACCATAAAATTATGGAGGCATAATAAGCGTGGATGAAGGCAGAAAAGCCATAGAGAGGCTTCATGAAGAGTTTGTGAGGTTTGAGAAGGCCATGGAGGAACTACGCTTCTTAAAGATGGTGGCTCAGGACCTTAAAAGCTTTAGGAAGATGCTAAGTTTTAGGAGATACGATTAAGCATTATCCAAGAAGTAAAGCCTTTAAGTATTGTTGTTACTATCATTTTGGACGGGACATGGAATCTAAGTATGGAGAAATTTTCTTCTTTAACACTTTGACACGGAAAAAGGAGAAGTTTGTTCCTTTAGAGGAGGGCAAAGTTCGGATTTACACTTGTGGTCCCACGGTTTGGGATTTTGCCCATATCGGAAACTTTAGGACCTTTGTTTTTCAAGACATTTTAAGGAGATGGTTAGAGTATCGCGGTTTTAAGGTAATACAGGTCATGAACATCACCGATGTTGATGATAAGACAATTAAGGGGGCTAGGAAGCGGAACATTCCTTTAAGAGAGTATACAGACTACTATATCAAGGCGTTTTTTGAGGATATTGAGGCATTAAACCTTGAAAAGGCTGAGTATTATCCTAGGGCTACTGAGCATATTCCAGAAATGGTTGATTTGATTAAGAGGCTTATGGAGAAGGGCTATGCCTATAGGGGAGAGGATGGCTCCATTTATTATGACATTTCAAAGTTTAAGGATTATGGGAAACTTTCAAAGTTGAAAATTGAAGAGTTGAAGCCGGGCGCAAGAGTGAAAGTTGATGAATATGGGAAGGAGGAAGCTCGCGACTTCGCTCTTTGGAAGGCTTGGGACGAAGAGGATGGCGACGTTTTTTGGGAGACGGAAATTGGCAAGGGAAGACCCGGATGGCATATCGAATGCTCAACCATGGCAATGAAATATTTGGGTGAAACCATAGACATTCACAGCGGCGGCGTTGACCTCATTTTCCCGCATCACGAGAATGAGATTGCTCAAAGTGAGGCTGCTACTGGCAAGCCCTTTGCCCGTTATTGGCTTCACTCTGAGCACTTGCTCGTCGAGGGTAGGCGTATGGCTAAGAGATATGGCAACTTTTACACTCTGAGGGATTTGGTGGCAAAGGGTTATGACCCTTTGGCTATACGTTATTTGCTTATGTCCACTCATTATAGACAACAGTTAAATTTCACCTTCGAAGGGCTTGAGGCTGCAAAGGGTGCTGTTGACCGCTTAAGAACTTTTATGCGAAGGCTTTTGGAGGCTGATGGTGAAGGTTGCGGAGAAAAAGTGAGAAGTTTGATGGTTGAAGTGCAGAGGCGTTTTGAGGAGGCTATGGATGACGACTTAAATATAAGTGTAGCTTTGGCTGCCCTTTTCGACTTCATTAGGGATGTAAACAAGCTTATGGACGAGAACAAAATAAGCAGGCAAGAGGCTGAAGAAGTATATAATTTGATGATGAATTTTGACAAGGTTTTAGGCGTTATAGGCGAAGTTAAAGCCGAAGAAAAGTTGCCGCCAGAGGCTGAAGAACTAATTAGAAGGCGGGAGGAAGCAAGAAAAGCCAAGGACTGGGCGACCGCTGATAAGATTAGGGAGCAGCTTAGAGCTATGGGCATTATATTGGAGGATACGCCTCAAGGAGTGAAGTGGCGAATAGAAAAACGTTAGCGTAACTCTTTTCCATGCATATTCCATTCTATTGTTGCATATTTTTCTATGCAGAGTTTTTCAGTTAGCTTTTTTTCATAATTTGTTAAATCATCTTTTTCAAGCGTTGCCTTTAGCGCCTTTTGGAAGCCTTCAATTAGGGCTTCGTGCACTGTAGTGAGCGGAATTTCTCTTCCAAGCTCCGCCTTTATAGATGTTATCTTGTTTTTTGCTATGCTTACAACTTCCATGCATGTTTTTGCCCATGGAACCCTTATGAATGTGAACATCTTTTCGAGGTTAACGTCTACAAGTATTGTGCCATGTTGCAGGACTACGTCGGATTTGTGGCACTGGGCGCTTCCAGAAATTTTCTTCCCATTTATTGTTAGGTTTGGGCATGCCCTTGCATCGCCCTCATTAAAATCTGCTTTCAGCCCTAAAATTTTTAGGGCTTCAACTATGCCGGCGTAAATTTTTGCATAAACCTCTGTTATGTCCTTGGCGCCTAAATCCTCTTTGCTTGCGACTACACTGTAGGTTATTTCGCCTTCTGCGTCATGGTAGACTGTGCCTCCGCCAGTTACCCGCCTAACAACGTCCACGCCATACCTTTGACAATTTTCGAGATAAACTTCATTTTCTATTTTTTGAAATCGCCCAATAGACACTGCCGAAGGTTTCCAACGGTAAAACCTTACAGTGTTAGGCGCCAACCCTTTTGTTCTCGCCTCCAATATGGCTTCGTCTACTGCCATGTTCATGTAGGCGTTATGGGTTTGAAACTTTAGCAGTCTCCAATCAGCCATTTTGGAAGGCTCCACGCATCTGCATCAACTTATGTGTTTCATGTTTTAGAAAATTTCTGTTTTGGAGCTTTTCTAAGCCAATACAAGCCTCCCCTTTCTAGTTTTGATGGTTTCTGTCTCGTTCAGTTTAAATATTAGATGTGTGATTACACGTAGCGAGAGGAAAACGTAGGCTATGGGTTCAAAGTCTCCGAGGGGCGAGTTCGCCGCAAGAAAACTCGCAGAGAAAAGGAAGAAGTTCCGTTGGAGTAGCATGTACTATAAAAGGCGCATGCTGGGCTTAGATGTGAAGGCTGACCCCCTTGAAGGCGCACCAATGGCGAGGGGCATAGTTCTTGAAAAGGTTGGCGTGGAAAGCAAACAGCCCAACAGCGCCATAAGAAAATGCGTCCGAGTCCAGCTAATCAAGAACGGAAAGGTTATTACGGCTTTTCTGCCCGGAGACGGAGCCCTAAATGTTGTTGACGAACACGACGAGGTAATAGTTGAGGGTATTGGTGGGTCCCGTGGGAGAAGTATGGGCGACATCCCAGGCGTCCGCTGGAAGGTCATAATGGTTAATGGTGTTTCCCTAAAAGAGCTTGTGCTTGGTAGGAAACAGAAGCCAATGCGGTGATAAAGGTTGAGCAAGGAGCAAAAAGCAAAAGAGACAGAGCAGCAGAAAAAGGCCGAACGAAAGGCTGAGGAGAAGGAGATAAAGCTTTTCGGAAAATGGAGCTTCAAAGAGGTTGAAGTTAGAGACCCCGGCTTGAAGAGATACATATCTCTAAAACCAGTTGTTATCCCCCACAGCATGGGACGCCACGAGCACAAACGTTTTGGAAAGGCAAACGTGAACATTGTGGAGAGGCTTGTAAACAATCTTATGCGTCCAGGAAAGAACGCGGGTAAAAAGGCAAAAGCCATAAACATTGTTAAGCATGCCTTTGAAATTATCCACTTGCGGACCGGGAAAAATCCAATAGAGGTTCTTGTTAGGGCTGTTGAGAACTCCGCGCCATGCGAAGACACCACGAGAATCGCCTACGGTGGCATAGTCTACCACTTGTCTGTTGACATCTCACCCCAAAGAAGAGTTGACCTCGCTCTAAGGTACATATGCGAGGGAGCGCGGCAAGCTGCTATGCACAATCCCCGCTCAATTGAAGAGTGCCTGGCAGAAGAGCTTATTTTGGCGGCAAACAACGACATGAAAAGCTATGCGGTTTCAAAGCGCCACGAGCTTGAAAGAATAGCTATGGCTTCAAGATAGCCTCATCAAGCCCTATTTTGTGTGAATTTCAACAACGTCTCCATCTTCAAGGGTAAATGTGGCCCCAACCCTTTGGGGACTGAAGACGAGGCGTTTAGCCCAAACCCTTGCATAGGCAAAATTCTCGCTCAAGTCGCTGTGGATATTTCTGGCTAAATCATACACTATTGAGCCCCTCTTCATGACAAAGGGCTTTTCAGAAGCACCTTTTTTAGCCGGCTCCTTTGTGTATACACGAATTAGGTCCAAAGTTTTGAATAGCGCCTCGCCTATCTCTTTTATGCCGGTTCCTGTCTTGCATGAAATGGCAATTATCGGAAGTTGTCCGCCAACATACTCCTCTAAAATTTTAAGGTTCGCTTCTGCGTTTTCCACGTCAACCTTGTTTGCAACAATTATGGCTGGCTTGTAAACCGTGCTTTCGAAGATAGCATCTTCAACGTCGTCCAGTGTTGCCTCGCCATAAATTTTGACAACAGCGTCTGTAACCCTATAGCTTCTCAGAAGTCCCTCAACATCCTTAAAATTGCAATCTAGAAGCTTTCCAAAAACGATTATGCGTAAGCCGGCGCCCATATACTTCCTTTCAATTTCAACTCGTGCTTTCGGCTTGCTAACAAGTATCCGCGTCTTCTCCAGTTCGTTGAGAATTGTGGAGAGCTGCCAAACAGGGTCTTGTGTTAAATCCACTATTAGGATTAAGCCGTCGGCATTTCTAGCCAAGGCAAGGGTTTGAAGACCCCATGCTCTCCCGTCCGCTGCGCCTTCCATTAGAGCTGGAGCCTCAACAAGCTGAAATTGAATATCCTCGTAGGGAAGCATTCCGGGAACAGGCTCTTTAGTGGTGTATGGAGCTGGTGAAACCTCAACTTTTGCGTTCGTGGCAGAAACGAGAAGACTGCTTTTCCCAACGTTTGTCAAACCCAAAATAACTATTTGGGCTGCACCCTCCTTTTCTATGAAGAATTTTGGTCCTCCCCTGCCAGCCTTTCGCCGCTTTCCCTCCTCAAGCTCTCTCCGCAGAACAGCCATCTGCTTCTTAACTTGGGCGCATAACTTGGCTGTTCCCTTGTGCTTTGGAACAAGGCTTAGAAACTCTTGCATAAGCTGAAGTTTCTCCCTTGGGTTTCGTGCAGCTGAAACCTCAGCCCATTTTCGTTTGGCTTCCGCTGGCAGGTTTGTAGGCATAAGCCGTACGCGTCCCAAAACTTTATTCAAGGCGAATGCTAATATCCGTTTCGAAAGGACATGCCAAACGGCGACCTACTTTTCAAAGCTAAAATAGTGCAGCTTATCATCGCGGGACAGGTTGACGAAGCTCTATCTATGCTAAGTCACCACTATGGCGTTGATTCTCCACATTTAAAGGTTGGAATGCCTAAGGGACACAGTGGCAAAGCTGGATGCTATGTTCCCAAAACAGAAACCATTCATATTATCAACCATGAAAAGATTAGAGATTCCTTTATCATCCTCCACGAGTTTTACCATCACCTCCGAACCCTCGGCGGAAAACATAAAGGAACGGAGAAAAACGCGGACAAATTCGCAAAAGATTTCATAGAAGCCTACAGAAATTTTGCAAATGTCCAATAATTCACGCTTCAAACGTTTTTATCATAAACTTAAAATAATTGAATGAACAGTTGTGTAAACGAATCCACTAAAAATAGGGAAAATTTAGAGTTTAAAGTATGGAGGAAAAGGGATGAGCAGACCGGAAAAACCCCACCTAAACCTGGTGATTATGGGGCATGTTGACCATGGAAAGTCAACAACAACGGGTCACATGCTCTACCTAGCGGGCGTTGTTGACGAGAGAACAGTGAAGCAATACGAAGAAGAAGCCAGAAAACTCGGAAAGGAAACTTTCAAGTTTGCATGGATTCTCGACAACCTCAAGGAGGAGCGGGAAAGAGGGCTAACAATAGACTTGCGGTTCCTGAAATTTGAAACCAAAAAATACTACTTCACAATCATCGACGCGCCTGGCCACAGAGACTTCGTTAAAAACATGATTACAGGCGCAAGTCAAGCCGATGGCGCCATCCTCTTCGTCTCAGCGAAAAGAGGGGAATTCGAAGCTGGCATAGGTCCCGGTGGACAAACACGAGAGCACGCCTTTTTGGCTTTCACTTTGGGCGTTAACCAGCTTGTTGTAGCCATCAACAAGATGGACGACCCCACGGTTAACTGGAGCCAGGAACGCTATAACGAGGTCAAAAACGAAGTTGCCAGGATGCTCAAAATGGTTGGCTACAAGGTTGAGAAGATTCCATTTGTGCCAACTTCTGGATGGACAGGCGACAACCTTGTCAAGCCCAGCGACAAAATGCCATGGTATAAGGGACCAACCCTGTTAGAGGCATTAGACGTCTTTGAAGTCCCGCCAAAACCACTTGACAAGCCGCTACGAATTCCGATTCAAGACGTTTACAGCATAACGGGCGTAGGCACGGTGCCCGTTGGCAGAGTTGAAACAGGAGTTCTTAAGGAAGGCGACACAGTCATATTCATGCCAGCCAACAAGCAAGGCGAAGTTAAGTCAATAGAAATGCACCATACAAGAATCCCAAGGGCTGAACCGGGCGACAACATAGGTTTCAACGTCAGAGGCATAGCCAAAACAGACATACGCCGAGGAGACGTCTGCGGACATGTCAACAATCCGCCAACAGTAGCGCGAGAGTTCATAGGCCAGATAATCGTCATATACCACCCAACAGCCATAGCCGCCGGCTATACGCCAGTGCTCCACTATCATACTGGGCAAATGGCTTGCAGATTCACAGAACTAATAAGGAAGATTGACCCACGCTCCGGACAGGTTGTCGAGGAAAAGCCGTCCTTCCTAAAGACCGGAGATGCCGCACTGGTGCGGATGGAGCCGCTACGTCCAATAGCCATTGAAGCCTACTCTGAGTTTTCAGAGCTTGGAAGGTTCGCCGTAAGGGACATGGGCACAACCATAGCCGCCGGCATCGTGAAGGAAATAACCAAAAAGGGGCTGCAATAGCCCTCATCCTCTCTTTTTATCCATTCTAATTTTGAAGGTAAGTAAGCAGACAATCTTCTTTATAGAAGGGCACAAAAGCTAGAGGAACCGTAAGAGAAAATAAAGTCAAAGTTTTAGGATAGCATTAGAGTTGAGGCTATGTCTGGAGATGAGACACTTCTCCCATACTTAAAGGAGAAGAAGGGTGAAGAACAAGAACCAACAATAATTGTGGATAGCCGTGAAGCGAGCAGCGCCGGAAAGGTCGTTAAGGGTCTTAGGGAACGCGGCGTAAACGTGAAAATTGAGCCTTTAGAAAAGGGAGACTACATTTTATCCGACGTTTGCGCTGTTGAGCGTAAAAGGGTTCAAGATTTTGTTTATACACTTACGCATCGCTACCTCTTCGAGCAGCTTTTCAAGCTTAAGGAGGCTTATCCCAAAGCGTTGATTCTATTGGAGGGCTATATGCCCATCATCTACAAGTTCAGCAGAATAAAGCCGGAAGCCGTCTGGGGCGCCCTATTTAATTTGGCAAAAAATGGAGTGGCCATAGTTAACACAACATCCTATAAGGAAACAGTGGATTTTCTCTACATTGCTGCCCGCCAAGAGCAAATAGTGGAAAAAAGGGTGCCAACTGTGCACCCAGTCAAAAAGTGTGAAACCTTGGAGGATGCCCAAATATTCTTTGTGGCAAGTTTGCCCAATATTGGGAGGGAGAAAGCCATAGCAATCCTTAAATCCTATCAGACACCGTTAAATGCCTTCTTAAATGTTGACGAGTGGCCAAAAACTGTTTACGGTCTTGGACCAAAAATAAGCAGCAGAGTTAAAGAAGTGTTAAATACACCATTTAAGGGGTGAAAAGACGTATGAACGTGGAAATTGCCCCAACAAAAAAAGTTACAGTCTTAGGGCTGGACAAGCGCACTGTAGGCGACATTGCATGGTGCGCCACCACTTACGGAGCGAATAGGCTATACTGGATAGACGGTTATTTGCTGTGCCTAGAAGTTTATGAGAAGTCCTTTGAACATGAGTTGAAAAATAGAGAGTTTCCAATAAGCCAAATCTGTTACGTGGAATTCCCAAAATATGAAAAAATTTACGAGGTGGACAAAAGCCTCCAAATTCCAGTAGTGAACGTTTCAGACATGAAAATATTTAAAAACATATTGAAAGCCATAAAAGAAAACGCGCAAACCGAAGGCAGCTAAAGCAGTTGTAGCTGAAATTTAGGCTTCTTTAAGTTTTTACCGTATTTATAGCCAAGTTCAAAAGCATTCACATTCATTTTGGCGTATTTTTCCGGAACAAGCTCTTCCAAAGCCTCTATTAGGCTCTCCTTTTTTATTGGCAATTTCCCAATGGCAGATAAAGCTCCAAGCAGAACAGCGTTCTGCATTACAGCACTTCCAGCTTCTTTGGCAATCCTCAAAGCTTCGATAACGACAATGTTTTTAGAAATTCGCCTTAACTTTTCAAGAATTTCATCCAGCCTCGGGTAGCTTTCACCTTTTAACGTAAACTCTGGCGGAGGAATCTTTTCGTCCCCCATAATTATGAGGGTTTTTTCAGAGGCATATCTTATATTTCTTAAAGTTTCCAGAGGCTCAAATCCCAGTAGGACATCTGCTTGTCCGTCAAGGACTAGTGGAGACAAAACGTTTTCGCCTATTCTAACGGTGCATAAGACGGCTCCCCCTCGCTGAGCCATTCCGTGGATTTCGCCGACGCGAACATTTAAGCCTTCCTTCACGGCGGCTGTTCCAAGAACTTCAGCCGCCAAAAGTATGCCTTGACCGCCAACGCCGACAAGAACAATGTTAAACTCCTTCATTCCGCGTGTCATCCTCACACTTGTTTTGCTGGTTCTATGGCTTTGTATGGGCAAACATGGGCGCATAAACCGCAGCCCACACAGATATTTTCGCTTATAGCTACAGCCTTATCATCTTTAAGGACTATTGCTGGGCAACCTAACAACTTTATGCATGCCATGCAGTTTGTACATTTCTCATTTATCTTAAAAGGCACAATTTCTAAGCCTTTGCGCCTTTTCTCCCTGACAAGCATTAGGGCGCATGGCGCTCTAAAAACGATAAGGGAGGTTTCAGGAAACTGTAAAGCCTCTTTTAGGACCTTCTCGGCTTCTCTAATATTGAAGGGGTCAACAACTCTGACAAATTTTACTCCACAGCCCTCAGCAACCTTCTCGATTGCTATGGGTTCTGTTGGTGTTTGCATGCCCGTCATTCCGGTTCCTGGATGCGGTTGGTGCCCAGTCATTGCCGTTGTTAGGTTGTCTAATACCGCGACCACAAGCCTATGCCTATTGTAAACGGCGTTTAGGAGCCTTGGGATTCCAGCGTGGAAGAAGGTTGAATCTCCAATTATTGCAATTGTGTCCATCCCAGTCGTCTTGCTTATGCCTTGGGCTGTCCCTATTCCAGCGCCCATGCAGACGAGGATGTCGCCAATTTTTAGGGGTGGAGCTATTCCTAAGGCGTAACAGCCAATGTCCGTTGGATATATTGCCCTTTCGCCAGCAACCCTCTTCATAACATAAAATGAAGCCCTGTGGGGGCATCCGGCACACAAGATTGGAGGTCTAGGCGGAATTCCTTTGGAGACTTCATTGTAGCGTTTGGCTAAACTTTCAAAGTCTATTGGAATTTTTCTACCGGTTATTGTGGCTAGTCCCTTCAAAACATGGCTTGTGGAAAACTCACCAGACCTTGGAAAATACTGCTTGCCATAAACATCTGTTGAGGGGGCATGGTCCTTTGCAATTGCCTTGACATGAAGCTCCAGGTAGGGTTCAAGCTCCTCAACAACTACGACTTTGCTGTGCTCCCTTAGGAATTTTCCAATCATGTTCTCTGGGAGTGGATGGGTCATCCCAAGCTTTAAGACGTCAACATCTAAGCCCAAGATTGCGGCGGCTTCAACCGCGTAGTTGTAGGCTGAGCTTGACGAGATTATGCCGTATTCCTTGTCTTTTCCTCTAGGACTTATTGTGTTGTATGGAGAGTTTTCGGTTATTTCCTTCGCCTTTTCCATCTGTTGTAGGAGGACGTCGTGTCTTGGTCTTGCATTTGCTGGAACCATGACTAAACGTTTAACATCTCGGATAAATTCGCCCTTCAAACTAGGCTTTGTAAGTTTTCCAAGGGTGACTGGCGCCCTTGTGTGGCTTACACGAGTGGTTGTCCGCATTATAACTGGAAGCTCAAGTTTTTCCGAAATCTCAACGGCATAAGCCACCATGTCCTTTGCTTCTTGCGGGTTTGATGGTTCAAGACATGGCAGATTGGAAAGCAGAGCGTATAGTCGGCTGTCCTGTTCGTTCTGCGAGCTGTAACATTCTGGGTCGTCAGCAGCCACGATAACTAATCCGCCTCTAACACCAGTATAAGCCAAAGTCATTAACGCGTCTGCAGCCACATTTAAACCCACATGCTTCATGGCTGCAAGAGCCCTAACTCCACAGTTGGCAGCTCCACCAGCCACCTCAACAGCAACAATCTCGTTAACAGAATACTCCATATAAACGCCAGCCTCTTGGGCTATGGCGGAAACCGCATCGCCGATCTCGGAGGCTGGCGTCCCAGGATAGGTGGTGACAACTCCTATGCCCGATTCCAGTACTCCGCGGGCGATAGCCTCATTACCGAGCAGTAGTACACGCTTTCCAGGTTCATCCTTCAATAATATGTGGGGGTCTGGCATTAGCGCCTTCTCCAGCAGTTAGAGAACCCATTAGCCTTACGCTTTCAGATATAACTTTTGGTGAACTTAAAACGTTGCAAACATAGCAAAAACAAGGGAATAAAAGGGGAAATAGCGTTTTACAATGCTTTATTTACCCTTAAACATGGGCTTTCTCTTTTCAATGAAGGCTGAGACACCCTCTTGAAGGTCTTCTGTTGAGGCTACAACACCGAAGCCTTCCCTTTCCAAGGCTATTGCAGCGTCAAGGCTTATTTCCGAACCTTTGTTTATCAGGGCTTTAGCCACTTTGAGGGCAACAGGAGCCTTTTGAGCGAGTTCTAGGGCGAATTGGCGAACCGTCTCCCTAAACTTTTCCTGCGGAACAACCATATTCACAAGCCCGAGCTGTTCGGCAGTTTTTGCATCAATCATTTTCCCTGTGAAAATCAGCTCCTTAGCTTTTGTCGCGCCAATCAATCGTGTCAATCTTTGGGTTCCACCCCATCCCGGAATCAGGCCTATGTTTATTTCTGTTTGTCCCATCCGAGCATTTTCAGAAGCAATGCGAAGGTCACATGCCATTGCAACCTCTAAGCCTCCGCCTAGCGCGTATCCGTTTATAGCGGCTATGACTGGCTTTTCAAGATTTTCTAGGGCTGAACAGAGCTTTTCGCCCATCTGGGAGAGTTCCCGTGCTTTTAGGGCGTTCATCCCCTTCATGGCTTTTATGTCAGCGCCAGCAGAAAACGCCTTTTCGCCAGCGCCAGTCAAAACGACAACCCGTACATTTTCATCAGCCCGCACATCATCAAGGGCTTGCATAATTTCGCTGACCACTTCGGCGTTGAAGGCGTTTAGTGCCTCTGGCCTGTTTATCGTTATTGTGGCTATGCCCTCGCTTTTCTCGTACATAATGTACTTAAACTCCAATTGCGCCTATCCTCCCTTTTTCAATTATTTCTGCGCCCAATCATAGAAGCCTTTGCCAGTTTTTCTTCCCAGCAGGTTGGCCTTAACCATCTGCTTCAATCCCGGATGCGGGTGAAACTTTGGGTCAAGCTCCCTTTCAAGAACCTCTGCTATGGCTAAAGTTGTATCCGCGCCAATGTAGTCTAACAGCATTAGAGGCCCCATAGGCCAGTTCAGTCCAAGCTTAATAGCCTTGTCAATGTCGTCTCTGTCCGCCACGCCCTCCCAGTAGAGGGCCACAGCCTCATTCAAAGCTGGTATCAATATGCGGTTAACAATGAAGCCCGGACAATCTTTCTTGACCAGAACTGTTTCTTTTTGCATTTTATGAGCGACGTCCAAAACTGTCTGCACAGTCTCATCTGAGGTTTTGGCGCCCCTTATCACTTCCACAAGTTTCATTAACTGCGGCGGGTTAAAGAAGTGCATCCCGCAAACCTTTTCTGGGCGCTTTGTTGCTGAGCCGAGTTCTGTTATGCTTATGGAAGAGGTGTTTGAGGCTATTATGGCGTGGGGAGGTGCCAACGCATCCACTTCGCGGAAAGTTGCCTTTTTCAGTTCAACGTTTTCTGGAATAGCCTCAATGACTAGGTCAGCTTCTGAAACAGCCTTCCGCAAATCTGTTGTTGGATGTATCCTAGCCAAGGTTTCATTTAAATCCGCCTCTGTTATCTGTCCTTTACTGAGGAATTTCTGAAGGCTGTTGCGGATCATGTCCATGCCATTGTCCAAAAACTTCTGCTCAATATCCCGCATGTAAACCTCGTACTTGCCAACTTGGGCAGCCACTTGCGCAATGCCGTGACCCATCAAACCAGCGCCTAGAACGGCTATCCTTTTAACTTCAACCAAACTTGTTCACCATCCAAGATAGAAGACTAAATTGTTAGGAAGACTGTTAAAAGATTTTCCAGCTCCTTACATTTCCAAAACATGCCAAGTGCTAAGCTAATGAAACATCAAGTATTCTTTGTTTTGAGCACCATGGCTGCGCTTAAAAGAATAAGTCCAACACCCACATAGCGGATTTGAGAAATGTACTGTTGGAGAAGCAGCACCGCCCAAAGATTGTGCAGCAGAGGGTCTAAAAGCAAAATTGTTCCCTCAGTTGTCGGCGGAACCTCGCTTGGCTTTACATAATTCAATAAGCCGTAGGAAAGAGCCGTGCTAAATGAGGCAAACAAGACTAATAGGGCTAGTTGATAAGAGTTTGGCAATACAAACCCTATTAAACCAGTGTTTTTCGTGAAAAAGCTTAGAATCATTCCTAAAAACAGCGAAGACGGCGCCGCAAATAAAAATGTGTTAAATAAGCCTTGAAGGGGCGTGTAATCTGCCTTCCTCATCCTTTTTACATAAAGGTAAACAGAGTAAAAGAAGCCGCCGAGCAGGGCGAATCCTAAGCCGCCAACGTTAAGGCTTGGAAGCGGCTCCGTGACCACCCCGCTTACAAGAAAGACTCCGACCACTCCCATCGCCATTGCCATAATCTTTCTCGAAGTCAACTTCTCTTTTCGAGAAACGGTAGCTAAAATTGCCGTGAAAAAGGGTTGAGTGTAGATTAGGGCGGTGGCAACTGCTATGGGGCAGCCAAACACAATTGAGGATAGACCTGAGAGCAAGAAGCACGAAAAAACCAAGCCAGCTAATGCAAAGTATTGCAAGTCCTCTTTTTTGAGTTTGAATCTCCCTTTAATTAACACGAAAATTAATGGAAGAGCCAATGTTATGCGGGAGAAAGCTTGCTGCAGACTTGAGACTCCAGCGTTTTTAAGAAGGGTTGAAATAACAAGAATGAAGCTGAAACAAAAGCACGTCAGAATTAATATGGCGTGGCTTTTTGTAAAGCTCACTTACGCTTTTCTCCGCATTAGCAAAGCGCTGTAAGGTTTCCTAATAGGATTTTGGCAGTCCCAAGACATGTTGCCCTATGAAAGCTAAAGCCATTTGATGCGTAACCGGAGCCAGCCTAATGAGGTTTATTTCTCGCCACCACCTTTCCACGTCGTATTCCACGGCATAGCCGTATCCGCCAAAGGTCTGCATTGCATGGTAAACCGCCATAGTTCCAGCTTCAACGGCTGCTACTTTAGCCATGTTGGCTTCCGCCCCACATTCTTGTCCGCGGTCATAGAGCCATGCAGCCTTATAGTTTAGGAGTCTCGCAGCCTCGATTTTTGCCTTGGCTTCAGCTAGTGGGAACTGTATGGCTTGATGCGCTCCTATGGGCGCGTCGAAAACTCTTCTTTCTTTTGCGTATTCAACAGCCTTTTTGATGGCTAGTAGTCCTAAGCCGCATGCCGCCGCTGAAAAGGACATGCGCTCCGGGTTAAGCGTATCCAAAAGCAGGTACCAGCCCTTTTCGGGTTCGCCTAAAACATTTTCCTGTGGAACCCGTAGGTCACTTATGTAAACCTCAAAGGTTTTTGAGTAATTTATTCCATGCTTCTCGATGGGGATTATTTCAACGGCTGGATTTGGCAAATCCACAAGGAAAAGCGTCAAGCCCAAGGTTCTTTTGGGTGCTTTATCAATTGGTGTCGTTCTAGTGACTAGAAGCATCCCTTTGGCTCTGTCCGCCCCAGATATGAAGATTTTCTGACCGTTAATCACGTATTCGCCATTTTGCTTAACAGCCATGGTTTTAATGTTTAGAGTGTTTGTCCCGGCATCCGGTTCTGTTAGGGCTAGGCAGAACTCCATCCCCTTTGCAATTTTTGGCAAGTACTTCTCTTTTTGGGCTTCGTTGCCGTGCTTCACTATGGATAGGCCGCCGAAAACCGCTGAAAGGCACAGAAACCATTCTCCAGCAAGCCCACAGCCCTCTGAAACTAGGGTTTCCATGGCCAGCAGCATTTCGAACATGCCCATTCCGCTTCCGCCATACTTTTCCGGGATAACTATGCCTGGGAAACCCGCGTCAACAAGGCTTTTCCAAAAGTCTTCTGGAAACTCATGTTTCCGGTCTTTTTCACGCCAATATTCTGGGCCATAGTCTCGGGCAATTTCAGTGGCTGTTTCAACTATCATTTTCTGTTCCGAGGTTAATTCAAAATCCATGATATCACAACCAGTCTCACATTTTCCAGAAGTCGCTATAAAATGCTTTCCTAGAGGAAATGCAAAACAAATTGAAAAAGAAGGGTTTACGCCTATTTACTTTGTCCGGGTCTTGGTATGTAAATTCCGTGGGGGTCTATGGCCCTTAAAATGGCTAGTTCTTCATATGTTGGCGGCTCTGTTGTTGGCACATGCTCCGGTATAATCAAGTCGAATCCCGTGTTTTCCATAATTTCTTGTAGAGTAACTCCTGGATGGATGGTGGCAAGTCTAATCCTCTTTGTTTCTGGGTCGAAGTCCATTTGGCAGAGGTTTGTAACCACGAGGGATGGCCCACCGCCCAGCAAGCCAGCCTTTTCTCTTGCTCCTGGGCCGTCCAAATAGCCTGGACTTGTTAGGTAGTCGAGTTTCTTCACCATTTTCCGCTTTTCATGGGTCATTATTATGACTATGCGTTTTGCTGATGAAACTATGTCGTTTCCGCCGCCGCTCCCTGGAAGTCGCACGGTTGGGTGTTCGAAGTCGCCTATATATGTAGTGTTTATATTTCCATACTCGTCTATTTGGGCGGCTCCCACAAAGCCAACATCCACGTGTCCGCCTTGAAGAAGAAGTCCCAACGTTTCGATTAGGCCTATGGCTGCTGAAGCCCTATAACCAAGCCTAGAGTCGGCTATTGATAGGGCTATGTCTATGGCGTTTGAGTCTATGAAGCCAGCCTCATAAACTATTTTGGCCTTGGGCGCATGGGTTCTTTTTGCAAGCATCGCGGCTATCATGGGCAAGCCTGTTCCAACGAAAACTACTTCGCCATTTTTTATGGCCCTAGCTCCACAAACTGCCATAAGCTCGAGAGTTGTGAACTCGCCAGGTTTTGCATAATTCTTCTTTTCCATAGGCATTTCACCCCCTAATATGGGAAGGGTTTTTTGGCTCTAAGCTTTAGGAGGCGTTCCATACCTATCTTCTTGAGGAACTCCATGTGGTCCTCAACTCCAGTGATGTATTCTTCGCAGTATTTTTGCCATCCCTCCTCTGTTTTGCACTGCTGGTAGTACATACGCACATGTTCCATGTCATAGTCGTAGTAGTTGTAAACCATCATTGGGTATGCTCCCCACGGGCATTCCACAACGTAGTCCACGTAAATGTTTGGAATCGCCGTCTG
This sequence comes from Bathyarchaeia archaeon, assembly GCA_038727135.1. Classification (GTDB taxonomy): domain Archaea; phylum Thermoproteota; class Bathyarchaeia; order Bathyarchaeales; family Bathycorpusculaceae; genus JAGTQI01. The sequence goes on from JAVYWL010000002.1 coordinate 233,277, forward strand.
GTCTGGTTGTGAACGTATGAATTCTGTGTCAACTATTTCTTCGGCTAAAACAATCACTTTTTTGCCAGCCCTCGCGCCCTCCACGTCCTCGCCTTTAATGCCGTCTATTTGGGCGTTGCCTTCCCTATCCACACGGGAGACATGCACAATGCTGAAGTCTGGACGCACAGACGGAACAAGCACAACCTTCTCGCCTGTGAAGGGGCAATTTATGACTTCCGCCTTTTTAGGTTTGAATTTTGTTTTTGTAAGGAGGTCTGTTCCAAGCATGCTTTTCAAGGGCATGAATGGGACGCCAAGCGCCCCGCCAAGAAAGCGCAGAGCCATAGCCAAATTCGTATAATCTTCAATTTGAACAGCGCCTTCGCGTATTCTCCGCTGGATGTTTGGAGCCAACCCTATACCCTCTATCGCGAAAAAAGCTAGTTCAAAATGGGAAACCACATATGCCCCTGCAAGTATGTCAATGTCCATCTCTGAACCACATGTGTAAATTGTTAGGTTTCGCTTTTTCTGCCTCACAAGCTCGTGGGCGAAAGCCATTGGCGGTCTCTGGAAGCCGAAGCCTCCCCAGAAGAGATGCGCCCCATCAGGAATTAGTTTCGCCGCCTCTTTAAGGGTTATCCGCTTATCCTCCACCGGCGCCTCCACCAACAAAGACACCTCTAATACTATTTTATGTTCCAAATTTAAATCTTCGAAGACTTCGATTTAAAGTTCTAGAGGAACACCATAGGATTCTTTGAAGAATATTTCGTTGAAGGCTTTTCTAGGTCTTGCTGGAGGTTCTTCGTCTGGAACACCTATTGGAAGCAATGCTATGACGGCTAAATCCTCTGGAACTTTAAGAATCTTTTTAACCTCTTTCTCATCGAAGGCTCCAATTCAGCATGTTCCATATCCTAGGGCTGTGGCAGCCAAAACCATATGCTCAATTGCAATCATGGGGTCTTGCTTGTACGGTATCCTAGTTGCTGAAAGCGTGTATGGAAGTTTCACTGGTGACGCTTTTGGATCTCCTAAGGCAACGATGACCGCGTCAGCATTCGCTATAAACATTTGATTATTTGCTGCGGTGGCCAAGGCTTTTTTCGTTTCTCCTTCTCTTACAATTATAAAGTACCATGGTTGGCGGTTTCCACCAGAAGGAGCTAAGCGTCCAGCCTCGAGAATTTTCTTTAAATCCTCATTGGGTATCGGATTGGGCTTAACTTCCTTATGCTTCTCCTTTTCTTTACGGCTTCAAACAAATCCAATTTGTTCCCTCCTTCAGCCTTGTTAGGCTTTGAATGCTGAATTCTTATATAAGTGCTTGCGGAATAACAAGATGCGTCTGCGCTCGTTTACTTGTTGGAATGTGGTGTTCATGCGGAAAACAATCTTCAAGAAACTTGAGGCTCAAGGTTTAATAGCCAACTACAACCGTTTGAGGAAAAACCTACCGCCGAGGCTTCCAGAAAGAGTTTATATTTGGGATGAAACTTTGAGGGAAGGTGTTGAAACCCCAACAGTTTTCTTGACCTATGTGGAGAAGGTTAAATTGGCAAAGCTTTTGGATGAGGCTGGTGTTTCCATTATAACGGTTGGTTTTCCGGCGCTTTCAGATGAGGAAAAGAACACTGTTAGGAGGATAGCCAACGAGGGTTTCCAGCAAGCCAGCATAGCCGCCTCAGCGAGAGCCACTAAAAGCGACGTAGACGTGTGCCTTGACTGCGGCGTTAAGGAAATCGTCATCTTCACGCCCTTCAATGGGCTTAACCTCCAGTATAGGCTTAAAATGTCAAAAGAGCAGGTTCTAAAAAACACTGTGGAGTGCATTGAATATGCCAAAAGGCACGGTGTAACCGTCAACTTCGTTTTGGAAGACGCTTCAAGAACGCCTTTGCCGGACATCCTGCAAATTTTTGAAGCTGCCGTGAAGGCTGGTGCTGACAGGCTTGTGATTGCCGACACCGTTGGCTTTTTAAGACCTTTGTCTACGCGTTATCTTATTTCCCATGTGAGGGATGGACTTCAACAAGCACTAGGGAAGGATATTACACTCTCTATCCATTGCCACAACGATTTCGGATTAGCCACAGCAAACACCTTGGCAGCCGTTGAGGAGGGCGTAGCCTACGTGCACGCATGCCTTGTAGGTTTCGGCGAGAGGGCTGGTGTAGCCCCCTTAGAGGAGGTTGTTGCCGCCCTAGAACTTCTATACGACATAGATACGGGCGTTGACATGAAGAAGCTTTATAGGCTTGCCCAACAAGCGGAGAAAAGCTTCGCCTTGCCAATACAGTTCCATAAGCCAATTGTTGGCGAAAACGCCTTCTCCTACGAGGTTGACGAGCACGTCGAGGGAATGCTTGCCCACCCACTGCTTTTTGAGCCTTTTCCGCCTGAAATGATTGAGAGGGAAACACAGTTCTACATAGGGAGAACTGGTGGAAGACGCCTCGTTGAAAAGAGGCTTGAAATGGCGGGTATAAAGGCTACACCGTGGCAGATTGACGAAATAGTCAGAAGGATAAGAAGCTTGCAAGAAAGCCTAGACAAGGGCGGAACACAAATGACCTTCTACCAAATCAAGAAGCTTATGAAGGAACTTCGCAGAGGCTTAACCGAAGAGGATTTCTGGCGCATAGTTGAGCAGGTTACGAGACAAAAGCCGAAAATTCCACAGCAGCCCTTGCTAGAGGCAAAAGGACCCTAAGTTAAGGCTAGTTCTTCAAAAACCTTTGCTATTTCTTCCATGCTTAATGGTCTCGGATAGTTGTAGATTGGACCGCTTGGCTTTTCATTGTAGTATGGGCGGTTGCAGTATGGACATCCAGAAGTCCTAAAGGGTTCGCCAGAACCAATAATTTGCTTCAATGCCTGTTTATCTACGCCAAAACCTGTTATGCAACCATTTTCGTCAAAGGTCATGGCTTCAACCCTTGAAATTTTGTGGAAGATTAAATGTCTGGCCAGCTGCACCCGTCTGTACTGTTGGATTGGCGGCTGCCCTAAACTTTCTAGGGCTGTTCCAGCGACTGGTGTAAAAGCAAAGAGGGCTGGCAAAACACCCATATCAACGCATCTTTGAATCATCTCCACCATTTCCCTTTCAGACTCGCCTAAACCAACGATTAGGTGAGTGCTGACTTTTCCCTCCCCAAAAACCTTCACAGCTTCCTTGAGCAGCTCCAGCTGCCTCTCCATATCGTAGGGCCCGCCAGCAGAGGCCCCCTTAACCTTGTCAAAAATTTCCGGAGTTGCCGCATCCAATGGTATGCCTATTCTTTCAACGCCGGCCTCTGCCAAACGCCTTATGTTTTCTGGGCTTATGGGCTGGCATGAAACAGATATTGGGACGCTCACGCGTTTGGAGATTTCCCTTGCAAGTGCTTGGATATGCTCATGGACTTGTGGATAGTTTAGGGCTTGTATGCATACGCGCCTAATTCTGCCACCTTTTGCGGACGCTTCTATTCCATCGAGTACTCGTCTTGTGCTGAAGGCTGGCCACGTAACCCTTGAGAGCATGTCGGCTCTGCTGTGGCTTTTTCTTGCTTGGGGACAGAACCCGCAGTTGGCTAGGCACCTCCCACGCCTATACGTCATTAGATAGGCTGTTGTTGGTTTAGCGTCAAGTCTACCGCTAGTTAGTCCTAAAACTATGGCTGAGCCTAGTGAAACACGAATCCTATTTGGAATTCTCGCGGCTGTCAAAGGTTTTCACATTTTGTTAGCGTTTCAGATGTCTTTCTGCTATTGATTCTGAATTCATAAGTATTATTATCATTATCGTTGTCAAACCATTTCGAGTGTGAAGAAGTTTGCGAAGGTCCAAGCTTGAAAACTATGAGGCCATATTGGCAGCCTTGGCTAAAAGACCCTTAACAGTTGACAGCATAGCCTACAAAACTAACATGGATTGCACCGTTCTTGGGCAGTACTTGGAATCCTTAATGAGGAACGGGCTAGTTGTGGAGAAAATCACTAGCAAAAAGAAGCTTTACGCCATAACCGAGAGAGGCTTGTCGGTTTTCAGAACCCTAAGCTTCCAGAGGTATCTGGAGAAAATAGCCAAAACAATTAAGGCTGTTAACACTTTGGAAACAGCACCAACTCCGACCATATCGAGCAATGAAGAAGAAAATAAAAGTTAAGTTGCAGACGTCAGCGAAAGTTATTAAGGCTCTTCTAGGGCTTTAGTAGAGAGGAAAATGGCACAATTCACTCCAGAAATCATTTGGCAGATGAACAAAGAAGAGTTCTCAAAACTTTTAGAAAACAACGCCTTCCGTTCTGAAAGGAGAAGCGTTTGCTTTTATGCTCCAAGCTTCACATACTATAAGACGGCTTACTTCTGCTCTTCACCCAAGGATTTTCCAACAATCTCCGTGACAGGGAAGGGCTGCGCATTAAACTGTAAACACTGTGGCGGAAAAGTTCTCGAAACCATGCGTCCGGCTAGAACCCCGGAAGAGCTTTACAATTTGTGTGCAAAGCTTAAGGCAGATGGAGCTGTCGGCTGCCTAATCAGTGGCGGCTGCCTACCAGACGGTTCTGTTCCACTGGATAGCTTCACAGAAGCCATTAGGCGGGTTAAGGCTGATTTTGGCTTGAAAATTTTTGCGCATGTCGGAATTGTGAACTATGAAAAGGCTGTAAAGCTTAAGGAAGCCTGTGTTGACGCCGCCCTAATCGATGTTATTGGGGATAATGAAACAATACGGGAAATTTACAACTTGAAAGTTACAGTTAGGGATTATGAAGACGCGTTAAAGGCGTTAAGTCAGTCCGGCTTGTGTTTCGTTCCCCACGTAATTGTTGGGCTTCATTATGGACGGTTGAAAGGGGAATTTTACGCCTTACAGATGATTTCCAAATATAAGCCATCAGCCCTAGTCGTAATCGCTTTCATGCCCATACACGGCACAATAATGGAGAATGTGAAACCGCCAGAACCGATGGAAATAGCTAAAGTTCTAGCCACTGCAAGGGTTATGTTTCCAAAAATTCCGATAGCTTTAGGTTGCATGCGACCAAAGGGCAAGCAAAGAGCAGAAACAGACACCTTAGCCATAAAAGCTGGTGCTGACGCCATAGCCTTTCCATCCGAAGAAGCCATAAAATACGCCAAGGCACAAAGCTACGGGATAAGTTTTTCATCCCACTGTTGCGCGCAGATTTACGCTGACATTTTAAGGGTGTGATGCACATATCCTATTTATCGTTGATAAGGCATTCGTTGTTTGCAGTTTTGTGGAAAGTATTAAATGTGGGCGCATCCAGAATTTATGGTTAAGGTTGATGTGTGCATGCCGAAAGTTAAGGTTGACTGGAGTAAGTGCAACGGCGACGGCGTCTGTGTTGAAATCTGCCCAGTAAATGTTTTCGAACTCAAGAAGTTGCCAGAATATCCGGACACTCAGAAGTCTGTTCCCGTTAGGGAGGGCGACTGCATAGCTTGTATGGCTTGTGTGACATCTTGCCCAACGCAAGCGATAACTGTTGAAGAGTGAAGGCGCTGCTAAAACTTGCGCTTGGTTCCTCTCACGAAGAAGTATTTTCTATACTGTTTAAACCAAACCTTTTCGTAAACGTGGATTGCAGGGGCATTTTCATGCTTTTCTAAGCAGAAATGAAGTAGGCATTTTTAAGATTTTTCAGTGGTTGAGGCTAAGTTATGTGGTTGAATGTTTCTAGGGTGAAGGCTGCTGCGGCTATAGCCAGCATGAGTATGCTCCATGCTCTTGTTATTTTGTGGCTTCGTCTATTCATGATGAACAAGATGAGAGTTACGATAATCATGAACGGGACTGTTGTTAAAATCTCCTGCAGTGTTACCGGGAAAGACTTTATCAGTGCGACTATTCCGAAAACCAGCGTGGCCGTTATAATGTTGTCGCCTATAACGTTGCCTATGGATATTTCTTGTTCGCCGTGGAGGGCTGCGGCCACTGAAACGGCTGTTTCTGGGATTACGCAGCCTAAAGCCATTATTGTTAGTCCTGCGTAGAAGTGGCTTAAGCCGAAAATTTCAGCCATGGCTGTGGCGCTGTAAACGAGCAGAAAAGTACCGGCTATTAGGGCGGTGCCGCCAAGAATCATTATGGCTGCTGGTTTGGCGGTGCTTTCTTTTGTTTGGTCTGTGAGGTTTCCGTTGCCGTTCCCCTTTCGTATGGAGTAGTAGATGAAGGCTGGATAAAGTGCCAAGAAGATTAGTCCGATCCACCATGTCACTGTGCCAGTAGCCATTGTCAGCAGCATTAGTAGGGCGGCTAGGCCTATCATGAGGAGGCATTCCTTGTTGATGGTGGAGTTTTTCATTTTGAACTCGCCGATTAAGCCGCATATGCCTATTATTAGGGGGACGTTGTAGATGTTTGAGCCTATTATGTTGCCGAAGGCCATCTGTGAAGAGCTGAAAACGGCTGCGAAGAGTGAGCTGAAAAGTTCTGGGGCTGATGTTACGGAGGCTACGAAAACTGTTCCTACGACGACTTTATGGAGGTTTAGACTGTTGGCTAGGCGTGCGGCTGCATCCACTATCTTTTTTGAGCCGACATAGAGGAGCAGCAGACTCGCTATGAAGGCTGCTACGCTTAATGGTAGGTTCATATGCAATCCTTAGCATTTTTGTTATCATTTTCCCATCACACTTCAAAAACGGAGATATAAACCTATCTGGACTTTAAGCCTTATATCAAGCATGAACCAAGCATGCCTTAAACAAAAACTCAGGCATGAAATTTTATTGGAGTGTTGGCGGGATGAAAACCCTAAGCCTGTTCAAGGCGTTGAGCTTTTCTTTGTCGCCCAGTTTTGCATCTTCAATAGCCCTTCTTAGGATTTGTATGGATTCATCCATGGCTTTTCTGTCCACTGGGTAGGGGACGCCGTCTTTTCCGCCATAGGCGAAGGAGTATTTCACAGGGTCTTTCCAGCTTGGCTTTTCGCCGTAAATCAGTTCTGCTATTAGGGCTAAGCCGCGGACTGTTGCGGCGCCAACGCCCTTAAAGCCTAAAAGCTCTTCGTAGTTTCTTGGTTTGAACTCGTAGACTTGTTGTAGGGCTTTCCAGTTTATGTTGGCTGGCATGGATAAAACGTCTATTGTGTAGTCTGCCCATTGGGTTTGGGCTGTTTTTGGCAGCCACTCTTCGAGGGATTTCTGGTAGGCTGGGCGTATAGACATTATCAGGCGCATAAGCTTCTTGGGTGGCTCGCATGCAAGGTCCACTGAGGCTTTTCTGCAGCCTTCGCTTTCTTTTGCCGTCATGTCTAGGGCTATTTCGCGTTTTGCATCGCCTACTATGGCATTGTGAGGTTCCACCACAAAGTTTTTGATGTTTTCTGAAAGCCAGTGGTAGCGTCTTGCTGTTCGGTCTTGGGGGCACATGCCCTGCTGTATAACTGCCCATCGCCCATCCTCGTCTACGAAGAAGGCGTGGTGGTAGAGCTGGTAGCCAGCTTGAATGGCTGTGTTGTCAACTTTTGCGCTCATCCGACTGGCGTACTGTAGGCTTCCTATCTTATTTTCTGAAAAACCAAACTTTTCACCCACTAACCCAATTTCAAGAGGCGTCTGCCTAGAAAATTTTCCTTTTCCGCCGCAGACCGCCACACCATGCTCTTCTGGAATTACTGCTTGCTTCAAAACTCCAGTGACGACTGTTGTTACGCCTGATGAGTGCCAGTCATAACCCAAAACACAGCCTAAAGCCTGAAACCAGAAGGGGTCTGATAGGCGTTTCAGAAACTCGCCGGTCCCATACTCGTCTATGATTATAGTTACTATTTCTTTGGCTAGTTTTCGCATGCGGACAACTAGCCATTTTGGAGCCTTACCATAGTGGAGGGGGAGCTTAGCAACACCTGTTCTTTGCATTTAGCCTCTAAACCAATAAAACGCTATAGTTTTAGCCCTATTTTTACCTTGCCAAAATGTCAATTTTGCTGCTGGCGACGAACTGCAAAATTGATAGCCCCTCTATAGAATTTTAGCGAAAAAGTCACATTTGTGCTTCCTAAAAGCCACAAAACACTACCCTCTATAGTTTTTGGTCGAATGGTTATGGTTTGTTTTTGCTTGATGTTTCTTTGCGGTTTTTATGATGTTACGGATTTCTATTGCTATTATTAAGGTTGCCGGGATTATTATTAATAGTGTGAAGCCTATTGGGGTTCTTACAAAATAGCCTAGATATCCTATGTAAGGGATTATGGCTATTACCTTTCCTATGACGTCTTGTTTTTTGACTATCCATGTGTCTGGGTCTTCGTTGGCGTCCCCTTTTGTTATGAAGCCTTGGCTTGTTATGCCTATTATTCTGTGGGTTACCGTTGTGGGATGTTCTGTTTCAACTTTGAAGCATATTATGTCGCCTACCTTCAAGGTTTCTGGGTTGGCTGGTTTTATGACGACTATGCTTCCGACCGGGATGGTGGGCTCCATGCTTCCTGTATGGACAGGTTCGTAGAGGGTGTCACCCCAGAGCGAGACAGGTCTGTAGAAGACTAGGAAGATTATGAGGAATGTGGCTATGAGGGCGTATATGGCTATTTTTAGGATTTTCCTAATTTTTGGGTTTAGCATTTCATACCATCATGAGTTGGTGGAAAGCGCACTGTTATAGCTATGTAGGCTGTTACTGTTAGTCCTTGATATTCGTTTCCGGCTGTGGCGGGCATCCATACGCTGATCTGTAGTGTGACGCTGTCTTTTGGTGGAACAGCCCTCTTGCCATAAACTTTTATACCTTCTGCTAAATTGCTTAGGGTTCCGTTGTAGAGGAGGTTTGGTTTTTCTCGTCTACCTTTTCCAAGCTCTAAAATTTCTATTTGCAGTCCATCGGCTAGATGGGTGTCTCCTTCAAAAGTGGCATTGAGCATGCAAATTCGGAAGGGCAAATCTCCAACATTAATCAGTCTTAAATATTTTGTGACCTTTGGGCGTCCAGGGTAGAAGTGACCGTCCACATCTGGATGGAAAAGGGGAACTTTTGGCGAGATCTCCATGTCAAATTTAATTTTCTTCCCGAAATAAATTGTGCAAGCTGACGCTGTAGGATCATCAGAAGCTAAATTTAGGCTTATGAATAACAAAAGGATTGTCAATAATATCAGTACGGCTTTTTTCTTATACACTTTAATCAATCTCCTTAGAGGGTTTTAATAAAAAATGGGGATTTTAGGCTGGTTGCAGCGGTGCAGTCTGACTTGTTATTTTTGCTCTTTTATGGGTTTTGAGATAGTAGAAATGTGAATGTGATGCTGAGGGTATCTGTCTGTGCTTGGTTGTCAACACCACCGTGTGCCCACCAGTTATAGATTTCTACGACAAAGTCAACACCGCCATTAGCCTCAATTGGTTCGTTGATATCCATAAAGCTTGTTGGAAGATCTGTTATGAGCCCTTCAAAGATCTTTTTATCTCCAGTGCTAAACCAGCCGCTGTGATCGTAGTCAAGGAACAGTATTAAGTAGAGCACGTCGTCCAGTTCGCCTGTGTCAGCGCTGGTATCTCCCGCCTCTATTTCCGGCTCTGTGAGACCATTTTCTTCGCTGACAACTACGATGTTACTTATGTCTAGATAGCCCATTATAGTGCCAATGTTTTTGAGCGTTAATGAATAAAGTGGCTGATTTCCAGGTCTTAGATTGTTCCAAGTGAAGGTTACTGGCACTCCGTTATGGTCGTTTATTGTCAAGTCAAGTGAACCCGCACTGAATGTTGTTATGGTTGTTTCCGTGTCGCTGAATTGGGAGTATGTTCCCCAGCCGACTGCCAAGGCTACTAGTCCGATTGCCAGTATTCCAACCAATATTTTCCTGTTCATTTTTTATTCTTCCTCCTCCTTTTTACGGGAGAAGGGAGGCTAAGCCTGTGTCAGAAGGAACGTTATCGTAAAGCCAACAACATCGCTCTGTATAACATCGTCCACAGACTCGTCAATACTGTAATTAACTGTGAATGTAACTGAAGCGCCAGCATTCAACGGATAGTTGGCTAAGCCTCCGCTCAAGACGCCATTGGCATATCCCTCGTAAACTACAGTTCCATCAACGGTGATTTTCAAGTATAGATTTTCAGCAAGCTCCCCATCAGGTTCCGTGTCGTCAAGCACAAGTTCTGGCTCCGTCAGCCCATTCTCATTGTCAACAAGGTCGCTAAATGATATGGAGAGTTTGCCATTAACAGACCCGATGTTCTTTATAACCACGCTTTCGCTACCGCTGCATCCGGGCAGCAGGTTCGCTAGATCAATCTTCCAGCTTACTGGGTCATCGTCGCCGACCTTCAAGTTCAATGTTCCAGCAGTAAAAGTCGCCGTAGTCGTTTCCGTGTCGCTAAACTGGCTATAGGTTCCCCAGCCGAGAGCAAAGCCAACAAGCCCAATAATGAATAGGCTTACCAATATTTTCTTGTCCATTTCCGCATCACCTCTCCCTTCTCCTCTTTTTCGGGGACCTATCATCGCGAGACGCTTTAACGGGGGCTAATCCCCATTTTAGTCCCCCGGACGCCAGCACATTTAACGTGCCCCAGCGTCAAGGCACGGGTTAGGCCGGCCTAACCACATAGACTATTCTAAACACCAATAGCCTAACCAAAAATATAATGGAAAAAGTAATTTGAAATAAGCGTTACGAAGATTTTTTCTAGAAAATTCCTCTAGTCATACAAGCGTTTCCTATCGTTACATATGTGTTTGCTGCAGACCAGAAATGGAATAGTCAACAAAATGAATATTCCAAGTAGCATGAAATAGCCAAAATAATTCTCCTCGGCGATAAGAAGAACTGTGGGCACGAGATTGACTATTCTTCCAAGCATTAAGCCCACCTCCATTAGAACTAGGATGCTTGCATAATGTTCTCGACTGAAGGAGTTTCCATAGTGGGCGAACCATGAAATGGTAAAGGCGCTTGCCAAACCAGACAAGGCGGATAAAAGCACTATCTGCTGTGGTGCGGTGGCATGCCCTATTAGGAAAAACCATACAGCGTTTAGCACAACGCCTATCACGGCGAATTCAACACGTCTCATCTTGACGTCTGAAAGCCAGTTAACCAGAAAAGTTATGGCGGAAACCACAAGGCTTGTTAAGGCTAGGACAAAACCCATCCTGGAAGTTGTTTCAGAAATCCTATTAATGAAAAGGGGATAAGCCAACCAATAGGCCTCGGACATACCAAAAATTATGAAAGTTATGAAGAAAATGGAGATTCTACGCCCCCTTGGGATTAACAAACCATGAGCCTCACGTCTAAACTTCACTCGCGTAAAAAAGATTAAAGCAGCAAAATAAAGAGCCACACACAAGCCCAGAAGAATTGGAAAACCAAAATTTTCTATGATTAAGCCGCCAACCGCTGGACCGGCAATGCTAGCAATTGATGGAATTATTATGGAGAATAGACTTACTGAACGTGCCCTGACGGTGGACTCGCTTAACCTAAACTGTAGGAGATTGAAGCTTGGCCAAAAAGTGGCTATGCCCAACCCATAAGTGACGCCCAAAACCACCGGATTTTTAACATAAATTAGAAGTATGTAGAAAACCATTGTGAAGAGCACGCCGAAGCATATCACTCGCTCAAAATTTCTAACAAACCTAAGCAGAGTTATGGGTAAAAGCCCAATTATCGTGAAGGTGACCAGTAGCAAAACCGCTATTTGGATAATGCTCAGTCCAAGTGTCACGTAGTAGACTGGCAGGAACATGCTTGTCATGTTGCTGGAAAAGAAGTATATGAAGGAAGCAACCCCAAGATTTTCAAAATCTCCCATATGACTTGAAGCACTCTCATCGTTTGAACCTATTCAAGCAGCTTACTATACCAAATGTAGGTTTGGCTCTGCTTGAAACCAAGCTTCTCCATGAAACGCATACCAGCCAAATTCGTGCCCTCCACGTCAACTATGGCTATTCGGGCACCCTTCTCCTTGAAACGTTTTTCCAACTCGCGGTAAAGCCTCCTTCCAACGCCCTGCCGACGCCGCATACGCTTAACACCAGCCCAAACAAAATAGCCATAAGTCCAAGGACTAAAAGGACGCCTCAAAATAGTGCCAAGGGCAAAACCAACAATCCTCTTTGAGGCAACATCCTCAGCCACAAGGCATAGTTCCGGATCCGCCTGAAAAAGAGAAAGCAGCTCATTAACATTCCAAGTGCGGTAAGTGAACTGCAACTGCGAAGGCGTAAAAATCTTTTCGCTTAAGCGCCAGACCTCTGGCAGATCTTCCAAAGTCATCTGCCTAATCTCAATTTCAACACGTCTTTTCTCGGCACGTCTACGCTTATGCTTTGAAACTGATTTTTTAGCCAACCTCGCCCCTTCAAAGCCATAATTTGTATGGAATAGGCAATATAAAACATTCCAAAATTCTATGGATTTCAGCCTACACATGCCAACATTGCTCGGATAATCTAGCAAAATTGAAATTCACCCAAAATTTCGGAGTAAAATTATGTTATGTTGTAAAAAGAAAAACTAATCTTAAAGGACGATAGCTAACTTCTTGGATGGGCGTGCAATGGAAGATAAGCTTACAAACTTCAAAGCCAAATACAAACGCTTTTTAAAGGATGGAAGTGGAGACCCCTTAGCCCTAAAAGCAGAGGCAGAAAAACTTCTAACTGAAATAAAGGCTAGGGGCAACCAAAACCTTGCAAAAGAGCTTGAAGAGATCCTAATAGACTTAACCTTCGCAGTTGAGGAGACAAAATGCCACTGTCACATGGCGAGCCGCTGCAGATGCTAAAAAGGTAAAAGAGGAAGAAGAGATTCTACAAAGTTTCTCTTAAGATTTCGAGGATGTCTCTGACGGCTACTTTTTCTTCCACTTCCAAAACTTTTATGGCGTCTTCAAGGGTTGTCACGCAGAAGGGACAAGCCACAGCTATAACCTCAGCACCAAGCTCCAAAGCCTCTTTAACACGGTTTACGCATGGTCTCTTTTCCGGTTCGGCTTCCTCTGTCCAGACTCTTCCAGCTCCGCCGCCGCAGCAGAAGCTGGCTTCCCTTGTTCGCTTCATTTCGATAAGCTCTAAACCTTTTATTGATTGTAGAATTTGCCTTGGCTCTTCGTAGATATGGTTTCGCTTGCCCAAGAAGCATGGGTCGTGGTAGGCAACCCGCTTGTTATAAGGTTTTGTGGGTTTAAGTTTGCCCTTTTCTAGGGCTTCAGCCAAAAACTGCGTGTAGTGCTGAACGTTTAGCGCCAAATCCTTGTAGGGCTTGTCGTTTTTGAAGGTGTTGTAGCAGTGGGGCGAAACCGTAACAATGCCGTCTGCATTAAACTTCTGGAACACCGCCACATTATGTTCTGCAAGCATTTCAAACAAACCCTTCTCGCCCATGCGCAGTATGTGGTCTCCACAACACCACTCCTCTTCGCCTAAAGTGGCATAATCAACGCCAAGCCTGTCAAAAATTGTTGCCATCGTTCTGGCTATTTCCCTGTTCCTAACGTCATAGGCGGTTGAACAGCACGCAAAAAATATAACAGCAGCCCTTGTAACATTTGGATATGTTTTAACGGTTAAACCTTCAGCCCAAGCCATCCGTCTACTTTGATGAGTTCCCATTGGATTGTGATATTTCATAACGCTTTCAAGAACATCTTTAACTGTTCTTGGGATGGCTCCCATTTCTACCAAGAGACTGCGGTCCTCAACCACAGAATTTGCACAATTAACAAGCTTTGGACAGAAAAGCGTGCAAGAATTGCATGAGGTGCAGAGCCAAACATTATCCGCCATGGGCTTAAGCCTTTCATCCAAGCCCTCATCCCGCGAATCGGCAATAAACCTATAATTGGCTGTCAAAGCCGAAGGTCCAAGAAACCTTTCATCTATGGCTGCTGGACAAGCAGAATAGCAAATTGAACACTTTGTGCAAAGTGTCAAATCCCAGTACTTTTTAAGGTCTTCAGGCGACTGTGTAAACTCTACGGGCTTTTTGAAGGCTTCCGCCGGCTTGATGAGCACTGTTTTGATTTTTCTGAAGTTTTGGAAGAAGGGCTGTATGTCAACCACCAAATCCTTAATGACTGGAAGATTTGACAGAGGCTCGATGGTTACCGTGTCGGCGTTTAAGTCTAAAACCTGCGTGTAACATGCCAGCATCGGCTTGCCATTAACATTTACTGCGCAGCTTCCGCAGATTCCCATTCTACATGAGTGCCTAAAAGTAAGGGTCTCATCAAAATTCTCCTTAATATAGTTAAGCACATCTAGGATAGTTGTTCCACGGCGAATTGGCACCTTAAACGTGGAAATGTAACTCCTATTCGTGTCTGAGTCGTATCTGCGAATTCTGAATTCAACAACCTTAACAACCTCACCATTCATGTACACTTCCCTCCTAATACTTTCTGGCGGCAGGCTGCCACTTCGTAATCGTAACTGGAATGTAGTCAAGTCTTGGTCCATCCACGGTATAATATGCCAGTGTGTGGACAAGCCACTTCTCGTCGTCGCGGTTTGGATAGTCAAGCCTTGAGTGAGCGCCCCGTGACTCGGTTCTCGCCAACGCGCTTATAATTGTGACTTCAGCCAAGTCCAACATAAAGTCAAGCTGGAGGGCAGCTGTTAACCCCGTGTTGAAGGTTTTGCCCTTATCCTCAACCTTTATGTGTTTAAAGCGCTCCTTAAGCGCTCTAATCTCTTTTAAGGCGCCTTTCAGTTCCTCGCCTGTTCTGAAAATCCAAACTTTAGTGTTCATAAGCCTCCTCATCTCATCCCTCAATTGTGGGACTCTCTCGCTGCCTTCGCTTCCAAGGATTCCATCGAAAACCCGCTTCTCTTCGGCTAAAGCCTTCCCCTCTGGAAATTCGTGGAAACTGGCAGACATGGCGTACTTTGCCGCTTCTTCCCCGGCGACGGCTCCAAAAACTAGGCATTCAGCCGTCGAGTTTGTTCCAAGCCTGTTGGCGCCATGAAGGCTTAAACATGAGCACTCGCCAGCAGCATACAAACCCCTAATTGGCGTCTCGGTTCTTATGTTGGCTCTAATCCCGCCCATAGAATAGTGGGCTGCCGGACGAATCGGTATAGGCTCCTTAACGGGGTCAACCCCGGCAAGCTTTATGGCGACATCTCTTATGAGCGGTAGCCTCTCGTTAATCTTCTCCTCGCCTAAGTGTCTAAGGTCCAAAGCAATGTATGGTCCATAAGGGCCTTGGAAGGCTCTCCCTTCGAGGATTTCTGTTTGCTCAGCCCTTGAAACCACGTCGCGGGGAGCCAACTCCATCTTTTCCGGGGCATAGCGCTTCATGAAGCGCTCTCCAAGGGCATTATATAGGTAGCCGCCCTCGCCCCGCGCGCCTTCGGTGATCAGCACGCCCGACGGCACCAAGCCTGTTGGGTGGAACTGGACAAACTCCATATCTTCAAGAGGCGCGCCAGCCCGATAAGCCATCGCCATGCCGTCGCCCGTTGTTGTGTGGGAGAAGGTAGTAAACTCGTAAATGCGCTCGTGTCCGCCAGTAGCCATCACAACAGCCTTAGCCTTAAAGGCATGCATCTCTCCTGTTTTCAACTCTATGGCTGTTAAGCCCACTACGGCATCATCTTCAACTATTAGCGAAGTGGCAAACCACTCGTCATAAAACTTAACATTGTCGTAGGTTGTGGCTTTCCCATACAGCGTGTGCATCTCGTGAAAACCAGTCATGTCAGCCGCGAAGCAAGCCCTTGGATACGTATGTCCGCCAAAGGGGCGCTGGTCTATTTTCCCATCCGGTGTGCGGCTCCATGGACAACCCCAATGCTCCATCAAAATGATTTCTTTGGGGGCTTGCCTAACAAAGAATCCCACAACATCCTGATCCGCTAGGTAATCAGCACCCTTCACGGTGTCAAAGGCGTGCAGGTCGAAAGAGTCCTTTTCCCGCATGACAGCGGCTGTTCCACCCTGCGCACAAACAGAATGCGACCGTAACGGGTGAAGCTTTGAAATAACCGCTATGTCCAGCTTGTTGCTGAACTCTGCGGCTGCAACGGCAGCCCTCAAACCAGCCAAGCCCGCGCCAACAATAACTATATCATGGGTGTGCTTCTCCATTAACGATACCATCCAAACTTAAGGAATAGGAATACCCTAGTTTAATCTTCTAGCCTTTATATTTTTCCAGAGCAAACCCAAATGTTTAAACTTATTTTAAGGCGAAGCCAATAAACTGTTAAAAGCCACTCTTGGCTAGTTAAAGGGCGGGAAATGTTCAACAAGGTTTTAGTCGCCAACAGAGGAGAAATCGCCTTAAGAGTGATTAGGGCATGCCGGGAACTCGGCGTTAAAACGGTCGCTGTCTACTCAGAGGCGGACACCGACTCGCTTCATGTTCAGTATGCCGACGAATGCTATTTTATAGGCGCAGCGGAGCCAAGCCAAAGCTACCTAAACATAGAAAAAATAATTGAGATAGCCAAAAAATCTGGTTGCGAAGCCATCCATCCAGGATACGGCTTTCTATCCCAAATTCCAGC
The DNA here is from genome assembly GCA_038727135.1 of Bathyarchaeia archaeon. Classification (GTDB taxonomy): domain Archaea; phylum Thermoproteota; class Bathyarchaeia; order Bathyarchaeales; family Bathycorpusculaceae; genus JAGTQI01. The sequence goes on from JAVYWL010000002.1 coordinate 249,752, forward strand.
CTTTGCAGAAGCATGTGCAAAAAATGGTTTAGAGTTTATTGGTCCTCCAGCCGAAGTTTTGAGGCGGATGGGGAATAAGGTTGAGGCTAGAAAGGCTGCGGCAGAAGCTGGAGTGCCAGTTATCCCCGGAAGCCTAAAACCCGCCAAAAGCCCGGAAGAAGCCTTAGAAATAGCCGAGAAGGTTGGTTATCCAGTTTTGGTTAAGGCTGTTTACGGAGGCGGCGGGAAAGGCATGCGCCTCGTCAAAAACGAGGCTGAAATGCGCCGCGTTTTGGAAACCGCCGCCTTGGAGGCAGAATCCTCCTTCGGAAGACGCGAAATTTATGTGGAAAAGTTTCTTCCAAGGGCTAGGCACATAGAATTCCAAATACTAGCAGATAAGAAGGGGAGGGTCATCCACCTAGGCGAAAGGGAATGCTCAATCCAAAGGCGATATCAGAAACTCATTGAGGAGACGCCTTCGCCCCTCATGACTGCGGAACTGCGGAAGGAGATGGGCGCATCCGCGATAAGAATCGCGAAAGCCATAAACTACGTTAATGCTGGAACTGTTGAGTTCCTTGTAGACCAGAATGGCAACTACTACTTTTTAGAGATGAACACTAGGCTTCAGGTGGAGCACTTGATAACTGAAATGGTGACGGGCATAGACATAGTCAAAGAGCAAATAAGAATCGCAGCCGGCGAAAAACTTGCCTACAGCCAGAGGGACGTGAAAATCCGTGGACATGCCATAAACTGCCGTATAAACGCTGAAGACCCCTACGAAAACTTTGCGCCATCACCGGGAACAGTCACAAACTTGCGTTTGCCAGGCGGTCCTGGAGTTAGGGTTGACACCCACCTTTACGCTGGCTACATGGTGTCAGTCTTCTACGATCCCTTGATTGCCAAGCTTGCTGTTTGGGGTTTAAGCCGCTTAGAAGCCGTAAAGAGGGCGCGTAACGCCTTAGACGAATTTGTGATAGAGGGAGTTAAAACCACAATCCCACTGCATAAGAGGATAATGGAGGATGAAGATTTCTTAAGAGGAGATATCCACATAAACTTTGTCGACGAAAGGATTGAAAAGCTTCTTCCAAAGAAAGCCTTAACGGATGAGGAGGTAGCCGCCCTTACCGCTTTTCTGGCAAATCAAATAGCTGAAGCCAAAGTTAAGGCACTAATTCCAAGACGTGAACAAGGGAGAGTTTCCCTTTGGAAGCTTGCCGGCAGATGTAGGGGGCTGAGGCGAACCTTTTGAAAGTCCACGAAGTTTTAGTGAACAATAAAGCGTACAATGTTAAGGTTTTGAAAAGGGAAAATAACACTTTCCTAGTTGATGTTAACGGAAAAACAGTTGAGGTTAAATTTGCAAATTCTGGCGGCGGAAAACTTTCCTTGGAAATAAACAGCGAAAAATTTTTGGCAGAGCTTTTGAGGCTATCCGGGAACATTATGCGGGTTAAGGTTGGCGGGAAAGTCTTCGAAGTTCAATATCCCACCCCAACCTCTAAACCGGAAACTTCAAAAATTGAGCCGCTTCCAGCACTTTCTAAAAAGCCTGCTGTTAGCCTTATCGTTGGGAAGGATGCCGTTTTAGCCCCTATAGCAGGAAGGATTGTAGCGTTAAAGGTTGGCGTTGGACAGAAAGTCTCCAAGGGAGATTGCGTGTGCATTTTGGAAGCTATGAAGATGGCGAATGAGGTTGCAGCGCCAAAAGACGGTGTTGTTAAAGAAGTCCTCGTCTCTGAAGGGGCTGTTGTGAACAAAGGAGATGTTTTAGCAGTTATCGCCTAGAAACTTTTTATAACAAGGGATGATTGCATTTAACCCTCAAGCAATAAACTGGAGTTGAGATGGCACATGTTTATTGGAATGGACCATGTTGGAGTGGCTGTTAAAAATCTGGATGAGGCTATTAGCGTTTACCGTGATATCCTTGGCTTCAAGCTTTTAGGCGTTCACGTCCTGACAGAGCGGAAGGTTAAGGTGGCCTTCCTATCCGCTGGTGGCGAAACCCAAATTGAGCTTCTAGAGCCTTTGGGCAGCGATAGTCCGGTTGCAAAATTCCTTGAAAGCCGAGGTGAAGGAATTCATCACATAGCCATAAAAGTAGATGATATCGAAAGGGCTTTAGAGGAGCTTAAAGGGAAGGGTGTTATGCTTGTTGATGAAAAGCCTAGAACTGGTGCCGAGGGGAAGAAGATAGTCTTTGTCCACCCTAAAAGCACAAAGGGTGTTCTATTGGAACTCGTGATGGTTTAAAGCGCATAAATCGGAGTTTCACTGGACACTTGTCGGGGGCTGAAGCCTTCTGCGTCCCTTAAAAACGGTTCTCGTCATCCAGTCTTTCCACTCCTTTACCAGCGGCATCCTCGGAGTCGTAATCCCCTTAATAATGGAGGAGAGACGCATAGACATAGTCCTAATAGGCTTTGTTTTCGCAGCTATGCCCCTAATAATGCAACTTGGCAGAATGTTCTTCGCCACCCTTTCAGACTTTTTTGGAAGGAAGCCCTTCTTTATGGCGAACGGATTCTTAGGCACCATATCAAGCCTCATCTACTATTTTGCCCACACTCCAATGGAGTTCCTCTTCGGAAAAGTTGCAGAGGGAACAAAGGAGGGCGCCATATGGGCTGTAAATAGGGCCTATATTCTAGAAAGAAGCAAGGGGAACTGGAGGATTCTTGTCAACCTAAGAACGGTTGTTTATGTTGCCTACGCCGTCGGCAGCCTCATAGCCGGATTTCTAGCGGCACTAGTCCTATATGAGGGGACGATGATTTTATGCGCCCTTTTAGGCGTTCTGGGATTTCTCCTCTCCTTCACATTAACTGATGAAAGGAAGGGCGAATTCACCACAGGACAAGCCTTACGTTTCCTTGACTTTAGGAGGAAGGGGCGAAAGTTCAAAATTTTCCTATTCCTATTCTTTACAATGGGCTTGGCCTTTGGCTTCCGCTCCGGATATGTCATACCATGTTTCCTAAACAATGTTGGCTTTTCCCCAGAAAATGTTGGACTGGTTTTTGGCACCATGATTCTTACGGCAGGCTTGTCCTCGTACATCTTCTCCAAATATCGCGACGTGAAAAGACTCATTCTAACAAGCGGAATAATCTATTCGGCTCTTTTAATCCCCCTAGGGTTTTCCCCCCGCTATTCTCGCCGCCGTCCTAGTGGTGGCTGTTGGCTTCGCCGAGGGGATGAACAGTGTGGGACAAGAGGGAATACTATCAAAAATTTGCGAAAAGGAGTCTTATGGGACCGACATCGGCCTGCTTATGATGGGGCTCCACTTGGGCGAGTCGGCGAGCCTAGCCCTAAGCGGCATACTAATCGCCAACTGGGGCTTCACAGCGTCCTTTGTTCTGGCAGCCACAATATACGCAGCCTTCTACATCGGCGCCTTCGCATTATATGGGGAGAAATAGCCTTGCCCACAAACATAAAAGTGGAAAAACTTCAAGAAGGGCTGAAAACAAGGCTTGTCGGAAAATACATTTTCTTCGCCCACGAAGTCGGCTCAACCAACGATTGGGCTAAGGAGCTGGCAGAACTCGGCGCCCCAGAAGGCACAGTTGCCGTAGCCGAAACCCAAACCTCTGGGCGGGGAAGACTTGGCAGAAAATGGATTTCACCAAAAGGAGGCTTATGGTTCTCAATAATTCTTAAGCCAAAGCTTAAGCCACCGGAAACCGTCAAACTTGTGTTTTTGGCAGGCTTAGCCGTTGCAGAAACCCTACGCGAATTGTATAGCTTGAAGGCTGAAACAAAATGGCCCAACGATGTTGTGGTGAATGGGCGGAAGGTTTGCGGCATCCTCTCAGAAATGAAAACCATAGGAGAAAAAGTTGATTACACAATAATTGGCGTAGGCGTAAACGCCAACATTGACGTTGAAAAAGAATTTCCGAAAGAGCTTAGCGAAACAGCAACTTCCCTCCAAAAAGCCTTAGGCAGAAAAATCTCCCTAGAAGAGCTTTTCAAGGCTTTGCTGGAGAAAATGGACAGCCTTTATCAAATCTTCCTTAAAGAAGGATTCACGCCAATTTTGAAGGAATGGAAAAGCTTCGCATCTTTTCTAGGCTGCGAAGTGGAAGTCTCCAGCGATGGTGAGAGGCTTAAAGGTGTAGCTTCTGATGTTGATGGGAACGGGGCGCTGGTTTTAAGGTTTGAAGATGGTTCTGTAAAACGTGTTTTCTTTGGAGATGTTTCCCTGCGATGTTTGAAATTAAAACCACATGGACTTTGAATATTCAATGTATTTTTGTATGATATTTGTTACGACGTTTTCTTCAACTGTGCTGGGTGAATAGCGTGCGCATAAATGGAAAACTTGTATTCTGTTATCATTGAAAATTTTGGAGATCTGTGTTCGCAATCCTACATGCCTACTTTCAAGACGTATGAACTGATTAGCGATTTCCTTAAGTTCGGACTCGAGAGCTCTTTTCCGTTCCTCTAACGCTTTGATTTTTTTGTAGGAGTTGTTCCTCTGAGTAGGGGGACGCTATTCCAAGATGTATAACCTTCTGAATAAATGCGGCGTTGCCCACTGAAACTTTCAGCTTTTCGGCGGGTTCTAAAATCCCACAGCTTCCATTCACATATATCGCTTTCTGGTTCCTCTTTAGTTCAACTTTAACCAAAACTGGTCACACCTTTCTGTTTAAAATGTTTTCAAGTTTTTTCTGATCTTCAATCAACTCGTTCAGCATTCTTTCCTCTCTTTTTATGTCATCTGGCAGCTCCGCTATCCGCTTCCTTAAATATGCTATCCTATCTTCAAGAGACTGCACTTCCTGTGCAAGAAATTGAATCTTAAGCGTGAGCAACCCTTTACGGATTATTTCTTCCGCTTGGTTTCCAAGTTTTTCATATAACCGTGCCGGAATGATAATCTTAACACGTTTATCTTCACCCTTACTCATCTATGAGTAAGCCTCCCGCAACTTTAGTCCCCTCCTACCTACAACCTTTTGAACGCTCCTCAACAACACGTCTCCGATTGCTGTGCGATCCTTTTCTGAGAATTCGTAGCTTTGCCTCTTTACGTATTCGGAAAGTTCCATGTTCAAGCGGCGTAGGTTTTTCTCTTCAACATCAACAACGGCTTTAATGACGTCTTGGCTCTGGTTGTGTGTAGCCTTTTCCATAGCATGGAGTAGGGTTGTAAAGTGAGGAAGACACAAGCCTTTAGACTCTTTAAAGAGATTAAGAAATTCTCCATCGCGTGAAGAGAGCAGCTCCACAATTTTCTTGACGTAGACTTTCAATAAACTGGCTAGGTGGACACATGCAGGGCAGCCGGCTGTTTGGATGAAAGCTTCTTTGCGATTCTTCCTTTGTTTATGTAAGTCCTGTAGAAGTTTTTCTATGATGCTTTGAGTGATTAGGGCTATTCCGTGACCGTCGGGGCTTTCTGGTTTTGTGGCTGTTATCAGCATTCTGTAGAAGTGGTGGTTGCAAAATCCCCCGCCTTCAATAAGTGTCTCCCTTGCCTTGGCGTCCATGACAAGTTCGGAGAGGTAAGCGTCTATGTATTTTCTTTCAATTTCATCTTCGAGTGCGCATAGGAAGCATTCTGCACCGCTTTTTATCATCCTTTCGATGCGGAAGTATGTTACATCAACGCTCATGCAATCACCACTGCTCCTCAATTGTTTTTAATATGCTTACAGCGTAGAAGGTGTCCTCAAAAGTGGATATTCCAATGTCTGACCTTGCAAATCCACCGTTTGCGTTTTGGCATCTTAACACAAACTCGGCTGTCTGCCTTGGATACCGCAAGCTTTCGCCGAGAAGATTAAGCGTTGACACTCCGTAATATACATGTTCCATGAATGGTGTGGAGCCGTCCGGCACAACGGTGAAGCCTCCATAAGGCTTTTCGCAAGCCCTAACATATCCAAGCGTATTCTTAAGCAGCTTAACCTGATAGCCCAAATTGAAAAGCGAAGCTACAGCATGATAAGTTGAATTCAGGTTTGAGTGCCCGTAGGCTCCAAAACCGCCGTCATTATTTTTGAAGCTCAACAGCCAATCTATAATTTTCTCACGGTTAACTTTTACATTAATCATGTTGGCAAGGTCAGTTGCCATAAACACTGATAGAAATTCTGAGGCAACCTCAGCATAAACGTCAACGGTTCCAAACTCGCCCCTGATAATTGGCAAAGAAAGAACAAACTTTTTCAAGCTCTCCCTGTCCGGCTCTTTGCCGCATAAATTTAGGGCTTCAGCCACATAATAATGCGAGTAAAGGCTGTCTGGAGTAAAGCCACGCAGCCACTCAACAGTCTTTTTAACATTTGGAAAAGGAAAGCCCAACAAATGCAAGATTGCCAGTCCATAATACGTGTCCTGTGCGTTTGATTCGGTTCCCTGACAGAAAGTGTATCCACCATCCTCATTCTGCCTACTAACAACATAGCCAACGACACGCTTAATCAACAAGTCTGTAAACTGCCTATTCACCAAAAGAGCTAACCGCCCCGCTTCCCGCAACCCAATACCCACCTAAACGCATTTTAACACTGGGTAGAAGCTATCAGCCCTCGCGCACAAAGAAGCGAGGGCGGTTAAAGGCGAGCTTCATCGCCTTGAAGCTGGTAAAAAGCCATGAATGAATATAAAGGTTTTTCGGGAGACTTCAAACGTCTAGCTTCTTTTTAACTATATGAAATCCCCGTTTTTCCAGCTGTTCTAAAAGCCCTTTCGGGTCTGGGAACCATTGTCCCCATTTTCTGCATATGTGCTCTGTCCAACTATAATTTTCGTAGGTGTAGGGGTCTGGACGCCCATCTTCTAGCGGAATTTTTGCCTTTAACCGCCTATAATAGTCTTGTGCCAAGTAGCCTTCATCCATAACCCTCATGGCTTCTGAAACCATTTCGTCTGTCAGTTCCGGATATTTGCCCTCAAAAAGTGTGAATTCTATCGGGTATCTTGGTCGTGGCGAGGGATCTTCAGCCGGGTAGCCCATAACAAGCTGCACAAGTGGGAAAACCCTTTTCGGCAAGTGATACTCTTCTGCTATTTTTTCTGCTTGGAACATGGCACTTCCTAGGAAGCAGCTTCCTAAGCCTAGGCTTCTGGCAGCTATAACCATGTTTTCCGCCATTAAGGCGGCATCTTGAATCCCGAAAAATAGCAGCACCAAATCGTTGGTTACCATTTTCCAGCCCCTCTTCTCCATAATTCTCTCGAACTTGTGGTAGTCGACGCATATGGTGAAAAGCAGCGGCGCCTTGTATGGGTGGCGCTCCCTATCCCGCGACAATAGTATGCTATAGGCTTGAGAAGCGAAAGGCGCCTGCTGCCCAGCCCTAACGATTGTGCGTATAACATTTTCTGGCGGAATTTCCGCCCTATACTTTCTTATGGACTTGTGGCTTAGCAGCGTCTGAATAACAAGGTTTTGCTCTATCATTTATGCACGTTCCTTTTCGACTCTTGATTAATGGTTGTCAAAGGGGATATAGTTTTCCAAAGAGTGGCTGCATATATCTAAATACTGACTGCGCCTACATATTCCAGCAGACTGGAAGGTGTTTAGTTATGGTTGAGATTAGGGAGCCAACTGTTGAGGAGAAGATTAGACGCTTAAGGGAAATGCGGGAGCAAGCCAAACTCGGCGGCGGACTAAAACGAATCGAGGAGCAGCACGCTAAGGGTAAGCTGACTGCAAGAGAACGCATAGACCTCCTCCTAGACCCGGGAAGCTTCAACGAGCTTGACCAGTTTGTGGTTCACCAGTGCACGGACTTCGGCATGGCAGAACGCAAATATTTGGGCGACGGCGTCGTAACGGGCTACGGAACAATAGACGGAAGACTAGTCTTTGTCTTCTCGCAAGATTTTACAGTTTTTGGCGGCTCATTGGGTGAAATGTTCGCAAGGAAAGTCTGCAAACTTATGGACTTAGCGATGAAAACAGGCGCGCCGGTCATAGGCTTAAACGATTCAGGTGGGGCGCGCATACAAGAGGGTGTTGCAAGCCTTGCGGGTTATGGCGACATATTCTTCCGCAACGTGATGGCTTCCGGCGTCATACCACAAATATCAGCCATTATGGGACCATGCGCAGGCGGCGCCGTCTACTCGCCAGCCCTAACAGACTTCATTATAATGGTGGACAAGACAAGCTACATGTTCATAACCGGTCCAGATGTTGTCAGAACAGTTCTTGGACAAGAAGTTACCTTTGAAGAGCTTGGCGGAGCCATGGTGCATAGCCAAACCAGCGGCGTAGCCCACTTCATAGCCAAGGACGAGGAACACTGCATCCAAATAATTAAGAGGCTTCTGAGTTATTTGCCCAGCAACTACCTTGAAGACCCGCCCTATGTGGAGACCGGCGACGACCCAAACCGCACAGACGAGGAGCTAGCCCGCATAATGCCAGACGACCCAGACAAGCCCTACGACGTTAAAGAAATAATCCATCGAGTGGTTGACAACAGCGAATTCTTTGAAGTTCAGTCCTTATGGGCGCCAAACATAGTCATAGGCTTCGCAAGGCTTAATGGCCATGTGATTGGAATAGTGGCAAACCAGCCCGCCTACTACGCTGGGGCGCTTGACATAAACTCGTCAGTTAAAGCCGGGAGATTTGTTCGCTTCTGCGACTGCTTCAACATACCAATAATAACCTTCGTGGATGTGCCGGGCTTCTTACCAGGCATAGAGCAGGAACACGGCGGAATAATACGCCACGGCTCGAAACTGTTGTACGCTTACTGTGAAGCCACAGTCCCAAAAATAACAGTTATACTTCGCAAGGCTTATGGCGGAGCCTACGACGTCATGGGAAGCAAACATTCCGGCGGAGACATAAATTATGCCTGGCCAACAGCCGAAATAGCCGTCATGGGACCGCAAGGAGCCATAAACATAATCTTCCGGAAGGAAATCGCCGAAGCCCCAGACCCGGAGCAGAAGCGTTTGGAGCTTGTTAGTGATTACCGGCGGAAGTTTGCCAACCCTTATGTGGCGGCGCAGAAAGGCTACATTGATGAGGTTATAGAGCCGGCTGAAACAAGGCCGAAGCTTATTAGTGCTCTTGAAATGCTTATGACAAAACGCGAGGCTAGGCCGCCCAAAAAGCATGCAAACATCCCGTTGTAAGTGTTGTAAGATGGGAGAGCAGCCAGTAAAAAGTGGAATCCCTCCAATAACAAAGAGCAGACTAGTGGCTGACTTGAAAAGGCTGGGAGTGGCTTCTGGAGACACGTTAATGCTTCATGCCTCTGTTAAGGCTGTGGGGTGGGTTGTGGGCGGTCCGGACGTTGTCATCCAAGCCCTGTTGGAAGTTCTATGTGAGGAGGGAACTTTGATGATATATGTTGGCTGGGAAGACCCCCCTTGGGAAGCACCATACGTGTTCAAAGAATGGCCAGAGGAGTGGCAAAGGGCATACCTAGAGGAGTTTCCTCCCTTTAACCCAGCCACTTCTAGGGCTCATAGAAGATGGAGCATACTAACTGAATATTTGCGCACATGGCCGGGCGCTTACAGAAGTGGCAATCCAGAGGCTTCATGTGTGGCTGTCGGAGCAAAGGCAAAGTGGCTCACGGAAAAACATCCACTCCAATATGGTTACGGGCCGGGTTCGCCATTCGCCAAGCTATGCGAGGCTAAGGGCAAGGTTCTACTTCTCGGGGCGCCTTTCGGCTCGATTACGCTTTTGCATTACGCGGAGCACTTGGCCAAAGTGCCTAACAAACTGGTCATACGCTACAAAGTGCCAATTTTGCAAGAAGGCAAAAGAGTTTGGGTTGAAATTGAGGAATTTGACACTTGTGGGCATGTTCTGCCGAACGCGCGTGAATATTTTGAGGCTATACCAAGGGAATATTTCGCCTCTGGCAGAGGACTCATCGGAAAGGTTGGAGAGGCTCAATCTTACCTTTTCGACGCCGCAGACTTTGTCGAATTCGCTGTGCGATGGCTTGAAAGGAAATACGGATGCAAATAATCCGCGAAACAGACCATTACAGATTAATAGCGGCTTAACCATTCTTCAAAATCCTCAAGAGGCAACGGTTTATGGCATCGAAACCCGTTAAGATTACAGACACTACGTTTCGAGACGCTCATCAGTCGTTGATGGCGACTAGGATGCGCACTGAATCAATGCTTCCCATAGCCGAGAAAATGGACAGTGTTGGCTTTTTCTCCATGGAGGTTTGGGGAGGCGCCACCTTCGACGTCTGCATACGCTATTTGGCTGAAGACCCTTGGGAGAGAATCCGCCAGCTTAAGAGGCATATTAGGCGTACGCCGTTGCAGATGCTTTTGAGGGGGCAGAACATTGTTGGTTACCGGAACTATCCGGATGATGTTGTCATAAAATTCGTTGAGAAAGCCGCTGAAAACGGCATAGACATATTCCGAGTTTTTGACGCCTTAAACGATGTTCGCAACATGGAAGTAGCCATAAAAACCGTCAAAAAAGTGGGCAAACACGCGCAGGGCACTATATGCTACACCATAAGCCCAGTCCACACAATAGACTATTACGTGAATGTCGCCAAGAAGCTAGCTGAGCTTAATTGCGACTCCGTATGCATAAAGGACATGGCTGGAATGCTAGCGCCCCAACCAGCCTACGAACTAATAACAGCCCTCAAAAAAGAGGTGGGCTTGCCAGTGCACCTGCATTGCCACTGCACCAGCGGGATGGCTATGATGACATATCTGCGGGCATGCGAAGCCGGAGTAGACATAATAGACACCGCTTTCTCACCATTGGCGTGGGGCACATCCCAGCCGCCAGTAGAATCCGTAGTGGCTGCTCTGAAGGGTACGCCTTACGACCCAGGACTTGACATGGAACTTCTCCAAGAGATTGCAGAATACTTCAGGGAACTTAGAGAAAAATACTATGACCCGTTGGGGCTCATAGACCCCAAAGCCGAAAAGGTCGACCCATCCATAATGGTTCACCAAATTCCCGGCGGAATGTTCTCCAACCTTCTCGAACAGTTAAGGGAGCAGAACGCTGTCCATAGGCTTAAGGAGGTTCTAGAAGAGGTTCCAAGAGTTCGAAAAGAGCTTGGCTACCCGCCGCTGGTAACACCTACAAGCCAGCTTGTGGGCATCCAAGCTGTTCTTAATGTTTTGTCTGGAAAACGTTACAGCATAGTGCCAAAGGAAATAAAAGACTATGTTAAGGGGTTTTATGGACGCCCACCAGCCCCAATAGACGAGGAAGTTAAGCGACTGATTATTGGCGATGAGGAGCCAATAACATGTCGTCCAGCAGACCTTCTTGAACCAGCCCTGGATAAGATTCCGGAGGATGTTAAACCCTACATTGAAAGCGAGGAGGACATGCTCACATACGCCTTGTTTCCAGCTATAGCCCCAGAATTCTTCAAGAAAAGGAAAGCCAAAAGAGAAGAAGCGAAAACAAGTATACCGCCTGAACGAATGGCAGAGCTTGAACAGGTGGCAGCCGTATCTGCGGCAATTGCCACTTACATGGCAAGTTTAAGCGAGGTGAAAGCCCTAACCCTCCAAAGGGCTAGGCGTGGAGTTTCGCCGTGGGTTCTTGCCGGAAGACAAAGCCTAGCCGAGCATGGTGTTTAAAATGCCAACCTACGAAATTTTCATAAACGGAAAACCATGGCGAATCGAAGTTTCAAAAATTAACGAAAAAACCTTCACAGTCAAGCTTGGAGAAAAATCCTTCAACGTTGAAGTTCCGGAAGGCAAGCTTCAGCCCGAAAAACAACTTCAATTAAAAATTGGCAATAAGGCATATGCGGTGACTTTGCAGGAAATTAGCAAAACAAAGCCCTTCACGGTTAAGGTTGAAGGGGCATCCTTTAAAGCGGAGCTGAAAACGCCCACTTTGGCGCGGTTGTCTGTTCCGTCAGCCATGGAACAAGCCCTCCAAGCGCCGACGCTAAGGGTGCCGAAGCCAAAACAAGTGGTTTCTGGAACTGTTACGGCGCCCATGACTGGAAAAATAATATCCATAAAGGTTGGGAAGGGCGAACAAGTTAAGGCTGGACAAGTATTGTGCATTTTGGAAGCCATGAAAATGGAAAACGAGATTACGGCGCCTGTGGCTGGAACAGTCCGCGAGATTCTAGTTTCAGAGGGCGTCTCCGTGAATGAGGGCGACCCCTTATTTGTTATTGGCTAAGGCTAGAATATGGATGGAGGCTTGTACTCTCCGAAAACTTGGCGGAGGGTGTCGCATATCTCGCCTAGGGTGGCGTATTCCTTGACGGCTTGAATTATGAAGGGCATAAGGTTTACATTTTCCTTCTCTGCTGCTTTTCGCAAACTGTCTAGGGCTTCCCTGACTTTGGCATTGTTTCTTTGGCTTTTCACCTCTTGCAAGCGTTTAATCAGCGTTTTCTCGATTTCAGGGTCTATTCGCAAAATTTTGATTGGAGTTTTCTCCTCGCTTACGAACTCATTGACGCCGACCACTATGCGCTCTTTGCTTTCCACCTCCTTCTGATAGCGGTAGGCGCTTTCCATTATTTCCCTTTGCATGAAGCCCTTCTCTATGGCGGCGACAGCCCCGCCCATCTCGTCTATCTGCTCAATGTATTTTGTGGCTTTCTCCTCAATCTGGCTTGTCAAGTACTCCACGTAATAGGAGCCGCCAAGCGGGTCTATAGTGTCTGCAACACCGCTTTCGTAGGCTATTATTTGCTGGGTTCTAAGCGCTATGGTTACGGCTTGTTCGCTGGGCAAGGCGTAAGCCTCATCAAAAGAGTTTGTGTGCAGCGACTGGGTTCCACCTAAAACTGCTGCCAAGGCTTGAATGGTTACGCGGATAATATTGTTTAGAGGCTGCTGGGCTGTAAGCGAAACCCCAGAAGTCTGCGTGTGAAAGCGCAGCATCCAAGAGGTCGGGTTTTTGGCACCGAAACGTTCCCTCATTATTTTAGCCCACAAACGCCTAGCAGCCCTAAACTTGGCAACCTCCTCAAACAAGTTGTTGTGCGCCGCAAAGAAAAACGAGAGCCTACCAGCGAATTTGTCAACGTCTAAACCTCTGTCTATGGCGGCTTGCACATAGGCTATGGCATTGGCAAATGTGAAGGCTATTTCTTGAACCGCCGTGGCTCCAGCCTCTCGGATGTGGTAGCCGCTTATGCTTATGGTGTTCCACTTTGGCACGTTTTTGGCGCAATATTCGAAAATGTCTGTGACTAGGCGCATGGAAGGCTTAGGTGGAAAGATATACATGCCTCTGGCAACATACTCCTTCAAAATGTCATTCTGCACAGTGCCATCAAGCACGCTCTGCGGAACACCATGCTTCTCGCCCACAACAATATACATGGCGAGCAGAACCGCCGCCGGCGCATTAATAGTCATAGAAGTTGTAATTTTGTCCAAGGGTATGCCGTCAAAAACTATTTCCATATCCCGCAAAGTGCTAACGCTCACGCCAGCCTTGCCAACTTCGCCCCTCGCCATAGGATGGTCGCAATCATAACCCACCTGCGTTGGAAAGTCAAAAGCCACGCTTAATCCGGTCTGACCTTGGCTTAACAAGTATTTGAAGCGCTGGTTTGTCTGCTCAGCGGTGCCAAAGCCGGCATACTGCCTCATAGTCCAAAAACGAGCTCTATACATGGTTGGATAAACGCCACGCGTGAAGGGATACTCGCCAGGAAAACCTAAATCTCCAAAATAGTCTAGATTGGCGATGTCTGCTGGTGTGTAGAGGCGGCTTACTGGTATATCAGAGCTTGTTAAAAACTCGCCCCGCTCCGGAAGTCTCTCAAGGCTTTTAGCGACAGTCTCCCTTTCCCAGCGCTCCCTTTCACGCCTAACCCTTTCCAGCATTCCCATGTCAAACAAGTCGGATACACCAAAACTACATTGACTTAAAGCATATAAATGGTTACTTCGGAAAGCTTACAAGAAACAAATATAAGAAAATCTATATTCATTTAATCTTGAAGGCAGGGCCAGCGAAATTGAGGGTTAAAGTCGAATACATCGGGCATATCAAAGAGATAATCCGAAGCGGTAGAGAGGAAGAGCTAGAAATCTCTGAGGGCGCCTCCCTTGCAGATTTACTTTCCATGCTTGCCGAGAAATATGGCGAGCCCTTCCGCAAAGCCGTCTACGAACCCGGCGGCTCAGATGTGAAACAAAGCTTCATAATAACGGTTAACGGCTACTTGCTAAACCAGCTCAGCAGCGGCGTGGAAACAAAACTCAAACATGGAGACCACGTAATTTTAATGTCCATAGTGAGCGGCGGCTAAAACATTTCGATTTTTTAAATTTCAGAACATTTTATAAGCTAAACAAGAAGCACATATTCTCTTCAAAAGGTGACATGCTTGAAAAGGATAGACGCCTTAAAAAAGAAAGCCTTCGAAGAAAAAGGTTTTGACGGTTTCTTAATAACAAACGAGGCTAACATGCTTTATTTTGCCGGTTTCCCCGGAGCCACATGCATCCTATTCCCCAAAAATGGCGAAAACATGCTCTATGTTTACGGCGTCAACTATGAGCAGGCAAAGGCCGAAGGTAAAGGTTTCACAGTTGAGCTTGTTAAACGCGACGAAAACTTAGCGGCGAAGGTTGCCGCAAAAATAAAGGATTTAGGCATAAAAAAGCTAGCCTTCGACACATTAACCTATGAAAACTATCGCGGTCTGGCAAAGTTTCTACGGGGCAAGGCCAAGCTTAAGCCCCAAGGCAAGCTTGTCTGGGAACTCCGCAAGGTGAAGACTACTGAAGAGATTGAGCTGATGCGTAAAGCGGGCGAACTCACATGTGAAGGAATGAGGACAGCTTATGAGGTTATAAGGCCCGGCATCCGCGAGTATGAGGCTGCAGCCGAAATAGAATACGCCATGAGAAAGAAGGGCTCATGGGGAACAGCCTTCGACACCATAGTGGCTTCCGGCGTGCGCTCCGCCTACCCCCATGGAGGCTGCACAGACAAGATAATCCGCGAAGGCGACCTAGTTGTAGTGGACATCGGCGCTTCTTACCGCTATTATCGCTCAGACATGACAAGAACACTGGTGGCCGGAAAACCATCAGAAAAACAGAAACGCCTCTACGAAATCGTAAAAACAGCCCAGCAGAAAGCAGTCCAAACCATAAAAGCGAAGGCAAAAGCAAAAAACATAGACACAATAGCAAGGAAAGTCATTGAGGAGGCCGGATACGGCGAACACTTCGTCCACAGCCTAGGCCACGGCGTAGGCTTAGAAGTGCATGAACCTCCAGTCCTTGGGCAACAGAGCAAAGACAAACTGGCAGCAGGCAATGTGGTGACAATTGAACCCGGTATATACTTTGTTGGCTTCGGAGGCATCCGAATAGAAGACACTGTACTCGTAAAGGATCAATGCGGAGAAAAATTAACTGATGGATTGTACGCTCTTACCCTCAACATGTCATAAAAATGTTGTGTTGTAAAGGCGATTAAAGCGGATGCTACTGATTTACCTTGCTCGGAATGACCTCTAAAACCTTGAGGATCTCCGCCGCGTCTTCGTACTTTCTACCATCAATTATGACAGTTGGCGTCTTCTTAACCCCTTTCTTCAAAGCCTTTAATTTGTCGGTTAAATGTGAAACGTCATAAACCAGCAATACATCGTTGGTTCCTTTAACTATTCGCAAAGCCTTCTCCAGAACCATGTAGTCTTCTTGCTGCAGTATGCGTCCTTTAAATTTGGATTCCAAATCACGGTAAGCCCAGTTAACCATTTCAGGCCCGCAATACATGTGCTGTGACATTTCTCTGTAAAAGCCTATGTCCACAGATGGTGAAGCTGAGCGGACAAAAACCTCAATCAACATTTCTATCACCAATAATTTAATCAAAAATTGAAATATTTAATTTTGCCAAACACTATATGCGAGGTGGGCTTCAAGATGGCGAGCTTTTTATAAGGTCGCTGCAGTACATATTGCCAGTTTACGCGGGCGCCATCATTCTTACTTTATTATTTGAACGAATAACACATTTTAAGCGTTGCCCGGTGGTTTTTGCCTCGACGCGTCGGGAATCTTTGCTTGGTATTTTCCTTTTTGTGTTCTCGATTGGCATAGGGGTCTCAATCAAAGTTGCCTTTTATACTTTTTTGGCAACTCTGTTTGAAGAACATGAGATGCCAAAATTTACCTGGTTACATTTGGCTGTTAGAATACTTATTTTAAGCGCGACATTTATTCCCTTCGCTGTTGCTTTGCTAATAAGGCGTCAGAGTTTGATGACCATAGGCTTGTCGAGGCAAAACCTATTTTCTTCCACGCTTTTGGGCGTTTTGCTTGGCGGTATAAATATTCTATCCTACGCTATAGCTTTTAATAAACTAAACGTGATAGTTGGTGGGCTCCAGCTTTATCACCTCTACTATTTCATTTATACGCTATGTATCGGCTTTACTGAAGAAGCCATTTTCAGGGGCTATTTACATTTGCGTTTCACAGCTTGGCTTGGTGCAAGTAGAGGTCTTGTTTTAACAGCGCTACTGTTTGCCATTGGTCACATAGGCTCAACAATCCCCAACGTGATTTCGACATTTATTTTTGGCTTAATAACCGGATGGATCATGCAGAAAAGCCAAAATATTGTAGGATTGTCCATATGGCACGCTTTCCAAGATTGGGTCTGGGTATTATACTATGCCTAGATGTTATTTTACAAAATCTTTAGAAAGGGTAAATGATAAAACTATGAGTTGCAAGAGGTGTTAGGCATGTCAGAGAGAATGTGTGTTATAATAATTGACATGCTTAACGATTTTGTTATTGGTGATCTGAAGTGTGAGAGAGCCCAACGCATAATTCCTAATCTTAAGAGACTTGTGGAGGCAGCTCGCAAGTATGGCGTTCCAGTCGTTTATAGTAATGATGCCCATTATCCTAACGATTTTGAGGTTGTCCACCGTTGGGGCAAACATGCCATAAAAGGCACCAGGGGCGCCGAGGTTATTCCAGAACTTAAGCCCACGGAGAAGGATTTTGTTGTGGAGAAGCGAACTTACAGCGGTTTTTACGAGACTGGTTTGGACCCGCTTTTAAGAAGCCTATACAATGGTGAGGGTGTAAAAACGGTTATTCTTGGCGGTTTGCACACTCACATTTGCGTGCGGCACACGGCTGCGGACGCCTTTTTCAGAGGCTACAAAATAATCGTGGCAAAGGACGGTGTGGAATCCTTCACACAAGAAGACCACGAACAGGGTTTAAAGTACTTGGAGTACGTTTACAACGCAAAAATAATGGCCGTCGACGAGATCATAAGCGAGATGGCGAAAAGCCGAAAACAGGGTAAAGGCCATGCAAAATAAACTGAAAATTGAGAACCTTCAAGACTCAAACATAGACGACGTCATTTATGTCTGTTCTTCCAAGGGGCTCGGCGACCCTGTTCATCAAGAGGGTGTTAGGCTTAAGAGGCTTTGGCTTAAGGAAATGCTTGACAATTATGGTTCTTGTGCAAAAGTCGCCTACCACGATGATAAGCCGGCAGCTCAAATCCTCTACTATCCAGAAGAGGCTGACAAAGCAAAGGCGCTTAGGCGTGAAGGCGTCCTCGTCATAAACTGCATTTACAACCCGACATCGGAAGCACGGAGGCTAGGACTGGGCAAGTTGTTGCAAGGCGTTATTAAGGATGTCAAGGAGAGAAAATCATGTCTTGGCGATAAACAATGTAAGTTTATTTTGGCAAACGCCTTCAACACTGGCGAGTTCCTCCCAATGCCCGATTTTTACAGGAAATATGGTTTTATCCTGACCGGCGAAGGGAACGCGATGTATCTTCAAATAGAGGGCGAATACGAGCCAGCCCCCAAGATGAAATATGAACCGTTGGAGGAGGATGCTGATAAAGCAATAATATTCTACGGTCAAAAGTGTCAGTTTTCCTATCCGTTTGCGAAAAAGATTGAGGCTATGATTAGAGAAACTTTGCCTAACATAAAAATCGAGATGATAAATGAGTGGGAGAAGCCTGAAGAATCTACAAAGCGGGGAAACTGGTGGCTTGTTGTAAACGCCAAGCCAATCCACACCTTCTTCATGGATACGGAAAGGTTTAAGGCTGAAATTAGGCAGGCGGCATATGGGACGCTTTAATGGGGTTAGGTTTAATTAGAAATGGAAGGAAAAGTTTAAAAGCAACATCAGCGATACGCATGGAAGGATGATGGGGAGAATGATGGGGTTCTGATTTTCTCCCTTCTCTCCTTTCTCCCCTCTAAAAAGGCTCCACCATTCTCCCCGGAAATTTAGCACATTTTAGCCTCTTATAGCTTATGGAAGAATCTTCTATTCGCACCTCAGCTGCCGAAAGCATCGTGTGGAGAGCAAAATTTAAAGCTGAAGCCTTTTCAAATGAGAGTTTGCCCCTAGTAGGCTGGTGGTGTTGATTATGGCGAAAATCCTTGTTGTTTACGATTCTAAAACTGGGAATACTGAGAAGATGGCTTATGCCGTAGCTGAGGGCGCAAAAGAGGTTGAGGGCACTGAGGTTATCGTCAAGAAGGTTGACCAAACAAGCCTTGAAGACTTGTTGGCAGCGGACGGCATCATAATGGGTTCGCCAACATATTATGGGCAAATGTCAGCCAAGCTTAAGGCGCTAATAGACGAGTCCGTGAAAATTCATGGGAAACTTGAAGGAAAAGTGGGCGCAGCCTTCACCAGCTCTGGAGGAACAGCCACAGGAGCAGAAACAACACTCTTGTCCATAATAAATGCCATGCTAATCCACGGGATGATCGTTCAAGGAAGAGCAAACGACAAACACTATGGCGCAGCGGCAGTGGAAAAACCCGACAAAGAAGAGCTTGAATATTGCCGCGAACTTGGAAAAAGAACAGCTACTCTGGTCAAGAAGCTAAAGGCTTAAAATTTGCTGGTGCAGTGGGCCCGGCCGGATTTGAACCGGCGACCAACAGGTTATGAGCCTGTCGCTCTAACCTAGCTGAGCTACGGGCCCACCTGGCTTTTCGGTTGATAGAATTTGTTTTGCCATTATGAAAGTTTTACGGTTAGAAGTTGCTGTCGAACCAAGTAATCCTTTTTATTTAACATTGCTCTGATTTGTTGCTGAAGCTTCTCCAATTGTCATAGTCCTTTAAGATCTGGTGGTTTAATGAGTGTCGAAGATAGGCTAATGATTGAGCGTTCGCTCACGGAAATGATGAAAGAGGCTCTTAAAGCCTTTCATAGAAGGCTTCTTGTTGTTTGTGGTAAGGAAGCAGTAGATGTTCTGGCTTATATTGTATCAAAACATCGGGCAATTAGGGGTGAAAGCGATGAAAGGGTTGTTTTTGTGGATGATGGAAATAGTGAAACTGTTTACGGGAAGCTTGTTGGAAAGCTTGGGGAGATGGGTTATCAAACCGGCAATGTTAAGCGCTACACGTATGAGGACACACATAGGGTTATGGGAACCACCAATGATATATTAATCCTCGACATGTCTAAAGGCGCAAGACCCAACGACATTGGGAGGCTAATAGAAACCGTAAGGGGCGGGGGTCTAGTAATCTTCTACAATCTAGACTTGGGGGCGGAGAAGCCTTGGAATACAAGCATCCATAAGAAGCTTGCATCCCCACCTTACACTGAAAGCGACTTGAGAAATAGATTTGAGAAGTTCTTTGTTAGGAAAATTCTTGAAAATCCATGCGTTTGGATTCTTGAAAACTGGAGAATTGTTAAAGGAGAACTTCTAAATCCTGCTCGGGCTGTTAGGGAAAAGGCTGTCCCACCCAAGAGGAGTAGAATTCCACAGCCGATTCTTAGGCTTGCCTTAACTCGTGAGCAGATGAAAGCCTTAGAATCCTTCGAGTTCCTCGACATCAAAAAAAGATGCATGATTGTTCTGATATCCAACCGTGGGAGGGGGAAATCAGCTCTTCTAGGATTAGGAGCAGCTGCTCTCCTTTCCTTCGGCTTTGGAAAGGTGGTTGTTACTGCTCCCGCTTGTGAGGAGGTTCAAACGGTTTTCGAGATGGCTGAGCAGGCGCTACTATCTATAGGCGAAAGGGTGAAACGTGAGCGCATAAACGATTTGGTTTATAGGCTTTCGTGCAAGAGGGGCGTTTTAGAGTTTATCCCACCCTACAAGACGATTAGTGAGACCGCCGACGCTGTTTTGGTTGATGAGGCCGGCGGAATCCACGTTTCGCTACTCTTTCAAATAGCTGAAAAGTTTCCGAGGGCTGTTTTCGCTTCAACAGTGCACGGATACGAAGGCGCCGGTAGGGGCTTCTCTCTAAGATTTTTGAAATCCGTAGAAAAGCTTGAAGACGTTAAACCCCACATAATTGAGTTGAAAGAGCCTATAAGGTACGCGCCAGAAGACCCTGTTGAAAAGTGGCTTTATGACGCTTTGCTTTTAAACGCTGAGCCAGCCGAACTTGAGGGCGAACAATTTAGTCTTGAGAATTGCATATACGAAGAGCCAAATCTTGACTTATGGTTTGAGAGGGATGAGGGGAAACTCCGCCAGTTTGTGGGCATCTACGTGCTTGCCCACTATAGAAACAGACCTGACGACTTGCTAATCCTTGGAGACGCACCACACCATTCGGCAAGGGCTATTTTCTCTCCCTCGGGAAAGGTTCTGGCGGCCTTGCAGGTCGATGAGGAAGGACGGATGAGTCAAGAGCTTGTAGAGCAGATTTTGACGGGTAAGCCTCCGTCAGGTCACCTTATTCCCTCTTGCGTTGTGAAGTATAATCCGCAATACAGAGCCTTTTCAGATTTTAGGGGCTTGAGGGTTGTTAGGATTGCTGTTCACCCAGAGCTTATGGGACGCGGGTTGGGAAGCCTAGCCCTTAGAAGGCTATGCGAAGAGGCTAAATGCGAAGGTTTCGAGTGGGTTGGAGCCAGCTTTGGGGCTAATGCTGAGCTTGTGGATTTCTGGCTTAAAAATGGTTTTGTGCCAGTTCACATAAGCCCGATGAGGAATGTGGCCTCTGGTGAGTTCAGCGTCATAGTTATTAAGCCCTTAAGTGAAAAGGCGCAAGACCTTGTTAGGGAGGTTCACAGAGAATTTAAGATTAGGCTTTTTGAGGCTCTTCCGGACACATATTTCAACCTTGAACCTCAAGTGGCTGCACGCCTCCTAAAAAAGCAAGAGTGGACAAGCCGTGAAGCTTTGACGTTGTCTGCTTCACAGCATGGTAGGCTCCTTCAATATTGTGATGGAAAACTTGCCTATGAAGGGGCATGCGACGCTGTTAAGCAACTCTTAAGGGTTCATTTCCTCGGTTCCGGCGATGCTAGAGCGGACTTGGAAATGGATGTTGAAGCTAAACTCATAGCCAGATGCCTGCAAGCTCGCTCATGGGGACACGTGGCGAGAGCCTTCAAAACCCAGCCGGCTAATCTTAAGGCTGAAGTGCGCTCTCACATTGCGAAGATGGCAGTCTTCTACAACGTTTAAAGAGTTATCAAAACAATTTTAAGGATGTTCCACACGGAATTAAAAACTATGGAAGGCTTTGGCTTTAAGGATCCAGAACTAAAGGTTTTCACCTTGCCCACATGCTCAAGCTGCCCCGCCGCCAAGCAAATAGCCTTTGAAGTCGCCCAAAAGCTAGGCTTACCTTATCGAGAGGTGGACATGAACACGCGGGAAGGCCTTGAAGAGGGACTAGCCCACCGAATTATGAGCGCTCCCAGCATAGCCTTAGGCGACGAGGTCATTGTTGCTGGGCGCCTCATTTCCAAGGAGAAGCTTGAGGAGGAAGTTCGCAAAAGGCTGGAGAAGTGGCGCGCCAGAGCCTCCTCGGAACATCAAATATTGAGAGATGAAAATTTTGGAAGACGTTAAGAAAGCTGTAACTGTCTTTAACTATGCGGAGAAAATTAAAACAAACCTCATCATGGCTTCAAGCCTCCTAGAATTTTTGGGCGGAATAAAAGAGGAGGCGGAGACGGCTGGCGCAGAAAAACTTTTGGTGGCTTATCTTAACGCCCTAATTGTTGAGATTAATATTGCGGCCAACGCTTCGCAGGTTGAGGGTTTTAGGGATATAGCCTCAAAACTTCAGAAGGCTGCCGAGCATGTGAGGCAGCGCAACTACGCAGTTGTTCAGCGATTTATTTCAGAAGCCATATCCATGGCGACGACTCATGGAAGCTGGGCGGCTCAAACCTTAAAGGAGAAAAACCTAATCTAGTCGGCATGTAACTTACTTCCCTGTCATCCTTTCAAAATGGAATAGATATTCTTGAGCGTATCCAGCATAAGCGCCGAAATACCTCCGTCCAAAAAGGCTAAGCCTCTCATAATCCGCCCTTGTCAATGACCTTTTAAGCGAAATTTTCTCAACAAACTCTTTTTCAAAGTGGTTTGCGTAATGCCTTACCATTACACGTTTCATCCAAACGTCCACCGGAAAAGCCTCAAGCTTTTCTAGAGAGAAAAGCGCCACGCAATCCGCCACTTTTAAGCCTACGCCCTTTAAAGTCAGCAACCTTTCTCTGGCGCTTTTATAGTCTTCTTTTTTAAGCTCTTCGATTTCAAGTTCGCCGTCGGCAACTTTTTTGGCGGCTTCATGGACGTACTTGGCTCTGTAGCCTAAACCGCACTCGGCTAGCTGCGTGGGACTTGCTTTTGCAAGTTTTTCTGCTGTTGGGAAAGCATACATGGTGCAGCCATTCAGCCACGTTTTTTCTCCGAAACGTTTGGAGAGATTGTTAAGCATCCTTTTTATGGCTGGTATGTTCTTGTAGGTGGCGCATATGTAAGAGATAAGGCACTCCCAAGGGTCTTGGCGCAGAATCCGCAAGCCTTTAAGAGCTTCAACAGCTTCTCCGATGTGCTCATCTCTTGCTATTTTTGATAAAATTAGGGGCAAGTTGTCGTCAAGCCCAAAATAGGTTTTGACGAGGCCGTGATTGGCGCCTTCAAATTCAAGCGTATTGCCAGTTTGCCTAACCTTTAATGGTATGTCTTTAACCGTGCCATACCACCACTCGCCAACTTTTTCCCATCTGAAGGCTTGACCACAACACAGTGTCAAATCTAAATTGAAAGGCTGCCAAGGCTTCAAAACAATCTCCATAAGCTTTCACTTCACATAAGCGCATTATTCTTCGTCTATAAACATGTCCGGCGTCGGCTTTTCCGGCGGCAACCCTTTTCTTTCGCGTATTCGCCTAACAACTTCTGAGGCTATGTTTTCTGGGACCCTCTCCCAATGGTCAAAGGTGCACTGCCAGAAGGCATGCCCAGAGGTGGCTGAACGCATCTCAGCCGACAACCCAAAGGTTTCAGCCACTGGAATATAACCAGCAATCATCGTTAAGATGCCCCTCTGCTCCGAAGCCAGTATCTTGCCCCTTTTCCGGGTTATTATACTTATGCAATCCCCAACCCATTGAGCTGGAACAGAAACTCCAATCTTATAAACGGGTTCCAGAAGCACTGGTTTAGCTGTCAAAAAAGAGCCTAAAATCGCGCGGCGAATAGCCGGCATAATCTGTGCTGGTCCCCGGTGGACTGGATCCTCGTGAAGTTGGGCGTCCATAAGCTTGACTTTCACTCCTCGGATGGGTTCCTCGCACAGTGGTCCAGCCCTGCAAGCCCACCTAAAACCGGCAATAATCATTTCTTTAGCTTCTCCTAGGTATTGGACGCCTTTTGTCGCGTCTATGAGGATGTTGCGGTGCTCGTCTATAGCCCAAATGTTTCGCGCCTCCTCGGCTGGCCATCCAGCCTCCTTGAAGAGTATGTTTCCAATCTGTTTTCTCCCCATTTCTTCGGCTATTTCGCCAGCCTCTATTAGGTTTATAACCTTCTCATCCAAAGGTTCGACTTGAACCCAGAACCTGTTATGCTTATTGGGGCTTTTGGCCATGGCTACTACGCCTCTGCTAGCGACGCTTTCCCGGTAAACCACTATCGGCGTTGAGGTTATGATTTCCAATCCGCCGCCATAATCCCGAAGGAATTTCACAGCAATTTCGAGGTGAAGCTCACCCATTCCGCTCAGCAGATACTCGCCCGTTTCCCTGTTTATGGTGGTTATAAGGTTTGGGTCTTCAATGGAGAGTCTGTTCATAGCGTCCACTAGACGCGGCAAATCCTTTGGGTGTTTTGGTTCAATGGCAATTGTTATGACGGGTTCTGAAACATACTTTATACGTTCAAAGGGAACCATGACGTCTTTGTAGGCTAAATCCACAAGGGTTTCACCAGCCCTAGCCAAATCCAATCCCAAAAGCGCCGCAATATTCCCAGCCGCTATCTTGTCAACGACTTCTCTGAAGGCGCCCATATACATGGAAACCTGCTGAACGCGGTAGTCTTTGCGCGCACCCACAAGATAAACCTGGTCCCCCTCCTTAACAGAACCTGAGAAAAGCCTTCCAGTTGCCACCAAACCAGCGTGGGGGTCCATCTGAGCCATTGTTATGCACATGACTGTTGGTCCATTGTCGTCGCAGTTCAGCATGGCTTGCCCAATTTCAGACGACAAATCACCTTTCCATATTCTTGGCAGCCTATACCTTTGGGCTTCTATAGGGTTTGGAATGTTCCTCACCACCATGTCTAAAATAGCGTTATGAAGCGGAATCAGCTGCGCAAGTTTTTGGTGTTCACCGCGCATGTAAGCCTCCACTATGTCGCTGAATTTGATGTTCTTCTCCTGTGCAATTTTTAGTGTAAAGCCCCAACGGTGCAACGCAGAACCAAAAGCCACCGTCTCCTTTTGAGGGTCAACCTTCCACTTTTCCTTGAATTCTGGCTCTCCATAAAGCTCTATTAGGCTGTTGAGGTCTCTGATAATCCGCATAAACTTGTCCTGAATCTCGCTTGGAGTAAGCCTTAACTCCCGGATTAGGCGGTCAACCTTGTTAATGAATAGAACTGGGCGCACTCTCTCCTCTAGGGCTTGGCGTGTTACGGTTTCTGTTTGAACCATAACCTCCTCAACAGCATCTACGACTACCACTGCGCCGTCAATAGCCCTCAAAGCCCTTGTAACCTTACCAGTAAAGTCCACATGCCCCGGCGTATCAACCAAGTTTATGATGTATGGGCGTCCGCCAATCTCATGCAAAAGCGAAATGTTGGCGGTCTTGATGGTGATTCCGCGTTTCTGCTCTTCCTCCAAATAGTCCAAAGCCCGGGCTTCTCCGGCTATTCTGGGCGAAAGTAAGCCAGCCTCAGCCAAAAGAGAATCCGTCATAGTTGTTTTTCCATGGTCTATGTGGGCTATTATGCCAATGTTGCGGATATCCTCCTTTCTATGCATAAGCTTGAGAATTTCGCTGGTTTGCCTAAACCTTGGCAAGACAGAATCCCCGGACGCTGGACTTTCAAATAACTTACAAGTTTCAAGAAACAAGGGTTTCTCGTGGTCTTAAAAGTCTTGTGGATTTCATGCAAAAAGTTAATATGGTTCAGTTTTCATTTGCATGTAGCCTAACTCTGGCAGTGGACAGTAATGTTTGCTGGAAACTATGCAGGCAACATCCAGTTTTCAAGCTTTTGGTTAGCGTGGGGTATGTTCAACTATGGGTCGTTATAGGCAGATAGAAGAAATAGTTAAACTAATGAATCAAACCGAGAGGATAAGGAACACAAGCATAATTGCGCATGTTGACCATGGTAAGACAACCCTTTCAGACAGCCTTTTGGCGGCTGCCGGCATTATAAGCGAGCAGGTCGCCGGACAGAAGCTTTTCCTAGACTCTTGGGAACTCGAGCAGAAGAGGCAGATGACGGTTTTCGCCTCCAACATAAGCCTAGTCCACACGTACAAGGGCGTTGACTACCTCATAAACCTTATAGACACGCCGGGGCACATAGACTTCAGCGGAAACGTTACAAGAAGCCTAAGGGCTGTTGACGGCGCTTTGGTGGTTGTGGACGCTGTTGAAGGACCCATGACCCAGACTGAAACTGTTTTGATGCAAGCCCTCCGCGAGAGAGTGAAACCCATACTGTTCATTAACAAAGTTGACCGACTAATCCGAGAGTTGAAGCTAACTCCAGAAGAGATTCAGAAAAAATTTGCGAGAATAATCACGAGGATAAACAGCATAATTGAAAAGTATGCGCCGCCAGAGCATAAGAAGGACTGGCAAGTTAAGGTTGAAGACGGACGTGTCGCTTTTGGATCCGCCCTCCACAAGTGGGGCTTAAACCTACCCCACATGAAGGCTAAGGGCGTAACCTTCAAAGACATTATTGACGCCTACACTGGCGAACCGGAAGAAATCGGACGGAAAGTTGAAGCCCTAAGCAAACGCATACCCGTTTATGAGCCAGTGCTGGACATGTTTTGTGAGCACCTCCCAAGTCCGTTGGAGGCACAGCCATACAGGCAGAGCCAAATCTGGCCGGGCGACCCGAACAGCTCTGTCGGTAAAGCTATGGCTAAGGTTGACCCTAACGGTCCGCTTTTAATGTGTATTACGTTTATTGAGGTGGACCCCCACAGTGGTGTTGTCGCCATCGGAAGAGTTTTCAGCGGCACTGTTGAGAAGGGTAAAACCGTCCGCCTTGTCACAAGCCGCCAGAAGGGGAGCATACAGCAGGTCTACATGAGCATGGCAACGGACAGAGTTATAGTTGAGAGGATCCCGGCTGGAAACATTGCGGCTCTTTCTGGTTTGCCATCCATCCACGTTGGCGAAACAATAGCAGAGGAGGGCGTTGAAACCGCGCCCTTCGAAGCCCTAAAGTATGTTTCAGACCCCGTCGTCACAGTGGCTGTCGAGCCAGAAGACGTGAAAGACCTCCCATTATTCGATAAGGTTATTCATAAACTAACCCTAGAAGACCCGAACCTTCACTTCAAGATAGACAAAGAGAGCGGGCAGTACCTGCTCAGCGGCATGGGTGAACTTCACCTTGAGGTTACAGCTTACCGGATGCAGGAAGCCGGCTTAAAGGTTAGGATGAGCAAGCCCATAGTGATTTACCGTGAGACCATAAGCCGCGATTATAAGGGCCCGCCAGTTATGGGGAAGAGCCCCAACAAGCATAATAGGCTTTGGGTAACCGTTGAAAGGCTACAGCCAGAAGTTATAGAGGCTATTAAGACGGGCAAGATTAACGAGATGCAGACCCGTGACGAGCGCCAGAAAATCCTAATGAAAGAGTTCGGCTGG
This sequence comes from Bathyarchaeia archaeon, assembly GCA_038727135.1. Taxonomy (GTDB): domain Archaea; phylum Thermoproteota; class Bathyarchaeia; order Bathyarchaeales; family Bathycorpusculaceae; genus JAGTQI01. The sequence goes on from JAVYWL010000002.1 coordinate 276,848, forward strand.
TCCGCTGAGGACGCCCGCAACGTAATTGCCATAGAAGGCACAAACATATTGGTCAATAGGATTAAGGGTAGGCAGTACGTGGAAGAGGTACTAGACCATGTTAGGTCTGGCTTTAGGGATGCTGTTGCCACTGGCGTTTTGGCAAAAGAGCCTATGTACGGGCTAAAGGTAAACCTTGAAGACATCCTCATCCACGAGGACCCAGTCCACCGAGGACCAGCACAGATTTTGCCCATGACATGGCGTCCAATTTGGGGCGCCTTCCTCCTCAGCGAACCAAAACTCTTAGAGCCCATCCTAAGCTTTGAATGCAAAGTCCCAAACGACTTTGTAAGCCCGGTCATAACGCTATTGCAGAAGCGTCGGGGCAAAATCTTGGACATGGTTAACGAGGAGGACATGGTTATTGTTAAGGCTGAACTGCCAGTGGCGGAATCCTTTGGAATAGCTGACGAGCTACGCTCTTCAACACAGGGGAGAGCCTTCTGGGCAACCCAGTTCAGCCGATGGGCACCAGTGCCGGAATCTATGCAAGCAGAAGTTATAAGGCAGATCCGCGAACGCAAAGGCTTGCCGCCAACACCACCGAGACCAGAGGAATTCTGCGAAGAAGAGTAAAGCCGCTATTCTTTCTCTTCCAATTTTAGCATAGCCTTTTAAGAGCACAACATAACATTTAAGAGTGAAATGGAAGCTGAAAGCTTAAAGGTTTCTCTCGTAAGCCTTCGTGAAGAGCCGTTTGCCTCAGTACTATGTTATCCAAAACCAGCCGAAGCGGAGCTTGGAAAACGCATAAAAGAGCTTAGAAGATTGGGAGTAACTGAATTGGAGTTTTGCGGGGAAAAACAAGTTTTAAGCTTGAAGGTTTTGGGCAAAGGATGTGTTGGCATAGTTGTGAAAGCCTATAGGGGCAATGAGGCGGTAGCCTTAAAAATTCGGAGGGTGGATGCTGACCGCGCTACAATGTTGCATGAGGCTGAAATGATTGGAATAGCAAACTCTGTTAATGTTGGACCGAGGCTTTTAGGTGTGAGCAAAAACTTTCTGCTGATGCAGTTTGTGGAGGGCTTACTGCTTCCAGAATGGCTGGAAAAACGCTTAAGCAAAAAGCGCCTAAAAAATGTTTTGAGAGACATTTTGGAGCAGTGTTGGCGCCTTGACCGTGCTGGATTGGATCATGGCGAGTTAAGCCACGCCCCAAAACACATAATTGTGGACGGCCAAGACAAGCCCTTCATAGTGGACTTTGAAACCGCCAGCCTAAACCGTAAACCATCAAACGTCACCTCGATTGCGCAGTTCCTCTTCATAAGCGGTGTTGTAGCGGAGAAAATAAGCCGAAAACTTGATGAAAAGGATAAAAAAGCCATTATTGAGGCTTTAAGGCGTTATAAAGCTGACGGAAGCCGCCAAAATTTTGAGGCACTTTTGTCGGTTTGCGGTCTCTAGGCGATGTAGTCAATCTTAGATTTGGCATTTGCGTTTTGCTCGATTCTTCCTCCATCATTTATCAATTCAAGTTTTAACTCGTTCAGAAGCTGGGTTAAATCCAGCCAAGTCTCCACCTGAAGCTGTCGGGCAACCCGTCGCTTCTCGTAAAGAAGCGGAACAAAGTCAACGAAAAGCCAGCCGTAAGCCTCAGCCAAATGTTTTCTCTCCCTTCTCCCTTTCCCCAATTGAAAGAGAGGCTGACCATTTTATAACCATGTATGGAAAAATCTTCTAGAAGAAAAGAGCGCATGTACAATTTTAATGGTCTTGTTGAAAAGGTTTAAAACTGGCTTTTCTGGATTTTAGCCACGGTGTTCAAATGGTTATAAGCAGAGAAGAGATGCAAGAAATAGCCAAAAAATACAAAGAACCTATAGGGCTAAATTTGGGTTCACATTCGGCTTTAGATGCTTGGCAGGGACAGCGCAACTACGGCCTAAGAAGCATAATTTATACTACGCCTGGAAGGGCACGCATATACCTTCAGAACCCGATGGTTGGGAAGCCAGACGAACCTGTGGAAGATTTGCCAAGCCTTGTCAGGCGGGATATTCGCGTTGTAAACGATCCGAAGGACATTAAGAAAAATGGCGACTGGAAAAGCGTAATCCTAATTCTTGACCGCTACTCTGACATTGTTAAGTATGTGGATGAGCTTGTGGATTTGGAGTGTTTGCAAATTCCGAACAGGGCTTTCTCCGTTTATGTTGGCGGAGACGAATACTGTAGTGTAATCGAAAACCAGTTTGCAGTCCCAATAGTCGGCTCAAGAACTCTCCTAAAAATTGAGAACCGTGGCGAAATTGAGAAGGATTACTACTGGTTTGCGGAGCAGGCTGGCATCCCCTACCCAAAGTCCTACAAGTTTGAGGTTAGAAAAGGTGGAATACGGTTTAAAGAGTTTATTGACGAGCCCATGCTTTTGAAGGCGGAGCACGCCCACAGAAAATTTGAAAGGGAATTCATATTCGCCGCAGACTCAAAAGATTTAGAGGAGAAGGTCGAAAAGGAGGTTAAGGCTGGAAACTTAAACGAAGAGTCTTTGCGCAATGCACGCGTGGAACAAATTGTTCTAGGGCCTCATGCCAACTTTAACTTCTTCTTCTCACCATTAGATGCCAAAAGCGACTGGGGAGAGGTGGACGACTGGTTCGCTAAGCTCTACAACGTAACCATCGAAGAGGCTAGAACATGTCTAGCCAACCAGTTCCTATCCATAGACGAGCGGAGAGAAACAATCCTAGACGGCGTGAAGAGGCTTCCACTAGAGGTTCAGCAGAAGCTTAAGCGTGTTCCATCCTTTGAGGTTACAGCCCACGCCATGCTAAGCTTAAGAGAGTCCCTCCTAAAGGATGTGCAACGCTATGCGGACCGCTTCTTATTGGCGTGCAGAGAACATGAACCGCCAGGCATAATTGGCGCATGGTGCCTTCAGACGCTCATCACGTGGGACCGCATATCAAAATATGAACTGAAACCAATGGTTAAGCTGGACTACACAAGCGGCATAGAAGCCAAAACAGCCGCAGATTATGGCTTATACGATGTTCCAGAAGAACGAGACCCATACATGCACATACCAGTAACGCAAGATGTGGCGCTGCGCCATGGCGGAGGAACTAACGTCCACATGGGCTTAGGCTCCCAATATGCCAATGCCAAATACAAGAAGCCCATGAGCACAGGAGACCGCATAGCCCTAGAAATAAGGCGGGCATGGAAAACAAAACAACTCCACGAAATAGTAACATAGCAATCAAAATCTTTTAAGGAAAGCTGCTTAATATAAGCTGGGAATAAGATGGCTCTTATAATAAAGGCATTTGCTACTATGTGGGCTGGAGGTCCTCCCTACATCATAAGGGACAAAGCAAGTAGCTTTTATGTTAGCCTTCCTTCAACTTATCTTTCCGAAGCATATGAGCTTACAATAGGCGACGAACTGAAGGCAAGAATTCTGAGTGTTAGCATGGATGAAAAAGAGTATCCAGAGTTTAGGGATAAAGAAATAACCCTTATTCTCTATCCCTACATTGGTCTTGACTACCTTTTCCTCTCTAAAAAAGACTGGATAGAACATTTTAGGGAATACGGTTTAGTTGGACGATTATTTTATATTACGTTAAGAATTGAAAAAGCTATCACAAAAGATGGTGCGGAAATCCAGATCTACACGAAGAGGGACCTTGAAGTTTGAATGAAGATATTTTAAAACGAGTAGTGGATTACAGGAATAGAGCCAAACTTTACCTTAAAAATTTCGAAAAAGAAAAAGTGGAAGGGAATAAAGAAAAAGCGGGCGAGGCTTTGTGGGGTGTTATCTCTTGTCTCATAAATGCCTTAGCTCTTTTCGAATATGGTAAGCCGATACCTGATCATAAGGAACAAAGCAAATTTGCGACACAGTTTATTTTAAGCACGTATGAAGATGGGGAGGAATTAGCAAAAGCTTACAGAAATGCTGAAAAATTTCACGCCAACTTTTACCACGCTTTCCTCGATGATAAAGAGTTTGAGACTATTAGTGCTGAAATCCTTGATCTTGCGGGTCGACTAGATGCTACATTAGTGGAAAAACTTCGAAAACTTTAACATCAAAAATTTTAGAGAAGTTATAGCATTTTTCTTTCTGATTACTTCCGTGAATTTTGAGACTTCGAGAAGTTTTCAATGTTTTAACTGGCTAAGAATTATTTTAAACATTTCACATGGTTTCTAATTGCTGTTGCTTTTTCTTCATTTCGTTATAGAGATATTCAAACCACTCTGCATATTGCGGATAATTAAGCTGTTTTCTGGCTTCCTCAATGTAAGGTTTGCAAGCTTCCCAATATCTTATTATCATGCCGCTGAAAAGGTCGTCCACCAAACCTATGTCAATAAGTTTTCTATGCAAAAGGACGCCAAGCCCCTCAAAGAATAAGCCTGACTCTGGTGCTATTGCGCCATATTTTTTGGCTAATTCAGCGAATGCGGTTTCTGTTTGGCAGTCATCATGATTTGCTGCATCTCTTGCTGAAACTCCTTTTTTGAGAATGTAGCGTATAACCTCATGGCAAGGTCTATGTCTCTGCTTCTCCTTTGATGCCTAACCTGGAAAACATAGTAGACAGCGGCAATCATAACGCTTGTGGAAGCAACAACCACAGAAACCGTCTGGATATCAACCACTTTAACACCAAGGTAGAATTAACAAGGGTTGTATTAAAGTTAACCATACCATCGGTTGCTTGATTCCCGCCCTCTATAAGTTGGCACCTTCAAATTTCTTAACTATATCTGTGAGTTTTGGAACATCGAACATTTTTCTTCTCGTTATTTCGTTTGCCGCCGCCATATACATCTGGCTTATTAGCGTTTTCAGTTTTTGTTCCAGTTTTGGCGGTTGGTTTTTCACCAGTGTTCTCCAGTCTTGTACGCCTTGCTCTTTGGCTTTCTGTTTTGCTTGTTCCACTTCTTTTGCCCATTCCGTCTGTCTATAATATATGCGGGCTATTTCCTTACTGACATGCAATCCTTGATATGTGAATCTACACTCGTCCAACGTGCCAACCACGTCTGCCACCATAAGCCTTCTTTCCTCGTCGAAGGCTAACTCTATCTTGCCGTCTTCGTTTACCAAGCCCGCTTTGGCAGCTATTTCCGTGATGGTTTCATCCACTTTTAGAAGCACACTTTTTATTTCTTCCAGTTCGTTGTCTGTTAAGCCCGCCAGTTGCTGGGCTTCCCGCCATGTAAGGTAGCGGTCGCTTTCCTCAAATTTCGTGCTTACATCAAAGATTGGTTTTGCAAGCCTTTCGCCCGGTTTTGGGTAATGGTCCAAGCCCAAATCTTCAAGGGTTACCAAGCCTTGCTCAAGCCTTTTGAATACCGATGAGCCTTCTGGCAAACCATTGCGGTAAATAATTTCCAATGGAATTAGGAAGTTCCGAAGCTTGGGCGTGTAGGCACTGTAATCGTACTTTAGTTTGCCTCTTTCCACGTGGGCTTTTGGTTTGTAAACGTTTACCAGATGAAATTCCATGATGTTTGTTGGCTTTTCCAACTCGTCAAAATGCACAACCTTGCCCTTTTCGTCCACGAGTCCACGATAATGGGTTCTTATGCCCTTTTCTTCAAGCCTTTCAAAACAGTAAGCTCCCATTAAGCATAGGGCTGCGCCCTTTCCGTCTATGTGGTCTGGCATTTCACCCCAATCAAAAACCGAGTAGCGGTCTGAAAAGTGGAATCTGCCAATTCCCATCTGCGTTTTCGTCGGCTTTTTCACCACCTCAAGGTCTTTAACGCTGCCCATAACAGCGTACGCCCCTTACACGCCTATATCTTCAATTTTTTAACAGAATCATCTGCCCTTTCAATCTCTCCCCCTTTCTCTTTTTGGTAGGCTCTTATGCGTTCTTCAAGCTTCTTATCTTCTAAGGCTAAGATTTTTGCCGCAGCTATGGCTGCACCTTCAGCCTCAATGGTTACAACAGAGCCTATGCCACTCGGTACCCGCAGGGAGGAGTAAATGTCTGCACCGGCAAACTTTTCAGAATAGGGTGGACAAGCAATGACGGGTTTTGTGGTGTGGGCGTCCACGAAGGCGCTTAGGGCGTTTGACCTACCCGCCACGGTTATGTAAACAACACTTTCGCTTTCATGATCCTTTAAAATTTCGAGGACTTTTTCAGGGGTTTTATGGGCTGAAGCCACCCGAAGCCTAAAATCTAAACCAAAAACCTTCAAATGTTTGGCTATTTCCTTAGCGAATTCCAAGTCCCGCTCAGAACCCATGATTACAACAACTTTTCCCGCCAATTCTATCCACACGCTTTGTTGTCAATAAATAGCCCGCGGAGGCTAATTAAATTTTTAAGCAGCCCCTTTCACGCTTAAAATTTGAGGGTGAGACTTCATGCCGTCTGAGAAAAGGCGGAGAAGAAGCATAGATGAGCTTTTCGGAGGCTCCATATTCGACGAAATGGAGGAAATATTCAAAGAATTTCCAGAAGACGAAATCACCAGCGGTTACTCGATAAGTGTGACCCAAACGCCGGAAGGCACAAAAGTCAAAGCTAAGGTTGGAAAGGATGTTGACGTAAACGCCTTAAAAAGAAGGCTTCAACAGCAGTATCCGGGAGCGCAAATAGAAATCGAAGGCGGAAGACAAGAGCCTCTCATAAGGGAGATTTCAACAAAACCCGCACGGGAAGAGGAAAACAGCGAGGAAGCATAGGCAAGGTTAGGTTAAGTCGCCACATACACATTTAACCTCATGAAGCATTGTTAACAACTCGTTAAAACCCTCTCCAGTCTTTGCGGAAACCAGCGGTATCCGCTGGGCTGGGATAACCTTACCCAAAATTCTGAGTATGGGAAGATAAATGTCAGCCAAAATCCCCATCGTTTTAACCTTCCTCACCAAAATTTTGGGATTATACAAAATCTTGCTCAGCCTTTCCGCCTCCTGCTTATCAAGCAAGTCCACTTTATTCACAATCCTTAAAGTGTTTATCCCAAGCCTAAATGAGATGGCAAGCGAATACAAGTAGGCCGATGGCAAGTCATCAACCCCGATGGTGGCGTCAATTATGAATACGCCAACAGAATCCGTCAGCTGACCAACAATTTTTGGGCCGGAACCGCGAAAGGCGAAAACTTCGAGTTGTCCGGGCGTGTCAAAGAGCACGAAGTCTCCATCAAGTGCTGGGATTCTCGTCTCGCTGAGCATGTCCATAGCCCTCAAAACAGCACCGTTGGGTCCCAAACCCTCCTCAGCCATTATCCGCTCAACAGTGAACCTTTCCCTAATATCAAAGTCACAACTGTAAGGAACAGTCAAACATCCAGGGTCAAGATTCAAAAACTTAACAGAATAACCCTCCCTCAATAAATACTCTCCAAACCTCCATGTCAAGAGGCTTTTTCCAGAACCAGCCGGTCCCAAAACAACAACATTCATAAACCACACCGCCATCCATTCCAAGGACTGAAACCTACTTTTCAGTTTTACCCTCTTAGCCATTCTCATCTGCAACTGAAAACATCAATTCTTATGGCTATTAAAGCCCAAAAGTCCTGCTGGCATCGTCGCCAAGGAACATTTGTCAATTTTGCTTAGAACCACAGCATGGACATTGCAGCTCAGCGACCAAAACCATAGCCCTAATTACAAGAGGAAGCCATCACGTGGTTGGCAAACTAACAACGAAAACCGAAATGGTTCAAGATATGATTGCAAAGATAAAAGAAGACCAGAAAAGAATAGCTTACGAAAGTCCCATGCTTGGCAAGCAAACCTAAATTGGCGGTTTAGTCCTCTTTTTCGCATCTGTGCTTTGACGAGCCCACTTTTCAAATTCCTTAGAAGGCGGATAATCAACGAAAAGCGCTTTCCTCTTGGCCTCGAGAAAAAGGTTTTCTTGGCCTAAAAATTCAGCAGATGTTAAAACCTTTTTACCGGTTCTTTGGGCTTCTTCGAGGACTTCTTTTGCTTTTTCACGCCACTCTTTATCCCTTAAAATGTGGTGTTCAAGAATTGTGCATGGCACAGAATCAACGATTTTTCTGAGATTTTCTAATCCTAATCTAACCAGTTTCTCATCAATTCTGAAGCCGGACAAATAGAGGGGCGGTCCGCCAATTAAAAGCAGCTGAGGTTTCTCCTTAATTATCAGTTGTAAAGTTTTTGCTGATATGGGACCTTGAACATCTGGGGCCATTAGAAACTTTTCGTTTTTAAATTCTATTGTTGTCATTAGAACCCATCCTAGAGCGGAGTCCTCTTGACCGTGGAAAACTGGCTCTGAAAATTTTATCATGGTTTTTCCAAAGGTGAAGCTTCTTCCATCAGCGATTATGAGTTGTTTTGCGTCTTTTCCACCAGTTTTCTGGAAAACCCAGCCTCTGCGCCTCTGGCTGAAGTTAATCATCTCCTTCGGATTTTTAATTAAAACGGTTTTTCCCTGATAGATTTGTCTCGCTGTCTCCTCAGCTTCTGTCCAGTTACATAGCCAATCCTCATAAGAAGGCGTGTGATGGTCAAAATGGTAGTGGCTAACCGTCACTACATCGGCTTTTTCAGCGGCCTCAGCTATTTTTTTCCTTGATTCTATTACGGCTTTATACTCTAGTGGATGGGGAGGCAAGCCGTAACGGTTTGGGCATAGAGAAACCCCAGCGTCCAATAAGATTCTAACATCTGGAGTTTCCACATACGTGCACATCGAACGGACGCCTAAACTTTCGGCTGCAAGCGGCACAACCCTGATATATTTAAGCATAGCCTTCAACAGCCAATAAAGCTTCAGCTATAACTTTTTATCCAAGTCAAGCATTTTAGTTTTGCATGGTGGGCGATGACGACTCTGGCCCCGCTGAAGAATGATTGGGATCTTGAGTGCGGGAGCCCGCCCCTAAATTCTCACCAAACGAAATGGTAAATGTAAAATTCTGAAACATGCATGATAGCTTTCTGAGGGCATAAAATTGGCTAGGCTATATGAGAAAACTGTTCCAACCCCGCCACATGAGTACGTTAGAGTAAACCATGAATCTTTAAAAAATTTTGTTGCCGCCATCTTAAACTCCTATAATGTGCCCGAAGAAGATTCACAGATAGTTGCTGACGTACTTGTAACCGCTGACCTAATGGGGATTGAAAGCCACGGAGTGCAGAGGCTAAGGAGGTACAACACGGGCATTCAAATAGGCTCTGTAAACCCAAAGCCTAACATTAAAATTGTGAGCGAATCAGCCTCAACAGCACTAGTCGACGGTGACTCCGGACTTGGCCAAGTTGTTGCCTATAAGGCTATGGAAATAGCCGTTAAAAAGGCCGGTGAGGTAGGCGTTTCAGCCGTAGGCGTCAGAAACAGCCACCATTTCGGCATAGCTGGTTATTATGCGCTTCAAGCTGTTAAACGGGACATGATAGGCATGGTAATGACCAACTCGGAAGCCTTGGTGGCTTACACGCATTCTATTGGCAGAAACATTGGCACAAACCCCATAGCCGTTGGCTTCCCAACAAGAAAGCCTCCACCAGTACTTTTCGACGCAGCAACAAGCGTTGTACCCGTAGGAAAGATAGAGGTCTACGCCAAAGAAGGAAAGAAAATACCCCTAGGCTGGGCCATGTCTCCCGAAGGCAAACTTCTAGACGACCCCAGAGAAGTTTTAGCCAAAAAGGGGGCACTGCTGCCATTGGGCGGTTTCGGCGAAGAATTCGGCGGCCACAAAGGAGCCGGCCTAGCCCTTGTGGTAGATCTTTTATGTGGCGTTTTAACCGGAGCCAACTACGGCAAAAATGTAAAACATACGACTGAAAAAGAACGCGCCAACGTGGGACACTTCATGATAGCCATAAACATAAACAATCTAACACCAATAGACACTTTTCTAGAAAGGGTTGAGGAATACAAGGTTTACGTGAAAAGCCTAACAAAAATATCTGAAAATGCTGAAATTTGGATTCCCGGTGAAAAGGCATGGCTGACCATGGAAACAAGGAAAAGAATAGGAATACCAATTCACAAGAACATCTTGAAGGAAATAAGGGAAGAAGCCGCAAAAGTAGGCCTGAAATTTGACGTTAAAATCCTTAAGGAAACAGCCTAAAAACACTATGCCTTATATCAATATCTTCTGTTCAAAACCTTTTACTTTGAGTAAAACTTTTAACGGGCAAAACTCCGCGCATTTAGCCTTGTACACGTAAATTTTAAAAGCGTCGCAATAGTTATTGTGATACGAATTAATGAGAAGGGAAAAATAAATGTTGCCATCAAGGATTAAGAAAATTTTTTCAAAATTGAAATCTAGAGAAGCTTTGACTAAAGTTCAAGCAATAATTATTGCCTTGATAATAATCATTGCAGCTGGCGTAGGCTTAGTCATCTATTATTTCGTTTTACCTCGACCCGGCGAAAAGAAAACCACTTTAGTGATAGCAATCCCCGAAGAGCCTGAAGGCTTAGATATCCAGCAAGTAAGCTGGTCAAATGAAATTCACGACCTCGTCTTCCAATCCTACATGAACTTCAACGCGACCATGGGAATGGTTCCGGATCTCGCCACAAACGTAGTAATGGAAGGAAATAACATAACTATATACCTCCCAGTTGATGCCAAATTTTCAAACGGAGACCCCATTACCGCGGAAATTATGAGAGACAGCATAGAGAGATATCGACAATTAAGTCCCTACGGCAGCGATTACGAGGCTGTTGTAGGCTACGAAATCATAGATACATACACTTTAAAGATAATATGCAATGTTCCTCCCGTCTACATATGGTTTAATGATATGCCAGTAGTTTACGGAGCAGTAGTAAATACCAACGTTGCAAGTCAAGTGGGAGATGCCAATTTCAATCTAAATCCGGTAGGATCCGGCCCCTATAAGGTTAAAGAATGGGTTCATGGTTCCTATGTACTTCTAGAGAGGAATGAGTACTACAAGACTAATCTGCCTTTTGTTCAAAACAAGGGACCAAACCCCTACATAGACTATGTGATGATTAGATTTATCCCAGAAGATTTGACAAGAATAAGCGAACTTCTGGCTGGTAACGTACACATAGTAAGGGGGGTTCCTTCAGACGCTGTGGCTGACTTGAGAACTAATGCTGAAGTAACACTCTATGAAAGCACAACTCCTGGCATTGTATACTTAATGATTAATGTTAGAAGACCGCCTTTAGATGATGTGAGGGTGCGCAAGGCTTTGATTTACGCAATAAACAGAGATGAGATAAAAACAACTTTGGAAGATACGGTTTTGCCATGCTACAGTTATATGTCTCCATCCATGCTCGCTTACAATGCTTCAGTTGAGGAGTATGCAAGCCAAATCTACGCCTATAATCTTGACAGGGCAAGAAACCTCCTAGAAGAAGCTGGATGGACCGACACCAACGGTGATGGAATAGTCGATAAAGATGGACAGCCATTAAGTCTTGAACTGCTTATTCCGTATGACGAGCCTAAATTCAAGAGAATCGGACCCCTCATTAAGTCTAAATTAGCTAGCATCGGCATAGACGTCGAGTACGCAGAATATGACTACAACTATATTAGACAAAAAACGAGAGAATGGGATTTTGACCTTGCTGATTCTACTCTTGGTTTGATCCCGCTGGAATTTTGCCCTACCTCCTACACAGCACCATTGGAAACTATACATACAGCAATCCAGAGGTAGACAGCCTTTTCGAACAAGACAGGTCAACAGCGTTAAGTCCTACTGAAAGAATAGCCTTATACACAAGAATACAGAGCATATTGCTGGAAGACGCCCCTTGGGTTCCTCTATACATCGACATTAATTATACTGCTGTGAGAAAGAATGTTGAAGGGCTCATAGTGATGCCACCCTTTGCAACACTATTCATACAGGACGTTAGGATCAAAGAAGCGGAGGGCGCCTAAAACAAAATTGTCAGCTTTGCTACGCTATACGATGAAAAGAATACTAATAGGGATACCAGTAATTTTCCTCGTATCCCTCTTTATTTTTTTACTTATGCAAATGCTGCCAGGAGACCCTATCAAACTTATTGCGAGTGAAAGAGCAACACCCGAGAGAATAGAGGAGCTTAGGAGAAGCTGGGGTCTCGACCAACCTATATACATCCAATACTTTTATTGGTTATCTCATGTAATGATGGGAGATTTTGGTTACTCATACGTGACAAGATTACCAGTTTCCCACCTTATTTGGTCTAGATTACCATATACTATACAGTTGACGTTCACAGCATTAATACTGTCTTATGTTCTTGGCATTCCTATTGGGGTAATTGCAGCCGTGAAGAGGGGCACTGTGGTTGATAATGTAACGGTTGGAGTTGCAACCTTTTTCTACTCGATGCCTACATACTGGCTTGGATTAATTCTAATGCTCATATTTGGGCTATACCTACGATGGTTTCCCATATCAGGCTCTTTCAGTTTAGAGTCGATGGTCCTTCCCTTATTAACACTAACTTTACCGTACGTTGCCATGTCCGCCAGAATTGTGAGAACCGAAATGTTGGAGGTTTTAACTGAAGACTATGTTAGAACGGCTTGGGCTAAGGGACTCCCTTCAAGGATGGTTATTCTAAAACATGCCTTAAGAAACGCCTTGATACCACTCACTGTTATGTTTTTCTTAGATCTTCCCTGGATTATCGGAGGAGCCGTAATAGTGGAAAGTGTTTTCGCTTGGCCAGGTATGGGCAGTCTTCTCTACAAATCCATTCTGAAGCAGGACTACCCGGTTGTGCAGGCTATAGTGCTTATCATCACCATCCTAACAGTGATATGCAATATTTTGGGGGACGTTGTTGTGGCGTTTTTAGATCCGAGAATTCGAGTGGAAAAGGAGGCTTAAAAACGGAGAGCATTAAAGGTGGCATTTTAGGAAGGCTTGAAACGAAAAGTAGGCTTAGAGTAACAAGACTTAAGGAATTCCTTTCCGTTCTATTACATTATAAAGTTTCGTGTGTTGGCTTTTTTATAGTGATGGGCATAATTTTTCTTGCTATATTTGCTCCTATAATTGCCCCGAAACATTATGCTGAAATTGACGTACCAAATAGGCTCCAGCCACCCTCATTAGCCCATCTCTTCGGAACTGACGCTCTTGGAAGAGACGTTTTCAGTAGAGTTGTATATGGGGCTCAAATAGCCTTATGGGTGGGGTTTATCGTGGTTCTAGTTGAAGCCTTAATAGGTGTGAGTTTGGGCGTTATAGCAGGCTACTATAATGGCAAAATAGATAAACTAATTTCGGCAATCACCGACATCGTTTGGTCGTTTCCCACAATAGTGTTAGCCCTCGGGGTGGTGATGATTCTAGGTCCAGGGATAACTCAAGTGGTTGTGGCTATTGCCATTACAAGCTGGCCTGGATTTACTAGGGTAATCAGAGCTAAAGTGCAATCAATGGTTAATCGGGAATTTGTCCTAGCGGCCAGATCCATTGGCGAATCGGATTTAAACATAATCCTTCGTTATCTTTTACCAAACACCGTCCCTACAATCTTGGTTTTAGCAACGCTAACTCTGCCTTCAGCTATTATATCAACAACAGCCTTGAGCTTTCTAGGGTTTGGTGCCCAACCGCCGACCCCTGATTGGGGGGCTATGCTTTCTGAAGGCGCAAGCCTACTTATGAAGGCGCCTTGGGTTGCCACCTTTCCCGGCATATTCATTGTAATTACGGCGTTAGGTTTTAACTTGTTAGGGGACGGCCTAAGAGATCTACTTGATCCGAAACTGAAAGTATAGGTGATTTACTTGGATGCCCCACTGTTGATGGTCAAAAATTTGAGAACGTATTTTTATTTGAGTCAAGGCGTTTTGAGGGCTGTGGATGGAGTTAGTTTGACAATAAATAAAAACGAAGTTTTTTGTCTTGTTGGAGAAACTGGTTGCGGGAAAAGTGTAACAGCTCTCTCCATAATGCGGTTGATTTTTTACCCTGGAAAAATAGTGGAGGGAAGCATAATTTATGATGGAGTCGATTTACTTAAGCTTCCAGAAAGGGAGATGAGAAAAATTCGTGGAAAAGAAATTGCCATGATCTTTCAAAGTCCAATGAAATCCCTTAATCCGGTTTTCAACGTAGGCTACCAAATTTCTGAAGCTCCAATAGTCCATTTTAACATGCCACATGAGGATGCTTGGAAAAAAGCAATTGAACTTATAGGGAAGGTTAAGATGCCGGATCCGGAGATACGAGCCAAAAGTTACCCGCATGTTTTGAGCGGTGGCATGAGGCAGAGGTCTATGATTGCCATGATGATATCCTGCGAGCCTAAACTTTTAATAGCAGATGAACCTACAACTGCACTCGACGTTACAGTTCAAGCTCAGATAATGGATCTTCTGTTGGAGATTAAAAAAAGAAGCGGTATGTCAATAATGCTTATAACCCATAATTTTGGTTTGGTTGCCGAAAGAGGGGACGAAGTTGCAGTCATGTATTCTGGAAAAGTAGTTGAAGGAGGCTCTGTGAGGGATGTTTTTGATGAACCCTTACACCCATATACACAAGGACTTTTAAGATGTATACCCGTCGGCTTTAAACGCAAAACAGAAATAGATTACATACCCGGAACTCTTCCCAGCCCTATTAGTCCCCCTGTAGGTTGCAGATTTCACCCTAGGTGCAAATATGCAACTGAAAGGTGTATAAAAGAGGAGCCACAACTAGTCGTTGCCGGGAAAAACCATATGGTTGCATGTCACCTTTATGGAGAATAAGGCATGGAAAATCCTCTGCTTAAGGTTGAAGATTTAAAGAAATACTTTTTGGTTAAGAAGGGCATCTTTGCAAAGCCCAATTATATTAAGGCGGTTGACGGTGTCAGTTTCCATATCAACAAGGGCGAAACACTAGGATTAGTCGGAGAATCTGGATCTGGGAAAACAACGGTTGGACTATTAGTTTTAAGATTAATCGACCCTACTTCTGGAAAGATACTTTTCAACGGCGTGAACATTGCGGAAAAGTCCCAAAGGGAGCTGATGAAATTTAGGAGACATATGAGTATAGTTTTCCAAGATCCATTAGCGTCGCTTAATCCCCGCATGACGGTTAAGGAAACCTTGAAAAGACCACTAGTAATTCATGGTGTAGAAAATGATGAAGAGTGCATGGCGAGAATAATAAATATCCTTAAAATGGTTGGGCTCGGAGAAGAACATTTGGAAAGGTATCCCCACGAGCTCAGTGGAGGACAGCAGCAAAGGGTAGCTATAGCTCGGGCAATAATCCTTAACCCAGACCTTGTAGTTCTAGATGAACCCACATCCTCTTTAGACGTTTCAGTTCAAGCCCAGATTCTAAATCTTCTACTTAAACTTCAGAAAGAGCTTAACTTAACATATTTATTCATAACCCACGACTTGGTAACAGTTAGGCATGTCAGCGATAGAGTTGCCGTTATGTACGTGGGGAAGATTGTAGAAGCGGCTGAGACAGACGAATTATTTAGCAACACGATGCATCCGTACACCGCCGCGCTTTTATCTGCTGCGCCCATACCAAAGCCTGAAGCCAAAAATGTGGAACGTTTCGTTGTTGGCGGTGAACCCCCAAGTCCTATTAGTCCTCCTGTCGGTTGTAGGTTTCATCCGAGATGTAAATACGCAACTAAAAAGTGCATGAAAGAGGAGCCTCAACTAGTTGAAGTTGAAAAAAACCACACAGTAGCGTGTCATAGAGCAAAGGAAATCGACATTTCAAGTTATGCAAGAAAAATTTGGGAAATACTTATGACAAGGACTTAAAACGGTTAAAAATTAAGGTTGATGATGAAATGTCGAAAAATCTGTCTCAGCCAACCTATAGTATAAAGGCGCAATACAACGTTTTGATACCCATGAGGGATGGTATACGACTTTCTGCAGATGTTTATCTACCCGATAAGGAAGGAAAGTACCCGGTCCTTCTAATGCGCACCTATTATGGAAAATGTAACTTTGACCTAAGCAACGATGAAACAGGAGAATTTATCCGGTTCTTCGTTGAACGGGGATACGTTATAGTTATTCAAGATTGCCGAGGAAGATATGATTCCGAAGGCGAGTTTTATCCTGAAATCCACGAATTTGAAGATGGATATGACACCATAGAATGGTGTGGAACACAAAAATGGTCCAACGGCAACGTTGGAATGTTTGGCTGTTCCTACCCAGGTTGCATGTGCTGGTCCGCCGCGATTTCTGGAAACAAACATTTAAAATGTATTGCTCCACGAGACGCAACTTCAGATTCATACTTTAACGGAGGTTTCATGCGCGGAGGAGTGGTGCAAGGATGGCTATCGTGGTGCTTACATACGGCTGGTCGTACATCGAGAAAACTTGAGAAAGAAATCGATTGGAGAAAAGTCTACACTAGGCTACCCCTCATAGACTTGGACGAGTACCTCGGATTCAACTTTCCATGGTGGAAAGACTACTTTAAACATCCATGCTACGACGAATACTGGGAGAGACTCAGCTACGAAAATAAATATTATAGAGTTGTTGCTGCATCACTAAACATTGGCGGATGGTATTCAAGCTCCGATATTGACGGAACGATAAACAACTTTATCGGGGTTAGGGGAAAAGGAAAGAGATTCTCTGGAACTCATCATAAACTTTTGATTGGCCCATGGCCACACTGTAAAATTGTAACTTCTTTTGGTGAGGTGAAATTTGGAGAAGAAGCAAACATCGACTTGAAAGAGGTTATGCTTCGGTGGTTTGACTATTGGCTTAAAGGAAAAAACACGGGAATCATGGAAGAACCGCCAGTTAGATATTTTCTGATGGGAGCAAATAAATGGTGTACAGCGCAAAATTGGCCTCCTGAAGGGGTTTCTTTTGTCCGCTATTATTTGCACAGCAATGGAAGGGCAAATAGCCTATACGGAGACGGTATTTTAAGCACTGAAAAACCGGAAGACGAAAAATTCGACCAGTATACATACGATCCTGACAATCCGGTGCCTTTTCCCTTAGGCGATTCCGAAAATGTAATATTGGATCAAAGAACCGTTGAACGCAGAGACGACGTCCTTGTTTACTCAACTCCTCCATTAGAGGAGGATGTCAACGTTGTTGGGCCGATTAAGGCCAAAATATTTGCTTCATCCTCGTGTGTCGACACGGATTTTGTAACGAAACTTGTAGATGTTTATCCAAATGGTATGGCAATATTCCTCACCATAGGAATTGTTAGGGCAAGATACAGGACTTCTTTTAAAGAACCCACATTAATGAAGCCCGGAGTGATCTACGAATTTGATATCAATATGAGTAATACTGCAAACCAATTCAGGAAAGGACACATGATAAGGCTTGAAGTTTCAAGCAGCGCTTTTCCCTATTTCCTTAAGAATCAAAACACCGGCAAGGATATTGGAACGGACACTGAAGGCATAATGGCGACGCAGAAGATCCATCATGACCGTCAATATCCTTCTTATATCGAGTTGCCCATTCTGGAAAAACCAGCTTATATTGTTCAAAAGAATAAAGTAGGTTAAGTTTTTCTTAAAACATGTCCATTTCTTATTCCGGTGTGGACTCCGTCTTCAACAACCAATTTCCCATTCACAAGCACATACTTTATTCCTTCTGGATAATTGTGCGGGTTTTCAAAAGTGGCGGTGTCCCTTATTTGCCAATAATCGAAAATTGTTAAATCTGCTTTCATCCCAGGTCTTATTATACCTCTGTCCCAGATTCTAAGCTTCCAGGCGGGCGTGCATGTCATCTTCTTTATCGCCTCTTCAAGGCTTAGAATACGTTTTTCTTTGACGTATCTTGATATAACTCTTGGGAAGGTTCCGTAAAAACGTGGGTGGGGTTTTCCCTCTCCAAACTTTGTGATACTTCCATCGCTTGAAACCATGGAAAGCGGATGTTTAATAGCATACTCAACGTCTTTCTCGCTCATCCCTCCGCCAACAATATCAGCTGAATAACCATCTTCCATAACCATTTCGAAAATCGCCTCAAAGAGGTTTTTTCCAAGTTCCCTTGCTATTTGAGAAAGCGTTTTCCCCTCAAACTTCTTGTATTTTTCTGCGTAAGCCAACGTTATGAAATCTGCTCCCACATCATATAGTATGTTCTCCCACTCTAAACTAGGCCTTTTCAACTCTTCAATTATTTTCCTTCGATTATCTTCGTCTCTGATTTTTAAAATGGTGTTTTCTAGGCCCCCTTCTCGTGTCCAAGGTGGCAGAAGGGCCAACAAATCCGTCATCCAAGCAGTGTATGGGTATACGTCACATGTTACTTCAACGCCCTTGCGTCTGCCATGTGTTATAAGTTCTAATGCAGCCCTAACCAGCCCCCAGTTTCTCTGGGCGCAAGCCTTAATATGTGAAATTTCAACGGGTAGTTTTGCGGTTTCCCCGATGGTTATGGCCTCATTAACAGCGTCTAAAAGCAGATCGGATTCATTACGAATATGGGAAGTGTACACTCCGCCATATCGTGCAGCCACCTTTGCAAGCGAAATTATCTCATCTGTTTTAGAGAAGACCCCTGGATCATATATTAGACCGGTGCTTAATCCAAAGCATCCAGCTTCCATAGCCTCTTTAACATAAAGCTTCATTTCTTCCAATTCTTGCGTGCTTGGTTCTCTCCTTTCTAAACCTAAAACCGCGCTTCTCACAGTCCCATGACCTACTAATGTAACAAAATTAATGGATGGAGAAACTGCTTCAACTTTTTCGAGGTATTCTTTAAAGGTTTGCCAATCAACCTGAAGTTCTTTGGCGTAAGATGGCAATGATTTGATGAGCAAATCCCTATTTTTATCCGAGAGCGGAGCACAACTTGACCCACAATTTCCTACAACAATAGTTGTAACACCTTGCATTATGTAATTATCAGCTGTTGGAATCGCCAGAATGTCGATATCGCTGTGATTGTGGATGTCGATGAAACCCGGCGCAACAATTAAATCTTCACAATTCAAGATTTTTTCGGCTTCAACCCCGCTTAAATCGCCTATTTTTTTAATAGTCTCACCTTTTATTCCAATATCGCCTTTAAAAGGAGGAGTCCCAGTTCCATCCACAATTATTCCACTTTTAATCACGATATCGTAGCTCATTGACACCCTCAACTTTGGTTAAATTTTGATTATTTGTTGTAAAGACTTAAACAAGGTTAACTAATAACTTTTATGTGGAAGAGGCCAGAAACACAGAAATCTACACCATAATAGAACGCAGACTAATTCAAGCCAGCTTCAAATGTATATGCCACCATGAAGGCGCAACGCTCTTCAGAAAAAGAAAATAGGGAGCCCATGATTAAAAATGGTCGAGGCTACCCAGGTGGCCGAGGTGAGGTAGCCTGGAAGCCTACGGGCCTGTGGAGCCCGGCGCCCGGGTTCAAATCCCGGCCTCGGCCCCACAAATCAGAACCTACGGTTCCGATACCTCCCTTGTTTTCGCTTAATCCCTCGTTCTGGGCTTCTAAATGTGATATTATGCTTGAAAGGGCTTCCTCGAGGATTTTTGAAAGGTTTAAACCGTTTTTCCGTGCTTTTTCCACCAAAAATTTAGACAGGTATAGGCCTACGGTTGTTTTAGCTTCTGTTTGCCTGTGAGATCTTCCTCGAGGAGTATAGCCGAGTTTCCTCGAGGAATTTAGGCTTATGCCTGCTTTACTCATGGCTTCACACCTTCTTGTTGTGTTGTTAACGGTTCAAGCCTTTTTAGAAAACGTTGTTTCATTTCTTCCTCTGTTTCTTCCCAAATAATGTATCCAAAAATTTGCCTAGCTTTAAACAACATATTAGGGTTTCTCTTTTTTGAAGCTTGATAAATACTGTTTCTCACGTGGCTTAACAAATCTTGCTCTTTTCTCCAATCTTCAAATGGAGGAAGAAAGCCTAACCATAAAATAGCTTGTTTGCCTTGAAACTCTAGGCTGTCTTTCTCTTTAAAAAGCTCTATAATCTCTTCAATGGTGAACGTTTTCGGTTCCTTGCCTAATTCTTTAAGAAGCTCATTAAACTGAGGATAGACTGCTCTGTAAACTCCCTTCTTAACCGGCCGAATGGCTGTTTTTGCCAAGGGGATTTTATCTAGCGCATATTTCAACGTTTCCCAAGCAACTTTCCTCGACAAACCTGTTCTCTCCGTTATCTCCTTCATTCGCAACTCTTGCTTAAATGGACTGAAACAATCCAAAATTAGTGACAAGTTAGCTTTCCTTCTCCGGCTTAACGTTTCTTTTTGGCTCATTTTTTATCTTTCCTTTTAGGTTTTTAGTAACAAAAATGGTCAAAGACATATATAAATGTTCCTCATTGACTTTCATCGGAGATGAAAATGTCTCAGAAAAAGAAGCGTCATCCAATCATCAGGGCATATTGGCGGGAAATGCAAAGACAATATAGGGCTAGAAAAAAGGCTCAGCAAAAAGCTGAGGAGCGTAATAAGCATGACTGACACGGATTTCAAGATTTTCTTGGATGATTTGGTGGATTGTCTTAATGAGTGGGAAGAGGCTGCAGATAGGGCTTTAAGAGGCGTGCGGAAGCTTAAGGTTCAAATCGCTAAGCTTGTTGGAGTGAACGTTGGGCCTAGGATTTCCGAGGAAACCTTTGCTTGTCTTAAATGGCAACCTGAGAAAGGTGCTCGTTTAGGCGATTATGAATGCGCCTACAAGAACCAAAACATATTGGAAAATTGGCAACACGCCTATAACATTCTGAAGGCAAACAATTCAGTTATTGGCAACCCTTTCCATGAAGAAGGCTATCAATATCGCTATTGGATTTACCCTGAAAAACACCCTGACAGGATTTTCCGCAAAAAGCTGGAAGAGGCTAAGGCTTAATGGCTGAGGCTTTTATGCAGGTTTGGAGAACTCAAAATCTTGTCGACTATGTTTTGGCTGATTTGGAGAGGCGTGTTAAGAGGGATAGGGCTACAAAGCTTAGCGTGTTTTTCACGGGGCTTTCAGCTTACACTAGAGAACCCATTAACCTGTTTTTGAAGGGTGAAAGTGGAAGTGGCAAGTCGTATAATGTGGTGCAGACGCTTAGGTATTTCCCTCAAGAGGATGTTTGGTTTCTTGGCGGTTTAAGCCCTAAAGCCCTCATTCATGAGCATGGCGTTCTGCTCAACAAGCATGGTGAACCCCTTGATTTGGAAGATAGGCCCATCAAGCCTAAAAGGAAGAATTACGCCTCGGAAGAGGAATACCGAGAGGCCCTTAAAGAATACCATGAGGAACTCAGGGCTTATGCTGAGGAAATCCGGGAAGGCTATACGCTTATCAATTTGCGGAATAAAATTTTAGTTTTCCTTGAGGTCCCTGAATACGAAACCTTCAAAATGCTTTACCCAATTCTTTCCCATGACACGGAAAGGATAGAATACAGGTTTACAGACAAATCCGCTAAAGGCCCTTTGAGAACGGTTAAAGTTGTGATTGAAGGATGGCCTGCAACCATATTTCTGACAACTGATAAGCATTACATGGAAGAACTTGCCACTCGCAGCTTCACGGTTACACCTGAAGTTTCTAAAGAGAAAATCGAACAGGCCAATATATTAACTAACCTAAAGGCTAGTTTTCCATGGGAATACAGTGAGGAAACAGAGGAAGCCAAATGCATTAAAGCCTTGATTGAAAGCCTAAAAAAGCAGTTGACAGGCGGAAAAACAAGCGTAGCTATTCCGTTTTCAAACCTTTACGAGCTTTTCCCTAAAGAGATTGCCAGGGATATGCGGGATTTTCAGCACTTCATTCAATTTTTGAAGGCTTTAACAATTCTACACTTCTTTCAGAGGCCTTTCATAAGAGTAGGTGATAAAAGGTTCATAGTTTCAACCGTGGAAGATGTTAGGAAGGCTCTTGAAATTTATGCGGAGCTTTTTGAAACAACACGCACAGGAACAGAACAAAGAATCCTAAGCTTCTATCATGACATAGTAAAGGGAAAAGAGTCGTGGTTTCTAACGGATTTGGTTGAGGCCTATAACGAGAAGGCTGAGAGAAAGGTTAGCTCTGAAACAGTTAGAAGATGGCTTGAGAGGCTTTCAGAAATAGGATATGTGAACATTGAGAAAAGTGATTTGGATAAGAGGCTTAACGTTTACAAGCCTTTAGTTAAAGAGGAAAAATCCACAATCCGCCAAAAATTGGAAATGTGGACAGTTTCAAGCTTAGAATTGGAAAAGGGCTTTAAAAAATGGTTAGAAAAAATCCACAACACAAGAGGCTTAGAAATAAAAAACAAAATTTTCGCCTACAAAACCATAGATGAAAACAGGGAAACATGGGGAGAATCTGAGATTTCCATTGAAGAGTTTTCAAAGGTGGTTTTAGGCGGAGCTTGTTCTGAAAATTTTTATTTTAATTCCGAGCGTGGTGTGTTGAGGATTTCTTTAGAGGAGAAAAAAGAGCCTTTTTCAGAGAAGAAGCCTGAAATTGTCCACATTTGCGAAAATAGTGGAATGTTGGATAATTCAGACACGTTTAAGGGCCTCATTCCATGTGAACTTTGTAGGGCTCAGGGTAGGCCCATATTTTTCGCTACTCTTGAGGATTTGAAAATCCATGTTAAGGCTTTTCATGGCGGTTTCCCTGACTATGTGAGGTGAATAGCCCCGGCATGGTTAAGTTTGAGGTTATTAAGGGCCGGAAAGGACCAAACGACAGGCTTGTTAAAGTGTGGGCTTATGGAGAAATTTTCAGCATCGAAGCCCTCCTCAGGCTTCTCCAAATCTTTTTTGAAGGTGAGGATTTCGCTTATCCAATTGAAAAGGGAAAGCAGGGCCGAGCCATGCTTCTTAAAGCCATAATAGACGTGGCCCTAGGCATTCCCATAGAACGAGTTTTAAAAGCTTACCGCTTGAACAGGAAAAGGCCCAAAACAAAGGTTGTCGAGAAGCTTCACGAGGTTATAAAGTAATGCCATGGTATAGAAGGCATGGGAAAGCTGCAACACCAATCACTTTTGAAGAATTTCTAAGGGCCATGGAGAGGGCTAAGTCTATTAAACCTGAACATAGGGCTTTTGCAGCTCTGCTCTATTACACAGGTGTGAGGCGTGGAGAAGCCTTAAGGGCGGTTAAAGAACAATTTTGGGTTAAAGACGGCTTTCTCTTTTTTGATGTGGGTAAACGCCTTAAAGGTGGAAGGGAAACTCCGCCTCTAAACATTCCCTTAAATGCTCCTTATGTTTTGGATATTTGGCGTGTTGTTAAGAAAACAGGGAAAGGTGAAAGGGTTTTCCCATTTACTGATAGAACAGCCTACAACATTATTTGTAGGGTTTTTAACACTTACCCGCATCACTTGAGGCTGAGCAGGATAACCGATTTTCTCATGAAGGGCTTTAATATTGCAGAAGTGAAAAGCTGGACAGGCCATGCTTCGACAAAAAGTTTAGACAGTTACGTGGGTATTGTGGATGTTCATAGAATGGGTGAATCCCTTATTGGAAAACCAACAAATAAAATAATGAAACTTAAACAAAACAGAAACGAAAAATGAAGCTAAACACCATTGGATTTCCAAAAATTCATGGGTTTTATTTTGTTTGAGTTTCATTTTAATGCTCGTTCAATGAGTGCCAAGCATCAAGAAACTTGGTGTAGTTTGCTAGTTTCATTGGGCATTGTTTGCATTCTCTGTTCTTGCATAGTTTTTACCTACGTTCCCTTCCATTCTTCTACCGGCTCCCCCCCATTTCCTAGAAATTTTTTCTTTGCTTTGGTTAATGTATTTGGAGAGAATGGCTTTTTCAAGGTCTATTTCAAAGTAGTTAGCGAGGGCTGTACAGCAGAAGATTATGTCTGCCAGTTCTTCTTCTATGTTTTTGGATTTCTCCTTTTTTAAAGCATCTGCTAATTCGCCTACTTCTGCAGATAATACTACAAAAAGGAAGTATGCCCCTCGCTTTTTGTCCTCTTCGCCGTACTGTTCTTTCATTTGTTCTTGGAAAGTTCTAAAATCCAAGTTTATCCCTCATCACGACAATGCTTTAATCTTATTTAGAGTGTTAGGCTTATTAAAAATGAGGCCCAAGAAATGGCTAAACCTGCATTATGCGATTTTAAGTGTCATGATTGCCATGTTGGCGAGAGGGGTGGGGGGATTCATCAACAGGTTTTAAAATCTCTTTGTTTATTGGGTAGAAAACATGGATTGTACGCTAAAGATGAATGGGTATCTCCGTCGTTTTCTGGCGGGGTTCAACCTGAAAAAGATGAATATTCTCCCTCCATAGATATGGTTTGGTTCATTGACCTTGTTGATGCCGTCGGCGAGGATAAGTTTAGTAGGCTTCATTCAGTCGTATCAATGTGGACTGATGAGAAAATTCCGAGAGATGTGTTGCGTTTTCTTCCATATGTTGCTTTTGAGGTTGAGGTAAGTGATGTAACAAGTAAGACGGTTTACTCGGACTTTCATAATTTGGCTGCGACGAGGGCGGCGATTAAAATTGAGGTTATTCGAGAAGTTGGTGATATGAATCTTAAACGGGCTGAGAGAATTAGGGAATCAGCAATTCGATTCTGCGGGGATACAGATATGTTTGTTTTAACTATACCCATGCTTGAAGATATTTTGAAAATGGAAGAGCGCTTTCCAGCGTCTTGTTTGTTAACTGAAAGGGAAACCCGTAAGATCAAACCGATACAGAAGAAATTAGTTTCTCTTGGAACCGGATTGAACCTAAAAGGAGAGGCTGAATTTACCCCGCCTGAATGCAGGGGAGTGTATATTCCCAGACTTGATGCCGCTTGGCTTGTGAGTGTGCCTAAGGCTGCGGCGGCTTTGTTGGCAACTATTTCCAAAAGGTATTCATTGAGAATTGCGAGGGACCTCTGTCATTTGACGTTGTTTGGTTTTGAATATGAAAAGGAAACCGGTCATAAACATATAGCTGGAGGTGTAGCAAATCTTTCACGTCATTCTTTCATAGGTTTTCTTGTGGCCCCTAGCGAGAAGGCTTTTGTTGCGAAAAGGATCGTTAACAAGTATTCGCTAGCTTTTGGTTATAATAACATTTTTGTTGTTAGCGAAGACGCTGTTTTAGGGGAGGCTTGAAATGATTACCGTTGAACAAATCAGGCAAATAGTAAATTCAAACTTCAGGATGCGAGAGCCGCCTGTTGAAAAGTTGACTGTCAAGTCACTGGAAGATGCTGTGAGAATTTGGGATGACCCTGACGTTTTGGGTTTCTTTGAGAATAAGGCTATGAAGTGGCAGCCAAAAAATGAAACCGCGGTTTTTATACCATGTTCAGCTTGGAAACCTTATTTTTACTCTCAAAGCCACAAGGATGGATATTTGAAGGCTTTACTACCTTTCCTTGAAAGAATCGATCTTTTTGTTGTTAGTGAGCCCATGGTGATAGTTCCATATTGCTATAGCGACGAGTATCCTGTCAAGAGCTATGATTATGACCCAAGCAAGTATTTCATGGGTAAACTTTCGCATCCTTTAGTAAAACAGTCTCTAAACATTTTCATTGAGCGACTGAGTAAATGGGTAACAAAGTACGACGGACAATATTCCAAGAAAATTTTAATACTACCTAAAGGCTGGCATCTTAAAGTCTTCCTGAAAGCGTTGAAGCACGCAAAAGTATCGACAAGCCAATACAATATTGTGTCAATGACCGGGCGGGCCTTCCAAGTCGTAAATAGTATTAATCAGCAGGTTGAAAAATATATGGGAGCTTAAAATTTTTAAAATTGCGTGTTAGAGAGTTTCCTATGCTCATTTTTTGTTTTGGGTCTTGTATGTGCCCTTGTTTTCGTGAAAAAGCCTAGATGAGAATAACGTCTTCTTCTTTTATTTTTTAATTTCTAAAGCCTTATAATGGGCTTAGTAACCTTTTAGATTTAGGAAGTGTGTTTTGTGAGTAAAAAGGCTACAACGTGATTTATTCCCGTCCCCTAGTGGATGTTGAACCTTTGATTACACTTATTTTTTGCACAGTGTTCCTAAGGATGAAGTTGCTCCCAAACTTTCTGTTGCTGAAAAATGGGGAGGAATCATGAGAGGTTCTCCACTCAGATTCCTTTTGACGATGGAGAAATAAGAGAATACTGAAAGACTTGGGGCGAGATTTGATGAATAACTTCCGCAGATAAATTATTATAGCTTGTGAAAATAGGCATTTTTAGAAACTTTGATTTCATCAGGCTTTTCCTAAAATTTCCGTAATAGGAAATTTAACGTTGAATCAAAACAGTTTTCCAAAACCTCTTTAACATTGAAAAAGAAACCTTCAGGTTTACAAGCGATAAAAGTTTTGAACGTTTCTTTCAAGGTTCAGGTTATTTATCAAAGCTGTTAAACGGTTTCCATTCTGTCTCTAGTAAAAATTAATTGGAAAATCTACTCATCCAAAACATTAAAGAAAAGCGGTTAAAAACAACAGTTTAAACCCTTCATTTTTTCATTCAATAGAAAGCCTTCCAAAGGTTTCCCATTTAACCGTAACCAGCATAAACGTTAAAAATAAGCCGGAAACTCAAAAAAGGAAACGTGGGAGGAGTAACTGTCGGGGGTGCAAATCCCCCTGGTAATGGCCCATTACTTATCTGTATAGAAATTTAATTTTAAAAGAATATTTTTTGAGCATCTCTTAGGAGTTTTTCTAAAGACTCTTGAGTTTTACGTTTAACGCGTTTCCTTTTTTCAGTTACTTTTTTAGTTCCCTTCTTAACCCCAAGCCTCCTCCATAACTGTTCTTTAGTTATCTCTCCGTTGTGGACCCTATTATGGCAAGTTCCACATAAAGCAATTATATTGTCAGGAGTGTTGTGACAAGGGTTTTCATCAATATGATGAAACTCTTGAACTGGTTGTTTCCTGCACCACATGCAAACACCCTTAGATTTAATCCATAACTGTTTCTCGATGCTTCTAGGAATTCGCTTCCTTCTCCTTTCTTCTTCCCATAATGATGGGAGTTTAGGAAGTTTAAGTGACATTTCCCCTTCCCGGTGGAATTTTTAAAGTTTTGATGATAAAAAATTAACGGTTGGGACTAAAATTTTAGTCCTCTTCAACTTAACACCTTCAAACAAGCCTTATCATAAACTTCCTTCAGCCTTTCAATACTTAAATCCAAGTAATGGCGCGCCAAAACAGAGCGTGGAACTCTTCCGCAAAAAGCGTCAATATATGAATCGCTTACGCCAAGCCTAGCCATTTCACTGCAGAACCACTCCCTAAGCTTTTGAGGAGTTAAACGTAGCCCTGTTTTAAGCTGAGCCCTTTTCCAAAACTTTAGGAAAGTTTTACCGCTTATCCTGAACAGCTTAATGCTTCCATCATGCCTTGAAGTCAAATACTCTTTAAGCGCTTTTTCCGCCTCATCATTGTAAAAGGTTACGTAGCTCCTTTTTGTTGTGCTGTCATGGTTAGGCATAACCATACGCTTGTTGAAATCCACATCGCTAATTTTAAGCCCTAAAACCTCACGTTTCCTAAGCCCTGTCGTGGCATACATGAGAAACAAAGCCCTCTCAATAGGCCTTTCTAAAGCTTCATAAAACCGCCTCAAATCATCCTTTGTCGGAACCTTTTTCAACTTGAAAGGTTTCCTAGGCAAACGGAAACTTTCAACAACCATAGGCATTTCAAGATAGTCCCTGAAAAACCTCCTTAAAGCCTTCAAAACATTGCTATAAGTGTAAGCGCTGCAACCGTCAAAACGCTTTAAATACTCACGCACAACTTCCCTTGAAACATTCCTGAACCCGCTATCCCTAAACCATTCAAGAAACCTTTTAACCTCAAACAAATGCTCCTTAACCGTAACCTCGCTAAGCCTCAAATCAACCCTCAAGAAATCCGCAAACCCCTCAACCAAACCCTCACTTAAGGGAAGATGATAAGAAACCGTAGGTGTCTTATCATACCTGTGGAGCCCGGCGCCCGGGTTCAAATCCCGGCCTCGGCCCCACATATAGTGCCTTAACCCGGGATTTTTGGACAGCACCATGTCAATGGCTGTTTTTGATATAACATTTCAACGCTCCACCATTAGAAAACCACGCCAAACTTTTCAGAAAAGGAAATGGAGCCTTGGAAATAGAACGGGAGTACGCTGGTTCGTAAGTACAATAAAAGCGCCGCCGGTCGGACTTGAACCCGCCACGGTGTGGAGATTTCTCCCGCAATTTCCCTTCTTTTTCTGTTTTGAGCCTTTATCTTGCTGTTTTGTCGTTTAGGGGCTAATTTTTCTCTTGGGGAAGCCTAAAGTTGGATGCCTTTGTTAGTCTGGATTTTTTGCGTAGTAGGCTTCCTTCTGATTTGTTGGAGGAGTTGGCCTTGTTTTTAGGTTTGTGTTTTGAGTGTGGGGGTCGTTTACGTAGAATTGATGGAGAGGTTGTTTGTGAGGGGTGTGGACGTGTTTGGGGCTATGAGAACGTTGATGAAAGTGTTCCTTTCCCCGAAGGAGGGAATGATGGGGCGGATAGCCATTTTGAGGGGCATTGGCAGCCCGGTAACAGCCTATGCTTCTTGAAAGGTCTAGGCGATCCAACACTAGAAAATAATGGACGTGAGAGGAGTTTGATGCGGGTTTTGGCTTTGGCTCCAGCCCAAGGCGAGGACCTGGGCCTAAGAGCCCGCAGAATAAAGGTTATGGTGCAGGCTGAGGACCCGCCACAGCTTAGAAGAATCCTATCCAGAATTTCACAACTCCTAGATAAGCTTGGATTTCGTGGAAACTATGAGATCGCGGCTTATACTGGGAATTTAGCTAGGAAAATTGTTGCTTTTGCCTTGGCTGCCCGGTTATCGATTCCATCCACATGGGCCGACGCTATAGTTCGGCATACCCTCAACAAGCTACAGTTGAAAATAGCATCAAGCGATAATATTTTAAAGTTTAAGGATGAGGACTTGCAGTTTGTCGAATGGTTCGATAACGCAGTCAAGAAGTTTAAGCTCAAAGAGGCTTCTAAGTAATCATTGTACATTTTAGGGCGTAAGCCAAGGCTCCGCTAACGTGCGATATGCTTCTCTCCAACTTTCTCGGCTTTTGCTGATGTAGACTATTTGTTGTTCTGGGACTTTGTGGCCCATCCAAAACTCTATGTAAAGCGGATCAACCTTATGATCGCTTAATATTGTGCGGAAAGCAGCCCTAAGCGAATGTGGGCTATAGGGGTTCCTTCCAACGAAACGTCCTCCAAACTTTTCGCCTATTCTTGCGAAGTAGCTGTCAACAGCCCTAGCAGAAACCGTGAATAATGGCGTGTCCTCCTGCATGGCTCTGCCTTCCAAATGCTGTTTTAGAAGCGACAAAGCCCATCCGCCAAGAAATGTTAGGAAGGGGATGTTTGTCTTCTTCCTTGAAAGGTCTAGGCATACAGGCGTAATGTGCCCTTCAAACTCGTTTTTGATATCGCCGTATTTTAGGCCCAGCAAATCTGATATGCTTAAGCCGCTTTGAACTATGCAGGCTGCAATACAGCGATATTGAATGTTATCCATTAGCGATGTGAATCTGCCGATTTCCTCGATGGTCCATGAATGCTTTTTGTGGAGGGCTTTTGCTGGTGGTCGGCTGACATAACGCATACTTAATGGGATGTCATAGTATTTGGCTAGGGATTGGACGGCTCCAACATAAGTGTTTATTGATTTGGGGGCAAAGCCTTCACACTGCAAATAGCCAATAAAAGCGTTTAACGTCTTACGGGCTACCCGCGTCTTCTCCAGCCTAGGCTTATGAAGGTCTTCTTCCATCAGCCTCAAAAAACCAGCCACATCGAGGCCTTGCCCAGCCAAAAACTCCTGGAATTTGGTTAGGGCCCTAGCATATATGTGGCGGGTTCCAGGCTTGAGGGCTGAGAGGAACTCGTCGACTTCTGGCGATGATGGCGATGTCATTCAAATGAAAAATTTAATGGAAGCTATCAACAACCCCTTTTATTATGGCGTTTTTCAAGGCTTTTTGAAAAATTTTATTGAGTTGGGCGTTTTGGGTGTTCTGTTAAGAGGTGTTAACAGAACAATATTCGCATGGTTAAAGACGGGGACCAAGGCTGTTTCTTAATAGGATTCTTTATTAAACAATTAATTTTGCACGGGCAGGGAGAGTTATGATATACATCTTAATTTATGCTTCGAGTGGGCGGGAAGGAGTTTCAAAGTTAATTAGTTAATATTTTTCCTTTGGAGGGTTTGCCTCGTTGCCTAGGCCTCGGAAGTATGCTGATATGATTGTCAAGTCTTTCTGTGTTGAAAGGGCAGTTTACGAAAGCCTTAGGGCTTTTTTGTCTGCGCAGGGCAGATCAATAAGCGAGGAAGTAAACGAACTCCTAAAGAAGCGCCTATTAGAGCTTAAAGGCGGGGAACAGCCTTCTAACGGAGCCCAAAATTATGAGGCCTTGAAGCGTGAGCACGTCCAACTCATGGAAGAGTCCATGCGCCTAACAAGGCTTTTACAGAAAACCGGCCAATACGACGCTTTAATAGAAACGTTGCAAGATCTAGGCCTAAACATAGAAACACTAGATAACATAGAAGAGGTTAAAGCAAAACTACTACAAACATGGAACGGCCCAAAAGCACCAGCCCACACCCTCATAACCCTACTAGAAACAATCCAAAAAAGAAAACAAACAGAAAAACAACTCGAAGAAATAAGAACCAAAAGAAACAACTGTTAAACGTTACTCTAATAGAAGTGGGACATTGAAAATAAAAAGGAGCATGTTGCGTTAAGGTCCATATCTTGCCTGCAGGCCGAGGATGTCGCCTAGTCCAAGTGTTCGCTTGTATGTTTCTCCATAGTTTGCGTAGCCATACATTGTCAGCCAATAGTCTTTGTCTTCATATAAGTCGTCGAGGCCGCACCAGTGGCCGAATTCGTGAGTCATAATGTTTTGAACATCCATCTTGTTAGTCTCACCCGTTAGGCTCCACGGAAACCACGTGTTCATTTTTGTGTCTGTCTCAAGTATATTTTCGCCTGAATACCATATGTAGGTGACTGCAATGACATTTGGATTTGCGTATAATCCCCATGCAACAACGTTGTATCCGTCTCGGACACCTGCGCTTTTACGTGTTGTGCCTTGGAAAACGAAGAGCTCAAAAGTTGTGTTGGCATCCCATGTTTCTGCTGCTATGGTGATTGTGGCTATAACATCTGATGTTGAAAAGCCATACTTGTTCTTCGGATTTATCCAATAATTTATAGTGGTATGCCACCAGAAAGGTAATAGCTTATAATCAGGGTTTGTCATAGAATCGTCCTCAGGCGGTATTGAATACAAAATAATGCGCCCGCGTCCCCGATCATACCACTCAACAACCATTAGATGCGCTTGCTGTTCACATGCAAAAGCGTAAAGCAACATTGGCGAAAACAGCGACAAAGAAACAATGCAAGCCAATATCATAGACCGAATCTTTCTCATATAACCTGCCCACATTAAAAGAGGCGGACGCGAATTAATAAATGTTTTTTAGCGCTATTCAAGAAATTCATACGCGTAAGTTTATACTTTAAAAGCTTAAGCTTTAGTTAAGCCTGTCTTAAGGCTTTCCCATTATTTTACGTGGTAAATTGTCCGCTCTTGACTATATGGGGAATCGGATTTTCAGATGAACTGACTAGAAGGGTCTCCGAAAGCCGTAGTTGGCTTGTTCCCTCTCCTTTCACGTAGAATTCAACTGTAGCGAGGGTGCCGCTTCCACTCACGCCTGGAACATCACCGATTAAGGTGCAGTCTAAAATCAGACCGCCCACTTCAATGAATTTTTGGCTGAAAAAGGTTTGACCATGATTCTTTAGAAAGATTCCTTCCGTAACACTGCTAAAATTTAAAACTTGCGGATTCCATTCCAGTTTAACCTGCCAGCCATATAAGTCGGCAACATTTGAAATACTAATGTTAATCGTGATGAACTGCCCAACAGACCCTTTGACTGTTTGAGGGCTAACGTATAAAGTTGCTCCGGTTTCCGTTTTCTTAAAATAATATAGGCATATAAATGCTACGACAAGAATGCAAATGACAGCCGCTGATATGCCAATTACCAATTTCTTATTCATCTGAACTCACCGCCAAGCTAGCTTTCTCTTCTATATCAGCTTTGATTCGCTTTACGAAATTTAGTCTTTTCTGATTTCGCGTTAAAAGCGTTAGGATGACGGTTACCAAGATTAAAACCATGACGCCGCTTTGGTCTTACGAAACTACGGGCTCGGTGACTTCGGTCGACATTACTCCAGATGCCAAATACGTAGCGGTGGCAGCGAGAGACAAAATATATGTTTTCGACAGTAGCGGAAATAAGTTGTGGGAAAACTACCTCTATGATCTGTACTCCGGGCCAACTCCTGATGTTGACGTTGAAGATGCGGCCATATCACACGATGGAAGTTATGTGGCAGCCGTGGGAGGCGACAGCCTATGCTTATACAACAAAACAGGCGATCTTCTCTGGACAGTTTTCACACCTACTTACGCTTCTTACACGTACCTCGTTGCAATTTCATCTGATGGCCAATACATAGCGATAACGGATAGCGACGTGGTGGTCACATTATACAATGTAGCGGGTCAAGTCTTATGGTATAAGGAGTTAGGTACTGTTAGGTAGCTACTCAGTCCCATACGAGGGTGACAGCTTCTTATGCACAGCGATTTCCGCTAACGGCGCATATATCGCAGCTGGATGCCAAGATGGCAAAGTTTACTTCTTCAGCAGCAATAACCCGCCAACCATCACCTCTGGTAGAGTATATCCATTGGTGGGATATGAAAATGCCACTTTCACGTATGAGGCAAGCTATAAAGACATCGATAATGACCCGCCAGCCTACGTAAAAGTATACATTGACGGCGTAGGCCATAATATATGGGGCTATATGAGTGGAGTATACCAGACAGGCGCCAAATTTCAATATTAAACAAAGCTGAACCCAGGCTACCATTATTTCTACTTCGAGACGCTCGACGCACGAGGAGGATATAACAAAACAATCGAGTTTTCCGGACCCTATGTAATACCACAAACATCAGAATACACCTTCAACATTACAGTTGATGGAACAACCTTCCTAATCAAAATTTTCAGCAACTCATACATAACAGACTTCACCTTTAACCAAGCAGCCATACAAATCAGCTTCATGATTTACGGCGAAACCGGAACACAAGGCTACTGCAACATCACAATACCGAAGGCCTACATCAAAGGAGAGCCATGGACCGTCAAACTCAACCAAACAACAATCGACTACATTTTAACCCAAAACCAAACACACTACTCCATATACATAAACTACACATTTACAAGCCTATACCAAGTGACGATAGAAGGAACATGGGTAATACCAGAATTCCCATCAAACATTATTATATTACCCTTCATGTTAATCACCGCTATTACACTAATAATGCTTAAAAGAAAAAGACAAAAACCCCTAAACTCCTCCAATTTTTCTATTATCCACCGGTAATGGAAACAATAGAAAAGCGCTGATAAGATTTTTGGAAGAAATATGTTAGTTTGTGTTGATGACTGGATGCTCGTAACTTTAAAATCGCGTTAAATTAGGGATGGGTTTACCTCGTATGTTATTCCTTCTTTTGTGGGGTTATTTATGTGTGGGTTTATTATTCCTCCGCCTTTGAACTCAACTATAAGTTTGTTCATGTTTACTTTTAGTCCATGTTTTTCTGCGGCTTGCTTTATCGTGTGGGGCGTGATTTTTACTATTGTGTGGGGGTCTTTTTGGCTTATTATTTCTCGTTATTTCATTGAAAACTGTCAGCATTTTGTCAGCGTCTGGCTCTGCTATCTCTTCTAAGTATTTTTTGACAGCTAATTCAGGTTTCCATTCACCCGTTTCTTTTGCATGATTTATCAGGTGTCTTATTACATTTGGCATTTCATAGGTTTCGCCGGGTTTAGCGTTAAGTATTCTGTCTTGCCATGCAAGTGACAAGAGGTTCTTAGACGTTTTAACTGGTAGAAGCAATCTTTCCTTATATGCTAAAAGTAGTAGGCTTCGCTTAGTCTCTTCGTCACAGTCTACTTCTTCATAGGATATTATTCCTTTCTCTGATGCTGATGCTAACATGGCTGCTAGAAGGCTTGTTTGTTCTCCTGGAAATTTCCTCTTCAAAACTTCCCTCAATCTGTTTAGCTTTTCATCATTCTCAGCTCAAAAAATG
The DNA here is from genome assembly GCA_038727135.1 of Bathyarchaeia archaeon. Taxonomy (GTDB): domain Archaea; phylum Thermoproteota; class Bathyarchaeia; order Bathyarchaeales; family Bathycorpusculaceae; genus JAGTQI01. The sequence goes on from JAVYWL010000002.1 coordinate 311,021, forward strand.
GGGGAAATGATTTTAGCGTGCAACGAATGGTTTTTTAACAGGTTCCACCGCCCTTAGAGTCGCTATTTTTGGCATGTAGTGGCTTATTGTTAGTATTGTTCCCCATGTGGCTAGTGTGACAACCGACATGGCTGAGCCTACAGTGGCCATTTCATGAAGCATTACTGGTATGTCTGCAGGGTTCGCCATTGCCGTTAAGAATGGCGGCCACGGGACAACTTCAGCATGCCAAACATGCTCCAATGCCAGTAGAATAACTCCGCCCCATAACAACGCATTGAGGATCCAAAGCTTCAACTTTTCAGCTAGGTTTCGCGCAGTCTTCTGTATTATGGACGTTATTATTGCCAGAGCCATCGGAACTAAAAAGCAAGCCACCCTCATTCCTCCGGTAACACTAAGCTTATATTTCGTAATACCGATATAAGCCTATCGGAGGAAAAAGTATGTGGCTCATTATTCTATCATTTGCAGCAGCAGTCGCCACTCCAATATGGTATGCTAAAGCTGAGGAAGATAAGTATATGCTTAGGCTTCTCTGCCTAATACTTTGGGGGGCAACAATAATGGTGTTTGTCGACCATGTAATGGGTTTTCTAATGGAAGGCGGAGAATTCTTTGAATTAACTGCTGAAGCGACGGTTTTAGGCCTCGTCATGTTGACAGCCGCGCTTGTTGTCTGGGAGATCGCCTTACTCCTTAAGGATCCAAAGGGCATACTATACAAAAAGAAGAGCGAGTAGACGTTACCCCTATATTTTTATCTTCAATTCATTGAAATGTCTTCATAAAATCTAAAAATGCTGACCAGTCATCCGTGAACTGTTACAAGTTTTATTTGTTAACTCCTGAATAAAACAGTGTTACGATAATATATAAAAGTAACACCGATATTCAATATCTAATTGTGAAAACTTGTCAAGTGAGCTATCCACGGAAATTAGAAAGTTTGAGGTTAGGCTTCAAGAATTTGTAAAGGCTGAAGATGAAGCAATCAAATCATTAACAGCCTTCATAGGAAAAGTTAAGGAATTAAACAAACTCCTAGAAGCACAATTAAAGGAGAATAAGCCAAGAAAAATCGAAAACGTCATGTATCTCCGATTTGAAATTATCAAAGCCCTCCAAAACGCTCTAAACCGCATAGCCAAAGCCGAACATGAAAAAAGCCACCTTCCACAATCATACGGGTCAATTCTAGCAACCATAGAAGAACTAACCAAAGCATTACTAAAAACTAAGTAGCTCAGCCTCTGTTGGTCACCGTTAATGGAACAATAAAATTTGCATAATAAATGTGTCCGTTGGATTTTAAACGAGGTGTAGAAAGAAATCGGTAGGTTTTATTAGTTTGATGGTTCTTTTTAAATTTTAAACGGGTTTGTGCTGAGGGATGCGGTAGAATGGTGAAGAGGAGGGTTTGTTTTATGTGTGGTAAGGAGCTTTCGGAGGGTGAGGCTGTTCCCGTTTATAAGGAGGTTTTGGATCGTGAGTCTGGCGAGTTGAAGTCTGTTTTGGATTATTATTTGTGTAAATCTTGTTATGCTATTGTGAAGAAAAGAACCGTATAGTGTGGATGTGAAGTTAAACCGAGTCTTTTACTTTTTCTAATGCTTCTTCCGGGTTTTTGGCTTCTATTATCCGGATTTTGTATAGGTTTGCGAGTCTTTTTCCGTTTTCGCTTATTTTTGGCATGGCTATTAGGATGGTCTTTTCTATGTTTGAGTCGTAGGCTTTTGCGAACATGTCTATTATGGCTTGTTCTTGGACTGGTTTCTCGTCTGTTGATGTTGATATGTTGATGGCTATTTTGTAGGGTTTTCTTCCATTGTTGTAGGCTATCATGTCGAACATGTGTCTAACTCCGGAGCGGCCTTCAACAAATCCTGGAGTTTCCACTTTGAAGCCTCTGTCTTCCAACAGTTTTCCAATAGGTGCTAAAATAGCCCAGTCCATTGCCACGATTTTGACCAACTCCTCGTTTAGGCTGTATATGTAAGCATCTTTTAATTTGGCGTCTTCAAATGTGAATTTTGTTTGGCAGCTTCTGCAGAAGTGTCTTGGAACTGGTATGTCAAAGCTTTTCCCGCATTTGTTGCATGTGCACCAAACACCAGCCCTTCTAAAGTCGACTTCTATCTCATCTAATTTGCGCCCACATTTAGGGCAGGTAAGCCCATCCTTTTTGCGGAATTTCTCTTCAACATCTATGTATCCGCACTTAACATGTTCGATGAGGGAGCTTCTTTCGATGTCAAAAGACCCGCAGAAAGGGCAGGAGTAGAGAATGGAAACGTTTACGGATTCACATTTTGGACAGCAGACGATCTTATCGTAAAGCTGCCGCTTCAAAATTCCGCATTCATGAAGCTTTGATAAAAACTGTTCCGCGCTTTCCGAATCCCCGACTATTTCTTCAACCTCTGGATAAACAAGCACCTTTTTCAAGTCAAAAAGTGGGGTTAGGGCTTTAACCTTCCCGCTCATAAATTTGTTGAGGAGGGCTTGAACACGCCTGTCATTAAGCGGGTCGCTAAAATTCATTGCCGTTATTCCCCGCTCTGAGCAGGTTGAAACTCAAACTCGCATGCTTTACCTTCAAAAGAGGCGCATTTCCGCTCTTTTACAGCAATATTTCTGCTAAGCAGCTCTGATAGGAAGCCGCCTAAAAAATTTGACAAAAAATAGCAGCCAACTATACCGCCGGACCTCCTTGTCCGAGTTTCAAGGGAATTTTTAACGCAAAGCCTTCCAGCTCCCTCGTCAGCATCTATATAAGCGACAGTGAACTCACCCCAGTTCCATCCAGTTAAAATTTGGCAAAGCCTTTCAAGCGTGTCTTCTACGCCCAGGTTTTGGCTTTTCATTTTAAGGCAAAAAAGTTTCCCGCAAGACTTAGCCATGGCGGCAACAATAACCACGGCGCCTGAAGCAAAGAGCTGTTCAAGGGCTCCCTCCATTTCAGCCAACATCTCAAACTCTATGAAGAACCCGCCATTCTGCTCAAGAACACTCTTCATCTACATCACGCCTAATCACTTCGGAACAGCCCAATTCCTATATTCAATGTATATGCCTATCAACGTCAATATCCCACCCAAAAGCATAAGCAATCCGCCAGCAGCATGCGCCTCAAAACCTCCAACACTCAAAAAATACTTTAGCGAGAAAATAGATGAGCCAAAAGCAAGGGATAAAACCCCCAAACAAACAAAACGCCAAGGTCTACCCATAACACCACCCTTAAAAACACGCATCAAACGACACGCAAAATAAACAAGGCAAACATTAACAACTAAGGCGATCACGTTCAACACAACATGAAACATCTCCATAAACCATCACTCCTTAAACCAAACACATAGACATCAAAATCAAACACTTTAAAATTATGAAACACAAATTCAGATAAAAAATCAAAAAACAAAAAGCACCACAACAAATCTTTCCTTTAGTAGTCGTTAATGGAAATAGGCGTTTTCTAAAGTAGCTCTTGCGTGTGGTTAGGTCCGTTTTTACGTTGAATGAAAGTTTATCTCGTTACGATTGCAAGACTTATCATAATGGTCGTCAAGCTTAGCTGTATTTTGGATACGTATTCACGTTTAACAATCTTTTAATTGTTAGGTTGAACCCTTCATATCGGTGTTTACTATTGAAGGTCGGTATTAAATATGAAAGGTTGCAATCCCTTCTGATCGTAGCTTCTATATTATTGTCTGTTGCTAGCGTGGCGAGCACTTTAGTGGTTGGTGTGGCAGCTTACACGGGTGTTGCTAAACCAATGGAGTTTACTTCCATTATAGTAGCACTCCTGTGCATGTGGCTGGTTTAGAAACACATTATATTTTGAACACAAGCAAAGTTTTCCAGGCCTATAACAATTCCTTCTATAAGCCTGTAGGTCTCCCAAAAATTGTTGTTGACTTTTACCTATATCCAAATTTTGCTGGGCCTGCGGAGATCAATGGTTCCTGGCAGGTTTTTATTTGGGCAAACTCCTCTGCCTATAAACCAGCAACATTTGCGCTTCATTTTAAGGAGATAACCGTCGGTGGCGCAGTCCTTTGGGATTCGGGACTACTAAGTCCGATGGTGACCAGCACCATTGGAAGCTACTTGGATGTTCCAGTATACTGCTATAACCTCACAGTTTCGCTTGCACATGTATTTAACACGGATTCAACTTTGCTTGTTGAAGTTGAGGTTAATGCTGGCTCCTCGGCTGATACAAGGATATGGTTTGACTCGCCACAGTTTCCGAGTAAGGCGATACTGCCCGCCAGAGACTATGCAAGACCGGCATGGATCAAAACTTATTCAGTAGATGGTTCGGAAACAAACATGTTCTACTATAATGTTAGCGAGAACGAGCGCAAAGTAATTGTCCGCGTAAACGTAACTGACCCCTTTGGAGGATGCGACGTATACAAGGTGAACATAACCATTATTGACCCTGAAGGCAACCGAGTCATAGATAATAATGACATGGTTAGGGTCTCGAATGGCTTATGGTTTATAAAATACTCCAACGTTTTCGAGTTGAACTGGACTTATCCTTCAACTGTTCCATTGGGCAACTACACAGTAATCGTAACAGTCATCGATAACAACGGATATTATCATTACGTTGAAACGGGAACTTACCAACCATTCATTGAGGAAGAAACTCACACCTTCACCATGGGCATAATAGTCTATTACAATCCATCATTCCTAATAACTGATGATATAGGCGACCCATTACCAGAAGCACAAGTTTATGTTACGTGGCGAAACGGCACAACAGATAGGCTACCACGTTACACATCAGCTGAGGGCTATATAAACCTAACAGACGTCCAGCCAGGAAATTACGGATTCACAATACTGTGGAAGGATGTTATTGTAAGCCAAACCACCATATACGTTGACTCCGATGGACCATACACTATAAGGACAAAGGTCTATCAGCTAACAGTAAACCTTTATGGAAACGATGGCAAACCAATTCATGGAGCCTACGTAATCGTCTATACAATGTCGGGTGTTGGATACGGTCTTGACATAACAGACGCGGCGGGCAAAGCCACCTTTAAGCTGCCATCAGGATCATACCGAATAGAAGTCTACTACACAACTGATTACTGGCTAACAACGGTTAAATCCACAGCCACAGAACAAGCCACCATAACATCATCAACAACAAAAGGCATAGTATTATCAAACTTCCCGCCAGCAATATGGACAACAACAGGATTCCTACTACTAATTGCAATCATCATAGCTGCCATGATAGCTGCAGCTTACACCATAATCACCATCCATAGAAAAGCCCGTTAAAACAAAATCATCGGCAAATGTCATTAAACCAGCCGAGAACCAAGTTTCCTCATTTTCCACTTTATTGACTGAGCAGCACACACCACAACTTTACTGTTAGTCGCTAAGCGCAAATATAGCCACTCTTTTAGACGTTACTAACAGAAAAATGTCTTAAAACGAATAAAGTTTATAATTTATGCGTGTGTCGTGGTGTTACTTGGGTCTGGAATTATAAAGTCTTCATTTTATTTTCTTTGGCTGATTTCTCTCATGAAGTCTGCAAGTTTAGCGTTTTTGGCTTCTTCGTATTTTATTCCAAGTTTGAGGCATAAGTTTTTTAGGATGGCGTTTTCAATTATTTTTGCTCCAGCGCCAAAAAGCCTGTTCAGAAATTCTGTAAAAAGTTCTGGGTTTTCTGGAATGTCTTCTTTTCTGAGGGCATAGGAGCTTTTAAGGTAATAGTAGACGACTTCCTTTCCACTTTCGCCTAAGGTGGTTTGTAGGGCTTCGTCTATCGCTTCAATAAGAACGGTGTTAAACTCTTTTTTAGATGTCACTATTTTCCCAACATTAGATTATTGGTGTGAGTTTAGGCATGGCATAACCTTTTGAGGTGTCCATTTCAAGGGCGTAAAAGCATGTCCTTGGTTTAACCCCGCAGACAATTATGGTTCCATGTTCGCGTGTGATTTTTAGGTGTATGTCTGCGATTGCGCCAAGAGTTTTGGCTAATTGGGGGTAGCCTGGCTTAAGAAGGATTATGCCCAGGCCTCCATTCTCCTTTATCCATGTAGCATCCATTTTCAAAATGGAGATTGTTTCCTTTATTCCATACACATCTGTAAGCATGTCTACCCCTGTAATGCGCAACACTGGCTGGCCTGTTCTTTCCACCAGTTCCCGCTCTATCTCCATATACCTTTTATAGTCCTCTGAAATGTTCTCGCCCTTAAACGCTACAAGGTAGGGTTCCTGTTTGATTCCGGGATAATCTTCTTTAATGCCTACTCTTAAGAGGCTGTTTATCTCGTCAAGTGTTAAACCTCCTTCCTCAGCCCTCTTTTTAATGAGGTTGTGGTCCACTCCTGCTGATGGAATTATAATTATGCCTCTTCCTTGAGTGGCAAAGTTCCATGCTGTTGGAACCGCGATAAGGTGATATTGCAGCGTTGAAACGTGCTCGCTAATTTCGATGAGAACAGGCGAGCCTCTTGGGTAGCCTCCACCCAGCATCTCATCCAAGCTGGGTATGCCTGATGAGAAGAACTGATCAGTGTCTGGTTGAGGCTTGAACCTGCATGGCTTATCAACAGGCTTAGCTTTGAAGGGTGGAAACGCTTTGAAACCATCCTTAAGCGTAAACACTAATCGTGTTTCTGGAAGCGGTGTCCCCCTCATCTTGAACAGTGTGATCTCTCTTAGGGGTCTACCCATTAGACTGCTTCTTCCCATGTGGATTATGCCGTCGGCAACGAATCCTTCTACGCCAAAAACTACCTTATCCTTATCGTTCATGCATGAGTTCTCGACGATGATTAATGTTGTGCAGCCTTGAAGCCTACAAACCTTACTTAAAACAGTGTGTAAAAATACCCTTACTTCATGAGGTTCCTTGAACGCCTGAGCAAGAGCGGAGAACGGATCTACTACGAGGCGTTTCGCCCCTAACTCCGTTACCTCTCTCAAAATTAACTCAATAACCTCTGGAATGCCTCCCTCCTTAACCGTTAAAAGGTCTAAGAACCGGAACTTTCCACTATCCTCAAGCTTTCTAAAATCATATCCAAAACTTCTCATATTCTCGTAGAAGGCGTCCTTGCTTTCAGCAAAGCTCACGTAAACGCCGTTATCATCATACTCCACACATCCACGATAAAGAAACTGAGCGGAAAAAATCGTTTTGCCAGATCCAGGACAACCAACCAGAACGATCAAGCTGTTCTTAGGAAATCCTCCCCCAAGGACAGCATCAAACCCTTCAACGCCAGTGGGAACGAGACGCTTTCTCAAATTATCATCGCTAAACACTTTTTCATTTTCATTAAACATTTTTAAATCCAACTTTGCTAAAGAATGGTTTCCAAGCAAAATTTATAGTTTACGAATTTACAATTAACTTTACAAAAATAAAGCAAACAGCTATATCTTAACACCATCCAGTAAAATAGGGGAAAGTGCAGCGCGAAAAAAGGCGCCAAGAAGCATAAAAATTCTGGGAAAAGCATTCACAATAGAGATACTGGAATCTCTAAGCGAATGTCCAAAAAGATTTACAGACCTAAAGGAATCTTGCTCAAACGACAAAACAAGAGCTGAAAGAATTAAAGCCTTAAAAAGAGGCCGCTTCATCGAAGCCAAACTAATAGAAATTGAAGGACGAAGCACAGTCTATTACACCCTCACAAACAGAGGAAAAGAGGCCTTAAACCTACTTAAACGCCTCGAAAACATGGTTTCGGAAGAACAATAGTCTAACGATAAAATTGTTTTAATTGTTTCATGTTTCGGTTAGTGTCTCCTAACAGAACTTGGGTAGTAATTTTAGTTTTACGTTTTTAAATTTGCTTAATTTCCTCTGTTAAGTTAAGCGCTAGTTGTGCTGCTTCTTCCAATATAGTTTCGTTTGGTGGTGCTGGGCCGAAATACCAGAAGGGTGGTCCATTTATGCTGTCTACGCTTGTATAGTTGAGTATGCTCCAGTAGGCTTGTGCAACTTTCTGTCCAATATCATGGATTGTGTTCATCATTCTTGATTGTTCCGTAGAGTTCAGCCGAGACAAATCAATGTTGGGATCCCTGATGGTGTCTATTAAGTAAAGGATTTTTCCTAATTGGACTTGATGCCCTTGGTCCAAATTAATGAGCTCCGTCAACGAACTGGTTGCATAAACTAATTCGGCATTAAGCCAGTTTGAAGTTGTGGGATCCAAGCTTCCATTAAATTTGGCTGGCAAGAGCACATAAACGGCGTCTAGATGAGTCCTTAGGCGTTGCGACTCCCTGAGCATCGATGCCCAAAGCTTGTGCGTATTAATTTTCTGGAAGGCCCAAAAAACTCCAGCAACCACAACTATAACCAAGAGAAACAAAATTATAAATCGTTTCAGACTTATGCAAAAAATTCTCCCCACTTTAGCTCCCTCTATATAGTCTACTGTTTTTCAAACCTTAAAATTTTCTCGCCGCAAGCCAAACGATAAAACTCTGACTCGCATACTTTGACATAACATCACAAATATAAAACAATGAGTGCTAACAATAGCTCGACATTCTACTAGTCATCGCTAAAATAATGAAAGAGTAAAACTTCGTTGGATCAACCCTGAGCCTAATAAAACCTCTTTTTTGGTAGCACTGCCCCATCGAAACAAACTGAGCGGAGCAAATAATGGGAAGCAATAGCATTACATTAGAAAACTTTTTTCCTATCATGACTTTGTTCCAAAAAATTAGTGTAGTATTAATTATGCTTATAAGAATTGAGATAATCAGCATAATGAATGCTACACCAACGTCGTGTCCTTCCGAACTTAGGTAAATAGCGGTCGCAGCTGAAAAGGCAACCCCAACTATTAAAAGCAGCCGAACTAAAGTCTTAGCGGAGTGATTCGCAGCAGCATTATTTTCCATACTGTTTCACCTGTCAAAAGGACCGTGCAACAATGAGGGTTGTCGTCCCATTCACAATCTCATCGTATCCAAGAGACGGGTCAATTGAACCAATAATGACTCTATCACTTGAGATATCATCACTCTCAAGAGACACTTATTCATAGTAAACCCTCCGCCGGATCATCAGCCTTTCCATATCTCAAAATTATGAGATTGCATTTTCTACATCGATAGGCTATGACGTTATATATGTGAGGCCCAAGGCCCTTACCAACAATTAGTTCTCCGCTGAAAAGCCCTTTAAGTGACCAATTACTAATTTTTTTATTACTCCAAGCCATTCCCGAAGCAAAAGCCAGGTATCCGCAATCCAATTTAGAACCGCACAGTGGGCAAACCTCTATAGCTTTTTGCTCCATCTTTTCAGCCTTCAATTTATTCCCTTCCCTTATTTTTTCTCCGCTCTTGATAATTAAACTTAGCCTTTTTCTATCGTTGTCGATCAAGCATACCCTTCGTTGAGATTTTGCAGCCCACAAGCACTCAATCTACCGTAAAATATAAAATCTACATTAAAACAACAACATCAAAACATCATGGCGTTCATTAGTCGCTGTTAATGGAATAGTTCGGATATTAATTGCTTTTTGTGTTAGGTTCTTAATGCGTGTGTTATGTCGCTTCTTGTTAGAATTCCAAGCAGTGTTTCCTTGTTTTCCTTGCTGACGACCAGTAGTCTTCCAATGTTGTGTTTGTTCATTTTTTCGAAGGCTTCCGCTACTGATTCTTCTGGAAAAGTTGTGACTAATTTTTTTGTGCAGATTTCTCCAAGGGATGTTTCGTTTCTTTTTTCTTTTGGAACTTTCATTACGTCTTGCAAGGTAACTATTCCCAAGAGTTTGCCGGACTCGCTTACTATTGGAAAGCCTATGTGATGATGCTCTGCCACTTTGTCAAAGAATTCATTTATTGTCATTGTAGGCGTTAGCGTGATGACGTTTTTTGTCATAATTTGTTCTACTTTCATTTCCTTCAGTATGCTGATTTCGATTGGTGTTGGCTTTATGTAAAACTCCGCAGCTGTAGGTATTATTATGCCCTCTTTTTCCATGTTTCTGCTTTCTTGCAGTGCGCTTTTTCTTTTTTGAGTTGATACATTAATTAGGTGTGCTAGTGTG
>JAVYWL010000003.1:0-233632 GCA_038727135.1 Bathyarchaeia archaeon
ATGTCATTATAGGTCTTGTTATCGGAGCGAAGTTCAACCAAAGTATCTGAGAGACGACAGCCACAAGCATGTATGTGAACAGAACAACCCAACGGTAAGAAGACAAGGCTGCTTTCTTCATGTTTGTTCTGTTTTGCCACCTTTACATTGATATGTTTTGCTGTTTAGGAGGCTTTTACATAAATGCTAATAAACCTTCAAGGCTGAATAATAACTCTGAAAGAAGGTTGGTGTTGATTGTGAAGGTTAGTGTTTTGGGTGGAGCTGGAACCATCGGAAGTATGGCTGTTAAAATTCTTGCATCAAGTGGAATGTTCTCTGAAGTCATCATCGGGGATGTTGCCTATGAGAAGGCTAAGAAACTTGCTTCTGAAATAGGTGTAAAAGGAGTGTCAGCGGTTAAGGTTGACGTTACAGACTCAGACAAGTTGCATAAAACGATTAAGAGTTCAGATGTGGTGTTGAGTTGTGTAGGCCCCTTCTACAAGTTTGCACCCATAGTTCTAAGGGCTTCCATAAAGGCTGGGGTTAACCACGTGGATATATGCGATGATGTCGATGCGACAGAGGCTCTTTTAAAAATGGATAAGGAAGCAAAAATGGCTGGGATTTCGGCGCTCATAGGTATGGGCAGTTCTCCAGGTGTCGCAAACGTCTTAGTCAAGTTTTGCGCCGACACACTTCTAGATGAAGTCGAATCCATAGACATATACCACGCTCATGGAGGAGAGGAAACTGAAGGGCCGGCTGTTGTTAAGCATAGGATTCATTCAATGATTATTCCTGTCCCGGTTTTCCTTGATGGCGAATTTAAAACTGTTAAAGTTTTGGAGGAGAGCGGCAAAGCCTTAGAGGAGGATGTTGAGTTCGCAGAAGTTGGAACGTATAGGGTTTATGCTTATCCCCATCCGGAAACTATAACCCTTCCAAGGTATATTAAGGGTGTGCGCCGCGTTACAAACCTTGGTTTGGTTTTGCCTCCAGCTTATGCGGAGCTTATCAAGGGGATTGTACGCCTAGGAATGACAAGTGAGGAGCCTATAGAAGTTAACGGAAAGAAAATTGCACCCATAGATTTTGCAGTAGCTTTCGCTTTGCATCAGAGACCCAAACTTTTGAGGGAAGCCGGAATAACTGAGCCTATGGGATGCCTAAAAATAGTCGTTAAGGGCAAGAGGAAAGGCGAATCCAGCACTTACATTTTCTCGATGTCTTCAAGGGGCATGGGCATGCGGGAAGGCACAGGTGTACCCGCAGCTCTTGGAACTATGCTCATGGCTATGGGAAAAATTAAACAAAAAGGCGTTTTTCCCCCAGAAGCCGCGGTTGACCCCATTGAGTTGTTTATGCTTGCTAAGGAGAAGATACGGATAGGCGGAACCGTCGGCTTACCCATTCGTGTTGAGCATGTTGATAAAAATGGAAAGGTTCACAGGCTAAGTCTAGAATCGCTGGTTAAGGCGCCTTGAATGGGAAATACATACTAGCCCATGACACTGGCACGACAAGCAATAAGGCTGTGTTATTGCGGTTAGACGGCAAAATAATCGGATATGCGTCGGCAGAATATCCGGTGTACTATCCAAAAAGAGGTTGGGCTGAACAAAAGCCGTTAGACTGGTGGAACGCAGTAACCAAAACAACCAGAACCCTTCTGGAAAAGGCGGATGTCAAGCCTTTAGACGTTGCCGCCATCGTGTTCACAACGCAGATGTCAGGCACACTGCCAGTGGACAGCAACGGCGAGCCACTTATGCCCTGTATGATATGGCTTGATGAAAGAGCTAAAGAGCAAGCTGAAAAAATGAGTCGCGGAATCATAAAAATCGCCGGGTACGGGCTTACAACCCTCATAAGGTTTCTAACTATAACAGGCGGAATCTATGGGCATGTGGGAAAAGACCCCATATGTAAAATTTTGTGGGTCAAGGAGGAGCAGCCCAAAATCTACGCTGAAACCTACAAGTTCCTCGACTGCAAGGACTATTTGGTCTACAAGTGCACTGGAAACTTTGTAATAAGCAGAGATTATGCCAACATCTGGTGGATGATGGACACAAGAAAGGGAAAATTCGACTGGTCGGACATTATCCTCAAAAAATATGGGATAGAAAGAGCCAAACTTCCGGAAATAAGGAAAGCAACAGACATAGCTGGAAAGCTTACCTCTGAAGCGGCTGCAGAAATGGGATTGCGCGAGGGCATACCAGTGGTTGTCGGAGCTGGTGACGTGGCATCAGCAGCCGTAGGTTCCGGCGCAGTTAGGGAGAGAAAAATCCACGCTTACATTGGAACAAGCGACTGGCTCGGCTGCCACCTTTCAGAGAGAAAGAAGGACCTGTTTCACTACATTGGCTGTATTTGCAGTGCAAATCCTGACATGTACCTATGCGTGGCAGAACAGGAAACAGCTGGAGCATGCCTAGACTGGCTTAAAAATGCAATGTTCAAGGAAAGCCGAGAAGACGTCTATGCCCTTTTCAACGAGATGACGGCGAAAGTTAAGCCGGGCTCAAATGGCTTAATGTTTACGCCTTGGCTTTTCGGCGAAAGGGCGCCTCTAGACGACCCAACTGTTAGAGGAGGCTTCTACAACCTAAGCCTCGAGCATACAAGGGAGCACATGGTGCGGGCGGTTCTTGAAGGAGTAGCTCTAAACATGAAGTGGGCTTTATTCTACATGGAAAAGCTTGCCGGGAAAGCTGACAGCATAAACATAGTAGGCGGAGGTGCCATATCCCACGTTTGGTGTCAAATCCTCGCAGATGCGCTGAACAGAAAGATAAATCGAGTCAGCGATCCAAAAGAGGTTGGAGCGAGGGGAGCCGCAATAATAGCCATGATCGCCTTGGGCTATGTTAAAAGTTTCGAGGATGCGGAAACATTGGTGAAGATAGAAGCTGTTTATGAGCCTAACTCACGGAACGTCGCCGTCTACGAGAAAATCTTCAAAGAATTCAGGAGCATTTATAAAAACAATAGGAAAATGTTTCGAAGACTAAACTTGAAAACTGGATAGAGACATGCACATTTATTAGCCATAACAGCTCATGTAAAGCTGGTGAAAATCATGTCTGAAGAAGTTGAAGCCCTTCCACTGGCTTTGCCGGAGGGAATAGACCCAGAAAAATATGTTATAGCCACTTACTATGCGGCTATACCGCGGGACTGGCCCGTGGACAAGATTGCCATGGCAGTGGCCGTTGAACAAAGCACAGGGACGTGGATTCGTGTTCCAGGCGAAACCATAGAGTTACGAAAAAAGCACATAGCCAAAGTAATCGCCATAAACGAGGTTCCAGACTTTGAGTATGAGGTCCCAGCCGACGTAAAATTGAGGCGATACGTTGTTCAAATAGCCTATCCCTATGAGAATTTTATGAATGAAATTTCAATGCTTCTAACAACGGTCATTGGCAATATATCTATGGCTGGAAGATTAAAACTTGTGGAATTAACTTTTCCAAAAAGCTATCTTAAAATGTTTAGTGGACCAAAATTCGGTGTTCAAGGCTTAAGGGAATACTTAAAGGTGGAGAAAAGGCCCCTCTTAAACAACATGATTAAGCCTTGCACTGGTTATCCGCCGGAGGTTGGCGCAAAACTAGCCTACGAGGCTTTAGTGGGCGGTGCAGACTTCGTTAAAGATGATGAACTTTTAGCCAACGCGCCCTTCAACACCGTGGAAGATAGAATAGTGAAATACATGGAGGTTGTTGACCGAGCCGCTCAAGAAACCGGTGAAAAGAAAATGTACACCATAAACGTGACGGCGGACGCGCCGAAAATCTTCGAGTTTGCAGAGAAAGTCATAGAGCTTGGAGCCAACGCCATAATGGTTAACCACCTAGTGACGGGCGTAGGTGTCTTGAAGGCTTTAGCCGAAGACCCAAGCGTAAAGGTTCCAATTTTAGGTCACATGGATTTCGCGGGAGCCATCTACGAAGATCCGGAGTCAGGTATGTCATCTCACTTAACCTTGGCGAAGCTTCCAAGACTTGCAGGCGCAGACATATTGGTTTACCCGGCACCTTATGGCAAGCAACCCTTTTTCCTAAAGGAGAAGTACTTGAAAGCCGGCAGAACCATGCTCTTCCCAATGCACAACATTAAGCCAACACTGCCCATGCCATCTGGCGGAATAACACAGCTCCATGTGCCACAACTTATAGCAGATTTAGGCACAGACATAGCTATTGGAGCAGGTGGAGCCATTCACGCCCACCCGATGGGACCAAGAGCAGGCGCAAAAGCCTTCAGGCAGGCCATAGAAGCAACCATGAGCAAAATCCCACTGGAGCAGTATGCAGAACAACATCCGGAATTAAAAGCTGCTATAGAAGCATGGAAAGTTGGGCCTGTCTCGCTGTTGCTTGAATAGAATAGACTTCAAATGTTGCGTTGCGTCAAGTTAACGCTGTATAGGCATTCATTGCAGGCGGGCGAATTTGCAAAGCAGTCCACATATTGGTTTTGGTGTAAAAGCATACAATTGAAATACTCGAATCTCTAAGCGAATGTCCAAAAAATTTACAGACCTAAAGGAATCTTGCTCAAACGACAAAACAAGAAGCTGAAAGAATTAAAGCCTTAAAAAGAGGTCTTAAACTACTTAAACGCCTCGAAACCATGGTTTTTCCTTCTTGACCAACCACTATAAAATTTGCACTTGTCACTAAGTTATTTCCGCTATCTGGAGAGGATAATATGGCCCACACTTTTCAATGTAGCCATCTAAACCAGCTTCTGAGTTAAATGCCGTGATGCTCGGATCCAGATAAGCGTATTCGTTTCTTGATAAATTATCAACCTTCCACTCATGTGCGGATGCATCATAATATTTAGCAACCCAAAGTTCTTCCCTTATTCTTTTTTCTGTTCGTTCTGGGTTGTAAATTACCGTACTTGCTGGTAAAACCTTGATGTATATGGATCCTACCCCACCGCTCATATCGGATGTTGAAAATATAGTCTACCCAATGGGAACCGTTCCATGTTACTTTTGGAAAAGAGAAGAATGTTTTATTCGTTTTACCATTCTCATAAAACGTTGTCAATGTATAAGCATTCTCCCACACCGTTCTAGCTAAAGAAAAACAGGCTTCAGAAGCGGATACCACTCTTGGTAATAAGCGGGAAAAAGATCACGCAGACGAGCACAACTAAAATTAGTCATTATAATCTCCCTCCTTATCTGATTTTTGCATTTTAGCAAAAAGTATAAAGATTTTCTCTTTAGAATAGAAGACAACAGTGATAATATGAAGAGGACGTTTATCATTTTGCTGATGATTATATTCCTTTTGCGTTTTTCAACATTAGCAATGATTCGAGCTACGGCAGAAGAATTAACAATCAGGGTTCCAGCGGATTATCCCACAATTCAAGAAGCAATTATAGCAGCTGCTCCTGGAAGTACAATCTTGGTAAGTAGTGGAACATACTGTGAAAATTTAATTATAAATAAAACTTTAACGCTTATGGGCGAAGATAAGTTATCAACTATTATCGATGGTAATGCAATCGGGACAGTTGTTCATGTAAAAGCAAACATGGTTGCTGTCAAAGGGTTTACCCTTCGGAACGGTACACGAGGCGTATATGTAGACCAATCTAACGGCTCCATAATTACCGATAATATAATAACATCTAATTGTTTTAGCGGTATTTCTTTGAACAGCTCTTCATTCAATCTTATTTATAATAATTTAATCTTAATGAACGTGCATCAACCCCTGCTGGAGGGCTTGTGGTTGGTGACGGCGTTGAGCTACTACATTCAAATGGTAACATAATCAGCGGTAACAGGCTGATAGGGAATATTGTGCATGGTATAGAGTTAAATCATTCTAATGACAATCTTATTGCGAATAATACTTTTGAAGCTAGTGTTTGTAGCATATTGTTAAATGATGCGCAAAACAACACCA
The DNA here is from genome assembly GCA_038727135.1 of Bathyarchaeia archaeon. Classification (GTDB taxonomy): domain Archaea; phylum Thermoproteota; class Bathyarchaeia; order Bathyarchaeales; family Bathycorpusculaceae; genus JAGTQI01. The sequence goes on from JAVYWL010000003.1 coordinate 5,931, forward strand.
TTCATCATAACAACTTTATCTTAAGTTGGCATCATGTGGATATAATGGGCTATTCCATGTTAAATAGGTGGGATGATGGAAGCGTGGGAAATTATTGGGATGATTATTTGGGTTTAGATGACGGTAGTGGTGGCAGAGTTGCTGGCGACAGGGTTGGAGACACGGATTTACCCCATCTTGGGGTAGATAATAACCCGCTCATTAATCCTTGGGGTTCAATCCCAATAACATGGGGAAATACAGAATACCCACTCACATTAGTAAGCAACTCCACCATATCAGCATTCCGATTTCTACAGCTTGATAAAAAGTTGATCTTCAACGTCACAGGTCCACCGAACACTGTTGGCTTCTGCAAAGTTACAATTCCGAAGGCACTTCTCCAAGGCAACCCCTGGAAAGTCTTGCTAAACAACACCGACATAACAGCACAAACAACCATAAGCGAAAACGAAACGCATACATCTATCTGCTTCACCTACAACCACAGTACTTACCACGTACAAATAATTGGAACATGGGTAATACCCGAGTTCTCACCTATTACAACGTTACCACTTTTTATACCCCTAACGGTAATAATCACTGTTTTAACAAGGAAAAAATGGCAAAACTACAAAGACATTCGTATTCGCTTCCGTTAGTCGCTGCTAAGAGAGAAGCGACGAGCAGTTGTCAATTCACTTAGACGTTATTAACGGAAAGTTGGCAAATGAAAAAGTCTAAAACTACACGCTACGATTATGGTTAAGAGAGGCAAAATCATAATTTGTTTAGACTTATGTAAAGAATGCTGATCAGTCTTCACATGTCTGCAGTAAATTTTAAATTAAATAAATTTTAAATTAAATCAATACTTAATTAGAATCATTGTTGGGAGTTGGACGAAAGTCTTGAAGTTTAAATGTTTGCTTTTAGTTGCGTTTTTGTTCCTTATTCGCCCGGCTTTTGCTGTAATTTATATTGATTATGGTGTGGCTGATGTTAGGGTTTACGTTGTTATGTTGGATGGTGTTGATGCACATGGGGTTAACAATGTCAGTAGGGCTGTTAAGGGTGTTCTGGAGGCTGCCAACCAAAGCACTATCACGTGGCCGAGATTTCCTGGAGGCCCCTTGGTGCCGTATGGCAGGGCACTACTCAATGTGGAATGCCTCCTTGTTAATAGTTGGGATTGGTATAGGGATATTGTTGAGGTAGGATCAAACATTGTAATCGTCAACATTCACGGCGAAACAATCCCAATACCTAGGGGGTATTCGAAGGAGGGTTGGGTTGACAAAATAGCCGAAGCCATGATTTATAGAAACATAACGTGGGTGCATACAGTCGGATACCCATTCTACTATTATCAAAGCCAAAGCGGTGAATGGGCAGAATGGGGAGAAGAAGGCTTTAAAAGGCTAATGGCCCACATGGGGAAGGAAAACGTGACGTGCCGACCCCCGGGCTATCCAGACGTAAAGATCTATCTTAGCCTTGGTAATGAATTTGGAGATAATTGGGTTTATTTGTTGTCTCATGCCTTTTTTGCGGAGAGGGGTAATCCCTTAAACGGATCCATGTTTAGCGACTGCAGTTTAAGAGAGATATGGGGCGTACGGGATGGCTATCTAACCGGCGCAGTATTGAGGTTTAATAAACCTGATAACCCGAAAAGCTTCGGCTTCTACGTGCACATCGGCACGCGTAAGACATTTAATCCTGACGGCGGCGAAACGGACGGAGATTTTGTAAGAGCATATGTGGGGGCGGCAGCAGCGATATACATGAATGCCTATAAACAAATTGTTGAACAGCAAATTTCAAGGGCAGAGGAGGCAATAAGAAGGGCTGAGAGTGAGGGGAGGACGAAAGGCCTCAGCGAAGCTAAACAGCTATTGGCAGGGGCCATTGAGCATTTCAACAGACTTGGCAGCATTAGTATCATTATGAGTGATTTTGTTGAACCAGCCATTAAAACCGCCACGAAGGCTGAAAAACCAAGTTTTGTGGAAACTTACGCCAAACACTTAACAATCCTCGGGATAATAGGTTTGCTGACCGCCTCCATGATCATAAAGAGGGTAAGAAATAAAATGAGGAACCTTCGATGAGGAGGGTTAAAACAGTTATATTATTAAGCGTGATTCTCGCATCGCTACTATTCACAATCAATCATATCCCAACAATTTGGGCGGAACAGGGAAGCGCGAAAGTCTATATAATATGTTTATCTGACGTGCCACATCATAACTATGGAGAAGGCTTCAGCCACGAGCCCAAAGTTAGGGTTAAGGAGGGCGCTGTCGACGCAATAAAATTCAAAGAAAGTTATAGCTTACCACAGGTACACCCACTGCAGGGTAAAAGCCCACCATACTATAGGATCGAATACCAAGTCGTAAGCGACTGGAGCACGTACCGAACAGTAATAGAATATTGGAGCAAAGCCATAGTGATCAACACTCATGGCGAAATCCTCCCAATACCTTCAGGATACGACCCCATGGCATGGGTTGGGAAAATCGCTGAAGCATGCCTAACACGCAGACTAACATGGGTTCATACCGGAGGGTACCCCTTCTACTACATCTGGCAGCAAGGGGCAACAGCGCCCCAAACATGGCCTTCCGACGGAACCTACGGCTTCAAAAACTTCACAAAGCACATAAACCTCCCAAACGTGACATGCTGGCCTCCTGACCCGCAAGAATACAAAATTTACTTAGATAACCATGCCAAAGAAACTCTTGAGAGGGGATGGAAAGTAGAATCAGCCATATTTGCGGAGAGAGGAAGACCCCTAAAAGCCTCGGACTTTAAGAATTACACGATTCTTTGCATATGGGGCACGGAAGACGCTTATATGACTGGTGCTGTTATAGCCTTTGTTAAACCGAGTGAGAGAGCCCTTCCTAAAGATAGGCGTGGCTTTGGGGCTTATGTTCATATCGGCACGCGTAAGACATTTAATCCTGACGGCGGCGAAACGGACGGGGACTATGTTAGAGGGTATATTGGGGCTGCAGCTGCACTGTGGACTGAAACGGAGGCGTTTGAGTCCATCACGTATTATGAGGAATACACAGATCCCTGGTACGGGAGCTACTTCTATACCTTAAGTGGTTTCACGGTAACTCCCGTAATAACGTACTATTCCTACCTTGAAGGTTATTGTCATATAAACATAGATTTTGGGATTTATGGATTTCTTAAATCTAACACTTCGGATTGGATAGATAAGGTTTCATTTGACCTTATTCCTCCATCTGACTGCTTTGTGATGATGTGGACGAACAGGTCGAAGAACGGGTATAGAGAGGATAAGCCGACAATTAGTGTAGACTGGATAGAGGTTTCAAAGGTTGGGATAAGCACACTCTTGTTCTTTTTATCTCCTGATCCCGGCTCTAAGTTGGGACTTGCAGCAGAAGCCATCAGTGGCGTTATGCTGTTCTCAGACTGGCTAAAAATGCTTCCAACAGTAAAAGACTCTGAAAAGGGAATCGATAAGTGGGATCAAGAGGTTAGCTTCAAGTACGACCCTGTCGAGTATTACTATACGGATGATAGCCCCTACTACCACCATTATAATGAGTTTGAATCAATAATACATATAGAGTGCAGAGTCAACATGGCAAATAGGCGTCAGTGGAGTATCGTTCCAATAGACTTCTTCGTTGGCATAATTTCAAACGGAGCTTATAGAGCTTGGAAATGGTCTCGCATATACATCGCCATATTCAACTCTTACGAACGTGAGGATTATGTGGCTTCAATCTTCTTTGATGACCTTAAAAATTTAGGTGACTGGAGTTTAGGAGACTCCAACAGCGCAGCCGGATACGATTATTGGGGTTGGTGGGATAAACAAGATACACTTCACTGTGCTGGGGTTGGGACGAATTCCATTAAGGGTGAGGTCCCGAATCTTGAGGTTGATATATTCCCATATTATGACAAGTGTATGAACGCCTACCTCACAAGGTCGATAGATTTACGGCCATATAAAAATGCTTGGCTTAGATGCGACTTGACCTACCTCTTTGTCATGGATGGAGACTATGTTGCAATAGAAGCCTACTACAATAATGTATGGAATAATCTGGCCACATACTCAGGCATGGCTGGCCCAGGCATTCACCCAATAGAATTTCCCATACCCACCTCCACAACTCTAATAAGATTTAGGTTTTTCAGCAACGATGATGATAATATAGGTTGGGGGGCATTCCTTGACTATGTTGAAATAAGGGCTGAGCTTCCAAACGATGCAAACAGCATGACTGATGCGGGAGACACCTTCAGCTCAGCCACATATATTGGGCAAGGAATCTTCGCCGGTTACTTAAACTTTGACGAGGACTGGTATAGTTTCACCGTAACAGGCAATGACATAGGGAAGTATATCTATTTCACATTAAGTTCCCCATCAAACGCCCGTTTCGCGGCTGAACTTTATGATCCAAACAATCAGCGTAAGGCAGGGCCTTCAGAGGAAATAGTTTACCGCCTTTCCACAGCTGATCCCCTTGGAAATTGGAGGATAAGAATTTATCCAATAATGGGCTTTGGACAATACTCTTTTGAAATAAAAATTACAACGACTCCTCCTACTTCAGGAGGGGGTTGCCCGTTCCTATACGTGTGGGATGGTGGATGCTACGTTATTGAAAATAACATACTGCCTGCTTCGGAACAGAGCAACGGGTCAGATGCTGAGGACTACTATTTGCTGCAGCGAAAGCCTGTCCCAATCTACCAAGGTTTAGAAATGTCGCTTTATTCATTCCTAATAGCTGAATTTGAGAAGGAACATTCATACATAGACCAACTAATGCTCATCGCCGTTGATCATGATCCAGAAGTCAACATAGCCCTCACAGAGGAGGGGGAAATTGTAACATATAAGAGTCCAACGCCGCCATTGTCATGCATCGACAATCACGGCGAAAGCAGGCTCAGCGAAGTTAGCCAAATGGATGGAGACGTTTCAGACCCCTCAACATTCTTCTACGGCGAGAGAGGCGACTGGCTTATTTTAAACTTTGGAAAAGTAAACGCGTCAACAGCAAACCTAATAATAAGAAGCGACATGAAAAGCGCCGACGTATGCATAGAGATTCAAATTCCATTAGAAAATGGCTGGCAAACAATAAATGTGCATCATCCAAGAGATTACTGGTCCACAGCAGCCATAAACCTAACAACATACATACCAAACGATAAAGACTTCCTCATAAGGCTTCTATGGACATCGCCACACAGACTTGACTATGTAGGATTAGACACAACACCCCAACAAAATTACACAATACGAAAAGGAAAACCATTATTAGCCATCCACTCAACGGAAGGAAACATACTGCAAAAAATAATTCAAAGCGACGACAAATACGCCGAACTAACACCAGGACAAAGCATTCTAATAATCTTCACCATACCAAATCCTAAGCCTGGAAAAATAACAGACTTCATATTTTACACAGAAGGACACTACCACAGCATCAAAACACCACCTTAAAATATTTGATTATCGGCTAAATTTCTGTTAGTCGCTGTTAATATGAATGAATAATTTTGGTATAATACGGTTGAGATTTCCAACGGCTAAACGCAAACATTTGAATAGCTAATCTCGTCGGTTTTTGATTCTGAGTCTTTGATATCTTTTTTCTTTGTTTGATTTTGACAAATTTTGTTCGGGTTTAAGTTTGGTTAAGTTCGGCAGTGTTTTAAAGTGCTTCGTTTTGTCTTTACTGGTTTTTCTGTTTTTCGTTTTAATGTCTGGTTTAGATTTTGTTGTGCATAGGGTTTTATATGGCTATGGTTTGATGTTTGATTATGATTGGGCTGTTTTTTATTGGAGTATCTATGCGAGTGTGTTCTTTGCTTTTGGAGTGATTGTGGGTTTTGTTTATTGGTTGGGTTCTAATAGGAGCTTTGTGGATGTTAAAGTGAGTTTTGGTTTGTTTTTGACCGTGTGTCTTTTATTCTTGGGTGGTTTGGCTGATGTTCTCTGGTTTGCTATTTGGGGCGGCGGTCTGCCTGGCGACGATGTTGTTTGGTGGTGGACGCTTTGGTATAGATTTTTAGGTTTTTGGAATAGTTTTGCGCAGTTAGCTTTATTGTTTGGGGTTTTTGTGGTTGTAGTTTTGTTTTGGTTTTCTGTTTTGAGGTAGAATGTTGATTTTGGGTTTTTATTTTTGTTTCATAATGTTTTTGTTGTTCGGGTTCGTGTGCTATGGTTGGGTTTGGAGTTTGACTTGGAAGGAACTGTTGGATAATGGTTGGTTTGTTAGGGTTGTTCTTGTTTTGTGGCTGGTTAGCGCTGTTTTTGTTGTATTTTTGCTGGGGCGCCTGGATTGGGTTGTTCATCATGAACTTTACGATTTTGGTTTGCAGTTTAGCCTTGAATGGGCTTTGGGTTATTGGGCTACCGTAAGGATGATTTATGTCTTTTTGGCTACGCCTATTTTTCTAAGCGCCACTTATTTTGTTCTGGAGGTCTGGCGATTTGTTAAGGGAGGGCATGACCGTGTAATGTTGGCTAAGGCTCCAAGCCCCGCGGAGCCCGTGAAGGCTCAGCAAAAAGCGACAGTTGCGGAGCAGAACCACATGTTGATTAGTTGTCCTAAGTGCAAGCGAGTTTTTAGTAAACCTTTAGTGATGTTAGATTTTAGCGGGGGAAAGACAAAACTTGTGAACGTTTGCCCCTACTGTAATAATGTATTAGGCTGTGCTGAGGAAGAAGATGCTGACAAGAAAGAAGAGAAAAATAGTTTTGGGTTTATGGGTTTTGAAGGAAGGAAGGTGGAGCGGAAATAGGCTTACGACGGTTGCACGATCGCCCACAGAGTTACATACAATAAGGCTATTAGGCCAACTGTTATGAGGGTTGCTGCGGTGGGACAGTAGAGGGTTGCCTTGGCTGTTATCCACCATTGCAGGGAGCCTTCTGTAGCCCATCTTTGTTGCAGGGTCAAGTTTGGGTTTTGAAGGGTTTGTTGGTGGGCTTGGATTATACCGTCTATGTAAAACCATAGGGCTACGCCTATTGTAAGGAGAACCGCTCCTACAAGAAAGATGACGGTGATTTTCCTGTTTTGCAGGAGGATAATTTTGGGATTTGACATTTTTCAGTCATGCCTATTTTATGTTGCAACATTTGAGATATTATTCCGTGTTAGATTAATACTTTTGTTTTGTTGCGTTTAAAAATTTAAGCGCTCAGCTAAAAGTCCTTTACTTTTGTGTTGTTGTTAGAACCGAATTTTCCAACAAACAACATTCAGACTAAAACCTTCAGAATACATATTATTTCATTAAAACTGCAATTTCCCACTTTGCATTGTGTGGGAATATTTAAATATGTGGGAATTATATATTTGGTGGGATAAAGATTATGGAAACCGTAAAGGTGGATGAGAAAGGCAGGATTATCATTCCTAAAAGCGTGAGGGAAAAGGCTGGAGTGAAGGAGGGAGGCTATGTTAAAATAAGGGCGGACGAGAAGGGCATCATAATAGAGCCTCTTGAGCCTGTAGCCGACAAATACTTTGGCGCCTTCAAGATAGCGAAATGGCCGGAAGACCTTGACGAATTTGTAACAGAGGTTATGAGGAAATGGTGGACCCGGACCCGGAGGGCTACGTAGACGTAAACATTTTCGTTTATTGGCTTGGCAACCATCCCACGCTGGGCAGAAAGTCATATGAATGGATAAGGAAAATTGAAGGGGCTTCGCGAGGGAAATATGTAACATCAGCTTTGACGTTATATCAAATAATGGTAATAATAGCTGGCTTAACGGGGAAAAACCTGAAGGATCAAGATTTAGTCGAAGAGGTGGTAAACTCGATAGAAAGCCTATCCGGTTTGAGAATAACGCCTCTAACAATGGAAGATGTAACGGAGGCAGCTAAACTGATGAAAGAATACAGCCTAGACTATGAGGACGCGATACATTTGGCCTCTGCATTAAGGAGTAAGGCGAAAGAAATAATATCAAACGACGAGGACTTCGACAGAACTCCATTAAAAAGGAGATTCAGCTAAAAACAATTCAGAGTCTACCTTTCTTGCCACCTCCCACCTTCATCCAGACAAGCGGAAACCAACGTGTTAAAGAAACTGACGTATTCTGCTTTTGGGTTGTTGTGGCGTAAAAATTTTCAACAATAACATTTGAAGCTAGTAAATGCACGAAGAAACCTCTTTGTCATTCTTTAATTGTTTCTTGTTCTGAGGATGATGGTTTTGGCTTTAATTTTTTCTTTATTCGTTCTAGGATGGCTTTTTTCTTTGCCCAGTCGTAGATTAGGTAGGTGGTGCAGGCGATTAGAGTGGTGGCTGATATTATTGAGCCTATGTAGAACCATTTTTGTGGTTCGTATTCTATTGTGATTTCTAAGAGGCCTGTCTGGTCTATCCAAAAACCATTTATAATTCCATAAAGGGGGATGCTTCTGATTTTTTTATCATTAACATAGCACATCCATAAGGGATCGTAAGGTTCGGCAAAAGAAAGCATAAAAGGCTCAGTTACATTTATGTAGACCTTCCAGAGAGTTGGATTAATTCTTGAGTAAGTATCTATAATGCTATCTTTGATTATTATTGTGGAAAGCTGGCTGATTTCTGATAAATCATTGATAACGGTTACTTTCTTTAGGATACTATTTTGACTGTCATAATATTTGTGTGTGGGTACAAGCAAGATCTCGTCAATATACCCAGATCCGGAACTGCTTTCTATCTTTATCAAATTAGCGCCTTTTTTCAGCCATACCGTATATCTGAACCATTGCAGTATGTTGGAGGTATAGTTTACTTTGATATCACTTGTTTCATTTAAATTGAGTTTAAAGTTCCCTTTGCCTCTAATTATTAGCTCATATGAACCCTCTTTGGGGATATTAACTTGGGACGAAAAAGTGTTCGGAGACTCGTCCAGCTTTTGAATTTTAATCTCTTTGAGAATATAAAATGAATCCACGTTGTAACTGTGCCTCCAAAATTGCAGTTGAATTAATGTGGGATTTTCAACGTAAAAAATGCCTTCCTCGTAGACGTTTGTGAGGTTAAAAGGTCTCAGTTCGTTAGGGACGAACCCAAATGGAATGTAGCTTTTGCCCCCTTCCAAAATTTTTAGATGAGGCAAAATGGCGTTTTCTGCTGTTAAGCATGCGGAAATTTTGTACCAACCGGCCTCGGTGATGTTTATTGCCATTAAATTGTTGAAAAGCCAGCGTTTTTCTAAGCTTGCGTTATCTTTGAACGAGAAACTTTTTTCGCTCTCCATTAGAGTATATCTAACTTTGTTTAGAGGCTTCGATGGGACTAGGGTATATATAATGTCGTCGTTTATTGGTTTATTTGCCTCGTAGAAAGTCAAATTTCTATTCTTGATAGCTTCTTCAAGTATTAGTCTCCTGTAAGAGTCTGAACCTGCAAGGGCGAATGTTCCAAAAGCCCACTCTTTATGCGGGTCAACCGACGGAGTGTATAATTGTATTCGTACCGCGTTGTTACCGCCTATTTCCAGGGTTATAAGTCTTTCAATATCTTCTTGATCCACCATTAGATTGTTATTTCCATGTAAAAGTAACGCAAGCTCCGAATTCCCAATATTGTTAACATCTATTGGAATCACGTAATCGCAATTAATAAGCCAGCTTAATGGTTTAGATGTGAGAAGAATCACTCCCTCTAGTGACTTAAACGGTGCTTGTTGCGGTGTGGACAGTTCAACGAATAAATGCATTGGCAATGTTGTGACATTTTTATTTCGCAATACATTACATATTAATTGTTCGTACTCGTCATAACGGTCAAGTTTCTGGTTAAAAAGATATCCGTGTATATTAAGCAAACTGGTAATTTTTTTCAAGGGAGTTTCTTGGTCAGATAGAATCAGCAAGTTTATCTCATCTATTAAGGGCTTATGATTAGTATATGGTAATCCTTTTATCACCAAATATTCAAAGCTTGGTCTCCAATAAAATGTTTCATTATCCAAGATGATATGTCTTCCTCCAATCTCTGGAAAGAGAACGAATTTCCCGTCCTCCTCATTTTTGTAAGCGAACAAGTTTAAGGATGACTCGTCTATAGGTTGAAGATATTCAAAACATCCTGAGTAAAATGAATGATTTATCAGCGAAACCATTATAATTATAGATAGAAAAAGAGAGATAAATGATGTTATCCTAATTTTTTTCCTTCGAATCCTCTCTGTTGCTACGTAAATAACTGCCGGCAACGATAAGGCATAGAAAAAAAGCAGATAAAACTCCCATCTGTAAGGAGTTCTGAACATCCAAGCAATGTTTTGCGGTAAATAGGAAAATAGGAAATAGTTCAATCTGATTCCTATGAGGAAAAGAAATAAAAGCATAGAAGATAATATAAAAAGCATCCCTTTATTTCTTAGAATAATCAGACCTAAAAGAGATAAAATCACAATTATTATTTCAAGCACCCGGAAACAGTTCACTGAAACTCCATAAAGGGGTTTTAATGGATTATATTGCCACCAATGTTCTTCGAAAGTAATAAAGTTTAAAAAACTACATTTTGAGGAAAGTAAATCATAGTTTTCTTTGCTTAACGTGTATTGAACATGTCCAACATTCGCAAGCGATAAGATGGGCATAGAAATTAGGAGGAAAACTAGAAAACTCGCTGCCAGTTTGGCTAACTTGACTAACTTAACTTTAGCGCAAGATAGTTCACGCCTAAAAATAAACACAAACACGATCAAAAGTAGAAAAGGAAGAGCTTGATAAACAATGTATCTGAAGTCAAAGCTAAAAGACAACGCTAGCACAACACCATATAAGACCACCAATCTGAATTCGCCATTTGAAAACAAATAGACGAGCGGAATCAATAAAAAGAGTGGAATGAAAATTGCACCAGCGAATAGTCCAAGATAATTTGCATACACTCTTGAAAACACCCAAATAAACGACCCGAGGGATGACATTAAAGTAAGGGTTTTCAGATTACTTATACCTAACCACTTTCTATAACAGTAGGAAAGGGTTATCGCCATAAGAATGAAGCCAAGCATAGATGTTAGAAAGTAAAATAAGGCATAAGAATGAAGCAATCCGAAAAGTACGTTTGAAATTATTCTTCTGTTCATGTCGAAATTGGAAGACGACGTGTACTCATTCCAAGTATAGAAGATTGTTTTATAATAATCGCGTGACCAAACAAAGTCCCTGTAAAAATATATAGACGTAGGATTCTCTTCAATCATCATTTTCCAGGTTAGGATGAAAGCAATAAGAACCCCTAGGACTAAATAAACGTGAAACTCCTTTAATTTCATTTATGTCACCAATGTAAAGATCTCCTTAATTTCATTAATGAAAATCTCTTCTAATGTGGTTTCTGGATGATAATAGGTCAACGTAACCAAACCTTCCTCAATCTCTTTTAGTTTCTGCATCGCAGTATTTGCGAGCTCATGGAAACTGCCAATTTCAACAAAAGTTACACCGTTCTTCCATTTCTCTAGCAAAGATGGCAGAGCATATGCAACAACGTGCAACCCAAAAACTTTAGCTTCCAGAATAACATAAGGAAAGCTATCAGCATACGATGGATATAATAATATCTTTGATCTGCTCATTAAATCATATTTTTCGGCGTCAGACACGCCCCCTTTAAAAGTAACTAAGACTTTATCTAATCTAAACTTCATTCTCTCGATTTCTTTTTTAATTCTTCCGAACTCTGGACCTCTTCCAATTATCACCACAGATACTTTTCTATGAGCCACTTTGTTGATGTAATCCAAAATTTTATCTAGATCGTAAACACCTTTTTCTCTCACAAATCTGGCTATATAAAGAAAATCAATATCCCTTTCATGCAAGCCTCTTTTCCTTACTCTATTAATGCTTTCAATTTCATTTAGCAGGAAGCTGTTGGTTGTAAGAAAATAATTTTTACTTAACCCAAAGAACTTAATATCTAAATTGCTTAAAATAAAAATTTTATCAGCAAAATTTTTTGCAAAAGTTATTCCAATTTTTTCGTTGAATATCATTAAATCATCGGTAAATCTCCTTTTATAAGCTGGAAAAGATCTATAAAAAGAGATAGGAAGTTGCTCATATACGATGAGTAGTATCCTTTTATTAAGTAGTATGCGTAAAATAGCTTTTAGTAAACTTCCCAACAGCAAGTCATTTCCAAAGTGGGTAAATGGTATAATCACTAGATAGGAGCTATTTTTAGATTTTCTAAGGGTCTTTAAAAAAAAGTAAATACTGATAAGCGGGTATAGAGTCAAGTTAAGTAGAATATATAAATACACGTTGTTGCCCGTTTGCAAAGATTTCTTTTTTAAAGTTAAGCAATAGCAATTATAGCCTTTCGCTTTCAAGAATTCCGCAAATTTTGTCAATCTGATCTCGCCTCCACTTTTTGTGAATTCATTATCCAAAAACGTTGAGAAGAAAACAAACAATCTATTTACCTCGCTTTCTAGCTATGAATAATAGGCTTCTTGGAAATAATTTGCGAAGAAATTTATCTGCAGTGTAAACCGCACGTAATATGGGTTTGTGATTGATTTTAGAATACAGAAAATGCGGAAACGTGAAAATCTTCTCAACTCTTATTACATCGAATCCGTGCATCATTAACTCTCTCTTGAAAGCTCCCTCGGACACCAAGTTAGCCAAGATGAAATATCGTCCCATTTTTTCGCCCGATAAAAGGTAAATGAGGGGTACGGTGAGAGAGCCTATCAAGTAAAATGGATTAAATTTATTGGGCATCTCTACGATCAAGTATCCATTGTCTTCCAGCACACTGACGATGTTTCTTAATGCTTGCTTCCTGTTATTAACATATTTGAAACTTCTGAAGGCGAAAACCAAATCATATTTGTAAGGTAACTTGATTCTTTCAACATCCCCGCAAATTACATGTAAACCTTCAAATCTCTCCACTAAGGATTTGCAAGCCACTTCTGAAACATCTTGAGCCGTAACTTCAAATCCAGCTTTTGTGAATTCTTTAACCCACCTTCCACCGCCACTACCAATTTCAAGAACCTTTATCTTCCTACCATCAAATATGCTCTTTATAATACTCAAAACCGATTCTCTTTCAATGAAATCGACAAATTGATTGCCTAGAGTACCATAATACATCTTCTTCTCATAAAATAATGCGTCTTTCTCAAACTCTGCCTTGGCATCTATTGTTAACCTCTGAATCTTCGGATCAAGCGATCCCGAAAGCATACCTAGACGAAATGTCACGAATTCTACACTCTTAAGGAGCAGAAGCATTAAAGCCTTAGTTTTAGAATACTTAAAAGCATTAGATAATAACTTTAGCCTATGGCTAAACGATAATTGTCTTTTTACAAAAACTTCATTCTTGTGCTTATTTTTGTAATAAACAAAAAATTTTCCATGCTTAAATTTCTTGAGAGGTCTGAATGCAGGTTCGCTTAAAAAGAACTTGGATTTAACCCTACATACCTTGAGCCCAAACTTTGCTGCATTTAAATAGAAGTCATACTCATCAGGGCCTTCATTTTTTTCATCGAATAAAACCTTGTCAAAGATCCGTTTCCGATAAGCTCTTGGCGACTCAATGACGTCAACTCCCTCATAGATTTTCTTCTCAATATTTTTACATTTAGTCATGAAGTCTTTGCCTAGATATTCTTCAGGAATTACAATAGCATCGCATCTTTCTTCAACAAAACATTTTACAATTTCTTCAACCAATAATTGTTCAAAAATATAGTCAGCATCAGCTAGAATAACATATTCGCCCTTACTTTTTAAAATCCCAATGTTTCTTGCAGATGGTTTGTTAAAGCATCCTTCTATGACATTGACTCCATACTTTTTGGCAATGGAAACAGTCTCGTCGGTAGAGCCCCCGTCAACCACTATGATCTCAATGTTTGGATACGTCTGAGCCTTAATTGACTGCAAACACTTATCAAGAAACCTTGCAGAATTCAACGTTGGAATAACGATAGAAACTAACGGACTAAACTCCCTCACTAGCCAATAACCTCAGTATTTTTATGAATTCTTCCGCTGTTTTGTCCCAGCTATATTGCAAATTTTCATTTATCCACAATACCAGCTAAACAACCCAATTCTGCTGAGAAATATTCCAAGATTTTTAAAACAACTACTCCTAATGCAAGCAACGGCTTAGAAGAAAATCTTTTATTTTTGAGGAAGATTGAAAATCTATGAAGAGCGCTCATTTGCTTACTAGCATATTCGCCGAATTTTTCTTTGTATTTTTGAGCGCTTTTTCCATAGTAGAACTTCTTCTCCAGCCAATTCCAAAGAGAGAAATTCTCTTCATGATGCAAAATTTCAGCGTTTATTCTTGCCTTAACATTATAGCCCATTTTTTATCTTCTGTGGTAGAGTAGATTCTTCAAAGGCAACTATGTCTCCGTCGAAACCGTTAACCTTCTCACATAAATCTTTCCTGAAAAATCTTGCTGACTCTATTTCCGTCCCAGCGTAAAAGCTTCTCTCGAAATCTCTGACTTTTACCCAAAACGAATTACCAACAGACCTTTCAGGAATGATTACTCCCCCTAGCTTTTCATAATTTTCCATCAAGCTAACACATTCCTCAATTACTTTTCTAGTCAACTCCATATCAGAGTCAATAAAGCAAACGTATTTGCCCCTAGCCTTCTTAAGATTAAAGTTTTTTGCCCCAGCCCGCTCAGCATTTAACTGAAAAACTCTTGCTCCATACTTCTCGGCAATTTCCACTGTTTTATCCTTTGAATAGTTATCCACCACAATAACCTCAATATTTGGATATGTTTGCTCCATGACGGACCTCAAACAAGCATCGATGGTTTTCTCTGAATTATACGTTGGAATAATTACAGAAACTAGAGGCTTATCTCTTTTCATCAAAAACACGTTCCAGTATTTTAATGAATTGCTCTGCCGTTTTGTCCCAACTGAATTGTTTGGAGTATTCCAGTGCGTTTTTGCTTAGCCTCTCTCTCAATCCATCATCTGTTAACACAGTAATGATATTTTCTGCCAAATCTTTAATGTCGCCATTCTTAGCCAACAAGCCTGTTTCGCCATTTTTAACGCTGTCCCTTAAGCCAGCCACATCATAAGCCACACAAGGCGTTCCCAAGGCATTAGCCTCGATCACATTTAAGCCCCAACCCTCACGGACGCTTGGATTAACCAATACCCAGGCCCGCCTAACCAACTCACGCCTGCTCTCATTATCTAAGCAACTAAAGAACTTGACGCCGTCAAAAGTCACACGCTCTAAAGCCTTCCTAAAATAGCCATCCCCAACAATCCACAATTCGGCTTCTGGCATTCTCTCCTTAACAATCCGGAAAGCCTTCAAAGCATGATCTGGACGTTTAGCCCTCTTCAGACGCCCAACATAAACAACAACAGGATAACGTTCCTTCTTTGGAACTTCGCTTAAAGGCTTAAAGTTTAACCCTTCAGGAACAACAAAAACACGTTTATAACCCAATTCTAGCAAATTCTGCTTGGTGCTTTCAGAAACGGTGACTGTTGGAACATCAACATACTGCTTTAACCACCTATTCTCAAGAAAATAGTAGCCAACATAGTTTACTGGGAAAGGAGTCTCATAAAACCAGTACTCCCTAGCCAACTGATGAATTAAGGCAACAACCATCTCACCATTATTAACAAACTTAGGAGCAAAAAAGGGCCTAGTATTAATCTCATCAATGACAACATCGTATCTCTCTTTTGAAAAGAATTTCTTATAATATTCCTTTGCCTTCCAATAAACGCTGAATCTGCCGCCGGCCCTGACAACTCGAACACCTTCTAAGGTTTCTTCACGTTTGCAATCATTAAATTCAGAAGTGAATAAGGTAACCTCATGCCCCCATTCGACCCAACGTTTAGCCACTTCCCTTGTGAAAACCTCTGCCCCGCCAGCCTCAGGATTAAGCCAGCAACGCCAATTAAAAACCAGAATCTTAAGTGAATCCACGTTGATACCATTTTATAATTCTAAGTCTATAAGCAATGCCGAGTAAATCCAAAAGCATACGCCAAATTTCTTTAAAACTAAAGCGATTCTTAAGCGTAACTTTCACGGGCAACTCTACGACCCTTAAACCATGAAGCTTCACCAGAACCAACAACTCGACATCAAACGCAAAACGCTTAACGCTCAAACGCCTAAAAATGTCTCTAAAAGCCTCGCGTCTAACAGCCTTAATACCACACTGCGTATCACAAACTTTCAAACCTACCAATACTCTAACTAAAACATTAAAGCTGCGGCTAAGCAATTTACGCACAAAACTAGCATCCACAACACTATCTTTATGCCACTTAGAACCAATAACCATATCAGCATTCTTTAAAGCCTCAATATAACGATTAACAACGTTAAAACTAACTTCAGAATCGCTGTCGATAAAAATAATAAACTTACCTCTGCTGTTCAAAAATCCTGTCTTGACCGCGAAGCCCTTACCCATATTACGCTCATAACCAACAACCCGCACATGCGAATTACGGCTAGCATAACGCATAGCCCTCAAGCGTGTATCGTCATCACTGCCATCATCAACAACCACGATCTCATAGTCAAGACCATTACTATTAACAACCCTATCCAAATGTTCTAATGAATACTCAATAACGGCGCCCTCGTTAAAGGCAGGTAAAACAAAAGAAAGCTGCGGATTAATAGTTTTTTCCGCCACGGTGTGATTCCCATATATAGTAGGCTAGTTGAACTAGGACGCCAGCCACCAACAGGAAATAGGCTATAACAGCTAGGCTGTCTGCCGTTTCATCCATGCCGAAAACAAGCAAAACAGCACAAGCAATTAAAAGCCCTTGAAAACCTAAAATTGGCAAAGCTCCGGGATTCCCTCTAATAAAACTTTTAAACCAAATGAAGAAATGTTTAAGCTTCAACTTTAAATTCATAGACGGCTATTCTCCCGCTGCGATAAGCCTCTTTAAAAGTTGATGGCAAGCTTGCCCATCCGTGCCAGCCTTCCCCTGAAACCCACCAAATCAGGTAAGCGCGCCTATAACTGTCCTGTGAAAAAGCTAAAGCAGCATTTTCAGGTGAAGAGTATCCGTAACGGGCAATTTTAACACCATTAGCATACAACAAAGCCCAACCAATGAAGGCATCGTGAACCAGCAAGACACCGTTGCTCTCCACATTGTTTTCAACCCAGCTTAACGCCTTAATCACGTCTTCACAGTCGCTTAAAGGCACACTGTTCTGCAACATAGAAGAAGGAACATAAGAAGGGTAAAGGCTGAAAAATGGAAAAGCCGCTTCAGCGGGCAGAAAAATAAAACTAAAACTTAACAAGACTATAAAACCAGCCAAAAACGCCTTAAATAGGCTAGAGTTTAGTTTTTCAAAACCTTCAACTGCAAAAAAGGCTAATGGAAAGGCGAACAATAGAATCCATCGATAACTTAACGGTGCTAATGGAAAGAGGAACGGTAACGATGCGCCAATTAAACACCAATAAGCCCATGCTTTAAGCTCTAATCCTCTAAATCCTCGAATTCCAAAAACGATAAAGGGCAAAATCGGAAAGTAGCAGAAAAAAAAGAAGCCCACAGCGTATGCTATTCCATTAGCAGTCGTCGAGTAGCCCATAAGGTTAAGCCACTCTGACCGCCCGCTCGCAACAACCTCGTCAGCGTAGGCGGGTAAAACCACAAAGTCAGCGTAAACGGTTAACAAGAAAAGCGCAATTGCAGGCACACAAGCAACAAGAATACGCTTAACAAAAGAGCAGTCTCGCTTTATCAGCCTTTCCAAAGCTACGGCAAAAATTATCATGAACATTATTACACCCACAAGCTGATGCGTCAAGACCACAAGCATCGCAGAAAATGCCAAAATGCTCACCCACTCCCATTTAAAATCGGATAAGCACTTTCGCAATATTATAAGGAAAATAAAGAGGAAGATGAGACCTAGCTCGCTTCGAAGCATGTCCCAAGAAATCCTCAAGCCAACAAAGTATAGCGTGGCAAGTAAAGAAGCATAAAAGCCTTTCCTCGCAGACCATGCCAAACCCTTTGTCGCGTATTGGAATATAGCGAACCCAAGTAATCCATGCAATACTGGAGACAAAACCTTCAGCGAAACAACCAACGGAACACCAGCTAAGGTTAAACCTGAAAGTAGAAGGTACAACATTGGAGCTGTGCCGAAAAATTCCCAGAAGCTAACGCCACAACGCGTCCATTTCCACGTTGCTGGAACATAATAGCTTATCGTGTCGAAACCAACAATATATGGGCCCATGATAAGTTCGGGGATAGCCCGCACAATTAGCGGTATAAAAAAGGCAATCGCCGAACAACCCTTAAAGGTGACACAGCTTATGTGAATCGACGGGAACTTCAGAAAATGTGCCATAACCATCAAAGATCTAAAACTTGCGCCTTCACAACGCCTGTTTTCTCAGTTTTAACCCACTTATATGGTCTGCGTAAAAGAATAAGCAACGCTGCATAAAGCGCGATAAAAGCCTGCATGCTCCAGTAAAAGTATATGAAAGGAAGCCACAAAAGGTTAGTTAACTTTCTAGGTTTAGAAACATAAGCTAATGCAAAACCGCAAATCACAAGCGTAAGGCTTGTGCCAACGGCGGAAAGATATATCAATAACTGAAGTAAGGCATCAAGATTAAGAGCGGTGAACGAGGTATAAATCGCTAAAAGATAACAAATTAGAGAGGCAATAAGCACGAATGGCCCAAGAAAAGTGAGTTCGGCATCAAGGGTTTTTTTAGTGGGTTTGGCTATTAGCCTTCCATATTTGAAGGCTACTTGCATTGTCCCCCTGAACCATCTTGTTCTCTGTTTGAAAAGTTGCCACACTTGGGATGGTGTTTCCTGCCAAGAACGCACGTCAAAGGCATACCTAATCTTATAACCATTCTCGACAAGCCTCGCCGACAACTCCATATCCTCAGACAAAGTTTCCTCGTTAAAACCGCCCAGCTTCGCTAAAACATCACGTCTTATAAACTGGCAGGTTCCCTTCAAATGGACGAACAAGCCTAAAACGTCCTTTCCCCTTAAATAAGCTTCACACCACGCAGTCTCCTCATGGGAAACAAGCTTTGTCAACATGTTCTCATCAGCGTTTATGCTGCAAAGCCTGCCTTGCACAGCTGCCACTGAAGGATCATTAAAATACGCAACAGCCTTTTTCAGCACGTCACGTTCAGGAACATTATCCGCATCAAAAACTGCCACAATTTCCCCTCTTGCATGCTTAAAGGCAAAATTTAAAGCAGACGGCTTTCCGTTTGACACGGGTTTATGGAGGAGTTTCACCCGTTCAGTATGCCGCCCAGCATATTTCTCACATATTTCAACGGTTTTGTCGGTAGAGCCATCCTCAATGACTAAGATTTCCACTTTATCAGTCGGATAATCGAGCTTCAACAGAGCTTCAAGAAGTCTCCCCACGACCTTCTCTTCATTCTTAACAGGGACGATAATTGATACTTTAGGCAACCCCTTATCATCACCCAGAGCTACTTCCTTCTTTTTCCTTCGTGGGCCCATTAAATGTCGAACGCCCACGGCCAAAATTGGTATCTGATAAAAAGTCCAAGCATAAACAGCTAGAATAACAAATGCAACTAAGGCATAGAATAGGTTCAATTATCACCCTCAATAATTACAATTACGCGAGCTATGTACACTCCTACAGTTTCTTATCGTTTCCAAGTCAAACTTTGAAAGACCTTATCCGTAACTGTTAAAAACCTCATGAAACCCTCATCTTGAGCCCATTTCGCCGCTTCCTTATTCCCCCAACCCTCAGCAATCTTACTCAACCTTCTAGCAATAGGCTTACCAATCTGACCCATGAACCATCGCAACGGACTCGCTAACAAAGCTTTAATTTTAACAATAACTTTTGCCAATGCATAGACCAGCCGCATACTCTTTGGTCGCCTAACATACTTCATAGTTAAATCAAAAATGGCTCTCTCGACTCGCGAAAGCTTAAACCAAACCCCACGCCTCAAAGCCTCCCTCTTAACCTTAACCAAAAAAGAAGCATACAAATTAACACTTGCCCCATCCATGCGTCGTGAGCTAGGGATAGGCAACTTAGAATTGAATCGCAACCTCAAATAAAACCTGCCAACACAACCGCCATTCAACATATCTTTACTCAACTCCTTCATTTACAAAGCACATATTCAGAATCAGATTTTAATTCCAACGTCTATCACTATTTATAATTTATGATTTCAGACGGGCTCAACGCCAAATCTTTTAGATTTATTTTTAAAATGTTCTGTTAGTTGCAGTTAATGGTTATTTGTTACCAAGCTAATCAAATAAATTGGTTACGTTGCTTTTCAGATGTTTATGCTATTTCCCCCGAAGCGTTTAGGTCAAAATCCTGTGGGCCACGCTATTATCGAAAATTGGATATATTTCTAGTTTAGAGATTTCGCTATTGCACGGGGAAGCTTTTACGTTGATTTACTGGACTTGATAGTCAAGCTTAAAGTATTATTTTTATCCGTTGATGTTCTTCGGAGACTATTTTTACGCGTGTCATTTTGTCCCAATCTGGTTCTATTGGAGATTCCCATGATCTCTGTATATGCATGTATATTTCTGCCTCGGCTTGCATTTCTTTTGCTTTTATCTCTAAATGTTTGATCATCCAGGTTTTAAGTTCTGGGTCTGACCATACTGCTCTACAGAGCTCTTTTCCATAGCCCTTAGGCATTTCAATTACAACATCAAAGAAAAAGTCATCGAAGATTTTGGCGAAAAGCATGTCGGCTGGCTCGCTTTTCCCTCCAATCACTATTCTGCCGAGGGTTTCATTTGCAATTCGAGTTATAATTTGCTTGATTGCTTCTCCAAGCCCATACTCTGTGAAGTGTTTCCACTTCTTCAGGGTTAGTGGAGCCTTTTTACTCCATAGGCTTATTACTTGTTCAGCTTCTTTCCAAATTTTTCCTGAAGCTAAAGCTGCTACTAAGCCACTTGTGGTAATTTCATAAACTTTTGCCGTTACACCCTTCTCATTTTTGACCTCCGCAGTTTGCCTTATGAGATATAGTTCACTTAACTGTTTAACTGATTTATGAACCGTTGAGTAAGTTAAACCTGTGCCCTTCATTATATTATATATGTTAGCCTCTCCATTTTTAGCCAGGTATATAAGCACATCAACTTGCCTTCTCGTAAGGGTTATGTTTCCTAGTTTTATTTTCATATAGTATCACTTTTTAATGATACTAACATTACATAATGATATATATAAGCCTTGTGATTACAGTTAAAACTTGGATGGCTATGGCTGAAAGATTTATTGACATAGTAACCGCCTACAAAAGTGGAGGGAGAAACTCGCTCATAGTGACGATACCAAGAAGACTCGTGGTTGAGGCTAACATCGAGAAAGGCCAAAAATTTCTGGTGAAAGTTGACAGAAAGGGAAGACTCATCTATGAGCCATTAAACCCGCAAGAGGGGCCAATTACAAGTAAGGGCCTTTCGGAGGGTGAATGATGTGGGTAAGATTACTGAGGTTGTTGTTACGAAGGGAAAAACTGTTAAAACTGCAGACAGAGAAGAATGGTTGAAGCTCGAGTTCAGTGTCAAGGCAGAAATTGATGACGATGTTGAACTAGCAGAGGCTAAATCTCACATTGAAGGTTTAATTGACGGCTGGCTCTCAAACCTACTGGTGGCTAAGCCCCAAGAACAAAAGAAGGCAAAACCAGGATCTGAAATATTCTCTGAAGACTTAAGGCAACTACTAACGTTTGAAGAGAAAGGGGGATTCCTTATAATTAAGCCACGCCAGTTTTTGGGCTCTGAGAACTTCGCTAAAATCGCCGATGTCGTCCGCGGAGCGGGCGGTGAATATATCTCAAACGGGAAGCAATCCCACTTTCGAATACCACTTAAAATAAGTTACTAATGGAGAACCTTGGCAAATGAAAGATGGCGAAAATATCCCAAAAACTCTCATCACCCTTAAGTGGTAATAGGAAACACCATAGATGACTAAAGGCAACCTTAGCATTAGCAACCAGCATAATTGGCTTAGAGTGCCAAGAAAGCAGAATCAGGAGCCACTTTAAATGGCTGAATCCTTGAAAGCCGCTGCCAGACAATATTGGCTTGAAGGCTGCAACATTGTTTTGCTAAGAGGCAAGGAGCCCCTTCATAAGTGGCAGAGGTGGCAAACTGAAAGGCAAAATGAATTGGCTTTTGAGGCTTTGCCATGGAATGAGGCTGACAGTTTCGCAGTAATCTGCGGGCAGCAACTCCACAATGAACTATATATTGGCGCCATAGACTACGACGTTAAAAACTTGCCACCAGACGTTGTTGAAAAGGGTAGGGAAGTTTTGAAGCATCTTCCGATAACGCTGATTGAGCAAACTCCAAGCGGAGGACAGCACTGGATATATCTAAGCCACACAAAGTCCAAAAGTGTAAACGCATACCATAACATCTGCGGTTTAGAGCTTCTTGGCGAAGGCAAACTCTGCATAATGGCTCCTTCCACTGGCTATAGAAGGCTTAACGATAACTCGCCAACCATAGTCCAGGATTTGGAAGCTATTTTCTATGAAGCCCTCGAGAAGGCGGGAATTGGAACCGAAAAGCCGGCGAGAGTCTGGTTTGACAACGAGGATTTAGCTAAACAGCCTTATAGGGGTAAGGATCCTCCATGCATTCAAGCGCTGTTAAGAGGTATTAGCGAGGGATTGCGCAACGAGTATGGGATTAGGCTTGCATCCTACTTTATAAACTTCAAGCAGTATAGCCCAAAAACTGTTAGGGAAGATATTTTAAAAAGCTGGAATAAGCTGAACAATCCGGAGCTTCCGTCTAGAGAGCTTGACGCTATCGTTAAGTCCGCTGTTCAAGGCAAGTATGTTTATGGTTGCACGGATCCAATCTTGAAGAGCCAATGCAACAGTGAAAAATGTCCTTTAGCGCCCAAGAATGCTGTTAAACTGTTAACTCCCGAAGAGCGTGAAAGGGCTGAAAAACTTTTAGTTGACCCTAAACTGCTTGACTACGTTGTTAAGTTTGGAAGGCGAAGGCTTATCGGGGAAGACAACGTGCTTTTAACGAACTTTATAATACTTTGTAGCGGGCAGACCAAATATCCCGTAAGCGGAATCCTCTCAGGTTTTAGTGGTAGCGGTAAAAATGAGAGTATTAGAGCTGTTAAGCCGCTGATTCCACCAGAGTGGCTTTTCGAGTTTACCACAAGCACCCCCGAAGCCGTAAAATACATTCCAGAAGAGTTCGCTGGAACACTGATCATTTATGAGATTGCAGGCTTAGAGTCTAAGACTGGAACTCTTGGATTGAGAAGCGTCGGTGAAGGCGAATCTATTGAAACCATCTATCCTATACGGGATGAAGAAACTGGCAAGATGATCTTGGGAAGGGCCAAAACAAACGCCAGAAACTTTCTGACAACAGAGTCGGATATAGGCGTCCACCCAGACCTTTATCGCAGGGTTTTAAAGTTAAGCTTGAATCACTCTGACGTCCTTACTAGGCGGGTGATAGCCAAAAAGCTTAGGGATGCTATGCTTCCTGAAAGCCTACGCAAAAAACTAAACATAGATAACGATTTGCCCTTCTCCGAGAAGGATTTTCAGAACGCCTTAAGGCTTCTAGACTGGAAGGTTGAGGTTATCCTATTCCCTCCAGCAAGCCTACTAGAGCTTGAAAGACTCGCACAAAAGAAGGAGCAGAAAGTAGCCCTGAGAAGCCAAATAGAGAGAATACTGAACTTCATACGCGTATTAGCCATCTTACACCAGAGGCAGCGGCTGTTAATCGAAGACTTAGATGGAGGCTCTAAATATGTTGTTGCAGATGTTGAAGACTTCGAAAGGGCCATTAAAATTTTGGCGCCAACAATCCTTGAAACCGTCAGCCGAGTTGAACGAAGACAGGCTGAGGCACTAGAAATCATCGAGAACAGCTCTGAAGAGTATTGGGATAAAAACAAACTGGCAGAGAAATTAGGAGTTTCCACGATTACGGCTGCCCGAATATTAAAAACCCTAGCCAACCTAGGGTATCTTAAGGAAATTCAAACTACTCGACCATACTCATATCAGCCTATCCAAGATAGGGAGAAGCCTAAAAATCTGATCCTTCTTGAAAAGATAAGCGAATATAAAGCCTTTTACCAAAAGGAGCTCGAGTACTTCCTAAAACATGTCTTATCATCCTGTCACAAACTGGTAGTGAGCGGTGTATTCACAGAAAAACCTGAAACAAGCTCCCTTCAAGAAAGTAAACAAAAAACAACCATTTACAAATTAGAGGAGCAAAACGCAACACAATTCAGTATAATAAAACAAGAAACGATGCCTAAAACCGAAACAGAGCTTAGTTTAGCCAATTTTGGAAACGAACCTTTCTACACTCCTCGGAGAAAAGTTGATAAGGTGCCATCAGAGCAGTTTGCTGACTTCTTATCCAAAAACTGCCATAAACAGCTTGTAAAAACGGAAAGGACAAGAGAAAACAGGCCGGATGAGAATTGGGTAATGGATCGAAAAGGTAGCGTAGTCCACCTTAAAACTGGCGAAATTTGGTTTGAGTGCCCCTATTGTTTAGAGGAGGCCGCATATTCTTTGCTTCAGAACACGACCTCCAATTACACTTAGAAAGGCTGCACAACGTTCATCAAAAACCTGATGAAGAGGCCCTGGATTAAATGCACTGTCCCCAATGTGGCTCTCAAAAGCTTTTCAGGGACGGACTCCGTTATTTAGCAGACGGAACAAGCGTCCAGCGTTGGCTTTGCAGGGATTGTGGATACCGCTTCTCAGACCCAAACCGTAAAAAGCGGAGACAATGGAAGAATCCTCCATTCAGCTTAAATCCGCCAAACAGCTTAGACTATAATTGCCAAGGGAACAATGAGCCTTCATGGGGAGATTCCACCGCCCTTGGCCGGGCGGTGCAAACCTTGGCCACAGTGGAAAAGCAAAACGAAAAGCAGGACGCGGGAGCCACAGTTGAATATAACGCAACAAGCGAAATCATTAACTTCATGCTTTGGCTGAAAAGGCGAGGATACTCGGAGTTGACAGTGAAGTCGCGAGGAAAACATCTAAGACGGCTTGTCAAACTTGGGGCAGACCTGCGTAATCCAGAAACTGTTAAAGAGGTTTTAGCTAAGCAAAGGTGGAGTCCTGGATACAAAGAACTGTTTGCTGAAACTTTCAGCAGTTATTTAAGCATGAAAGGCGGAAAGTGGGAGCCACCAAGATACAAACGCGTCCAAAAATTGCCTTTTATACCGTTGGAAAAAGAGTTAGACCAGCTTATTGCCTGTTTTCCGCCTAAGATGGCTTGCCTGCTTCAACTGTTGAAGGAGACGGGTTGCAGAATAGGCGAAGCCGTAAGGCTTTCATGGAAAGACGTTGACTTTGAAAGTGGAACTGTACGGATAACGCCTGAAAAAGGAAGCAATCCCAGGGTTTTCCACATAAGTAGTAACCTTCGAGCCATGCTCAGGAGAATTCGGCCGCAAACAGCAGGTGAAAGAATATTTCCATCTCAATCGGCTGTTGAGGCCTACTTTTATCGCAGGCGGAAGCAGGTTGCAAACAAGCTCTGCAACCCTAGACTATTACAGATTAGCTTTCACACCTTCCGCCACTGGAAAGCAACCATGGAATACGCCAGAACAAAGGATATTCTTCATGTAATGCGCTTGCTCGGCCACAAAAACATTCACAACACGCTTATCTACACTCAGCTCGTCAATTTCAAAGAAGAGGAATACGTATGCAGGGCTGTAAAAGACTCTATTGAAGCGATATCGCTTATTGAGGCGGGTTTCGAATACGTGTGCACGGCTCCAGATGGCGTTATGCTATTTAGAAAACGAAAATGATGTGACAGAGGTGTTTGGAAACATGTCAATGCATACAGGGGATTCCTATATAGTGCAGGGGGTGGGATTTGAACCCACGAACCCCTACGGGACAGGCTCCTGAA
Source organism: Bathyarchaeia archaeon (assembly GCA_038727135.1). Taxonomy (GTDB): domain Archaea; phylum Thermoproteota; class Bathyarchaeia; order Bathyarchaeales; family Bathycorpusculaceae; genus JAGTQI01. The sequence continues at coordinate 31,994 of JAVYWL010000003.1, forward strand.
GCCTGCGCCTTTGACCAGGCTCGGCAACCCCTGCTCGCTACTAGAGGCTTTTTCATGAAAAGGTTTAAGAGTTGCGTTTTAATTAATGGTTTTCGGGAGGTTATCGGAATGCCGACTCACGGTTCGCTTTCAAAGGCTGGTAAGGTGCGTTCTCAGACGCCTAAGATTCAGCCTTTGGATAAGAAGAGGCCTGTGCCTAGGTTTAGGAATAGGCGGAATTATGAGAAGCGGGTTGTGCTTCAGCGGAAGCCTGGGCAGAACTGGGTTTAGTGGTTAAACCTTTTATTTGGTTTTGGCTTTAGTTTAGGCTATGTGTTGTGTGGATATTGCCATTTTGAATGCTAATGTTGTTACTTTGGATGCTGGGAAGCCTAGGGCTGAGGCCTTAGCCATTCGGGATGGAAGAATTGTGGCTGTTGGTTCCGGTGAGGAAGTTCGTAAGTACGCTGGCAGTGGGACAAAAGTTATAGACCTTGAGGGCAAGACTGTTGTTCCTGGTTTTGTTGACTGTCATGTGCATATGACTGGTTTTGGACAGCATTTGCAGACTTTGGACTTGCGGAATGTTAGTTCCATAGAGGAGATGAAGCTGAGAATCCGTGAATATGCGGATAAATATCCGGAAAAGAGATGGATTCTTGGCGGGAGATGGGACCATGAGCGTTTCAGCGAGAAGCGTTTTCCCACGCGTTGGGATTTGGATGAGGCTGTTAGGGACAAGCCCGTCTTTCTTATAAGGGTTTGTGGACACATTGGCGTTGTGAACACTAAGGCTTTGGAGTTGGCTGGCATAAGAAAGGAGACGGTTGTTAATGGTGGTGCGGTGGACTTGGACGCTGTTAGTGGCGAGCCAAATGGAGTTTTGAGGGAGAATGCCCTAAACCTTGTTTGGAGGGTTGTTCCAAAGCCGAGCATGGCGGAGCTTGAAGAGGCTTGTATACAGGCTTGTCGAAGGGCCGTTGAGAATGGCTTGACTGGAGTTCACTGGATTGTTGATTCAGCTGATGAGATACGTGTTATTCAGAAGCTTTATAATGAGGGGAGGCTGCCGCTGCGGGTTTATTTGGGGATTCCAGTAAAGCTTCTTGACGAGGTTTTGAGGCTTGGTTTGGTTACAGGCTTTGGGAATGATATGATTCGTCTCGGTTTTGTTAAGCTGTTTGCTGATGGTTCTCTTGGGGCGCGGACAGCCGCACTGAAGGAGCCTTATGCTGACAAACCGGAAACAAGTGGCATGCTTATTTATTCTCAGCGTAGGCTTAACAGGCTTGTTTTGAAGGCGCATAGGGCTGGTTGGCAATTGGCCGTCCACGCCATAGGCGACAAAGCTATAGAATCCGTTTTGGAGGCGTTTTCTAAGGCTTTGAGGAGGTTTCCTCGGAAGGACCATAGGCATAGGATTGAGCATTGCTCGGTGGTTAATCCGAGGCTTATTAGGCGGATGAAGAGGCTTGGTTTAATTGCTTCTGTTCAGCCTCATTTTGTTGTTTCTGATTTTTGGGTTGTGGATCGTGTTGGCGTTGAAAGAGCCCGTTGGGTTTACCCATTCAAGACGCTTTTGAGGACGGGTGTTGTTGTGGCTTCTGGCTCTGACTGTCCAGTTGAGCCTATAAGTCCGCTTCTTGGGGTTTGGGCTGCCGTCGCCAGAAAAAGCTTTTGCGAGGAGAGCCTAACTGTGGAGGAAGCCCTTAAAACTTACACTTTGAATGCTGCTTATGCCTCTTTTGAAGAGGCGGAAAAGGGGACCATTAGTGTTGGGAAGTTTGCGGATTTAACTGTGCTTTCGGATGACCCGTTTAAGGTGGCGCCTGATGAAATTAGAAGCATAAGCGTTGAAATGACCATTGTTGGTGGCAAAATTGTCTATTCTCGTTGCTAGCTGTTTATGGTTTTAGTTTAGTTTATTTGCCTCTTTTTCACCCATTTTAAATGGTTGCAGTTGAATGAGCAGTGGAAACGAAAGCGCCTTTCGGGAAATAGTTGAAAGTCTTATGCGGATTCCTTCGCCTAGCCCTGATGATGTTAACCGTGTTAAGGTTAGGGTTGCAGCTAAATACCGTCTCGGCAAGATTCCTTCAAATCCTGAAATAATTGCCTTTCTGCGGGGGGATGAGGAGAGGCGTAAGCTTTTGCCTGTTCTAAGACGAAAGGCGACTCGGACGATTTCTGGTGTGACTGTTGTGGCTGTTATGACTCAGCCTTATCCATGTCCCCAACCAGAGCCTTGTGCCTACTGTCCGGGCGGTCCGCCTTTTGGTGTTCCTCAGAGCTATACTGGTTTTGAGCCCGCCGCCATGAGGGGTTTGCAGAGCGCCTTTGATCCTTATTTGCAGGTTAGGAGTCGCATTGAACAGTTGGAGGCTATTGGGCATGCGGTGGATAAGGTTGAGCTTATAATTATGGGTGGGACTTTTCCAGCTACGCCAGAAGACTATCAGACATGGTTTGTTAAGCGTTGTTTAGACGCCATAAGTGGTGTAGATGCGCAGAGCCTTGAGGAGGCTAAGCGGTTGGCTGAAACGAGTCGCATTAGGAATGTTGGGATTACTGTGGAGACCCGTCCGGACTGGGCTAAGGAGAGGCATGTGGACAGAATGTTGGACATGGGTGTCACACGCGTCGAGCTGGGAGTCCAAAATCCGGATGATGAGATTTATCGGCTTGTTGGTAGGAGGCACACGGTTAGGGATGTGGTTGAGGCTACCCGCATATTGAAGGATTCTGGGTTAAAGATTGTTTATCACATGATGCCCGGCTTGCCCGGCTCCAGCATGGAGAAAGACTTGACTGTTTTTCGTGAAATTTTCTCTAATCCAGATTATAAGCCGGACATGATTAAGATTTATCCATGTCTTGTTTTGAAAGGGACAAAAGCTTATGACTGGTTTGTGCGGGGCGATTATAAGCCCTACACAACTGAGGAGGCAGCCAACCTAATAGTGGAAGTTAAGAAGATGATTCCGCCTTGGGTTCGCATAATGAGGGTTCAACGCGACATACCAGCACCATTAATAGTGGCTGGCGTTAAAATGAGCAACCTCCGCCAGCTTGTCCAACAAAAACTGAAGGAGCAAGGCTTACAATGCCGGTGCATAAGGTGCCGCGAGGTTGGACACCGCCTTTTAGCAGACGGCATAAAACCAAACCCGGAAAAAGTAGAGATTCTTACAACGCGTTATGAGGCGTCTGAAGGCGAAGAAATCTTTATTTCAGCAGAAGACAAGGAAAACGACGTCTTGATAGGCTATTTGCGTTTGAGGATTCCCTCAGAAAGGGCGCACAGACCAGAAATAAGGGCGGAGCCATGCAGCATAATCCGCGAACTCCACGTCTACGGACCAGTAGTGCCAATAGGCAAAAAATTGCCAAAAGCATGGCAACACAAAGGCTATGGAAGCGTTTTGCTGGCTGAGGCGGAACGCATAACCCGCCAAGAATACGGTTTCAAGAAAATTCTGGTCATAAGCGCCTTAGGAACAAAACAATACTACAAAAGGTTCGGATACAAATACGAAGGACCATACATGTCAAAAATGCTGTATTAATTATTTTCCTAGCTCCGACGTTTAGATCGCACTTTCCTGCAAGTGTTTGAACATCCTTTACAAATTTATTCCACGATAATCTCGTGGTCGTCCACGCCTCAGTTCTTTTATGCTTAACCATATTTTCCAAGCCAGAAGAAAATAACCTAATCCAGCACGGCCAAAAATGTTTTCAATGATTTGTTTTAACACTTGAAAGATTTTATCGAGTGGAATTAATGGCGCAGGTGTTGAAATTCCGTAAGCTACTCCGGAATAAAAGTCTAGATTCACCGTGCAAGTGACAAACATTTCCATACTCCCGTCTTTATAATAGATTTTCTTCACGTTTCCTACAATCTCAATTTTTTCGATTTCCTTTGAATCATTATTAGCTAAAACAGGGGATATTTGACACAAGAGAAGCGTACAGACTATGACTATTATCAGGGTTGTTTTCTTCATTTTCACCGATCTTTAAACCGTGTATTGCAAGCATTTAAGTTCATGGACGGTTACAAAATTTTCATTTCCGTATAAAAAAGCATATTAGCTTTCTTAAGCTTCAGATGTTGGAGAAGAGAAATGAATGAAGCAGAAAAATTTTCTGGTTATAGAGGTGAGGTGTTAGAAGCTATTAGACGGGCTGGTGCTGAGGTTGGCGATTTTGTTCGCATTGTTAAGGCTGGTCAAGTGTATGAGGGTATTCTTATTCCGCGTTCTGAGTATGGCGATGACCGGCATATTGTGATTAAGTTGCGGAGTGGCTACAACATTGGTGTTCGCCTAACCCCAGACGCCAAAGTTGAGAAGGTTGGAAGGGGCGAGAAGCCGGCTTTTGTTGCTCCGCCCTTGCCAGAGCAGAATCCAGCCTTGCCAAAAGTCTCTATTATTAGTACTGGCGGCACCATTGCCAGTCGTGTGGATTATCGTACTGGTGCTGTCCGTCCCGCTTTGTCTGCCAGCGACCTATACAGTGTCGTGCCAGAATTAGCCGACATAGCCCGCATAGACGCGCAGATACTCTTTAGTCTTTACAGCGAAAACATTACGCCAGCCCACTGGGCGGAGATGGCTAAAACAGTTGCGGAAAAAATCGCTGAAGGCGTGAACGGCGTTGTCATAGCCCATGGAACAGACACTATGGGCTATTCGGCTGCAGCCCTAAGCTTCGCATTGCAAAACCTTCCAGTCCCAGTGATTTTTGTTGGTTCTCAGCGTTCAGCAGACCGCCCCAGCTCAGACGCAGCCACAAACCTGACTGGTGCGGTTTTAGCCGCTGCCAAGGCGCCCTTCGCAGAAGTAGCCGTAGCCATGCACGAGACAATTTCTGACACAGTCATAGTGCTTCACCGCGGCACTAAGGTGCGCAAGTGTCACACAAGTCGCCGTGACGCCTTCAAATCAGTAAATGCTCAGCCGTTAGCAAAGGTTGAGGAAAACCGTGTTGTTATGCTCACGGAAGATTATCGGAGGCGGGACCCATCGCGGAAGCCCGTTGTAAAGCCGAACTTCAGCGACAAAGTAGCCCTAATCAAGTTTTATCCCGGCATGGACCCAGCCATAATAGACTGGCATGTAGATAAGGGCTACAAGGCAATAGTCCTTGAAGGCACTGGCTTGGGGCACGTTTCAAACCGCCTCTTCCAACCAATAAAGCGGGCTGTTAATAAGGGCGTACTGGTGGCTATGGCTTCCCAGTGCATCTGGGGACGAGTAAACATGAACGTCTATGATACTGGCAGAGACTTGCTGGCTCTTGGCGTAATACCGCTGGAGGACATGCTGGCGGAAACAGCCACCGTCAAACTCATGTGGATATTCGGACAGACCGACGACCCAGAAGAGGCAAAAAAGCTCCTAAAAACAAACATCGCCGGAGAATTCTCCCAACGAACACTCCACGAAGAAATGCGGGAGGAAACCAGACAGTGACAGACGAAATAGACTATGGGCGAATAGGCTTAAAAGTGGGCTTGGAAGTCCACCAGCAACTAGAAACGCAGACGAAGCTTTTCTGCAGCTGCAAACCAGAACTCTTCAAAGAAGAACCAGAAATCACCTTCCTAAGGCGCTTGAGACCAACCCAAAGCGAACTCGGACAAATAGACCCAGCCGCCTACTTCGAATTCCAAAAAGGAGTAAAAATCCTATACGAGGCTGACAGGCACACTGCCTGCCTAGTAGAAATGGATGAGGAGCCACCCCACCCGCTGAACATGGAGGCTGTTGAAATAGCCCTAACAGTGGCTTTAATGATGAACGCCACGCCAGTAGACGAAATCCACGTCATGCGCAAGACAGTCATAGACGGCTCCAACACGACGGGTTTCCAACGCACATGTATCATAGCCCTAAACGGCTCAATAAAAGTTGGCCAAAAAACAGTCCCAATACAGCACATAAGCCTAGAGGAGGACGCAGCCAGAAAAACAGGCGAGGAAGGCACAACCATGCGCTACCGCATAGACCGACTGGGCATACCACTGATCGAAATCGCCACAGCGCCGGTCATAAACACGCCAAAGGAGGCTGGCGAAGTAGCCCTAGCCATAGGCAAGATTCTCCGAGCCACCCAACGAGTAAAACGTGGATTGGGCACAATACGCCAAGACCTAAACATATCAATAAACGGCGGAGCCCTAACAGAAATAAAGGGCGTCCAAGAACTCGAACTGATCCCGCTGGTTGTCGAATACGAGGTGCAAAGGCAACTAAACCTGATGAAAATAAGCGAAGAACTTAGAAAAGCGGGAGCCAGCCCGGAAGCCCTAAAAGAAGAATTTTTCAATGTAACGGAGGTTTTCCGCCAAACAGCCTGCAAGGTAATCCGAAAAGCCCTAGAAAAGGGACATGTAGTTTTAGCCGTAAAACTGCCAAGGTTTGGAGGTTTCCTAAAGCGCGAGCTTATGCCCGGCATACGCCTAGGCACAGAAATGGCTGACCGCGCAAGGTTCTGGGGACGAGTCGGCGGAATATTCCACACCGACGAGCTCCCAGCTTACGGCATAACAAATCAAGAAGTTGAAGCCTTGAAAAAGGCGGTGGACGCCCAAGAACAAGACGCAGTGGTATTTGTAGCTGACACGCTGGAAAATGCTGAAGACGCTTTAAGGGCTGTTTTGGAAAGAGCAAAAGAAGCCATAAAAGGCGTGCCAGAAGAAACCAGAGCCGCAAACCCGGATGGAACAACCCGTTACATGCGCCCAAGACCAGGGGCCGCCCGCATGTACCCAGAAACTGACATTCCACCCATACAAGTGACGGAAGAACTCATAAACTGCATCCGCCAGCGCCTACCAGAACTCCCAGAGCAAAGGCTTGAGAGGCTTATGCGTGAATACGTACTAAACCAGAAGCTAGCCAAACAGCTCATGGATTCAGAATACACAGAACTCTTCGAAACCATAGCCAAAGAAAGCAAAGTCTCACCAACAACAGTGGCTGTCTTCCTAACAGAGACTATGAAAGCCCTAAAACGCGACGGCCTACCAGTCGAAAAAGTTTCAGAAGCAAAAATAAGAGAAGTCTTCAAAGCCCTTGGAGCCGGGGAAATCACGAAAGAGGCTCTTCCAGACATAGTTGCTTGGCTTTCAAAAAATGAGGAGAAAACTGTGAAGGAAGCTATTGAAAGCCTAGGATTAAAGACTATGCCGAAAGAAGAGCTGGAAAAAATAATAGACGACACCATAGCAAAAAACAAGGATTTAATCGAAAAGAGCGGGGCAAAAGCCTTCGGCATAATCATGGGGATTGTCATGAAAGAAGTTAGGGGTAAAGCCAACGCCGAAATCGTCAGCGAGCTAATCAAGCAGAAGTTGGCAAGAAGGGCTTAGGCTTTATCTGTACTTTTCCAGTGGAATTACTTTCTCTTGCACAGGCTTTAGGGTTTCACCACAGTACGGGCAGATTTTAAACTCTGGAAGTATGGGTTTGCCACATGCGAAACAAACCTTCGGATAATGAAGTTTCTCCTCAAAGCTCTTAATCTCCCTTTTCAGGTGGCTTAACTCAGCCTTAATTTTTTCCAAGCCCTCCTTTAGGGGCTGAATTTCCTTAACTTCGGCGCGAATGTTGTAGATTACATCCTTAACGTGGGATAAGATTTCGTTATTCATTTCAACGGTCTCGTTCATGGCGTCTAACAACTCGCTTTTCTGTTCTAAAAGTTGGGATTCAACCGTGCTCTGTTTTTTTGCGTCAGAGAGCACCTTGTTTAGGAAGGCTTCAACGGGGTTTTGGAAGGCTATGGCGCATGTTATGCCCCACAATATGAAGGTGGCTGTGGCGCTTATGAGGAAGTATATGGGCGGCGTTATAACCTCAAGCTTTTCTTTGGCTACCGGATAGAGCTGTAGGAGAACTATGGGTTTGTTGAAGAATAGGGCGTTTGCGGCGTCGATTAGGTGGGCTGCTGCTATAGCTGTTAGTGTGCTGAAAATCCAGACGCCCATTCCCTTTTTTGTCAAGGCGTTTGCCTCTTCATTTGAATAGTGCATCTTAATATTTAATATGATATTTCCGCCTCCGAAATATATCAAAACACGTAAATTCTAAAAGGAGAACACCACCAATCATATAGGTGTGATAGGTTTGAGTGGGAAGGCGGCGGCGAAACCACCGGAGGGAGAATTTTCATTCCGCGTTAAGGTCGGCGACTACGAGGTTGAAGTGAAGGGTTTAAAGGACGACGTATTGGAGACTATTCGCGAATTGCCAAACCTCATGCCGGAAGTCAGCAGAGCCTTCGAAAACCTAAAGCCAAAAAACGCAGCCACAGTCATTGTTAAGACTCCTGTTTCAACGGTTAAGGAGGAACCCCCAATGGAGAAGTACCCAAAAATTCCAAAGGTGGAGAACTGTAGCGAAGCCATTCTAAAAATTCTTGAAAGCGACTGGGGTAAGTGGCGTCCAAGAACTCTAGCAGAGCTTAAGGCTGCTTTGACAGCCAACAACCTACATTTTCCGGGGCGAACTTTGGCTGGGGACCTTTTGGGTCTTGTGCAGAAGGGCGTTGTTAGGCGTTGGAAAACTGATAAGGGTTATGTTTACATCCTAGCCGAAAGGGAGGTTTTAGCCCAAAAGGAGGAAACAGCGTGAAAAGAGTTGAAGTTCACATTAAGACATCTTTCGGCGAGATAGTTGTTGAGGGAGAAAACCCCCAAGAAGTTTTAAGCCTACTGGAGGCTTTTCCAAAGGATTTTGTGGAAAACATTTCAAACATGGTTTCCAGCAAACTTGTCCCATCAGCGGCGGTCCAACTGAGAGGCATAATAGAGTTTACCACTGAAGGTCCTGTGCTTGTCGCGCGTGAGAGGCTTACCCATTATGAGGCTATCGGGCTTATACTATACGCCTCTGAAAGTAGGCAAAACACGGCCACACAAATCCAGAAGCTTCTAGAGTCCAGCGGAATAAAATGCATGGTTCCAGCCCGCCTCAATGAGATGGTTAAGCGTGGTCAAGTGTTTAAGCCAGACCCGAAGAGGCCGGAGTTTAAGTTGACTGTTCAAGGCGAGAGATGGATTGAGGATGAGGTTTTAGCCAAGCTTAGAGGGAAGATGGCTTGATAAGCCACCAGAAGCAGATAGCGGTTCATGTGAAGTATGGTGATGCTGAATACACTTTCTCTGGCAGTGTTGAAGAGGTTTGGGCTGCCCTAAACAAGTTTTTCAGCGAGTTTATCCCAGCCTTCCAAATAGCGAAGGCTCTGGTTTTGAGTGTTGACTTGCAAAGGCTTGCTGAAGACTGTAAGGGTTTGATTGGCTTTGCCGATAACCTGCCGCACTTGTTGGTTTCTAAGGAAAAGTTGACAGACAATGAGACTTTGGCACTGCACCTCTTAGCCGCCCATCTGGGGTTTAGGCTTGGCATGCTGAAAACGGATGTTCTAACAAGGGAGGAACTTCAAGCCAAGCTGGGCAAGAATCCGAAGATAACCAGCACACGCCTCGGCGAGCTTGTTAAGGCTGAAATAGCCGAGAAAACAGGTGAGGGCAGCTATCGCATAACAAGCTTTGGTATTGTGCAGATGCAGAGGGAATGGCTCCCAAGAATTAAGGCTAAGTTAGGCTTGTAGGAGTTTTTCTTCATCCTTAACTATTTCGTCTGAGCATAGGTATGCGACTAGTTTTTGGCTTATAACTGGTGTTCCATTCTTCAGCGGGTAAGCGTATGGCAGATAAACCTCAGCATACTCGTTCAGCCTCAAAGTTAAGCCCTTTTTAACGGGTATTTTTTCCAGTGGTTTTCCTTCGCTTGCAAGCTTTGCCACATAAACGGCTCCGTCAATGGAGAATTGGGCTTTTCCGATGTTTCGAACAGTGGCTTTTGGAAAATGCTTTGTTAAGAGTTTGCCTGTTCTACCTTTCGGCGGGTAGTCGCCCAAAATTCCGCCGATGATAATGGTCGTTTTTCCAATAAAGTCTTCTGGTTTTAGTGGAAGTTTGGCTTTTGGGTCTAGAATTATGACTTCTTCTGGATTGAAGATTTCTGCGGCGCTTTTCTCTTCAACGGTACCGAGCCTTGAAAGTTTTGCTTTGTCGCTTTCTTTTTTGACATTGGTGAAGATTAAGCGATTTTTTCCAACGATTTCAGAAGCATGCATATACTCATAGAGGAGCCACTTGCCAATTTCTTGTTCCAAGTGTTCAATCACGAAGATTGGCTTAATGGTGCATTTTTGCATGGCAAGTCACATTTGGCTCTTGTTGTATTTATGGCGGTTTTTGGTTTTCAAGCGTTTCCTTTTTATGTACCAGCATGCACTATGGTGAATGTCGAGGGTGAGTCTTGACGGCTTCAAGGAAGCTCTATTATTTTCTTTTCGCTGTTGCCATACTTGTTTTGCTTTGGATTTTAACCCTTCCAGCCATACTGCCAGAAGATATACGCAAGGCGTACTTAACCTACTTCAACATTATCAGGGCGATAACAATTGTTGTTTTTGGAGCCTTAGCCCTTGAACTGGTGGCTTCGGTCATAACTCGTAGGCTTAAACATTTGGGCAGAGAAGTATACCTCATTAGGAACGTTATCCTCGTCGTCGGTTATGTGGTTATTGGGCTTATGATTTTGGCGGTTTTTGAGGTGACGGGCATAACTGCAGTTGCAGGCGCCACCGTCTCCGGTCTCATAATTGGTTTGGGCTTACAGCCCATACTGGCGAACTTGTTTGCAGGCTTAATCATTCTTGGAACAGGCTTCCTCAGACCAGGAACAGAGGTGAAGATTTCTGGCGGTTTGCCACTGTCCGCTGTGGCTTTCCCAGCCTATAAAATGTTTAGCAGGGACGAGTTTATGCCAACATTGAGGGGAGTTGTGATGGAGGTGGGACTTCTCCACACTAAAATCTTGTCTGACGGCGGAGAAATTGTGAAAATCCCCAACAATTTGGCTTTCTCCAACAGCGTTGTCATGGAGGAGAAGGAAGAGCCAAAAACAGTCCGCGTGCGATACGAGTTTCCAGTGGAATACGACCCAGACAATGTGCTGGCTAAACTCCAGAAGGCTTTAGGCAAAAGCTTCCAAGATTTTAGGGTTTACGTCGAAGAGCAAAGCGACAAAAACTACTACATCGTCCTAGTAGTGGCAAAAACCCCACCAAACGTGAAAGTGAGAGAGTTCCGGTCAGAAATCCTGAAACAAATAATAAAGGTTCACAGAGAGCTGAACAAAGAGCAAAAGTAATCATAAGTGTTCCGCCGCCATTTTTTGGAAATATACAATTTAGGAAGCTTTCAATTGTTAAATTGATAGCCCCTCTATAGATTTTTGGCTTATTGATTGATAGCTATTCTTCCATGAAAGGTTTTGCACTATAGTAAGACGCGCCCGCTCCCATGAGGAATATGATGAAAGCTATTATTAATACGAATCACTGGTTCTAAAAACAGCTAACAGTATCGCGAAAGTCATTAGGAAAAGGGCGAGTATCATTATGGGCACTTTGCGGGTGCGGATATAAGCGTTCCAAACCAAGCGCACGCACCATTAAAACTTATGGTGGTGGTCTTTTTTGTGCGTATCGGTATCTTCGGGGTTTTCCGTCTCTTGTTAGGATGCCGTCTTTAACTAGGTCTATTAGGGCGTGGGCTACCGCCGTCCGGTCGTAGTGGAACCCGCGTTTTGCCATTTCGCTATGGACTTCGCTTAGGGTTTTTGGTGTGGCGAACCAGCCTTCTTCCCATAGTTTTTGTATGACTCCTTTGCATGTTTCTGCTCTTGGGGGTGGTGGTTGGCGTTCTGTTAGGGCTAGTGGCGCCTGTTTCAGTTTTTCTGTTACCGTTGATAGTATGCGGTCCACTGCTGCTTGTAGTTGTTCTTCTTGGCATTCTATTTCGAATTCTATGTCACCTACTCGCATTTTTACTCGTATGGGTGGTTTTTGTGGTGGTTGTGTCAATTTTTCACCTTGTTGAATATTGAATTGTGCATCTTGTTCATGCACAACACTTATATATCCCTGCCGCCAACAACTGCATGTTGGTGAATCTTGGTGATTGAACAATACACTATAACAGCAACACCAAAATATAATTTTCCACAATCAACCATGGACTTAACGCTACCCCAACGCTTCATAGAACTAAGCCTCCACTCACTAAAACACATGCAAAACCAAACCTTTCAACTAAACCAACAAACAATTCAACAAACCGCCAACAACCCAAGCCAAGAACCCCTATACGCCATTCTAAACAACAGCCTAAAACCCATACCACTAACACCAAGGACAGAGGAAACAACAATAGCCGCGGTGGACACATCAAGCATCAAGCTGGGCGAAACAAGCACAGGAATAATAACAGCCATCCGCGGAACATGCATATGGAAAAGGGGCAAAAGCTACGCTTATCTGCGCATAGGACCCTTCATATTCCACATAACAGAAGAAAATCTAAAAGATGTTTATAGGGCGTTGCAAGCCGCCTATTTCCCAGAGCAAGGCGAAAGCCAAGGCACACCAAACATTATGCAGACACCAGTGCGGATGGCAAACCTACTGGAAAAGTGGCTCCAACAAACCCTAACAAAAACCGTCAGTAATGGGCTAATACTTTTTGACGGCTCTTTGACGGCGGGAACACCAGACACACCGACAAGCCAGCTGAAGGAAATCCTAAACAATGCCAGGGCGGCGGGCAACACTGTTTTGGCTTTTTCAAAAATGACCACTTTAAGGTTTAATGGCTACCTAATAACTGACACGCTAATAACCCAAAAACCTCCATGCATAATCGCCATCCCAAACATCAAGCCTAAACCGCCAACAGTTCTGCTGGGCGAAGTTTATGTAGCGAAATTAACACGAGGGAACTGCACCTTTAGGCTTGACATAGATAAGGAAACACCACCAGAAAAACGAGTGGAGGCTGTTGAAAGGCTCATTGGAAACGACTTGGTGACGCAGAGCTATCCGGAAACCCTACGTTTAGCGCATATCCTCTGCACTTTTACGGCAAACGAGGTCATAGCCATGCAACACTTTATCCAGCACCGTTACCGCCTGAAAATCATCGAGCGTCCAGACATGCACCGGCTTTTGTTCGGACCCTTTGGGAAGGGGGAAAGCCACAGTGAGGCTTTATAAAAAAGAGGGCAACATAGTCCAAATCCTAAGCTTCCCGAATGAAACCGCAGAAAAAGGCGATTACCTACTAATTGAAGATGCCGAATCCCAAAAAGCCCTAATAGTCCAAGTAATAGATATACAATTCGCAAACATACCAGGCGTCTTGGAAGAGCTTTTACGCAGTCTCCCAGACGGCGGCGAAATAATCCAAGGCGAAGATGTTGATCCGCTGGAAATAGCGCCCCACATAACCTACATACAAGATTCTAAGCTTTTAATCTGCAAGATTCGCGCAACGGTTGAGGGCGGCGAAAGCCTAAGCCCAAGCAGTTCCTGGCTTCCATCCCGGTCGCAGTCCACCATCAAAAGGCTTCCAATTTCAACTTTGCTAAAGCTGGCAAGGGTGGACGGAAAACTCCCAATAGTTTTAGGCACCACAAAAGAGGCTTCGCTTCTAACCGTGGATGCTTCAGCCTTGGATGGACGCCTAAACATAATAACTGGCAAAAAGGAGACAGGCAAGTCGCACCTTTCAAAGTTATTAATAACAGCGCTGCTTCACTACGGCGCCACGGTCGTCGTCTTAGACCTGAACGGCGAGTATGCGGGTTTGGGCATGACTTCAGATGGGAAAAGAAACGCCTACTACCATAAGGTTCATGTTTTGACGCCTTCCCAAAACTTTAAGGTTGCCCTAAAACAGCTCCATCTCAACGAGCTAATGAATATTCTTATTCACGCATTGCACCTGCCTGGAACATCAGCCCGCGAGTTTCGCCGGATATGGCAGTCTTTAAGGGAGCGGAACGCCCTAACCCTCAACGAGCTTGGGGAAGCCATCCGCAACTGGCACTGCAACCAGAACGTACGTGACGCGCTTTTTTCACGCTATTATGCTATGGTTAATTCCGGCTTTTTCACAGACAACATGGCAGAAGCCACACTTTTGGAGGAGTGCTTGTCAAAGGCAAAAGATGAAGGCGGAGCCATAATAATCAATCTTCGGGACACATCCACCATTGATAGGCAAATAGTTGTGGAGTATCTTCTCGGAAAACTTGTCGAGCTATTATCAAGTTGGAGGCTTAGGGCTGTTTTCCTATTCGCCGAGGAAGCCCACCTATATCTGCGGGAAACCTACTGGGACGACATTGTAACTCGGATGCGCCACTACGGCATATTCACAACCTTCATAACAAACCAGCCCGACACAATACGGGAAAACATTTACCGCCAAGCAGACAACATATTCCTCTTCAACTTCACCAACGAACACGACCTAGAAACAGTCTCCCGCGCGGCACGAGTAGACGCGGAAACAGTAAAATCCATAGCCATGGACCTGCCGCCCCATCACTGCCTAGTGCTCGGCAAAATTGTAAAAGACTTCCCAATAGTCGTTAAAGTCCGAGCCTTAGACGTAAAAACTATGGGGGAAACCCGCCTATTCTTCACAGACGCAAAAATCAAGAACACGAATTAAGCTTTTCAAGCCTTGGCATGTTCCGCTGGAGGAAAGCTCTCAAAGTCTTTGTCAAATCGTATTTTTCCGCCTCAGCCAAAGGAACCCAGCGGAGTTCTGCGGCGTCGTCCGCCGCCCGCATTTCTCCACCCTTAAGCTTCACAAAATAGTCTATTATGACGAAGTGGTATTTCACCTCGCCATTTTCGTCTCGGACAATATTGTCAACAACATCAATAAGCTCCGGATCAGCCACAACTAGCCCTGTCTCCTCCTTAACCTCGCGGATAACGGCGTCTTCCGCCCTCTCACCAAGCTCCACCAAACCGCCAGGAACACTCCACTTACCCCTACCAGGCTCGCCCTTACGCTTTTCCAACAAAATTTTCCCGTCACAGATTATTATGGCTCCTACGCCGACCACCGGTTGGCTTGGATAAAAGCGCCGAACCACGCCAAAACCCTTTCACGCATTATTCCCTTTTAATTCTTAAACTTTCCTATACAACAGGCGTGTAAGGATGCCAAACCCTTCTAGGCTCCTCGCCTATTAAGGCTAGCTCTTTATCCTTTGTTACCGCTACAAAAAGAGCCATTGTGGTAGTAATGAGGGAAGGAAGCCCAGCACATTGTGTGATACTTGCAAGATTCATTGTCTTTGAATTTAATTCGAATTTATATGTAATAGGATCACTTTTTGTTATATGCAATATTCCCCCAGAAACATATCCTCTAACTGCCCGCGTTATTAAACTTCCATTTCCATAATTTAAAAAGCCATCGCTATCATATTTCCCAACAAAGTCTATTATTGCAGTACTAACATTGACTGTTATAGTAAAACTATTGACCGTAACATTTACTGGCAGTTCACCACTCCAGTTGCGAATACTTACTTCATCGTCAGCTCTATCAGCGTTGTAAAGTAAATGTGCAGCATTTAATCTATAAAATAAAATCCTAGTTTCGCTTGCTGATATGCTAGTGATCTGGGATTCGATGCTATACAATGATATGCCTACGCTATCAGTGTACGCTATTCCATTGCATGTGTATTGTACGGTCACCCACTTTGCATTATCGTGACTTGCCAACCCAGTTGAGGCATAGGCTGTGCCAAGAAGCAACGCAACCAAAAGCACAGCGATTATTATTTTTGTTGTTTGTCCTAAACCGGCTGGTTTGACTGGTGCGGGTGTAAAAACTATGTAGGTTGGGAAGGCGGTTTGCCTTGCAAGCTTAAATTGGGTGAGCTTTTCTTTGCTGGCTACCAGCGGCAGCAATGCGATGCCTGCTATGAAGCCTCCCGCGTGGGCGAAGACCGCTGTGCTTCCACTTAGCCTGAAGTAGCCGTAAATCACTTGGGTTGCAAACCAGAAGAGGAGGTAGTAGGCAGCCTTCAACCTAAAAAACATTGGGAAGTATAGGAAGAACCACCCCATAACCAGCGATGTGCCGGGAAAAAGGATTAAGTATGCGCCTAAAACTCCGCTTATGGCTCCCGAGGCGCCTATGGCTGGAATCACGTAGGCTGTTGCTCCGCCTAGGAAGCTGAAGGCTGTGTGGAATATGGAGGCAACTATGCCAGAAACCATGTATAGGGCTAGGAAACGCCATCTTCCAAGGGCTTCTTCAACGGCTCTTCCAAAAATGTAGAGGAAGTACATGTTGAATAGGATGTGGAAAAAGTCTGCATGCAGAAACATTGAGGAGAAAATCCTATACCATTGGGTTGGCATCGGCGTAAGCGCTGGAACGAAGCCTCCAGCGCTTACCCAGTAGTCGCTTACTTCTAGAAAAATTTTCTCATAGGATGTTATGGCGTAAACCGCAATGTTAATCACTATTATGGCAAGCGTAGCCACCGGTCTCTTTTTAAACTGGGATAGGTCTCCCATTGGTATGCCAAGGCTTCTTTTTAAAGCATCTGCCAATTCGCAACTGCCTCTGCGCTAAATATTCACACATAGCCTATATAATTTGTATGCTAGGCGTGTTTGACTATTCATATCTTAGGGCTTCCACAGGCTTAAGTCTGGAGGCTCTCCATGCTGGGTAAAGTCCGAAGAGAACGCTAACTAGTAAGCCGAAGGCTATGGCGCCGAAAAGTACCGTGGGCGTTAAAACTGGCGATATTGTTATTCCGTTGGCAAATGTCGCTTGGCCTCCTTGGCGTATGCCTCCGCCGACACCGCCTCCAGCACTGAAAACTCTCACTGCGACCTGGGCTATGCCCCATCCAGCTCCTACACCAATGACTGCGCCAAGCAAACCTATTATGGCTGCTTCTCCCAGGAATATTAGGAGCACTTGCCGGTTTTTCATTCCCAAGGCTTTTAGGATGCCTATCTCCCTTGTGCGCTCCATTATTGAGACAATCATTATGTTCATTATGCCTATTCCAGCCACCAGCAACGATATGGCTGCAATTCCACCGAGAAAGATCTCCATGGTGGAGAAAACGTTGGATATTACGTTGAGGATAGCCGTCGAAGAGGTTACCGTGACTTGACCGCTGAAAGCGTCTCTTATAGCTTTTACAGCACTGTCAATAGTTTCTTTATCATAATTTTTTAGCTGCACAACTATCATTTCGCATTCTTCTGTTCCAAAGAAAGTTTGAGCCTGCGTTATTGGTATGTATATGCTTGTGTCTGATGGACCGCCAAAACTGAACCCTCCAATTTCTCTGAGGACAGCCACAACATTGCCCGTGTAAGTTTCGTTTTTGAATGGACGTGCAGTCGCGTTAGTCCAAATGATTTCAACACTGTCACCAGTTTTGCAGAAGAGTGTTCCGTTCCCCCACGGGTCACTGACGCGTTTTCCGACAACAACAGCGTCAATTTCTGGATTTTGTGGAATTGTTCCCTCATCAGTTGTGAATAGGCTGCTGTAAATTTCAGCATATTTAGCATAATCAACGCCAACTATTGTGACCCGGCTTGTTTGTTCTCCAGCTTTTATGTAGCCGGTTCTAAGGATAACGGCAAGCGAAACATTGACGTTTTCACCGCCTACATCCTCTATTGTCTTTGTATCGTTTATTAGAAGTTTGAATCCCGATTCGCTTCTTGCCGTGACTATTAGGGTGTTTGTTGCAAGATTTTTCTGGAGTTGGGTGGATATTGCCACCTGCAAGCCTTGGGTTATTGATAGCAACGCCACTATTGCGGCTATTCCTATGACGACGCCTAGGGTTGTTAAGCCAGCTCTGAGTTTGCGCAGTTTTATGGCGCTAAAAGCGTATGAGAATATG
This sequence comes from Bathyarchaeia archaeon, assembly GCA_038727135.1. Taxonomy (GTDB): domain Archaea; phylum Thermoproteota; class Bathyarchaeia; order Bathyarchaeales; family Bathycorpusculaceae; genus JAGTQI01. The sequence goes on from JAVYWL010000003.1 coordinate 49,813, forward strand.
TCTGTTGGCTTCACGCCCTATTCACCTTTTCATCCACTATGAGGCCGTCAAGCATTTGCACCGTTCTTTTCGCCTCCGCAGCCAAACGCTGGTCGTGGGTAACCATTATTACTGTTACGCCTAAATCCCTGTTCAATCCCTTTATGAGCTGAATTATTTCGTAAGCGTTTTTCGAATCTATGTTTCCAGTGGGCTCGTCCATGAGGAGAAAGCGTGGATTATTAGCCAAAGCTCTGGCTATCGCCACCCGTTGTTGTTCGCCTCCGCTTAGCTCTGCTGGCCTGTGCTCCATTCTGTCAGCCAATCCCACAAGTTTAAGAAGTTCTTCGGCTCTTTTCCGTCTAGCTTCCTTTCTTAATCCGGCAATAGCCATGGGAAGTTCCACATTCTGCCTAGCTGTGAACCTTGGAATCAAATTGAAAAATTGGAAGACAAAGCCTATTTTACGCCTTAAATCTGCCAGCTGCCCATCATTAAGGGTTGAAACGTCCACGCCTTCGATGAGAACTTTTCCGTCGGTTGGCTTGTCCAAAGCCCCTATAAGATTTAGGAGGGTTGATTTGCCACTTCCAGAGGGACCAAGAACAGATAGGAATTCTCCTTCCTCAACTTTTAGGTTTACTCCTCTTAGGGCTTCCACTGGAACTTTGCCCAGCATATACACTTTCCTAAGGTTTACAGCCTCAACAACCACAGTCATGGCTCTATTCCCTTATTTCACCTTGTTAGGTATCGCCACGCCAGCACCACTCCTAGAATGGATAGGACCGCTGCAAAAACGCCAAGATAAGCGAAGTCCACTATTAGCTTAGAGGCGTCGAGTGGCAGTATGGTAAGCTGCCTAATGGCGTCTGTTAGGTATGTTAGCGGGTTTACGCTGGCTATGGCTTGCATCCAGTCCGGCATAAGCCTCGTTGGGAAGAAAGTGTTGCTGGCAAACATTAAAGGCATTGTTATTAGGCTTACAAACTGCATTGGACGTTCCATCCTGGTGGATCTTATGGAAAAAGCCAAGAAAACCGCTGAAAGCCCAACACCGAGGAGAAATATGGCTGCATAAACGCCTAAAATGTTGAGGATTGTGAAGGTACCGCTTAATTGTAGTCCCAGCAGATAGGCTAACGCCAAAATTACTGTGGCTTGAAACATCGCTCTAAAAGTTGCGTTGAAAATTTTTGCAAATATTATGGCCGCCCTCGAGACTGGTGTGCTTATCACTTTGTCTAGAAAGCCTAGACGACGGTCCCAGACGATGGACATGCCGCTAAACATGGTCGTAGTCATAACAATCATTGAAACCATGCCTACAGCCATAAAGCTGAAGTAGTCTGCAACGCCAAAAGTGTCCCGCATTATTTGTGACCCCATGTCAGCGAACATCTGCGAAAGCACTGTGCCATTAAGAACTACCGGTGTTGACGAAGGAGGAATGACAGCGCTGCCTGGAATGGGTATTGGTCCTTGCAGGTTTATGTTGTTGGCTGAGAAGAGTCCGCCTATATTCATGGACTTGCCCAGCAATCCCATCCATATAAGAGGTTGAAGCACAAACATTACAAGCATTACTGGGTCTTTGAGCCACTTTTTGAGTTCCCGGTAGGTTAAAGCCCACAATCCTCTCATAAGGTTTGGCTTGCACTCGTTGGTAACCGTTGGAGAAGCAGCCTCGCTCATGTTTTCCTAGCCCTCCTCAAGTGGAGTCTTTGAGCCATAATCTCCATGCGGGACTCTTCCGTGTCGCGCATGGCTCTGCCAGTAAACTCCAGATAAACCTCGTTTAGGGTTGGCTCTGTAAGCGAAAGCCTCGTCACCGTGTAGCCCTTCTTCCTCAAAGCCTCAATTATTAGGGGAGCTGTTGCCTCGCCGTTTTCAGCCTTAATCCTATAGGCGCCGTTCTCGCTTCTAACCTCCTTAACATTTTCGACACTTTCGATTATGCTGGTTACGTCTGCATTCTCCTTTATGCTTATGGTGATTATGTCCCCGCCTAGGCTGTCCTTAAGCTCGCTCGGCGATCCGGTCACAACTATTTTTCCGTGGTCTATTATGGCTATGCGGTCGCAGAGGGCGTCAGCCTCCTCCAAATAATGCGTGGTCATGAAAAGCGTCATGCCATACTCCTTCTTCAAACGGCGGATGTACTCCCAAGTGGCGGCTCGCGTCTGCACATCCAAGCCTAAGGTCGGCTCGTCCAAAAAGAGCACTTTAGGACGGTTAATAAGCCCGCATGCAAGCTCCAGTCTTCTGCGCATACCGCCAGAGTAGGTTTCAACTCGCTTATCCTTAAACTCCGTCAGCTCCACAAGCTCCAGCAGTTCCAAGGCACGTTTTTTGGCAGTTTCCCGGGGAATCCCGTACAAGTCTGCACAGAGCATAATATTCTCGTAGCCGGTTAAGTCCTCATCCGCCGTATACTCTTGAGGAACAACGCCAATCACTTTTCGAACCTCGTTGGCTTGTTTAACAATGTCGTAGCCAAGCACTGAAGCAGTGCCTTCTGTCGGCTTCAGCACGGTTATCAGCATGTTTATCGTGGTGGTTTTTCCGGCGCCATTTGGACCCAGAAAGCCGAAGATTTCGCCGTCTCGGACGCTGAAGGTTACGTGGTCCACAGCCACTAGGCTCTTGTTAAAAACTTTCGTCAAGTTTTCAGCCCTAATCACTTCTTCCGTCAAGCCTTTTCGCCCCGCAGTTTCTTTTCTATATCTTCAAGCCTCTGGGCGGTTTCATTCAAAACCTTCAAGGTTTCTTTTATGGCTTGCTCCGAAAATCGTTCTTCTAGACTCATGCCGAGGCTAAAGAAAGCCTTAAACAAACGTCTGAAAGCCTCCCGAACCTCTTCAGCCTCCTCCGGCGGTATGCGAAGCCAAAGAGAGCCCAACAATGGTGGAACAAAGAACTTTCTGCCCATACGGAAATGGGCTCGCACTTTCCGCTGTTCATCCAGAAGCTTCTTGCCCTTATCGGTGAGTATGTAACGCTTTACTCCAGCTTCTTCTGTTGGCACTTCGCGGATGTAGCCATTATCCTGAAGCCAAGCCAAAAGCGGGTAAATAGAGCCTGGGCTTGGCTTCCAACAGCCATTGGTTCGCTTCTCAATCTCGTTCATAATTTCGGAGCCAGACATTGGCTTCTCGTTCAAAAGCTCCAGGACTTGATAGCGCAGAAAACCCTTTGGCACAGCAGCCATATGCCTCAACCAATGCCTGAAAGGTGGAAGAGGCGGAGGCGGCGGAAAGCGATCATCATCAAACATTATATCACCATCGATATCAAATTCGATAAAAACATAACATTCAAATATTTAAGGATTATGCTACTTGAAGCTTTCGTAAAATGTAAGTATACGGTATACTTATATACTTGTATTCCAAAACATTCCTTGGGTGTTATGCCGAAAACAAAGGTGACGAGCAAGTTTCAAGTAACCATTCCCAAAGAAGTTCGTGAGAAAGTTAAGATTAAACCAGGAGAAATCGTCAGTATAGAAAGCCTAAGCGAGGAGGAAATCATAATAAGGAGATTTCGTAGGCTTAAAGAACCATTAAAAGTTTTGATAGGCAAGAAAGTTTCAGACCGCCACATCCCAATAGAGGAGCTTGAAGAGAAGGCCGAGGCGAGGTAAGGCTTTGGCAATTTACTTCATCGATAGCAACATCTTTTTCTATGCAAAAATTTTAGACAGGGAATACGGAGACGCCTGCGCTAAAATTTTGAGGAAAATGGAGAGGGGCGAAATTAAGGCGGTTACTTCAACTTTAGTTATAGTTGAGTTGGCAAACGCCCTAAGAAAATACGGATTGAGTAGAGAGGTGAGGGCTGTTGTTGACGCGGTTTTCTCTTTAGACATTCAAGTTTTTGAGGTTGACCTATTAGATGTCAGAATTGCCGCACAGATTTTTGACGAGTTTAAAATAAGCCCATACGACTGCGTTCATGTAGCGGTTATGAAAAAGGCGGGTATCGAAGAAATCATTTCTGCAGATAAAGATTTTGACAAAATTAATTGGATAAGACGGCTAGACCCGAAAACTCTTTAAATCACTCTATTAATGTTCCAACTTGTTTTCCTCCAACCGCCAACGTGAGGTTTTCTGGCTTAAATCCATTTAAGACGTGGACCTTTATTCGCTTAACCTTTAGAATTCTTATGGCTTCCGGGTCTAGGATTTGGTGGATTCCAGCCTTATGCCTATCTTCGGCTAAAACTTTTGGCAGTTCTTCAAAACTTATCCTATCAAGTTTTACAGCGTCCGGATGTCTTCTCGGGTCTTTTGTGTACACGCCTTCTTGGTCTGTGGCTTTTATGAGCATGTCCGCCTTTATGCTTTCAGCCACTAGGGCGGCGACAGTGTCGGTTGTCATGCCTGGTTTTAAGCCGCCTAAAACTGCAATCTTCCCCTTTTCTAGGCATTGAACAGCCTCTTCAACGCTTGTTGGGATTTTTTCGCATGCCAGCCCGCCCAGCATTTTGGCGAAAAGTTGGGCGTAAATTCTTGAAACGCTAATCGCCAAATCATCCTGGTCTTTTTCCGCCAAGCCAAGTTCTTTGGCTATTTTTATGAATTCTCTTGCTAGGGCTCCTCCGCCCACAACAACTGCTAGCGTGTGCCCTTCACCCTTCAGCTTCTTCAAAATTTTGGCGTATTCGCTGATAAGTTGGATGTTCACTGGCGTGGCGACAACAGAACCGCCAAGGCGGATTACTATTCGCATCGTGTTCAGCTTTCCTTTAAATTAGGGAGAAAGCACTTAAACCTTAAAAGAATTTGTCCAATCCCTGTTTGGGTTTGGCTGCTCGCACTTCTATTTTTTCGCCGAAGATTAGGCGCATGCCGTCTGTAGCTGCCACTGTCGGTGTTCCAGTTTTCCCCTCAATTATTTTTGCCTCTCGGGCTGGTCCTTGGAATATCATTTGCATTCCAAGATGCGTCAAAACGGCTTGTTCTGGGCGGGCTTCTTCGACGATTTTTATGGCGTCTTCTGTTGTCATGTGGCCTTTCCACGGCTTGCCTGCTGGGCGCATAACACATAGCATCAAGAGCCTAACGCCTCTGTAGTATTTGCCTATGCCTTCAAAGTATTCTGTGTCGCTTGTGTAGGCAAAATCTCCAAACTCTTTTGTCTCGAAGCGGAAGCCAACAGCATCTGGGTCTGTGTGCCGTGCCTCTGCAGCTGAAACTGTCACGTCCGCCACTTGGAAACGTGTGTTCGGAACGGCTTCGATTACTTGCTCCAGCATTTGTTGGTGATATTTTGAAATTGATGGTTCGCAGACGTCGCTCCCTTTCAGGACGCTTTTTGATGCTGCGAGGACTCCACGCTTTTTCGTCATGCCTCTGGTCATAGCCTCAATCATCACTTCGGCATCAGTGTAGTGGTCGGGGTGGCAGTGGGAAACGAAGATGGCGTTCAGTTTCTGCGGGTCTAAACCTTCACTTATAGAGTAAACAAGCGCTCCTGGACCGGGGTCTAAATGCAGGTTTAGGTTTTCACCTATTATGCGGATTCCGGCTGTCCGCCTTTTTTGGGTTATTGTTGTGAATCTTCCGCCGCCGGTTCCGAGGAATATTATTTCGTATTGAGCCATGTATATGCCTATGTTTTTCTCGAAATTTTTGCTTTGTCCCCTTGTCTTGTTGTGTATGGCGTTTTTGGGAGAGAAAATGCTTTTAATGTGAGTTGAAATATGCGAGAAGAGGCTTGACCGCTTTGCTCGAGGGGTTGGGGCTGGTTGGCAATGCGCTTGTTCTTTTAGCTTCTCTAGTAGTCCTCGACAAGGCAAGTGATTGGGCAATAACAAACAGTGTTAAAATCGCAGATATAACTGGTTTTGGGAAGACAACGATAGGCTTTATACTTGTGGCTTTCTCCACATCCCTCCCAGAGTTTTGTGTCTCCATATTTGCGGCGATAGGCGGCGAAAGCATAGGCGTGGCAATAGGCAATGTTTTAGGCTCAAACATTGTGAATATATGCCTAATCCTTGGCGTTTGCTTCCTCATAGTGTCTTTGAAAAGTTCAGAAGCCGTGAAAATGGCGCCAGCCATGGCTAAGGAGGAGGTTGGAACCCTATATTTTGGACTTTTTGTGGCTTCCGTTGTCCCATTAACGCTCCTTTACATTGGATTTGCAAGCAGAGTTATAGGCGTAATTCTCCTCGCAATTTTCATATTCTATGTTTATCAGCTTTCAAAGGTCAGACAGATAAGGGATGAAGGCTCCTTAGGTGAGGAGCGTCGAAAACTTCCGGCGTACACGTTTTTTGCGCTCTTGGGCATCGCACTGGTTGTTGCAAGTTCATACTTTATAGTGGTCTCTGCAACCTTCATCGCTAATAGTCTTGGAATTCCTGAGGTCGTTATAGGCGCCACAATAGTGGCTTTTGGAACAAGCCTTCCAGAGTTGGCGACAAGCGTCGACGCCGTTAAGAAGGGGCATATGGACCTAGCTTTAGGCAACATTGTTGGAAGCTGCTTCATAAATATAACATGCATTTTAGGCGTGGCTTTAATTGGCGCAAGTTTAGTGGTTGATATGGCGGCTTTCTCCCAACTTGTCATGTTCTCGCTTATAACAAACCTCTTGTTGTGGTATTTTCTTTCCAGCGAACGTATAAGCTGGAGGGAAGGCATGATACTTCTCATAATGTACGTCATATTCTTAGTTACAAGCTACGGCGGAGGCTACAGAACATAATAGAGGTGAAAATATTCTAGTCTTTGAGAAAATTGGCGTTAAAAACTTTTCAAAAGTTCCGGAGCCTTGCAGATTTTGTCTTTACTGGCAGACGAGCGGCGAATTAGGGTCCGAAAAGCCTAAAAACGAGTTGGAAAAGGCTAAGCTGAAGTGGCTTGAAGATTTAAAGAAAGCCTTTGGTAACAGTGCTAAGATTGCATGTGTTGACGGCACTCCAATAGGCTTCATGCAGTATGCACCAGCAAAATATTTTCAAAGAATAAGCGACTACACATCTGGTCCTCCAAGCGGAGACGCCATATTTATCGCATGCCTCTACATACCGAGTAAAGACCACCGAAGAAAAGGCTACGGAACAATTATGCTTGAAAACCTCTTAAAGGAAACTAGGGAAAGGGGTTTCACGGCTGTGGAGACCTTTGCGCGTGTGGATTCCGACAACAACCCATCTGGTTCCTTGGCTTTTTACCTAAAACACGGCTTTAAAGTGGTTCGCCAGAAGGATGATTTTCCCCTTGTACGCCTAAAACTTTGAAAAGGGTCAAACGAAAACATAAAGTGCTTAAATAATTGGTTCCAGACCAGTAAAGTCGAGGATCGTATGGGAAAAGCCAAGGTTAAGGCTCTGGCACTTTTTTCTGGCGGTTTAGACAGCAGCCTAGCCATAAAACTGATTCAAGAGCAGGGCATAACCGTCGAAGCCATAACTTTTCTGACACCCTTCTACTCGGCTAGGGCTGGCGGTTTCAGCCTTGAAAGGGCTGCCCAACAGTTGGGCGTGCCGTTGAAAATTGTGCGTTTAGGCTTGGAATATTTGCGGGTTGTCCGCAAGCCCAAGCATGGTTATGGGCGGCACATGAACCCATGCATAGACTGCCACATATACATGCTGAAAAAGGCTAAAAGGTACGCCAAACAGATAGGAGCAGACTTCATAGTTACTGGCGAGGTTTTGGATGAGCGCCCCATGTCCCAACACATGAAAGCCCTAAAAATTGTGGAGGAAGAATCCAGCCTAAAAGGTAGGCTTCTAAGACCACTATCAGCCAAGCTTTTGCCGCCAACAATGGTTGAAAAGATGGGGCTTGTGGACAGAAGCAAACTGCTAGACATTCGTGGGAGGTCTCGAAAGAGGCAACTAGCCCTAGCAAAGGCTTACGGCATAACAGAGTACCAGTCCCCCGGCGGCGGATGCCTCCTAACCTACAAAGAGTTTTCGGCTAAGCTCCGCGACTTGCTCCAGCACAAAAAGAGAATTTCAATGGCGGATTTGGAGCTGCTGAAGGTTGGACGCCACTTCCGACTTGGCAAAAACAAGATAATCGTGGGAAGAAACAAGGAAGAAAACGAGAAGCTCTTGAAGCTTAAAGGCAGAAACGACTATTTTTTTGAGGCTGTTGGCACTGGAAGTCCCATCACGCTTCTGCAAGGACCAAAAACAAGGCAAGCCGTAGAAAAAGCCGCCCAACTAACAGCCTACTACTCAGATCAAAAAACAGACAAAGTCCGCGTGAGGTACGGCAGAACAAAACCAGAAAAAGGCATAATGGTGGAAAGACCAAACAAGGAAGAAGTGGAACAACTGCGAATAAAATAAACCTTCTATTTATTGCGACTCTGTTCCTTCTACAATAGCGTTACATATTGTGTTGAAATCTTCTTCGGTTATGTTTATTATGGAAACTTGGAGATATTGATTCCATGTTCTTCCCTTGTCTGCTATAAAAACAATGTTGTCTATTAAGTTGGGTTTAATCCACTTAGCTTTGTTGCCCTCCTTTTCTGTGGAGAACGATATTCTCGGGGGGTTTACTTTCATGTAAAATCTTGAACCTAATTCGATAGGGAAACAAGTACTTGCTCCGCCCTTTTGTCCATCCAAGCTCTTCTTCACTGTAAAAATATTCGCCCACAAACTCTATTACTGCCACAAATTTTCCGCCATGCGTATAAACAACAGCTTTGTCCCCGCTTTTAAGAAATTTGTTCAAGGTAACAAAATATCGCGCATCCATTCCCCAAACGCCGTATTTTTTACATATTTCCCAATTTTTAGCTGATGTAGATACGCACCAATACCTCATGGTGTATTACCTTTTTTTACCTAAAGACTATGCAATACGCAAACTAAAAATTTTGAGTAGAATCTCGGATTATCTATCTCAAACATTGAAAAATTCTAGAGGGGACTATCAATTTTGCAGTTCGTCGCCAGCAGCAAAATTGACATTTTTATAGGCGTTTCTCGAAGACTATGGCTTTTGTTTCCGGCATTTTGAAGCCAAGCTTCTCTAAGGCGTATGTTATGGGCTTATGGTTGCACGTGAAACCGTAAACTTTCTTTATGCCTTTTGCTTGGCAGTATCCTAAAAGAAACTTTGCCATATCCAAAGCTGCCTCAAAGTCTCCGTCAATGTAGCATGTTTGGATGGAGTGTTCACGCCATTCTCTGGAAACGGCATCATCCACTAAAATCAAACCCTCAACAGCTCCATATTCGCAGCTATAAGTTATGGCTTTTCCCTGCTCAATGAAGCGTTCCAAGCCACGCCTATCCAAAGAATACCATTGATAAAGAACAGTGTATAAGCCCGCAGCCAGCCTATAAACTTCTGAAGACTGCAAATAAAGCCAAACATCATCGAGTTGGCTTAGGCTCGCCCAGCAAGAAGAGGCAGAGCCACCCCCACCAGAAACTTTTTCAAGAGTCATTTCAACAAATTCTGCAACAGGCTTGAAGCCCATCTTCTGAACGGCAGTCAAAGCTGCCACATTATCAGACTCGGTAACAAGCCTAGCCACCCCAACGCCCATGCGCTTGGCATATTCGAGACACTTCTCAGTTATGGCTGTTGCAACACCCATACGCCTATACTTTGGCGCTGTTCTGGCACCGCTAAGCCAAGCCTCACCCGGCTTGTCAATGGTTATGTGTTGTATGCCAATGGGTGCATCGTTCAAAGTGGCTACGAAAACCTTGCCGTTGGGCTCTCTAAGCCACTTGTCCCAGACGTACGGGATATAGTCACCCCAGCTCCAAGTGTGGCGGCAAAACTCGAAAACTGCCTCTCGATCAGCCTCGCAAGCTTCACGGACATGGATGGGCAGCTTTGCTTTGGCGCTGTTCATTGCAGTTCCGCAGCCAACATGCATAGCTTATTAACAAAACAAGAGCTATTTAACATTGAATGTCGGCTGAAACCGCAGTTAAAGTCTTCAAAAGCTTGGAAAGCCAAGACCTCCGCATACTCCAAGTCATAGAAGCCGCCATGACAAAACATGAATTTGTCCCAAAAGAAATAATCATAAAATACTCAAAATTCAACGAGGAAGAAGCCACCTTTAGGCTGGATAGACTGCACAAGTTTCGCCTAATCCGCCAAACAAAACAACCCTACCAAGGCTATACGCTAAACTATGCGGGCTACGACTGCCTAGCCATAAACGCCTTCGTAAAAGCCGGAATCCTAGAAGCCTTCGGCAAACCATTAGGCGTTGGAAAAGAGGCAGACGTCTACGACGCTTTAACACCAGAAGGCGAACGCATAGCCATAAAATTCCACCGCCTAGGAAGAATAAGCTTCCGACAAACCCGAATAAAACGAGGATGGACAACGGAAGACGTCAACTGGCTGTTGCGCTCAAGAAAAGCCGCAGAAAAAGAATACCAAGCCCTAAAGCTTGTTTACCCAAAAGGCGTAGCTGTGCCAAAACCCATAAGCCAAAACCGCCACGCCATAGCCATGGGCGCCATACAAGGAGCAGAACTAGCAGAATACCACGAAATCCCAAAACCAGAAAAAGTGCTAAAAGAAATCCTCGACAACATTAGAAAAGCCTACCTAAAAGCCGGAGTAATCCACGCAGACCTAAGCGAATATAACATAATCCTAAAACCAGACAACCACATCCTAATAATAGACTGGCCCCAATACGTAACAAAGGAGCACCCAAACGCCCAGCAACTACTAAGGCGAGACATTGAAAACATAACAAACTTCTTCAAGCGAAAACACTTACTGCTCGAAGTAGACGCGGACAAAGCATTAGCCTACGTAACCGGCGAAACACGGAAACCTACTTTTTAAGCGCATCCAAAACAATGTAGAGAATGTTATTACCCCTAAGCAAAACACTCCCATAATTGGCTATTGGCTGCTCGTCCCTACACTCGGTGGCCCCTTCCAAGAGAATATTCATGTGCCCATCACATTTAATCATCTTACCCTTATACTCACAGCCATTCTTCAAAACAACAGCAATATTGGCATTCAACTGCTTAACCAAGACATTCAAAGGCTTCTTGCTAGGCTCCATAACAGCACCCTACATCAAACTATAATCCACATTAACGCAACATATAAAAGTTTATCCTCAAAAGATCCGCTTTTAAAGTGTTTCGTTCCCCATTATCCCTAAGTAAGGTTTTCCCATTCATGAATAATAAGGTAAGCTCCTACAATGTGAGTAATCACCAGCAATACCGTTAAGGTAACAAGATTTTGAAAGCGTGTCAAAGAGTAAACTAAAAATATTGTGTTAAGGACCGACAGCATCAAACCCAGCCCTGCTGCAAATTTAATTCCAAAAATAAGGAGCAAAGCTGTTGCAAACTCAAGTGTTGTAACAAATAAAAGATGAGGAGAAAAAATAACAGCCAAAAGGATAGCGTTTAAGAAATAGATTCCAGCGGAAACTAGCAGTAAAGGAGTCATGTGAAGATGAAAAAGCCTTCTACCACAATGAGGACAATAATTATATTTTTTAGGAACAACTTCCCCGCAGTTGTGACAAACAGTATACTCCTCATCTTCCTTTTCGCTCATCTCAAACATTAAACCTCTAACTAAGTGTTAAACGGTTCTTTAAACTTATAAACTCAAATATTTTATACCATAAAAACAAGAGACCTTTTCCAAAAATTAAAATCCTTAAACACTTAGCCTTATAGCGGAGAAAACCATGCATAAAGTGCAAATAGACGGAGAAACCCTAACCATCGAAGACATCGTAAAAGTTGCCTATAACAAGGCTAAAGTTGTCATCCCAGAAAAAGTTAAAGCCCGTGTGAAGACGTGTCGAGAATTCTTGGAGAAACTTTTAGAAAAAGGTGAAGTAATTTACGGCGTGAACACTGGTTTTGGAGCACTAAGCGACGCAAAAATTTCCGAGCAAGAGCTTAAACAGCTTCAAACAAACCTTATTAGAAGTCATGCTGCCGGCGTTGGAAAACCCCTAAGCACAGAAGTTGTTAGGGCTACCATGCTTTTGAGGGCAAACACACTAGCGAAGGGATATTCTGGCATACGCTTGGAAACTCTAGAAACTTTGGTGGAGATGCTTAACCGAGGCGTCCACCCGATAATACCGGAGAAGGGCTCAGTGGGCGCAAGCGGAGACTTGGCACCACTATCTCACATAGTTCTTGTGCTCATGGGCGAAGGCGAAGCCGAATACAAAGGCAAAATAATGAGTGGAAAAGAGGCAATGGAAAAAGCTGGAATAAAGCCCATTCAGCTGGAAGCCAAGGAGGGCATAGCCCTAAACAACGGAACACAACTAATGACAGCCATAGCCGCCCTGACAGTGCACAGAGCGGAAAACCTGATAAAAACAGCGGAAATAGCCGCCGCCATGTCAATGGAGGCACTCCTAGGCGTTTCAGACGCCCTAGACGAAAAAATCCACAACGTTAGACCCCACAAGGGACAAGCAACAACAGCCAAAAACATGAGATGGCTAATCTCAGGAAGCAAACTCATCCAAACCGGCAAAGAGGCAATAGCGAAAATTGGGCGCCCCCACGACCCCTACAGCCTAAGATGCACACCACAAGTTTTAGGTGCCGCCAGAGACGCCATAGAATATGCAAGAAAAATAGTTGAAGCGGAAATAAACTCGGCAACAGACAACCCCCTAATATTTCCAGAAACCGGCGAATGCCTTTCAGGAGGAAACTTCCACGGACAACCAATAGCACTGGCAATGGACACCCTCGGAATAGCCCTAACAATAATCGGCAACATCTCAGAAAGGCGAATCTTCCGCCTCCTAGACGAAAAACTAAACAACGGCTTACCATCTTTCCTAGCATCACCACAAGCAAAGAGGGGCTTAAACAGTGGCTTAATGACAGCCCAATATACGGCGGCAGCCTTAGCCTCAGAAAACAAGGTTTTAGCGCATCCGGCATGCGTAGACTCGATACCAACATCAGCAAACTTCGAAGACTTCGTAAGCATGGGAACAACAGCAGCCCAAAAAGCCATGCAAATACTGGAAAATACGGAATACATAATAGCCATAGAACTCCTCTGCGCAGCCCAAGCAATAGAATACCGCGAACCAGAAAAACTCGGAAAAGGAACCAAAAAAGCCTACAAAAAAATAAGGAAAACAGTGCCGCCACTAATAGAGGACAGACCCCTAAACCAAGACATAGAAAAACTAAAAACAATAGTCAAGAAAGGAACATTAGCTAAAGAATTATCTACATCATAGATTAATGGTCGGGCGGGCAGGATTTGAACCTGCGACACTCCGGTTTCTGCACCCGCATGTACGCTTGGTAGGCTGGGTGACGCCCACCAGAACGGCAAACGCCGTCTATGGTAGGCGTCTACAGCATCTCCGTCTGCCGAACCATGCCGGCAGACTCGGAAGCTCTACCAAGCTGAGCTACCGCCCGCCTTCAAGTTTTAAATGAGAATAAAATACTGATTTATATGTTTCGTGGTTCAGCTACCACTTAGATTTTTTAGAGACTTTAAGCCAAAGCGCACCCCAAATTATGGCAAAGGCTATGGTTGTCCAGAAAATAAACAACAACATTTTAACGGCTTCTGATGCCATCTCCTCAAACATCTCAAACCCTTCTCCGATTAAAATGCAACGTTTAAAAGTTTAAAAGCCAAGTTTCCACGCATGAAATAAACCCTCAAACAGCCATATTTTGAAGGAGGATATATGCCAACACTAACAGTAAGCCATTTATAAAAAGTCAAACTAAAACTAAACCAGCCAGAAGGGAGAAAGGGAGAAGGCTTCCATCACCTCTTCCTTCCAAAACTATACGACTCAAAATTGCGGCTTTTTCCCCTCAAATCATAACCATAATACCAGGCAGTCCAACCCCTATAGAAGGCTTCCTCACTAGCTTTCCTCCTTCGCCTAATCCTACGATAAACCAAAACACACAACAAAATGATAAACGAAATCAAAATAACCAACAAAACTAAATAAAGCCACTCAACCCACCGCGCACCATAATGAGCCGTAGCCGTGTGGGGACCATCCATAAAAACAACTATCTGATAAACACCAGCAGGCCTAGAAACACCATCAACATCCCAATGGCTAAAATCATAACCTCTAACAGGCGGAGCGGACAAAGAAACATTAACACAAGCATCATACCAACCCTCCCCAGGAATCACAGCAATACCAGCAGGAGAAGTCTTCACAGATAAAAAGTACTGGAGAGTGTAATGGGCGGTTGCCGTGTGATTCTTGTCCATAATTAAAGTAATCGGGTTGCCTGTCCATGGTAAGCCATCAACATCCCAATAGCTAAACTTGTAACGAACGCCAGTTAAAATCGGAACAACGTTCGGCGCTGTTAAGGAAACCACCGTGCCTTCATTATACCAACCCTCCCCAGGGATCGCGGCAATGCCAGAAGGTTCAGTTCTGATAGCTAGGTAGTATTTTATAGGCAAAAGTATGTTAAATTGTAACAAAAATGGTGGGCTATAGGGAACGCCCCCATATTTTGGTGGAGCAGTATACACGGCTACCGAAGCAGTTGCCCTGCCAACAGCAGCCGTTGTTGGGATCTCTGAAGTTATTTTTACCCTATTTTCACCCGGCTGGAAATTTCTTGTTTCCTCTATATGCATGATCGGGTAATTAGCAGAATCTTGAACATCAATTATTATTGTTGCGTTTTTCGCTGTTAGAGCAATATTTTCAGCTATCAAGTCGAAGACTATCTTTTCTTCCCTTTTAAAGTCTATTTGGGGCTCCAATTGGCTATTCAATGTTCCCGCGTTGGTTATTTTAATAGTCCATCCTACTTGAAAAGTTAACGTGTCCATGACAACTACTCCGGCTATGTCGACTGTTGCCACCACGAACCACGTGCCAAAAATTATTTGTTCGGCGTTCTCGGCAGGCCAAGGAATTCTAAAATGAAATGAAGCTATTCCATCATTGTTCGTCGCTCCCGCGCCAACTATTGTAATGTTCCAAAAGGCATTTTTCGGGTTATCAATTTGAAACGCGACCAACACGTTTGCAACTGGCCATTCATTGTATGTTACGCTGGCGTACAACTCAACAAGTTCTTGCGGTTGAAAGCTGTCGCTAGGATTGTTTATCCCCTTCCCATCAAACGGTGCCTTGTTAGTGAAAACATCAACTTTTCTTGGATTGCTTGAGCAGAGGCCCGCCTTCATAACCGCTTGTGCAAATGTTGTTAAAAGTATTATTGCCACCATAGTTATCGTTAGCCTTCTCCATTTTATCATCGTCATCAAGCCATTACTAGATGAGATGTTCTTTAACAAATATTCCGTAATCACGAATATTGCTATAGAAGATGTGTTTTTGAAAGTGCATAACTGCGATTTTTCTTTGAAAATGTTAAAATTTGGATTCTGAATCCTAATTAATTATACATCGGAAGGGGAAACATCCCTTAAAAACATGTAGCTGCATGGCTATTTTAAAAAGGGTGTTGGGATGAAGCGTAAATTAGTTGTTATAGTTGCGGAATTGGTGGATGAGGCGGCTAAGGAAAGGGATAACGTTATCAAACAAGAGCTTGCTGAGTGGTTTCGAGAAGATGCTGTTTCAATTCCATGGATAAAGGAACTTAAAAGCATAGCCATCCAAGAAGAACGATAAAAGCGGAGAATAACTGTTTACTCCCTTCTTTTAAAATTCTGGGAAAGATTTATGGATTAGATACATACATTTTGAATGTGGGCCGGTAGTCTAGCTGGCTAACAATGAAAAGAACAGCATGTTGAGGCCTACGGACGTCGCCCTCACGCGGCGAAGGTCACCGGTTCAAATCCGGTCCGGCCCACCTTTTATAGAAGCTTTGTTTAAACTTTTATAGCTGATGTTGGCCAATTAACGGTTGAAAAGCAAAGTTATGTTGGAGACGGTCTTATTGAGGTTATTTGGCACTTCGGGCCTAAGAGGTTTAGTTAATGCTGACTTAACTCCATTTTTGGCTGTTAGGGTCGGGATGGCTTTAGGAAAATTCCTTGGGACTGGTAAGGTTTTTGTGGCAAGGGATACGAGAACTTCCGGCTTGATAATTGAGAATGCTTTGGTTTCGGGTTTGCTGGCCTGTGGAATAGAAGTTTATGGTTTAGGTGTTTTGCCAACACCTGTTTTGGCTTATTTAACCATGAGGCTTGAAGCTGATGCTGGGTTGATGGTTACGGCTTCTCATAATCCACCTCAATACAACGGGATAAAAATTTTCGATGGAAAAGGCATGGCGTATGATGAAAAGCGGCAAGAGATGCTTGAAAAAGTTATTGAAAGTGGGGATTTTAGACTGGCTGAGTGGCGGAATCTCGGCAGAGTCGAGTATTGCGATGAAAGCCAATTATATGTGGATATGATTTTGAAAAGCCTGAGGCTCGGCAGGAAGTGGCGGGTTGTGATAGACCCTGGTTGTGGAGCCACAAGCTATATTGCACCAGAAATTTTTAAGGAGTTGGGATGCGAGGTTAAGGCTGTAAATGCTCAACCTGATGGTTTCTTTCCATGTAGGAGCCCTGAGCCGAACGCTGAATCCTTAAAGCCTTTATCAAAGATTGTTAAAGAGCTTAAAGCCAATGTTGGGATAGCATATGATGGTGACGGAGATAGGGTCGCCTTCATAGACGAGAAGGGCAACTTTATGGATTTTGATAGGGTTTTGGCGGCGTATGCGGCTTACGTCTTGAAGAGGCATGGAAGTGGAACTGTTGTTACAAATGTTGAGGCTTCTATGTGTTTTGAAAAGATGGTTGAGCCTATGGGCGGGAAAGTTATCAGAACAAAGGTTGGAGATGTTTATGTTGCAGAAACCATAAAAAGGTCTGGGGCAGTTTTTGGCGGTGAACCGTGTGGCGCTTGGATACACCCAAAATACCATTTCTGTCCGGATGGGATTCTTTCATCAGCGCTTCTTTTGAAGGCTTTGGAAGATGAGAGCAAAAGCCTTTCAGAATTTGTTGCTGACGTCCCAGCATATCCTGTTATTAGAAAGAACGTTAGTTGTAGAAACGAGGTGAAGCACGCGGTTGTCAAAAGGACTGAAGGGTTTCTGAAAAAGGCTTTTCCGGATTATAGACAGATTTCAACGGTTGATGGTGTTCGCTTATCCCTTGAGGATAGCTGGGTTTTGGTTAGGGCTTCTGGCACAGAGCCCCTTATACGGCTGACGGTGGAGGGTGAATCTTTAAAGACCGCTGAGGCAATAATGGATAGGGCTTTAGCCGCTGTTGAAAGGGCTTTGGAGGATTTGGAAAATTGAAGGCTGTTGTCCTTGCAGCAGGTGAGGGCACAAGGCTTCAGCCTATTACTTTAACCCGTCCAAAACATCTAATCAGCGTGGGAGGAAAGCCTGTTCTTGAGCATTGTTTAAACGCTGTTAAGGCTTGTGGAATAAGCGAAATAGTAATAGTTGTGCATTATATGGCTGAAGCTATCCGCAGATATCTTGGTTCTGGAGAAAAATTGGGATTAAAAATTGAGTATGCCTATCAAAAAGGTGTTCTTGGGACTGGAAATGCTGCAAGTGTTGCCGAACCATTCGTTGATGGAGACTTCGTACTAATCTATGGTGATTTGCTTTTCACTCCAGAGGCTCTCAAAAAAGTCTTGGAAATGCACAACCGAAAGAAGCCCTCGGCAACGCTTTCTGTGGTGCCTGTTGAGCACCCAGAGGATTACGGCATAGTCGAGCTTAAAGATGATGGAGCTGTAAAGCGCATAATCGAAAAGCCCCCTCGAGAAGAGGCGCCTACAAACTTGGCCAATGCCGGGCTATACGTTTTCACTTCTGAAATTTTTGAAAAATTGAGGAGGGTTTCGGCTTCTTCGAGGGGCGAATTGGAAATAACAGACGCCATTGAGTTTCTCATAAGAGAGGGGAAGCCCGTTTTCGCCGTTGAAATCCCGAGGGATGAGTGGTTTGATATAGGTAGACCTTGGGATTTGCTGGAGGCTAACCGCTGGGCGCTTACTCGTATGGAACACGGCGTATCTGGAAATGTTGAGGAGGGCGCCCACATAATTGGACCAGTGACGGTTGCCGAAACCGCCCGCATACGCTCCGGAGCCTACATTGAAGGACCAGCCTACGTAGGCGAAAACAGCGATGTTGGACCCAACTGTTACATACGTCCATGCACAAGCATAGGCAAAAATGTGCGGATAGGGAATGCTTGCGAAATAAAGAACAGCATAATCATGGATGGAGTCCACATTGGGCATTTATCTTATGTTGGCGACAGCATAATTGGCGAAAACTGCAACCTGGGCGCTGGAACAATAACTGCTAACTATCGCCTCGACGCTGGAACAATAAAAATGATGGTTAAGGACAAGCTTGTGGACTCTGGAAGAACAAAGTTGGGCGCAGTTTTAGGAGATAACGTTAAAACGGGAATAAATGCGCTCCTAATGCCCGGCGTAAAGGTTGGAAACAACTGTTGGATCGGACCAAACGTCATAGTTTACCGTGACTTGCCGCCAAACACCGCCATATTCCTAAAGCAAAACCTAGAAGAGAAGAAGATGGGCTGATTTGAAAAACTTTAGCTGACCATTATTGCGGTTCCACAGTATTCGCACTGCACAGATGTTTGTCCCTTGTAAATTTCCTTTGTGTAAGGTGCCCCACAGTGGGGACATCTGATAATCCTTATTGTTGGTGCTTCTTTTGGAGTTATGCCCCTTATTGCCGCTATGTCTCTGTCTGCCTCGCCGCCTATAATGTATTGGAAGAACCTTGTTATTACGTCTGCCTCCCAACCCTTAACGTCAAAAGGTGTCTCCTCTAATCCACGTTCTGGTTTAAAGCGGACATAAACGCCCGTCCAAGCAATAAGCCCAACCCTTCCCTTTGAAATTTCTTGAAGAGCTCCTATAGGCTGTTCTATGAGGACCATGCGTTCCGTCTTCTTTTTTGTCGCTATGAATAGTTTCTTTTCAAGAACGACCTCTTTCTTCCCTTCGAAGATGAACCTTTGGTTTGTGAAGTAAAGGGTTCCTTCGCATTTATCTTTCGTCATAATTTTTCCTTCAACGGCTAGGACTGGGCTTTCCTCTGGTTTCAATGGGAAAGACGCGTATGAGAAAAGCTCCATGGTTTTTTCTGCTACTTTTAGGTCTCTGTCTATGGCGTTTATGCTTCCCAAAAACTCGCCGAGTGAGGCGCTGATTTTCGCTGTTTCCATAGATATCCTAGCTCTTAACATGGAGGCTTCTGTTGAGAGGCGCCCAGCCAAAGACCAACAATAGCCTATGTTTCCACGGTCTATCTCGGCTCTAAGCCTATGCGCATCAGATTGAAGTGTTCGAATTTGGGCTGTTAGTGGCTGGACATTGCTGTAGAAGCTTTGCTTAATGGTTGGCGATGCTTCCATCCACTTCTTGGTTAAGATTTCAATGCTTTTCTCCAAATGTCCCATTGCTGCATAACCCCGCCCCCGAACCGTCACGAGTCTGCTTGGCAATGAAGCCATCGAGCTGTCAATCTGGGCTAGTTTGCTTTCAACGTCGCTTATTGCCGCAGAAGCCCCTGAAAGGTCAGACTCTATCGAGCTAAGCCTCGAGTACAAGGCTTCCCGTTCTCTATCAACTTGAGCCATTACATCTCGCCAAAAATAATTTGGCTTGATAATCCTAATAATGCTTGTGTGTAGTTAAACCCTAAAATATGTGTTCTTATAAGTGTACGTATAGGAGGATAAGCATTGTCGGTGGCTCAGAGAAGGTTCTTCACGGAAGTTTCGGCTCTCATAGACAAAACTGTGATCGTTATAACAACGGCTGGCAAAACATACAATGGAACATTAATAGGAATTAATCCGGACAATTTAAGTCTGTGCCTAGCGGATGCAAAAGATGAGGAGGGTAAAAAGCTCCATAGAGTTTTTTTGAACGGTAATGTTGTCGCCCAAATTTTGAGTGTTGAAAAGCCTTTCGATTTGAAGGCTCTGGCTGAACGTCTTGAAAGGGTTTTCCCAACGATGGTTAAGCTTTATGAAGATAAGGGTTTCATCTGGGTTATGGACAAGGTTAAAGTAACAGAAAAAGGCGTTGTTGAGGGTTCAGGTCCGGCTGCAGAAAGAGTGCAAAAAGTCTATGAACAATTCATCAGCGAGACAAGGGGCTAGACAAACCAGCGGAATTGCTCTTCCCTTTTCTTTTCCTCTTTAACAGTTCTAACCCAGCCGAAAGACTCTAATATCTTCGTTGTCTTCTCAGCGGCAGCATCAAGCCTTGACAAGTCAACTTTAAGGTTCAAATACTTGTTTAAGGCAGAAAGCGCATAACGAGCCGCATTAGCGTCCGGATAAGTACCTAGAGTCTCCACGAGGATCGAGAAACCCCTAAAGCCTCTGAGGCTTCCAAGCCCTATGAGTATGCCAGCCACTCCGAAAATGTTTCCAACCATTATTTTTGCGCCCAAGTTTAAGGCTTCTTTTAGGGTTTCTGGGTCAGAGGCTGCACAGTAAATCTCCGGTGTTTCCTTAACTTCTTCCTGTTTGAACCCTCCGATGGTTATGAGGAAGCGGCATCCCAACTCCTCGGCAATGTCAAGAACTTTCCCGCAAAGTTCATACTGTCCAAAAGTTGTTAGGGCTTGGGTGTTGCCATACCAAATAATAAGGTCTCGCCCTTCTCCCCTGCTCTTGTGGTAGTATAGCTCGTTTATTGGGGAGCGGGTGCCACCATTTTCTGTTGTTACAGCCAAGTCTTGGAACGATGCAGAAAAGATTCTTGCAAAGCGTTTTGCTTCGAGCTCATGGATTAAGTGTAATGCCACTATGTTGGCTACAAAGCCTATGCCGGGCAACCCCTCGATCAGAACGGGATTTTCAAGTTTTGGCCTCTCTTCAATTTGGACAGTTAAAGCCATTAGATGACTCCTCTTCGCTGGTATTAGAAATGAACCTTGCAATATAAGTTTGCGGCTCTACATTTTATAAGCATGTTCAACTGATTTTGTTTAGATTCCAGAATGAGCTTCGAAGTAAAAGAAAGGGACTTGCTTGCCAGAATTGGGAAACTGCGAACAAAAAGCGGCACTATAGAGACTCCACTCCTTTTCCCCGTTATAAACCCGGCTATACAACCAATTCCGCCTAGAAGAATCCGCGAGGATTTCGGCTTCGAAGCTCTAATAACTAACGCCTATATCCTAAAAAGGCGCTTCCAAAACCGGCCAGCCGAAAAGGGCTTGCACAGTTTTCTAGATTTTAAGGGCGTAATAATGACGGATTCTGGCGCCTACCAAATTTTGGTCTATGGAGATGTGGAAATCACCCCGGAAGAAATTGTAGATTACCAAGAGCGGATAAACACAGACATAGCCACAATACTTGATTGGCCGACCGGTTGGAGGGTTTCAAGGAAGCATGCGGAGCAAACAGTGAATGAAACGCTGAAAAGGGCAGCTGAACTTTTCAAGGTTAAAAAGAGGGAAGATATTCTCTGGGTTGGGCCTATTCAAGGCGGACGTTATCTGGATTTGGTAGCGATGTCAGCTTCGGAGATGGCTAAACTCCCATTCGACATTCACGCTTTAGGAAGCCCAACAGAGGTTATGGAAAACTACCGCTTCGACGTTTTAGTAGACATGATTTTGACAGCTAAAATGAACTTGCCCATTGAACGCCCCTTCCACCTTTTTGGCGCTGGACACCCCTTCATGTTTTCGTTGGCTGTTGCCCTAGGATGCGACTTTTTTGACTCTGCAGCCTATGCCATCTACGCCAGAGAAAACCGTTACATGACAGAAACAGGAACTGTCAGACTTGAAGAGCTTGAGTTTTTCCCATGTGCATGCCCAAAATGTTCAAGTAAAAGCCCAAAGGATGTGGCTGAACTCCCAAGCAAAGAGAGGCAAGCCTTTATCGCGGAACACAACCTTCACATTTGCTCTGCTGAAATTAAGCGGATAAAACAGGCGATAAAAGAAGGTAGACTTTGGGAGCATTTAGAGTTTAGGGCTCATGGGCATCCTGCACTTTTGCAGGCACTAAAAAAATTGAGAAAATACGAAAAGTTCATCGAAAGGCATAGCCCAACAGTAAAGCGTAGCGGACTTTTCTACTTCGATTCTGCTGGTTTAGTCCGCCCGGAGGTTGTACGCCACAGAATAAGGCTTTCTGAGAGATATACTCCTCCAAGAGAAGCTGAAATTCTTATACTGATGCCCCAGACCAGAGCCAAGCCCTACCACAAATCTGAGGAATACAAAGGGCTGGTGAAAGCTCTTCAAGATTTTCCAAAGGAACGTTTAAATAAACTCCACATCTGTTTTTATGAAGCACCTTTCGGGGTAGTCCCACTGGAACTTGATGAAGTTTATCCGCTTTCTCAGCATGAAACAGCTATGCCGCCGGACAAAGAGACCATAGAATATGTGGCTTCGCAAGTGGCGGATTACATAAGCAGAACTAGTTACAGAATAGTGCTGTTACTTCGCAATGTTGAAGATTGGGGCGAAACTGTTCTGAAGGCATGCAAAAAGGCGTGTGTAGCCAAAGGCGTCGCTTTTAAATCTTTTAATATGGATTTTAATATGGATAAAAGATGGGTTAAACCCCTGTTAAACTTTTTAAAGAGAATACGGACAGACTAGGGCGAATAACCTTGATTCATGTAGACTTGCACATTCACACGATATTTTCGCCGGACGCTTCAATACACCCAAAAACTATAGTGGAGCAGCTTTTCGCCCACCCCCACATAAAAGCGGCAGCAATAACAGACCACAACACTGTTAGAGGATACCACAAAGTGTTGGAGCTGGCTAAAGCTTACCCAGACATCCTCATCATTCCGGGCGTAGAAGTCAGCACCGTTGGCGGTGACCTTATCCTTTTAGGAGTCGCTGAAGTTCCACCCCAACCATGGACTGTTGAAAATGTCATAGATTTTGCCCATGAAAGAGGCGGCTTAGTGGTTGCAGCACATCCATATAGAGCCTTTGGTTTGGGCAATTCAGCCAAAAACTACGCGATTGATGCTGTTGAGGTTTTGAATGGTGGTTGCTCCCGACAACTAAACATGTTAGCCGAAGAATTAGCCAAGGCGATGGCTTTGCCCAGCGTGGCTGGAAGCGACGCCCATAGAGTAGACGAGCTTTGGACAGTTTACAACGAAATTCAAGCTTCAACAGATTTGGATGAAATTTTAAGGGCTATTAAACGTGGACTTGTTAGGGTAGCCCATACCGAAGAGTCAATACATTTTTAAAACAGCTGCGCCAATGTTAAGTGCGTTAATGGTTGAAAGAGATGAGTCCTCTTCAAATAAAGTTTCTAGGTGCAACCCACGAGGTTGGTAGGGCAGCCATATCCGTCAAAACAGAAAAAACACAAGTTTTGCTAGACTACGGCGTAATGCTCAACCATGAGCCCGGCTTCCCAATGCATGTTCCACCAAAAGAAGTGGACGCAATAATTTTGGGACACAGCCACCTAGACCACTCCGGTGCAATCCCCATATTCTTCATTCAGGGGAGGAAAACCGTTTACGCGAATAGACTTACAGCAGAGCTTAGCCAACTGCTAATTTCAGACTTCATACACCTTTCAAGCTACTATCTCCCATACGAGTATCTTGAACTAAGAACCATGATGAGGCACATTAGGCACCTGGATTTCGGCGTGAAAGAAACCGTGGGAGACATAACCTTCGAACTTCACAACGCTGGACACATCCCCGGAAGCGCACAAGTTCTCATAGAGGCGGAGGGAAAAAGGGTACTATACACTGGTGACTTCAACTTGACAAATACAAGGCTTTTAGAGGGGGCGAAAATGAACTACGGTGACCTAGACGCAGTCATAATAGAAAGCACATACGCTGACGAGGATCACCCAGAGCGACCAGAACTCGAAAAGCAATTCGTTGAAGAAGTGACAGAAGTAGTAGAACGGGGCGGAACAGTTCTCATACCAGCCTTCAGCATTGGAAGATCCCAAGAAATTGCATGCATCCTCGCCGCCCACCATTTTGAGCATCCAGTTTATCTTGATGGGATGGCGCGGGAAGCCAGCAGAATGATGATGAATCACATGCAATTCTTGAGGGATCCAAAACTGTTCATGGATGCCATCCACTCGGTCAATTGGGTGGAGGGCTGGCGGGACCGCAGAAAAGCCACAAAAATGCCTTGCGTAATAATCTCGCCAGCTGGCATGCTTAAGGGCGGTCCTGCAGCATTCTACATATCTAAAATTGGTAAAAAGGCGAATAACGCAGTTTTCCTCGTGAGCTACCAAATCCCCGGCACGCCTGGAAGAGAACTCCTAGAGAAAGGGGTATGCGTCATCGACGGGAAAATGCGAAAGGTTAAGGCTACAGTTAAACACTTTGACTTTTCATCCCATTGCGGTGCAAAAGAGCTTAAAGAAGCCGTGAAAAAGATTAACGGTAAGGCAAAATTCTATGTGATCCACGGCGCCGAGGGAAACTGCGAACTTCTTGCAAAATGGATAGAGAAAGAAGCCGGACTGGAGGCTGTGGCCCCCAGACCAGGAGACACATTTAAGGTTTAAAGAACATGAAGATAGGAATTTTACGCATAGGGCAAGTTGACTCGAAAGTCCTAAACAGGATATGCGAAAACGTAAACATGGCGTTCCCAAAAACACAGTGCCAAGTAATCCGTGAAACTTTGACTTTGCCGCAAGAAGCCTTCGACAAAGTAAGGAAGCAGTACCGCTCAGACGTGATTTTAGGCTTAGTGGCAAGCTATGCAGAAAAAGCCAAAAACCTAAACCGTGTTTTAGGCGTGGTCGACGTCGATATTTATGTTCCAGGATTAAACTTTGTGTTTGGGGAGGCGGAATGTCCTGGAAAAGCGGCTCTCATATCTCTTTGGAGGCTTCGACCAGAATTTTATGGTGCCCCATCAAACTTTGAACTTTTCATCGAAAGGGGCACAAAAGAGGCTGTGCATGAAATTGGACACACTTTAGGCTTAACCCACTGTATGAATCCATTTTGTGTCATGTATTTTTCCAACACCATCTTTGAAACAGACAGAAAGAAAGGTATATTTTGTAATACGTGTTACTCAAACATTGAAAAGTTTCTGCGAATTTAACAGATAAGTACTTTGTTCCTTAAATATTGGGGAATTTACCCAAGGGTTCGGTGAGTTTTAAGAGGGGAGAAAGGAGAGAAGGGAGTTCCAAAAATAGGAACTACCGAACCCTTTTGGGCTCCCCCTTCCTTTCTTTCAATGGAAAAGGGAAAGAGAAGCACTAATATAAAAGCTTTTCTATAAAAAAATGCGTTTCATTAACAGCTAAACACGTTTTACAGCTCTAACAGTTCTTTCTAGGAGGAGTTGAGCTGCCTCTTGTGTTGGCCAACCACCGAGTCCGCAGTCTGGCCCTGTGAAGGTCATTCTTTCTCCAAATTTTTCCGTGGCGTTTTCGAATCTTTTTCTGATGGTTTTTTCGTCTTCGACAAGCTGTTCCATTTCTGGTTTTGTTATTCCCTTCTCATAGAGTTCTGCGATGATGGAGTCTATGTCTGTTCTGGTTATTCCAACACGGATGAACTTATCCGTCTTTTCAAGCATACTTTTTGAAATGAATTCTAGGCTGCGGGGAGAGGCTGCATACTCTATGGATACCGCATCCAGATTTGTAACATTTAAAATGTCCACTATTCTGGCTGGAGAGTGCATGTGAATGTGCCTTTGAACGTCGCCTTCAAAATTTAAGGCCTTTTCCAAGACCTCCACTATTGTTTCCGTGTCTGCTAATATTTCTTGAAAACCAAAACTCGGCTCGTCGAGGGCGACAACCTCCGTTTTTACGTATTTTGAGTTTAAAATGGCGTTTTTGACGAACCGCCTTACGGTTTCCGCAAACATAAATAGCACGTCCTTGTATAAGGTTGTTCCGATCTCTTTTAAGTAAAGCTCCAACGGACCAGTAACACAGACGCGAAGGGCAATCCTTTTTCCTATACCTTCGTAGATTCTTTTCGCCTCTTCGTTAATAACGTGTACTTCCGGTATGATGGCGTCTTTCTCTTCAACAATGTATGTGCCTCTTTCCATCGCCTTATGGATGGGTTCAGCGAACTGTCTATGTATATCATAATGTTGTGGATAGTTGACAATATCCAAACCAGTTTTAAGTTTTCTAAAAAACGATTCTACTATAACTTCGTAGAAGTTTTTATATAGAAAAGGGTTCTCTTTCAAATTTTTTCCGTTGGCAACATGTTCTCTTGCCAGCTTATAAGCTTCACCAAACATTTTCCTTTCAATAGATTTGGGCAGAGGGAAGCTTCCTACGTCGTCAACAAGTACTTCCATGAGAGGAGACTATATACTTTTAACAATAAAAGTTAATCTGGAGGCTTAAATCTTAAGAGTAACAAATATAAGCGTGTTCCCTTCTGTGAACATTGACTGGTGAGAGAATGCCGAGCGTATGGAAACTTCGTGCATCCATGATTGGAACATTAGCCCTAATAATAGGCTTATCCACGCTAGTGTTCACGCTAATCTTGAGCTTAATTGGTGTTATGGACATAATGGTTTTAGGAGTTTTAGTTGTAGCATTCAACGTGGGACAGTGGTTAATCTCCCCATACATTATTGACGCCCTTTACCGCACACGTGAAATACCCGAAAGCGAAAATCCAAAACTTCACCAGATAGTTGAAAATCTAAGTAGAAAAAGCGGCTTGAAAAAGCCAAGGCTGATGCTTGCCCAAATTCCAATTCCAAACGCCTTCGCGTATGGCTCGCCCATTGCTGGAAACCGTGTGGCTGTGACAAGCGGGCTTCTGAAAACTCTTGATGAGGGGGAGGTTGAAGCTGTTTTAGGTCATGAGCTTGGACACCTGAAGCATAGGGACGTGCAGATAATGATGTTTGTTTCGCTTCTTCCAGCGCTGTTCTACTACATTGGCTATTCACTTATAATCTCTTCTTCACTTATAATCTCTTCAATGTATGGCAGACGAAGAGAAGAAGGCGGCGGAACGGCAGCGTTAGGCTTTGGTTTCATGGCCTTTTCATGGATTTTAAACATGTTTATACTGTACCTGAGCCGTCTCCGTGAGTATTATGCTGATAGACACAGTGCATTAATAGTCGAAAATGGTACACAAAAACTTTCGGAAGGACTAGCAAAAATAGTCTACGCAACCAGAAACATGGGAAATGCCAGAAAACAGGTGCAGCATCTAAATGCCTTCAAGGCTTTATTCATAACAGACCCGGACCGTGTGGAAACAGACTCGGCGGCATTAACAGCGGCATCCTCAGGCGACCAAAAACTAGTCCAAGAACTCCTGTCAAGGAGGCTGACAACACTAGACCGAATAATCGAGATTTTCTCAACACACCCAAATATAGTAAAACGCTTAAGAGCTCTGCAAGAACTAAGCTAAACTTCCTCCTTCCCAATATTTAATAAAGAGCCACGTAAGGTTTACTGATAAACTTTGACTGGTTTTCCAAGGATTTTGTTGTTTAGCTCCTTTACTCCTAGTCCGTTAATTTTTGGAAATGTCCGCGTTGAGTCTCTGACTTTCGTTCCGCCTTTTGTAACCAGTTTGTCCTTGAGTAACAAGTCGGAGTCTAGGTCTGCGTACTGTATGTTTTTTACTGCCGCGGCTAGGTGGGTTCCAGCTGCTATGCCTATTTCCGACTCTCCCATGCAGCCTATCATGCATGGTATTCCAGCGGCTTCGGCTATGGCGGCTATTTTCTTGGCTTTGTGGATTCCCCCACTTTTCATCAACTTTATGTTTATCATGTCTACGGCTTCAGCTTTTATCAGTTGTAGGGCGTCTTCCGGCGAATGAACACTTTCATCTGCCATTATCGGTATAGTTGAGTTTCGCTTAACCTCCACTAGCCCTTTTAAGTCTTCTGCCGGGACTGGCTGTTCCGCGAATTGGATGTTAAACTTTTCAATTTTGTTTAGAACTTCTATGGCTTGCTTTGGCGTCCAACCTTGATTTGCGTCAATCCTTATCTGTATTTTTTCGCCGACTGCCTCGCGGATAAGCCTAATCCGTTCAATATCTTCTTCTGGGTTTACTCCAACCTTAACTTTTAGGGCTTTAAACCCTTTCTTAACGGCTTTAACCGCGTCTTTAGCCATTTCCTTTGGAGACTTTATGCTTAATGTGATGTCGGTTAGGACTTCGGTTCTGTAGCCACCCATAACCATGTAGAGGGGCTTTCGAACAGTCTTGCCTAAGATGTCGTGTAAGGCTATGTCTATGGCTGCCTTTGCCGAAGGGTTTCCAGCCACAATGGAATCCATAAGCTCAATGTTTTGTTCAATTCTTAAGGGGCACATGCCAATAAGCCTAGGCGCAATCTTATCTAAGGCTTTGATGACGGTCTCCGCCGTTTCGCCAGTGACCCGCTCTGAAGGCGAAGACTCACCCCAGCCGTAAACGCCATAATCCGTAACTATTTTCACGACAACGTTGTGGCTTTCAGTGCTTGCGCCCGGAGCAATTCTGAAAGGTTCATGGTAAGCTAAAGTAACTGGATAAACCTCAATTTTTTGAATTCCCAAAGCTGCTTTCACCGCATGATAGTTTTCGCACTTTCTTGAAAAGTTTTACTAAAGTTCTTCTGCTGTTTTTCGCCGTCCTATTCCCATTCTCTTGAACTTTATTTTTGCCGTTAGAATTTTCTCCGTTGCGAAAAGCCTTGAGGCTGCATACATAACTATTATCGTGAAGGCTAAAACATAGATTATGCCTAACGCCGCGGTCCAATAGTCGCCCATTATGACGGCTTTTGAGGCTATTATTGGATGGCTAAATGGAATAGCATAAAAAAGAATTCTTAGCGCCAATGGTAAGGTGTTGATGTCCAAGTATATTAGGGCGAAGGATGGGAGAAATATAAGCGGGTAAATGTAGCCCACAAAGGATTGGGCGCTTCGAACATCCTCAGCGAAGGCAGACATTATAACAGCCAAAGCCAAAGCTGAAAGCATCGTAACAAAGAGGGATACACCCAAGAGCAGATAGCCATGAAAAGAAGGCGTAAGCCCCAAGGCAGCCAAATCCAAGTTTATGTTGGCTGGAATCCCAGACATAGCTGAGCCCAACAAATAGCTGTAGCCAGCCATATAAGCCACAGCGCCAACAGCGGCAACAATAATTGAACCGGAAAGCTTCCCCAAAAGAATTGAAAGGCGATCCATAGGAAGAGTTAACAGCGTTTCAAGTGTCTTCTCCTCCTTTTCCATAGCTACCGAAGTGGCAGCTATCTGCACCGAATAAGTAAGCAAAATCATAATCGTAATGGGGAGAGCAATAGACTGGGACATAAGCAGACCAGAAAGCATGGTTGGGTCAATGCCGGGCTTAACTTCGCCCTTTATAATTGCTGACTTTTCAACTGCCACGACATTTGGGGCAACCTGCCTGTTAAACTGTTCAATGAAAGCATCGATCATTGACGAGCCAAACCCCTCGAAAGCGCCCACTGTAGAAAGCGCTCCATAAAACTTCAACTTAATGTTCACGTTTTGCCCGCTAAGGTATGCATTAATAGTATCATTAAAGCCGTTAGGAATTTCGAGGATTTGTGTGACATTATATTTTGAAAGTAACCTTGTTATGTTTTCACCGTTCAATGCAACGTTGCTTTCTTTGAAAACGTTAACACCCATCGCCTGAAGCGCGTCTGTGAAATTCTTAGCCCAGTATCCTCCATCGTTATCCACAACAACGAGGGCGGCTTTTGCTGCCCTTTCCTGCGCGGATTTCGTTGCATAGTTTATGACTCCGCCCAAAACTGGAAACATTACTAGGGGGACAATTATCATTCCTAAGAGGATTTTTGGGTCTCTTACAAGCTCTTTAAGCTCTTTTAATAGGAAGTTGCCAAATCCCCTAAGCAAGCTTCACCACCCTTGCAAAAACCTCTTCCAAGTTTGTGCTCCCAAACTTTTCCTTCAGTTCTTTGGGTTCTCCATCGGCGACTACCCTGCCCCTGTTTATTAGGGCAACCCTATCACATAGGTATTCAACCTCAAGCATGTTGTGGCTTGAAAGAAGAACAGTCACGCCATGCCTTTTAACATAGCTTTTAATTATTTCCCTAACATGGTAGGAGTGAAGCACGTCCAAACCGCTTGTAGGCTCGTCAAGGATAGCCAACTTCGGCTTGAGCATTAAGGCTCTGGCAACGAGAAGACGACGCTTCATCCCCTTACTATAAGTTTTGGTTTTATCCTTCAGTCTTTCTCCTAAACCAGAGATTTCGGCAGCCTCCATAACCATTTTACGGGCTTCGGCCTTGTCGCTTGTATGAAATCTTGCCATAAACTCAAGATACTCCAAACCAGAAAGATAACGGTAAGCACCAGCTTCTTCAGGAAGATAAGAGATTACTCGGCGAACATCAGCCGCATTTTGCACCACGTCATATCCAAAAACCTTAACAGCACCAGAAGTTGGCACAAGCAGCGTTGAGACTATCCGCAGAGCAGTGGTTTTACCAGCCCCGTTAGGACCAATAAGCCCGAAAACCTCGCCTGGCTTAACGCTGAAACTTAATCCGTCTAAAGCGTGAATATTACCAAAAACTTTGGTAACGTTGTAGGCTTCGACAGCCAACATTATGAAACCTCTCATAAACGTTTACAAACAACCTTAAAATAATTGCTATTCAGTTGCACGCCTAATGGCTTCTATGCGCCTATAATTTCCAGTCTATTTTATGATCCTTAAAGAAGATTCCAGCAATTATGCCGGCAAAAAGGACAATAAAGGATAGGGGCTGATAAAAAAAGTAGTACGTCATGAATTCGGCGATACTGAATTGAAATCCAAGCTTCTTTGAGGCTATATAAAAAATTGTTGAGAACATAATGAAGCCTAAAAAGAAGTTTGTCAAGGCTGTAAACAAAATTGTGGTCAATGAGGGAGGCAGCACAGGCACACTTGTAAGGTTCAATTGAGATGCTAAAGCTTTCGGGATAAAGTTGAACAGTTGGGCGTCTGGGAAAAAGGAGCAGACATAATTAAAAAGTATGAGGGCAACTGTTGGGAAAAGCATGAGGGAGCATGGAAAAGCTATGTATGGATACTTAGCAATAGATCTGACAACCTTTCCCCCATGGGCTTTAATCCATATTCCCGTCCCGATACCCCACCTCTTCCTCTGAGCTAACCAACTTCTCCACCCTGAAGGAGCCTTCGTATAAACTTCAGCCTTGTTAGTAAACTTAAACCGCTTATTTCGATAGAAAGCCCTCGCCGCCAAGTCAAGGTCTTCTGAAACCACCTTGGCAAATCCTCCAACCTCTTCGAAGGTTTCCCTTTTAATGGCGAAGGCTGTACCGCCGACAGCAAAACATTTCTGCACAAGTTTTGAATACAAGAAGCTTGAAAAGTTTGAGCCGACAAACTCGTAATTCACCATTCTAGATACGAAGGAATCCAGGATAATCTTCTTCTTTATGTCAAGAATGTCCGCATCCTCCATCTCTAAAGCTACAGTTTTTAGAAAATCCCTACATTCGCCGAGCTTAACATCCGCGTCCAGAAAAAGAAGAATTTCCCCGCTGGAAACCCTAACAGCCTCGTTCAAAGCCCCAACCTTACCTCTTCTGTGACCATTTAAAATGAAATGCACCTCGCCACGAAAACGCTCAATAACCCTCTGCACATCAGCCGTAGGTTCATCTATAGTAACAAAAATCTCTTTATTTTGATAAGAGTCATTAACCAAACCATCAAGAAGCTCCTCCAGCAAATCCGAGTGCCTATAAACCGGTATAAAAACACTGATTCTTCTATCCTTAGAACTGGACGGGTTGCTGCCTTGCAAATCGTCCATCCTGCAAAGTCTCCAAACCTATGTTAATAATTCAGCTTTTTTGTTTTACGCATAACTACGTCTTCCAGAATATTCCCAGAAAGAAATATCGCCAAACTAAGCCATCAACAACCTTTTTAGCTCTGCCGAAAACACCAAATTTATGGCTGATTTCAACGCAAATTGGCTAGTCCTCTAAATTCTGTTCAACCGCATTACAAGACACGAAACAAAACTCACCAGCGCCCTTGATCACAGTAGTGGTGGGGTAGCTGGGATTTGAACCCAAAATAGCGACGGATGGAGATATCTCCCGCAAAATCCCCTCTTTTTCTATTCACAACATTTTTGAAAGTTTAATTTTTGTTTTTTATTTTATAGCACAAACAGAAACAGAGAATGGAATAACGCATCCCTTAAGATTAAGTTTAGTTTTCTCGAGTTTAGATAATGTCAGTGATCTATGAGTTAGAATGTAATGACTGTTCACGTAGACATATAGATGCCTAACGTTACATTTGCATTTAACTGGACAGCGATAAAATCTGGTAATCGCACGAAGCTAAAGAATCCTATCCATAACTTTAGAGCTACAACTTGATATGTTTTTACTGTGAGTTATAAGTGTTATAGACAATGTAGCGGTCTTGCCACTAAAAGCCACCATTAGGTACACTCCATCCAATACCTATTGATGCGTTGCCGCCAACATCTAGTGCAATTGTTATTCGTTCATAGCCTTCTACATTGAAGCAACGCCAAACTGAAGGTACTCCTCCGGGAAGGGCGACGTGAAATCTTTCGCCGTACATATATGTTGTGTGAATTATTTTTACGTTTTTTGTTGAGTTTCCTCTTGTACTGAATGCCGAAACCGCCATAACTGTGTCTGTCATGCTTATTTCTCCATTATCGTCGTAGTCAAGCCATGGATCATTCCTGACAATTTGCTGCATAGACACCGAAGAGAAAGCCAAAGTTAACAGGATGGAGCTGATCAAAATTGTAACTGCAAGCTGTTTCCTATTCATAAGGCTTTATCACTTTTTCCTTCTAATCTATCATTTTCAATCATCTTTAAAAAAGAAAAAGGAAGTGTTGAAAAATGTTTAAGGTGAAGATGGAGGCGGCGGTGGTGGCTGCCATGGCGGGCTTGTTTTTCCGAAGTATTTGCAGACGAAGCCTAGGTCTTTGGCGTCTACTTTGCGGTCGTTGTTGACGTCTGCTCTGAAGCACCATCTTGGGTGCATGTTTGGGCATGGAGTGGAGCCGAAGGCTTTGCCTACTACACCAATATCTTTGGCATCTACTTTGCCGTCATAGTTGGTGTCGCATGGTAAATAGTGGCATATCGGCTGTGGCGGCGTAATGTCGTATAATGCGTGGGGGACATAATACCATTTCCATAGGTTGTAGGCGTATATTCCGCGAAATACCGGATTATAATACCAATCTACTACCCAGTCTCGTTCCCAATGACGTCTCAGCGGTTGGCTTATTGGCACGCTTGGACAATCCTCGACAGCAAGCAACTGAATATTAAGGTATATTAGGGCCCTCTCCAATCCATCTTTTACTTTAACACCTTTCTCTATAAGTTCATCCATTGTTGGGTTACAATATCCCTGATAAGCAGCCATCCCCATTTTACTATGATAGAAATTGCTAGCAAAGTCGTGTGGATCTGCATAGCAAAATGTATATCCGAAAATAAAGAGCGGAGCCCATTTATTTTTTATCGCCCTGAAATATTCTGGAACAGGTAAGGCTACAATATTAACATGGAACTTTGGATTAAGCGCTTCAATGTTTTCTTTAATGATCTCTGCAGCTATTCTTCTCGGCTCATTTCCCGTATTATACAGTATTGTTATTGTGAAGCCTGTCCGCCACACGCTTGCCGCTTGAAATTCCTCTATAGCCTTTGTTAGGTTGTAGGTGTAGCCTTGCACTGGAGCGTAGTAAGGCAAGCATGGGACGATAGCTGTTGGAGGTGCTATAGCCTCACCTGCATAGGCTTGCTGTAGAAATCTTTGATAGTCGAATGCGTAGGCAAAGCCTTTCCTAATATGCGAGTAGTTAAAGAAGTCTCTTGGAATACCATCCTCGCTCCACCATCCTGGAGGATATATTATACCATAAGGGGTTTCTGGATTAACATCAAAAACATAAAATATGGCTTCCACGGCAAGTTCAGGCAGTGGATACATAAATCTCACTCCTGGTTTCTGATAAAATTCAGTTGCGCTAATACCTGGTATATCGATTGATCCGTTAAGGAACCCTTGAATAATTTCTTCCTTTGTCAAGCCCCATTTTACAGTGAAGGATGTAACCCAACCAGCCGGTTTGGTGCCAAAACATGCAGGGAAGTCCGCTGGCCATCCTCTCCAGTAATCATAGTTTATAACAACCCTCCAGTATCTCTCCGGTTCGGATATCGTATCTAACATGAATGGCCCTGTCCCACACATAACTGGGTATGGTTCGTCTAGAGGAGATGTTGGCAAGTGATGGTAATTTATCCAATCAGTATAGTCGCCCCATTCGCCACCCCATTCCTTCCGGTTAAGCCATCCGATCACGTATTCGTTTATCCAAGCTTTGCTCAATATGCTTGAGTATGGCTGGCATAAAATCTGTAGGAATGGCGGATATATTGCTGGGAAAACAAAGTTGAACCAGACATGAGTAGCATTTGACTCAACAGCGTGATCTATGGCCTTTCCAACGTTAATAATGCCCTCAGGTGTGCTGAGGTTAAATTGTGGACCATATTTTATGAGGTCTTCAGCTCCGGAAGCGTTTAGGAGAGGGGTGTAAATAGTCCACGCTAGCCCTTCATCGTAAACCATGACACGCTCAAAAGTGTACTCAACATCCTCAGGTTTAAGCGGATAGTAATGCAATTCAATGTCACGGAAGTACACTCCAGTCCTTATTTCAAAGATGTACCTATAGAACCACGGCAACCCTTCAGGACTAACGCTTCCTGTAATGTTCTCAACAACCCATTTTGTCGCAAGCTGAGGCATAATATGATCGGATGTAACCCTTTCGCCGTCATAGAACAACAAAGTCTCATAGATATTAAAAATTAGCTCAGCACTTGCATCATCAAAACACCGCGCTGGATCAACCGTTTCAGGCCCATCAATGGTTCCCTTAATGAGATGGTAGACCTCATTAATTGGAGGAAATGCATACGCCGGAATAATGCTAAAAACGTTTAGGCTTACTGTTATGACAGTTATCCAAAAAATACCCACCAACAATTTTCTCCTCATTTCTCCTCCCAATAATAATGAGAACTTAAAAGAGAATATAAATTTTTCATGAAAATTTTCGTGTAAAAGGAAGGCGAGAATAGTTACCTTTAAGTTGCCAACTAGAAGAGGGGAGGGCTGAAGTTTAAGCCTTATCTTAAGGGTTTTCATGATCTTCAGCACGGAAAATTTAGCAACAATTGAAAGTGGTGTTTGACTGCCCCCAGTTATCATCGTGGAAATGAAAATAGCTGAATCAAAAATATTAAAGAATGGCTTAAAAAGGCAAATATAAGCGAAAGACCACCACTTCAATTTTCATGAAGCTTTAGCACTCGAGCCGATTATTTCAAACATAATTTGCATGTGGTTTATAGTGAAATATCTTGGCGATTATCGTGGAAAAACCCTCATCCACGTTTTGGCTCAATTATAGTAAAACAGGTAAGTTGAAGTTATATGTAGTTATATTGAGTAAAATGATGAAATTCTGCGCCTTATTCTTCTACGGCTAAGCCTGTAACTCGCAAATATTTTTAAGAGCTGACTATCGGGGATTCTTAAATGTCCTGAAGGCAGCTTTATACACGCTATTAAGCCCTTCTTAATCCATCTGTATATGGTTTGGTCTGTCACGCCAAGCATATTCGCAACTTGCCTAACCTTATAGTAGGAAGGGTAACGTCTATCCATTCGCCATCCTTCCAAGTAATACAAGTTTAACCTTCATTTAAACTTTAAACGCCTCCAAAACGCCTTTCAGCTTCGAATTTCAGCCTTTTCCGCGCGAAGTTTAATATTTTCATGCTTCTTTAACGTTAATTGGATAAATATGCCTCCAGACGAATACATGAGCATTTGGATATGCTGCTTTTCGGTAAACGCTACAGCTGGCTCCATAGGTGGATGGATGAGCCATGGCGAAGCATGGGCAAAAAGCATAGGCAATTGCGACACGACCCATACAGAACGCCTATACAAGCCTTTGTCCTCTCCGGGGGAGATTGGAAAGCGTATGCATCAGCATTATACCATATCATGTTGGATAAACTTTTAATCTTTTTCTCTCTCTCTTTACCCTTATACCCCTACACACACCTATTAAATAAACAAAAAAATAAACAAACAATCCATCAATTAATCAGTCAATCAGTTAATTAATCAAACAAAAACATAAAGCCTCAATACAAGTTGGAAAGCAGAGGACGGAATCAAAAAGCGTATCGGTTGCCTTAAAAGGGAATTCCAATAGGACAGTTGACTGGAAAAAGCGTGTTTAAAGCTCTCTAAGTTTTAAAATGGGGTGTTCAGCTGATCCGGCGACACATGGAGATCGAGAGTTGTAAAAGCGATAATTGGTTGCCTTAAAGCTTGCGTTTCATAAGTGTTGTATTTTTCAATGAATGAAGCTGTTATGGCGTCATACTCTTGTGCAATTAGTATGGGTTCAACAGCCATGAATTTTTCTTCTGCATTGTTTACTTCTTTATAGAGATACTCCATGAACTTAGTAAGCTCTTTTGGTGTACATTTTTTGTGGACTTTGTATATTAGAACTCGCCCTATTGGGCTCTTTGAGCTATCATGCTGGAAATATTTTTGCAAGATAATTACATCTTTTTCTTGTAATGAAATCTCTACGGTGATTTTTGGTTTGCTTACTCGCATTATTGTGTAATAGAAATTAGATGGATCAGACCAGACATTGGAGATGTCGGTCGCTATTTTTGGGTAAATCTTAAAGGCAATATATGTAGGTTTTGATAATGTCTGGAGTTCAAAGTCTGCATCAGTTCCATTAGAAGTAGGTGTATATTTAAGGAGACGCACTTCTTCCCATGGAATAATTGTGTTTCTAAGGAAGCAATAATCTACTAGGTCTGTTGCGAATTTTTGAGCAATAAGACATGCAGAGAAAATATGATGTGCATTGTCTGATTTGGTAGTTCTAATTCTAAGGATCTCTTGATAATGTAATAGTTGGATTAGGTCTTTGATTTCAGCTTTATCTTTCTTCGCCTCGATAATAGTTATTGTCTTCTTTGATTTTTGATAGCCTATACATAGTAAGTCAACAGGCTTTCTTGCTGTTGATCCGACAAAAGTTTGTATCAAAAAGTCATACTCGTTATTTTTACAAGCCGGAATAAATTGAATAAAATTAGGATCTGCTCGCCCTAATTTATATGCAACTACTGCTTTGACCGGGAACTCGATTTCACCTACCCGTTTTATGTAATTTTTGAGCGGGAAACCGCTAAGCTTTAGAGGTTTGAACTCAATGGTTTGTTTTGTATGCTGTGTCGAAAATTCTCTATAAAGTAGTTTTATTATTTCCTGTGCATCTTCCCGTGTGATTGTTTTTACGGCATGGGCAGCCCCACGTTCTTCTCTTTCTAATGTTAAAATTGAGCGTATTATGCCCGCCTCTACGGCTGCATAAAATTGACTAACAGTTATATTAGCGTCGTTTTTACATAAGTCCGAATGCTCAGGGTGAGGTTCAAAACAAAATCTGTAGGGGTAAACAAAGTTCTCCGATTTCCATATTCTTTGGTCGTTGTAAAACGGCTCTTCACGGACTCTATAAACACCATGGATCGTGCTCTCCTGCTTTTCCCTAAGTACATGGAAAAACACAACATCTCCCTTTCGCATGCCGATAAGATCCTCTATTATTGACTGCACAGTGTTTGATCCTGCATCGAAATATTGAATTTCCCCTTTCCTTTCACTACCCTCTCTATTTCCGTATACTCCTATGTAACGGCTAATTTCCCAGTCTCCTTCAGAGATCTGACAAAGGAAAGCACGATCGCTCAAATAATTCCCTCCATTATTCAATTAGCTTCTTTTGCAGTATGTTAGCTTCTTCGATGAGTCTTCTTTTTGCAATTTCACAATAATTCCTGTCTATTTCTACTCCTATTCCTTTCCTTTTAAGAAGTGCACATGCTACTAAAGTGGTTCCACTACCGAGAAATGGATCAAGCACGGTATCCCCTACAAAGCTGAACAGTTTGATACATCTTTTTGGAAGTTCAAGAGGGAATGGTGAGGGATGATGCACTCTTTCAGGATTTTCACCTGAAAATGTCCATACGCCGTTAGTCCAATCAATAAACTCATCTTTTGTTATATCCGAGATTCCATTTTTCATTTTTTTCCACTGATGTTTGTAGAGCACTACTACGACCTCAACCGGTGCTATAACATATGGTGCTGAAGCGCTAAGCCATGATCCCCATGCAGTTCTTCTAGATATGTTCTGTTCATTCCATATTATCGTTGAGAAATACTTCCATCCTAATTTTTTGGCAATGCTAACAATATCTAAGTAAACACTTTGAAAACCTTCATCCCTTCTCCCTTTGCTTTTGTCGAGTGGTATGTTTAAACACATTCTGCCATCGGGTTTTATTAACTCTAAAGCTTTCTGAAGCCATTTTTCAGTGAATTCAAGGTACTTTTCATATGGAATATCATCTCTAAAAGATCCATAATGGATATCAACGTTATAAGGAGGAGACGTAACGATCAAATCTATGGTATTTTTATGTATAAAATCCGTTGTCAGAAAATCGTCGTTTAAAATTAT
Source organism: Bathyarchaeia archaeon (assembly GCA_038727135.1). Lineage (GTDB taxonomy): Archaea > Thermoproteota > Bathyarchaeia > Bathyarchaeales > Bathycorpusculaceae > JAGTQI01. The sequence goes on from JAVYWL010000003.1 coordinate 88,457, forward strand.
TATTTCATCATTTTTTCTGAAGAATACTTTTTCGTGCTGTACCCGAAGCTCTTCCAATTATTTGTCTCCACACCACACTTTTTCAGTGAATCTATGTTTTTATCGTTAATAATCTTTCTGATACTCATCTAGGTCGCGCTTCCTTTTCCAGTCATACTTTGCAAGTCCAATGTTTAACTTCAATGAAACATGGTTTTGTTGCAAATATTAGAAGCATGGTCTTTTAGCCTTCATAACTTATCTCCTCATAGAACACATCAAACAACTCACAAGTAACCTTCATTATTTGCACAGCAATCCACATCTCAGCTTCAACGGACAAATTGCAGTGTTCAGCAATCTCCCTAGCAAGCTGTCGGCTCATGGCTTCAATATCATTCAGCGAAGGCTTCTCTGAACCTTTCATATGCAGTATCCACCACCCGCCTTTCCTCTTCACTTAAACTTTCATAGTCACGTTTAACTAGCCAACGCACATAATCAGCCTCTCTTAAGCCTCTATACCTAGCCATGACGTGAAAGAGAATACGATCTTCTAAACGAGTCCACCACATATTCCACCTAATGCCACGCCTCGTAACCTTCCACTTTCCAACACGTTTCACAGGCTTTTCCTTCGCTTTAGCTAAAAGCTGAAAAATGGTTTTCCAGTCAAGCGACACCTACTTCACCATCCTTCCAAGGGCGACCCTCTTCTTAACGAAACGCTCATGTTCAACCTTCAACCTAACATAGGCTTCATGCCACTCCCGCTCCCAATATTCAACCCTACGCCTAGAAGCCTCAACACGCTTCAAAATCCACGCCTCAACCTCACGCCATTCCTCTTCAGACCATTCCTCTTCAAAAGCCTGAGCACGCACACGCTTGTAATAACGCTCCCATTCTTCTAATCTATCCTTGTTATAGGCTCTACGTTGAGCACAATAATACACACGCCTATAAAGCTGGTCGATAAGCTGTTTCTCCCTAATATACTCCTCTAGGGTGACAGGCACTTCTGGTATGCCTAGCCTTTCAGCCTCAACCTTCAAGGCTTGAATTTGTTTTTGAGAGCCAACCCACTTCCTTCCAGCCCAGTGGCTGAAAGCAGTCAATAACTGCTGGAAAGATGTAATCTTTGAAACATCAACTACCTGCTCAAACCTCTGAAACGCCTCAGGAAACTTGTCCACCCTTAACCACCACTCCACGCTTTTCCAAGCCAGTGTCATACAAAACAAGAACCACTTTGTCTGGGAATGTGGTTGGCTCGTAGCCCTCCAAGTAGCCTACCACTTGTTGAGGTGGTCTGCCAACTTTATTGCTTGTTCTTAAAGTGGCTTGTCCACGCCTAACAGTCCACCAGAAAAAGTTCCAGTCTAAATGTTCAGTGTCAAGTAGAATTTTTAGGTATTCTTTGAATGGGCGTCTGCTGAAGCACCAAGCTCTATAACTGCCTTCGCAGTCGCTTGTTATGTAGATGTCGCCTAGCCTATACTTGTATTGCACGTCAGCAAGCGTTTGTTTAGCTTGTTCCAATGTGCAGTTTTCCAAATCCCATAAAATTATGTGTTCATCTTCACCAACTTTGCTTGTCACACCTTCTAGGGTTTGAGTTTTAGAAATCATGAAGAAGACTGTGACGGTGCCAAGCTTGAAAAGAAAATTCAGTCTAGTCGGCAGTTTCATTAAGGTCACCTATTTTTACGCTTTAACAACTCCTTCGCAGTCCTAATGTAGTCGTCCACAGTCATGGGTCTAAACAGAATACTTAATTGAAATCTAATGTCGTCTTCAGATATTCCATTTTCTAGCATTTCAGCAACTTTTCTGATGTTTGCTTCTCGCCTCACTGAGCCGTGTCCACGGTCAAACTGTGTTAAGAATGGCGGGTTGCTTTTTTCTGTGGTTGACGTAGCCTTATCCTTTTCTGCACATTCATCAGAGCAATAAGTCAACCTATCGGGGATTTTCTTGCCACAAACTTTGCAGGTCTTCATTCGCTATATCCCCTCTTCTGCAAAACCCCTAGAGCCTTCTTAGTTTCTTTGTCAAAGTAGTTTAGGGATGCAAGTTCTTTTTTGATGGCTCTCCTCACGAAGTCGCTTACGTCTTCACCTCGTGCCTTGCAGACTTGTTGAAGTAACCGTTTTTCATTTTCATTTAGTCTTACCCCAATGATTGCATTTAACATAGTTTATCACCGCACAACACTTTTATTTTGGAGTAGGTACCTATGTTTCGGTCGGGAAATTTGGGGGTCAAGCGGGAAAAAGCCTATAAGTACCAGCTTGTCTTTAAGGGGGAACCCTTAGATTTGGAAGAGGTTAGAGCTAAACTTTCAAGTTTTGGTTATCATGTGGCAATTCATGAAAAACCCGCTGGGCAACATCATTTAGAGGCTTTTGTGGGGGACTGGTTTCTCCAATTTTATGGAACTGGCACGGTAAATGTTTTTGTCAAAGACAAGGACGACGTTTTTAAAGTCTCAAAATTTTTGGGTCAACTGGGCTGGTTCATGTTGGAAAAATTTAATCCTAGGCTTGCACTTTTGTGGGAGGTTTTTGGAAAATCGGAGGAAGGGAAAAGTGTTGAATGTTATCGTGAAGTCTTCAATGTCGTTAAGGCTTTTGAGCTTTTTTGGTTAAAATCATAATTGATGTTTTTAGGGGTGTTTATGGTGAAAAATATCACATACTACGTTGATTTTATATATTTTGAGTATGTTAGTTTAAAGTATGGGTGAAGAAGAAAATATTGCTTATATAAGTGTGCGGGGTTATCGGTGTCTGCGTTGCGGTCACACATGGGTTCCTAGGAAAAATTCTAAGAGCCCACCTAAAGTGTGTCCAAAATGCAAAAGTCCTTATTGGGATAAGCCTCGTAGGCGTAAGGTTAAAGAGTGACTATTCTGGGTTGCCATTGTTTTGTTTCGTTTCTTATGTGTTTTGCTAGGAGTAGGGCTTCTTCTGTGATTAGTGTGTCTAGGGTCTGCTGTTTTCCGTGTTTTATTCTTGGGATTTTGACTTTTTGGTTGAAGAGGTTGTTAAGTTCTTCTGCCAGCTTGTCTGCTTCGTATTCTAGTAGGTGTATGCGTTTTCCCATTCTTAAATGCACTATGAAGTCTGTGACTGCGACAAAATCGTTTTTGTGGAGTTTTGTTCTGCGTTCTATTATGAAGTTGTCTATTATGTGGCGGTATAATTCCATGAAGTCGCAGGCTAGGCTTGGTTTGCCGTGTTGCATGGCGTGTAAGAAGCCTAGGTATGGTTCAAGTTTTGCTTTTAATAGTGCCTTATATACTCTGCATTTTAGCACATAATAGCCAAAGTTGAAAACATTGTTAAGTCCATCATAGGCTTTAAAGCCCACTCGCTTTTCTGGTCTTATTTTTTCTGGGAAAAGGGTGAATATTTGTTTGAAGTAGTGTTGTGAGGCTTTTCCTTCTATTTGGTTTAGCTTATACCTTATGTCTTGGGGTTTTTCTGCTTTTAGGCTGTCGATTTTGCTTTTTAAAGCGGTTAGGTTAAGCTGTTCTAGTCCGTATTTCCTTAAGACCATGTTTTGGGCTTCTATTTTGGTTTTTACTATTGTTTTTGCTATTTCTACGCCTTTCTGGTTTTTTGTGGCTTCGTATTGCATTATTCTGGTTTTTACGTGGCTGTCGTCTTCTAGGCTTTTTAAAATGGCTACTACTCTGTTTCGTCTGGTCATTATGTAAGTGTCAATGTTCCAAAGTGCCAAATCTATTAAGGCGTCAACACTTACATAACTGCCTGATTTTAGTATGCATTCGCCTATTTCCTTTTCAAAGTGTGGGTAACGCTCCACCCTCCCGTCTTTGAGGCGGAGTTCAAAACATCCTTCCGCCCTGCCCAGATAACTGCCATACTTGTCTAGTTGCAGTTTTAGTGTTTTGACTGGTCGCATTTCAGCCACCTATTTACCTAGAAGTATATTACTTTTGGGTATATATTTGTTTTTGTTTGATTGTTTGTTTGATTGTTTGAGGGTTTGTTTGATTGATTGATGCATCTCTTTGTATTGGGTGGTGGGTGTGGGTGGATTGGGTAGAGAGAGAAAAAGATAAACTTTTAATAAATGCTGCCTCGGTCGAATTATTATACTTCATAATTAAGACATTGAAATCCTAATTTTCATCGCCCAACTTGTTCTTGAGTAAAGTACTTCTTAAGCTCTTCTTCAAAATTTTTTAATTCTTCCATCAACTTTCTTGAGACTAATTCATAAAGTTTCGGATCCAAAAACTCTGAAGGTTTTTCCATGAATTCTTTGAGAGTATTAAAAAAGGTTTGTCGAAACTGTATATTCATTGGATCTTTGCCAGCTGAGTATGCGGACACTTCAAGACACATGTTAATGGTTTTTGAAAAATCTAAAGTGCTTCCTCTACACAAGTACAAGTAGAAGAATAACGACATTGCCAACTTTATATGTTCCCTAATCTTTTCCTCGATAGGCTGGAAGACTTTTAAGGCGAAAAGTCCCTTATTCAAACTTTCTTTTTCTTTGAGATTTATAAGCACTCCGCTCTGTATCATAACCTTTATTTTGCGATAAAGCTGAGATGTCGATACTTTTGCATTCTTTCTTATTTCATCCCAACTTTGGGGCTGCTTCTTTATTAATTCCCATAAAATGCGCGCGTCTGAGCTTAATTCTTCCCCCACTTGTCCTCTCATTTTTGCAAAAACCTCCACGTAGATCTCAGCTTACATTTGCAGTTTTGAAAGGAAAACTAGAAAAGCCTTTCTCATCAAACGCGCATCTCGGTGAATAAAATGTCGAAAATTGATGCTGAGCTAATAAAGCCTTTGCCAGAGCCAAGTGAGGGCGACTACGTCATTGAAAAGGTTGAGCGCGTCGATCAGACGCCGCTTCGAGGACTACAAGGCTGGAGGGTTACGCTTCGCAATGCTAAGGATGGTAGCTTATGCGCTACGATGCTATGGAAAAGAGAGCAAGTCGGGCCGAATTCTAAGCTTGGCTCTTTTCTTTTGGCTCTCGGTAAAGACGCTGATACATGGACAGGTAAAATTATTAGGCTAGCATCTTGGAAGCCTAGAGAAAGGAAGGTTGTAATGGTTGCTGACAAAGTAAAAGACATAGTAACTGCAGCTGGAGCCACAGCTAAAACTGATCTGGTTATGGCTTGCAAACAACGGCTAATCGACATCCTTGAACGCGGCAAAATCTACAGCGTTGCCGAAATTAAAGGGTTAAGCCCAGACTATAAGGAGGACATTATTGCTTCAGCCCTTGAATTGCTGGTCAGCGAAGGAAAAGTTTTCAAAATTCCTACGACACCTACGCGATATTATTATGAGGGCTAAGGATGCGATTTCAGAAGGCTTATTTGATTAGGCTTAAGCTTCTGGAAGGGTTTCTCTCACACAAGCTTTCTTATCTCAAACAGTTATGTATCTCTAGTGATATATGCACTTCTGAGAAGACATCGCATGCCTTGAGAAAGTTTCCGCCCGGGCTTCTTCCCACAGCCATAAGTGTTGAACTTGCCCTTTACAGCGGCTACATTGAGCCATACGACCCCTTAAGCATGCTTATAATTGCGCCTGTTGGAAGCGGGAAAACGGAGCTGCTTAAGGCTTACGCAGAAAACAGGGGCGTAGCGCTTTACAATGATTTCACAAGCTATGGGCTTACGGGATTACTTGGACAAATCCAAGCCGGGCTTATACGCCACGTCATGGTTGCTGATTTGGTCCGACTTACAGCAAGAGGAAACCCCGTTTGGCATCAAATACTTTTAACGCTTAACGCTTTGATGGAGGAAGGTGTCCAAAACATAGACACCTTTCATATACGCTTTCACTCCCCAACACCAGTTAAGGCAGGCGTTGTAGCTGCACTAACAACTGATGAATGGAAAGCCCGCCGAAAACAATGGATGCGCTTAGGCTTCCTAAGCCGAGCCGTACCGATAAGCTACCACATCGCGCCTGAAGATATAATCCGCGGAGAACAAGCCCTATACAAGGCTGAACCCGCGTTCAAACCCGTAAAGGTGAACCTTCCAGAAAAGCCTCTAAGCGTAAACGTTCCTGAAAGGCATAAAGAAGCCTTGATGCGTCTGGGAAGGGTTATAGCGGCTGTAAACCGTGACGAGACGCGTTTCAGATCGCACCGACATGTCATAGCAATGGCTAAGGCTTCAGCCCTACGCGAAAACAGAACCGAAGTAAACGAGGAAGACGTTAAATTGCTTAAAGCCCTAAGCGTCTTATGGCTAAGCCCATACAGCGGAGACGAGCCAAGCTTCCGCATAATGCTCACCCTACCAGCAACATCAAACCAAATACTAAGCGAGCTTTCAAACCTCTACAGTCCAGCCACAATTTACAGGCGGCTGAACTACCTTGAAAACTTAAAGGCCGTAAGGCGGGATGGCGACAAATGGGTTCCAAACCTCTAGTCTACCTTCAACTAACAAGCCTAGAATCCTTGATTGAAGAGCTAAAGCATAGAAGCCTGTCTGAAGCTAGGCTTTCAGAATGGATCCAGCGTCGCGACATGCTTGAACGCCGAAAGTTTAGAGTTACAGCCTTAGACCCGTATTATGGGCTTATACTACGCTACGAAAGCGTATATTATCAGGGCTTAGCTGTTGACGGCGAAACTGCAGAGCTTAAAAAATCTAGGGAAGAAGCCAAAAAGCGCATTACTGAAAGGCTTGAGGCTGAGGGAATACGCCTACTTGAAGGCGAATACCACGCTGGAAAGGCTGAATGGTAAACAAGCAGCCTAGACCCGTTAACGCTAAAATTTTCATTGTCTACGGGTTGCATTTGGCATCTTTGGGTTGCCATTACAATGGGACTATCGCTCAATCCTCGCTGATTCGGGGGCTGCCATAGTGAAAATCGTTAAAGCCTTAAAAGAGCCTAATTCCTCAAACAAAGACGTTTTCAGGCTTCTCTTCAGAAACCACAAGACCATTCACGCTTCAAGGCTCCTTTTTAGTTGGATGCTGGATAATGGCGGTTACGCAACACCATCCCAGCTAAGCCAATTCGCATGGAAACTACAAAAAGGTAAGGTTGAGGAGGGCTACCGTTATCGGCGTTCAAGCCTTTACAGAACAGTTTTGAGGCGCCTCTTAGACTTCGGCTTCATAAACCAGCAGCAAATATATGATAAGGAAACGGGCAAAATTGTCCAAGCCTACGTTCTAATAAAGCAGCCCATACCAAAACGCGCTCCTCTCAGCGGAGCCAGCTTCTGGAAGCTGGCATGGCACATATGCAAAGCGTGGAATGAACAACTCGAAAAGGCGAAAGGCTAAGGCGGACATGACAACGCCAATCCATTGTCCACAGTGCGGTTCAACGCTTTTTTGGAAGGATGGAATGCGTTATCTATTTGATGGCTCAGCTGTTCAGCGTTATGTTTGCAGAAATTGTGGACACCGCTTCTCTGAGCCGAGCAATAAAATTGAAAAGCAAAACCGCAAGCCCATACTTTTGGAGAGGGCTCCCTTGACCCTTAAAGCCCAAACAGAAAAGCGGGCTGCGGGAGCCACAGAAAAGCCAAGCATTGCGGAGCTTCAGGGAAAAATCGTTGAGTTTCTATGGTGGATGAAGAAGCAAGGATATAAAGAGACAACGATAGCTGGTAAAGGAAAAAGGCTTCAGAGGCTTGTTAGGCTTGGAGCCAACCTTTTAGATCCTGAAAGCGTAAAAAAAACAATAGCGAGGCAAAACTGGTGCGATTCAGGAAAGGAAACAACGGCATACGCTTATGACCTCTTTGCAAAATACGCTGGGATTAAATGGGAGAGACCAACCTACAAGCCTCCGAGAAAGCTTCCATTCATACCACATGAAAGGGAGATTGACGACCTAATAGCTGGCTATAATAATAAACATGTGGTAGCGTTCCTTCAAATTGCAAAGGAAACTGGAGCAAGGGCTGGAGAAATCTTCGATCTAAAATGGACGGACATAGACTTTGAAAGGAAAACGTTGTCGATAACCCCTGAGAAGGGAAGCGATCCTAGAATCTTGAGGATTTCAGACAAGCTAATAGCCATGCTTCAAAACATGCCAAAAAAGAGTGAAAGGGTATTCAGCAATTACAAAAGCTTAAAAACCCTAAGCTTAGCCTTCCAGCGCTATCGCAAAAGAATAGCCTTCAGGCTTGGAAATCCGAGACTTCTAAGGATAAGCTTCCACACGCTTCGCCATTGGAAAGCCACAATGGAGTATCATAGAACAAAAGACATACTTCACGTAATGCAGATGCTCGGACATAGAAACATCAAAAACACGCTGATATATACCCAGCTCGTCAAATTTGAAGGTGAAGACGAGTACATTTGCAGGGCGGCTAAAACAGTTGAACAAGCTTCAGCCCTAATCGAGGCTGGATTTGAATACGTCTGCGACATTGACGGAATCAAGCTGTTTAGAAAACGCAAGTAGCTTACACCTGCTGGGGTTTTATCCAAAGGATGGTGGGGTAGCTGGGATTTGAACCCAGGATCGCCAGCGCCCCAGGCTGGTATCCTAGACCAAACTAGACGACTACCCCAATATTACAGACCAGCGCCCCATACTTATTTTCTTTTTCTAAGCCAAGACTTTTGGAGTCATGGTTGTGCTGTTATGCTTTTACAAAACACTAGCCATCTTTAGTTTTTCGGAGCGACTTGAAGCATCTTCGTGTTGCGGGTTTCAACGTTGACATTTGCCCTGTCGACGCGTAGTCAAATTTGGACCATGTAGCCGAAAAATAGTTGCTTGGCTTCTGTGGAAAATGGACTTTCAAAGGCTTTTATTTCCCCTATCTCCTCCCTCTAGGTTTTAGGCGGAAAAGTAACAGCTTTAAAATCCACGGGTTTACGATGAAATACTGGCGGGCCCGCCGGGAATTGAACCCGGGACCCCCGGGTTTCTCTGTGCTTTATAGCTTAAAAGCCCGGTGCTCTATCCTTACTGAGCTACGGGCCCTTTTGGGTTTTCGTTTTAGAGAATTTAGGAGGATGTTATTTAGTATTTCGTTTAGTCTTGCATTTTAAAAAGCTAGGATGGTGATGATTGAACCTTCAAAAGGCTTGTTATGAAGTTTTTTATCTTGTCATTGGCGCTGAGAATTGTCTCTATTGTTTTTGCACCTTTCTCTGTTAGTTTATAAACTCTTTTCCTTTCATTCCATGTGCCTTCTATTAGTCCGTTCCTCTCTAAAGAGTAGAGTAGGGAGTAGACGGTTCCAGAGCTTACCAGTAGGTGGAATTTGTTGTGGATGAAGGATATGACGTCGTAGCCGCTCATTGGGCCGTTTCTGAGTTCTGCCAAAATTATTATGTCCATGAAGTTTTTGATTATGCGTTCATGCATCTTTTTTAATATTTTTCCTTCCAACTTTCCACCGCCAACAATGATTGTCAAAGCCGTCATGTTTATTCACGTTTTAACATTTTAGGTTAGATATAAATATTTAAATTTTATTCTAATTCTAAATTCGAAGTTGAAACTGAATGAAATATGTTTAAATACAAAACAGGTGCAAACTTAATAAACCCGCCGTTAAAATCAAATCTCAAAAACTGGCTGGAGGCGGATAAATGAAGGTTGTGTCCAAAAGTAGACGCATTTACTCTTTTTCACCAAAACATGAACCGGCTGAGTATGTCAAACTTGGAGAAAAGATTCGATTAGAACTGGAGGACGCCTTCGGAGGACAGATTAAAGATGAAAAGATGCCATTAGAAAAGTTGGACTGGACAAAGGTTAATGGTGCCACTGGCCCCATATTCGTTGAAGGAGTTGAACCTGGTGACACGCTTGTCGTCCGAATAGAAGACGTAAGGGTGGCTGATAGGGGCGTAATAGCGGTTGTGCCAAAACATGGTGCTTTAAAGGAAAAGCCCTTCAAGGCTAAAATAAAATTTATTCCAATAATTGGCGAGTATGCCCATTTCAAGAGAGATGTGAAAATGAAGATTTGCCCGATGATTGGAACTATTGGGGTGGCTCCAGAGGCTGGCGAAGTTCCAACGGGCAACTTGGGAAGACACGGTGGAAACATGGATGTTAAGGAAATGACACGTGGAACAATTCTTTATTTGCCGGTTTTTGTTAGGGGGGCGCTTTTCGCCGCTGGTGATTTGCATGCAATCCAAGCTGACGGGGAGGTTTGTGTCTCAGCAATAGAAGTTTCAGGCGAGGTGACGTTAAGCTTTGATGTTCTTGAAAAGAAGAGTGTTTCATGGCCCATCTTGGAGACAAAGGATAGCTATGAAATTTTAGTTTGCGCCGATTCGCTTGATGATGCTTGTTCTTTGGCGGTTGAGGAGGCCGTTAAAGCCTTAATGCGCGAACATAATTGGAGTTTTGAAGAGGCTTACATGTTTGCGAGCCTTGCTATAGACCTTAGAATTAATCAGGTTGTGGATCCTAAAAAGGGTGTAAGGGCTGTGATTCCAAAAGAATTTGTTTCACGCCAAGCGCTGGCAGTTTAAAATTTAAAAGTTGAAGTAACTTTGAGGAATTTTGGGCTGACATTTTAAAGTTTAATTTCCATTATTTTGGCTGAAAAAGGCTCATTTTAACAGTTAGCGATATCTCTGCATATTAACAAACGTTATTTTTCTGATTAGCCTCTTTTTGGCTGGTGTTTGGGGATTGTTTTCGTGGAAGCGTTCCTTTGAGAGGTTAAACAGCGAATATGAGACTGTTTTGAAAAAGAGGCAAGCCTTGAACAGCTTGCTTGAGAGCGGTAGAATATCACAGCCAACATACGAGCTTTTTGAGAACGAGATGAACGAGGCCATAGCAGAAATTGAAAGGCAAAGAAAGGCTTTGCTGGATAAGATGGCTGTTAAAGCGAGGGAGCTTGAAGAGCAAATTAAGACTTTGGAGAAGTTGCTGGCGAACTTTGAGATTCAACATGTTGGCGGCGAAATAGAGGAGGAAGTTTACTAGCGTGAAATAGCCCTCCTTTCCATGGGGCTTGAAAGTACGAGGCAAGAGTTAAATGCCATCAAAGAAACCATTGAGAAACTTTCAAACCCGCAAGCGGCAGAAAGCGGCACTATACTGAAACAACAAGAAGTGGAGCAAAAGCCCGCTGAAAGTAGCGAAAAAAGCAGTCTTGAAGTGGCTGTTGTGGAACTAACCCCAAAAGTTGAAGCAGAGAGTATAGGAGAAAACCTGCAGGAAACCCAGCAAGTAGAACAGATAGAGCAGAAAAACGAGGAATAGCTGAATCGCTCTTTCTCCTTTTTCTTTTTCTATTTTAAACTTTCGCTAATTTAAGGGCAAGAGAATTTTATATTCCGAGTCACCCACCTATTTTTGAGGGTTGTGTTTGCAAAGTGATGATGTTTTGATGACTTTCCATGAAAAGTTTAAGCAGTACGACCTTGGAGAGGGACACCCTTTTAGGGGAGACAGATTCATAAACGCTATGAACCTCTTCAAAGAGCAAGGCTTGCTTAATCGTCCACAGCTCAAGATTGTGGAACCAAAACCAGTATCAAAGGAGGAGCTTTTAAGGGTGCATACTGAAGATTACATCAACTTAATTTTCCGGCTGGCAGAAGAAAGCAGACCATACGACATTGAGACTCCAGTTTCGCCTTCAATTCTTGAGGCTGCTTTGCTCATTGTTGGCGGTGCAATTGAATGTGGAAAGGCCATTTTTAACGGAGTTGCCAAGCACGCCATATCACTTGGCGGCGGTTACCACCATGCTGGGAGGGATTATGGTGGTGGATTCTGCCTCTTCAACGACATAGCCGTTTTGGTTGAATTTTTGAGGGCTGAAAAGGGCGTGAGGCGCTTTCTCATATTGGACTATGATGTCCATTTTGGGAATGGGACAAGCGACATTTATTATGCCGACCCAAGCGTGCTCTTTATTTCTCTGCACCAAGACCCACGAACAATATATCCTGGAAAAGGTTTCACATGGGAAATAGGCGAAGGCGAAGGGGAAGGCTACAACGTTAATATGCCACTCCCGCCCGGAACAGGCGACGAAACATATTTGCATGCTGTTAAGGAGATTTTTGTACCCTTAGCCGAGGAGTTCAAACCAGAAATAATAATCGCGAACGGTGGGAGCGACTCTCATTTCGCAGATATGCTGGGCGACCTAAGTCTAACAGCCGACGGCTTTTTTAGGCTCTCATGCCTAATTAGGGAGACAGCCCAAAAAGTTTGTAATGGAAGACTTGTTCTATTGCTTGGAAGCGGATATAACCCAAAGGTTCTGCCCATATGCTGGTACGCCCTTGTCGCAGGAGTGGTAGGCCTGGAAAAAATAAATGTTAAAGAGCCATACACGCTGCCTGTTGAACCACCTTTTGTAAGGAAAAAAGTTGAAGACACGATTGATGAGTTAAAAGGCTTGCTGAAGAAGAAATGGAAATGTTTTAGGTGAGATGTCTCTTAATTCTAAGCAAATGAAGGTATAAGAGATGGAAAATATTGATGAGGTTCGTGAGCTTTTTCCCGTCGTCAAGAACAAGGTTTTCTTGAATCATGCTGCCCAGTCGCCGCTTCCAAAGCCCGTTGCCGACGCGGTTAAAAAGTGTGTGGAAGATTTCTCAGAGTTTGGGAGCGTTTCCACTTCAGAATGGGACGACTGTGGAAAGGCTTTGTTTGCAAGGCTTATAGGCGCAAAACCGGAAGAAATAGCCCTTGTCGAGAACACTTCTGTTGGTTTGAATATAGCTGCAAATGTGCTGGAATATCCGCCGGGCTCAAAGGTTGTGACTACGGATTTGGAGTATCCCTCGGTGGTTTACCCATGGCTTAAGGGAAGCTTAGGCGTTAAAGTTCACTATGTTGAGAATGTCAACGGAAAGATTCCACTTGAGGATTTTGAGAAAGCCGTGGATGATAAGACTGTTGCTGTTGCAGTAAGCCACGTTGAATACGTTAATGGCTTCAGAAATGATTTGAAGGCTTTAAGCCAAATAGCCCACGAGCATGGCGCATACTTGATTGTTGATGCCATACAATCGGCTGGCGTAATTCCAATAGATGTTAAACGCGAAGGCGTAGACTTTCTAACAACGGCTTGTTACAAGTGGCTTTTAAGCCCGCCGGGAGCCGCATACCTATACGTGCGGGAAGACCTCATAGAAAATTTTGAGCCGCCCTACATTGGATGGGCAAGCGTTAAACAAGAAATTTTCGAAACCGTGGATTTTTGGGACATTTGGAGCTTGAAGCTTTCAGAAACCGCAAGCCGCTTTGAAGTTGGCACACCAAGCTTTTTGAGCTTTGTGGGCGCGGCTGAAGCCATAAAAATGCTTTTGAGCTTTGGAGTTGAAAATATTGAAAAGCGTGTTTTAAGGCTTACAGACCATTTAATAGAGGCTGTTAAAGCTTTAGGATTGGAGCTTCAAACACCAGAAGAACCACAATATCGCTCTGGCATAGTCAACTTTGAAGTTGACAAGCCGAAAGAGGTTGTTGAACAATTAAGATGCATGGGCATAGTTGTTTCCGCAAGAGCCAACGGAATAAGGGTTTCACCCCACTTCTACAACACAGAAGAAGAAATAGACAAACTCATAAGTGAACTTAAAGCAATTCTGCCGAAAAACTAGAGGGGCTATCAATTTTGCAGTTCGCCACCAAGAGCAAAATTGACACCGATGCGCGTGTTTTAGTCATATTCGCTTATGAAGTTTAATTCTGGATATTGGGGCACTTGTCTACCCTCGCCTTTTTCAGGCAAAATCTCCAGCTTTAAGATTTTGCACGTGCCAATGATGTCTTCTCTGTTCTCTTCTAGAATTCTCGCATAATCGTTGTTACCAGCGTAGATTTTAACCAGCTTTATTGGCGCATTGAGGGGCTTACGCTTTTCAGCCTTATCTCTTCTAATTTCTGTTATCAAGGTTATTAGCAGGTCGCCCTCTTTTTCAGCCCTTTCGTCGATTTTGCTTGCGTCTGCTTGGGGCCATGGGGTTTTGTGTATGCTTTTTATGCCCATGTGTTCAGCATACATGTGCTGATAGATTTCCTCTGTTATATGGGGTGTTATAGGCGCCAGCAACTGTAGTATACGGTATAAAACAGTGTAAAGCGTGTATTGGGCAGCTTTCCTTTTAGCTTCGCCATACAATTCGGGCTTGTATAGACGGTCCTTGACAGCTTCGATGTACTGGTCGCAGAAGATATGCCAGGTGAAATTGCGTGTTTCTTCAAGGGCCATGTTGAACTGGCATTTTTCCAAGGCCTCTGTAACCCGCTGCGTCAGCCTTTCAGCCTTGCTTAAAATCCACTTATCCAACAGTTGAAGTTCATAATTGCCGTTGCCAGGCTTGTAGTCGGCTAGTTGGTTGCCTACGAAGCGGGCGGCGTTCCAGAGCTTTGTAAGGAAGCGCCTTCCATACTCCACGTCTGGCCATCTGAATGGAATGTCCGAGCCTGTTGCTCCGCCTCCAGCAGCCCATTGTCTGGCGGCGTCCGCCCCATACTTGTCTAGGACTTCTGGGGTTGCCACGTAGTTTTTTAGGGATTTGCTCATTTTTCTGCCGTCAGCGCCTAAAACCATGCCGTTTATGAGGCAGCTCTTGTAGGGCTTCTCATCAAACAGTGCCAAGTGCCTAACCATTAAGTAATAGGCCCATGTACGAATGATGTCCACACCTGAAGGATGCATGTCTGCTGGGAAAAGCCTCCTCCAGTCCTTTCGGTCTGGCCAGCCCGCGTGTACGGCGCATGTTATGGAAGAGTCCATCCAAGTGTCCAGCACATCAGTTTCTGGAGTGAATTCTTTGCATCCGCATTTTGGACAGGCGTCTATGCGGGGCTTTTCAAGTTTTGGGTCTATGGGAACCCAACTTTCTTCCGCTAGGATTGTTTCTCCGCATTTTTTACAGTACCATATAGGTATGGGCGTGGCGAAGATTCGTTGGCGGCTTATAACCCAGTCCCAATCCAGCGAACGTGCCCAATCTATGAGGCGGTACTTCATGTAATCGGGATACCAAACAACCTCATGGGCTTCCTTTTCTACACGGTCTGTTAGGATGCGGGTTTTCATAAACCACTGTTTGCGCTCCAAAATTTCTATTGGCGTTTCGCATCTTTGGCATACGCCTATCTCCTGCCTTATAGACTCAATTTTTTCTAGAAGCCCTTCAGCCCTCAAGTCCTCTACTATGGCTTTTCTGGCTTCTTCGACCGTTAAGCCCTTATATTTTCCGCCGTTCTCGTTTATCAGCCCATTTTCAGTCAGAATTGTGATTACGGGCAAGTTGTGCCTCTTGACGGTGCGGACGTCCTCCTTGTCGCCGTAGGTGCAAATCATAACAACGCCTGTGCCGAAGGATGGGTCGACAGCGTCGTCTTGGATAATCTCCACAGTGCGGTTCACAATTGGCACTTTTATGCGTTTTCCGATGTATTTGTTGTAGCGGGTGTCTGTTGGGTTTACCGCTACGGCTACACATGCCGGTATAAACTCTGGTCGGGTTGTGGCTATGAGAAGGTGTCCGCCACCATCTGCCAATGGAAATCTTATGTAGTGTAGCTTGCCTTCCCGCTCTTCATGCTCCACTTCAGCATCTGCAATGGCAGTTTCACATCTTGGACACCAGTTGACCGGATGTGTGCCCTGATAAATGTATCCCTTCTTGTAGAGGATTATGAAGCTAAGCTGGGTTCTTCGCCAATAATCCGGGTCCATGGTGCGGTATTCCGTTGTCCAATCAACGCTGCATCCAAGCCTTACAATGCCCTCCTTCATCATGGCAATATACTTTTCAACAAGCTGCATGCACAAACTGCGAAACTTGTCAGGCGGCAAGTCTCGCTTACGAATGTTGTGCTCCCTTTCCACCTGAACTTCTATGCCTAAACCGTGGCAGTCCCACCCCTGCGGGAAATAGACATTGTATCCTCTCATGCGTTTATATCTGGCGACTATGTCGAAATAGGTCCAGTTTAGGACGTTCCCCATGTGGAACTCGCCGGAAGGATAAGGCGGCGGAGTGTCGATGCTGAAAACTGGACACTTTTTGTCTTTCCAGTCGAAACGGTATATACCCCAATCTTCCCAAAGCTTCTGCCACTTCCGCTCAATAGCTAATATGTCAAACTCCTTTGGCAAAGGCTTCATACGAGACATCCTAACAAACTTCGACTTTAGGAAAGATAAATATACAAGTACATAACAATTACTCCGCTCAAGGTTTAGGGGAGCTGGGCGGTGACCCGGCTGAGAGGACGGCTGAGCGCCGTCGACCCTCAGAACCTGATCCGGGTAATGCCGGCGGAGGGAAAATGGAGTGAATAGAGGTGCCTTCAAACTTCTCTAAACAAATAATAACGATCTATTCTGGTTTCTGGAGGGTTTTGATTGACAACGCAGATGGAGGCAGCTAGGAGAGGGCAAATAACCGAGGAAATGCGGATAGTTGCAGAGGACGAAGGCGAATCTCCCCAAGCCCTTTGCCAGCGCATAGCACAAGGCACTGTCATAATAACTCGCAACATTAAACGGGAAAACGTTCACCCGGTGGGGATTGGCAAAGGCTTACGCACAAAGGTTAACGCCAACATTGGCACAAGCCAAGACCTATGCGACCTAAACTTGGAGATTGAGAAGGCCAAGGTTGCCGTCAAATATGGCGCCGACACCGTTATGGATTTAAGCACAGCTGGCGACTTGGACGAAATAAGAAGAGCCATAATCAAGGCTGTAAATGTGCCCATTGGAACAGTGCCGATTTATCAGGCAGCCATAGAAGCTACGAAAAAGAGGGGCGCAATAATCCACATGACAGAAGACGACATATTCAACACCATAGAGAAACACGCCAAAGACGGTGTTGACTTCATGACCGTGCACTGCGGCGTCACACAACAAATCGTCAAAAAACTCGCGAAGCACCCTAGACTCATGGGAGTTGTAAGCCGCGGCGGAACATTCCTAGCCGCTTGGATACTCCACCACAACAAAGAAAACCCATTATACGCCAACTACGACTACCTTCTGGAACTGGCTAAAAAATACGATTTTGCCCTAAGCCTAGGAGACGGCTTAAGGCCGGGCTGCATATTTGACTCCACAGACTGGGCTCAAATTCAAGAGTTGCTAACAATCGGAGAGCTTGTAGAAAGGGCGAGGGACGCAAACGTTCAAGTCATGGTGGAGGGACCCGGCCATCTGCCATTAAACGATGTGGCTGCCAACGTCCAGCTTGAAAAATCCATATGCAAGGATGCACCCTTTTACGTGCTTGGTCCAGTTGTCACCGAGATAGCGCCTGGATACGACCACATTGTTGGGGCTATAGGCGGAGCGTTGGCTGGTTTGGCAGGCGCCGACTTCTTATGTTACTTGACACCGGCGGAGCATCTAGGACTGCCAAGCCTAGAAGATGTTAAAGAGGGCGTTATAGCCACAAAAATTGCTGCTCATGCCGCTGACATTGCAAAGCTTGGAGCAAAAGCCGCTGCACAGGACCTAGCTATGGCTAAGGCTAGGGCGAATCTCGACTGGAAGGGGCAGTTTGAGAATGCCATAGACCCGGAAAAGGCGAAAAAGGTTCATGGACGCATAAAGCCGAAAAGTCCTGAAACATGCTCCATGTGCTCGGAATATTGCGCCATAAAAATTTTGAAGGAAGCCTTAAAGGCGGAGGGACAATGCCTATGAAAAGCCGAATTCCGGTGGCAATAACGATTGCTGGTAGTGACTCCGGTGGTGGCGCTGGAATTCAAGCAGACTTAAAGACTTTTGCGGCTTTAGGAGTCCATGGAACAGTTGCCATCACCTCTATCACGGCTCAAAACACTTATTCTGTCCGGGCTGTTCAGGACTTGAAGCCAGAAATCGTCAGCGAACAGATTAGAGCTGTAGCCGAAGATTTTTGCATTGATGCTGGAAAAACAGGCATGCTCCACACGGATGAAATCATAAAAGCTGTGGCTTCAGAAGTCTCCAAATACAATTTTCCACTAGTTGTGGACCCGGTGATGGTGGCGAAGTCTGGTGTACCGCTGCTAAAACCCGAAGCCATAAATGCCCTAAAAGAGCATTTGCTTCCCTTGGCGACCGTCGTTACTCCCAACAGGTTTGAGGCTGAAAGGCTCTCCGGCATTGAGATTAAAAGCTTAAGGGAGGCTGAAAATGCCGCCAAGAAAATCTCTAAGATGGGACCAGAGGCTGTTGTGGTTAAGGGTGGACACATTGAAGGCGCAGAGGTAACAGACATCCTCTATTATAAAGGTAAGCTTCGGCGTTTCACATTGCCTAGACTGGATGAAAAAACCACACATGGAACTGGATGCAGCTTCTCAGCTGCCATAGCCGCTGGACTTGCCAAAAAATTGGGCGTTCCAGAGGCTGTTGAAAACGCTAAGAACTTTGTGGCTTTAAGCATAAAGTTTGGCTTAAAAATTGGGAAGGGTTACGGTCCAGTTAATCCTATGGCTTATCTTTATCGCGAAGCCTCGAGGTATGAGGTTTTGCTCAACTTGGAGGAAGCCAAAAACCTTTTGGAGAGGCATCCAGAGGTTGCAGAGCTTATTCCAGAAGTGGGCATGAACGTCGCCATGGCTGTCAGATATGCTGAAAGTGTTAATGATGTTGCCGCCATAGACGGAAGAATCGTCAGAACATTAAGCGGCGTTAGGGCTGCCGGAAACCCGAAGTTTGGGTGTTCCCGCCACCTAGCCAAGTATTTAGTTGAAATTGTTAGGCATGAGGAGGATAAGAGGGCTGCAATAAACCTAAAGTTTTCAGAGGAAACCTTGAAAATTTTGGAAAAGCGCGGTTTAACTGTATCCTTTTATGACCGCTCAAAAGAGCCTGAAGAAATCAAGAGGGTTGAGGGTATGACCATACCTTGGGGTGTGAAAGAAGCCATAAAAAATGTTGGAAAAGTACCAGATGTTATTTATCATAGGGGCGACGTTGGGAAGGAGCCTATGATAGTTGCTTTTGGTAGGGACGCCCTTTCCTTGGCTAAAATGGTCGTGGAAATTGCTGGAGGGAAAAAGGGCGATGCATAGGTCATATTTGACGTTTAAGCCAGTTTCTAGCCCATTTTCGCAAGCACTCTTCAGAGCAGAAAACATAAAGCTTATTCACACAGCATGTTTTGCGCACAACCGGTTTTCCGGTTATGATTTTTCCGCAGACTTGGCATCGCATGTTTGGCTACCTAACGAGGAAATGGTTTTAAGCGGTATAAAGCTCTTCCTAAAGGCTGGAGGCATAATCAATGGCTGAAAAGATCAGGGAAGTTGAAGAGGAAGTCATAACAAGGGCGATAATTCGGAAAGCTATGGAAGACTGGATAGACTTGGCTGAAACAGACGTTGTCGTTGTTGGGGCTGGTCCTTCTGGTTTGACGGCAGCAAGACGCTTGGCAAAGGCTGGATTGAAAACTGTTGTTTTTGAGAGGAAGCTCTCCTTTGGCGGCGGAATAGGCGGCGGAGGCATGCAGTTCCACAAAATTGTTGTGCAGTCGCCGGCGGACAAGATTCTCCGGGAAGTGGGCTGCAAACTTGAGCCTTTAGAGAAGGGACTCTTCATCGTGGACACGGCTGACATGATGGCGAAGCTAGCCTGCGGAGCCATCGACGCCGGGGCAAAAATAATTTTGGGTGTAACTGTTGACGACCTAATATACCGCGATTCGCCCACAAGGGTTGTTGGTGTTGTCGTTCAGTGGACATCGGTCATTATGGCTGGCATCCATGTTGACCCATTGGCTGTTAAAGCTAAAGCTGTCATTGACTGCACTGGTCATGATGCAGAAGTTCTCGCTGTAGCCTCTAGAAAAATTCCAGAACTGGGAATCACTATTCAAGGCGAAAAATCCATGTGGTCGTCCCGTGCAGAAGAGCTAACAGTCAAAAATACTAGGGAAGTTTGTCCGGGACTTTTTGCCGCGGGAATGGCTGTCGCCGCCATAGACCAAGCGCCACGTATGGGACCAATATTTGGAGGCATGCTCCTCAGCGGCGAAAAGGTTGCGCAGCTGGTTATAGAGAAACTAAAGGGCAAGGGCGCCTAAACCTTCATGGACTTTTGTGGCATCTGCAAAAAGAAAGCCGCAAATTACACTTGCCGAAGGTGTGGCAAGCGTGTCTGCAGAGACTGCTATTTTCACCATGGAATCTGCATAGAATGTGCTAGGCTTTTAGGAAAGTAGTATCCTTTCAGGAGCATTGTAGACGTTCATCCGCTTTCCACGAACAAAGCCTATCAACGTTAAATTCGCCCTTTTGGCAACTTCTATGCCGGAGTCCAGCGCCGCAGCTATTGAGGCGATTATTGGTATGCCAACCCTTGCGGCTTTCAGAGCTATGTCAGCTGTCAGCCTCCCACTTAGGGTTAGGAAACATCCGCCGAAGTCCGTCTTTTGTAAGGCGCATTTCCCCACGACTTTATCCACGGCATTGTGACGCCCAACATCCTCTGCAAAAGCCAATAGCGTCCCGTCAGCCTTGTAGATGGCAGCAGCATGCACTCCACCCGTTTTCCTGAAAGTCCCTGCCATGCGATTTAGGTTGTTAACGCAGTTCTGGACAGTTTCAGCCTTAACGATTATTTCCGAGTCTACTTTCTTGAGGAATTTTGGTGTTTGAGGCTGGTAAGGCCCTCCGCATGCTGATGGAATTAAACGGGAGAGCCGTCCCGCAAGTTTTAGGCGAGTTTCAAGGTTTACGCTTGGTTTTAGGTTTACGTGGCATGTGTCCTTTTTAACCGATATTTTTTCGACTTCTTCAACCGCCTTAACTATGCCTTCTGCGAGAAGATGTCCCAAAACCAGTTCTTTTAGGTCTTTAGGAGTGCATATTATTGTGGCGTAATGCCTCTTGTTTATGAAAATGTGGATGGGCTTTTCTTCAGCCACGTAATCCTCGATTTTCTGAAGTTTTTTGGCTTCGGTGTCAATTTTAACTATTTCCACTTTTGCTAAATTGGATACCCCCTCTCTATTTTTTCAGCTCCGAAAGCACAAAATCGACTATTTCATCTGCAATATTGACCCTAGTGACGGACTGTAAGCCCTTCCACCCGGGTTGACTGTTAACCTCCACCACGAGCGGGCCCTTTGGGCTTTCGAGGATGTCCACTCCTGCAATTTTGCATTTTATTAGGTGGGCGGATTTTACGGCTAACTCTTCCAGCTGGCTGTCAAGCTTTATTGGCTCTGGGCAGGCTCCTTGGCTGTAGTTGGTTTTCCAGCTTTTGGCAACTCGGCGCATGGCGGCAACCACGCGGTCGCCTATAACAAAGGCGCGGATATCAGAACAGCCGTGAGGGACAAACTCTTGAATGTAGATTACGCCATGATAAAAGGTCACAGCTCTAAAGGCTGTGTAGGCTACTTCCGGGTCATTTATGCGCGTCGAGCCTATACCCCTAGAGCCGAAAATTGGCTTGAGGACAACGTCTCCGCCAAGCTCATGGAAAGCCTTTAAGGCTTCGTCAGCATCCTCAGTGACAGCTGTCCGCGGCACTGGTATGCCAGCATCCTCCAGTATCGCCAGCAAATCGTATTTGTCAACACAGTGTTCAATGGCTTCTGGAGGATTAATAACGTAAAAGCCGAGCCTTTCAAGGCGATAAAGCAAGTCCATGCGGAAAACAATCTCCTCCAATGAACCGCGTCCAATTGGGCGAATTATCAGAGCATTTAAATCTTTCAAGACATCGACACTGCGAACGTTTAGGTAGGGCTTATAACCAACCCGCGCCACAAGCCATGGAAAGCTAAAACAAACATATGGAATCTTGCGCCTTGACAATGCTTCACGAAGCTGAGTTGAACTATAAGCGTTGGGATTTCGCGTGACGATGCCAATTTTCAATTTTATCCGTCCTAACCAACCTTTACAATGAAATCCTTCTGAGCTGGGTTCTTAAAGTTTCCCACATGACAAAATGGTTTAAAATTTATGGACCTTTTCCACCAGGTCCTCTGCTTTTTGTAGTTTATGAGAAAGTTCTAACTTCAAGTACGCGCCATGAGGGTTATAGTATGGTGGTCCTTTCCTTGAGAATAGTGTTAGAATTTTTCCTTCGTGGTTTATTTTGTAGCCTTCCTCGCATGGCTCATGCCCTCTTATCAAAATTTTAACGCCAAAATTTTGCAGAACGGTGTCAGTCACTTTTTGTCCGAAGAGTTTTCCCGCTCCACGAGGAGATGCGCATGTTTCACTTATTGCGTTGGTTGGGTCGCTCCAAAGCAAGTCTTCCAGAAGGCTCTCCTTTGGATGCCTTTCATGGGCGTAGGCTAAATCCTCAAGGCTTTTTGCTTGCGGTGGCACACCGCCATGAACCATCAGGTAGCGTTCCTCAACAATTACGGCATTGTACAAGAACCCGAAAAGTTTGAAAATTTCCTCGTAAGCTTGTTGCCACGCTTTGCCGAATTTTGCTTGGAACTGCCATGGCAGGTCGTGGGGTGAAGCCAGTAGGTCTTCTGGTCCCTCGTGGTTTCCCCTCATTAGGATTATCTGCTTTGGAAAGTGCAGCTTAAGTTTCAAAAGCGTGTAATAAACTTCAGCGGATAAGGGCCCTCTATCCCCGTAATCGCCTAGGAAAATCATGGTTGCTTTTTCGTCTCGGCTTAGTTTGTCTAGGAAGTTGCTTCTGTTTAAGATTTCTATTAGGCTTTCCAAGTCGCCGTGCAAATCCCCAACAACCAGCGCCTCGCCTATGGGCGAAAGTTTAACAAGCCTACCAAAAACCTCAAAATTCCCCATTTTCCCGTTTTCTTTACCAATCAGCTCCCTAGCCTCTTGAACGACGCGGCAGAAATCTTCGGATGAAGCTTCAAAGGCTTCTTTAACAATTTGCTTAAGATTTGGCTTTTGCAAGTTCTCTGCCTCAAACCTCGATGGCTATTTCAACTCGTTTTCCGGAAAAGTTGAGAATGTTCTTCTCCATGCGGCTTTTGCATTCAAAAATTTTTGCAGCGACATCCTTTAAGCCCTTTTCAGTCGCCACAATTTCAGCTTCTAAGTTTTCAGCCTTTTTCTTCAACCTATCCACTTGCTCATTTAGTCTCGCCACTTCGCTTTTGGCTTCGGCTAAAGTTGAGGATGCGAAAAGTTTAGCTTTGCGCTGATTCGCGTCCAAACATTTTTGGTATAGGCTTGCAAGCGAATTCTTGCTGAGAATTTCCTCTACGGCTTGCCTTGCTTTTCGCTCCTTATCAGGCTTAAGTTTAAGCTTGCCTTCCACCATAAGCCTCAAGGTTTTCTGCAAAATCTGCCTCAAAAGTGGATAGCCACTATTTTCTGTAGCTAAAGCCTCGAAAGGATCTGCTAAATATTGGTTAAGCTTTTTCAGCTCTTCTGGTGTTAAGCCGCTTCCTTCGCCATGAGAAGCCAATGACTGAAGCTTTATTAGGGGCTTTTGAAGGTGACGAAGGCAATACTCGACCTCCCTTCTTAAACTGCTTATTGCTTCGTCCAACTCTGCCAAGTGGCTTAACCCACCACTTTTTCCAAGTTCAACAATCCTGGACTGGACGTGGGCCAAATCCTCCTCAACTTTTCTACGCTCATCTTCAACTCTCTTTCTCTCCATTCTTAGGTTTGCCGCCCTCTCCTTCAGCCTGTTAACCTCGTCTATAAGTTGGAAGGTTTCCTCCAAAACCTTCGCCTTAACATACTCTTTTGTTAGAAACTCGTTAAGCTCCTTAAGTGTGTCCTTCGCAGTTTCAAAAGCCCTTAAGAATTTGCCTCTATCCATTATGAAGAAGGGTGAAATCCTTGGAAACCAGTTTCTAACATCAACATCCGTAACAGTATAGGCTTTCTGGGCAGCATTAACAAAACTTTCAACATCTTTAAAGGATGGCTTTTCCGGAACCCTAATCGGCTGCATCCTCTCCCAAAAAAGTTTAGCAAGCTTGTTTAAGGCTTGCGCCCTCTTAAAAGTGCGCATGTTACGCTTCTCAATTTCTTTACGGCTGCTCTCCAAAAGCATGCGGCAAGCATCAACCAAGCCCTGATGGGACTCCCGCATCTCGTCGAGAAGCCTCTCAGCCTTAGCACGCACAGGACCAAGAACAGAGCTGGTTTCGCCCTTAAGCCAATCCCTAAGCTCATCGAAGTGAATTTTTAGGCTTACTGACAACAGGCCCCTCCAAAAATAAATGGGCAAAAGTCATATTAATGTTTAAAGCATTTTACTTTTACTCATTTTTAAGTAGAAACTTATATATGAGTATAACTCTAAAGCTCGCTCAGCAGGGACGAAATGGGCATGGCAGCGGATTCCAGAAAAATAGTTTTCCTAGCGCTTATGGCGGCGTTAGGAAATGTGATGTTTGTTATTTCGCAGACGATTTTTAAGATGACTCAAATAGCCCTAGACTTATCCCATATTGGAACTTTAATTGCGGCGGTTTATGGGGGCCCATTGGCAGGTTTGGTTGCCGGGCTTCTTGTGGGTATAGGACCTGGAATCTACTTTGGGTATGTGGGTGGAAGCCTAGGGCTGCTTGGAGCCTTAGGTTTACCTATAGGAAAAGCGATGACGGGTGTTAGCGTTGGCTATTTGGCGAAGATATTTAGAGTGCAACATTCGAAAGGCTCTTCTTGGAAGATGACCTTCGCAACTTTGATCGGATATATTCCAGAGTGTATTTATACGCTGTTCTTCTTTATTGTTCTCGTTACAATTCTACTTCCAGATGTTGCCGCATTTTTCACATTTATCTTCGGTTCAATATGGGCGCTAGCACTTTCAGTTTTAGCCAAAGCATGGGTTGAAATGGCTTTGCTGGGATTTTTCATGGGAGCGCTCGTTGGAAACAGCGGTTTTAACGATTTTGTGGGCCGTGTCTTCATGAAAACTTTTACAGTTCAAAAAATTCAAACAAAAGGCAAAGAGAAAAACTAACCTAACTCAAAGGATTTCGTTAGGGCATCAGGATTAATCTTTCCAGCCGTGAAAGTTTTTCCGGTTCTAATGTTGTTTATGGTTATTTTTGCTGGTGCGAATATGTTTGGGTCTATTTTGTAGAAGTCGTAGTTGGCGGCTTTGAAAATTTCTAGGAAGGGCTTGCCATAGTCTTTTGACGATTTGGACGGAGCTTGTTCTACTATCTTGGCTAGCTCGTCTTCGTTTTCATAGTCAACTATGTAGTGAGTTACTCCTCCATATAGGATGGCGTCGTTGGTTCTAGCCATGGCTTTGACAAATTTTGGGTGCGTTGGCGGTATTGGAGCAGAGCCCCAAGCATAAAGAATAGCGTTAGGGTTAAAGCCCAACTTTGTGAGTTTATGGATTCCAGTTTCAACTATTCTTCCGGCTACTTGTGTTGCTCCGGCTAGGCTTGCTGTGGGGGTTAGTATTAATGCCAGGTTTTCGTATTGGATGTGGCAGTCTTCAGCCAGCCTTCGCATGAGCTTTTCAGGCGGCATTTTGTCGGTTTCCAAGACCACTATGGCTTTGTCAAACTTGTCTTTATAGCCTATCTTCTCATAAATTTCCTTTGGTTTTTGGGCTAGGGCTCTTGCGGGTCCGGAGCCTATGGCGAAGTAGTCACCCTCCTTAATGTTCCATCCTGCAAACTGCGAACCCAAAGTGGCTATGGCTGGATGGTCTGTGTAAACAAATATTGTTGGAAGCTCGAATTCACCATACTGCCAAAAGCCTATAGTGGCTTTTCCACACCCGCCCATGCAGATTTCCGTTATAATCTTGCCGGCTTGAAAGCCGCCTTTCGCTTTTATTCCAGCATCCACAACTGTGGCGCCGCATTCCGCCTTTTCAACCTTTACGCCGTAAAATTCTGGGTTTCCACAAAGTTTTTCCAGCAGCCTCCATGCCAAACGGTTTACACTTAATCCGCCTTTCATGGCTTAACCCCATTTTAGAGAAGTTTTTCATAGTGGCTTAGGTGGGGGTTCGGCTCTTTTGCGACAAAAAGCCTTCCACGACCGTTTTCCGTCAAATCTCCAAGGAACAAGTAGAAAGGCGCTTCCACAACTTCACCCTCTTCTATTTTAACCCTCTTCCTTATGCCCTCAATTGTGAATGTGGGGAGAACGGATTCCAAGAAGCCTTTGACAACTATTGTCCCGTCTATCATGCATGCTCCAGCTCTTCCACCGCAGTCTTTCTGCACGTAAATTGTGCCGCCATGCATCCTGAAACCCACAAACTGTCCGGCATTCCCATAAATCTTTATCAAACCTTTCTTCATGTGGGCTCCGGCTTCGCTTCCAACGTTTCCATACACAATTATTTTTCCACCTTTCATTCCTTCAGTGCTTCCACGGTACGGCGCACCTAAATAGTCACCGGCATTTCCGTGAATCTCTATCGTCCCGCCCTTCATCATGGAGCCAGCCCAACCCAAAACATTGCCGTAAACGGTTATTTTTCCACCACGCATTTCTTCGCCCAGGTGCATGCCAGCGTCGCCTTTAACAACCATCTCGCCGCTTTTCATCCCAGCGCCTATTCGCCTAACGCGGCTCACATCACCATGAATAGTTATCACGGTGGCTTCAGATTTGCCTTCTTCCTTTGCCACTTCAACTTTGAAGAGTTCTCCAAGTTTTTTCTGTTTGTTCCCCTCCCAAACCTCCAGCCCCTCAATTTCTTTTGGCTTTTTCCCTTGGAAAATGTCTGGGTTTATGCATTCAGCCGTTATTGGCAGTTTAAACTCTTTTAACGGGTATAGGTTTACCAACATTACACATCAGCCTTTACGGTTATTGGTTGGGAAATTGCCAAATAATCCTCACTTACCGGATAGTTCTCAAACTCAACAGTCCAATACTCTTTAAACCGCCTTTTCATTTCCTCTGTTATTTTCGCCTCTTCGCTGGTTTTCACGTTCAGCCACATGGTTGCCCCATCAACATGCTTCAAAACCTCGCCATCCTTAACAACTACTTGTCCACTTTTGATGGTGTAGGCTGCCCTTTTGAAAGCCCTCCTTAAAGCCTTATACTTCTTCGATGGGTCCATGGTTTCTGGGTTAAAGTTGTATATGGCTATGTCAGCGTCTGCGCCGACGCCCAAGTGTCCCTTGTTTTTAAGCCCTAAGGCTTTGGCTTGCCCCGCTCTCGTCACTATGGCTATTTCATAAAAGCTTAACTCGCGGTCTATTGTTGGGAGGAGGCTTCTACTTCTGGCTTTTGGATTAATCTTTTTGAGGGTGGCTTCTCTGGCTTTTCTGCTCATAAGCCAAGCCACAATCCTCGGATAAGCGATAAATGGTCCGCCGTTCGGGTGGTCTGTTGTCATTAAAATTTTCCAGGGGTCTTTTATTAGTAGGGCTAGTTCTAAGCCTATTGACCACTGGGTTGCGTGAACATAGCTTTTCCTCTTGTAGTGGAATGGTACGATTCCGGCGCTGGTTTCTGTTTCCACATCGTGGTTTACCCACTTGTTCCCGCTTAACGTGTAGAGTATGTATTGGAATGGACCGTCAGCCGTCATTGTCGTTGTGTCTGTAAATATTACCTGTCCCATGTCCATTGTCACGTGGGAATGGGCGTTAACGTAGTTGGCTATCTCTTCTGCTCCGGACTCGAAGGTTCTCCAGTCGTCACCCTTAAAGGCGCTGAACTGACAGTGGGTTATGTGGATTACAGGTTTGCCATCTTCGGCTAAATCCTCCACGCATTTCATTGTTTCTAGGGCTGTCACATAATTGCCCGGCTTTCCAAGGTTGTTTGTGTGCACATGAATTGTGTGGGGCAGGTTTAGAAGCTTATTAACCTTGCATAGTCCGCGTATAATCTCGCGGGGTGTTATCCCAAAATATGGGACTTGGTCGTCTATGCTGTTTACGTTGCGTCCAAAACCCCAAGCCTCAAGCCCGCCTGGGTTGACAAGTTTTATTGCGTAGCCCTTGGTTGCCTTCATCATCCATGCTACGTGGCGGGCGCATTCCTCTATTTTACCATCCCTTAAATATTCGAGGACAAACCACCAGTCGCCGAGGAGCGGGTAACTAGCCTTATCAATTATGGGAGTGTCGCTTAACTCCTCATGGGTGTGCTTCGCCTCCAGTGGTGGCATGGCTGGGTCCATAACTGTTGTCCAGCCCATCCTTGCATAACGGTAGCCAGTTGTAAAAGTTGATGGAATAGAATAGCCAACACCAGACCTTGTTACGGCTGTTTTGCGTTCAAAATCCTTGAAGTGGTCTTCTGGGCGGAGCAGTCTTCCAGCGTTCACTTTTCCGCCTGCTATGTGGCTGTGGATGTCAACCCCACCCGGCATGACAACCATCCCAGAAGCATCAATCTTCTTGGCGCGGCGCTCGTTGACCTTCTTGACTATTTTGCCGTCTTTTACGGCTATGTCCATTTTTTCTCCGTCAACGTCGTTAATAGGGTCGTAAACAAGCCCGTTTCGTATTAGAAGCTCCATTAGGCTTTAGCCTCCTTCCTTTTTATCCTTCTAACTTCAGCCAAAATCCGCCTCAGAATCTCCTCGTCTGGAAGAATGCCCCTCGGTGGGTTCACCACCTTCTTTAGAGGTATGGGCACGTGGTCCATGCGGTAGGCTGTTCCAGAAGCTTCTATGCCCACAAAAGCCGACGGGATAAGCACGTCAGCCATTTGAGCTGTCACATTCATGTGGGGGTCGATAACTATTAAGGGGTTTTCCACCAAGTGTTCAGCCGCTTTTCGTGGGAAATTTGAAACTGGGTCTGAAGCCACTATTAGAGCGGCATCAGACTCCTTCCGCAATAAAACGTCGACAACTGATGTTTCGCCGGGATTGTACCTTGGATAGCCAAGCGAAAAGTCCACTGCGTATGGGTAGCCCGTCTGCCAAGTAAAAACCGTGTTGGCGCCAGTCACATTGAAGTGCCCCCGCATGGGCATTATGACAAATTTTGTTCTCATGTTTAGGTCCCGCACCAATGAAAGCGCCGCGTCTATGTTTCGCAGTTTGCCACTACTCATTGTTAAGCCAAGCCCAAAGAACAAGGCGCCGAAATCGCAGCTAACCATGGCGTCAGCTACCTCCTCCAAATACTCCACGGGTACACCGGCTACCTTGTCAACTTCCAGTTCTTGGTCGCGGACTAGCGCCCTAAAAGCTTGCAAAAGCTCATAATCCTTGTTGGGCTCGACTTGCACGAAGTAGTCTGCGATTTCAGCCGTTTTTGTTCGCCTGACGTCAATCACTATGAGTTTTCTTCCTTCCTTGGCTATTGATGGGTAAGGCTTATACTCGGAAACTGGTGGAGAGACGGGCGCCGGCTTTTTGAAGAACAGCCGTTTAATGGCGCTTTGAACCTTTTTCCTTCCAACAAGAGCCTTAACTTTGTTCACGTAGCTTCTCCATGCGCTCTTCTCAAATCTTCCCTCCGAGAAGGCTGTGTAACGCTCTATGTGCCTCGGATGGGCGCTCCACGGATTGCTTCCCCAATAAACGATTAAGTCAGCCCTATGCCTAATCTGCCCCAAAGTGCACGATGGAATTCCCACATCTTGAATGCTCAAAATTGATGGACCGTGACAGACAACAGCAGTATTGTCTATTACTCCACCCACCTCTTCGGCGAGTTCTATGCCAACGCTTATGGCTTCACAGCTTGTGCTGCTCCAGCCATAAAGCACCGGATAGTTGGCTTCAGCCAATATTTCGGCAGCCCTTCTAATAGCCTCTTTAAGGGTTGTCTTAACAAGTTCGCCATTTTTCCTTATCATTGGTTTTAAAACACGATGCTCGCCACAGTAGCCCAAAAACTTGGCTTCACACATGGCACAGCCATTCTTAACTTTGACGATGCGTCCATTCTCAACAGTTAGTTCTATGTCGTCGCATAGGCTTCCACAAACGGGGCAAGTTACAGCCTTAACAACTGGCATCCATCAACCCTTCCTAAAAACTGTTTTGAGAAGCTCCTCCAAGCCTAGAACTGGCTTGTCTGGGGCTGGCTCCACAGAAGCTGGAATCCCCTTGAAAGAGGGCATACCAATGCCATTGGTTTCAGGGTCGACAACAACATTCGCCCAAGGACCATAAGGGATAAAGACCACGCCTTGGTGCGGTACCCTCAAAGATTTCTTGGCTTTAACCACAACTGAGCCAAAAGCCGTTGAAACTTGAATGTTGGTTCCATCTCTTATGCCAAGCCTTTTCATATCCTCTGGGTCCATATAGCAAACGGATACGCTTTCCACATACTCTTTTGAGGATTTTCCCCGCTCTTTTCCGGCACCCTGCTCTATTGTACGTCCAGTCAACAAGGTGACCTTCAGCTTAGGCTTCTCTTCCATCGGTTAACCTCAACATTTGCACATTAACGCCAAACATTTCTTGAAAGCTACATACAGAAAACTCAATCCTAATTAATTTATCCCTTCCTAACATTAAGAATAATTGTGCGAATTAACCAGCTATTTGGCGGAATTGGTGGTTGTGGTGGAGACCCCTCCGGAGGAGGCGTAAATTTGGGATGCTCTTCGCCTAGAGGTGATTTTTCAAGTGCTAGTCTTTCCGCCTTCCTCTTTCGGTAAACATGTATTGCAAAGTATACAAGCATAGCTCCTACGAGTATGAGTACCGAGTAAATGAATGTTGTTAAAGCGTAAGTGACATAAGTAAAACGCACATTTGAGGTATTATATGTAAATACTATACTGTAAGATAGCGTTCGAGGATAGCCAGATTCCACATAATTAACCGTCCAATACTGTCTATCCTCTAACATGAGCCCAGTTTCCCGATCATATATTATTTCAAGCCTTCCATAGTAATCAGCGGATATTATACTTCCATAAAGTGAGATGTCCCGGGAGCAGCCAAACTCTATATTACTTGCCACTAATGTGTTGAAGAATAGCCATCCATAACACCTTAAGCCTGAATCAGACAAAGTAACTGTCTGATTAAGAATTTTCACCGCGTCTCCAGGGTTGTGCCCCTCACCAATCCATAAATCAAAGTATTCGCCATGAGGTGGAATTTCCAGCGTAGGCAAGAGTTCTTCAACAAAGATTGCGGAGCGGTTGATTAGGCTTACATAAAATGTCATCGACGTTGAGGCTGTTCCTGCCATTATAAGCCTTTCTGTAGCCTCAATGTATGTCTCATTTATAATGTTGCTAGTGCTCAACTCAAATCGTCCCTGTAGAGAATACCCTAGAACATTTACAGTGTAAGAATATTCAACACGCAAAAACGGGAAAGGCACAGTTTGCCTTCCTACGGCAAGAGCGTAGGGAAGAAGCATAACTAGAAAAGTTTCTGAAAGAATGATGAATATGAAAATTTTACTGCGAGACAATATGCTCACCAAACCTCTCAAAAACCCTGCCAATAAAAGGATAAAGCGTATACCCGTTGATCATGATGAACAATGACAATCCCATCAAACACGCATTTTAAATAAATATCATACACATCAGCTTTAAATTTATCCTAACAGTCATTCCCAAAAACCAACAAAGGGTTCCTGGAAGGAGAGAAAAGCCAATAGCATACCACCCCTATCGTTTTCCGTCTTTCACATTATGGTCTATAACCGCTCAACACAGCCAGTGCTAAGGCGGCGGCAATGATGTCTGCTGTTGTTCCCGGATTCAATAGATTGCTTTCCTTTCTTAGCATAGCGTCAAATTGGCGGAGCTTCTCCCCTCCAACGACTGTTTTGAGTCCACCGCTTTTCAGAACTTCTTCAGCCATGGCTGAGACTTCGCAAGCTCTCTTAAGCCCGACTTTTCTTGCAATGAAGGTGTCTGGATGCTTGGCTAAAACAGCGAGGAAAGTGTGAATTATCGCCGTGTTTAAGTCTCCGTCTTCCTTAAGATTTCGCATCAACATTGGATAGGCATGTTCGAAGGTTACTGGGTAGTTGTTAACCCATTCTGAGCAAACCATGTCATAAGATGATGCTATTTTGAAAACTTGATAAAGCGAGATCTTCTCATCAATTATGCGTTTTATGGAATTTGGGTCGTTAACGTCTAGATCTGGAGCTTTTCCCAAACCGCTGGGCTTGGCAGTCCTAACAGCTTCGTATACTGCAACGGCGTCTTCAGGCGTTGTTGCTTCAACAACCCCTTTCAGATTTTGTCTTAAAATGGAAGGGTCGAAAGTTCCTTTTTCCATGGGGGTCATGCCAGCCGCCACAGCTAAAGGCGTAAAAAGTATTACTGTGCCAAGTAATGTATTGCCTCCGCTCTGCCAAGCATTAATGTCAGCTACACAGTCTCTAATGATTCTTCCAACACCTACGTCTTCTAAAGCCAATTCGCCCTTTGAAACAGCCATACCCCGTTCGGCGGCCAACCTAAAATGGGGAGCCGCCGCCACAGCAGAAGCCAAAAAATGCATGTGATTTGTGCCCTCAAAACCAACAACCAAATTCACGTTTCCAGGCTTGTCAGCACTAACCTCCAAGAGAATGGCCAACTCCAAACAACGCGAAACGTGCTCAGCCTTGTTGAAAGGGAAAGCCATCGAACATTGCACCTTTACTGTATAGCTTGCATGGAAAGGCTTATTAACGTTGTGTAAAAAATTACACAGCAATTACCAAAAATACATAAGGAAGAGTTGAAAATGCAAAAGTTAAAAGTGTCTGCCCGTGAAATAGCCCTAACGGCAATCTTTGCGGCTCTATCGTGGACTGTTTCAGAATTTGTTCCGGGAATTCCGATAATAGGCGCTTCTGGTTCAAGTATAAGCTTCGACGCCTCGCTGGCGCCCATCTACGGCGTAATTGTCGGACCATATTTGGGGTTTCTTGCAGCCGTGATCGGTGGTTTAGCTGCAGCTGGAAACCTCTTTACGATTTTAACATCCTTCTGCACTGGCATATCGGCGTTTGTTGCAGGAATGTTAACAACCAAAAAAGTGGGTAAAACAATTCATGGATGGACGTTTTCAGCGGTTGCCATCGCAATACTTTTGGCAGGCTGGTATTCCACGGATATTGGTCGAGCGGCACCATTTTATCCGATTCCCCATATCACGGGACTGTTGATGGTGCTTATTGCTAGGGGATGGATTGCCGACAAAATTGTAGAGGAAAAAGAAGAAAAACTGGTTAAAAAATTGAAGACGGACTATATGGCTTGGGGCATGATTTGCCTATTGATAGGGATAACATGCTACTTCACTTACACAGATATTGGAAAATTATTTGAAACCATGGAAATTCTCAAAGTTTTGCCATTTCTCACTTACGCCATGCTCATAATCGGAGCGTTCTCGATAATTTACGGATTCTTCAGCTGGATTAAACCAGGATTTGTGACGGCTACAGCCATAGCGTGCTACTGTGGAATCATTGCAGACCATATGCTTGGCAACTTAATATTTTTGGGTATGATGGATGTTGTTGCTCCTGCATTGAAGAGCGCGCCAAGCGAGTTTATAGCGGGCATATTTATGATGGTGCTTCCGATATCAGTTATTGAAAGAACGTTGTTTACAGCTATTGCCACAACAATTGCGGTGGCTCTCTTGCCAACTTTACGGAAAGCTGGGCTCACATACAGAAAGAGCGAAATATAAGCTGATAGTAATGATGTCGAAAATGCAGCCAGCAGAAGGCTTTTTAATAGAGTCTGTTGAGGGCATAATCTTTGACGTGAAGGGACTAGTTCACCCGCCAAGCAAGATAATAGCTTTTCCCCGCTTTGTTCCAGATAAAAAAGGTTCTCGCATCCGCAACGGCGTTATGTACAGCAAAGTTTATGGAATTTCTGAAAGGTTCGCTTTTCTCGGAAGGACTATTCCAAATTATGTTGTTCACGACCCGATTTTTGACGATAAGCTATGTGAAGTTCCGCTGGAAAATGTAAAAAAGGTTTACAGTCCAATTGAGGGCTTGAAGAGGCTTAGGGAAAGCGAAAGCCTCGATGGTTTGGAAAAGGCTGCTTTGCAATGTCTAGAAATTTTGAAAAAAGAGGCAGGAGTGCCGTGGAGCAAGCTTGGGATTTCTGGTTCGGTTTTGGTTGGCTTGCATACTGATGCCTCTGACATAGACCCAGTTGTTTATGGCGCTGAAAACTGCCGGAAAGTGCACAGTGCCTTAAAGAGGTTGCTTGAGGAAGGTGACACGCCTTTCAAGCCTTACAGTTTGGAGGATTTGCGGAGGCTTTTCGCTTTCCGTTCGAAAGACACCATTATGAGCTTCGAGGACTTCGTAAAGGTCGAATCCAGAAAGGTTTTCCAGGGCAAGTTCATGAATAGAGACTATTTCATCCGTTTCGTGAAGGACTGGAATGAAATAGGCGAAAAGTATGGTGATATCCGCTATAAGAATTGTGGCTATGCGAAGGTTGAGGCCGTGGTTGTTGATGATGCTGAAGCCATATTCACACCATGCACATACAAAGTTAAAGACGTAAAAGTTGTTGAGGGACCAAAAATCGAACCAATAAGGGAAATTGCATCTTTTCGTGGAAGGTTCTGCCAACAAGCAAGTGAAGGTGAGAGTGTCATGGCGCAGGGAAAACTTGAACATGTGACGGACCGCAGAAGTGGCGAGGAATACTTTAGGCTACTTCTTGGAAACAAGCCAACAGACTACATGATTTTAAAAAGTTAGGTTTTAGCTGCTGACTCCGCAACCTTCAAAACTTGCTCGTAATAGCGCGGTCCATAAGTCAATGTCATTTGGTGGAAGCACTCGCCATCTTGTAACTCAACTTTTTCAAGGTTTCCTTCAGCATAAACCATTTCACCTTTCCACGCCTGCATCCTAAACTCTTCAAGATAGGAGACAACCCTTTTTAAGTCTCTCACCTTTGGGCCTTCAATAATTTTAACAGTTTCAACATGGTAGATTGATGGCATAAAAGGGGCTTCTGAATCATCTTTTATGCGTAGAAGCGCCTTAACCCAGCCTTCACGGGTAATTCTCCTAACTTGACTGTATTCGTTTTTTATTTCACTCCAGTCTTTCACTGGTTCAAACTCAACCTTGATGGCCCTTCCGGAGGTTTCGTCGTGGAAAACTCCATAGATGAGCTTGCGCCGTTGATGCCAAATAAACTCTTCTGAGCGTATGTTCTTAAAGCGCCAAGCCTTCCCCTTAATGGATGAGTCATCTTCGAACTCGTTAGAAAAACCCGAATTCTCATCCATGTAAAGTTCTTGTAGAACCTCACGTATGCGCTCAAGATTTTTCCTCCCATAAACAACCACGTCTATGTCAGAGAATTTTGGATGGTAGAAGCCTTGGAGAAGCGAGCCGAAAACACCAAAATCCATAATAGACAAGCCGGAACTAACCACTGTTGCTTCTAAGACTTTTTGAAGAGCCTTTAGAAGCTCGTCCTTCGGTTCTTTTTCAATAAGCCTTTTTAGGACTTCCTCCGGCTTTTTTATGCCCGCCACATTAGAGTTTTTCACGCCGACAACCTTTCTGCCAATTGGCTCATACAGAATCATGTATTGTGGATAGTTTGCCTCTATAAAGCGCCAGCCTTCATCCTCATAAAACTTGTAAAAGACATTTGCGCCATCGGTTCTGTAGGCTTTAGGGTTGGCAGACTTAAAAAGATTAGAAGGCGCATACTCAGCATCGCATACGAAACCATCTGACGGATGAGTATAGCCAAAAACGCGGAAGATTAAGCCTTCACGTGTTATTATTGCGTCGCGGTCCCTAAGCCTTAAACCGGCCAAATGTACTCTTCCTCGCTCTCAGCAGTTCCGACAACAACTTGATAAAAGGCTTCACCGCCGCCAACCCTCTCCACCCGTTCCAGCACCCCGGAAACCTCTATTTTCTGGTTGCTTCTGGCTATGTTTCTGTAGCATCCAATCATGGAGACAACGGCCCATGGAACCATTTCTCTTGGAAGCTTTGATTTTTTGTTTAATGGTGTGTAGTCTTCAATCTTGTATATGGCTGGGCGGAACATGGCTTCGCTGTCATCTTTAACCTTGCATTGGAATTTGACTGGCGCGATTGGCGTGTAAAAGTACTCGCCATACTTGGTTGTAACTTCTTCTGGTTTACGGATAGCATTGTACATGAAGATTTTCTCGCGGTAACGCCCCTTAAACCGTCTCGCCGCGTCCAGACGGTTGTTAAAAACGTAGCTTAGGGTTCCCTCCTCAACAAGCTTGTTAATTGCTTCCTCCACCTTGCGGAAGTTCTGGCTTCCATAAACAACAATGTCTATGTCAGACTTTTGAGAATGCATGTTTAGTGCTACGGAGCCGTGAACGCCAAAATCGTCGAGGGCGACCTCTGAAGCGCTGGAAACCAAATTCACAAAATCAAGGGTCATCCTTTGCAGTTTATCCAGCTTTTTCATTTTCAAGAGGCGTTGGAGGCATTCCCTTGGAACATAAATCCTCCTAATTTTCTTTAAAGGCACGCTGATAACATCTTTTCCTCTGTAAGGGCAATGGTAAACATAGTCCGGGAAATGTGTCCGAAAAACTTCTAGGAAGGTTTGGTAGTTTTTCGCTGTGTAAAGCTTTTCAGCCCTTAAAAGCTCGGTTCGTCCATAACGCCATGTTCTCCCCAAAAGGCGGATATTAAATAGTTCTTTAAATTTTGATGGAATATACTTTAGAAAGGCGAGGACACGCTTTTCCGGGTGCTCGTACCCAAATACGTTTAGTATGAAGCCTTCTCTGGTTGTGAATGTGTCTCCGTCCATTGGAAGCCAGTTTTTAGGCGCAGTCGTCAATGTCACCTTGTTAGAATTTGGCTGACTGTTTTAAAAGTGTTGATGCTGAGGAGAAAACGATTTAAGATTAACGGTGAAGACTTTTGACGGGTATGCTGGTGAGTTCTCTACATCCCTATGTAGTTTTCCTTCCAGCAGAAGAAAAAGACCGCATACTAAGCGCAATTTTCGGCTCCAAGGCTTCCCTTGACATTTTAAGATTCTTCCTTAAAACCGGAATTTCGAACAAAGTTTACCAGAAAGACCTTGTTAAGGGGCTTTCCTACTCAAACAAGACTATAATTGGGAACTTGAAGGTTTTGACTAAGCTTGGAATCTTAACAGAGGACATGGAAAAGAAACAGCATGAAGGACGAATAGTGTGGGTTAAATCCTACAAGCTTTCAGATGCCGGAAAATGGTTCGCCCTTCTTTTGGCTGAGGAAAAGGAACTTTCAGACAAGGAAAAGGCAGAAATATTACAGAACATTTTCAGAAGCTACATAAAATGGGTAAAAAACCTATCGGAAAAACTCCACGTGGAAAAGGCCACATTTAAAAGAATCTTTAGCGAAGAGATGGAAGGCTAGAAGGTGCAAAATTGAAAACCAAGGTCGCAGTCATAGCCGTATTGGGAGGCAAAGAGTCAGGCAAAACAACGACAATAGAAGCCTTAACAAGGGAGCTAACCCGCCGAGGCTACAAAGTTGCAGCCATAAAACACATTCCAGAGAAAGACTTTACAATCGACACAAGGGGCAAGGACACTTGGAGATTCGCCGAAGCCGGAGCAAAAACAGTGGTCGGCATCTCGCCAAAAGAAGTGGCCACTATAGAAAAGGGCAGCGCGAACAATTTTTCCCTAGAAGCCATAATAGAAAAATGCCAAGACAATGACATAATCCTAATTGAAGGTTTCAGAAAAATTTTGGGCAAAAACTCCAATATACCAAAAATAGTGGCGGTAAAATCTGAAGAGGAGGCTGCTGAAGCCCTAAAAGCCTATAAGCCCATAATAGCCTTTACAGGACCCTACTCGCCGATGATAAAAGACTTGCCGGCTCCATACTTTGATGTTTTTAGGGAGCAAGCCGAACTTGCGGAGCTTGTGGAAAAAATTATAAGGGAAAAAAGAGGTTTTTGAAGTAGCCCCTTTACGGAGCGCCCATGTTTATTTGTGGGGTTTGGAGATTCCGAGGGGAGAAGGGGGAGAAAGGAGAGATTTTCAAAAATAGAAGTGGTTTCTCCAAACCTTTCCACTTTTGGGCGTTCCTATAGGGCTTTAAAGGCTTCAAACCATCTGTTGTATAGGGCTAGCATGTCAAGGGAGACGCTTGGCTTTCTCTCTTCAAGAATCTGTCTAAAATCGCTCATCCGCAGGGGCCTTGGCTTGGCAAGCTTGTTTGATGCTTGACCAGACTCGAAGAATTCGCCTATAACTTTTAGGTGGGCTGCTTGGCAGACGTCTTTTATGTCGCTTCCTGAAAAGCCTTCTGAAAGCCTAGCCAACTCGTGCAAATCCACATCTGGAGCCAAGAGCAAATTGCTCGTGTAATGCTTAAACATCATTAGGCGGGCGTGGTGGTCTGGAAGTGGCACAAGGATACGCTTTTGGAAACGCCTAATAAAGGGCCAGTCCAAATCCCAAGGCTTATTTGTGGCGCCAATAACATAAACGTGAATGTTCTTTCCCTTATCTATTATGCCGTCCATCTCCTTCAAGAATTGATTTCGCACTCGAACTTCGCCGCCAACCTCGTTGGAATGCTTACCCATCAGAGAGTCTAACTCATCAATGAAGATTATAGCTGGCTTCTTATCCTCCAAAGCAGACTTCCTAGCAGACTCAAATAAGCGGGCAACATTCTGCTCAGCCTCACCCAGCCACTTAGACATTATTGAGGCGGCATCCACAGAAA
The DNA here is from genome assembly GCA_038727135.1 of Bathyarchaeia archaeon. GTDB lineage: Archaea > Thermoproteota > Bathyarchaeia > Bathyarchaeales > Bathycorpusculaceae > JAGTQI01. The sequence continues at coordinate 126,966 of JAVYWL010000003.1, forward strand.
TAAAGACGGCGTCAATCTCTGTTGCAGCGGCGGCAGCCAACAAAGTTTTGCCACACCCGGGTGGCCCAAATAGAAGTATGCCCCTAGGCCACCCAAGTGGGAAAAGGTCTGGTCTCTGAACCGGGTAGATTATGGCTTCCTTTATGGCTTTCTTTGCAGTGTCAAGTCCAATAACCTCGTCCCATTTCACATTTGGCTTTTCCTTAACAATTAGGTCTTCATAACTAGCCTTCCTCTCCTCGCCCACCTTTCCTCCTTCAACACCTTTAGCTTCTTCCGCCCTTGGCTCTGCTGGACCAACAGCGCCCTGCAGCACTTTAATTCTCTCTTGATAGGCTATGGCCCTTTGAATGTAAACCTTGTTTAAGCTGTAATCCGGATAAAGCTGAACAAGCTTCAGAAGGGTTTCTATAGCCTTCTGATACATGGTTATGGCCATGCCTCTGGCTCCCTGCTTGTCTAGGCGGACAGCCTCTAATGCATAGTTTGTTGCAGCCTTTTCCAGTTCCTGCGAAGCTTCCATAAGGAGTTCACCTTCTAGCTTCGATCTTTATCTTACCTTTAGCCCCAAGACTTTGGAGGGCTTTTTCAATATCTTCGTATGAGGCGCCCAACTCCCGAGAGCAGCGGGTCAAGTCTATTTCGCCTCCACTTTTCCGAACATATTCTAGGAGGGCGTCTTCAAGCGTCGGCTTTCCAACTCGGAGCGAAATCTCTTGGATTTCAGCCTTTCTGAAGGAGATGAGGTTTTGGGAGCTGCTCCCTTCGGCTTCAACTGTTTCGCCGCCAACAGACTGGGAGCATGATGCAGCTAGGGCAACCATCTGCTTAATCTGGGCTTGGGCAGGCTCAAGTTTTGCCTCCAGCTTTGGCGCTGGTGCTTCCTCCTGCATAGCGGGCGGTTCAGGAAGCTTCTCAGCCAACCTCCTCTCCAAGAAACTTGAAACTTCTTTCAGAATTTGTTCTCCGGCTGGTGTAACTCTGTCAACTGGGATTATTACCTCATCTGCTGATATTCGTGTAGAATAAATTGTTTCTCCTATAACGTCGTTGATTTCGCTAAGCTCTGAGGAAACCTCTGGTAAAACATCAAAGAGCTGTTTTGAGACGCTTTGGAGAGTTCTCAAGGCGGGTTTTAGGTCTATGACTATGTCGCTTAGCTCTTTCACCGTTTCGAGGCGGAGGATAACCCTTTCAATGGCAAGCTCCACCTGCTGGAGAAAATTAATTAGCTTTCGAACTTCGGCTAGCTCGTTTGCACATATTGCGGCCCTTTCCTTGTTGTTGGCTCTTAGTGCTGTTACGCATGTCTGGAATAGGTTTTTGTCTCTTTCCTTCAGCCTCAGTGATGCTTGAACCACTTTATGTTGTTGGATTCGCAGTTTATGCACAGACTTGATTATAACTTCTCGTAGTGGTGGAGGGGTTTGGGTGAAAGGGTTTTTTATTTTTGCTCCCTCCGCCCGCTACGCAGAAGCCTATATCCCGGACTCGCCTGCTTCTTTCACGTAAACTATGACTGGGGGTTCTGGGAGACTTGGAGACGGGGGAGTTGGGGCTTCAACATGCTCTTCTTCGGTAACAGTTTTCGATGGCGCCTCTCCCAATAGAATGTTTGAAAGCTTGTTTTTCATGCTTTCAAGGTCTGCCTTTTCTAAGTTTGCCCGTTTTAGGCATTCCTGAATTGTTGCAAACGCCGCTTGATAAGATTGGTCGTCAACCTCGCCTATCTCGTGCTCCACTTCTAAGTGAACAAGCGCATAATTTAGCTCCCTAATCTCCTGGTTGCATCTTTCAATTTCTTTATCAATCCTTTCAAGCAAGGCTTGAGCTTCGCTTTTAAGCTGGTTTAGGGCGCCTTCAAAACTCTTATGTAGGTCTTCATAAACTTCTTGGGAAATCTTCTTTTTCTCAAGAAGCTCTTTTAGAGCTTGGTCTTTGCGCCATATAAGCGGAATCTGGTCGCAGAAAACCGCAGTATCATATTTAACTTTTGAAAGGAAAATTACTTCTGAACCTTCAACCTTTATTGTCCCAGCGGGATACTTAACGAAGCGCCCATCACTGTGCCTTATATAAACGGCGTCCACTCCACCGTGAGGCTTTACAGCTAGGGATGCCACCTCGCCTATTGGGCGTCCATACTCGTCTTTAATGACTTTGCCGAGGGACAAAAAAAGATTGGGATCTTGTGGCATGTACACTCCTCCATTATGTTATTAAGATGTTTCTGTTGTGGATTTTTCTGGAAGCGGCACTTGCGGGATCCCTGCCGGAAGCTCTGGGAACTTCTCCTTAATTTTCTGTTCAGCCACAGCTGCAGCCTCAGTAAGTATTTTTTGGGCGTCTTCGTTAGCTGTTTCAAAGTTTATGGATAATCCTGTGCTTTGTCCAGCCTCAACTATTATTCCACTTAAAAGGTTGCCTATCTGCCCCAACTCCCTCTCCGCTTCTGGGAAGATGTTAGCCATTCCAGTTTTTACAGCTCTTAGCACGCTTACTGCAGGTCCAAGAGTTGAAACAACGTCTCCAAGCTCTGATACTGTGCGTAATCTTAAGACTATTTGTTCAAGGGCAAGCCTAGCCTGCATAATCATCTTTTCCATCTTTCTTATCTCAGCCAACTCGTTGGCAAAGACATTTGCCCGTGCCATGTCATGCTTTGTGTAAGCATCGACAATTCTTGCAAATATTGACTTGTCTCTCTGGCTGAACCTCTCACTTGCTTGGTCTAACTTCTGTATTTGGAGTTCTATGCGGCGGACAGCCATGTCAAGCCTCGGCTTCAACGGACCCGGCGGCCTGACAGCTTCTTTGATGCGCTCTGTTAGTGGTTGCTCGTCGCGCCTCTCATCCCATCTTCTACTAAACTTTTCGGACAAGCTTGATTCCTCCAAGAAGAGGCTTAAGGGGCTTGGCAAATCTTTATACATTCTTAATATGCCCGCATTATCCATGTATATATGTAGAGCTATATGTGCCAGCTGAAACCTTTTTGAGCTTTAATTTTCCAGTGAAAAGAACTCCTTGCCGCTTTCTCTGAAATAGACAAAAAAGTGTAAGTTAGACTAAAAAGAGGCTTATAATTCAATTCTAGGCTAGGTGGAAAAGATGGGCGAAAGATTAAAGGTATTCCTGTTTGTCGCCATACTGGGATTCATCGCCGGAGTCATAGCTGAACTAACAATTGAATACGTAGTCCCAGCGCTTGCAGCTATACTGCCAGCCATCTTCAGCGCAAAATACATACTATCGGGACTCGCAGGCGCCTTTCTAACACTCATAATCGTTAGCATATGGGCATACATCACAGGACCAAAAGAACCATAACTTTCGAGCTTCCGTTCACCTTTTTACCCTTCCTTCAACGAATTGTTAGTTGATTGTATGGCTTTCATTTTGGACTCAGGAGCGGAAAAAACAATCATCAGTTCAGCGTACCTCGATGTCATCATCGTACCGTGAAGATATTTCCCACCAAAACCTAAAAACCTATCGCAAACCCAAACAAAACATAACCACAACATCAAAAACAACACCAACCTTCACCAAACCAGAAAAATGGGGGTTTTAAGCTGTGGGATATGCTGGAGCATAGAGGCTCCTATTGCTGTTTACGCATTTAACCCTCTGGTCTGCTGGCAAAACGCAACCCTCAAGCCTAACACCGTCAAAGTTTACACATGTAACACAAGCCTTCTCCCTGACAAGCCTAGAAACATGCCTCTTTAAGGCTTCCAAAAGCTCAAACACCTGCTGAGGCTTCAAAGATACATCAACGCCATGCCAAACATTCTCCTTATCGCTGTACTCAACGGCTAAAAGCTGAAGGTCTAAGCCGACGCTCTCAATGTAAAGCCTTCCAATACGAACAACCTCTTTAACCATCTTTTTCCACCAAGTAGAATATTCTCCACAGTAGTATATAAACTTTTCTACCTAGTAGAAAAATATAAATATTCCAATCCATCTACTTCAAAATAGGAGAAAACCATGAAAAGCATAAAAGTTGAAGATGATATTTACGTAGAACTTCTAAAACTAAAAGCATCCCTAACAGCCAAAGACGGCAAAACAAGAACCTTCACACAAGCCATAAAAGAACTTATCGAACACTACAAAAAACACCAAAAAGAGGAAAAATGAAACCATGAGCTTCCCTGAAGGCATACTATGGGGAATAGGCTACAAGGAAGCAACCCAACACCTAAAACGTAAACCCAAAGTCATCTGCCACAACTGCGGACACATCTACTATGCAAAGCTTGACAAATGTCCAAAATGCCACCATCCAAATGAAGACAAAAACCAACCCGCCTATTGGATAACCTAACAAACCCAACCTAGACCAAACCACAACAAAAACCCACAACCTTTTCCCACATTAAACAAGGAAACAAAAACACCACCAAACCACACACCCAAAAACCAAAAACAACCACAAACCAAACAAAAAGAAACCACACCACAACCCAGTGTACTATCTCTACACATATATACTTAAATTTAAGTATATATGTGTAGAGATACTCTATTTCGATGTAGTTTTGGTTCATGTTGTTGTGGTTTGGGTTTTGGTTGTGGTTTTGTGGTTTTTTGTTGGTTTGGTGGGGGGTTATGTAGGCTGATTGTTTCTGTATTGGATATTACGCTTTCATTAACTTTGGTGAAGGTTGGTTGGGTGGGGCTGTTTTGTGTGGGTTGGGTTGCTTGATTTGTTCAAGTAGCTGGAGCTTGAAATGTTCAAGTTGGGGGTTTGGGTTGTTTTAGGGTTTGGTATTCGCTTCTTAGTGTGTCTAGGTTTTGGAAGGTGTTGAGGATGAGTAGTTCGAGTTTGCTTATGATGTTTGGGTCTAGTTTGCGGGGTTCTGCGTAAACCTTTTCGTAGTAGTCGAGGATGAGGTCTATGCGTTGTTGGATTTGTTCTGGTTTGTCCCATTTTAGGCGGTTGACACAGTATTCGAATATGTCATGCATGGTTTTGAAGACGAAGCCTACGTATGTGGTTATTAGGTAGCTTCTGCCTTCGAGGCTTCCTAAGAGGTCTAAAGTGGAATAATGTAGGTAATGTTTAACATATTCTCGAAAACTTCTTGCTTTTTGGATGGCTTCTTGTCTTCTTAGAAGGCTGTATTGAACATAGTATTCTTTCAGTTTTTGGGCTGTGAGCTCGTTTAGCCTATGCAGGTCTTCAGGTTTAATCTCTCTATACATATGCGAAAAAGTTTAAACTCTGATATTTAAAGTTTATATTTGCCTATATATCTTTAAACATTACTAAAGAGAATATAGGTTTAAGCATGGGGGAACGTCTCAGGGGATGGCTGTAAGCTCGACAATTCCAAAACATATGTTGAAAAGGTTGCTCCTCGACAAGCTTAAAAGCCTAGAAAAGAGGGTTTGCTTCATGTGTAGTTTTCAAAACGCCAGAAGCCCAATAACCAGAAGGCTTGCATGTAGAAAATGCGAGGTTAAAAAGGGCTTCAGAGAAGTTAGAAAACTGATTTACCAAACTTACCATTTAAGGTCTAAACAAAAACGGTGAGCCTCTTCTCCCAAATAAAATTTGGACAGTTAATGCATTTAACCTTAAACATGCATGAAGGATTAACCTCACGAACCATTGGAAGATTGATATAGCGTCTTTTCAAAGTGCAATATGGCATCGACCTACCCCTCTCAACCATAACAACTAAAGTGTAGCCTCGACGTCTTCCACCACCACCCCTAAACACCCTCCTAGAAGCTCGATAAACATCACCCACAAGCTCCTCCAAAACCCTAACCTCAGGCAAACCAACAACCCCCAAAAGTTATTTTTTAACGGTCACCCTCCTCAGACAACTTCAAAGTAAACTCACGGCATTTCAAATTCGGGCACCCAAAACAATCGTTCAGGGGTAACCTCTCCAAAGCGACATGCTCATTTCTCAGACCACAATACCAGCTCCCCCCACCCAATACAACAACATTCTTACTATAACGCCTAGGCCGACTCTGAACGTATTGCTCAAATCTCACTTCATCAACCTTAATAGGCGACTCAATTAACCGCCTCAAAGTATTGCCGTAAGCATGCTTTTCTAATGTTGTTTTTAGCACGTGTAATGCCATGTATTTTTGGAGGATTTTGCAAGCAGACTCTTTTTTTTCCTTAACAACCAAATTGAAGGCTTTTCTAAGGTTTTCTGGACAATCAAAGCTTACATGAACGATTTTTCCGCCAAACAAGTCTTTAAAATGCTCCTCGAAAAGTCCATCAAAAAGCATGCTAAAAGCACTACTTTGATCCGTTTGTTTGTTACGTTTTCTGGTTTTGGCTTTGGCGTGATTGATTACTCTTATCGTCTCATGTATTGCGATAATGTATTTAGCTCGATTGTTACAAAAAGATTTATAAGGGTTTAATAGGTTCTTGTACATGTGGGGACGCCACCCCTTTTTTCAGAGTTTTTATTATGTATTTGAATTTTTAAAGTTTTTGGGTTTTTTGGGTTTCTTTTGTGGTTTTGGGTTTTTAATGGGTTTATAGTTGCATAATAGGATAGTAATATGGTAGTTTTTTGAAAATAACCGCTTTTCTGGCTTATTACATGTGTAAGTTTTAGGCTGTGCCTTTCAGTAGTTCTGGATGCTTCTTATAGAACTCTATTAGGAATTGCATCATGTCTGTTTTCTTTAAGGTCTCGATTATTGTTAGGGCTTCTTCATATCTTTTCTGCATTTGGTTGAGTTGGTTTCTTAGTTTCTCGATTTCGGCTCTCTGTTCTTCTATTAGCCTTTCAACGTGTGTGGGTTGGTATAGCCTTAGGCTTTCATATCCTTTCTTGTATAGTTGCCTATGATATTCTGGGTCTGTGCTTAGGTAGTGGGTTGCTGTGCTTGTGTGTCCCATCCAAAACTCAACGTAGGCTGAGTCTATTGCTGAAGCCATAAACTTGCGGAAAGCCTTTCTTAGGCAGTAGAGCCTTAAAGGTTTAGGCTTTTTGCCTTGAGCCTCGACAAGCTTGAGCTTCTTGACGTAAACGTTGAACCTTTGGCTCATGGCTTGAGCCGTGAGCTTCTGGTTTGCAGGCTTCTCAGTTACAAAAACATAATCATCATCCTTTAAAGGCAACCTATGAGCCAGATAGGTCTTTAAAGCCTTAACTCCATCCTCGCCTATAAAAGTCCACCTTTGGCTAACCCTACACTTCAAAATGTCTGGAGTCAAGTCTATACGCATGGGAACGTTGCCAAAATCGTTTTTGATATGCTTCCACTTCAAATTAGCCAAGGTTTCAGGTCTCATTCCACTTTCATAAAGGATAAGCCAAATCGCCCTATCCCTAACATCTGAGTTATCCAGAATAAGCCTAAGCTCATCCTTAGTTATGTCCCTGTTATGATAAACAATATACGGATACCTAATCCTTAAAGGCTTAGCTGGAATGTCAAAGGCATGGAGAAAACTCATTATGGTGCTCATTCTCCGCTTAACACTTAAAGGTGTAAGCCTACCCTTCAACAAGGCAAAATAATCCCTAAGAACATCGTTAAGCTCATCCAAAAACCTCTCCCTAGAGGCTTCACCATTATATTTGGCTTCCCTCCATTTCTGAGGCAAAACCTTAACATCTAAACCATAATTCTCAAAAACCCACCTCTCAAACTCCAAAATGTCTTGACGATAACGCCTCTTAGTGTTCTCGCTCTCCGTAACTTGGCTAAGCCAAACCTCATAAACGTCCCGCATAAGGCTTAACCCCTCCGAAAATAGCTTAAGAAGGCTCCCCCTATATAAATCTTCACTATATTGTGAAAATTCCTCGATCTCTTCATCGTCCAAAATAACAAAGTGTTAACGAAATTATTTATGTTTTTCAAAACGTTTTATGTGTGGAAGGTGCGGAAAATCTTTGGAAGGAAGCCATATTAAAAATTATCGTTTAAGGCTTGAGAACGCCTCGAGTTATAGTGACATATGGGAGGTTGTTAAGGACACTGTTGCCTTTTCCTTAAACCAGCGGAGGGCTGGAATAATGCTTTTCCTTGACGACTTGCCCATACAGTTGGGAGCTTACCACCCCATTGGAACAAACAACATTGTTTTGAACAGCATCCTTGTTAGGGCTGTTGAAGCCTCTACAAATTCGAAGCGTGTTGTAAACGCCTTAATCTATAATCTGCTTCTCCACGAATATCTCCATGCCTTAGGGCATGTCTCGGAATTGAAGGTTAGGCAGCTGGTATATTATATTGCAAGAGAGTGCTTTGGCGAGGAACACATAGCCACAGCCATAGCCAAAAGCAGCCCGTGGGCTTTGCTGAAGAGCATACCCCTGGACAAGGCATTTCACGCCAGACGAGTCATGGAAATTGTTAAGGACTTTGAGAAGACGGACCAAAAATACATAGTTTAGGAAGGGCGAATGCAAATTATGTGCGGCATATTTGGCTACATACTGAAAAAGCCGATAGAAGTCGCATACGCCTTAAAAGTTCTTCAGAAACTTGAGAGGCATCAATACCCAAACGAGCCAAAACCCGTTGGGGGCTACGGTGCCGGAATAGCCATCTTCACAAGCTCTGGAATGGTGTTGCTTGAAAAAGTTGGAAAGGTTGATGGTCCACCAGCGGAACACTTGGCTAAAACATGCAAGTTTGACACAGCATCGGTTTTGATTGGACATGTGCGGTTGCCAAGCCCATGGTTTATGGAAACAGCCCATTTTAGGGAGACAGCCCAACCATATGTTGTGCAGTGTTTTTCTGGCTTAACGGTGATTTCAGCCCACAACGGAAACGTGACAAACTATAAGGCTATTCGAGAAAGGCTTAGCGGAAAACACCTTTTCGAGTCCGAGAGAGCTGAGCTTATAGACTCCGAAGTTATACCACACTTGTTTGAAGAGCTTCTACTCGAGAAAGGCTGCCCAGAAGAAGCCCTAAACACGCTTTACTTAGCCGTAGATGGACCAAACACCATAAGCCTCCTTCAAATCGAGAAAGGGCGAACGCTTCTACATTTCCTTCATAAGGGGAAGACGAGAGGCTTAACTATATGGAAAAATAGGAGAGGCGAAGTTATTTTCTGTTCGAGAAAAGAACCGTTGATGGAAACGCTGGGCTTTTTCCTTGATAAAGGCAATTTTGTGGAGCATTTGTCCATCCCGCATGACAAAGAGGGAAACTTTAAAGTAACCTTCACTTTTAGTCTAAGGGAAAAGCTATTAGGACGGAGCCAAAAATGTTCAGAGAAATGTCACAGTTGAACAAATATTTACGTCAAGACGAGAAGATTTTATGGAGCGGCAAGCCAGAAATCGTACCCTTCATATTTTCGGGGTATGCGGGTTTTTCCCTCTTCGGGTTTGTCTGGCTTATTTTTGTACTCATCATGATTATGTCGGTGCCCGTAACTGGCGCGCCATCTCCATTCATGTTTTTTGCAGCGTTCTTTATCCTATCCGGATTATGCATAATTATAGGTCCACTAACAGCTGAGCTTTTGAGGTACAGAAACACTGAATACGCGATCACAAATCAACGGCTCATAGCACAAACAGGGGTCATAGGACTAGACACAAGATTCGTTGAACTAGACAAAATCCAAGAAGTTTACGTGACTGTCGGTTTGCTGGATAAAATTTATGGAACTGGGTCAATCATTGCAGTTACTGCTGGCTATGTTCCAGTTGGAACCCCAAGCCCTCATGGAGTATTAGTGCGTCCAGCGTTTAGGGCTATAAAAAACCCATACGAGGTTCAGAGGCTTCTCCAAGAAGCCATAAGGGGAAGGAGCAGCCCCTAAAAGCCCAGCAAAGGATAAGTGAATGAGACGGTCAAAAAGTATTGGCGAAACAAGATAATGAAGGAAACCGTCGACCAAGATGTTTTCAAACTTCTCGCCAAGCCAATTCAAGAGGGGCTGGCTGAGCTTGGTTTTTCAAAGCCTACTTTACCACAAGTTTTGGCTGTCCCCCATATTCTAGCCGGAGAAAATGTTCTTTTGATTGCGCCAACTGGAAGCGGCAAAACAGAAGCTGTCCTTCTGCCAGTTTTCTCAAACTTTATTCAGCATAAGGAAAAGAAGGGCATAGGGATTGTTTATGTCACGCCTTTAAGGGCTTTAAACCGTGACCTTTTAAAGCGCCTATCTTTTTGGGCTTCAAGACTCGACATAACCGTCGAGGTTAGGCATGGCGACACGGAGCTGAGGCTACGGAGAAAGCAAGCCATTTCGCCGCCCAACATGCTTGTAACAACGCCGGAAACTCTTCAGGCGGTTCTTTCAGGCGCCCGCATGAAGGAACACTTGAGACATGTTAGGTGGGTGGTTATAGACGAGGTGCATGAACTTGCCTCCAGCAAGCGTGGAACCCAATTGACGGTGGCTCTTGAACGCCTATGCGATATTGCTGGTAAAGAGTTTCAGAGGATAGGCTTATCAGCCACTGTTGGAAATCCGGGGAGGGTTGCCCAATTCATAGCTGGAACAAACAGAAACATAAGAGTTGTTCAAGCTTCACTTTCTAAAGGCTATAGGTACACTGTTGAGTATCCAGCGCCAACAGAAGCCGATTACGAGTTAGCTGGGAAGATTGGCATTTCGCCAGAAGGCGCCGCCAGAATAAGGCGCATAGCCGAGCTTATTGACAGCCACAAGTCCACGCTCATATTTGTGAACAGCAGAACAGTGGCAGAAATGCTTGGGCATCGCTTCACCCAGCTTGGAAGAGGCGACATAGCCGTTCATCATGGCTCCTTGTCGAAGGAGGAACGCATCCAAATTGAGGACGACTTTAAGGCTGGAGTTTTGAAGGCTATAATTTGCACGAGCACATTGGAGCTTGGCATAGACATAGGAAGCGTAGACCTAGTCATCCAATACCTTTCGCCGAGGCAAGTTTCCAGCCTAATCCAAAGGGTTGGAAGAAGCGGACACCGCTTGGATATGCTCTCCGAAGGCGTGATAGTTACAGCTTTTCCAGACGACTTGCTGGAGTCTTTGGCTGCTGTTAAAAGCGCCTGCCATGGCAGAATTGAGCCGGTTTTAATTCATGAAAATGCCTTGGACGTTTTAGCTCATCAAGTTGCTGGCATACTTATGGACAAGGAGAGCATAACCATAGACGAACTTTTGGCTTTGCTCCGAAGGGCCTACCCATATAGGCGTCTTACTAAACAAAAACTTTTGAGGGTAGTACACTTTTTAGCCAGCCTCAACCAATTAAAATTTGACGAGGAAAAGGTTTTGAGGAAAACGCGGAAGATAAGGGACTACTACTACGAGAACCTCTCAATGATTCCGGATGAGAGACGCTACCCAATAATAAACATTCTAACAGATAGACGAATCGGCACACTTGGCGACGAATTTATGGCTTTAAAAGCCCGAGTAGGCTTAAATATCATCGTCCGCGGAAAAGTTTGGCGCATAGTTCAGATTGAGGATGAAACTGGCACAGTTTATGTAGTTCCATCTGAAGAGCCGTTTGCCGCCATCCCAGGATGGGATGGTGAAATGCTGCCGGTTCCCTTCGATCTAGCCCAAGAAACTGGAAGACTACGCCAAGAAATTGGCGAACTGCTGAAAACTTTTGAAAACGCCGACGTAGTGGCGGAAAAGGTTGCTGAGAAGTTCAACATAAACAGGGAGATGCTAAACGAGGTTGTTAGGGAGATCGAGGAGCATATAAGGCAAGGAGCACCCTTGCCAACACATAACCACATTCTCATCGAGGCGTTTGACAAGTATTTGGTGGTGCACGCTTGTTTCGGCGAGATTGTAAACAGCACCCTTGGAGGCATTTTCGACGCGATACTTTCAGACAAAGAGCTTATTGTTGGCTGGTGGAACGACGGCTACCGCATACTAATTGAGGCCCCGCGAAAAATCTCGCCAATAGAAGTTGAGAAGATGCCAGAAACGCTTTTCAGCTTAAATGATGAGCAAGTTGAAGAAGCCTTCAAGGATTATTTGGAGGCAAAGTTCCCATACGCTTACAAAATGAAGTTCGTGGCTGAAAGGTTCGGCGCCCTCCCAAGGGGAAAAACTATGGGTCCAAAGAGGCAGAACCAACTGCCAGCCATTTTCAAGGGAACACCAATTTATGATGAGACTTTAAGGGAAGCTATGCTCGAGAAAGCCGACCTAGAAAAAGTTAAGGAAATTATGCGAAATATTAAACGTGGAAAAATTAAGGTTAGTACACTGTATAGGGCGGAAAATCCAACACCACTAGCCTACCATATTTTGGCTAAGTATGGCGACGTTTCAGAGCTTATGGCTCCGGAGCGCATCCTACTAAGCAACATCGAAAAGATGAAAAGGGCAATAGATGCGAAGATGGCGGCGCTAATGTGTATCGAATGCGGAGAATTATCTGAAAAGAAGGTTAAAGAATGGCCAGACCACCCCACATGTGGAAAATGCGGTTCAAGGCTTTTGGCATTGCTGCATCCAGGTCAAGAGGCGAAACGTCTCCAAGAGATACTAGGTAAAAGGCGCATGGGCAAAAGCCTAACAGAGGAAGAGCTTAAGAAGATAGCCCATGCAAGGCGCACAGCCGACCTGATTCTAAGCTATGGAAAGAAGGCGATAATAGCCCTAAAAGTTAAAGGTGTAGGGCCAGAAACAGCCTTCAGAATTCTCTGTAAAATGCACCCCAGCGAAGGGGAGTTCTACATGGACCTTTTAAAGGCGAAAATCCAATACTTGAAGACAAGGGAGTTCTGGGAAGACAAAGAAAACCGTTTAAAAACCTTCACCTAGAAGCTTGGCAGGTGAAAAATCTTGACTGGAAACAGCTCTCAACGTGGAGAACTTAAGCCAACCCTAGGATTGTTTGATGCTACAGCCATAAGCATAGGCGCCATAGTGGGAGCCGGCATATATGTTGTTACTGGTATAGCGGCTGCCCTTGCAGGTCCAGCCTTAATTGTTTCCATGCTTTTGGCTGCAGCCATATCTATGCTTACAGCTATGAGTTTTGCTGAGTTGACAGCTTGGAAGCCTATAGAGGGAAGCATTTACGAGTATTCTTACCAACTAATTTCGCCTCTTGCAGGATTCCTAACTGGTTGGATGTGGGTTATATCTAACACTTTTGCCGGCGCAGCCGTCTCCTTAGGCTTTGCAAGCTATTTATGCACTCTTTTCCCGACATTACCGCCAAACGTTGTGGCGGCTGTTTTCTGCTTCCTTTTCACGGTGCTCAACTTTTTGGGGATGCGCCAATCAGCCCTCCTAAACAATGTGCTTGTGGCGGCTAAACTCTCCATTTTAGGATTCTTCGTGGTTTATGGATTCCTTTACATGAATCCTTCGAACCTTGCACCTTTTAACCCCTTTCAAATGGGAGTTTTGTCCGGCGCATTTTACATTTTCTTTGCTTATGGCGGATTTGCAAGAGTCGCCGTAGTGGCAGAGGAGGTTAAAGATGCTAGAAGAAACGTGCCTAGAGCTATCATGCTTTCCTTGGCTATATCAACAGTGATTTACATCCTAGTTGGTTTTGTGGCTGTTGGACTTGTAGGTGCTTCAAAGCTTGCTGGCTCAAACTCGCCGCTTGCAGAGGCTATAGGCGTTACTGGAAACGCTGTTGCAGTCTACATGGTTTCAGCTGGCGGCTTAATTGCAACAGCAAGTGTTTTGCTAACAGCCATTTTGGGGGTTTCCCGCATGGCATTCGCCATGGCAAGGAGAAAAGATTTACCCAAAACCCTAAGTAGTCTCCATCCAAAATATAACACGCCATATCTCTCCATATGGATTGCGGGCGCCGCCATGACACTGCTTGTTCTCTTCGTGGACATAGCGCGAGTTGTAGCTATAAGCAATTTCGCACTGCTCTTCTATTATACGTTGGCTAACGTTTCAGCATTAAGGCTAAAGGCGCACAATAGAATGTACCCAAAAACAGCGCCATTTCTAGGGGCAATCTCGTGCATAACCCTTTTAATCTTCACGCTTTTTACTTTGCCCCAAGCATGGATTTTGGGCGTTGCAACTCTGGCCGTCGGCGTCGTCTACTTCTGGCTTAAAAATCTTAAAGCGCGGCTACTTATGAGAGCCATGGATTCTGAAAAACTCTAACGGGTTTTCCCGTTTCCCGCTCATAGTCGCCAACATAGTACCCTTTCACAATTTCTTTAAGGGCGTTCGGCTTCAACAAAACTTCTCCGTTAATCGCGATTATTAGTTCTCCAAAAGCCCTATCAACCCCCATTCTAAAAACTTCACCCTTTCCTACGGAAGCACTGTTTTTGATGACTCTGCCTTTAATGTTAGGCCATTTTCTCCGACATTTTTGGATTGTTGCCCATGCAATTTCGTATGTGTAGTCGCTGCTTCCATCATCAACAACCAAGATTTCACAAAAGTTCGGGTACTGCGCCGCACTTTTTAAAAGGCTCTCTATAAGTTCTGAGACTTTTCTCTCTTTGTTGTAGACTGGAACAATTATGGAGACAGATGGGTAACGTACCCTTTTACACAGCACATTGTTTCCGCATAGTTTTCCTTGCATTAGAATCGCCGGCCCTCTCCTTTCCCGTACACTTCTTAGCCCCTTTTCAAAATAAAGCATGTATTCCCGATCGAAAATATATCGGAGAAAACTATAGCTTAAACGCTGACGGCGGAGACATATCAAAAGTTAAGAAGACATAAATACCGCTCGTACAACGTTTCTGATTCCGAGGATAAATCATGGAAGACCTATCGCGTTACTACGCGCTCTTAAAAGACCCAGCGAGGCGAAAAATAATTGAGATTTTGGGCACTCAAGAGAAAGTGGGGTTTAAGGAACTACGCGAAGCCTTAGGCTTAGGCGTCGGCACCGTCTATTACCATCTTGACATGCTTTCAGACTTTCTCGAACAAGACAAGCAACGCAAGTATAGGTTGAACTCGAAGGGACAAATGCTCTACAAAGTCCTAAAGGAGGGAAGCATACCGGCAAACCTCGGAATAAGCGAAACCCTAAGCAGCCGTGCAGCCAAATGGCTTTTTCTTTCGCCTCTCTTCGCCCAAACAATAAAGCCTTTAAGGCTTATGCCCTTATCTTTAGCAATCCTCTTTTTAGGAGCTTATGGAGCAGCCGCCGCAAGACTTGAACCAGCCCTATTCTTCTATTTTGAATACTCCACCCGCAGTTCAACAAGCACCACTGCGCTATTCATATTCAACTGGATAGGGCTATTCCTATTCACAGAAGCTTTAGCCCTCTCACTTTTCAAACGCGCGGGAAACGAATTACAACTCTTCACATGTATTGGGCTGGCAGCTCTCCCCCTGGCAGTTTTCCCATACATATACATGGCTGTTCCAGAAATCCTAAGCGGATTCAACCTATACTATACGGAAATTGAAATGATAAGGCAAGCTATATTGATAATTCTGCAGATTTGGAGTCTATTACTTGTTTCTGCGGCGGTCTGCCATGGAAAGGGCTTAAGGCTTGACAAAGGCATTATCATAAGCCTAACAGCCATATACCTAAACATAGCCGCCCTCTTCATACTCGGACGCTTCACGTAAAAGTTCTATAATTCTAGAACTCTTGATAGGCGGAGTTCGGGTTTTTTGGAAGCGGTTTTCTTAATAAGCCGTTTTGCATAGTCTTTTTCGGTGAAAAGGCATGAAAAACGTGAAAAAAACGATATTAGCTTTGGGTTTGGCTTTCCTACTGGCTGTACCAGCGTTTGCTGTTTTAAGCCCAAGGGTAAGCGCGGACGACTCTGTGGAGAATATTCAAAGCTTGCGTTTGGAGCCGCCGTACAACTGGAATAATACGTGGTATAGGTTCAACAGTTCTCTAGTAACGCTGATCTTTCCAGCTAAGGGCACGAAGCCCATGTTCTTGTGGTGGTATACCAATGATAGCAGCAATATATATGTGGTGAAGTTTCAAGGCGTCATCGAGTATCTAATGCTTGACAAGCCTTATTATAGGCACAGGTTCCACGCAGATAACACCACTATAAATGAGATATTATGGAACAACTACATCGAGCCGAGATTACGTCAGAGATACTATTACGGATACCGTTGGAGGTATGATATGGCAGTGTCAAGATTTCTTGGGCTTTTAATGGGCTTGCATAGGGCTTATTTGCCTTTCAGTGCTTGCAACTGGACGTTGAGCGGACCGGTGTTTGTTGAGGGCAAAGACTATTGGTCCTTCAACTTCACGCTAACCAAAGTTTATGGTCATCGAGGATTGGAGTTTGCAGAGAACAACATTGAGATAAGATGCAGATTTTACAACAAGACTGTTACGGAAACCCCAGACCCTGACCCAAAATATTCAAACTATAGCTATACTGTTGCTGCTGGGCAGTTGAAATTCGACTTTGTTGTGAAACATTGGGAGTGGAACATAGACAAAATCAACAAGTTCCTGAAAGAATACGGTATTGACAAAGAAATTCCAGAAAGCCAAACAGGATTGGCTCTATGGATTAACATGGCTTCTATAACGCTAAGCGATTTGCCATGTGCGGAGGAGGAGGTTCAATACGAGGCACAGAACCGCGTTGAGGCTGAGGCACGTCTCAGAGTTGAAAGCAAGTCTCGAATGCGAGAGGCAACAATAAACGGGGAATACTACACGGTGGATAAAAATGAGACGAGCCAGGATGAAAAGCCTGTACAGGCTACTCTGCAACTTAGGGAGAGGTTTAGGGAACGCATTAGGCTTCACTTTGCAGTTGGAAGGACTGATGTGCCTGTGGGCTTCTTGGAGTTTGTTCCATGGGCCAGGCTTCTATATCCAAACGGCACAACCTATGACTACGTGAATGTTACCGCTTCCTACATTGCTGCTGGCGGTCACCTAAGGCTTTTCATTTGCTACCCATACTTTGGCAACTACACACTGGAGCATGACCCAACAATCGGCTTGACATCAGCTCCACTAATTCCTGAGCTCATAAACCAGAAACTTCTACTGGTTTTGATAGGCGCCACCGCAGTCATAGTCCTTGTTGTTGCTGCTGTAAAGGTTCAGAAGAGGCCCATCAACATCTTAGCTGTTAAATGAGCACCCCCTCTTTTCTTTCTTTTGCTGATATGTTGGTTTTGGGAGTAAAAGTTTATATTGCGTATTGTTACTTAATATTTGATTCACATGAGCTGCAAACGAGAAAACGACGAAATCCGCTGGCAAGTCATAAAGGCAATGCTGGACGAGTTTCCAACATTAAGAGAAAAAGTTAAAGCCTACATTGAAAAGCAGAAACAGAAAGAAAAGCCTCAGAACTTTTAGATGTGGTTTCTTTTTAATAGATGAGGCGGCGGAACCTTAACATTGTTTTTGCCATTCTCGTTCTCTGACTTGAGAAGCCCTGTCAACTCGCGGTAGCGCTGAAGAAAATCTAAGCCTTTAGACGTCGCCTTATAAATCTCCTTATCCTTCTCGACGATCCTGTCAATAAGGTTAACTTTTAACATAAATTCTAAATAGTCGTTAAGCTGTGTGAAGCTCAGGTTAGCCCTATACATAATCTGAGTTTTTAAAACACCATCCTTAGCTATGTCCAGAATTTCAGCAATTATGTATAGCTTATCTCTTCTCTTCTGGGATGGGTTGGCTCCCCAAACATTCATTTCCACAATATTCCTCTTTCACAAGCCTTCTGCATGAAAAAGGGCTAATGCATTTTTTAAGCGGTGTTTCCCAAAAGCCACTATTACAATTATCGAAATATTCTCTAGAACAAACTTCTATAAGAAAAAACTTTAATCTTAAACTGGAAAACATTGCCTTCTAAGGAGGTAGATGAAAATGTTGATCGGGTTAATGGCTGACACGCATGATAACTTGCCCATGGTGGAAAAAGCCGTAAAAAGGCTCAATAAAGAAAAAGTTGAAGTTGCGCTTCATGCTGGAGATTATGTTGCGCCATTCGTTATACCAAAGTTTAGGGATTTAAAGGCTAAGCTGATAGGGGTTTTTGGCAACAATGACGGAGACCGAGAACTATTGAAGAAGAGGTTTAGCGAAAATGAGAAGCTGGAAATTAGGGGGAACTTCGCGGAAATAACCATCGGAAAGGCAAAAATCGCGCTACTGCACGGAAGTGAAGAGGAACTTTTAAGGGCTATAATTAACAGCGGAAACTTTGACGTGGTTGTCCACGGACACACTCATAAGGCTGAAACCTACAAGAAAGGCAAAACATTGGTGGTGAATCCGGGCGAGGTTTGCGGTTATCTAACGGGAAAGTCGACTATTGCGCTGCTTAATGCAGAAAAACTTGAGGCAAAAATAATAGACTTAGTGTAAACAGGCTAGCGGACTGTTTCAGTTTTGGTTGGAATTGTATGGCTGCCTTCTCTGATTGGCTATTTTAAAAAATTCAACGAGTTCTTCGTCTGTTGCTCCGTTTCGCATGGGCGTTAAGATGTCCACCGTGTTGTCGTCTCTCATTAGACACGGCTTGAGTTTCCCGTCGCTTGTTACGCGTAAGCGTGTGCAATGCCAACAAAAATCGGTATTTTCTATTGGATGGACAACCTCAACTTTTACGTCTGGCAAATGGTATATGCGGCGGTTTTGCATGTATTTTCTGGCTTCGATTTTTATGGCTTTCTGCCTTAGCATTTCTTCATACTCGTCCAGAGGTTTGTGATAGGCAGCATAGTATTCGTTACTTATGTTTATTGGCTCAAGCTCAATGAGTTGTAGAACTGCACCTACTTCTCTCGCAAAATTAATCATTTCCGGCACTTGAGAATCATTAACTCCCCTTAAAACGAGCATGTTTAGCTTTACCGGGTTAAGTCCAGCCTCAACGGCCGCCTTAACACCATTTAAGACGTCTTCCAACTCGCCGCCGGTGAGTTTGCAGTATGTTTCGCTGTCTATTGTTGGCAAGTTTATGTTTACACGTCTTAAACCATTCGCCTTAAGCTCTTTTGCTAATGGCTCAAGCAGTGTCCCATTAGTTGTCATTGAAAGCTCCTCCAAGCCATGTACGGAAGCTAAGCCCCTAACTATTTGCAGTATATCCTTGCGAAGCAACGGTTCTCCACCAGTGAGCTTGATTTTTGATACGCCTAGGCTGACGGCTGTTTTTGAGATGCGCACAATTTCTTCAGCCGTCATCTCTGTTGTGTTTTCGGCTGTTTTGTCTTCACCTTCAGCGTGACAGAAACTGCAGTGTAAATTACATGGTTTTGTGAGGGCTATTCTTAGGTTCAAGAGCGGACGTCCGTAGTTGTCGACCAGCACCATCGTTATTCCCGCGCATGCTTAACGATGTGTGCAGCTTCCGGCAATATAAGCTTTTCAAGACAAAGCCTAACAGCGTCCGTAGATCCTGGAATGCAAAAGAAAACCTTGCCTTTCGCAACGCCGGCGGCAGCCCTTGACAAGATTGCAGCTGAGCCAATTTCATTATAGCTTAAAAATCTGAAGATTTCGCCGAATCCGGGCAAGGTTTTCTCGAAGAATGGTGAAACTGTTTCGATGGTTACATCGGAGGGCGCTATACCAGTTCCGCCACAAAAAATAACGGCGTCCACATCCGAGTTTAGGGTGTGCTCCACGCCATCTTCAATGAACACCTTATCGTCGGGTATAAGCCTTCGAAACGAAACTGTGTGTCCAGCACGCTTAACCAGCCTTTCAATCAGGTCGCCAGATTCATCGCTAACTTTCTCGCCTTTCTTTAGCTGGTTGTAGCGGGATGTGCTGACAACAAAAATTCCAAAACTAAGCTTTTTCGGAGCTTCAGCCCTATGCCTACGTGTGCTTTCACTCATGTTCAAATCTTACCCTTCCAAAGCCCTTAAGCGTTGGATTCTTTTTCGAATCGCCTTTATAGTTTTCTTCCGGGTTAGGCAAACGCTAATGGTGCCAACTATTAAAACACTTATTATCATGGAAGGTTGGAGTTCTGGAATTAGGTTTGGTGAAACCCGAATCAAAGCAAGAAGAGCCACTTTTATGTGGTTTTCAAGGTCGTCTGGCTCCACCCAGTTTAGGGTTTCCGTTGAAGTTGAATTGTCATAGGATGTGTGAATCCACCCAGCAACGTCTCTGTTCCATAAATCACTGTACAAAAGCGGATAAGAACAAAGCATAGCGCTTGACATCACCGGTACAGCATCTGAAATACCTAAGTCAATACTCCAAGAGCGTTGAATTTCGTTGTTGACACTTGATGGGATGCGAAATGATTCTTGGTCTGAACCGCCAACACTTTCAAGCTCAATGCTTACGCTTAAGTCTTGAGCTGCTTCAATTATTTTCTGTGCGAGTTGACTGCTAGGAGTTTCCGTGACATGTAAATCGTCGCTTCCAATACAATCAAGGTTTATTACAGCCTTGATGCTAGCCATTTCACTTTTATGTTCCTTAATAAAATGCGCTGAACCAACAAGATCAAGCTCCTCACCGGCAAAAGCCACAAACAGAATCGTGTAGGCTGGCTGATAATATCCTTCTTGTATTGCTTGACTAATAACTTTGACAAGCTCTATTACACCAGCCACACCCGCGCCATTATCACAGAAGCCACAGCACATAACAGTGTCGTAATGAGCCGAAACTATGACGATTTTTTGAGGGTCACTCATGCCTTCAATTTTTCCAACAACATTGTAGTGGATGCCGTTTTGGCTTATGCGCGCCTTAATCTTCACGAAGGCGGATAAGCATGAGTCAGCCTCTTCTTTCTGCCTAATCATCGTGCCATCAGCATAATTTACAAAGCCAACTGGGATTTGGAGATTCCAGAAGTATGTGCCACGTCCGCTTAATGGTAGGCCTCCAGCCGAGGAATGCATAGGTGGAGTGAAGTTCATCCAATCATACCACCATGTAAAAATAACCGCTGCCGGACGCTGTTCCGTCAATTTTTCTTTGAACTTCTGTTCCCACAAGGAGTTCCAACGAATCTCTCTGCCAGTCAAAACGATTTTATCAGTCGTGTTTATAGTATTCCATAATGTTGTTGGATCTATACTGCTCGAGTGCGCTTCATTGTAGTTTGCTGCTGGTGGCAGGGGAAGAACTACAAGGTCTTCGAAGGAGCCCAGCCACAATGGTTGACTGTAATGTTCACATTGAAAAGAGTTAATAATAATGCTGTCATTCACGGTCCCAGGATCCCCGTCTTCGTCTATAACCAACAATGGTTTAGCCTCTAAAGTCCAATTTACAAAGGTGAATGGTTCAAGCCAAGCGTTTAAACCAAAACTTTCAAACTGTTCTTTAATCCAAATGGCCGCCTCGTAAGCGCCGCTGGAACCAGACGAGCGGAAATCCGGATAAGCCAAGGAAATCTCTTCTAACGCCAAGTCATAACCATAAGCGCGTGTGCCATTCACAAGTTCGATGATTTGAGTTTCTACGGGGCTTAAAGAGTTTTGAAAGCAAAAGGCATGTTTGCCATCGTATCGTGGAGCAAGCAAAGCTATAATTAAAAACAGCGAAGGGAAAATGAGAATTCGTTTAGCCATTAATGCATTCCACAGTTATTTTGGATATGCTAAGTCAAAATAAGGTTTGTTGAAAAGCGCATGATTTTCACTTCTTAATTTTCTCAACAACGCGGATTTCTTCAATAACTGTTGATGGATACTGACCCCTTTCGTCCTTTTCATACTGTTTTACCATATCCCAAATTGTTAGGAGACTTATGGCCGTCGCCACCAGAGCTTCCATTTCAACGCCTGTTTGGGCTTCGGTTTTCACGGTAGAAGAAACCTCAACTACTGATTCGTCTAGGATTTTTATGTCCACTTTTACGTTTGTTAGGGGTAGCGGGTGGCAGAAGGGTATTAGGATGCTCGTCTCCTTTGCCGCTAGTGTTCCGGCAATTTTAGCCGTGTAAATTGGGTCGCCTTTTTCGACTTTTCCATTTTTTATCAATTTTATGGTTTCTGGTTTTAGCCTAATTCTTCCGGTAGCTGTTGCTTCACGGTAAACTTTCGGCTTTCCGGTTATGTCAACCATCGCCACACAAATCACAGCTCCATTCAGAGTTTAGAAAGCCAGCTCATTATTTAATGGTTCTGAAAAGCCTTGTCGATCTTTTCGGTTTTCTCCCAACTTTCGATTAGGTCTTGTATAGCCCTAGCCTTTGCAGAGTTTATGTCAAAGCGGTATAAGCGAATTCTTCCAAACCTTTTATGTTGGAGAATACCCTCTTCTTCAAGGATTTTCAAGTGTTCCATTGTTGTCTTGTGATTTGCGCCTATTCTTCTGGCAATTTCCGAAACATTCAGCTCTCCCATCTGGTTTAAGGTTTTTAGAATTTTTAAGCGGAGCCTGTTTCCAAGAACTTCTTCTATTTGCATGTCGCGTGAAAGTTTGGCGACATCCCTATTTAAGTTTGGTCTTGATACATGTTGTCCACGACTTTAATCCATCTTGTTGCCAGTATTTGGTCGAAGTCTTCGCTTTTCGGGTCTAGGTCTGAAGCCACTAGATGCCAGTGGTCGTTTATTGTGGCGAAGGTGCTATCCAAAATCACGAATTTTGGCGTGTACTTGAAAACTTCCCGCCCTATCTGAGATATTATGTTTAGGGCTCGTTCATAAGCCTTGTACGGTATGGTGTGCTGGTGCCGCTTATAAATTATCATAATTCTCTCCCTGTGCCCCTTAAGATTCTTGGTTCGCAGAACAATGAAGGAGTCATCCTCGTAGAAGACTTTCTCTTTTTTGAGGTCTAGCTCGCATAGGGGGCAATTTGCCGGCATCGCACATACCGCCTAGCATCAAGTAATAAGATGCGTGAAGAGGCATATGTATTTATTGCATCACTTGCCCTCAATTTCCCTTCCCAAAAGAGTGGTTAGCTCCCTCTCCAGTTCTTGCGCTGGAATCCCCGGTAGACATATAAATGTGGTTCTACCTCGCTGACCAGCGGATGAGACGCTTTTCCTAATTATGCCTATGGCTGAAAGCATTTGCAAGTACTTCCACAATTGCGTGTGGGTATGGGGTTGCACATCAAATTCTTCGCATACAACGGCGTATGCCCGCTCCACTTCTGTTAGGGAGGCATAAGCCCTATCACAGTTTTCTTTAAAGAAACGCGCTACGCCCAGCAGAAAGAGCTTCTCGTGTAGGCTTAATGCGGCAAGGTCGCTTTTCTTCGCAACCGCGTATATGCTTGAAACAGCCTTTCTGACACATTCTGGCGTCACTGTGCCTAAATCTTCAGCGTCAGCATATTTCCCAGCCCTCCATAAGAGCTCTATGGCGAAGCGGGCGTTTCCACCTTCCGAGTAGGCAAGTTCAGCGATGAGATTTACCGTTTCTTCTTGAACAGTTAGGGGTTTGAAGGCAATTTGAACTCTGTCGTTTATAATGTCTATAAGTTGTTCTCGGCTGTAGGGTTCAAGGTGTATTATGTTGGACTGCAACGTGCTTCTGGTGCTGGGGTCAAGCTCCTCAATAGCTCTTAGGCTTTTCAATATGCATATGAGGGAAACTCTCTGTGGCTTGTCAATTCTTGCCTCTTGCAGCCGCGTGAGCTTGTAAACTGGTTCGGCTCCTTCCCTCTCAATTAGGCTCTCAAACTCATCTAGCGTTAGGATAGCATAGGCGTTCTGTTCATCCAAGACTTGTAAGAAAATATTGAGGAGCTCCTCTGCTGAAAAACCGCGTTTTGGGAATGTTGGGTGGAAAAATGAAACTGCATGGTGAAGTATGAGGAATAGGCTTCCGCGGTACTGGCGGCAGTTCACATGAATATAATTGAGGTTTATTCCCTTCTGCTTGGCTTGCTGGGTTAAGTCTGCCCCAAATCTTTGGGAAAGGGCTGTTTTTCCTGTTCCAACATCCCCCACTATTAGGACTCTTTGAGCCATTTTCCCAGGAGCAGACAGCGCAAAGCTGAAAAATTCCGCGAGGAGTCGCATTTCTGCCTCCCTGTGGGGGAGTCTGCTTGGAACATAGTTTATGTCAAGCTTCGCCTCGTCCTTGAATACACTTCTGTAGGTTGGCAACCCTCAAAACCTAGTAAGAGATACGCTTAAACCTCTGTTATGTTTTTCTCTTCAAATTTGCGTTCGGCTTTTTGAAACACAAAACTTTTAAGCTGATTCTCGTATTTTACAGCGAAAAGCAAGATGATTCCAAAATACTTCTTTCTAACAAAGGGTGTCGGAAAACACAAAGAGCAACTTCAATCCTTCGAGTTGGCACTGCGGAACGCGGGCATTCAGCACTGCAACATAGTTAACGTTTCAAGCATAATACCACCCGGCTGCAAGCTCATCCCAAAAGAGAAAGGACTGAAAATGCTTAGACCAGGCGAAATAACCTTCGTCGTTTTAGCTAGAAACCAGACAAACGAGCCACATAGGCTTATCGCCGCTTCAATAGGTGTGGCAATTCCATCCGGCAAGAATAATTATGGCTATCTGTCGGAGCACCACTCCTTTGGGCAGACAGACGAAGTGGCAGGGGACTATGCTGAGGATTTGGCTGCGACGATGTTGGCAACAACTATGGGAATTCCCTTCGACCCTCAGACGGCTTGGGATGAGCGGAAACAACAGTTCAGGGCAAGCGGACTCATCATCAAAACCACCAATATAACGCAGTCGGCTACAGGCGACAAGAACGGCTTATGGACAACGGTTATCGCTGCGGCTGTCTTCGTTCCTGGAAAAAGAACTAGCGTCTAAACCTCGCCCTTTTTCTATGCCTTTCATCTAAAAGGATATTAGGCTATTGTATCTAAAACCAGCATTGTTGGTGAATAGGCTTTGCCCTTAACACTCAAAACCCCTTTGATTCTGGTTAACTTCAAAACTTATTTGGAGGCAACCGGCAGGAAGGCTGTTGAGCTTGCAAAGAAAGCCGAAAGAGCCAGCCGCGAAACCGGCGTCCAAATATGTGTGGCTCCCCAGTTTACGGATATATCTACTGTTGCAAAGGCTACGGAAATTCCAGTCTTCGCCCAGCATATTGACCCCGTAGAGCCTGGAAGCTATACTGGTCATGTGTCGGCCGAAGCCGTAAAAGAAGCTGGAGCTGTTGGGACTATTCTTAACCATTCTGAAAGACAGCTTAGGCTTTTTGAAATTGACGCTGCCATAAAAATAGCTAGGAATGTTGGGCTTGTTTCGGTTGTCTGTGCCAACAACCAGAGCATAAGTGCTGCTGTGGCAGCCCTAAATCCGGACGTGGTGGCTGTTGAGCCTCCAGAGCTTATTGGAACAGGCATACCAGTTTCGAAGGCTGAGCCCGAGATTGTTAAAGCTACCGTTGAGCTTGTGAGAAAAGTTAATTCGAAAGTTGTGATTTTGTGCGGTGCCGGCATAAGCCATGGTGAAGACGTGACTGCAGCCTTAAGGCTTGGGACTCAAGGCGTGTTGGTGGCAAGTGCCGTTGTGAAGGCAAAAGACCAATATAGGGTTTTGCTGGAATTTGCTGAAAAAGCAAGGGTTTAGGAGACCAGCCCCTTGAAGGTTGAAGCCGAATGCGCAGCGTGCATAATCAGCAGAGGGGCAGCTGAAATCAAGGAGGCGACGACTAATCCAGCCCTGCGGTTTAGAGCCATGATGGAGCTTCTCCATATGCTAAGCAAGGAGTTTAAGCCCTCTGCTGTCCCAGCCGACTTGGGAACGAAAAGAGATCGCCTAATAAAAAGGGTTACCGGAAACAACGACCCATATAAAAGGAGTAAGCGGCTATGCAACGAAAGTGCCTTGAAGCTTTTGCCATACGCCAGGAAGCTTGTGGAGGAGGGTTACACGCTGCAGGATAGGTTTAAGAGGGCTTGCCTCTGCGCCATGGTTGGCAACACCATGGAGTTTGACATTCCTGGGCACAAGTTCACATTTAGGGGTTTACGGAAAAGCCTAAGAGATGCTGGAAAAGACTTGGTTATCGACGATATTGGCAAAATCTACGAAGCAGCAAAAAATTCCGGTACTGTTCTTTATTTGACGGATAATGCCGGAGAAATAGTTTTCGACACGCTGGTTGTTGAACAGCTTAAAAACATGGGATTAACGGTCATTGTAGCTGTTAAGGGCGGACCAGTCATAAACGATGCAACCATTGAGGATGCCGAAATCTCTGGCATGACTAAAATTGCGGATAAGGTTATAACAACCGGGACGGATGCTGTTGGCTTAGCTCCAAAAGAAGTTTCAGCTGAATTCCTAAAAGTTTACGAATCGGTGGACATGGTTTTCGCTAAGGGCATGGGTTATGCCGAAACCTTGACGGAGTACGAGCTGAAAAAGCCGCATGCTTTACTTTTTAGGGCTAAGTGTGAACCTGTAGCAAACTTTTTTGCCGTGCCAAGAGAGAAGAATGTTGCGAAGTTGATGCCGTAAAATGAAGAAGTTTACGCCATCAATAAGTCTAAATGGGAAAATTCTCTCCGATGTTGACGAATCGCTACAAAAGGAGTGGATTATAACAAACGGCTTAGGGGGATATGCTTCCTCAACAGTTTTGGGAATAAACACTAGGAAATATCATGGGGTTCTTGTGGCGGCTTTTCATCCGCCGAGAAACCGAAGGGTTTGTGTGGCTAAACTGGACGAGGAGCTAAAGATTGGAAACGCCTTCTATCCAGCCTTTGCCAACGAGTTTCAAAGTGGCGTATATCCGAAAGGACATGAGTTTCTCCGAGAGTTTCATTTGTCGCCATTTCCAAAGTACGTTTACAACGTTCAAAATGTTAGGTTTTCAAGAACCCTTTTCATGCCATGCAAAAGGAACGCCACCCTAACCATATACGAGTTCTTTAACACCGGCATAGTGGACGTTGAAGTTCGAATTTTCCCGCTAATAACGTGTAGGCATTTCCACTCGGTTGTGGATAGGTGGCGTAATCCGCCAAAATTCTCTCAGAAGACATATGGTAGGAGAGTCAAAATAAACGTTGAAAAGCCGCAAGCCACAATCATTCTTGAAGCAACTCATGGGGCTTATGCTCGGGCTGAAAAGTGGATTGAAAGGGTTTATTTCCGCGAAGAGCACAATCGTGGAGAAAGCCACCTAGACAGCTGGTTCCAGCCGGGATTTTTCGAAATAAAGGTTGAAAGAGGCGCCACCGAAAAGTTTGTGTTGACCGCTGTGGCTGGCGAAGACGAGTCAAGAGTCGAGGAAATGGCGGATGAAATGCCAGCCACAACATATGACGTGGAAAATTTGTATAACAACGAATGCGAACGTCGCGAACAGCTGCTTGAAAGATTTTACGCGGAACACAAAGGCGTGGAAGAGAAAGACTGGCTTAGCTGGCTTGTTTATGCAACAGACATGTTTATTGTTGGAGGCTTTGGAAAGGCTTGGAAGTCTGTTATCGCTGGCTACCACTGGTTTGAGGATTGGGGAAGAGACACCTTCATAGCTTTGCCAGGGCTTATGCTTGTCACTGGAAGATTTGAGGATGCTAGACAAACTCTTCTGGCATTCAACCAACATTTTATGAACGGCTTAATCCCAAACTTTATTTCAGATGCTGATGCCAAACCGGTTTACAATGCTGTTGACGCCACATTGTGGTTTGTGAACGCTGTTCTCCAGTATTTGAAGTACACTGGCGACTTTGAATTTGTTGAGAAAAACTTGTGGGAAAACATGAGGGCGATTGTCGAAAACTTTGAAAAGGGAAAGAGCCCAAAAATCCGCATAGACAATGATGGGCTTATTTTTCACGGACCACAATTAACATGGATGGACACAGCCATAGACGGGCAGCCAGTAACGCCGAGGACTGGAAAGGCTGTTGAAGTTCAAGCATTATGGTATAACGCCCTCAAGACGTTAGAGATTTTGGCTAGAAAATTCAAGGAGACGGGCATGGCTGAAAAATTTGCATGTCTAGCCGAAAAAGCAAAGGGAAGCTTTAACGCAAAGTTTTGGAATTCTGAGAAGGGTTGCTTGTTTGACGTTGTCGATGAGGGCGGCTCTGGCGACCTGTCCATTAGGCCTAACCAAATCATTGCAGTTGCATTAGATTTCACAATGCTTGATAAAACGAAAAGCAGCAAGGTGGTGGATGTTGTACGTCGAGAGCTTCTAACGCCGTTTGGCTTAAGAACTCTTGCAAAAAGTGACCCGAGATATATAGGCGTTTATCGTGGAGATAGACGAAGCAGAGACCTAGCCTACCACAACGGCACTGTTTGGCCTTGGCTTTTAGGTCCTTTCGTGAAGGCTTATTTGAAAACTGAGGGTTATGGCGAGTACATGCGGGAATACGCCTTTAGAAGTTTCCTCGCGCCGCTCCTCACAACACAGGTTTTTGTGGCCGGACTTGGAGCCATAAGCGAAGTTTATGATGGCGACCCGCCTCACAGGGCTGGTGGTTGCATAGCCCAAGCATGGAGTGTAGCCGAGCCGTTAAGGGCTTATGTTGAAGACATTCTCTATTTTAGACCGCCATTTGAGGGGGAAGTTTTCAAAATTTTAGGGTGAAATGGCTTTTCTTAGGCTTTCTGCGGCTGTTTCTGGGGAAACCGTGTTGATGTACATGCCTGTACTTTTTTCGAATCCAGCCCATATGGCGAGTTTTGGGTAAACCTCCACATGCCAATGATAATAGTGGTTTGCAGCTTTGTCTAGGGCTATGTGGAAGCCGAAGTTGTAGGGCGGATCGTTCAAGAGGTTTTTTAGCGCGCCTAGGCATGCCTTCAAGGTTCTTGCGAAGTTTTCCCTTTCCCTCTCGGATAGCTTGAGGGGTGAAGTCCCATGCTTTTTGGGGAATATCCAAAACTCAAGCGGGTTGACACTTGCATATGGCGCGAATGCTAGGAAGTCTTGGTTTTCCATTATGAAGCGGGGACTGTTCCGCTCTTTTTCCATGATTTCGCAGAAGATGCAACTGTTGTTTCTACGCCAGTGACGGCGGCTGGCAGCCAATTCCTCTCTGACAATTTTTGGTGTGAAGGGTGTTGCTATTATTTGGCTGTGGGCGTGAGAAAGCGAAGCCCCAGCCTCTAAGCCATGGTTTCGAAATATGGAGACATAACGCACATACGGTTTTGTGGAAAGCTCACTGAGCCTATCCAGGTAAGCGTTTATCACGTGGACTAGTTGGGGTAGCCGTGCGTCCGATGGGTGCTCATCATGGTTTGGCGATTCCACCAAAACCTCGTGATGCCCAACAGCATCAACCAAAGCCGAATCGTGACCTTTCATAATTTTCCTCTTACTTGTTGCTTCTTGTGGTGGGCTGAAGGCCGGGAAAAGGTTTGGGAAACACCGGATAATCCAGTTTTTATGTCTAAATCCGTCTTCATCCTTCGCCTTCCTAATTTTTCCACATGATTCCAGATAGACAAGCAGTGCTGGCGGCGTCATGTGCTCGTTTCCCGGACAGAAGGGGCAAACACCTACTTTTGCTGGTGTTCTTTCCTTTTTTGCGAAGTCTGTTGGTCTGCGTCCCCGTTCTGTAGCAATTACAACCCACCTGTCTAGAAGGTAGTCTTTGCGTAGCTCACTGTGGGGCAATTTTAAACCCAATAGCCTATCACCAGTCCAAAATTTAGCATTTTCCATGATGCTAATAGCACATTAGAGTGACAATTTTGCTTAGACTTTCGAACTGCAAAATTGATAGCCCTCCTCTATTTTTCACAAGTGGGTGGCGTTTTTGCTCTCCTTTCTTGGCTTGTTTAGGCTTTTGCCCCGATTAATTGCTTGTAGATTTTTGCACTTTTTCGCATAATTCGCTTTTTTGTTTGGAGGTCTACGGCGTATAAGCCGAACTTCATTTTGAAGCCTTTAGCCCACTCATAATTGTCCGTCAAAGCCCAGTGGAAATAGCCCCTAACGTCCAATTTCTCCTCTTTTATTGCTTTCTCCAAAATCGCGATGTGGTCTTCCAGAAATTTTGGTCTGAGCTTATCCTCCGAGTCGGCTATCCCATTCTCCGTTACATAAATTGGTTTGGCAAACTTTGCCATAGCCTTTAAGGCTTCAAGAAGGCCTTCTGGATAGATTTCCCATCCCATGTCGGATGCTGGCTTGCCATCGGCAGATTGGCTTTTTGGTTGACACCCAAAACCATAGTTTGGCACGATTTCTGGCACTGCTGGAATCCCCGCGAACAACTTAGCCAGCAAGTTTCGCTTACCTTTAATCATAAAACGCGTGTAATAGTTTACGCCGAGCCAGTCCACACGGTTAGCCAAATAGCCTTTCACTTCATTCTTCTCTTTAACGCCGTTCAAGTTCTCGTCAAGCCAGCCTTCTGCAATAGCCCTTGGGAAAAACTGGTTATGCAAATTATCCATAAACTGTGCCGCATCAACATCAAGCCTTTCACTAGCTTGAAGCGGATAGGCTGGAATAACGTTGTGGATAAGCCCCACAAAAGCTGGGCTTGGGCTATCGCTGTCAGCCTTAACATTGTCAAACTTTTTTATCGTTTCGTAGGCTCTGGCGTGAGCCAAAACCATGTTTTTGGCAGCCCTCTTAGCGACTCTAAAATTGTTTACACCAGGCGGGAAGCCAGACTCCGCTATCATGTAGCCGGCCTCGCAAACAGCCATCGGCTCGTTTAGGGTTGCCCAGTTGTCAACAATGTCGCCTAAACTCCAAGCCATGAAAGCCGCATACTTCGTAAACTCGATTATGGTGGATTCTTCAAGCCAGCCTTTCGGTCCCCGCCTTAGCCTTGTTGCCCACACAGTCAGCGGGTCGTGAATCCATAAGGGAAGCGTAAAATGGTTTAGGCAGACGAAAACCTTGAAGCCCCTCGCCCTCAAATCTTCTATGATGAGCCTATAATGGTTTAAAGCCTCCTTATCCGCCAGTTTTTCGAGCTCTTCGATGGCTTTGTCGTCCACTTCTATTTTTGATATGTTGCCATCAGAAGCTCTATCAACTCTAACGTGGACTGTTGCCGTTGTTTTCGGGAAGATTCTGCTCCATTCTGTGCCAATGCGGTAAGCGTTTAACCCAAGCTTTTCCGCAAGTTCATGGTCCCTTTCATACAAGTGCCAATAATCTATGCCATTTTCTGGCAGGTCGCCACTCACCATGCCTCGCCTAATGTTTTCAGCGTCATGCGCCCAAACAAACCAGTCAGTGTTGGCGTCCACACTATTGCCAGACGAGTCGCCCATTTCAAACTGAAAGCCGCTTTCCGAAACACCCCACAAAAATTTTTCCGTTACCCCCAAAGGCATCATACACCACCAAACTTGCACGTATTAAAGTCCTTTTTCATAGACCCCTTCAACACCGAGTGTTAATTCCTTAAAAACGCAAATATGCTTCACATTCTTAGGCAAAACAAAGCACTGATCTGCTATCACAGTTTCTCTTTGACCATTTTCAAATATTAATTCCATTTTCCCACGAAGAATTAACATAAAAACATCTCGAGGGTTCTCATGAAATTCGCAATGGACTTTACTTTCTAAAGTTTTTCCAGCAAAAACATAAAGTTTGAAACCATCTGCCTCACCAATTTCAACAAACTCATCTGCACTTTCGCCCTTCACAATTTTTGCTTCAGCCAACCTCTTTGCTTGTTGTAAAGCTTCACTTAAATTGACGATCCTTAACAACAACAATCACGCTCATCGTAATTTCCGCGAATTAGTTTAAAAAAGAATCGGAGCGGCGGTGGGTCACTGAGGTTCGACGCCCAGAATCCAACCACTCCCCCAAACCCTACACTCGTACCCGCACCCCCTTGAGCGCCGAACGTCCAGGCTTAGGTTGCTCCCTCCCGGGCCTAGCCCGGTTCACCTGGCAAACACCGGAACAGGCTTCCCTACGGAAGCCGCCCAGCGACCGCCAGCCCCAAGGGACGGGTAGTCACGGCTTCGGAAGTGGGGTTGCGGATGGCCACGGGCGCCTCAGCCTCAGCTTTCGGCCCGTCATATAGAGGGTTTACGGTACAGGGGACCCCTAGCCCCCCGCCTAAGACCCACCGCCAAACATTCATGAGCAAAACAAAACCTATAAAACTTTACCTTTCACTCGTACACCGTTTTTTAAAATGTTTGTCTGCATGTTTTTGGGCAGACTTTCAAGTTCAACCATGTCTACTGGCACACCAAGTTCAAGTTCCAATTTTGCATTTAAATCCAGGAGTTCTTCAAAACTTAGTTTTGGGTTTGAGCTTATGCAAAGGTCTATGTCCCTCACATAATCCCTAGTGGTTAGGCTTCCGAAAATTATTGCAAGCTTTATCCGTTTATTTCGTGCCACAAACCCTTTGATTTTTCTGATGATTTCTTCCTTTTCTTTTTGGCTAAACTTGTAAAGTCTTATCTGGTCATAGTTTGATTGCATACCTATCCCTCACGCTTTTTAAAAAATTGTCAACAGCCTTGAAATCGCCCTTAACAGCGTTGTATACTTGATTGTCGTCTATTATCCAATAACGATGAACCAGCAGGTTTCTTAAACGCACTATAGCCGTTAAATCTTTAGCGCAATCGCAGATGCCCTCCTCCTCTAATATTTTGAAGCACTGCGAGTAAGAGCTGGGGGTGCGGTTAAGGTCTTCCGTCGCTATTTGAAAGCATAAACCTCCTAAAGCTTCAGCAAGAACTATAATATGGTAGCGGATGGCATATTTTTCATTAAGGCTTAACTCGGCATATGGCTTTGAGGTTAAACGTTTCAATTCATTTATTGTTTCAAGAATTTCGACGATTCTCTGCTTTATATGCTCAATGTTTACAGGCATCTCGATCAACAGAAAATAAACTTAAAAGATGGTAATAACGTTATTTGCTGTAAGCCTTTTAATAACACTATTGAAGGCTGCTGTTCAGCCATTCCATGTATGGTTTGAAGCCTTCCACTATTGGCAGTGCTATTATTTCTGGCACTTGGTAGCTGTGGAGGGCTTTCACTTTCTCAGCGAGCTTGTTGAATAGGTCTTTTCTTGTTTTCATGAGGATCAGGTATTCTTGGGCCGTGTCGATTTTGTCTTGCCACCAGAAGAGCGAGTGGATTGGTCCTATTATGTTGGCGCATGCAATTAGCCTTTCAGCCAATAGTGCGTGTGCAATTTTTTCTGCTTCTTCTCTGCTTGATGTTGTGGTTAAGACGATTATGTGGTTGTTATCCAATTTTGGTTCTCCATTTCTTGTTGTGCGAAGGGAAGTCATTTATTTTGATTAGGAGAACTTGTTTTAAGGCTTTAGAGGTTGTTGGCGGTGGGTTGAATGGCGAAAACAATAGGCGTAGTTACAAGCGGCGGTGATGCTCCGGGGATGAATGCAGCTATTAGGGCGGTCACACGTTTGGCTAGTGCCTTGGGTTTTAGGGTATTGGGTTTTGAAAGAGGCTGGGAAGGCTTAATCAACAATCGTTTTAGGCTTTTGACGCCGCGTTCTGTTGGTGGAATAATACAGTTGGGCGGAACTATTCTTTTGACTTCGCGTTGTCCAGAGTTTAAAACGCGGGAAGGTATTAGAAAGGCTGCCGAAAACCTTGCCGCCGACAATGTGGATGGGCTTGTTGTTATTGGTGGGGATGGCTCTTTCAGGGGCGCCTTAGAACTTAGCCGTGAAACAGACGTCTTAATTGTCGGGGTTCCAGCCACCATAGATAATGATGTTTATGGTTCGGATGAGACGATTGGTTTTGACACGGCTGTTAATACGGCAGTAGCTGAAATTGACAAGATTAGGGACACAGCCATATCCCATGAAAGAGTCTTCGTTGTAGAAGTTATGGGCCGCCGAAGAGGATTTTTGGCTTTGACTGTAGGCTTAACTGTTGGCGCCGAAGTCATTTTGGTCCCAGAAGTCCCAATAAACATGGATGAAATTTTTAGAACTGTGAAGGAGAACGCAGCCAAGGGTAAACGGTCTGGCATAATTGTGGCAGCTGAAGGCGTCGGCGACACCCGCAAAATCGCCGAAGAAATTGAGGCCAACACAGGAGCAGAAGTGCGGTTAAGCATTGTTGGTTATGCACAGCGGGGCGGAAGCCCAACCGCCAGAAGCCGCCTACTGGCAAGCCTATTCGCAGAAGAAGCAGTCCAACTAATCATGCAAGGTGTTGGAAAACGTGTGGTCGGATTACAGAAAGGCCTAATTACAAACATAAGCCTAGAAGAAACATGCAAAAACCAAAAAACCCTAGACACGAGACTCTTGAAACTGGCGAAAACACTAGCAACATAACACTTAAAACTCAACATTTAAGAAATTGATGTCCTTTTTTAGCTTTATGAAAATCGTAGAAAGATAGAAGAGCCAGCTTTCGGAGGTTCTTCGGCGAGAAATGGATGGCGGAGATGATGACGATTCAAGATTTGGAGAAGTCGAGTGTTGACGAAAGTTTAGGCTGGGCTCTGCCGAGCACTGAAGAATTTTTAACTTTGCCGGTCAAGGATCTTCTTTCACGCTTAAAGACTTCGTTGAATGGACTTTCCTCAGAAGAGGTGGAAAGGCGTCTTGAAGTTTTTGGCTATAATGAGCTTGTTAGGAGAAAGAGGAGAACAATTGTCATTGATTTTCTTTCCCATTTCAAAAGTCCGTTGATAATAATTCTTCTTATCGCTGGGCTGGTTTCCGGCTTTTTTGGAGAGGTTATAAATGCAACTATTATATTTGTTATTGTTACGTTCAGCGTAGTCTTAGACTTTTATCAAGAATCTAAGGCTGAAAGAGCCGCTGAAATGCTGAAGCAGAGGGTGGCGACAACAGCCACGGTTTTGAGAGACGGAGTTAAAAAAGAGGTTAGGCTTGCGGAGATAGTTCCTGGAGACATCATATTTCTTTCAGCAGGAGACATTGTGCCTGCAGACGCCCGAGTTATAAATGCAAAAGACTTGTTCGTGAACCAGTCTGCATTGACTGGTGAATCTTTCCCCGTTGAGAAAACAGGCTTACCGCTGAAAACTTTCGACCCTTCGATAACGGAGTGGAGCAACTATCTTTTTATGGGCACTTCTGTTGTAAGCGGGACGGTAACCGCCGTTGTCGTTAAAACCGGCAGCCATACAGAGTATGGAAAAATCGCCAAGAGACTTGTGGAAAAGGAGCCTGAAACAGAATTTCAGAGGGGTATCCGAAGTTTTGGTTACATGATAATGCAAGTGACTTTTCTACTGGTCCTTTTTGTGTTTTTCATTAACGCACTTTACATGCGGAGCGTGCTTGATTCGCTTCTTTTTGCTGTGGCTTTGGCTGTGGGCTTGACGCCGGAGCTTCTGCCAATGATCATCTCGGTGAACCTCTCTAAAGGGGCGGTGTTGATGGCTAAGAAGGGGGTCATCGTGAAACGCCTGGCAGCCATACAAAATTTTGGAAGCATGGACGTTCTATGCACGGACAAAACTGGGACTTTGACGGAAAACCTGATAAAGCTTGTTCTGCACGTGGACCTTTACGGCAACGAAAGCGATAAGGTTCTGCTTTACTCCTACCTAAACAGCTATTACCAGACTGGAATTAAAAGCCCCTTAGATGAGGCCATACTAAGATTTAGGGACGTGGATGTTAAGGGTTATAGGAAAGTTGATGAGGTCCCTTTTGATTTTGTCCGTAAACGTCTCTCCGTTGTTGTCGAGTATCAAAATCAACGGTTTATGATCACTAAGGGTGCTCCTGAGGAGGTTGCTAAGGTCTGCTCTTATTACGAGGTTGGGGAGGTTATAGCTGACATAACTGATGAAGTGCGCAGAAATATCGAGCAAAAATATGTTGAGCTTAGCTCTGAGGGCTACAGGGTTTTAGCCGTATCCTACAAGCGTTTAAGGGAGGACAAACCCGTCTACACGGCAGGCGACGAAACGGAAATGGTGTTTTTAGGCTTCATAGCTTTCCTCGACCCGCCAAAAGAAACAGCGAAAGAAGCCCTACAGCTTCTTAAAAACGCCAGCATAGAGCTGAAAATTCTCACAGGCGACAATGAACTGGTAACAAGAAAAGTTTGTGAACACTTAGGCTTCGACATAAAAGGAGTTGTCGCAGGAAGCGAAATTGCCCAAATGCACGACGACGCCCTCGCAAGAGTCGTCGAGGAGGCCAACGTTTTCTGTAGGGTTACACCAGCCCAGAAAGACAGAATAATAAACGCTTTAAAAAACAATGGGCACGTCGTTGGATTCTTAGGTGATGGAATAAACGATGCACCTTCGCTGAAAACGGCAGACGTTGGCATATCCGTCGAAAACGCCGTTGACGTTGCAAAAGAGTCTGCCGACATAATTCTTTTGCAGAACGATTTACGGGTGCTCCATGACGGGGTTTTGGAGGGTAGGAAAACTTTCGGCAACACCATGAAATATGTTATGATGGGTGTGAGCTCAAACTTTGGAAACATGTTCAGCGTAGCTGGAGCATCATTGTTTCTGCCATTTCTGCCCATGCTTCCCATACAAATACTACTTAACAATCTTCTTTACGACTTTTCCCAATCAACAATACCTACAGACGAGGTTGATCAAGAATACATTGAGAAGCCTAAAAGGTGGGACATTCACTTCATTAGACGGTTTATGGTGTGCCTTGGGCCTGTCAGCTCCATATTTGACTTCCTAACATTCTTTATAATGCTTTTCATCTTTAACGCTTCTGAGCCGCTGTTTCAAACCGCCTGGTTCATCGAATCCCTAACCTCACAGACCCTTGTAATTTTTGCCATTAGAACAAAGAAGTCGCCCTTCTGGAAAAGTAAGCCGAGTCGACTTTTGCTTCTCAGCAGCATATCAATAATAACATTTGCGCTGATAATTCCTTACACTCCATTAGGAGAAATTTTCAGATTCGTAAAGCCTCCAGCAACCTTTTATATAGCATTAGCCGCAATTCTCGGCGCCTATATAGCCCTAGTCGAGGTCGTCAAAAGCTGGTTTTACAAGAGGTATGGCTACCGCCTAGAACAAATCTTAATTCCGCCCAAGAAGATGGGGATATACCTCACCAAAACTGCAAAGCTCATTCAAAATGTTATAGCCGTCATCTGTCTACGTTCAGAGGACGAAATAACAGTTGACTCCCTCCTAGAAGACTTAGAAAGAAGCATGGAATACCCACTCGACTATCACCAAGTAGGCCACACAATTCAACATTTGAAACGCGCAAGCCTCATAAACTTTGAGTGGCGCCAAAAGACAATCAAACGGGAAAAACCACTAAAAGAATACGTTACAAAACAGTTGATAACCAGCGAACTATGGCCAAAAATAGCACAAGAATGGCATAAAATCAGCAAAATTATCAAAGAAAAACATGGAAAAGTGAACCCGGAATACCAAGAACTCCTACATTTGTAAGAACTTCAGGACAGCCCATAACTGCAATTATTTTTCGTGTTGTTTGTCATTGGCGATGGAAAATGTTCAACCGAAGAAGACGCTGGCAAGTTCATAAAGTTCAATGTCAACTGTTTTCCTTTTGCCAACAACGTCTTTAAGCGGCACCGGCACTATTTGGTTTCCTTTAAGCGCCACCATGTAGTCAAACTTTCCTTCGTGGGCTAGGTCTACTGCTGCTACGCCGAATCTTGTGGCTAGTATGCGGTCAAAGGCTATTGGTGAGCCGCCACGCTGCAAGTGTCCCAAAACGACTACTCGGGTTTCTATTCCGGTTCGCTGTTCAATCTCCTTAGCCAAATAGTAGCCTATTCCGCCTAGGCTTATGTGGCCAAACTCGTCTATGCGTTCGCTGTAGACTATTTCTTTTCCGCCCTTTGGTTTGGCCCCTTCAGCCACCACTATTAGGCTGAAGTTTCTTCCCCGCTTTTGCCTCCGCCTAATGTATTCGCAGACCTCGTCTATGTCGAAGGGCTTTTCCGGTATTAGAATGGCGTCTGCCCCGCCAGCTAGTCCGGCTGCTAGGGCTATGTGTCCCGTGTAGCGTCCCATAACTTCTAGAATTATGACTCGGTTGTGGGCTTCTGCTGTGCTATGGAGCTTGTCTAGGGCCTCTGTTGCTATGGCTACAGCCGTGTGAAAACCAAAAGTGTAGTCTGTTTCCACCAAGTCATTATCTATCGTTTTTGGAACGCCGACGCATTTAAGCCCATAATCAGCCATCTTGTGGGCAACACTTAAGGTGTCGTCTCCACCGATGGCTATAACCGCGTCTAAACCGGCTTTTCTAGCGTTTTCCATTATTTGTTCCGGTCCACCCTCACGCTTGAAGGGGTTAGTCCTAGAAGTGCCGAGGATTGAGCCGCCTCTTGGAAGTATGCCCGCAACAGCCTCAAAGTCCAATGGAACCAATTTGGCTTCCAGTAGCCCACGCCAGCCTTCCTTTATGCCTATTATCTCGTCTCCGTATGTCTGTATTCCCCGCCTAACAACAGCCCTTATAACGGCGTTTATTCCCGGAGCGTCTCCCCCACCACTTAATACGCCTATTCGCATCTTGCTCCTCCTCCAAATCATTTTATGCTTTTCCGGAACTTCCAAAAAGGCGCATCTTCGCCTTAACAACCTCTTTCATGACTTCCTTCGCTGGTCCCAAGATTTTTCTGGGGTCAAACTCTTTCGGCGAGTTTGCCAAGACCTCACGGACCGTTGCTGTAAAAGCCAGTCTCAAGTCTGTGTCTATGTTTATCTTTGTTATTCCAAGCGAAATCGCCTTTCTGATATGCTCTTCTGGTATGCCCTTTGCCCCGGACAGTTCTGCGCCGTATTTCGTTGCTTTTTCAATTATCCATTGGGGTACGCTGGATGCGCCGTGCAGCACTAGCGGCACTTTAACCCTTTCACGTATCTGCTTTAATCTTTCAAAGTCCAATTGGGGTTCGCCCTTAAACTTGTAGGCGCCATGAGAAGTGCCAATGGAAACAGCCAAAGCATCCACGCCTGTCCTTTTCACAAACTCTTCGGCTTCCTTCGGATCTGTTAGGACGGCTTCCCTTTCCTCAACCGTTTTTTCTTCGACACCTGCAAGTCTTCCAAGTTCGCCTTCAACTGAAACGCCCTTTTGATGGGCTACGTCTACGACACGCTTTGTTAGGGCAACGTTCTCCTCAAAGGGCAAGTGGGAGCCGTCAATCATAACAGACGTAAAGCCTGCCTCCAAACATTTTTTGACTGTTTCCAAGTCCTCTCCATGGTCAAGGTGCAAAGACATAGGCACAGGCGTGGTTTCAGCTGCCGTTTTTACAAGCCTTGCCAAATAGTTTAATCCACCATATTTTATGGCGCTTGGAGTTACAGCCACGATTACTGGCGATTTTTCTTCGGCTGCGGCTTCCACAACTGCCAGTAGACTTTCAAGGTTTTGGATGTTAAAGGCTCCAATTGCGTAAGCCTCTTTTTGGGCTTTTAGAAGCAGCTCTTTGTTAGTGACGAGCATAGATTTCACTGCCAGTGATATTTTACAGCCAAAGATATAAAGCATTTACAGATTGCTGAGCTGGATTTGGCGTATTTAGCCGAAATTAAGATTCAAAACATTGTTCCATCTTCGAAGCCGATTGTAGGAAAAGTTTATTCTACCACAAATGCATCTTAAGGCTTGAAACCCATCAAAGCCTGGTGGTAAGTTGGGTGAAGGCGGCTTCAAGGCTGGATTAATTCATCTTGCTCCCGTGTTGGCAAGCTTGCTCGTTGGGGTTTTATGCGCTTATCTCTTGTTTGCTTCTCCAATTGAGCTTTACAGTGTTACTCCGTTCTCGGAAGATCCGGCTGGCTCTGTTGGAAACGCCTTATACTTTGTTGTACTGGTTGGGGTTGGCGCCACAATTTTGTTTTTCCTATTGAAAAGGAAAAGGGATAGGCTTATCGCCATTGTTGTTGGTTTCTCTTTAGCCACAGCCGCCTTTCTCCTATCATTTGTTTACTTTTCAGCAGCTCTTGGACTCCTCGGTTTTTCGTTTATAGAGATTCTGGTTCCCATATCAGCCCTCTTAACGGTGCTTGTTTGTTACACAATTTTTAAGACTCGCAGCAAGGTTGGCGATTTTATCGTGCTTTTGTTAGGCGGTGCCCTTGGAGCTTTTCTGGGGGCTTGTGTTCCAACTTTAAGCACCGTTCTCATTTTGTGTTTTTTGGCTGTTTATGACGCCTTCGCCGTTTATCGCGGACCAGTAGGCAAGATTGCCCGTGAAGGGCTAGAAAAGTTTAGGGGTTTAAGCTTCTCTTTTAGGGACATCCACATGGGGCTTGGCGACTTAACCTTTTACTCCATGCTGGCTGGGCACATGCTCATCTATTTTGGTTTACTGCCTTGTCTAGCATCTGCGGTTGGCATTTTGTTAGGCTGCTTTTTGGCTTTCAAAATGCTTGAGAAGGGCGGAGTTTTTCCAGGATTGCCTTTCCCAATAGCCTTTGGTCTGGTTTTAGGCTTTCTCGCTGTTCTATTTTCTCAGTGGATGGGGCTCGAGCTTATTGGGCTAGCACTAGGCGCGTGTTGTTTACGTCCACTTCAACTATTTTGCAGTTTTTAAACTCCATTGTTTGTCCAGAAACATCCTTCAGTATTACTTTTCCGCCTTCAGCTTTTGCGTAGACAACGTCGTTCCAAACTTCCTCTCCGTTTAGGATTACTTTAAATTCGCACATTATTTTCGCCTTTACTGCATTGAGAGAGGAGTGTTTTGCTATATTTTTTGTGGTGGGACTTGGTGATTTTTGATATAGATTTTGGGTTCATAACCCTAATTATGGCTGCCATGTATAAGCTAAAGGGTGGTGCGTGAAATTTGACCTTATGGCATGAAATCGAAGACCTTCAAAGAAGAAGGCTGAATTGGAGTTTCAGTTGCATTCGCTGGAAGAGAAGGAGAAAACCCTCGAGGAAAGGGCTAGGCTGCTGGAGGAAAAGTTAGCCATAAAAGAGCTGGAGCAGAAGGTTAGGATTAAAACCGAAAGCATTGAAAAGCTCGAGTCCCGCATAGGTGAGCTTGAGCATAGGCTTGGCATTTCCACAAACATTATGGCTGCTCCAGAGCCAGAACCAGCAAAAGTTCAGCAGGGCGAAAACAGCTTTAATCTCAGGAAGCTCTTCGGCGAATAATCTGGCGCTTTAAGTCTTATCTGTTCGGCGACGAACAATACCGATGGTTAGATAGCTGATTTTCTAAATTTTAGTTCCAAACCATGTTAGTTGATGTGTGTTTTGGATGGTTATTGAATAAAATAGTTATAATGTTGGATGCTAATACCGTCTATAGAGAATTGGCAAGATGAATTTGGATGGAGAAGAAAGGCAAGTCCAGTGAGTCCGCGTTCTCCGACATATTTAGTCTGCTCGTTGAAACTAGCGAGAAGGAAAAACGAAAACGCAGAGAAGAGCTTCTCGCACCTTTGGGCGTTAAAGAATTCTTTGTTGGTGGAAGCATATCAATAGACAAGCGCACATGCAAAGGCGTGGAATGCAAACTGTGCATTAAGGCTTGCCCCACCAACGCTTTGTTCTGGAAGAGCAGCGGAGAAGTCGGAATAACAGAAGAACTGTGCATATATTGTGGCGCATGTGTGCTAAACTGCATAGTGGACGACTGCATAAAAATAACACGGAAAAGAGAGAACGGCGAAACAGAAAGGTTCAGCACACCAAGAGCCTTCACTATGCTGGAAAACAGCATAAACGCCAAAAAACGCCACGAAAGAGTTAGGACAATATTCCCAACAATCACAGAATACTTGAGGCTGTATAAGCCGCAAATGACGTAAGTAAGCAAAAACCATGTCAATTTTGTTAGGCTTTCAAACTGCAAAATTTATAGGCTCTTTAGAATTTTGGGCGGGCGGGTCATGTTTTTGGTCGTTTCTGTCAAGCCACCATTTATAACTACTTTTTCACGAACTTCTCGATCTCCTCTCCACGATGCAATCACTTTCTCATCTTTTTCAAAAATGATTGATGATCCCCAGTGGTTTGCCAATAAACCACCATAATGTTTTATTTGAATAGCTTTGAATAGCATCAAATAAAAATTTTCAATTAATGATGATATAAGAGAAGAAATATTATGGGTTTTGCCATTTTTCTTGTAGGAACTTAGGGATTTCTGATGAGTCTCTGGGTCCTACTAGGACTTGCCATCCGCTTAGTTCTTCTATTTCTCCGCTTAGGCGTGCCGCCTTGCCGGGTATAATTAGTTTTCTGTGTTTCACTTTGTTTTCTATTCCTGAAGCCTTTATTGCTTCGGCTACTTTTTCTGCTGTTAGTTTGCGTCCGGCTACTGCGCTGTCTACGGCTATGCCTTCCGTGTCCACCACCAGCAAATAGGCGTTTATTTTTGCTGATTCTATGTCTGAAGCCACCGTGTAGTAGGTTAGGGCGAAGTTGGTTGTGAACATGACTGGCGAGTTCTCGTCTGGAGTGCCAAACACTTTCAAGCCTGGCTCTACGGCTACTGGTTTGCGGGGATCCGTGTAAATGTTGGCTCTTAAAACAACGTTTGGCAGTAAAGCCCATCCGTCTAGGCTGTGCATTACGAGAATGTCGGCGAAACGCACAATAAGCATAGCCGCCAGGTAGGCTTCTCGCCATTTGACGATTTCTGGGGCTATTCCGCTGCTTTCAAGCCAAACGGTCATGGGCACACCCATTAATGGAAAGCCTAGAAGCTCGTCGCCTTTCTTGCAAGCCAAGCGCCTAATCATGGTGAAATTGTTAAGCGTGTCAGCCAAGCCGTCGCCCGCGAAGGTGCCAGGGTCCAGAACAAGGTCTTCCACGCCATATTCGAGAAGAGTCTTCGCCAAAGACTTCAAAAGTTTAAGGTTGTTTGGTGCAAAAACGGTCAGCGGGCAGCCGTACATTAGGGCTAGTTCAGCCATCTCCCTCCAATTATCCTTGGTAGCCGCATACAAGAGCGGTCGGGCTTTCGGTGCAGCCATCAAGCCAGCTTCCAGAACTGTTGGGTTCAGGGAGCATAAAATCATTGGTAGTTTTGTGTTTTCTGCCACCTTGCGCACTGCTGCCTTAAACTTGTCCGGGTCGTTGGACGTTGAGCGAACAGCAACCATGTCCAACTTTAAAATTTGCCCGATATACTCGTAGCGGAATTCTTCAACCCGTTTGATGCGGCTTAGGATTTCTTCTTCTGGCATCTCATCTGTTACATCTATGGCTATGGCTGTTGGGTTAAAGTATGTAAGCTCGTGGCGGTACATGACAAGTTTTCCGCCGATTTTAACAGC
Organism: Bathyarchaeia archaeon; assembly: GCA_038727135.1. Classification (GTDB taxonomy): domain Archaea; phylum Thermoproteota; class Bathyarchaeia; order Bathyarchaeales; family Bathycorpusculaceae; genus JAGTQI01. The sequence goes on from JAVYWL010000003.1 coordinate 169,973, forward strand.
CCTTTCACCAGTGCCGATGACAACTTCTTTTATGGCTGGTTTCAGCATTTCCTTAAGCTGTTTGTAGGCTTTCTCAAACTCCTTCTTCAATATGGGCGGACACTTTTCAATCGGGACTTCGCGGTTTACAACTTTTGTGGCGAAAGCCATGCAGTTTTCTTCGCCGCACTCCTTGCAGTTTGTACGCGGAAGAAGCTTGTAAACGTCTATGGGGCTTAGTTCCTTAACGCCAACCTTGCCTTTGGCTTCCCTTTCACTCATAACGCCTCAAACCTCCATTAAACCCTTTTAAACTTTGGCGGTAACCCATTCCACAAGCCTATCAGCCTTGCCGGACTTGCCGCCCATAAGCTGGGCTATAATGTCTTTCACTGTTTTGACGGCTGCTGGGTGCATCATCATGAAAAGGTCTACGCCAGCCAATAGAAGCGTTAAAGCTGTAACAACCTCCCATAAGGGTCCTCGAAGCTCGCGGGGCTCCCACTCAGGAGCCATTTTAAGCCAAGCCTCTCGGGCTGCCCAAGCGTTGGTTGTTCCAGAAGACATGGGATGCGCCAGCTCAGGGTCACCCATCAAAGCCGCTAGACGAGCCCTCTCCATGTTTGTGAAGGCATAGTCCAAACCGTAACCTAAAGCCGCCGTTGTTAAGTCCATGACGATGTCCTCTTTAGCCAAGAAATCGTACAGCCGACGGTTCAGCTCCCTAGCCAAGTTCAAGTCCATAGGCGTAAACGAAAGTGCCACATGCCCATTCCTTTTAATGAATTTGGCGCAGCGTTCAACGTCCATATCCCTTGTAACAGAGCTTATCAAGAAACGTTCGCCGGCAAAGGTTTCGCAAACTTCTTGGAAGACATTCGCATCTTTCACTGGGTCGCCGCAGCCGCCGATGATTAGTGGCACGTCCACTGCTTGTGCAACAGCCTCAACGGTTTTAACAGCCTCCTTGGGTGAAGCATCCTTGACAAGCGGGTCAATGCTGATTAGGTGGATGGTTATCAAGTCTGCGCCGAACTTTTCAACAGCCAGTTTAGCCCAAGCCGCCGGGTCGCCTAAAACATCCTTAACATGCATCTTAACAGCCTTGGCAAGCGGGACCTCCATGTCAAAAACGTCCAAGGATATGACTGGCGGATGGGGCGTAGGTCTCTCAAAAGTGTAGAAGGCTGGAGTGGTTTCGCCGCCGATAACAACCGTTTTGCCCCTTGTCCCACCCTCACTTTTTGTGGCTCCAAGTTTAACCTCAACAACTTTTCCCGGATAAGTTTCAACCGGTGGGACGAATTCGGCTTCAATTATTTGGGTGGGTTTAGCCTTAACTGGTGGGGCGACTTTTGGCGGGGCAATTACTGGAGCTGCCACTGCGCCGGGTTGAAGCCAAATTTCTAGGTCGCCAACTTCCATCTCAAAGTCTTCAAGCTCAATTTCTTGAAGCTTCGCCAGAAGCTCCAGCAGCCGAGAGTTCAGCTTTAACCCTAAAACCGTCTCGTCCTTTTCCTTCTTTTCAGCCAAGTTTCTTTCACCTTTTCTCTGTTTTCTCGCTTTTAACAGAGCGAATTATGACGCGTTTGGCGTAGATTTTGGCGTCCTTCAGTATGATTTTGTATCCGCCAGCAGTTATGGGAAGAGTAGCCGCAGTGATTGTTGGAACCATGGCTGGTGCAGCTTCTTCTCGTGCTTCAGCTTCTGCAGGAATAGCCTCTGGAACGGCTACAACTTCCTCTTTCCAGCGGTCAACAACCGGGTGGCCGCGGGCTTTCAGGAAAGCCTTTAGCTCATCAATGGTTTTGGCATCTTCTTCTGTGGCGATTTTGTCCACAAGCTCTGGTGGAATAAAGTTCTTAACACGTTCCTTCACTTCCTTTGGCATCCAGACAACGCGTTTGTAGCCGCCGTCGGCCTGCAAGAACTTTGTAGAGCGCATGTACTCGATGGATATGCCGTGGAAACCGTCCACTTGACGCCCACCGGCAGTTGAGTCCGCCAACGTGGAGAAGGCTAAACCGTTCACGGTTACTTCCTTATAGCCTCTGTGGACTATGCCGAAGCCGTCCACTTCTGGGATGTAGAAGGCAACGCCCTCAAAACAGCCACATGAGGTGTGGGGATAGCCAAAAGCTGTGTAAAGCCAAACGCGGTTTATCTCGCCCAAGGTGCGCTTCTTAACAGCCTCATTCACACCGGAATACTCGCCTTTTTCAGGGTCTAAAAGCTCGCCTCTGTCAATTTCGAATATGGGACCTTTTGGGTCTATGTTGGCTGAAGCCCTAGCATCAAACCAGCTTATGGCACCACAATTAGAGTAGCGCTGTGGCGTTATCACACAGCAGTGGGTTGGCGCAAAAGACTGACATAAGATGCAGCCATAAAACTTGTCCACTTCTTCGTCCTTAAGACCCCTAGCCCTCGCATCTCTTGCCTCATAAATCTGTAAGGCTTGAGGGTAAAGCTCTTTTACCTTTTCGGCGTCGGTTATGAAGGTTACTTGCATTTTCTCGATTATTGGAAGTTCGCTCTTAAACAGCCTATGCAAGACCTTGCCGATAAATTGGAAGGAGTTTAAGCCCTTTTGGTAGGACTTCTTGCTAAGCCTTAACCAGATGTCGTATCGCTGGTTTAGGTGCATGAAACCCTCAATATAGTTGCAGTAGGCGTGGATACGCCTCTCAATGACACCCTCCAGTTCTGGCTCCAGTTTGGCGCCAGCCACCTCGATGATAATTCCGAACGGGTAGGTTTTGCCCTCCTCCATGTCCTTAATGTCTGGACCAATGATGATTATTTTTCCGTCTTCGACTTCCTCTGGCTTTTTGACCCTTGCAAGTTCAAATTTTTCTTTGACGTCTGGTCCGCCGAGCTCCACAAACATGTCCTTTCTTCGGATTCTTTCGCCCTCGTAGATTACGCCCACGTCGACGGGTATGTCTTGAAACATGCTCATTTCCTATTTTCGCCTCCTTCAAACCTTCTCCATTATGACTTTAAGGTTTTTCACCCACTCCTCGTGGGAAAGATTTGGGAAAGACCAACTTGCATGAGGATGATAAACATTATCTAAAGATATCGTCTTCAAGTGTTGGGCGAAATGCTTCAGCCCCGACAAGATTGTCCACTCCATGTAATAGTAGAGTCCCACAAACAAGGCTAGGTCATGCTGTCCCTTACCGTCAACACCCGCCCAATCCGGGTCGACGAGGCGGTTTCCAATATCAACAGCCGGCATGAAAGCCGCTGGCTTAAAACCCCGCTTTGTGAACTCGCCTATCATGTGGGCTGTAGCCACAACTGGGATGCCGCTCTTCTTTGAAAACTCAATTATGAAGTCTATGAGTTTCCCACCGTCAAAGTCTATTTCAGCCGCCTTATGCCCAACAACAAGCACCGGATGCTTAGCCCGTTTTATCATGGCCGCAACAACTTCAGGCTTAGTAATAACTAAAGCCTTTTTTGGTCCAGGAATTTCAGCCGTTTGCCAAGGTTCAGCCGCCATAACGCTATCCCTCCATCACTCCTTCCTCTTCCTTATAAGTCTAGGCAACAGCGTCGGGTCTGGAATGATTGTTTCCTTCCAGCCCTTCTCCTCTAGAATCTTTATGATTTCATCCTTCATTGTTACTGGTATGTCGGCGACTGTCCGCACGAAGCGGTGGATGTCTTCTGGCATGGTTCCATAAAGGCGTTTATGCAAATCAACATAATGTGTCAACTTTATGGCTCTTCCCTTCGTGGTATCGTTGGGGCGCATACAAAGCTTAGCGATCATAACCATGGCTTCCTCCTTAGTTTCAGCCGCATAGAACAAGTGCTCCGGTGCAGGTCCCACATAGACCTTTTCGCCGGTCCTAGCATCATAAACGTACCAGTCTTCCTCACGGTCAGCCCTTCCCAAAAGCATGCGCCTATACTTGATGCCATGAGGACCAACAATAACTGGAACGCCTAAACGCCAGAAGCCAGCGGCTATTGAAGCAGCTTTTTGGGAGTATGCTCCCCATGCAACGCCAACGGCGCCCACACGGTTTAGGATGTAGTCGGCAATCTCCTCGTAATTGGCGCGCAGATTTCTCTTAGCAAAGATGTTGGCAATTTTTATTGCTGCGCCGGCGATATGCGCGTTAGCAACGCATGAACCAACGTTCACCATGCATCCAGCCGTGAACTCTCCTGTAAACTCTTCATACGGAGTTTTGCCCTCTTCGTTCTTGTACATGCCAGCCGTCATGGCGGCGCATCCAGAAGTGACGACTATGTAGCGTCTGCTGGCGAATTCGCGGCACATTTCCGCAACTTCTATCCCGCCTTTCGGGTAGTTGGCGCATCCAACGAAGGCAATTACGCCCGGAATCTCGCCGAGAACTATTGGGCTTCCCACGTTTCGGATTTCCACGTCTTGTATGGGGCCTCTTCCAGCCCGCACCTTGTAGGTTTCCTCTTTAAGCTTCTTCTCCCCAGCCTTAACAATGAAGCTGTGAATTTGCAAGCTTACCGGGCATGCTTCCTCGCATCGTCCGCATCCAACGCACAAGTCGTATAGTTCTGCAAGCTTAGCTAAAGAGCCTTCCATGGCGGCTTTCATGGCTTCTGGAATGTGCAGGTCTTGTGGGCAAGCTCTTCGGCAGTCGCCGCACTGGCGGCACTCCTTCGCCTTTTGCAGAACTTCATCCACCTCTGGAATTGCCTTAAACTTCTTCCTTAAAGGTGCCACTTTCAAGGCTACTTTAACAGCGACTTCGCCTACTTTTTCTGGGTCCAAGATTAATGCGCCTGGGATTTTGCCGCTTACAAGGTCTTCAACTATGGCGTCTGCCGGGTCGTTTGTGCGGTTTGGCAAGCCCATGCAGTTCTTTTCAGAAGCCACAATAACAGGAGCCTTAATCCGCTGAGCCTCATAAAAGGAGTCCGTCCGGATGCACTGCTCATCTAAAACAACAACGTCTGGAACTCCGCTTCTTATGAAGCGTAATTGCCAAGAAATTGGTCCAATAATCTTTCCCCTTTTATAATAGCGTGTTATGTCATGGGCTGTGCAGCATAAGCCGCAAACTTCTATTTCTCCGTCCAGCCCGTTCTCCTTCATATAGTCAATTATGCCCACGGATGGAACAACATTATGCCCTATGCAGAGGATTACTGGCTTTTCAATGTTTACTGTTCCATAGCCTAAATCCACAAGCGGCGCGTCAGGGTCAGCCTTTGGAAAGCCGTAGGCGGCTATTTGGGCTATGTCAGCCACTTCCATGCCAACATGGTCCAACATGCCTACGTGGAAAACCTTCGACTCGAAGTCGAGGTTGCTTCCCTCCTGCCCAGTGTGGCAAACAGACAAGCAGTGGGTAACCTGTGTCTCCACGTAATCCAATATTTCTTCAAGGTCGCCGAGGGTTTCAGGCTTAACTCCGCAGACAAGCCTTGTAATTGGCGCTTCCACTTGAACGTTCAATCCGCCAACGTCTAGGGGCATTCTTCTACCATATTTCTCGATTAAGTGCTCCACCATGTGGCGGGCATGCCCAGTATGGGTTGCAGCACCAATACAGCATGCCAAAAGCACTATGCGGGACTGTTGGGCAGACATGTTTATGCCACATGCACCGCGCTTGTTTCCAGTTAGGTCGCATTTGCCAAAAGTGCAGAGGCAGCAGACATCACAGAAAGGCAGATAAAAGGGCTTGTAGCGCTGCAGAAGCTTCATGTCCCATTCGCGTAGGGCTGTCAATGATGGGAAAGGCGTTGGGCCCATCGGTTCAGCCCATGCTTCCTCAACTATCTTGCCAATGGACAATTCAAGGTTTTTGATAAGCCCCAAGTCTGTCTTCATTTCTCCAATTTTCACATGTAATCCTTTCTTGCTCAAGGTAAACACAACCCAGAGTAGAAGGTTCTAATGTCAGCATCTAACATTTTAAGCTTTTCCAGAAACTTACACCAAACGTTATGTGAATTAGGCTACGCTCTGCCATAACCAGCATTTTCCATTATCTTTTTAACAGAAATGTAAGCCGGAGTTTCCGGTGATATCCCCAGCAAAGATTTTCCAGCAAGAACATATTCCTCAACGTTCTCGTCGTAGGCTATGCTGCCCAAAAACTTGAAGGGCAAAACCTTTCTGGCTTGGTTTTCTAGGTTTTCTGGGAAGCGAAAACCGCCAACTACGTAGAAGTTCTGAAAGGCTATTTTAACCTCCTTAGCCACGCGGTAGGCACGCTCCACATGGTCAAAAGACTTCTTCGAAGGGTCAATGACGTCGAAGATGTCGTCCACTTTGGATGTTATACGCCTATTCAAGTGTTCTAAGCCAGCTGGGGAATCAATTAGAACATACTTGTAGTTTTTTGTTAGTGATTCTAATGCGCCTTTTAGGGCTGCGTTTGGTAGGCAGTAGCATCCTTCAACCCACTTTGTTCCAAGCGCAATAAAATCAAAGTGTTCACCTTCATACATTCCATGAGCCCAAATTCGGCTTTCAATGCGCTCTGTTGGTGGTACTCCAACGGTTGTTCCACCCTCTTCTAGGAAGGTTTCCACGAGAAGTTCTGAAATGGATTTTTTGCCTGCTGCGTGGAGGTCTACGCCAACCATCTCGCCCAAATTCTGGTCCGGGTCGGCATCCACAAGAAGGAGTGGAGCCTCACCCAATTCTATGAAGTATTTTGTCATTAGGGCTACGAAGCTTGTTTTTCCGGTGCCTCCCCGCCCCATGGTGACAAGAATTTTCATGCTTTAAGTTCCCTTCTTGGCTGGTTCATCCTATTGCTTTAGACATTATTAGGTGTTGCCTTGCAAAAGTTTGTCGCATAATCTTTCTATGGCTTTAATGGCTAGGATATCCCCATATTTTAGGGGTGTTTCTCCCCTCATTTCAGCCTCCACAACTTTTGGGTCGAAGGGCAAATAATCCAGAACCGTCAAGCTGTTTTCTTTGGCATACTTTTCAATAGCCTCTTTTTGAGCTTCGTTTTCAATCTTGTTTCCAATCAGAAGGATGCGGTTCATTCCGGCTTTTATGCCTAACTCGTGGATGCGTTTGGCTGTTTCAAGAGCCTTCACATTAGCATTAACAACAACAAGCATGGTATCCACGTGTCGCGCTGTGCCCCGCCCCATGTGCTCAACACCGGCTTCCATGTCCAAGACAACAGCCTCGCCTCGTTCAACAACCAAGTGCCTCAAAAGCGAACGGATAACAGCATTAGCCGGACAAGTGCACCCAGCCCCAGCAGAACGAACAGTCCCCATGACGATTAAGTTCACGCCAAAAGGCGTTTTAACGGCGTAGTCTCGCACAATATCATCAACAGTGAATGTTAAGCGGAAAACACCAGCATAACCAGTACTCGTCTTCGCTTCGATAAGCTGCTTATTCTCGGATATAGGCACTATACGGCTGGCTTCCTCAGAGGACAAGCCTAAAGTCAAGGCGAGATTGGGCGAAGGATCAGCATCAATAGCAATGGTCCTAAACCCTCTTTTGGTTAAGGCGTACGCCAAACCGCCAGCAACAAGAGTTTTGCCGACGCCGCCCTTACCAGAAACAGCCACCTTCATAAAATTCACCGAAACACGATTAGACCTTCACTTCAGCAAGCGTCCGCGCCTCCACTTCCTTGAGCTGTCTAAAATGGGGGTCCTCTGTTAATATGATGTCAGCTCTTTCAAGAAAAGCAGTAGCGGCTATTATGCAGTCTCCCCATGGAATCTTCTCTTGATATTTGTGCCTGAAAATCCCGGCTTGTTTAGCCACATCTGCTGTTAAATTTATGATTTCCAACCCTGAGTTAACAAGTTCTCTAAAAAATTTTTCTGCAACATCCCTGCCCGCCCTTTTACGCGTTAACAAGTAAAATTCTCCAAGAACAATTGTTGGCAGGATTCCCTTATTCCCAAGTTTCCTACATTGGGTGAGGATTTTCTGAGTTTTGCCTAGAACATCTTCTTCGTCAGAAAAATAATGGAGCACAAGAAAAGTTGTGTCAAGCACAATAATCATAGGATTCCTTCAGCGGAAGTTTTCTTCTCTTGCTTTTATAAGCTCGGCAATTAACTCTTTCGGATTCCCGTATTTTGCTAACTTACCAGCCGAGTCAACAATATCTGGCACTGGTTTTATAACTAACCCGTTCTCTGTCTCCTCAAAAATCACAAGGCTTCCTTCCCGAAGGTTATATTTCCTTCTAAATTGAACAGGAATTGTTGTCTGCCCCTTCTTGGTTATTTTTGAGTAAGACATTTTAATTCTCTTACAATATGAAGGTCTTACTTTTTAATAAGCATTACTGAAATGCTTCAAAATCTTTCAAGCAGAGCCGCGTACATTATTGGTAGGGCTATTGTGGCGTCTGCCTCTATGGTTACTGTTTTTGCCTTTTCTCGGATTTTCCCCCATGATACGGCTTCTCTTGGGCGGGCTCCTGATAGGCTTCCATCATATTCTACGGCTGTTGTTATGTAAACCGCATAGTCTAATCCTTTCTTGAATAGGTTCCACCATAGGACGTGGTGTTTTGATATGCCTCCGCCTATTATTAGGGCTCCAGATTTTTTTGCTTCCCATACCATATCGTTTAGGAGTTGCTCGTCCTTAAGCACGTTTATTTTTAGGTCTTTGTGGTCCTGGCTGAACTGCCAAATCTGGTAGCCAACTGCACCGTCTGTTATGCCAGGCACTATTACTGGTATGCCATTCCTCCAGCACCAATATAATATCGAGTTTTCGTGGAGGCGTTTGCCAATCTCCCAACACAACTCGTAGGTGGCAAGTTCCCTTTTGCCTTCCGCATAAACGCTACTCAAGAACTCCGCCATTTTCTCTTCGATAATTTCGCCATATGAGGCGTTAGGCACCAGCACGTTGCCTATCCGGCTCACGCCCTTCCTATGCAGTTCCCTATCGTCCATGTAGAAGTCGCCTTGAAAATAGTCTCGGTAGCAACGTGCCAAATCATGGTCCAAGGTGCCACAAGTCGTAACCAGTACATGGAACCATTTACGCTTAACCATGTCACGAATAATGCCCCTAGTGCCAGTGGCAATGATGCATGCAGGAAAAGAGAGAAAGTTGAGGATTTTCCGCTCTTTTAGCATCGCCTCGAGAATATCGACGGCGACGGCGAGGTTTTTGGCTGTGAAGCCTCCGCTTTCAAGCATCTGCCGGACAATAGTGTCTGCGGAAACACCCTTCGAAATTTCGAAGTCCTTCACTTTCTCCATGGAAAACGCCAGAGGCTATTCTAAACCCTTAAACAGCCAAGACAAGTCTGGCATCTTCGCCCTTTTATCGATTTTCTCAGCCAAGGCGTGAACCACTATTGGTAAGGCTATTGTTGCATCACAGTAGCACTGCACATTCCGCCCTTCCTTGGCTTCCTTACCCCAGCTTATGGCTTCTTCAAAAGTGCAGCCCGACAAGCCGCCCCAATGAGGCGCGTCAGTTGTAATCTGTATGGCGTACTTGTGAGGATAGGTCCTCTCGTATTTTCTGGATTCTGTTAGACTTCTCCCAACAGTGGTTAGTTGGATGAAGTCTTTTGGCACACCGCCACCGATGTAGATTACGGCGCTTTCTGGAGCTGCCCTAGCCTTAATATCAACAAGCTGTTCAAAGTCCCGCATTTGGTCTATTGTTATGTCGAAGTTGCTTTCAAGTTTCCTGTTTAGGAGGTATGCGATTCCATAGCCACTGTCAACTATGGCTGGGCAGAAGACTGGCACTTTGTTCTCATAGGCTGTTGCAATTATGCTTTTAATCCCCATTTGTGAAAGCTCTTTCCCGAATAAGTGGAGAAACTCAGCTGAGGAATATTTGCGGTTTGGACTTAACTTCTTCATGAAGTTGGCGATTAGGCTTTCCATTTGGCGGTATTCAAGCTCGTCTGCAAAAACGTCGTAAAAGCGGTCAATTTTATATTGCAAAAGTTGGTGGTCATCCACCATATGGTGCCCCTGCCAGTAAGTGCCACCCATGGCTTCCAAAATGTCCTCGGATATGTTTGCGCCCGTAGAAACTATAACGTCAATGAAGCGATGTTCAATAAGCCAGTTAACAATTTTCCACTGTCCAGTGGTGCTCATGGAACCGGCATAGCCAAAAAATATTACAACGTCGTCTTTGAGCATTTCCTCCCATACTTCAACCACTTCGCCAAGTTTTCTGCCTTGAAAACCAGTTTTAGCCATTTCTGCAAGCAGTTCTGAAATTTTCTTCGGAGTTTTAACTTCTATTGGCTCAAGCTTCCTTTTAAAGAATGGAGTTTGTCTTTTCTCCCTTATCACCGAATTTCAACTCCACAATTTTGGAATGCTTTATTTTCAAAACCTCACTTTTAAATTTTTAGTTTCCGGAAAACTCGCCATCAGCCTGTGCCCAAAATTAAAAGGTGTAGAGGTTTCCAACACTGTTCCAAACGAAGGCTTCAGGCATGGCTTCTGCCATTGCAAAGGCACCCCTCCAACCAGTGCAGTGCATAGGTGCAACCAATTCTGGCTTTAAGCGTTTAAGTGCTTCCACAGTCTTATCTATGCGCTCTTCGCAATTTTTGCCGGACAAGTGGAAACCGCCAATTATGGCGTGGATCTTTTCGATCCCGGTTATTTCCCGAACATAAAGCACCGTGTTAACTATTCCAGCGTGGGCACAACCGGACAATATGATAAGCCCCTTATTTTTGACATGGACAGCTAATGCTCGGTCGTCCCAAATCCAAGGGTCCGGCTGCCATTCACCGTCAACAAGGGCGCGCTGCCGTGCATAGCCCTTCTCAAAATCAGTTATTCTTGGTATTTCGCCAGTCACAAGCACCGTGCCATCAGCCAGCAAATATGGCTCCTTTGTTTTAACGAATTTGGCTGGACGAATTTGAGCCTCCCTTGGGAATTCTGGATATCGCCTAACAGAACCGTCTGGTTCGGCTGCTCCTCTCGTTTTAAACATGTCCTCATGCACTATTATTGGTAAGTCGACTTTACTGATGGCTTTGATAAAGCTTAGCAGTCCGCCGAAATGGTCATAATGCCCATGAGACAAGACAACAGCCTCAATCTGCCCAAGGTTTATGCCCATACCATATGCGTTTGAAATCGCTCCCATAGGGCTTACACCAGTGTCAAAGAGCAAACTGTGCGGCTTTCCATTGTAGTACACCGTAACAAGCATTGACAAACCATGCTCAGCTATTGGTAGACGAAAATTCTCCTCAACCCACCCCTTGCCCATGCGCCTCGCAACCCAACTTCTAACGCCTTGGACTTCCCGCCGGTTAATGGATGATGTGAAGTCTATACAGTTGTCCATTAAACATATTACTTCTAGGCTTTCAGCCTCCCTGAGTGATACTCCTTTACAAGACAACCGGCACCACCATCCGCGCCTGTTAGAGGAACAGGTCCTTCTCCCTTGGTCTAATAAGCTCCGTAGCCCTTGCATCCTCGGACTTTATGTACTTGTAGCCGCGGATAATAGCCACCGGAATGCCTTCATCCGCCTGCCCAATAACAAGCTCAGCCGCCGAGCAGAGCTCATCGGCAACAGCTGTCTGCTTAACCCGCAAAACATAGCCGAATAAGTCCTTTTCGCCTCTGCGGTCTCTTATGGGCTTCAAGCCTGAAACGCCAACAGCAACATTAATTTCGCCCTCCCGCAGGGGTCTGCCATGCGTGTCGGAAATTATGACAGCCACATCACAGCCAGTTAAACGCTTAATCTCATGCCTAATCTTGGCGGCGGAAGCGTCGGGGTCTTCTGGGAGCAAAGCCACAAAGCGTTCTCCGGGCACGTTAGACTTGTCAACCCCAGAATTGGCGCAGACAAACCCATGCCTTGTCTCGGTGATTATTTTTCCATCAGCCATACGCCTAATGCCCTTTGCCTCCCTAAGGACAACCTCAACCATGGCGGGGTCCTTGTCGTAAAGCTCTGCAATGGTCTTCGCAAAAAGCGAAGGCGTCACCTCATCCAAGTTTACAACCCGCCCCTCAGCCCTCGAAACAACAACATGTGTAACAACTATTATGTCGCCATCCTGTATTGGCGTCCCTTGACGCTCAGCAGCCTTACAAATAAGCTCTGCAAGGTTGTCTCCAGCCTTTATAATTGGTAAGCCTTCAACACCAATTATCTGAATTACGTTCATGAAACATCCACAACATGTTACTATGCTGGCGTTCTTTATAATTTCCGCTTTCTAAAGCAAAAGCATGTTTTACATCATGTTTTCATTGGTTGTATGCAAAAATTTTTAATGTTGAAGTCGCCTCTCTCTAAAGGCGAGATGAGTTTCAATGAAAATACTGCATGAGTTTGTCCCTACACGTAAATTTTTGAAACTTGCCGAGGAAGTTAAAGACCTTGTGGATGGATGGAACATAACCGACAGCGCCGCCGGAATGCCGGCGCCCAGCGGCACAGCCGTGGGCTGCGTCCTAAAAACCAAATACCCAGACAAAATCGTCATACCAATATTCATACTCCACTACAAGGGACCAGTCGAGGTTGGAGGCTTGGCTTTAGCCGCAGACGCCGTAGGCTTGGATGGGCTAGTGCTAACAATGGGAGACATACCAAAATATGGAGAGCCAATAAAAATGTTTAAGTCTTCAGAGGAAGCCAGAGACTTTCTACGCACAACAATACGCCTAAAAAATGTCAAACTGGGATGCTTACTTACAGCACGCCGAACCATCGAGGAGACAATAGCAAGAGCCAAAGAACCATGGGACTTCGTCTTCTTCATGAGACTTGAAGACAAAACCTTCCCAGCACTGGAGCAAGTGGCAAAGGAATGCAAACGCCTAAACAAGCCCATATACACATACTTCCTTGTCGGAACACCCAAAAACGCAGAAATGGTCAAACTAATCGGGTGGCCTGTGACAACAACCATGGAAAGGGTTGAGGAAACAGCATCAAAACTTGAGGGTTTAGTGGACGGCGTAATAGCAACATGCGCCGGAGACTACGACGGCGACAAAGAACTTCTAACAAGGCTTCAAAAGTTTAGAAAATGAGTCCGTTAAAACCGCCAAACACCCTTCCACTCTTTTACTTTACATTTTTCTAAAACTAAATCCAAGAATTAAACGCGGAAAAATTTCTAGAGGCTTCCTCGGCGGAGACCTCCTAAAACACTTCATAATCGATGAGGCCGACAGGGAACAGAAAAGCGGCATAAAAAGGTTTGGGATAAACTATTACAGTGGCAAGCAGGGTGATGAAAAGTCTTGAAGATTCAATTCGTCTCGCTAAAGTTGTTATGGAGGTAGGATGATTGGGCTATATTTCGCGGATATCGCATTTCAGCTTCTTTATAACTTCTTCAGCCTTTGAAGGCTCAACTTTGAGGGTGTAGAGCATTTTTGGTGTGCGAAGCTTCAGTTTTACAACGTCTTTTAGGCGCTTGACTGCGCAGTACTCTGCTCTCTCACTTATTTCAACGAATTTGTCTACGTCGAAGATTTCCGTCGGCATGCTAAAGTCTCCAAGCTGATGCTCTTTGGCCAAATCTAATTTTTATCTGTTTTGGTCTTCCACCTGCCCTTAAGCCTATCACAGAACTTGAAAAGCTCTTTTCGTGTTGGGTGTTTGCCTTCCGGGTTTGATATGTAGTAGGCTGCAACAGCATTAGCCAACGTAAGCCTAACAGCGTCGCTTAACTCATAAACAGTTCCGAGTATGTTACCAGCATTCCAAGTGTCTCCAGCGCCGGTCGCCCTCAAAACAGGGACATGGAAGGCTGGAACAAGTGTTTCTTTATTCCTTGTGAAGGTTGCAGAATATTCTGTTGTGTGGAGGTCTATCCTCGCCCTTAAATGGGAAGCTAAAAACTTTGCGGACTCTCTTGCCAACTCTTCAAAATTCAAGCCTTTCCCGGGTTTTTCAGCTTTCCCCTTCAGAAGCGAGGCAAAAAAGACTGCCTCATTCTCGTTTAGGCTTAAAACGTCCACCAAATCGCTTTGCAGAACCCTATCAAGCAGTTTTTTGGCTTTTCCCATGTTTGGGGTTGGGTCAGCGGGGTCAAAATAGGTTTTGCCATGTCCCCTTGATTTGGCGTGACGGAAAACAGTTTCAGCTAGTTCAGTGCCATATTTTCTTGTTCCAGCCCAGTTGAAAACGCAAATGCAATCAGCCCCTTCTATGGCTTCAAAGTCTTCAGCGTCTAGGTTTTGTGACCCAAAATCTGCCAATGAACCAACATCCCTAAGCATGACGTTTGCTTTTCCATTATCGGTTTTGAATTCTAATGCTGTTGTTATTGAGGGCTTTTCCACAATTTTTATATGGTTTAAGTTGATTCTCGGCGATTTTGCATAGAATTTGATTAGATGAAGCCCGAGCTTGTCGGTGCAAACTATTGGCGTGACATTTACGCCTAAGCTTGCCAAAGCGGCGGCGGTGTTTATGGCGTTTCCACCCCTAAACTCTTTCTGGCTTATTTCATCTATGCTTCCGCCCTTCCTTTCCACAACATCCACAACTATCCTGAAAAAGTTGCCTGGACTTGTGTTCACGTTTACGAACCTGTCAAGAAAGAAGTCTGGCATTACAACGACTTCAGCTTCTCTTTGCCGAGTTTTTAGAAAATTCTTAACTTCGTCCAAATATTTGTCCAGCAAGTTTTACCCTTCCAAACAACGTATTGCCAACAGAACAGAATTAACTCTTTTGAGCGCTATCCGCCCATAAAAAGGCGAACTAAAGCCCATACAACGTCTCCGTAAACCAATGCCAAAACTAAGCCGGCAGTCATGAAAATTAGCATTGGCAGTCCCGGTGTCGCCCAAACTTTTTCGGAGATTTTTCCCGCCTCAATGGCGTTCTCCAGCCTTTTCACTATGGCTTCTCTCTCCTCATCTTTTGGCAGAACTAGGAGTTTCCTTTTTACTTCGCCTTCCTCTGTGTTTTCCACGTCTTCTAAGGGGTATATATGCCATTTTTCCTTCAACTTTTTAATGGGAACCTTATAGCCAGTTGCAAGAATCAAAAGCCTTTTACCTATTGACGCTTCTCGTTGTTCCCCCTCAAAGAGTGGGTTGCCAGTCCTTATACGCCATAGAAGATTATGGAATAGTAGGTATACGGCTGTTAGAGCTGCCAAAATAACAGAATTGCTGAAAACCGTTACTGGAAAAAACATTTTCATTATTGGTGAGGCTTCGCCCATTAAGGGTTTTAGAAGCTCTAATGGATAGAAGGGAAAAGCCAAAGCTAAACACATCAAAGCTTTGGCGTCCGCCCCACCGAAGCCCCCGGCGTAGAAGAGGATTATGGCGAAGGCTGATGTTAAGCCGAAGCATAAGCCATAGAAGATTAGGGCATCAAGGTCGAAAAGGAAAAGTTCAGCAAAAGTTAGTGCGAAAGCTGGTGGAGCAAAAAGAACCCAGACGTTATTGCTTACCTCACGCGTTTTGTAGTCGCTCCAAGAAGCATAAAATAGGAAAAATGTTGTTAAACCTATTTTGGTGGCTTCGATGAGGGCTTGCATTTTAGTCACTGCTTATTTTGGGTTTAGAAAAGTACTTTATAACACTTAACGAAAGCTGAATTTAAAAACTTAAAATTTTGAGGGGATTTATGGTGATGCTGGTGATTTGGCGCTGCCTTCCGCTGCCGGTCCGGTTGATGGAGCAACCTTGAAATAGTATGTTGTTTGAGGCTCCCACTGATAAGTGATCGTTATTTCTATAGTTCCTCCATTAGCTGCAACAACCTTACTATTTGGGTTGAAAGTTACATTACTTTGCGGCACAAGATTTTCTGAAGATTTACCCACATAGACTGTACCTATTGTTGCGTCTGATGTTCCCGTGTTTCTAACATATAACTTGATGGTGTTGCTGTCCGGCCAGTTCACAGCCTCTATGTTGAGTTGTATGCCAGCCTGGTGTCCTGCGCTGCGCATGTATATCATTATCCATGCATATGTGACGACTATGGCGGCTACGGCTATTACTATTAGTAGGAGGGTTGCGAGGATCGGGGATATACCCCTTCTAGATTTTAGGAGAGTTTTGGTTTTCATGATGTTTGCACCTTCTGCTGGTTTATGAAATCTGAAGAATACTTATTTAACTTGTATGAACCCTCAATGTGGATTTCAAGTAAGTTTCGCACTAAGCGATTACCTCCACCTTTGGAGGATGCTCAACAATAACCCACAAACCAACACCATTCCTATAAATGAAGTCGGTGCCAGACTGAATTGTAACAACAGCACCAAACCATGTGATATCGAGCGAAAAATTAAAGGAGGCTGACTGAAGTTTAATAGGCGAAACCTCAATGACATTCTGAAATGGCTGTACTTCCACTTGCAATTCATACAACCGCTGGTCAGCAGAATTGCTCTTGCTCACCAGCTTCACGTATCTGCCTTGAGCTTGAAAAGCTCCACTATGAACCCAGCTATCGCCGGCAACGGCCCCACTCCATACGGCAGAGCCCCAGCTTGAAGGGTTGTTGCTAACGTAAACTTCTATGCCAGCTGTGCCGCCCCAATCATAAGTGCTGCCGCTCGGCTGGTAAATCCTTATCCTTGAAACAGTCGTCGACGAGCCCAGATCATAGATTATCCAGTGATAGCATTGAGCGTTATGTTGCCAATAAGTCGAGGTACGCCCATCTATTGAGCGATCGGCAGTATTGCTACCTGAGTAACCGCAGCTGCTGTGCACCGAACTTGGCGTCAACCATCGTCCTGTGGTGGTTACGTTTAAGATTCCTGTGTTTGGTTTAGCAATCTTATCAAAGAAGTAAAGTTTAATATTGCCTAAAGTGGTGAACATTACTCCCGCGCCAGCACTACTCGTATAGTTATATTGGGTCCAATGGTGTTGCCACAGTCCATCAGAGAAATTGTAGAAGGCATAGCTACCTACATACGTCTCAACTGCTAAGGGGATTCCATTGCTTGTGCCGTTTTCAGTTAAAACCTTAAGTTTAGTTTTCCAATCGCTTGAAATTGTTATTGGGGTGAGGTTAGTTATTACCCTATCTTCCGGACATGTTGAAGCGTTTACAAAAATCAGTCTTAAGGCGTATGTGTAATAGGTTGCGTTTGCCGGAAATGTCAGAACTATTTGGGCGTATGTGTTAGGAAAGCCCCAATTGGTGTAGCCTGACCATTCAGCTTCTTGCTGTATAATGTCCCTCACAGTACCGTTTATTATTGGGAAGGATGGTGAAGCATAGAATTTTGCCGAATGCCCGTTTATCTGCATGAAGTCAGCTCTGCTTGTAGCGGTTTGAACGTAGAAAGTTCCACTACCGCTGTTGTAGGTTATGTTCACTTGAGTTAAACCGTTATTTAAGATGGCGACCGCTCCACCACCACTAGCACTTACTATTCTGTCATTAAAACTTCTCATGGTTGCGTATGGTGTTTGTTGGGCGTTGTCTCTTCCATCCCACCATATTGTCACATTTTTTATGTTGTGGTCTACTAGGAAGACTATCATGTTTCTGCTCGAAAACAGTGTTTCACTGCTGCTCCTGCCAAGGGGAACTTTGTAGTTGGATGCCCAGTCCTCAACTTGGAAGGGTATCTGTTTGGCTTCCAGGTGGTTGGGGTCTGCGTTTGCGCTTACTCTTAGGCACTTAATTGGCAGTTGTGGGATTGGATATCCGTCTAGAAGTTTTTGTCCAAGCCATAGCAGTGTCCCATTTTGGAGAACTTCAACAACGATTTTATCGTTTTTTAGTTGGGTGTAGATGCCTTGCATTCCAGTGGCGTTCCAGTCGAAAACATAAGTTATCTGGGGCTTCTTGCGTGTCGAATAAAAGCTGATAGTAGTTATTCCTCTAGGATCTGAAACTTCCAGTAAGAAACATTTCTTGTCTACTTTTTGTGTTGGAATCCCTAAAAGGTATAGGCTGTTTTCGTTTGAAAAACTTGAGGCTTGCTGCTTCATCCAGTTTGAAGTTGCATTATCATAATAGTAGAATAGGAAGTTTTCATTGGTTAGCCCAAGATATGGGCGGCTCTCGTCGAGTGTGACATTAACCTTAACTGTGTTGTCTGCCACCTCGATTATCTCGACTCTTAGGGCGCAGAAAGTCTCATAGTTTATGTTGTTTAGGCGTAGACTTAAAAGGTCGTAGGATGCTTTAAGATAGCCCATGCTATAGCTGGAGGTTTCATACCAGCGAACTGAAAAGTTCATGTCAGAAATTCCAATGGAAGGGTTAAGCTCCGGATGGGAGTTTGCGATAAATTCGAAGCCACTGCTTAAGTAGTTGCGTGCTAGGTTTCGGGCAAAGGACGCGTTGCCAGTCACCTGTAGTACAGAGCAGTAATAGCCAACAGCGAACTCTAGCATCTGCTTCAAAGAATTGTTAATCTCGTAAATCGACGATGAAACGTTGGTTTGCTCTTTAGGAAGTGAAAAGTTAATTATGGAGTATGTGACGGCAACAGCAGATATGAGGATTATAGCCAACAGGGCGGCGGCAATTATTGAAAACTGCCCTTTAACAGCACCACGCATTTTAAACACCTCCTAAAGCCGCCAGCTGCAAGATTATTAGTCTGGATTTTCCTGGAGCCGTGAAGGTCTCTTTGAAAATGTTAGGCTTGTAATAGGTTAGGAGGGCTAGGGCGGTTATTCTAATGTCTGGTGTTCGTGTCAAGCCGATGGCTATTAGGGCGCCTTTTCCGCTGTTATGCCTAAAAGTTGCAGCAGCATAATACCCGTACTCCGGGTGTGATGGATTAGGCGGAATTAAAACTGGATTAAAAACAGGAGCGTACACTCCAAGGTTATATCGGCTAGTGATACTGTTTTGTACTCCTGGACCTGGAAGCGCTCTGCTTGCGCTTTGTTTTGACGTTGGGTAAATCCCATAATAGTTAGCGCGATAATAAGCTTCTGATGTGAATTGGACCTGTATGCCATAATCTGCGGTTATATCCTTTGTTATCCATGTTGAATTATAAGCATAGCTCTCATTGTTTAACCCGCGCAGAAAGGCGTTTAGACCGGCAGCACCAACGCTGACTATTCCGTATATTCCGTAGCCGTTTTGTATATTGTTAAATCTATCAGTGTTTGTCACGTAAAAGAATGGGTAGCCAACAATGCTAATCCATTTCCAATTGTACTGCCTAACCTTTTTGCCTAGCGTATGACAGTAAAGAGCATAAGAGCGTTGAGAAGAATCATAACTTTGGTTTGCACGGGAGCGTCCTTCTGTATACTCTATTGGGATTGGTACAACTTCGCCGAAGGTGTTTATTATTATGGCGTCCGTGACACTTTCTGCTGGTTTTATTGTTAGTTTTATTCCATCCAGTAGGCTGAGCAGCTGGGCTGTGCTGTTCACTAAAACTATCGTTTCGAAATATGGTTTAAGAAGGTTGTAGACGTCTTGGGCTAGCATTTGCGCCGTATAGCCAGTAATCCACCATCCGTTGGCATCCGCACAATTCAATATGTATAATGTTAGGTTTTTGCCACCTTCTGAAATTTTCTGGGCAACAGTTTTGTAGGTGACGTCTGGAGAACTCACCATGTAGGATATGGATTCGGTGAAGGAGACACGCCCAACAGCGTTGGAAATCGTCCTATTAGGGCGATAAACTCCATTCTCAGTAATTTCATAAACCGTTAGGTTGTAGGCTATGTGGGGCGGGAGGCTTGCTGAAAGAACCGTTTGGAGCTCATTCCACTTGCTGTCGTCGTTGGAGAAGGCAACCTCGCTTAAATATCCACCAGTGTCGAGGTTTTTAAGAATCGTGAGGGCTAAAGCCCTTAGATTAAGCGGTGACACAGCCCTAGGTGACGGGAGAACTATAAGATAGGAGGCTATGAAGAAGGCTGAAAGCATTATAATAATGACGATTATTGATTCGATAGTCCTCATCATGGCTTATTCACCACCTATATCTGACCACTTGATAGCCCATCAAACTCCAGAGGGCAAGCTTCGCCGTGTATGGAACACCGCCAATCAAAACATGCCTAACATCAGTGGCAACCCACTCCCAACCGTACGGGTTACCGCCAAACTCCACACTAAAACTTAAGGATTGAACTTGCCATGGCATGACTGTAACGCCATACTCGTTGCCCTTACGGCAAAACACGACAAGAATTCCGGGCATACCAAGGTATTCCGATGGAATTTGGGTTCGGTTGAAGGTTTTTCCATGAGTGCCTGCGCCATAATTCAATAAGCCGCTATAGTTTCCAAGCAATTGAACATTTGCCAAGTTCCAGTCATTGTCTATGGTGAAGTAGGTTGCGTTATAAAATATGGCGCCAGAATTGGGCCATTGTTTAACGTCAAAGGAGTGGGCAAGTATTATCATGCCAGTTTCCATGTTCTCAATGAAGGGGATGACATTTCCAGCTGTTGTTGAAGCTTGCTTGTATATGTAGCCAACACCATGGAAGTTTCCAACTCTGGTGCTTGCAATAATTACATAGTTTTTGGAGACGTCAACATTGCTGAAAGTGAATTGCGCTTTGCCGCTCAAGTCTGTAGTTCTTGATGTGCTCCTTAAGTCAATTATTGGATGGCCGTCCGCGTCAACTCCGCTTACGTAGAGAAGCCTACATGTTACGTTCGCGTTTCCAACGGGTGAGCCAGACCCCTCAATGAAAACCGTGAGACTTATTGATTTTCCGCCACTACCCGTTTGGATGTTAGTAAAACTTACGCGAATTATCGGAGACAACAATAATCTAAAACCATACATCTCCTTTAAACCCAGCAATTCTTGGGCAGTCTCATAATCAATACACTCACGCACAGGAACCAGCAAGTAGTCTCCAGCGCCAAAAGATATGTTGCTATATTTTATTCCCGAACCAAGTGGGTACTCCACAATGGGGCCAGAGGCGGACAATAACCTCATCACTAGATATGGGTTTAGGGTGTAGGGTTCAAGGTTATAATCGCCCAGTCCGAATACGCCGGGCATGTCCCCGAAGCTAAGCAGTATGTTGTCAAGGGTGTCGCTGCACTTGGTTGCAAGGTGCACGTGAAATTGGTAGAGGAGAGCGTCGTGCATCACTTGCCCAAATAAGCCCATGAAAAGGGTGAAAGCCACTATGAGAACAGTTGTTGCGACCAGATGATCAATGGTTGCACTTACCATTTAGCCACCCCCAAAACGGAAATGAAAGGCGCCGTTTGAATCCTTTGTCACTTCAACGAAAGCGCTTGTAGAGTTGCTGATAAAAACAGAATTTGAGTCCCAGCTCACGTTAGGTCCGAGAGTAGCATAGGCTGACACCCTAATGTTTAACCCAACAACAGCCAAGCTAATGTTCAGCCTAGTCGCCCCACCCTCCTTTATGGGCGTTAACTCACCCCTCGCAACATAATGATAGCTATCAATGTATTTGGGCAAACCAGGATCAAAAGTTACTGTGCCCGGCGGAATTGACTCATGGTTTAGAGAGAAGTATAACTGTTGAATAGAGTTTGCCAAGCGACTGGCAGCCGTCTCCGCCGTAAGCCTCCTTCTGGACTCAACATAGATGTTTGTAAGGGAGATTGCCATCAAAGGGAAGAGGAATATCTGCGCTATCAAAATTGGGACCATGATTACATATTCAATTGCCACATGCGGCATGTTCAACCACCACCCTATGGATTGACACCAATGGCGACCTCCACCCTACTCAAGTAAAGAATTACCGTTGAAGAACCGCCCAGATCAATTTCCTTATCAATAATAGTTGTTGGACCTTGAGGCGATTTTGCAAAGAAGCCAGCACCATAAACTGGGGTGGTTGTTACAACAACCCTAATTTTTGTCGCATTCTTTACGTTGGAAGAGATTTGCCTAGAAGTGAATGTTACTGTGGGGTTGTTTCCCCTAGAACTGGATTCATACAATATTGGAAGGTAGAGCCTAAACTGCTTCTTTCCTGAAACATTCGCTTCCGCAATCCTTATGCAGGGATTCAAAATTAGCCTCACAAATGAACCTGTTGACAGCTTTTCGATGGCATAAACCCTTGCAACGGGTGCTGTGGCTCCGTTAAATATGAAACAATCAGCCAGAGAACTATCGGTCGGATATATTGGCTCAAAATAGCCGTCATACACGTTGTACCTTGAAATAGGCATGTTATACGCGAGAACACCTGAAACATTAGAGCTGAAGAGGTACTCGCCAGAGGCATTCCTAAAATAAATTGTAAAGGTAAGCATGTTAGGCATAAAACTCATGCTTCCATAACTCCTTGAATACCGGAAAGTCTGGGTGCGCCACGGAACCCACGCTATATCATCTATTTGGACAGCGGCTGTCTGCATAAATTGCCTAACAGAGGCAAATTCATTTTCCGCGATTTTTGAGTCTCGAAGATTTACGGCGAAGTTCATCGCCACAATTACAAGCACCACCACTGCCCCTGTAAGAATTACAGACGAGATCGCCGGACTAACACCTCTCCCATTTCCTTTCAGTCCGACGTTTCTTGGATGCTTAAACTTCAATTTCCATCCCTCTTTTGGGTTATAGGAACATGGGCACGAGTTTCGCGGCTAAAACAGCGATTATCACCAGTATTGCGGCGTGCTTAAACCCAGCAGCCACAGACTCCTCGCTTATTTTGCCAGCCACTATGCCTATCAGGTAGCTGTGGAAAATCACCGAAGTAGTGAAAATTGTTTTTATGCCTGTCATGTCTGCGGCTTGACTGCCTCCCGCAACTTCCCTCGTGGCGGTGGCAAAGTTCAGCATCATGAGCGTTGTTGCCACCAGAAGGATTGCAGCGAAGTAGGGCATCATCACGTAGGGGCGTGTAGCCATCTTCTTCTCCTTCTCAACCTCCTGTGTTAGGTTGTTGAACCTTGCAAGGGATTCAATCATGGCTATGGTTCCGCCCCCCACATCTATCGTCTCGACAAGAAGGAACATGACAAGTTGGGCCAGCCAGCTTTTCGTTCGCTTAACAAAGTCCATAATTACTTTCCTAACCGGAACACCCCAAGAGATTTCGGAGCTTATTTTGCGCAGTTCCTTGCTGAAAACGCCATAATCACGGTTTGATAGGCTTTCTATGCATTTCTCTGGCGACAAGCCAGTCTTCCTAACCTCTGTTAAGTCCCTTAAGAAGCTGTTGATGCCTTGCTCCATGCTTGCCCTATAACTGCTAACCTTGTGGTATACTATGGCTGCAGGAGCTGTCATAACGAAGAGGGCTATTGCTATGGCCATGGGCAAGTCTACAAGTTTTTGGATCGGACTGAGAAACGGAACTTCGATGAAGCCGAAAAAGTTGGTTAGCAACAGTAGCAGCACTATGCCGAATATGCTGCATACTCCAAAAACCTTGTAGGGGCGCATATCCACAATTGGTGTTTTAGGCTGCATGCTGTGCGCCAGATAAATGAAGACAAGCGAGAGCATAGGCGTGAATATGTAGGTGTAGAGGATTATGCCAGACTGCATTGTAACCCCTCCTCCTCCGCCAACGTTAGGCATGCTTTCCACAGCGAAGAGAATAAAGAAGCACATGGACATCAGAACCATGACTATTATGAAGGTTTCTAGGAGCATTCCAAGCCTTTCGGCGGCAGCCTTCACCCGCATGGCCCTCGTCTTGAAAATGTCTTCAGCCTTCCTCTCAAGGAAATGCCCGATGTCTCCGCCAATTATGACTGTTGAAGCGTAGCCGGCCAGAAAATCTTTGAAAATGTCTAGGGGGTTTCTTTTAGCAGCTGTTTCTATCGCTGTTAATGGGTCTATTCCAAAGATTTCCACGTCCTTTATTATTTCCCTGGCTTCGCTTCGCATGGCTGGCATCAGCTCAACCTCGGCTAAACGTTTAAAACTCGTGTATGGAGCTATGCCGCCTGAAGCCATAACGCTGATGTACGCGGCTACGAAGGGCATCTCCCTCTCTAGGTTTGCTGCTCTCTCCCCAGCTTTCGACAATGGTATTAGGAAGAATCCTATCATTACGTAGATTGGAAATGGAACAAGGAATATGGCTGGCAAAAAACTGAAGAAGTAAAGCAGAATTATGGAGATTATGGTCACTGGAATTGTTAAAACAGATATGAAAAGCATTAGCGAAACGTATGTTTCCGGATAGATTTTGATTTTCGCCCTTTCCAGATAGTCTTTAAATTCAACAACATGTTTTAGGAAGAAGGGTGCTACTCGTCCGAAGATGCGGAAGGACCATGCCTCAAGGGTTTCTAGAAACGGCAACAGCTTTCACCTCCTCCCCGGCGAGAACCTTTTCATAGAACTGTTTTGGACGTGCATAGTATTCCGCTATTATTGCGGCTACGTCTCTGTAGCTTCTTATGTTGCGTTCCCGCATCCAATGTAGAATCTGCTTTCGCCTGTCAATCTCCTCCAACAAGTCTTTCTTACTTAAGCCCAGGCGCTCCGAAATTCCAGTCAGCATTATGCTTTTGTTCAGCGATGGCAAATGCTCATCCTTTACTGGGTGCCACTTGAAGGTACATCTGTAATCCCCGTAGTCCGCTATCTCGTTCACGTTCATTACACGCCTGTAGGCTTTTCTCTCGCCGGACTTTTGTAGGTGCACCCTCTGGACTGACAAGACAATGTTCATCAGCGGAATGTAGGCTGGCGCGATGTCCATTGGTTTCTGAGTTAAACGTTTTATGGCAGAGTCTAAGTTTTCAGCGTGCATAGTGCACATGCCACCGTGGCCTGTGGCAAGCGCCTGGAAAAGCACGTAGGCTTCTTGTCCTCTAACCTCACCTACTATGAGCACGTCTGGACGGTGCCTCATGGAGGTTTTAACAAGGTCGAAGAGGGTTACTTCTCCAACGCTGCTCCCGCCGAGCCCGTAGCTTTGTCTGGCTATGAGGGAAACCCAGTTTTCGTGGGGGAGGTTAAGCTCCGCCGTCTCTTCTATAGTGATTATTTTGCTTCCAGGTCTGATTAGGCATGCTAAAGCGTTTAGGGCTGTTGTTTTCCCGGCTGCCGTTCCTCCCAAAACCATTATTGAGGCCCTGTTTTCTAGGCACAGCCAGAAGTAGGCAGCCATCTCCTCGGAGAAGGTGCCCAAGTTTATGAGATCTATTATCGAGTATGGGTCTTCCCTAAACTTTCGAATCGTGAAGGCTGTGCCGAAAGGCGTAATTTCACGCCTGTAACAGACTGCAAGCCTATGCTTTCCAGGAAGCGATGCGTCCACGATTGGGAAGGCTGAGCTTACGTGTTTTCCAGCCATGTGGACGAGCTTAACAACCATGTTGTCAAGCTCTTCATCGTTCTCAAATTCCAAGTTTGTTTCTATGCTTTCATAGTTTCTATGCCAAACGTAAACGGGCTTGTTCACTCCGTCGCATGAAATATCCTCAATGTTTGGGTCTCGCATTAATGGGTCTATTCTTCCGAAGCCTACAAGATCCCTTTCAGCGTGGTAGAGAATCTTGTACCATGAAACGTCAGGAAGCCACCCTAGGCTTATGCGGTATTTATCGACAATTTTTTTGGCTTCTTCGGCGAAGAACTTTCTGGGGTCGACTATTTCCTCTTTAGGAGACTCTATTTCTGCAAGAAGTATCTCTAGAATGCGGTTGTAAACGCTCCTTTCTAAAGGGTCGAGCTGTAACTCGTCCAAAATGTACTTGTACTCGCCAGTCTTTGGATTTTGGACTATGGCTACGTGGGCGAAGGGTTCGTAAAGCGGATAACGCTCAACAACCTTGAAGCCTTTAGGAATAGGCTTTGGCGGGGGTGGTGGAATAGCCACTTTCTTGGGCTTTCCAATGTTGATTTTTATCCTTATTTTT
This sequence comes from Bathyarchaeia archaeon, assembly GCA_038727135.1. GTDB lineage: Archaea > Thermoproteota > Bathyarchaeia > Bathyarchaeales > Bathycorpusculaceae > JAGTQI01. The sequence goes on from JAVYWL010000003.1 coordinate 195,702, forward strand.
CTGATTTTTGCGAGTTTTTCTTTGAGGCGTAGTTTGGTCATGTGTCTTCTCCTGTACTTATGTTATATATCTATACACTTTGGTTATTAAATATTACGTCTTACGAAACGCTACCTTCCTCTTCTTCCCCACCAAACGAAACCTGAATAACCCCCAACTTCACCAGGACAACAATAACAACCACCAGCACCACTGGAATAAGCACAAGCAAAATCGTAAGCCAAGGTATCCCACCAGCCGGAGGGACAACGGTCAAAGGCACGTAAATAGGCTGACATGTATATCCAAACTTCTCAGCATTAACCGTAACCACCAAATCCATTGCCGCATCAGTCCTCGGCGTCAAAATAGAAAACACACAATAACCATTCACGTCTGTCAAGCCTGATTGCAAAGCCTGTGTTCCTGCACTAAGAGCAACCGTAACATTGGCGGCAGCCACTGATCTGCCATTACATGTTACATAAACATGGATTTCAACAGGGCTTTCTGAAGGTACGGAGTAAGCTCCCGTAATGACGCTTATTGTCAAGACTCCTGGCTTCGCAGTTAGCATTAATGACGTTGTGTTGGTGGCAAATCCATCCTTTGAAACTGTCGCGGTTACCGTGATGTTTGTTTCCTCTGGAACTGGTGGCGTCGTGAAACGGAAAATGGCATTTCCATAACTGTCAGTAGAATTATACGAAGGTGAAATTGTTCCGGCGGTAGCGGACAAGGTGACGTTAGCTTCTTGGACATAAAAGCCATTATGCTCAACATGCACTGTTATTGTCACAGTTTCCTCAGAAACTGTCGTATCCCTCTCGGCTGTAATTTCTATCTGGAACATTTTTGGCGCAATTGTTATGTTTGTTTGTCCCTCGCCGTCGGCGAACCCTGCCTTTGAGACGTGGGCTACGATTGTCGTTATGATTTCTTCTGACGTTTGAGGGGCAGTGAAATAGAAAGAGGCTCTCCCATTAGAATCCGTTAGCTTTGAAGGTTCGGCGAAACTTCCGCCGTTAGTTGAGGATAAAGTAACATTGGCTCCTTCTATGGGATAGCCAACCCAAGAAACATGAACACTTATTATTGAATTCTCACCCGACAAAACTCTGGATGGTTGGGCTTCCACCATAACGCTGAGAGGTGGTAAAACTGTTAAATACTGGTGGCATGAGCCGTCTGCAAATCCACTTTTTGAAGCCCTAGCAATAATCCTAACGTCGGTTATCTCCTCAACCGATGGCGCTTTAAAAAATGTTGTAACGTAACCAGAAGAGTTCGTCAAACCGTACTGCGGCTCAAAACTTCCACCCTTAATAGAGAAGAAAGTTACATTAGCACCACTAACCGGGTTTCCACCCTGCAAAACACGTGCCATTATTGGAACTTCTCCCCCGGATGGAACTTTATTATCCCCTTGAATAAGTTCCAAATTCAAAGATTGCAAACTAACTACAGAGACGGTTATGGAAGCTTGGCTGCTGACCTCACCGAAATCGTCCATAACCCACAGGCGAACAATATAGTTTCCAACAGTAGTGTAAGTATGGAAGAAAATTGACAGCGTAGTCCAGCCGGTGTCATGTCCGTCCCCGAAGTTGTAACGGTACTGGTCAACACGTCCATCGTCAGAAGAGTCAAAACCAATGAAGGCAACCTCGTCACCGGGTGCAACCCTAATCTTATCAGCCCAAAGAACAGCCTTTGGCAAGCGGTTAACATAATCTATTGGCGCTGTTAGGAAGAATATAAAGTCAAGGTTAACGCCGTCGCCTCCAACAGGATTGCCCTTTCCATTCGGGTTTAACCCTTCGTGGTATGGACCGCTTGGGTCCCCCCAGTAGTTATGGGTCGCGTTTACGGAGGTTGTTGCTGAGACATCCATGCCAAAACCATTGCCAAAGATATCGTTGAAATGAGCTTCATGCCCATGTCCAGATTCATAAAAGACTCCCACCTCATTGCTTATGATGTAGTTTCGTGTTATAACTGTGCTTGCGTTTGTGGCAACATAAAACCCATAATAGTTTGAGGAAACCGTATTGTTTCTGATAATAAAGTAGTCCGGGTTATAGTTCTCCATGACTAGTGATATTCCGCTTTTCTCATTACGGCTTACATTATTTCTTGTTATGCTAATGTCAAAGGTTGTTAGATTCCCAGCTAATGTTATGCCATCTCCGTTCGACTCTATAATGTTTGCCTCTACTGTTACGTTGCCTCCGAATATGTAGACGCCGCTGGCAGTGTTGTTGCATATTAAGTTGTTATGTCCAATGGTCGTTGAACCATTTAACGCCGTAACTCCATTTTCAGAGTTAAATCGTATAACGCTACTTTGGATTGTTAATTCGCCACTAGCTATTGTTACGGCACTTGATCCGTATTCTATTATGCAGTTTTCCAACAGCGAAGGAGATTGACCAGTTCCATTGAAATAGAGAGTTCCCCAGTCTCCTGGTCCGGGCGTCTCCTTATTCGAGGTGAATTTTATTAGCCTATTAAATTCCGTTGATCCTTTTGCGATGAGTCGACCATAAACGATTATGGAGAACTTTCCGCCGAATCTTACCTCAACTCCCGGCTCTATGGTTAATGTTACGCCTTCACGGATGGTTACATTTCCAGAGAGAATAAAGGGGCTGTCAACAAGGGTCCAGATAGTGTCTACGGTGATTTCTCCTTCAAAATAGATTGCCTTCACAGCTGGAAACAGCATGTTAAACGGGAAGATGGATAAACTGAAAACTATAATGAGAATTGAAGCTAGAATTTTCATTTTGCCTTTCATATGGATGCATCCATATATTGTGGTTAAACTATCCTTTTCGCCACGCTTGCTTAAGCATTATGAATTTGAAATAAAACTTGGAAATACATCATTCAAGTCTATTCTAAAGCCGCTGAAAAGCAAGAGTTTTAACATAGGGACAGCACATCATCTAGAAAACGTGAAAGCTGGCGCAAACTTTGAAGGAGTTTAAAGCCATAGCTCTTGAAGGTTTCCCCTTAATAAAACCCGGAGACAACATAGCGAAAATAATTGCTGAAAACGCGGAGAAAAACGGCTTGAAAATCGAGGACGGAGACGTAATTGTTATTGCCCAAAAAATTTTCTCGAAGGCTGAAGGCAGAATAGTCAACCTTAAAGAGATTGCCCCCTCCAAAGAGGCTAAGGAAATTGCAAGAAAAACAGGAAAAAGCCCTAAGTTTGTGGAGCTCGTTTTAAGGGAGGCAAAGGAGGTCATAAAGGCTTCTAGCGAAATCTTGCTTGTAGAGGACAATCGCGGCCTAGTTTGTATAAATGCCGGAATAGACAAATCAAACATCGAAGGAGAAAGCAACTTCGCGCTTCTGCCAGAAGACCCAGACGCTTCAGCGGAAAAATGCCGAAAAGAAATACGAAAGTTAACTGGGAAAAATGTGGCAATAATAATATGCGACACTTATAGCCGCCCCTTCCGCCGTGGACAAGTGAACTTTGCCATAGGATTGGCTGGAATCAAGCCCTTCAAAGATTATAGGGGTAAAAGGGATCTTTACGGTTACATATTGAAGGTTAAGAATGTGGCGGTTGTCGATGAGATTGCTGCTGCAGCGGAACTTCTCATGGGACAAGCCGAAGAAGCCACTCCCGTGGTAATTTTTAAAGGCTTAAAGGACGTAGTGGAATTTTGTGAAAAATCAAGCGCAAAAGAGCTGAAAATTGGGAAAGACGAGGACCTGTTTAGAGAAGCCCTATAAGCGCTCCTTTTTCACCACTCCATGATGAGGAATGGGTTGGTTTGCTTTTCCTCTCCAATTGTTGTTGTTGAACCGTGACCCGGGTAAACCTTAAAACTGTCAGGAAGGTTTGCTAACTTCTTTAACGATTCTTTCATGTCTGATTCTGAGCTTTGCGGAAGGTCTGTCCTCCCAATTGAGCCGGCAAATAAAGTGTCGCCGGTAAACACCTCACCCTCGCTTATTAGGGATATGCTTCCTGGACTGTGGCCCGGAGTGTGCATAACTTTGAGGGCCATTTTGCCAAACTTTACATAATCTCCATCTTTTAGGAGAATGTCTGCCGACGGTGAGAAACTGTTGAAGCCGAAAAATTTTGCGATAACTTTGCCAAAGGTTCCAAGCATGAAAGCATCCTTCTCATGAACCAAGATTGGCGTTTGAAACTGCTTTTTAACTATGCCATTTCCACAAACATGGTCCGGATGACCGTGAGTGTTCACAATATATTTTAGCTTTAGGGCTTTTTCTTCGATAAACTTGAAAATTTTTTCTCCTTCAGAGGCGTTATCAAATCCGGGGTCGATGATTATGGCCTCTCCTGTTTCCGGGCATGCTACAATGTAGCAGTTTGTGAAGAGCTTACCAACGGTGAACATCTGGATTGTCATTTCTGAACAGCCTTTTGAAGAACCATTTCATCTAATAAACTTTGTTGGCGAGGGGAATATTCCCGTTCTAATAGTAACTCATAAATTTCAAGGCGCATAATTTATTGTTGGAGATGGAGAAGCTTTGAGGTTAGATGAAATCTTGGCTGTGGCAAGTAAGTTCAATATGTGTCCAAAATGCAATTCTAGGGAAGGTTTTTGGCTTGGGATAAGGCGCAACCACGCCTATGTCCAATGTAAGGGTTGTGGGGCGAGCTTTGAGCTTTTTGAAGTTTTTGCTGTTGGTGAAAAGGGCGAAGTGCCTAAACATTTGAAATTTTTTAGAAAATGAAACAAGAATATTGAATTAAATTTTTTGTTCTGATGTTTTTCTTGGTTTTTATTCTAATTCTGAGTCAGAACCTCTAAAAAATTTTTAATAAACGTGTCCACCTTTCCATACGTGACCCAAAAGAGGAATGAAAATGGAAAAAAGGAAAAAGCTATTTGCATTACTAGCAACAATAATAATTGCAACAGCAGCCTTTACACCAATGCTTTTCACCATAGTAACAGCAGCAGACCCAACAAGCTGGTACACCAAAGTTAATGGTGTTTTAACAAGCGACTATTATTCGCTTTATCCATTCACAACAAAAAGCATAGACTTTGGACTTTCAAAGTTCGGCGAGATGATAAATTACCCGGTTACAACAGGTGTGGGCGTCGGCCTACAATATCCAGGCTACGACAGTGTTGGAACATACGATCAGAAGGCTGGGACATCTAGGGACCCCTTTGCCAACGAGTACATTGACCCTAAGCTCTGGCTGAATGGTTGGCTCATTGAAATAAGATACACCCACAGAACTTATAGAGACCGGCGGGTTCTTGCAATGGCAATGTTCGCTGACATGGCCGCCTACGGAGGAGACTGGCTGGTTGGTCATCCATACCCGTTCCATTTGGCGCCTCACGGCGGGAGGAAGACAACGGGTTATGCCTACACAGAGCCGTTAACGGTGCTGTATAATGGACCTAGGCGTTATGTAGCCCTTTCAGTGACCCATATCTACGACTGGTTTGACAGCGACCAGGACGGAGTTGTCGATCACCCAGATGAAACATGGCCGATTGTTGATGTTATATTAACCTTCATTTTTGAGAAGGTTAAGAAGCAAGTTATAATCTTCAAGGATATTAAACAAGTGATTACTGGAAAAGAGCTTGAATCTCCACTTGACATACAGTTTAGCAACAGGGAGGAGTGGGACCTTGGTCCGCCGCCAAATTATGGAAGCTACGCCCACTTCTTCCACCAAGAGCTTACAACATGCTATGGCCCTGAATGGCATCTTGCACCCGGCATAATGCGAGAATGGATAGAGGAAGGCTACAACTTACGCCAAGTCCCAGTTCAGAAGGATGGTTATGGTGGTCCGATAGTTGGGGGCTCTGTCCGGGTTTATGTAAATGGCACCTTTAAGGAGGAGGGAACCCACTACAACATCAACTATACTAATGGTGCTATTACTTGGCTTATACCTATAGACGGAAACGACTGGGTCACAGTTGTATACAAACTATGGAAAGTTGGGACTTACGGAGAGGGCGTCCCTCATTACTATGATGTGGCCCAAATAATTAGCAGTGACCTAAAATATGTTGGTTGGAAGGCTTTCTGGCCTACGCTTTCTGACTACAGCGTTGATGCATGGGACAAATCGCTTCAACCCCTAATATGGGTTAATGATGCGGACATGGTGCCAGCTACAAGCGAGCCAGACATACCCTTCGTTGTTGGCGAATGGGACTTCATGCTAGGAAAAGGCTACCCAGACCAGTTCAGAGGAGTCGAAGTGGTAGGCTTAACAGACTATCACGACGCAAAAGACCCACAAATGACAGGCAATCCTCAGCCAGCAATTGACATTGAAGTAAAATACCAGCTAGACGAAGTTTTTAATCCGTGGAGTCTAGTGGATGCTGTTGAAAAGTATACTGAACGTTGGGTCCAATTCTATACAGTAAAGACTGAGGATGTAGGTAAAGATTTAAACATAACACTGGAGCATAAGCCAGTGTGGAAGGCCCCAACATGGGAAGAATACTGCAGCTTCAGTGAAAGGGTCCTATGGGGAGGAGCCCTCAAGATTCCACTACGTGCAGTAGCCACAGCATACCACTACGAACTATACGTGGACGAGGATGGAACAGGTGTAATACACATACCAGCCAGCAAAGTTCCGCCAGCGGGAACAGAAATCAAAATACTCTATTCCACCCAGACCTGGTGGTTTGGTCCAACAAGCGTTACTATGTACAGTAGAACCTTCACAAACAAACCCCTAGGAGAAGACCCAATAACTCTGTTAGATCAAGTGGACATAAGCCAGGTTATTGGACCAGACGGTTTAGGAGCTAGATGGAGCTTTCTCATCGAAAACTTAACAGTAACGGTGGCAAACGAAACTAACAGTGCTGAAAGTGGAATGCTTGATGTGGAAATACCAACAGGTCCATACGTGAACTTTAAAGTGTTTAAGAATCAAACCGCTCACCTCATAGGATTAAACTACAAACATGAATTTGCAAACCAAACAGGCTTATGGATAAATGCAACCATTGACGCTATAGGTTACGACATTGCTGCACCACCGCTGAAAGATCTCCACGTGCTTGTCTTCAAACCGACAATACACATAAGAATAACAGCCACAACCAATGGAACCCACTGTAACGCAACCGTAACAGTAACTGTTGAGGATCCACAAATTGTGGGAGAAGACCAACTGCCAATATACATAGAATATGTTGGAGGACGCTACGAGTGGGTAACTGTTGGAAGAGACGCCCACTCAGCAGACTCAATAGGCGCCTCACTAGTTTCAGCAGCCTTCAAGAATAAACAGGTGGAGATTGGAAATGCAGGCTTCGACATGATGTTCCAGGAATACGCCCTAACAAGCATACCATACCTCCTACACAAGTTTAGCGGAACAGGGACAGGATGGCCGCCCAATTATAAGGATAGCATCTACAGAATAGCCTTAAGAGACGACTGGTGCCACACATGGCCAATATCTAGCTCCAATGTAATTGGGGTTGGAGGCCCGCTGGCAAACCATATAGCCGAATACTTCAACGACTTCACAGACGCCTTCTACGGCCTCAACACGGTGGAAGCGCCCTTTACACCATATGCGCCATGGGTTAGCAAAATAATTGCACTATCATGCTGGAGCAAAGACACATACAGCAGCAACGCAACCGTCGGCTACGCGGTCATCTCCACATACAAGGATATAAACGGAACAGTTGGCTTCCTAGTCTGGGGAATCAGCGCAAGAGACACCTTCTACGCTTCAAAGTTCTTCCACGAAGAGATTATCTATGAACTGCAAAGGTTCCCACTGTGCGCAACATCAATAATAGTAGAGATAGACTACACGGATCCAGAACACCCAACATGGACAATACCAGAGGTTCTTGGAACAATAAGCGAAACAACAGTGGAACTGGTTAAAGGCGGAATCCACCCAGACCCATAACGCACATATCCCCCTTTTCTTTACCCCTATTTTCTCCGAAAATCTCGTAAACATTGGCAAAACAAGTTTTGAAGTTCCGTTTTAAGCCTCCAACAACAATTCTCTATAAACTTTTAGGAGCCTTTCAATAACTTTTTCCCAAGAACAAAACATTTCTATAAATCTTCTACCACGCAAACCAGCTTCAACTAAAAAATCCCAATCCCTCACAGCCAAACATAAAAATTCCGCCGCCTTATCTGCGTCTGTTGGCAGAAGCAAGCCGAAACGCCTCCTCGCCTCCCAATAACTCTTAATATAAGCGTTAAACCCTGCAACAGCTGTTTCGCATGCCAAAGCCTCTTTTAAGGCGCCACCCCAAAAAGGGTTTAAATCTAACATAGATGTGGGAGAGAATGCCGAGATGCATTTTGAATAAAGAGCTGGCAACAAACAGTGAGGAACAAAACCGAGAAACTCAACATTTCCTTCTAAACCCAAATTTTTAGAAAAACTTTTCAGCGCACTAAGCCCCGGTCCATCTCCAACCATCAGAACTTTAAAGTCACCCCCAAACTTTTTCTTAAACCGCTGAACAATTTCCAAGATAAGCCATGGACTCTGCTCCTTCAAAGTTCTAGGCCTAAGAGTCATTCTTCCGGCATAAATAAAGTGCGGAACCCTTTCCTTCTCGCCGACCCTACGGAACCGAGAGGTATCAACCCCAACATTTGGAAACTTTAAAATTTTACCATTGTCGATGCGCAGCCTCTTCAACCAGTAAATCTCCTCATCTAACGCCACGAGAAACTTGTCAACAACATCAAAAAAGGGTCTGTGAACAAATTTTCCAAGGATTTGAAGTTCAGGCTCCCCATGATACTGGGCTACAAGCCTCCATCCGCGGTGACGGCGCTTTGCAAAAAACATGAGTGCAAAAGACCAAAGATAGTAGTTGTGAAAATGAACAATGTCAAAATCGCCCTCCACAAGCTCCTTTATAACTTCAAAGTTGTGAGAATTGCCTATTGGAACCAGTGGTGGGAACCTAAACTTAACCGGAAAAACCTTAAGCACATAACCGTCCAAACAAAACTCTTTAACCCTTCCCAAATCTTGGTGAAAGGTGGAAAGGGTGACTTTGTTACCTTTTTTGCCCACTTTTTCGGCATAATCTTTAGCGAAATGGTAGCGTTGAAAGACAAAGTCTTCTAGGCTACAACCGCTAAATTTTTGGTCATGAAGCAGTAGGTAGGCAATATTCAATTTCATACATTAATCATATAAAGGGGTGGCTCTTGGCAAATAAAAATTGAATCTCAAAAACCGAACAAGTGCATAAACTTTGAACCTAAAAAGTTTGGTAAAAAGATTCCTAAAATCAAAAACAGCCATCATACTAGCCATTGCAGTTTTAATTCGTTTCGCTTTAGCCCCCTTCACAGAACACCGATACGACATGTATATATGGAGAGTGAATCAAGCATTAGCCTATCAATATGGTGTTAATCCGCTGAGTCCGCCGGAGTGGATAGACAAAAACGCCACAGTTTTCTTCTGGAGCTATCCGCCTCTATGGCTTTTTTACCTACTCACAGTTTATCCAGTTTATGCTGCAGTTTCTCATCCAACTTTCCCAGCGAACGTCAGCGAACTTTGGCGGGACATGTACACTTTCAAAAATCCATGCGAGGCTTATCACTCCTTCAAACCAGAAAACCTGCCACTACTAGATCTGCTAATTAAAACGCCTCTAATCATGTCAGACCTAGCCATAGCCCTACTACTGCTCAGGATGATTGGAAGATTTTCAGAAGAGAAAGCCCGCATGTACACCTACATGTGGATTCTAAATCCATATGTAATTTTCATATCAGCTGTTTGGGGGATGTTTGACACGCTACCAACACTTTTCACATTGCTAGCCGTCTGGTTTCTCTTAGAAGAAAAAGCCAACAAATCAGCCATATCCCTATCCATAGCCGCACTACTGAAAATGTATCCGATTATATTTGCACCAATACTCGCTCTGATGCACTACAAAAAACATCGGAAACCGGTCGCAGCAATAAAATATTTTTTAGTGGCGGTCGGCTTAACGATTCTAATCACGTTTCTAGCACACTTCTGCTTCGCCCTAATTTTCGGTCAGGAGCCCCTTAGCACTTCCATTACAATGGTTTGGCTTCTTTTAAAGGGAAGGGCGTCGCCGGATTGGTATGGCTCCAACATGTTTTTCGGCTAACACCCCTCAACATCATGGAAGGCTTGTTCAAGCACCTTAATGTCAAAACAAATATTCCCATCTCACCAGTATTAATTGGTATAGCGGTAACCCTCCTGCTTTATGGAACAAGCCGAAAGAAAAAAATGGATTCTGTGGACCTCTTCTCCTATATTACAGTGGCTCATTTTGCAATATACTTGACATACACGGTCGTCAATGAACAATATTTGATATGGATTCTACCCTTCCTACTAGTTCTAGCAGCCACAAAAGGCGATTCCAAAATCATGTTTATCTACTGGACAATAAGCCTCACCACAATGCTTTTCATTTACACCCATTATGGGGACATATGCTACTTTATCTCTCCATACTTTGTTTCGGGCTATCTTGGATACTTGCATTGGCTGATTCTTTTCGGATTAACAATCACTGTTGTGTATTTGCTTGGCATAGTTTTCACTCTTAGAAAGGATGAAGGTAAAGTTGCAGAAGTTACGTAAACACCTCGACAATTTTAAGACGATTGTTCTCTTAGGAATCATTGTTAGGTTAGCCCTTTGCTTTTGGACTGGGCATCCTTGGGATTTTGAGGTTTTTATTCGTGTGGGATATTACGTGGCTAAAGGCTCAAGTCTTTTCGGCACTTTCCCAGCGGAAAGCTACTATAACGAAGGTTTGGGGCAGCCAATATTTCCGCAGATGACAGGTCTCGGATATCTACCAGCGTGGGGACTATACACAGCCCTCGTGTACAAGATTTATAGCATTCTCCCTCAATCTCCATTCCTCTACTATTTCATGTTAAAACTGGCTCCAATCCTTGGGGATTTGGCTTCAGCACACCTAATTTACTCGTTAACCCTAACCATTTTTGGCGACGTCAAAAAGGCGAGGGCCGCCTCATTAGCCTTCTTTCTTTGTCCATTCGTTATACTTATAAGCTCGGTTTGGGGCATGTTTGATTCCATACCTCTAGCCTTTACGTTAGCGTCAGCAACGCTACTCCTATCAGACAAGCCGCTTTGGAGCGGATTTTACCTTGGAATGGGAATCTACATGAAAGTTGTTCCAATAATTTATCTTCCAATCCACATGCTCTACCTAAACAGTAAGAAAGGCCTTAAAGAAGCTTTAACCCACTTTTTAATTGCGTTGGCCGTCCCCTTTGTTTTTACAATGGTTCCGCTGATCCTTTTCGGCTGGGAAACCTCAAAAGCCGCCATAACAATCTTTAGTCAAACACAAAGAACTGGTGAGGTTTTAACCTATTGGAACTTGAGTGCACTTCTTAACGAATTGTTTCCCAAGAATTTTTCAAACGAGATACTACACGAGGTTTTCTCCTTCCCGCTGGTGAGGTATTTTTGGGTCTTAGGACTTATGACAGGTTACCTTATGTACCACAATCTTCAAAAATCTTCTTCCGGGTTTCATGATTTAAGCCTTCTTTTGAGTGGATACCTCTTTACAACAATTAGCTTCTTATTGACGAGAACTTTCATTCCGGAACAATTTACCCTTTACCTAGCACCTTTAATAGTTGTTCAAGCTGGAAACTCGAAGCCTAAGAAAATGGCGGGCTGGTGGCATGTTTGGGTTTTAACTTTAATCTTCGTCTTTATCAATTTGTATCCGTTTGCATTCGCCTATTTAATAAGTCCGGACTTGTGGTATACCTTCAGCTACTGGGCATTCACAAAACCCTACTCAATTGTTAGAAACTCTGCACGCTTCGTTTTGGCGGTGGTGTTTGACTTATTCTTGGTGAAAATTCTTTATGGAACGGTGCGAAATCATGGGAAAACTACTTAAAATTCTAAAGGATAAAAGGGTACACTACGTTGTTATTGTTTGGATACTGCTGGTAAAAGCTGTTGAAATTGTTACAGGACTACTGGCAGAAATTGAGCCGCTAAGATTCTTTGAGATTTTGGGGTTCGGCTATTTATCCGCATTTTCTCGTATGGTGTGGGATGCACTCGTAGCCCTTACAATTGCTTGGCTAATCTACCGACTAAAAAGGGACGTATTCCAAATTTCGTTGAAGATGGGGAGTCTTTCAAAACTGGACGTTTTAAGCATCACGCTACTTTTTGTATGGGTAATTTCCTCCGCAACAGCGATTTTACAGTTCGCCCAAATCGCTTCGCTTCCACCAGCAAGTCCACAACTGGAAGTTTCAAAGTATTATACACCCTGCAGCACCGCCAATGATAGAGCCCTCATGTACTTTGCAATCAATGACACGGAGCGAGGAGCCATAGTTACATTAGACCTTTCTAAATCGATGTTCACTTCCCCATTCTCCTTTTACCAAATAGGCGAACTATCCATGTTTGGCGTAAAAAACGGCGGATTAAGCCACTTTTCCTTGAAAAACTCTACAACTGGACAGAAGACAATTGAGATGAGATTTTTCGGAAACGAAACAGACGGCGTGGACGGATGGTTTGCAAATAAAATCACGTTAGAGAAACCTCTAAAAGTGAATGAAAGCACAACGCTTCTGATTATGCTGAAACTGGAACAATCATCCGATAACACTGCTTGGACCTACATAAAACTGGATTTTTCATCCAACAGTGGCGAAGAATTTTCTATTGTTTGGAAATTTCACGACAAACCAATAAATTCAATGTTTTATAGCGCCGACGGCAAAATGAAAATGTACCTTCTCGGAAGCGCCGTTGAATGGACATTCTTCCAGTTCAACCTAAAAGATGTCTTCTACACAAGCTTTTCTTGTCATCCGCAGTTTTTGAACAGCATCGAATACGGTGTCGGAGCAGAAGCAGACAACATTGTAACCGCCAACTTCCTACTTGTGAAAATATCTGATCAGCCCCTACAAGTTAATGGGGGGTTGGTTGAAAGCGTAAAGCCAACAATAAGATTGGAAGATTCTAGAATAAAGTTTGAGGGAGTCGAGGTTTCGAGGCTTTATGTAACATTTACACTAAAGCCATATAAAGAGAAAAGAAATTTCCAGCTGTTGTTAACAAAAATTTTAAGATTTGAACGGTGTGAATGGAGCCTTCCCACATTTCACCTAGAAGCCGAAGAAAGAATCTATTTGAACTTATCGAATAAGTTCACGAAAATATTCTTGAACGGCAGAGAAGTAATGCCAAAAACATGTGTCTTTGAGCCTTTGGCTTATGAAGTCACACCTTTTAAAGGTGAAGAATTAGTTTTGACGGTTGTTAGTGAGGTGGACACTTATCTCACGCCAGTAATTAGCATTATCTTAGTTCCGCTGCTTGTTGTATTTTCATTGAAGACGGCGAAATTCAGAAAAGAGAAGGAAAGTAAGTATCTTGCTCTCTACTTTTGAAAGCGTCCGGAAGAGAAACGGATGTTCGGTTTTCAACATAATTCTTATAAATTTTCCAAATCAAGCGCGCAATGTTGAAGCTGGTATCCCTCTTGGATGTTAGTGTTGGTATTTGTGCCTACAATGAAGAAAATAACATAGGCAACTTGCTAAACAACTTGCGTAGGCAATTCATTCCAAAACCCTTCAGGATAAGCGAAATTATAGTGGTCTCGTCAGGGTCAACTGACAGGACTGACAAAATAGTTCAAAAAATGGCGAAAGAAGACGCTAGAATAAAGCTTGTATGTGAAAAGGAGAGGAGAGGAAAAGCGCAAGCGCTAAATCTTTTCTTTGAGAAAGCGAAGGGTGAAATTCTTGTTGTAGTTTCGGCAGACACAGAGCCAAAAAACGGCTCGATTGCAAAACTGTTGGAGGCTATGAAGGACGATGTGGGCGGTGCTTGTGCGAAAACAATTCCTTACTATGGAAGGAAAACGGTGTTAAGTGTTTTCTACAACTTTTTGTGGCGAGTGCATAATAGAATGCTTTTAAAGGAGATGTTGAACGGAAACTTAAGCCACTTGGGAGGGGACATGTGGGCATTAAGAAATGAAATAATAGCAAAAATTCCACCCAATATAATTAATGACGACGCTTTTATAGGAATCACTCTCAGGAAGAAAGGATGGAAAGTTATCTTTGTCCCAGAAGCAGAAGTCTTTATAAGAAGTCCATGTACACCGCTGGAATACATAAGTCAAAGAGAACGCGTGTTAATTGGACATAAACAGATTGAAAAAACAGCTGGTGTTGTGCCCACAACAATAGGCGCCATGGCCTTTAAAAAGCCTCGCTACTCAACAAAAATCTTGGTGGAAGAACTTAAACTCCAAAGGATTAATGACTATGTAAAGATACTTGTCGGAATATTCTTGGAGGCGGTATCCAATATTTTGGCATTAATCAACTTGAGAAAAATGGAGTCATATTTAGTTTGGAAACAAATACGCGGTACAAAAATCCCAACAATTTAGGCATGATGTTTGCCGAAACTTACAGTTTTGAGGTTGCGAAACGCTGTTTTCATAACGTATAAGATGAAACTTAATATCTCATTTTTAGTTAGCTTCGACTTGCCCTTCTTCCTGTTAGTAAATGTTATTGGAACTTCAACCACCCTAGCCCTATTAATGCTCGCCTGCCTAAGAGTCTCAATTTGAATTTCATAGGTTTGACTGTGAAGATTTGGAAGAATTTTCTGGACGTACTCCCTCGAATAGCATCTGAAACCACTTGTGAAGTCTGTTATTGGTAAGGCTACAAGTTTTGCAGTTATTTTGTTGGCTATCTTGCTGATCGCCAGCCTTGTCATGGGCCATCCCTTAACAACTCCGCCGTTACAGTACCTGCTCCCAACAACTATGTCGCAGCCTTTTCTTGCTCGTTGTAAGAGTTTCGGTATCTCCCTTGGGTCGTGAGAGTAGTCAGCGTCCATTGTAATTATGTATTTTGAGGGAGCGCTCTGGGCCAATATAAAGTGAAAGCCGTGGGTTATTGCTGTTCCAAGCCCAGCCTTAAAAGGGCGAGTTAACAACATTATATTTTCATATTTTCTCTGCAGTTTTTTGACAATATCCCCTGTACCGTCGGGGCTTGAGTCGTCTATGACTATTATTCTTGAGTTTATCCCTAAATTTTCAATGGTGTGTATTAGGTTTTCAATGTTTTCGGCTTCGCAGTATGTTGGTAGGAGGATTGTGACGGAAGAATCATCACTTTCGTTCGTCCGGTTTTCTTCCACCTTCTTGTCTCCTTTTATCGGCGATGTCTTCTGTCGTGGTTTCTGTGGACGTTTGCCCTTGGCAGTTATTAAAGAGTTTTTAGCGGTTCAGAATCTGAATAAAAACCAGATTAAGATCCAATAAGCTTTTTTAACACATAACCCTTTAAGTGACTTAAAACTTATAAGGGCTAAAAATGAACGAAACAGAGAAACAAACAAACCAAACAGAGTTCGAAAGGTTAAAAGAAATTGTCTGTGAGCACTTCCAGATAGAGGAGGCTCTAATCGAGCATAACATCCCCACTTTTTACCTCAAACAGCCCCAAGAGACAAAACAAGCCTTTCTAAAACTGCTTAAAAAGCTGGGGCAAACGAATTTGATGGCTTTTCTGCGGAGATCTGATGGAAGGGTTGTTCTTAGAATTTTTCCTAAGCAGCCTTCTAAGCCAAGCAGTGTCCTTGTTAACTGGCTTCTTCTTTTTGCAACGGTTGGGACAACATTTGCTGCTGGTTATCTTCAGTCAGCGGGCTTCACAGATCCGCTAATCGGCGGAGCAGCCTTTACTGTGGCTGTTATGGCTGTTCTTGGAATGCATGAAATGGGCCACAAGTTGACAGCCGATGTGGAAGGCGTAGAGGCAACACCGCCCTATTTCATCCCGGGTCCACCCCCACTTGGAACTTTTGGAGCCGTAATTATGCAGAAGTCTCTCCCGCTAAACAAGGATTCCCTCTTTGACATTGGGGCAAGCGGCCCATTATTTGGCTTCCTCGTCGCCATTGTTGCTACAATTATCGGTTTACCATACTCATCCTACAACTGGGTTTCAGAGGGCACTCCAACCCTTCCAGCACCACTTTTCTTTAGGCTTTTTGCCGAGTTTTTGCTTCCACCAGCCCCAACAAATGGGTATAAACCCGGCTACATGTTAGTGGTAATGTTGCATCCTGTTGCCTTTGCCGGGTGGATTGGCTTCTTTGTAACAATGCTTAACTTGCTGCCGGCTGCCATGCTTGATGGTGGACATGTTGCGAGGTCGCTTTTCAGCGAAAGGATTAGAAGCATATTGACCATGCTTTCCATAATTTTTCTTGTTTTTGTAAGCTGGCCTATGGCTATTTTTGTTCTGTTTATGTCTATGTTTAGGCATCCGGGTCCCTTGGACGATGTTTCCGACTTGTCAAGAAGCAGGAAAATCTTTCTTGGAGTTTTGGTGGTGATTTTTATTCTCTCCTCACCTTTATATGACCTATTTTATTCCTTGGTTAACTTCCTAAGGTGGCTTTTTGGAGCTTGATACCTTA
Organism: Bathyarchaeia archaeon; assembly: GCA_038727135.1. Taxonomy (GTDB): domain Archaea; phylum Thermoproteota; class Bathyarchaeia; order Bathyarchaeales; family Bathycorpusculaceae; genus JAGTQI01. The sequence continues at coordinate 212,227 of JAVYWL010000003.1, forward strand.
AAAGGTGTATTTGTGTTCGGCAATTCTACAGCAATGTTTATTAAATGTTAAGATGCCAGATAAAACTTGAGAAAATGAAGGGCGCACCAATCTTAGTGGTCTTCTTCCTAATGTTCTTAGCAGCCTCGCTTTTAATTCCCTCACCCATATTCCCTGGAAACTTCTTGTGCGCCTTATTTGGGAAAATTGCTGAGGAATACCAAAAGTTTGTGAGCGCCATTTTCAATGGAATCTTTTACGGGACAATATTGTGGCTTGTTTTTGTAGCTGTGTGCCGAAAATTTGAGAAAGAAAAGTAAGTCTAACGCCTTTAGCCTTCAATGGGTTGTTGTAGGAAGCCAACTAGCCTTATGGTACTTCCGCATTTGTTGCAGCGGAGAATTAGCTCGGCCAAGTCGTCTCCCTTAACTTTTGTTTCAACAATCTGGTAGACCTCTTCAGTTTCGTCGTCTGGTGATATTATGACTCCGCAACTTGGGCATGGGAAAGCGCCGTCTCCATCAATTTTTGTCAAGTCGACCGTGTACGTTTCACTCTTTTTTATTGCGGCTTTTTTCATCATTTAACTGCGCCTTCTTTTATCTTGACGTTTCCACGTCTGCTCAAAATATAATTAACAATTATGAATCAGAAATCCATATTCCAGCTAAACTTTGCAATTTTATGGAGAGGGTATTCCAGCAACTTTTGGAAACGGAACAGCGTCCCATATGTTTTCAAGACCACAGATAAACCTTGTAAGTCTTTCAACACCTATCCCAAAACCTGCTGAAGGAGGAATTCCAACCCTTAACATGTCTAAATACCACTCGTAATCGGCGGGATTTTCGCCGCTTTTCAGCATTCTCTCCAAAAGCTTGCCGTACCGGTGCTCCCTTTTTCCGCCTGAAATCGCCTCGCCGAAACCTCCGGGATATATTAGGTCAAAATCTTCTAGAACGCCTGGTTCTTCCTCTTTTTCCATGTAGTAGAAGCTTCTCGCCGTAGTTGGAAAGTTTGTTATCCAGAAGGGTTCGCTGTGCATTTTTGATATGGCTTCTTCTGCTTCCCATGAAATTTCTTTGCCATACTCCACATTTACTCCCGCATTATTGAGAATTTCAAGAGCCTCTTTGTACGTGTACCTTTTTAAGGGCAATTTTGGCACCTTTAGCGTTTTTACGCGTTCTCCAAGCTCTTCGTGGCACTTGTTTTTGACTTCGGCTATTACGTGGCAGAGCATTCTCTCGCCAAGCTCCATAACATCTTCGCACGTGGCATATGCCACTTCAAGGTCTATTTGCCTAAACTCTGTTAGGTGGCGACGCGTTCTAACAGTTTCTAATGGCTCTAATCGAATGTTTGGTGATAGGGCAAAAACCTTTGGCAAAGCCGTGATAATCATTTGTTTGTATAGTATCATGCTGCTCATGACTTTGAAGGGAAAACCATAATAGTCTATGATGGCTTGCTTTGCCCCTCTAATGCCGGGGTCTGTTGCAGGTCCGATTATGGGAGCTAAAATTTCGATGAAGCCATCATTTTTTAGGAAAGCCCGAATTGAGGATATTATCTCATCCTGAACTTTGAAAATTCTTGCTAGCCCGTTTTCTCTTAACGTTATGTATCTTTTCTTTAGGCTTTCGGATAAATCGCTGCTCATGAGATTGAAAAATGACAACTTATATTTTTAAATTTTTTATTGAAAATTCTGTATTTTTATCAAATGGTAACCTTTTTATGCTTAAATATATGTAATTTTTACACATGAACCTAAAACTGGACGAAAAGGATTTGGCAATATTAGACTTGCTACAGAAAAACTGCAAGATGACAGCAAAGGAAATAGCCAGAAAAATAAACTCTCCCATAACAACTGTTTTCGCAAAAATAAAGAGGATGGAACAGCAAGGAATAATTAAAGAGTACAGAGCCATCCTAGACCATAGAAAACTGGATTTTGGCGTAACAGCTTTCATATTGGCATCCTTCTCCTACAGAACCAACAGGGAGGAAGCACCACTTTCTCAGAGGGCTATAGCCGAGCAAATATCAAAGTTTCCAGAGGTTCAAGAAGTGCACATAATATCTGGCGATTGGGACATCCTTATCAAAGTTAAGGACAAAAATGTGGACTCAGTTGGAAGGTTTGTGATAGACAAGTTGAGAACCGTGAAGGGCATAGAAAAGACATTAACCTGCATAGTGTTTGACACGCCAAAAGAGACAACAACCATACCTATTCCGGTGTCTTCGAAAGTATTTCAACGCAAATAATGTTAGAGAATTTCCTTTGGACAGCTTTCAATATTATTTATAAAGGATTCGTTACAGAGAGTATGAAAAAGGCGAAGCGAGGTAAGCTCATGAAATTTGACGTTATAGTTGTGGGCGCCGGAACAGCTGGATGCTTAGCGGCAAAAACGGCCGCTGAGAAAGGCTTGAAGGCTTGTTTGGTTGAGCGGAAGGCTCAGAAGGAGATTGGCGAGAAAGTTTGTGGGGACGCCCTTGGAGAGCACCACTTAAAGAATGTTGGTTTAGGGTCTCCCCAGCACGGTGAGTTGGAAAGGCGAATAGAGGGTGTTAAAATATACTCGCCGGACTTGGAAACTGTTTTTACTGTTAGGCATGAGGATTTTTCAGGCTACTTATTGAATAGGCGGCTTTTTGGGCAGTGGCTTTTAAGAATGGCGCTGGACAAGGGTGCCGTCTTGTTTGATTCAACCCAATGTTTAGAGCCCATTATTGAAAAGGGCTTTGTAACTGGCGTTTTGGCTAAAAACATGAGGACTGGCGAAAAGGTTCGTTTTGAAAGTAAAGCTGTTGTGGATGCAAGCGGCTTTCTTGCTGTTATTAGGCGGAAGCTTCCAGATGAAATGGGGATTGAAAGGGAGATAGCCAACGAGGATGTGGAGGCTTGTTATAGGGAGATTAGACAGCTTAAACAGGAGGTTGAGGGCAAAAATTACTGTGAGATATATTTAAACCAGAATGTGACCCCGGGCGGCTACACGTGGATTTTCTATAAGGGCGGTGCAAAAGTTAACGCTGGGCTTGGAGTCTGCATGCGGGATAAGTTTCCAAATCCAAAAGGGCAGTTTTACAAGCACGTCCTAGCCAATCCATTGTTTGATGGTTCGCTGTTGCTTGACGGCGGGGCATGGTACGACCCGACGAGGAGACCATTAGACAACATGGTTGGAAACGGCGTAATAATCATCGGAGACGCCGCGTGCCTCGTGAACCCCATACATGGAGGCGGAATCGGACCATCAATGATAAGCGGATACTTGGCTGGAAAAACCATAGCTGAGGCTTTGGAGAAAGGCGATGTAAGCCAAGAAGCCCTATGGCAGCACAACGTTAGGTACATGGAAAGCTATGGAACAAAGCAGGCTGCACTAGACGTTTTTAGACTCTTGCTGTTAAAATGCAGCAACGAAGACCTAAACTATGGCATGAAGTATAAGCTGTTGACTGAGGAGGATGTTTTAAAGGCTGGTTTAGGCGAGGACTTCCACCTAAACATAACTGAAACTGCAAAGCGGGTCTTCAGAGGCATAAAGCGCATCCACTTTCTAAACAAGTTGCGGGTCACAGTCAACCTAATGAACAGGGTTAAGGCTCATTATCGGAACTATCCAAAAACCCCTAAAGACTTTGAAAAGTGGCGGCTTAAAACCGAGGCGCTGTTTAAAGAGGCAAAGTCAAAGCTTATGGGATAATGCGGCACATGAGGGTTGCAGTTTTAGCCACAGGCGGGAAAGACTCCACCCTCGCCCTTTACAGAGTTTTACGTTTGGGCTACGATGTGAAGTATTTGGTTAGCATGATCCCGCTGAGGGAGGACAGTTGGATGTTCCACTACCCAAACATCCACTTAATGGACTTGTTCGCGGAAGCTGTTGGAATTCCACTCGTTAAAGGCGAAACATCTGGGGTAAAAGAGGCTGAAGTTGAGGATTTAAAGCGTTTAGTGGCGGGACTTAACGTGGATGGAATTGTTTCCGGGGCTATAGCCTCAAACTATCAGAAGGCAAGAATAGAGGAAATCTGCAAGCAGTTGAAGCTCAAGTGTTTAACGCCCCTTTGGCATGAAAACCCAGCCAGCATTCTAAAGGAGATTTTAGACCTCAATTTTGAGGTTATAATAACCGGTGTTTATGCCTATGGCTTTTCAAAAGAGTGGCTTGGAAGAAAACTTGACGCGGAAGCCTTCAATGCGTTGGTTGAGCTGAACAAACATTTCGGCGTTTCCCTTGTGGGAGAAGGAGGCGAGTATGAAACCCTCGTGCTTGACGCCCCGTTTTTCAAGAAGAGGCTGAAAATTGTTGAGGCTGAAAAAGTTTGGAGGAGACAAGGCGGCTACCTCCTAGTTAAAAAGGCTATGTTAGAGGCAAAGACCAAATAGCCTTGTTGGAAAAGTTTATTTTGTTGGTTGGGGAATCATTGAGAGCCGGTGGCGGATGAGAATCCGCTGGGATGTAACCGAATGGTTGAACCATAAACTATAGTGAGGTGAAAATTTGGCGTATAAATACATTGCAGAGGCTTGGAAAAAGCCAGAAGAATCCTTCGTTGAAGAGTTGATGCGGCAGAGGCTAATAGAGTGGAGAAAAGAACCCGCAATAGTCCGCGTGGAAAAACCAACACGCCTAGACAGGGCTAGGAAGCTTGGTTATAAGGCGAAGCAAGGTTTCATAATTGTCCGTGTCCGCGTTAGACGAGGTGGACTGCGAAAACAGCGTCCACGGTCAGGTAGAAGACCGAAAAGGATGGGTGTTAGAAAGTATAAGCCTGCTAAAAGCTTGAGGCTTATAGCCGAGGAGCGGGCTGCAAGAAAGTTTCCAAACCTTGAAGTTTTAAACTCCTACTGGGTTGGCGAAGACGGACGCTTCAAATGGTTTGAAGTCATAATGGTTGACCCCCACCACCCCGCTATTAAGGCGGACAAGGACATAAACTGGATATGCCAAAAACAGCATAAGAGAAGAGTTTTCAGAGGATTAACAAGCGCAGGCAAAAAAGTTAGAGGCTTAAGGAAAAAGGGACGCGGGGCTGAAAAGGCTAGACCAAGCCGAAAGGCAGCAACGGGAGACTAGCCCGCCATGGCTCAAGTAAAACCACTCGTTTTCAAAAAGGGTGGAAAACAACGCTTAGGGAAGGGCTTCAGCCTTGGAGAGCTGAAAGAGGTTAAATTAAGCCTAAAACAAGCCTTGAAGCTTGGCATCTCCGTTGACTCTCGAAGGAAAACGATCCACGAGGGCAACGTCAAATCTTTAAAAGAGTTTCTAGCAACTATCATGAAGCCTAAGAAGGTTTCCAAGGCAGCCGCAGAGAAAAAGAGGGTAAAAGCTAAAAGCGGAAAAGGGAAGAAGGGTAGCAAGCAGCAGTGATGAGGTTTTGTCTTCTAAGGTTCCCGTAACCCATATTGATTTAAGGGTGTTTGCCCACGCAACAGAGGATGAAGAGAAAGTTCTGTCCGCAGTGCGCAATACACTTCCGCCGCAGGTTTCTGAAAACATCACCTTTAAAAAGTCAAATTTGAGTGGGCACCATGGGAACCCAATAACGCTTTTTGAAGCTAAGATTAAGGAAAGAGACCATGTTAAGGCTTTTCTTGAAAAGCTTGCTTCCAGCCTGAGCATTTTAGATAAGGAGCTTTTGGGCGGTGAAATTGAACAGCACATTGAAGGAGGCTGCCTTTACATAAGGCTTGATAAGCAAGCGGCTTACTTAAACGAGTTTAAGCTCGGCACGACAGACCCCATACACTTCAAAATTCACTTCAAAAAATCCGGCATGAAAGAAATTGTCGACATGTGCAGAAGCCTTGGGATAATTCCATGAGGAGAATTTTCGCCGACCTCCACCTACAGCCAGACCTAAGCGACACAGAACAGACAAGGCAAATGATAGCAAAGGCTTCAGAGTTGGGCTACCGCCTAATAGCTATTCCGACGCCACTTTCGCCAAGCCTTGCGGAAAAGCATGTTAAACAGCTAAGAGGCTTGTGCCAAGAAAAAGCCCTAGATTATGCTTCACGCCTAAACTTAAAGCCGAAAACACCAAAAGAGCTTCTCCAACTTTTGAGGCGGTTCCGCCGAAAATATGAGATAATAGCCGTAATGTGCGATTCAAAAGCTGTTGCAAGGCAAGCAGCAAAAGACCATAGGGTGGACATCCTAAACTTTCCATCAACAGACCCTCATAGAAGATTTTTTGACAAGGCGGAGGCGGAGCTAGCCTCGAACAGTCAAGCTTCACTAGAAATTGACATGAAACCCTTGCTTGTTTTAAAAGGTCCAGCCAGAATAAAGCTTCTGTCAACTTTAAGGAGGGAAGCAGCCATAGCCAAAGACTTTCGCGTGCCAATTGTGGTTTCAAGCGGTGCAACAAGCGAGCTTCTTATGAGAAAACCCATTGAAATGGCTGCTCTGGCAACCCTTTTTGATATGGACAAACCATCAGCTTTAGACGCCGTTTCAAAAAATCCTTTAGCAATCGTTAAGAGAAACCGCGAAAAACTCAGCCCCCGCTTTGTCGCGCCGGGAATACGCATAATAAGGATGGGAAACGATTGCCAATAAAAACGAGGCGCCGCTACCTAACTTTAAAAATAGAATCTGCGGAGAAGTTTGAGGCGAAAGAGCTTCTCGATGCCTTATGGGGTGCCATTTTAAAGCTTTTTGGAGAATATGGCGCGAGCAAAACAGGGTTAACACTGATAGATTACGATTTGGAAAAGGGACTTGCCATAATCCGCGTAGCTCACACGGAAGTCGAAAAAGTTAGAGCCGCAATAGCCACCCTAACTGAAATAAACACTAAACCATCAGCAATCCACGTCCTAACAGTTTCTGGAACCTTGAAAGCCCTCCACAAAAAGTTAGAATAGGTCATCAACAGCAATTTGTTTAAAAGGCTGAAAGTTTATTGTAACCTGGGGGATGATGACGCCGTCCCAGTCTGATGGATGCAATATGAGGAGCTCATGACGGCCAGACCCCGCAAAATTTTCAAAGCTGGAAAACTAACGAAGAAGCCTCGCCATTTTCTCCCTTTTCCGCTTAAGCCCGAAAGTTAACGCCAAAATCATTCCCGCAACGAAGCCGCCTATATGCGCCCAGTAGGCAACTTCGCTGTGGATTTCGAATATTACGTAAAACCATTGCAAAAGAAACCAGAAGCCCAGAAAAATAATAGCCGGAATTGGCAATATAAGATAGGCAACAAGAGTTAAGATTCTAGCCTTTGGAAAAAGCACGAGATAGGCTCCCAAAACTCCGGAAATTGCTCCGGACGCCCCCACAACTCCAGTGGTTAGAAGTTCTTGGTTTTGGTAAGCTGGAATGAGATATAAGCTTAAAATATGTGTAAAGGCAGCTGCCAAGCCGCAAAATATGTAGAACGTCAAATAACCTAAATGCCCAAAAATATCTTCAACGTTGTCTCCGAAAATAAAGAGAAAAAGCATGTTTCCAAGCAAGTGTAGCCAGTCAGCATGCATAAACATGGATGTCATTAAAGTGTAAAGCCTCTGCCCATGGATAACTTCGCTGGGATACATAGTAAAATCAGCCTCAATTCTCTCTGCAACTATTCGTGGAAAATAAATTTCCACGGTGGAAAGCCAGTAAACCACGAATATGACAACGTTTACAATTAACAATATACGATTAACATGAGGGGTGCTAAACGGACGGTTTAAATCCTTTAATGGAAGCAACAGCCATCCTCGCTAAACTCACTATGCTTGCACGATGCTTAAAGCTTATCCGTCGAGATGTTAAGCTATGCAAAACGCCACATGTACATTAGTAGGCTAGGCACTCGATCATTTTGCTGCAAGTTAAGCACTCGTCCGGTATTGGCGTGTTCTTTGGACGCTTCCTCAAATAGCCAAGAAAATGCTCACACTTCACCTCCTCTGACTTGCTTTCCTCCTTTTTACGCAAAACAACTGTGGAAGATTTTTCAGCTTCTTCGCTTTGATCATGCCTCGTGGTTTTTACTTCTCCAACTTTGGTTAGGCAACGTGGACAAGCATAATATGTCTTGGAAGAGCCGCCGGAAACAATGGTTGCCAAAATTGGTTTTTCAAAGTTTTCGCCACAGCCATAACATGTTTGATTGTTATGCTTTGAAAGATAATACCCGCCGCCATACCTCGCTAACGTCATATTTTCAGACATATTAAACGCCTCATCAATATGCAGAATATTAATATTTAATAAACCTTTTTGCACAAAAGTACAACACAAAAACACATAGTGGGCCGGACCGGATTTGAACCGGTGACCTTCCGCACGTCAAGCGGATGTCCTAACCGAGCTAGACTACCGGCCCTTTTTGCCGAAAATAGTTTACTTGCATTTCCAGTATATAGCTGATTCGTTTTTGGGTAAAGATTTAAGATTTAAAATGGATTTTAGAGAGTGGTGGTTGTGCCGGGATGGCGGAGTGGATAACGCGCAGGCCTTGAGAGCCTGTGGCCCGTTTGGGCCGCGTGGGTTCGAATCCCACTCCCGGCGCTTTCAAATCATTTTCAGTTTTGGCGGTCTAGGCGGAAGCAAGAAGCGCTTATTATTTTTGTACCACGTTTGTTGTGGAGCTGAATGTTAAAGCATTTATGATGGTATGGTGTATTTTTTATGGGAAGGAATACTAGAATGCCTGAAGCCATAAGGAGTTTTATAGCCTTCGACATTGAAAGTGCCAGTGTTTTGGAAAGGATAATGGAGATGCAGGGGAGGCTTGTTGGGACTGGGGCGGATTTGAAGTGTGTTGAGCCTAAAAATATTCATATAACGGTGCGTTTTTTGGGGAATATAACTCCGAACATGGTTGACAAAATTTTTGAGGGTATGCGGAAGGTCCAGTTTGTTCCTTTCGACGTCAAGATTCAGGGGGTTGGCGCTTTTCCGGACTTGCGCTATCCTAGGGTTGTTTGGGCTGGCATTAGGAATGGTGCTAACGAGTTGAGGGGCATCTTCAGCCAGCTTGAGCCTTATTTGCGTAATTTAGGTTTTGCCCCAGACCCTAAAGGTTTTAGTCCCCACTTGACAATTGCCCGTGTTAGGAGTGGGCGGAATAAGGCTGCCCTTACAAAATTTTTAATGGAAAATGTGAACTACGAGTTTGGGGTTGTCCGCGCAGAATGTTTAAGGCTTAAGAGAAGCGACTTAACACCTAAAGGTCCAATATATTCCACACTTAGGGAGTACTGCCCACAAAAATAGTAGCTGGATAAGTGGCTGTTTATGTCTGAGGAGCTGGAAAAGGTTTGTAAGGCTGTTTTGGATAGGGTTACGCCAACAAGGGAGAAACGCGAAAAAATAGAGGCTTTGGCAAAGGAACTGGAAGCGAAAGTGGCTTCTGCCGCGGCGGATTTCGGCGTTAAGGCAATTGTGCGTTTGGAGGGCTCTGTTGCTAAGGACACTTGGCTGAACGAAGAGCCTGAAATAGACGTTTTCATGCGTTTGCCAATAAGTATACCCTGCAAGTCCCTTGGCGAAGTAGCCCTAAAAATAGCTAGGCGGGCAACCGAAGGCGCACGACAAGTGGAACGCTTCGCCGAGCATCCCTACCTGGAGGCTTTCATCGACGATGTTCGAGTTAATATAGTGCCGTGCTACGACACTAAGCCCGGTGAGTGGCTAAGCGCAACAGATCGCACGCCCTACCACACAGACTATGTGAAAAAGCGTTTAACCAGCCAAATGCGGGACGAGGTTCGCCTACTAAAGAGGTTTATGAAGGGTGTGGGCGTTTACGGTGCTGAAATCAAGGTTGGCGGCTTCAGCGGATACTTATGCGAGCTCTTAATCATAAGTTATGGAGGTTTCGTCAACACATTGAGGGCTTTTGCACAGCATAAAAAGCGCATAATTGTGGACATAGAAAACCATTATAAAGGGAGAGAGGACGAGCTGCCACTCTTGTTTGGTGAACCCCTAGTGATAGTTGACCCCGTTGACAAGGGGAGAAACGTGGCTTCAGCCGTTCAGTCACAAAAGCTTTACACTTTTGTGGCGGCAGCAAGAGCCTTTCTAGAAAAGCCGAGCCTAAAATTCTTCTACCCGCCAGAAACAAAGCCGCTAACAACAAATGAGTTTAAAGCAAGGATAAGCACGCGCGGTTCCGCAATGCTTTTTGTGGTTTTTGGGAAGGTTGAGGCTGTTCCAGATGTTTTGTGGGGTCAGCTTTACAAGTCTATGCGTTCGCTAACAAGACTTCTTGAACTTAACGATTTCAGCTTGTTACGCGGCACAGCATGGAGTAACGAGAAGGACCTAAACGCCTTCATATTCGAAATTGAAAGCCGCTACCTCCCGCCGGTAAGGAAGCACCTTGGACCACCGATGGAGAAAGAACGCGAATGCAAAAACTTTCTGGCAAAATATGCTGGCAATTCTGGAACGGTTACAGGTCCCTACATTGAGGACGGAAGATGGATAGTTCATGTTAGAAGGAAGTACACGGACGCGGCTGCCCTCCTATATGAAAGGCTGAAGGATGGTGGTAGAAGCGCTGGAGTAGCCAAAGAAATAGCACAAGTGCTCCAGCATGGATTCAAAATTTTGGTTAACGAAGAGATAGCTGAAATCTACGAAAAGGACATTGAGTTTGCAAAGTTCCTTACAGAGTTTCTTTTAGGCAAGCCGAAGTGGCTAGAAGGCGCGTAAGCATAAAGCGGCTAATAAAGAGATGCCAAGCGCCCAACAATAAAACGCGAAAAAGTGGAATTTCCCCTCTATAATTGTTTTCCAAAGTAGTTTTAGGGCAAGATAGCCAACAACCATTGCTACAATCACGCCAACAGCGGTTTCAGCGAAACCAAAACTTGAAGCTGCAAACACATTAAATTGCTCGTAAAGGGTTAGTGTCAAAGCGCCTGTTATGGCTGGAATCGACAGCAGGAAGGAGAATTTGAAGGCTTTTTCACGCTTTATCCCAAGCAGAAGCGCCGCCGTAATTGTTAAGCCGCTTCTAGAAAGCCCTGGAACAACAGCTATGCCTTGGGCAACACCAATGAGAAAGACCTGCGAAAAACCAATTTCATCCACTCTTTCTTTTCCAATTCTTGCGAGGTAAAGCACTACACCACAAATGAGAAAAGCTGATGCTATAAGCAAAATTTCGCCAAAAATGTTTTCTAGAAACATATGAAAAGCCAATCCAATAATTATTGTTGGTATTGTTCCAACAATTATGAGTGGAATGAATTTTCCATAATCCGATTTGAAATCTAGGCGCTTTATGGCTGAAAGGATTTTTTGGATGTCGCTTCTAAAGAAGGCTACAACGACGGCTAATGTTCCAAAATGGAGAATTACGTCAAAAAGCACGGGAACCGTTAGGCTTAAAGCCCTTTCAGCAAGCTTCAAATGCCCAGTGCTGGATATGGGAAGCCACTCCGTCAAACCCTGAATTATACCTAGAATCAAGGCTTTTATTAGCTGGTCAAAGCTCATGCAACTTCCCTTATCAGTTAGGGGTAAAGGATGACTTTGCAACCGTTTAATATTAAAATTTGTGGCTTTTTAAGAAACTTCTATCTTGACATCGTCAATGTAATAGGTTAAGTAGGTTTCCCAACGCACGGAAATCCCAATGGCAGCCCATAATTCTCCGCTTGAACTTGAGTCGAGAATTTTGGAGTATTCATAACGTTTCCACCCAGCCACCTCATTGGCTGCCCCGATGACTTGGAAGTCTGCCTCTGTTTCGGGGTCTTCAACACCAATGTATACGCATAAGGCTGCCAATGTGTTGAAGCTTTCTTGCTCGCTGTAAAGCCAGAAGGAAACCCTAACATTTGAACGCTTACCCACCTCAATTTTCGTTTCAATCCAGATGGTTCCATCATCCTGCTGCCCATCTATAAAAAACTCCAAGGAATGTTGTCCAGTTCTCTGGACGTTTGATGTGCTGCCTATGTGCCACTCCACTGGTTGCCCAGGATTATTCGGGTCTTCTGGAACATCCGCATCTATAACCCACCTTCCAAAACCATCTTCGAAGCTCTCAAAATATACAAGAGGGGAACGGAGAATCCTTGTGCCAGTAACGCCGAGCACTATTGCAATCACTGTTACAACCGTTAAAATCACATAAATCCTCTTCAAAACACCACGCCTTACAGCTTACAAAAAGAGACTCCCATATAATGCTACGGTTTAGAACAAAACCATCAGTCTATGATTAAGCTTAAAGACGTTTCAGACGTTTATTATCTCCTCAAAGGTGAAAACGTTATGGCTGAGTATCCACCCGGAAGCCTTGAAGACCGTGAAATGTTGGCTAAAATCCCTATGGAAAAGCTTCTAGACTATTTCTTCTTGCAGATTAGGAATTTGTGGCGGGTTGACGGCTTATACTTCCTCAGAATAGAAAAGGGGTTTGGAACAGAGGCGGCGACGGAAATTGATGCTGATGTTTGGGAGGCTATGGCAGCCATTGAGGCAAAAAGCCTTCAAAGGATGTTTGGCGTGGGCGAAAACCCTGACATACCAACAATTATGAGGCTTTTGCGCTTGACAAGCTGGGCTTTGGACCAGCCCTTCAAGACGGTTGAGGTTTCTGCTGAAAGGGCTGTTTTAAGCATAAACCGTTGCAGAACACAAGAGGCTAGGCTAAGTAAGAGTCTAGGCGAGTTTCCATGCAAGCGTGTCAGATTTGGCTATTTGAGGAATTTTGCAAAGACCTTAAACCCAAAAGTTGAGGTTAACTGCCTCGTCTGCCCGCCCGACAAGCATCCGCAAGACCTTTGGTGCAGTTGGGAGTTCAAAATGCCACAAAAATAATGGATAAAAGAAATTTGGGAATTAGAAGAGGTAAACTTGTAAGCCTAATACTAGTACCTTCGCCTTTGATTTCTTCTCTTCATCCAGCACTCTCGACAGTGGACTGGTCTGCTTGGGTCTGGGACGAAGGGAACTTCGCACTCTTGACCGCAATCAGAACAGACTGCCTTGTGCATCTCTTTACCAGACATTCGACTACTCAACTCCTTTAACTTATATTGTGCAAAAGCCGCCACTGAAAAGCAGTTTTGCACGACCACCATATAGGCTATCCGGTCCCATATAAAAGTTTGCCATCAAACATTATTTTTATATTAAAGAGAAAATTTTTAACGCCAAAGTTGAATTATATGTTGAAGGGGAAGGGGAATTTGAAAAAAATTAAATTAAGCATCTTATTCTGCATTATTTTGCTTGTTGCTTATATTGGAACTGTAAACAACGTTGGTGCTTCTATTCGAAGGGAGCAAATTCTATTCCAAGGGCATTATCTCGATATAAACTGGTTAAGTTACCGTTACTCCGGTCCTTATTGGGTACAATCAGGAAAGACCATCACCATCGAGTGGGTGGCAGATAGAACAGTTACAGTTTACATCTTGAATCAAAAAGACTACGAGCAATGGCCAAAAATAGGTGGGCCTCTCTTATACCGGACTTATAAAACTGCTCAAGAGGGGACTCTTGAGTATTGTGTAAGTTATGCAGACAACTTTTACATAGTAGTTATGGGATATGCTGGAATGGCTACTAGGCTGTATAGCTGGACGGAAAAACTTGTTTGGTATGAAAATGACCCTATTTCAGAATTTGTTCAACCAGCGATAATTTTGGTCTTTGTAGCATTGATATCCATAACATTGGTATTAATTTTGAAAACTCGCAAGACGAAGGAATTATAGCGCAAGAAGCGTTAGCTGTTTTTTGGCTGACGTGAAGTTTGAGACTCTTACGCCTACGAGCCTGATTTTTCTTTCTGGTTTTAGGTAGTCTTGTATGAGTTCTTTGGCTGTTTTCTTTAGGTCTTGTAGGCGGTTTGTTATGAAGGGTAGTGTTTTGCTGTGGGTGTGGGTTTCGAAGTTTTCGTAGCGAACCCGCACTGTAACCGTTTTGAAGTATAATTGCTGTTTCATGAGGTCGTTGTGGACCTCTTCTGCAAGCTTTTCCAAAGTGTTTAGCACGAGGTTGAAGTCCGATGTGTCCTCTTCGAAGGTTATGTCTCTGCTTATGGACTTTATTTGGCGCTGCTCCTCAACTTCGCTTTTGTCTATGCCATGAGCCATCAAATAAAGCTGAGTTCCCATCACGCCAAAAACTTCCGCAAGCACTGTTGGGTCGTGGCGGGCTAAATCCCCAATGGTTTTTATCCCCATAGCTCGGAGCTTCTGCTCCGTTTTCCGCCCAACCCAAAGTAGCTTGCGAACCGGAAGCGGGGCGAGAAACTTTTCGGCTTCTTCCTCTCTGACGACTGTTAAGCCGTCTGGCTTTTGGTAGTCGCTGGCTATTTTGGCTACCAGCTTGTTGGGTCCAATTCCAATGGAGCATGTAAGCCCCTCCTTTTCCATGATTTCCCTTTTTATTTGGCGGGCTAGAGCTTCTGCTTCCGCATAGTCCTTAACCCTTGAGGTTACATCCAAAAAGGCTTCGTCTATACCCCAGCTTTCAAATTTGTCCGCGTACTTGCGAAGAATCGCCATAATTCTCTCTGAAACCTTTGTGTAAAGCTCATAGTTCACGGGTAGGTAAATGGCGTTTGGACAGAGCTTCCAAGCCTTCGAGATAGGCATGCCAGACCTGACGCCGTACTTGCGGGCTTCATAGTTGCACGTGCTAACAACGCCTCGCCCTTTCCCCTCTTTTGGGTCCGCCCCAACAATAACCGGCTTCCCTCGGTATTCTGGATGCTCCCGCTCTTCTATGGCTGTGAAGAAGTGGTCCATGTCAACGTGGAGGATTATGCGCCTTTTCTCAGCCATAAACCCGACTTTTCCAAAGCCTCTTCTCAAGTGTTAAACGGCTTTCATAAAATTTGAACCTATCGCCGTTTCGCTTGCGTTTAGTTTTGCTAATGATTACGGCTTCATAACTTTTAATGCTTCGGATTCCGACTATAAAGGGCTGAATGAGGATGCCCACAATGAAGGTTCTTATGGAAAAGGATGCCCAACAAATCGCCATAGAATACCTGAAAAAGAGGAAGAACACTGAAAGGATAGACATATCCTCAATCGAACAGCGAAACGGGTACTGGGTTATTAAAGGAACATGCCCCATAGACCTTGAAGGACACCCATGGGCTGAAAAATTTGAAGTTGTTATCGACGCGAAGGGAAAAATAAAATCCACAGATTTTTCGCTGCTGTAAATGTGTAACCATCAACCACTTTTTAGAACAAAAGGCATATTTGAGGAGAGAACCATTAAGAAAATTGGAGATAATCCTTGTTTAGCAAAATTCTCGTTCCCTTGGACGGTTCTGAACACTCTTTAAGGGCACTGGACATAGCCATAAAAATAGCTAAAAAGTTTGATGGAAAAATCACCCTAATCCACGTATACTCCGTAAGCGTCAGACCCGTAGTAGTCCCAGAACCGTCAACGCTGACGCCTGGAATACCAATAATGGCGCCCACAGAATATTCAAGGGTGGCCGAGGCTGTTAGAGAGGCTGGAGCCAGAATACTAGCCCAAGGCAAGGAAAAAGCCAAAGCCGAGGGGGTTGAGGTTGAAACCCTTCTTAGGGAGGGACATGTTGTCCACGAAATTGTTAAGACGGCTGAAGAGGGCAAGTTTGACCTAATCGTTATGGGCGCCAGAGGAATAAGCAAGATAAAGGAGCTTATTCTGGGAAGCGTAAGCGACGGCGTAATAAGGAACGCTCCATGCCCAGTCCTAGTCACAAAATAGTATTTTCTCACTTTACATTGCCAGTTTAACCTAAGTGTTGCAACATGCTGGTGCTCGGGGCTTCCGCCAAAAAGTTTATTTTCTCCTCCTAATGGGATTTTCTCGCTTTTCGCTTTGGGAGGGCAAGCCGACTCAGAAATGTTCGTGTTCACGCCTAAAATGGTTGGAGTGGGCGTGGTGGCTTCAGCAGGAGGAAGCATACATGCTGAGGCTGAAGTCGTCACGTTCGCTAATGCTTGCCTTGGCTTTAAGTACTCTATACTCTTTAGGAGTCGGCTTGCTTGGTCCAATATATCCCATATTTGTTGTTAACCGCTTTTCAGCCACAATAATGGATGTAGGCTTTTTATACGCGCTCTTCTGCGGGGTTGCCGCCCTATTCAAGGTGGCTGCTGGAAGGCTTGCAGACGCCTATGGCAAGGAGCGCATATTCTCAATCGGGGTCTTAATGGGCGCCATATGCTCTTTAAGCTATATTTACGTGCCAAACATAACCGGCCTATACATAATCGAATTCTTGTTCGGCATCTCCTATGCACTGCAGCGTCCATCCCTACTGGCTTTAATAGTGGACTTGGGCGAAAAGAAGAGAAGCGGAACAATGCTTGGAATCTTCGAATCCATATACGACATAACCGAGGCGGCTGCAGCCCTACTAGCCACAATCATTGCCACGAAAGTCGGCTTTGAAGCACTTTTCTATATATGCTCGGGATGCCAAGCCACAACAGGAATCTTCATCTTGAAATACAAACGTTAAAGTTATTATTTTGTGTGGGCTTAATGCTGAATGAGTTAGGCTAGCCCTTTGAAGCCCGGTGGTGTAGCGGTCAAGCATGGGGGCCTCTGGAGCCCCTGACGGGAGTTCGAATCTCCCCCGGGCTACTATCCTTTTAATGGCGTTTATGCGCTTTCATTATATCCTTATGATAATTGCTGTAGAGGGCTATGACCGGGTTATGTCCCAAAAGCCTATCCTTAACTATTAGGGTTGTCACCGGAGCCTTCGAATACATTGTGAAGAGCATGTCGTGGCCAACGCATAAGCCGACGATGATGTTTATGTCTGTTCCGGCCTCGTTTAAGATTTGGGCTTGAACTATGGGGTTGCATGCAGCCTCAAACTCGGATGGACTGCCAATCTTGTATTCTCCGGCTACGCTGAGTTCTGTCTTATCAACGGCTCCGCATTTACATCTGACCGATGCCACTGTGAATCCGGCATCTTCAAGAAAAGCCACTGTTCTGGAAGCCTCGTCTTGAAGACCGGCGCAGAAGGCCACCCCAAGCTTTTTGGCGCGGATTAGTTTGGCGAATTCTATGATTTCTTTGATTCTTGGGCGTACAGCCATCAAAACGCCCCTAACATTTTCGTAGGCTTCTTTCTCCGTTATTGTGGCTGAGACATAAATTCTCTTAACGTTGTCTTCGCTGTATATTGCGATTGCCGTCCTAATTGTTTCTTTGCTGTTTTTCATGGGACAAAAGCTTGGAAGCAGCTTGTCGTCTACCTTTTCCAGCGGCATGCGGCTACAGTAAAAGCTTGAGCATTTGGCACATTGTGGGTAAATCATGGCGAACTCCCCTTAACGTTGGCAGATTAAATAGTGCTTTTTATAACGTTTTTCTTTCAGGAGTAAATCATGGTTGGAAGACTTTATGAAACGCGCCTATTCTATTCCCCATTTCTTGGTTAGCTTGACTATTAGGAAGACCACGAAAGCCACTATGAGGAATGTTATTAGGGCGCCTGCAAAGTGTCCGATTCGGAAAGGCCCCAAAACAAAGGCTTCCCATTCCACGCCTGGCAGCACCAGTGATATTATTGGCATTATTAGGTCTCCTACAAGTGCCTGAACGAGTGTGCCGAGGTACAAGCCTAAAATGAAGGCTACTGCCATTCCCATAACCTTGTATTTTGATATGAAGTCTATGAACTCGTTCCATAGGCCTTTCTTTGGCGGTGGGGCTGGTTTGGGCTCTAATAGGGCTTTTATTTCCTTCAAAACTTGTAGTATTTCTTCATCTTTAGATTTAGACATTTATTCACCGTTCTGTTTTCTATCTGTTAGTTGGGGATTTAACACTTGCTATTGAGCGAAGGCTCAAAAGTTTTAACTATGTTGCATGCAAATAAGTGGTTTGTTAAGTGTTTGGAGGTGAATTTTTGAGCGGAAAGGAAAAGAAGAAGGAAGAGGGGAAAGGCAAGGCTGAGGCTGTTGCTGAAAAGACAGGGGAAGTTGTAGGTAAGGGTATAAAGAAAGGCTTTGGAATTGTTAAGGGGGTTGGTAAAGGCTTAGTTAAAGGGGTTAAGGGCGAAGAGAAAGAGAGGAAGGAAAAGGAAAAAGAGAAACAATAGCACTGGAAAAGGCAAATCTTCTGTTAGTGTCGTGTAAATTGGGCAAAAGGTCAGAGTTTTCTTGGAAGATGTTGCTGGCGGCCTTAGTTCTCATAGTGGTGGGTGTGCTGCTTATGTTGCAAAGTGCTAATATGCTTTTTGAAATGAATCCCCTGTCAGTTTTTGTTATGGGTTTAGCTGCTGTTTTGGTTTTTGCAGGCGTTGCTTTTATTGTTTTGGCTGTTGCGGCTTCAGCATCCATTTAAGAGCTGTTTCCGTTATATTTTATTAGCCACGTGCCATCGCATGTTGCCGTGTTTAAGCCTTTTAAGCCTTCTCGACATGTGGCAAATTTAACCCCATACTTTTTCGCTAGGCTTGCCAGATTCTCCATGAGCTTAAGCCTCAAAGTTTTTGGCAGGTAGGTGTATCGCCCCAATTTTTCGCCTTTCTCAAAGTAGAGGGGTTTAAGTTTTTCAGCTGTTTTTGGCATTGTTAGGCTTAGTCTTTGCCAGTTGTCCGCCTTAACCTTGTATGTGGAGGCTGTTATGTGCCTAACGCCTATTTCTGCCAATGCCTTAACAAGGGTTTCCGGGTTTTCGTTTATGTATGGGATTATTGGGTCTATGCGGACAGCCACCGACACGCTCTTCTCAACAAGCCTTTCAACGGTTTTCAGCCTCTCCGATGGCAGAGGGGCGTTTGGCTCTAGGATTTTGGCTGTTTCTTCATCATCAGTCGTTATTGTCACCGCCACCATGGAGGGCACCCGCTTGAGAAGGTCTATGTCCCTAAAAACAATATTCGACTTTGTAATTATCTGGATTCTGCAGTTTTGCCGCGTTAAGATTTCCAAGCAACGCCTCGTTAAGCCCATTTCTGCCTCAACCGTAGGATAAGGGTCTGAAGAATTAGCAATAGAAATTAATTCGCCCTTAAGTTTGGCCGCCTCCCGCTCTAACCGTTGTAGCAAATCCTTTTTCGGTCTGCAATCATAAAATCGTGGTATATAGCTGGAAGCATAACAGTACACGCACCTATGGTCACATCCAGTGTAAGGGTTAAAGGTCAGTTTAGGCGGGCATGTGCAGAGGGGCGAACGCCAAGGATCAAACCGCGTGAGTAAGTTCAATGGTTGTGGGGGCCTCGCGATTTGTTACTATAAGTTTTGTGTCTGTTCTTTCTTGTAAAATTTTTATGTGAAAAGCCTTAAAAATGTGCGCCCATGTGCCTAAGAAGGATTTGACGCTTGTCATTGGGAATGAGCATTTTAGGCATGTTAGGTCTGTGAAGAAAGAGTTTAAGATGGAACTTGTAAAATAATTGTTAGGGTTGGGTTTGGGTAGATTTTGGGATGAAGTATACCATCTTTTTGAAAATAAGATAAGCTTCGACGATTTTACAGCGAAGGTTAAATCCCTACCTAACGAAAAGAAAGATGAATTTTGTTGAAGCATGTTTTTCATATGAACAAGCCTTAAAATGTGAGAAGTGTGAACCTAATGTTGCCATGCTGCTTCTTTGCACTTGTGCAGATGCAATAAAAATTACTAACAAAAAGGCTCCCCGTGAAAATTTCACCCGTTTCTATCAGACTTACTGCCCAAATGAATTAAAGGGGGACATACCCATTGAACGTTATAACCCATGGGGAGAAATTCAACCTTCAAAAGCATCCTTCGAAGAAGCACTCCACCTGGTTTACGAACGTTTTAGAAATCCCTTCGTTCATGAAGCAAAAGATGGTTTGAAGAAGATTCTGGAAGTTTACAGAAATGGGCAAAAATGAATGTACCAATAAGCATCTGCGAAACCAGCAGGATAGAGGCATTTGAAAAAGATAGCAAAGCCACGTTGTATTACGGCGACAAGATGTATCATATAGATATTAACAAACTTCTTGATTGGTTTAAAAAAGCTACTCTTGAAAGCCTCTACAACTTCTTAATGGAAAATCCGGACCAATCAAAAGAGAGAAACGGCCCCCCCCCGCAAACGAGATGAATCATCCCCATAAATTTAAGGAAATCTATATAGGGGCTAGGCTGCTATTGGCTTATTCTGCAGCCAAAAATAGATAGAGGGGTATCCAATTTAGCAACAAAACAAGCCATAAAATTGACCTCCACCCTTTAACAAAACGCCACAATTCTGGAAATTCTATAAAGGGAGGGGGGTAGACACCTTACACGCCTCTCAGCAACCATTTTCCAGCACAAAAACTATGAGGTTAATAGGCAGCTTTTCTCGGCAACACCGCATAAACAATTATTTTTCTCTCAGCTTCTAGTTCAAACAAAACCCGGTATTTGCCTACACGCAGCCTATAATGGTTCTTGTAACCCCGCAGCTTAACAACATCGAGCTTCCGTGAAAAACCCTCATCCCTCAAAACACGCAAAGCCTCAACAATCCTATCACGAGTATTCTTGTCAAGTTTTTCAAGCTGTTTAGAAGCCTTCTTTTCCAAAAAGACATGGTATTTTGGCAAAACGACTATTTCCCCTTCTCAAAATCTTCTAAAGGTAGCAGCTCCACCCTTCCCTTTTCTTTAGCTTTCATGTAAGCCTTAACAGCTTTAACCTCATCCTCTGATGGCTCTTCCACACCAATAAGCCTCTCCTCAACAATCTCCTCTAAACGCTCAACCTTCTCACGAACAAGCCTAACCTCCTTCAAAACCTCTTCCAAAACACCTCCAGACATAAACAACCCTCACATACAATTCACCTCTACAAACTTAACCTTTTCTCCAAAACAAAAACTATGGAGAGGCCTACCAATTTTGCAGATTCACGCCCTTAACAAAATTGACATTTTAAAAGGCTAAAAGCTAAGCCATGCATAGGCCCAATCTTCGCCTTCAGCTTTTTCTCACGGCCAGAATATCGTCCAGACACCGCTTTATGCGCCCGACACCTCGGGCGGTTGGGGGCCGCGGGCTGAGCTGGTCGGCCGAAGCCTTCCAGCGTACACCCCGGCTCCATCAAACCCGTCTTCTACGGGAGCCCTCGTCCCCTTTTGGCATGGGCTGTCGCCAGCCCCGCCACTCTATGGGGATTGGCTGCCTCTTTTCGGGAGGGGCTTCGGGCTTAGATGCTTTCAGCCCTTATCCCCAGCGGCGTGGCTGCCCGGCGTCTGCCCTGTCGGACAACCGGTAAACTAGAGGCCACAGCGTCCCGTTCCTCTCGTACTAGGGACCCTTTCCCCTCAGGCAGCCAGCACCCCCAGCAGATAAAGTCCGACCTGTCTCACGACGGTCTAAACCCAGCTCACGTTCCCCTTTAATAGGCGAGCAGCCTCACCCTTGGCCCCTTATGCAGGGCCAGGATGGGAAGAGCCGACATCGAGGTACCAAGCCGCGGGGTCGATG
>JAVYWL010000004.1:0-156643 GCA_038727135.1 Bathyarchaeia archaeon
GCAGCGTCTAGAAGCATGGTCTAGACGCCCTTTCGGCGAGGACCCATTCCAGGAGTCCTCACCTATCGGGGATTAGCCCCAGTTTCCCGGGGTTGTCCCCGTCCCAAGGGTAGGTTAGCCACGTGTTACTGAGCTGTGCGCCGCGCCTCCACCGTGGCTTGGAGGCGCACGACTAGCATGTCTTAGTCCCACCCCGATAGCAGTGGGGTCCGGCAGGATCAACCGGAGTTAACGAACTCCTGGCCGTCTGCCGGAGACGCTTATTGGCATACGGCCGCAAAGCCGACTGGATTTGGAGGGGGATCCACATGTCAAAGCCCATTTCAGACCTAACACGTTAGCGTCAGGTCCACATTTTTGTGCCCGCAAGTGGAGGCCAACCCTTTTCATCCCTTTTTAGGCGCATAAGCGCCTTTACGGTCTAGGTTGGGCCGCCGCCGGATAAATGCGGGCAGCTCAACTTCACCAAGATAGATGTGAAGATGGCTCAGCGGATATAAATGTTTCTACTCGCCTTAGTTTTTATTATTTTCATCCTATTTTCTTTTTCGGTATATGTGGATTCCGTTTATTGTGTCGAAGTATTCAAAGCCGGCTTCTGCGAGTTTGCATGCTTCTTCTATGGTTGAAGCGGTTTTAACGTGGTATTCGTCGCTTTGTTTTTGGAATATTGCCTGTTCAATTGCAACGTATCTAAGCGTGTTTTGGATGTTAACGTGGCCTATTTCTCTTTGTACGTATAAGATGTCTCTTGTTTTGTGGTAGAGCATTGTTGCCCGCCAATGTCTGAAAGTGTGGAAGCTTATCTGTAAAAGTCTCGGGTTGTTTAGTTTGTAGGCAAGCCTTTTTCTTTGTTTGTAGAAGGCTGTTGCCATGTTTTTTCGGCTGCCAAAAATTCTGCCGTCAGGCCTGGGCTTTAGTCTTTTAAGCATTGAAACGGTTAAATCGTTTAGGGCTAGTATTCTTGGAAGGCTTCCTTTTTCTGGTTTGACGCGGACTGTTCGCCTTTCAAAGTCTATGTCAGCCCATTTGAGGTTTACGGCTTCGCCGACCCGCATTCCTGTATCCTTTAACAGTTGAAGCAGGGCTGAAACCATTTTTGAAGTGTGGGCTATAAGCATGTCAAGCTCCTGCTCTGTTGGGATGAAGGGAATTTTCTTTTCCGGTTTGTATTTCGGCATTTCCCATGGAATGTTTAAACGTTTATAGAAGCTTTGGAACACGGCAGCGTAGTTAGCCTTTGTTGTTTCGGAAATTTGCATTTTAGCCAAAGCTTCTTTTACAGCTTCTCCGTCTAAAACGTCAACGTTTTTTGCAAAGTTTTGAAGCACGCGATTGTAAAACTTTAAGGTTTCTTCACTGCAGCCGTCTTTCTTTAAGGCCCATAGGAAGTTAACGATTGCAGTTTTAGCGTCTGTTGTGGCTCCCGCTTCCCGTTTTTCCATTTGCCCTTGGGCTTCCACCAAAAGCTTAGCCGCCTTTTGGTGTGCATCATTTTTCCTATTTGCCCTCGGCTTATTTTTAAAACCTTCGCTGAACCTTAAACCGCAAACCCTACAAAGCCAACGTTGAACCGGGCTTCCATCGGCCTTGTAGCGGAATCCATCTCTATAAAGTTTTTTTGAACCACATTCTGGACAGCAAAGCCCATTTTGGGCTTCAATTTGGAAAACGGGTTTTTCCGTTGGGCTTGCTGCGGGAGCCTCTTCCATGTTTAAACCGCCTTTTTAACGTTTGAAATGAGCTTAGGCGGCCTTCCAGGCGGAAGTTTAGGCTTCTCTCTGGAACGTTTATGGAGCAGGGGCATGAGGGCTAACAGAAGCTGGATTTCAGTAAGCAGCCGTTGGTTATGCCTAATATAGTGAACGATTTTGTTGACTGTTGGATTCCGTTTTCGAGTTTTAATGAATTGTTCTAGGGCTTCAAGCTCATGGGGTGTGAAAATGTAGCTACGCATCACTTAACCTCTTTAAATTTTTTCGCTAAATTCCAACTGTTGGAATTTCTAGCCCCCTATTTTTCTTCGGCTTTTTAATTGCCAGTGAAAGCTTCCTATGAAGTTTCATTAAGTTTTGGGCGGCTTGCGTTAAAATTATGGAGTCTTTGACTTTGTCGGCTTCTTGAAGGTTTGCCGCAACTTTGTTAATTTTTCTCAGCGTGTCTTCTATTTGTTTGAGCATTTTCATGATTTCAAGCGGGGAAAAAGAGGGTTTTTTGTCTTCACATTCCATTTTAACCGCTTTTTATTGCCGTTTTCCTCGTTTCAAACATGAAAGAAAAAGGGGGGTTGACGTTCACGCCAGCAGCATTTGACGTAGCTCAGCAAGTTTCTGCGGATTAAGTAGGATGGACTCCTCTATGGCTGTTTCAAACGCTGCTTCTTTTTTGGCCTGTTCAATAGCCTGTTGAAGCTGCCAACGCTCATAGTTTGTGGAAATCAGCTCGCTTATCATGTTCAAGGCGTTTAGCGTCTTGTTTGTGACGTTGTCCCATGTGGGCTGCTTAGGAGGCTCTTTCTGGTTAAGGACGTCCTCAATTTTCTCCAGCTCCTTCTCAATGTCAAGCACAGCCTTGATTTTTTCAACCCGTTTTGAAAGGGTTATGAGGCGCAGCTCACGTTTGATTTTATTCAACGCGTTCAGCAATGCTTGGCGCTTTTCCTCGGTGTATGGCGAGTTTATTATGAGGCCTTCCCGTGCTGCAAGCTGGCGGTGCTCTGGGTTGTAGGCATTCAGAATTGTGAAGGCTCTGCCTTCTCCGTCTACAAGCCCGGCTTTGAAAGCTCCAGCCTTCATTTCCACCCAAATTGGATGTTCTTTTGGCAAGTCGGCGGCTCTAACCCAGTGTTTTGGACTTGTCTCAATATACAAGTCGAATCCGGTGTATAGAAGGGCGTCTAGGGGCTTGGCTGAAGCTGAAAGCTGAATTTTGCCAACGTCGCCATACGCTACGTAGCAATACCTTTTCATGGCGTTTCACCTCCTGTAACCATTTTAACTAGGCCTATTACCTTCTCGGGGGTTATTCCATACTCTTGTGGTTTCTCTAAAAGTTGCCATTCAAGTTCAACTCCGCCAACGTAGCCCTGCGGCGTTAACACAACTGTCCTGTCGCATCTCCAGATGGTTAGGTCGTCGCGGATAAGCGTTAGCGCATCGCCGCCTCCACGCTTTAAAGTTCTCTGCAAAACGTAGTAGGCGTGGGTTTCGTTGTTCTGCCGCATCAAAGCGAAGCCAACAATGCCCGCGGCGGCATTGTCAAAGCATGCTTTCCGCCACTTTTCAATGAGCGGCTTAAGCTCTTCAAGGGCTTCAGCTTCTGAAGGCGTTGGGCTTGCGGATTGTTGAGCTGGCTGTTCAACCGCTTGGGCAGGCTTAGTTTCAGCTGAAGATTCAGAGGCTTCAGCTTTTTCCGCCTCGGATTTTTTGAATTTTAAGGTTTTAATCCACGGCACGACTTATCACCTCTGTCTTGCTTTTTGGTTTGCGGGGCTGAAGGCGTTGCCTTACAGCCCTTTCGCAAATTTAAGCCAATAAAAACGTGAATCACGTAAAATATCATTTTTCCAAGCCTCCAGTTTTGAAGTGGCAAAAACGTTTATGGTGGCTTCTGAATGTTTCTACGCATGGAAAAACATGTCCCTTGACCGTTAGCAATTCTAGAATTTGATTAAGAATTGTTTCTAAATCGTTTTTTAAAATTGTAAAGCTGGCCCAATCGTCGGCTACTCCAAAGAATTGTTTGTAGATATGTTTGTTTGCCTTATGGCTTAAAATGTAGCTTGTTATGAAGCGCCATAAAGCCCGCTGTCCTTGGGCTGTAAGGCGGTAGGGCGTCTCACATAAATAGACGTCTATGTCTGCATAACGCAGGCCCCTGCGGATTTTAATTACTTTTTTGAATTGTTCGGCTAGTTTTGCCTTGAAGTCTGGTAAATCAAAACAACTCAAGTCTCCATAACAGCTTTCACATTCGTTGGGCGGTATGGGCTTACCCGTGCCTATGCAACCGGGAACGGTGGAATCCCTTGTTAGGCTTGATTCTTTTCGCCACTTTCCAAAGAGTTCAACCGCCTTAACCCTAGCCATGAACCACGTCAAGGGGCCGCGGACTTTAATTTCGGTTCCGTCTGGAAAAGTCAAGTCCATGGGTAGGTTGCGGTTACACCTTCGAGTAAACTCGGCAGCTTTCCAAGCCCAAACATTATCAATTTTAGCGGTTAAGTGGACCCAACGCAGCATTCCAAGGCGTATCCCGGGCTTACGCTCAGCCTTAGCTTCCTCAGAAGGCTCCTCTACAATCGCCTCTTCTTCAGTAGGGGCTTCAGCCTTCTCTAAGGGGTGTAAGTCATCAAGCTCGATTATTTTGACGGTTTTGATGCCGATAGGTTTGATAGGTGCGGAAGGCTTATAGGGGAGCCCCACTTCTATAACGGTGCGCCTTTTACGATCCTTTAAAACCTTAAGCCCAAGGCGGTTCTTCGCAATCCTGGACAATTTTTGGTTAAGGCCCTTCAACTCATCTGGGTCCGGGTTTGGGTCGTCAAGGATTATTTTTGAAATCTTAACCAGTGGAATCCTCAAAACCATTTTTTGCGGTTCTGGTTGCAAGTAGGGCTTTAGAGTTTCCTTTTCATCTTCTACCCGGCTCACTAAGAGGCCTTCCGAACCACTCACACCTATCGGCACTTCGCCGCAGATCCTAGCTAAGGCATCATTAAACTGCTCTTCAAGCTGCCAATCTGGGTCTGAGGCTTTTATTTGGGCTTCAAGTTCTTGAGCTAGCTCGTTTATCTCTTGTTTAAACTCTGGGTTCAACAAAAGCAAAGGGGCCAAGACTTCCTTAATACGGCTGCTTGAAACATTAAGCTCAGTTTCGATTTCTGGGGTTTCAAGGGATTCAACTTTGGTCTTTAACTCTCCATATTTCCTAAACCGCCATAAGATAAGTTTGTTGCGTAAGGCTTGGGCTTCTGCCAAAAACTTCTTGTCCCTATACAGTGGCATCGGCCGGGTTTTCTCGCGGGCAATAAAAGTTAAACAACGAGACTCAAGGGCCTTATCGCGGAACTCTTCCCTTGTAGCCAAAAGTTTAGGCCCATAGACATAATACGAAATGGTTTTCTGGGGATTAACATCGTCAGCCCGCGTGTAATGGCCGAGCCGCCGGTCGTAGCCTATATTCAATATTTTGACGATAAACGCGTAGAGACTTGACTTATCAAAGTCAGCCTCATCTATGAGGGCCGTTCCACGCCAAAGATTAATCCGTCTAACTATGGCTTTATCAGTGTCACACCCCGCTAATATAATGGGCCGGTAGCAAATGGATCCAACAGTATCCAACCATGCTGATTTACCACGTCCATAGGGGCCTAACGCCCGCCTATATGGCAATCTCGGAAGCAGGTCATAGACGTAACTCAAGAAGACGTAAAAGGCATCTAGTTTACGCTCGAATTCATGGGGGGCTTCGTGCCATTTATTCAAAAAGTCTACGACTTCCTGGAATAGTTGCTCTTCAGACCCATATTCATCAGCCTTGCTCGGCAAAAGGGTTAGCCCGCTTTTTACGTCGGGGTTTTTTATGGGTTTGTAAATGCAGTCTTCAAGTTCTATTTGCTCCGTTTGCTCTATTTGCCCCGTTTTTGGATCATAGACGAGGAAAAAGACGTTTTGGCCGTCGAATGCCTCTTCAATCAGCCGGCCGTCTGGAAGCTCTGCGGATGGAGTGCGGATAACCTTGTTTGGCCCCTTCAAAATTAGACAATCCGCCTGATTGCAGTGGGCTTTCAATAACTCGTCGTCGCAGCCGTAAACATACTTGTGGACTTGAGCGCTTTTCAAAACATTTTCAAGCTCCTTCTCCGGAAGTGGCGGACTGTTCCGTCGGTTCCAAGCCTTAAGCTTGGCTAAAGCCTTTGACCGGCTAAGCCCTCGGAAATTCAGAAGGTATGAAGCCAAACGGATAGCTGACTCGTTTCTAATGCCTTCTGCAACACCTTCAAGCAGGGCTTTAATACAAGGCGGGCTAGGCCCTCTATACAACCCTTTAACAGCCCTGCTTTGGCTAAACCATGTTTCCCGTTTAACTTCAACCCCGGCCCTCTGAAGGGCCTCATAGAAGACGGCTTCAAGATTTTGGACTACCGTAGGGCTGTTATCGTTCAACCGCCTATAGCCCTCAGAAGGCGCCATAATGCATAGTTTACCCTCACCTAAAAGCTCCAAACCGCAAATGTTATGGTAGGCGCTTATGCTCTTTGGCTTGACATGGCTTAGATAAATCCAGTGCTTGCCTTTACTAGGTGTCTCCTCAATTTGTGTTATGGGCAAATGCTTTAGAGCTTCACGACCCTTTTCAACGGCTTCTGAGCTAACATTTTTAACATCAAAGTCAATGGCCCCGAAAAATAGGCCGTTTTTTGCTTTCGAGCCGCAAATTATGGCGAAACCGTCCGCTTGACTCCATGGAAGGCTGCAGAATTCCTCTTCCGTCTGAGGCTCCTTTTGCCATTTAGCCCATTCAATGAGCGGTTGCTTGCCTTTAAGCGGAACAACCGACAGCCCTAAGCTCCAATAGTTTCTAGCAGCTTCAACGATTTCGCTCATTAAAATCAGTCGCTCCTTCACGCTCTTTCGCTATCCAAAGCCTCACCGGGCTTTTGGTTTGAAAACGTAGCTCGCAGCCTTCAGCCTTTAAAATCGCCTGTTTAATCTTCTCATAAGCCTTCAAAGTCCCCTTGCAGACGAACGCAAACCAGAAAACAGTTTCCTCAGGCTCAACCTTCAACTCTTTCTCAATCATTTCACCACCGACTATGATGGATGCGAAACTTATATATAATTAATAATTTGTAACTATTACAGAAAGAAAACTGAGCGATCGACATGAAGAGAAGAGAGCTTGACGAAATAGAAGTAGACATTTTAGCCCATCTGCTTGAAAATGGAGAGCAGAGGTTCATAGAAATCGCAGAGGCCCTTTTCCCAAAACATGAAAAAACCTTCTATCATGATGAAAGACACTTTAAAGTAGTGTTAGTTAGAAAGTTGGAAAAGCTTAAGGAAGAGAAGTATATTGGAAAAAAGATTTACAGTCATAAAAACGTGTGCTACTTTATTCCAAAGAATAAAAAAGAACATGTTGCAAAAATGGTTAAGGATTATCGAAACTCTGAGTATTTTAATAAGTTATCACAAGAAGAAAAGGAAAGACTCATTAAGTATCATCAGTTGCGAAGCAGACTATTAGAAATATTAAATGAACCGCTTCCAGGAATGATTATAGAACAGAAACTTCAACAGTTAGGTTATAAGCCTTCCGATTACAAACTCCGCAATGTTGTTTACGGTGAAATTTATGACTTATACACTCCAGAAGATATAATATTTGAAATTGTCCCCTGCAGCGAAAAAGACTTCCAAAATCTTAGAGCAGAGATTTTTCACGGTCACTATTATAAACCAGTAGCCTACATTAAATCAGAGAAAAAAGTAGTGCTCGCTGGTTACAAGGCAATAGATGAACTTGCCGAGCAAATAGATGAAATAGAAGTAGAGCTTGTTAAAATAGAATTCGATTTAACAAGTCAGGATGTCAAAAGATTGGACCAGAAACTTTTAAAGATTTTTCCATTAAAAGGAGCCGAATTTTGGAGATATATTGCAAGTAAAAAGCCAAACGCCCTTCAATTATTCATAAATCATTATATTCGATTAGGCTACTCTGAAAGGTTCGCGGAAACTCTAGCGAAAAACGAACTTAGGTTTTATCAAGCTATTGAAAGAGATTTTAAAACTTACAAAGGGTTGAATTGATGCTTCATTTTTCATACCACGCGTCTATTTGGGTTATGGGGCTGCTATGGTTTAATGTCACTAGGTAGCCGCGTTTTCCAAAACGTGAAACCAAAACTATTCCGGCAACTTGAAGCCTTCCGACAATCTGCCTAACCCTATGGTAGTCGTTGACGCCTATGGCCCGTGCAATTTGGCCCAATGATGAGCCGCCGCCAAGGCTTAAAAACCGTATAACCTTCACCATCTTCGAGTTTTGCAGATAATAGCTTAAATCATATTTTGCGATTTCGTAAAAGCTTTGATGTTCAAGAAACTTTTTTAGGGCGTAACGTGCAGCCTCTTCAACGCTTAAACGTTTAAACCTTGCAAAACGCTCCAGACACGCATATAATTCTGGCGGCAGCTTGATAATGTAAACGCCCTCAGCCCTATTCAGCAAACCTTTCGGCCCTCATATTCCGCAAGAAACTCTTCCAGATATCTGGCCAAAAACAAGCAGTTTTCCGCCCTTGTTAAATCGCCCTGGGCCTTAAACTCTTCAGCCTTTCTGCGTAAAGCCTTGATTTTCCGCTCAAAATCCTTTTTTAACCGTTTTTCAAGCTTTACCTCACTCATGGCGGACACCTATCTTAAACGTATCCGCGTTTTCTAAGCCACTCAATATATTGGCAAAGCTTTTCCGAGGGCGGATATATTCCGCTCCAGTTTATTGCTCCACCGGCCCGTTCAACGCTTTCTACGGCTAACCGTTCAAGCTTGTCCGCTTGCCTTTTAGGCAGCTTGTCATAATCAATCGGCTGCTTGTCCAGGAGAACCGTTGCCCGGCAGTTCCAAACGCTTACCTCAACCTCTGAGTCAAAGGGTATAGGCGGGCTTGTAGTGCAAGGCCATTCTGTCCGTGTAACCGGAAAGCCTTTCTCGTCGACTGGAAGCTCTTTTCCACAGTAGGGACATATCCATTTTCCGTCTAAGTAAGCTGCCGGGTGAATGTAAAATTTACGCCCCATAAACTTCACCGCCACAAGGCTAAAGTTTTCGTTATCCTGCAATAATAGGCTTCAAACTCGGCTTGGCCTATTTGGCCCTGCAAAAGCCGGTTTATTTTAGCCCTAATCTGCTCTACAAGCCCGCAGAAAACCACATTCGCGTAGTTTATAGGGTAGAATCGCTTGCCCTTTAAAGGCTTCCAGTATAATAGCCAACGCTGAGGACTGCATTTCAAAACAACCCTCATCAACCCGTCACCTCTTATACCGTGTGACAAAACGGCAACCGCACTTGTTGCAATACCATACCGTCACAGACGAGTCAAACTCTCCATCCATTTCAAAACCGCATTCAGGACACTTCATTAACAAGTCACCTCTAAAGATATGTCGTTTAATGATGGTTCGCCTACGCTTAGCCATGTGCACATGCTCTTGTAGGGGCAGCCCCTGCATAGGCCGGGGTATTTCACTATTACCCTGTCACGTTTTCCGAAACACCATTCTCGGTTAGCCATCAACCCGTCACCTCGAGAAGGCTTAACTGGACAGTTTGAGGCTCCTCTTCCACACAGCCCTCATAGATTCTCGGCAGCTTGTAGCCCGTCGCGTTTGGCAAGTCGAAGCGAATCCTAAAGCCCTCATGCGTGACGGTGAATCCCCAACCGTTGTTCAAACAAACTTGGCTATTGTAAGCCCTTTTAACTTTCTCGACAAAACGCTCATCATCCATTAACCATTCAACTGAAGGCTCAACGGCTGCGAAAGTTGTTCTGTCCAGGCGGATGTATCTTCGGCCCCTAACATTTACCACATCATTCATTTTCTATACCTCGGTTTATACTTATGTCTAAACAAGTATTTAAACCTTTCTATACTTAGGTTTAGAAAAATTTTTATACCACGGAATTCATAGGAGGTATGGTGGTAGCATGGTTAAAGAAGCTGAAACAAAAATTTACAAAACAAACGGCCGTCACTACCTCTATCTGCCAAAAGATTTAATCACAGACTCTAATTTTCCGCTTGACATTAAAAAGCCAATAATCATACGCATAGAAGGCCAAAAACTAATCGTTGAAAACAAGAAAGCGTAAGCATTTTTTACGCTTTTAGGCTAGCCTAAGTTGTGCAGAAATGCTTAGTTGTGTCCATGCTCTTGCTTCAGTTGAGGGTATCTTCCACATTGCCCTTTTTGAAAAGGGCTCAGTTTTGCAGCCCCTCATCACCGCAACCCCATGTTTCTTACGGTGAACTTTCAGCCCGCCTCATGCAGATTTTATCGTTTTCAAGCCAAATCTCCAAAACATCGCCTTCTTTTAGGCCTAACTGTTCAACAATGGCTTTTGGAATTAAAATTCTAAGGCTGCCGCCTGAACGCACAATTTTATGGCGCAGCTTCAAACTCATATCTTGAAAAGTGTAGCCTTCATGTTTTTAATTGTTTCTAAAAAATCATTTTTTATAGATTGCCAAGCAGTTAAAAAATATTTTTTAGAAGATTTTAAATAGGTTAAGAGTAGAATAAAATGTTCTATTAGAGGTGAAGCTGAGGCAAACCGGCCTAGCCTAACCAACGCAAAATTCCCCCTCCGGAAATAAACACGTCATCTCTCCTTTCTCCCGCTCAGCCTCAGCTTCACCCCCGGGAAAACATGGAGGAAGAGGAAATGAAAACGAAAAGTAAAGTTGCTTTGGCGGCGTTGATACTTGCCAGCATAATCGGCATATCTATGGCGGTTCAATACCTCAACTGGGAAGTTGGCAATCGAGTTGAAGTTATAGGTTATTTAATGGTGAAAGTTTACAAGGACGAGGCTTGCACTGAACCGTTAACCTACATTGACTGGGGAACCGCATATCGAGGTGCACAGCTCGAATATTGCGCCTACATTAAAAATGAGGGTGAAATACCGGCCTATGTAACCTGGAGCGTGAGCGGCCTCCCTTCATGCTTGCAGCTTTCAATATATGATTGGTCGCAAAACATGGTAAAATTATTGAATCCAGGAAATAGACTGATGATTCGATTCATGTTAACGGTTGCTAGCGATGCGCCATACCAGACTTTCACGTTTACCATCACCTTCACAGCGACGGACACGTATCCTTAAACGCACATCCAATCCCCCATTTTTCTGTTTAACACAAGCCCGCATCGGCTGCAGCAAACCTCACCAGTCAAACCGTCGCGGACAGCTTTCCTGGAACCGCAAAGCGGACAAGGCGTTTTAAGCTCTATTTCCACTCGAACATAATGGCTAACATCTTTATCCGGAGGCACAGTCATTTTAAAGGCCTCATAAACGTTGCACAATGAGAAAAAATGGGGGTGTGTGGGAGAAGTCACCTCAAAGCTTTTGTAATGTTTCTTTCCGTCTTAATATGTATTGTTATTTCTGAATCAACAATCACTAATTATCTTTGGAACCTCTTTTAGACTTTTCACAACAAAGTCCGGCTTAATGTTTGTGCAATCTGGTTTAGACGTGTCTGTCGCGGATGTCTTTCGAAGGACTAGGATGGCTTTCATCCCAACATTTTTTGCGCCATCAACGTCCATGCTTGGCGTGTCGCCAACAAAAATAGCCTCAAAAGGAGCCACATTTAGGCTTTCTAGTGCCTTTTGAAAGATTTCAGGGCTTGGCTTGCGCTTGTTAACCTCGGCAGAAATAATAACGACGTCAAAGAACCTTTTCAAGTCATATTTTTCAAGGAGCGCCCAAACACACTCTGGTATGGCGAAGTTGGAAATCAAGCCAAGCTTATATTTGCCGTAAAGCCGCTGCAGCACATCCATAGCGTCTTTATCGAGGCTTACATATTTCATGAACTCTTTAGCAAAGCATTCAGTAGTCTCGGCAATGATGGCGTAAGAAAGGTCATAATTGTAGCCCAGCCTTTGGAGGGTTTTCCAAACGCGAATGTTAAAGTGTGGCTCCTCGAGATTCTTGTTCGCCTCCACGTATATGGCGTCCCTAACCTCAAAATAGACCTTCCTAAATTCTTCAAAGGAGACATCAACGCCTTTCCCTACCAGAAAATTGTGGAGCTTTTGAAGGCACGGAGTGTAAAAGGCATTGCCGCCTTCAACTAAGAGAAGCGTGTCAAATAGGTCGAATAGTACAGCCTTAACCTTCAACGCTTATCTCTTTTCCTTCCTTTTCAGCATGTTTTCCAGCACTGGGCGCAGCTTCTCATTTTCCGCCTTTATCCGTTCCCTGCCGAGGGCTCGCATCTGCTCGGTCATTTCTCGGATGAGCTCTGCAAACTTTACGCCTTCAGCCGCTGATATGTATTCCACTCGGAACCTTTCTGGGCTTAAGCCGAGCTTATGGAGCATAGGCGCCAAAGCATCCATTCTTGCTTTCATCTTCCAGTTTCCACTAATATAATGGCAGTCGTAGGGTAGGTGGCATGCCGCCACAAGAACCATGCCAGCCCCAAGCCTAAAAGCCTCCAAAACAAAGTCTCTGTCAACTCTTCCGGAGCACATAACCCTTATTGGACGTATTGTCGGCGGGTACTCGAAGCGGCTTGTTCCGGCTAAGTCGGCCCCCGCATAACTGCACCAGTTGCATAGGAAAGCCAAAATCTTGTCTTCTGGGTTTTTTTCTAAGGCTGTTCGCAGCTGAGCCAATATTTGGGCGTCTGTGAAGTGCATCTGTTGTATGGCGTCTGCTGGGCATTCCGCCGCACATGTTCCGCAGCCGTGGCACATAGCCGTAATGACTTGGGCTGGCTTCTTTTCTTCGGCTTTTATGGCTCCATATGGGCAGCGTTCAGCACATATCCCACATTTTGTCGTGACATTCCGGCACCTAGTCGGGTCGACAACAGCGATGATGGGCTCAATCTTCCAAGTTTTCTTGGATAAGACCGTGGCTGCACGGGCTGCTGCGCCGCAGCCTTGCGAAACGCTGTAGGGTATGTCCTTTGGTCCTTGACATGCCCCTGCTAGGAATATGCCGTCTGTAGGTGCATCTAATGGCTTTAGCTTCGGGTGGCTCTCCATGAAGAAGCCGTCTGCGCCTCTTGTCAAGTTGAGGATGCGGGCTATATCCTCTGTGCCCTTCTTGGGTATGGCTGCCGTTGCCAAAACAACCATCTCCGCCTCAACTTCTATTGGCATGCCCAAGTTGGCATCCTCAGCGTGAATGATGAGGTTTTTGGTTTTCGGGTCTTCGAATATGCGGCTCACCCGCCCACGAATGAAGTTCACGCCGAGTTCACGAGCACGCTGATAGAATTCCTCAAAGCCTTTGAAGTTGGTTCGCATATCCATGTAAAAGACGTAAACTTCTATGTCTTCCTTGTACTTCTCCTTAAGCTGGACAACATGCTTAAGCGTGTACATGCAGCAGAAGTTGGAACAATATGGGTACTTGTTTGTGTCCCGTGAACCAACACACTGGATGAAGGCTACACTATGGGGCTTTTGCCCATCAGAAGCCCGCACCACTTTTCCGCCGGTTGGACCAGCCGCAAGAATAAGCCTCTCAAACTCCAGTGAGGTTATCACGTTTGTGTATTTGCCATAACCATAAAGCTGATTATCATAGGGCAAGTAAATGTCATAGCCTGTCGCCACAATTATGGCGCCAACTTCAAGCTCGATTTCCTCTGGCTTCTGGTCAAAGTTTATGGCTTGTCTGGCACCGCAAGCATCCACACACTTGTAGCACTCAATACAGTAGTCACGATTAATTGTATAAACAAGCGGAACAGCTTGGTCAAAGGGCACCGATATGGCTTTTCTAACGCCGAGTCCCATGTCCCACTCGTTTGGATACTCTATGGGGCAGACGTCTTTGCATTCGCCACATCCCGTACAGTTTTCGGCAATAACGTAGCGCGGATTCTTCCTAATGCGAACTTTAAAGTTGCCTATGAAACCGCTGACGCTAAGCAAATCAGCATAGGAAATTATCTCGATGTTTGGATGCCGACCAACGTCCACCATTTTCGGTCCTTCAATGCAGATGGAACAGTCCAATGTTGGAAAAGTTTTGTCCAACTGCGCCATGTGCCCACCTATGCTTTCGCCCTTTTCAAGAAGGTAAACCTTGAAGCCCATCTCAGCCAGGTCTAGGGCTGCATTCATGCCGGCTATGCCGCCGCCAATGACCAAAGCCTTGTTTGTGACAGGCACCTCAATTGTTTGCAGTGGCATCAGAAGCCTAGCCTTTGCCACAGCCATCTTGATTAAGTCCTTAGCCTTTTCTGTCGCTTCCTTAGGAGTGCTCGGATGACACCAGGATGAAAACTCACGGATGTTAGCCATCTCAAAAAGGTACGGGTTTAAGCCAGCCTCTGAAACCGTCCGCCGAAATGTAACCTCGTGCATGCGTGGCGAACAAGCAGCCACAACAACGCGGTTAAGCCTATGCTCCTTTATGGCTTTCCTAATTTCCTCCTGTCCAGGATCTGCACATGTGTAGCGGTTATCCTTAACGTAAACAACGTCTGGAATGGTCTTTGCAAACTCAACAAGCTCCTTAATGTCAATGACTCCAGCAATGTTCAAACCACAGTGGCATATGAAAACACCTATGCGAAGCTCTTCGGGCTTATTTTCAGCTCGCCTCTCCACCATTTTATGGGGCCCTCCAACCCAACCTTTTCTCAACGGATTCCAAAGCCCTTTGGGAACCTTTAGCCTTCAACTCCTTAGTAATTTCAAGAGGAGAAGCCAAACGCTCCAAGGCCTTGTTCCAAGCCCCAGAGCGAACAGGAGTGTGCATAATCTTGGTTCTTTTAAGCTCTAAGGCTTCTGGCACCGGACAAACAACCTTGCAAGCTCCGCAATAAACGCAGAAAGTTTCATTCACGTGAACCTTCTTATCTGCTTCGGACAAATATAGTGCCCCGGTTATTGGGCATACATCAAGGCAGTCTTTACAACCCTCTGGACATTTATCCTGATTTATGCTTACCTTTCCATAGAAACTTTTGCGGACATGGAGAACCCCTTCTGGACATTTGAATTCGCATATTCTACAGCATGGGCAAAGCTCCTTCTTGACATCAACATTAACCTTCAAATCCTTCCACTCTTTCTTCGTTAAAGAGTCTAAATCTTCAACAATCTTTCCTTCCGGAGCAAGCCACTTCACTTTAATGAGATTTAAGGGGCAAGCCTTCTCACATTCAACACAGTCTACTGGGCACTTGCTTGTATCAATTTGAATGTCGCGGATAAGTTGCGGAAAGCTCTCCTTCTCAACAACGTTTAAAACATGCTCTCCATTAACCGTTACTCTAATCGCCCCATAAGGGCATAAGATGTCGCATATGCCACAGAAATTGCACTTCTCAAGGGCTATGTCAACACGCGCATGTTGTGCTTTTCCATCAGGCGTTTTTGGTTGTTTCTCAAGTTTTATGGCTTCTTTTGGGCATGCTAAAGTGCAAATTTCACATCCAACACATAGCTTACGATCAAGGGTTAACTTGTAATTTTTAACATGCAAAATCCATTCAAGAGTTAAGGCTTCCGCGGTTTCTCTCTTCAAGGTTTTAAGGGGCATCCGTCAACCACCAAGTCCCCAAATCTTCCATTAGTGAACCATGTAAGAGTATAGCTCTAACCTTCCACTTTCATATATAGTTTAGGTTAAACAGCCCACGAAATTTAATGATGACCGGGCTTCTTGCAAACAGCCACATAACATTTTAGGCTTTCATTACCATTTGAAAATTCAATTACACTTAAACCAACCTTACGCAATAAACCCTCAAAAACCTCCAAAGAAAACTTCTTCTTCAATCCCGTAACAATTATGTAAGCATCTTTCCCCGCTACTCTGCAAATTTCTGCTAGAGTTCTCTCGGGATCTGGCATGTTCTGGAGCAGAGTCACAGCAAAAACATGGCTGAAAACATGATCCCTAAAAGGCGGATAATCAGCATCAGCCAAAACCAAACATACATTGCCAAAGGCTTTAGCCCGTCTTTCAGCCTCCGCCAAAATCTTCCTTGAAATATCCAGCCCCACCACCATGGCGGCTTTTTCAGCGATGTACTCAAAAAGCAAGCCTGTACCGCAGCCACAATCCAAAATCAGGCAATTTCCGCCGATTTTTACGCTTCTTAAGGCGTTCTCGATTTTAGCCCTTTGCTCCTCAGCATATTGCTCATCGTAGCCTTTCGCCGTCAAATCATAGTGCTGCATGTTATCGCGCTTAAGCTCCCACTCACTCATAAGGGTCTTCAGAAGTTTTATCTAGCATAAAGGGATTCTAAAACTATTTGGCTGAAAACTTGTCCACTTCAAGGCACCTCAAAGTTCTCGTAAGTCCAAATACGGTTGAGGTTGAAGGAATAGTTAAAGAGGCGATATCCCAAAGGAAAACTCTCCTTTTGGTTGGCAATTGCTGGGTTCATTACCTCGGCAGAGCCAAGTCAAAGCTTGAACCAGGCGAGCGCATATTAATAATAAAGGAGGACGGCTCATTGCTTGTACACCGCCCAGTGGGATATGAACCAGTAAACTGGCAACCGCCCGGCTGTATATTCCACACACAAGTTAAGGGCGAAATATTGGAGATTCATGCTGTAAGGCGAAAACCCCCAGAATCCGTGAGAGTTTTCTTTGACAAGATCCATTTAGTTTCGGCTATGGCGCTTGCAGACTCTGGAGAATTTTCACTCTATGCCAGCGAGGAGGACATGCACAAAGCTATACTTTTAGAGCCTTCCCTTTTAGAAGAGGGCTTCAAACCCATAAGCTATGAAAAGAAGGTCGAGCCCGGGTTCGTGGACGTTTACGGCGTTGACAAGGATGGACGTTTTGTTGTTGTTGAGATTAAGCGCAAAACGGCTGGTAAAGAGGCTATTTTCCAATTAGCAAAATATATAGAGGCTGTTAAAAGTAGAACAAACCGCGAGGTGCGCGGCATTTTAGTGGCACCAAACATAGCTAAAGATGTGCAGAGGCTTCTTGAAACCCTTGGATTGGAGTTTAGGGCTTTAGACCCTAAAAAGTGCGCGGAAATTCTGAAAAGGGCTGAAATAAAAAGGCTTGAAGCCTTCTTTGGGGAGGAAAGCAAATGATTAGGCAAATATTGCCCCTAGCCTTTGACAGTTTCGGAGTTCGCTCAATGGCAACTTTTGTAGAAACTGATAACTTAAAAATCTTGATAGACCCTGGCGTTTCTCTTGCGCCGTTGCGCTATGGTTTGGAGCCGCATCCACTCGAGTGGCAGAGGTTGGACGAGACATGGAACATTATCAAGCAGTACGCGGAAGAATCAGAAGTGCTTGTTGTAACACACTATCATTATGACCATCATGACCCAGATTATCCAGAACTTTATAGCGGAAAAACGGTTTTCATAAAACATCCCACAGAAAATATAAACAGAAGCCAAAGGGACAGGGCTGCCTACTTCCTCACAGCCATCAAAAACTTGCCGAAAAGGCTTGAGATTGCGGACGGTAAAAGCTTCCAGTTTGGCGAAACCGCCATAACATTTTCAAAGGCTGTTTGCCACGGAACAAACCCAAGACTTGGCTATGTAACTGAAACATGCATAAAAAGTGGTGGCGAAAAGTTCCTTCACACCTCAGACGTAGAGGGACTGTCGCTTGATGATCAAATAGTCTTCATCTTAAACGAGAAGCCGGACGTGCTCTTTGTTGATGGACCAATGACATATATGCTTGGTTACCGCTTCTCTTTCAAAAGCCTTGAAATATCCAACAGCAACCTCATCAAAGCCATAAAAGAGACAAGCGTCCACACAATCGTTTTAGACCACCATTTCCTACGCGACCTAAACTACAAAATGAGAATAAAACCGGTTTACGAAGAAGCCCAAAAACGTGGCGTTAAGGTTATTACAGCTGCAGAGTTTTCTGGTAGAAAGATAGAGATGCTTGAAGCCTTGAGAAAGGAGCTTTACGCAAAATACGGCATGGAAAAATTCGAGGTTAAGAGGAGGCCGCTTAGGGAGGAATAACAAAAGCCTAAATACTGGGCTGAACAGTTTGGCTTTTGGCGTCTCTATGAATCTTTGGCGAGATATCCCATGCGGAGAAAAACCACCAGAAATCTTAAACATGATTATTGAGGTTATCAGCGGTTCGAGAGATAAGTACGAATATAACATTAAATGGGAAACCTTTGTCCTAGACCGCATAATACCATCA
The DNA here is from genome assembly GCA_038727135.1 of Bathyarchaeia archaeon. GTDB lineage: Archaea > Thermoproteota > Bathyarchaeia > Bathyarchaeales > Bathycorpusculaceae > JAGTQI01. Next base: position 17,942 of record JAVYWL010000004.1, read on the forward strand.
TCGGTGGTTTTTCCAGTTGAGTATGGCTTTGTGCCCCAAACATGGTTTGACGACGAAGACCCATTGGACATAATGGCGCTAAGCTATGAGCCCCTCGAGGTAGGATGCCTAGTGAAGGTTAGAGTTATAGGCGCATTAATCATCGAGGACGAGAAGGGCGAAGACCCCAAAATCTTATCTGTGCTTGTTGACGACGCCAGATTCGACGGCTACAAGGATATAAGCGACATCCATCCCCACAAGCTAAGAGAAATTCAAGAGTTTTTCGAAACCTACAAACGTCTTGAACCTCACAAGTGGGTTAGGTTTAAGGAATGGAGAAACGCAAAAGAAGCCATGAAAATCGTCGAATATGCCATCAAAAAGTTCAGGGAATTAAAAACTACTTAAAGTGTTATCAGCCTTTGGCTAAAAGCTTCAAACTCCTTTTCTGAAAGCCAACCCTCTTCTTTCAGCTTCTTTAATCCTTGTTCCAATTGTTTCCGTTTAGAGCCTTCGCCGAGCATGCTTGTTTTTTCTCCAATCTCGTGGATTTCTCTGGCAAAGGCTGCATCCTTCTCCATTAAGGCTGGAAGTCTCTCCAAAAGCGCCGTTACCGCCTTAAACCTAGGAGTCAACAGGTGCTTAACTTTTGCCTTTCCAAGGGCGCCTTTAAGCCTTGCAGTAAAGCCTATGCTGTTCACTGTGGATGGTGCAAAAATCATGTAGCGCTTCTTCATTTCCGCTTCATAACAAACCATATAAAAGGGAATGTAAACTAAGCTTAGCTGTTTGTTTTCCTGCTGGATTCCCAACCCCTTAATGTTTGCTAAATCCGCCTCCCTCAACTTTATTGTATTGTTTATTTGTGCAATTATGTTAGCAGCCATGTTTTCCAGCTTTTCCATTTCCTGTTTGTGAACCTGTATTTTCGCGTCACGAGTGGATTCCAGTTCAAGCAGATTTTTCCTAGCCTCTTTAATTTTCGCCTCCCATTCAGACCTTAGCTTGAAGGTTTCGGCAGATTCGCTTTCTTCAACTTCCTTAATTTTTTCCTCCACTTCTTCGATTTTCCTGTTTATTTCAGACAACTCCCTTTTTGCCTCGTTGGCTTTTTCCTTCCATTTTCTCTCTCCAACATTATCTTTTTTAGCTGCGCATGTTTTGGCTTCTAAATTGTATTGCTCAATTTTTCTAAGCGTCTGCTCTTTCATCTTTTCAAGTTTAACCTTCTCCTTTTGCAATGGCAGAAGTTGCTTCTCAAAATTCTTTATCAGTTTGGCTCTTTGCTCTTCATATTCCTCATTTACCCTGTTGATTTTTTGCGCTGCAATTTCCTCTTCTTTTCTAATAACTTCTTCAAACTCTGCTTTGACAGTCCTAATTTTTCCACGTATCTCTTTTACGAAATTTCTTGTAGTCTTGTTAAGGAGTTTTATACTCTCTTTCAGCGTAGCAACTTCAGCTTCGAAGTCCTCCCTTAACCTTTCCAACTCCTCAACTGCTAACAAAATCGCCGACTCATCAACCGATGGATTTAATAGAACAGCCTCGGAGGACGTCAGCTCAATTTGTTTTGCTTCCGAAAGATATTCGTTAAACTCGCCAAGAAACGCGGTTTCGCTGACCAGTCCATCCACTGTGACTTTCCTTTCACCGCTTGGCACTTGAAAATAGTTTAGATTGTCGGACAGAAAAGCCATGTAGGTTTCCAAGGATTTTGCGCTTCTATGGGCGTTTTCTATGAATGCTTTAGCGTCTGGTATAATCTTATAGGTTGCCGTATAAGCCGACTGCTTTAATCCATCAAAGACTAGGCTTAACGTATTCCATGGTGCAAGCCAAAAGGGATAATAAAACTTTGTTAAGAAAACTGTTTTCTCCTCCGCCTTCCTTAATATTAGGCCTCCACCCTTTTCCCTTTTCACTTCTGCAAAGCAATAGATGGCTGCCCTTTCCATATCTGCCGTGAAGGGTTCTTTTCGGTTTTCAGCTGGAACTGAAAAAGGAAGTATTAACCTTGCAATTTTATGCGACAATTCTTCACCGTTAATGAAGGTATTACGTGAATCCTTTAAATGTCTTGCCACTATCCCTTCTTGGCTCTCCATTTTATTATTGGTATGCATATTGTGGCAATTACTGCTGTTACAAGAATCACCAAAACAACTATGTTGATGTAGATTTTATACAGCTCTTTAAAAGTGGGGTTCGCTTCAGAATACTGCAAAGGCAATGTTGCTAATACGGCGGCCGCCAAACCCCTTGTCAGAATTACACTCATTATTGGACGTTCTTCGGCGAGTTCGCTGCAGCGGGCTGTTGCTAATCGCACGGCACCAAATCTAGCTAGCAACAGTATGAAGGAAAGGATTATGCCGAGAATGGCCATTCTTATGTCACCTATTGTTGATATCAGGCCTATATAGACAAAGAAGAATGTTCTTAACAGAAATGCCACTTCAGACTCAAACCTCTTTAACCCAGCGTCAATAACAGTTTCTGCTGGTCTTTCCATTCGAAGCATTCTGTAAATCTCCTTTTCATTCCCCAACACTATGCCAAAGAGGAGGCAGCATAACGCCCCGCTGCCGCCCAGGGTTTCTGAAACAGCGTATGCTAGTAGCACAACGGCTAGTGTGAGGATATAAGCATATGGTGCCTTTACAATCCTTTTTAGTATGCTTAACCATAAAAGTCCGAAAAATATTCCAAGCACTATTCCTATCGAGAATTTGCTTGCAATTGCTTGCCCAATGGCTATGGGTTCAACGGCGCTTCCCAAAATTATCTCAATAATTGTCAATGAGAAAACGATGCATAAAATGTCTGTCAGCGCCGATTCGAGGCTTAATATTGTTGAACATTTTTCGCTAATCCCTATCTTTGATGCAAGTGAAATCACAACTATGCTGCTGCTTCCTCCCAAAATCGTTCCTAACAATATTGAGTATGTTACTGGTTTGTCTGGCATCAACAATAAAGCTGCAAACAATGTTGTGGTTGCAACGCTTAAACCAAAACCCCCAACAGCCAACACAGTGGCTCTAGGGCTTTCGGTGAAAACGCGGTAAATATTCATAGCCATTCCACCGTCGAATAATATGAAGACTAAGGCTAGGGCAGCGAAGTATGGAGTCAGCGGCATTATGAACTGCTCGGTGTCCACCAATTTTGTTACGGGTCCAACCAGCATGCCCAAAATTATAAGGAAAATCATGTCAGGGAAACCGGTGCGCTCAAAGAAGTAGTTGCCTAAAAATCCTATAACAATTATTGAGCCAGCCAAAGCCAACGCAAGTGTTACTGGGTCAAGCATTTTATGAAACCTTTCACTTAGTTTAATAATTTGCCTTAAAATCTTTGCTCTAAAATATGCATGTTTATTTTAACCTACCAACAACTAGAAAATTGCTTGAAACACTATGTAGACCGTTATGAGGATTATTCCGCCAAGTTGTGTTACTCCTCCCTTTGTCAAGTACCTCCATAAAATGAGGTTCATTATGAGCACGAATATGAGAATTTCAGTGAACATTAGCTGTTCGATTGCAAACGGCGCGAAAAGTAAAACTATGCCCAAGGCCAAGGTTATAGTTGTAAGGTTTGCGCCGATGGCGTCGCCCAAAGCAAGGTGTACTCTTCCTCTTTTGAGAGCTACCAGCCCAAAAGCAAGTTCAGGGAGAGATGTGCCCACTGCCACTATCTTGGCACCGATTTCGGGCTGAGAGATGCCCACTAAGTTAATAATTTCAATAGCTGATGTGATGGTGGTTCTAGCGGACAACACAACAATAGCAACTGCAATGAGGATTGTAATGAGGATTATAAGTGGTTTTTTCCTTTCCACGCGTCTATCTTTAATATGGTCGAAAGTGGGAGGTCGCCGCTTTCTGCTCATCCTATAAAAACTTAGAACAAAAATGACTATTAATAGAACACCGATAATGGAACTGGCTGCCTTGAATGCAACGAGAAGTAAAGGTATGATAGAAGCGAGAAAAAGTAAATCAATAAGTTCTACCAGCGCTTCTGTCCTGCATTTTTTTAAAGAACCAAACGTTGCTAATAACCCGACCACTACACCAATGTTAAAGAGATGTGAACCTAAAATGTCGCCTATGCTGATTCCTGCTGTGCCATGTTGCACTGAAAAAACCGCTACAGTTATTTCAGGCATACAAGTCATAATCGCCAAGATCACAAATCCAGCTGCAACTTCGCTTAGACTAATGATTTCCATAAAATCTTCAATATGTTTTATGGCGAAAAAGCTGGCTGTCGCTAAGACAGCCAAAGAGGCAAACAGCGCCAAAGCTTGAATGATTATCTCTACCATTAAATGCACCAAATGTAAACTCTGGAAAACCAAAACTAACTACGTCAGCGTTTATAAATTATTTTCTCCCATTGTCTAATACCTCACCAGATTTTATCCACTTTTAAATGCGTCAGATATCCAGCTAAACCATAAAGCGGAAAGACAAGAATTTTAATAAAATTTCCAGTTCGTACGGGAAATTTCACGAAGGCGAAAAAGCCAACAAAAAAGAGGAAAACGCAGTAAACTGAGTAGGTTTCCGTGGTTCTCCAGTTTAGTCGTATACCCGAAAACAAAATCCAAACAAGCAATGGCGCGAATAAAAGTATGGCGTAGCGTTTATACCATGAAAGATCTTTCCCACCATTGTTTTTGGCTTTTCTTCTGTAGATGGACGGTAAGTCTGGTAGGAAGTTGCTGTAAAAGAAAACCGCTAACCCCCAGAGCATTGTGTCTAAAGCGTTTTCGCCGAAAAAGTAGAACTCTAGGAAAATGTAGAGGAGGCTTGCAGGCAAGATTATCCACTTGAAAACCTTTATTGATGACTGGACGTGCTCTCTTGTTTCCTCTTTCATGCGCCAAACTGGAAGCTTCGACCTAATCTTTCGGTTAATGCTCTTAAACGAGTTGAGTACAAAGTTGAAAAAGGCGTGATATAATGTTGCCAAAAACTTTCTTATCCTCGACATGGCTTTAACCGTCAGCCTTTAACTTTTTCCAAGAAATCCGTTATCCTTTTCTGGAAAAGGGCATCCTTCAAAAGTTCGCTGCGCATAATCCACTGGCGAATAGGAATCTTAAAGCGGCTTGCAATAAACTTTAGGGCCTCATCTAAAGTTTTGAAAGTGTAGGGTTTCTGGCGCATGGCATTCCTAACGTTTTCACGAACTTGCCAGACGCCGACCGGCATTATGTAGCCAGGATGAGCCTCCCGAAGCACTATGACCGTTGCTTGGCGCTGCTCCCTAACGAGTTGTTCGCAGACAGCCAAACGCGCCGCGTAGTAGCATCCACCAATTTCAGCATACGTTGTTCGCCCCTCATAGCCTTCCCAGTCGGAAAACATTATAACACTTCTTCCATGGGGGTTCCAAACGGTGCCCGGATACCAAGCCTCTATGGCTTCATAGCTCCACTTGCCCGGAATCATTAAAACTTCAAAAATGTTGTCCAAATAACGAGACTCGTAAACGCGATATTCGCTTATTTCTGGAAAAGTCTTCACTTTTTCCATAAGCTCCTTTGAGATTATGCTGTCAACGGCTGTTATACTCCAGCGGGTTGGCACAAGACGCCTATTCTTTTCCATACCAAAGGCGCCAACGCTAAAAGCTCTTTGAATCTTCGTTACCAAAACACCTTTGTTGTAAAGCTCTAAAACCGCCTCCGCAGCCTTCAAATCCGTATCATAATAGGCTTTCTCAATTTGATGATCCCACCGGGCATATCCAACCCTTAAGTCGCGTATGGGCGCAGAAGGACCAAAAGGCTGAACTTCATCGTCCAAAACTATGAAACCTCTAGGTTTTTTCTTCAAAAGAAGCTCGACATCAACGGGTTTAACAGCTAAGGCAAGCTCCCGGGTTTTCTCAATAATTTTTCCAGCTTCCAAAAACTTCTGCACATGAACACGATGCTTACCACGAATGAGCATAGAGCGGAAACCAACAATTTCGTCAATAGATTTTCCAAACCAGTATTCCGGCAGGTCATAAAGGCTTGTGTCCTCTTGCACAGGCGGAACAAGGGGTCCAGCATAAACATATGGATAGCCAATCCTACCAACAAAAACACTTGGAGGAGAAGCCCCAGCAATATCCTCACTCTGCATCAACGGAACACTTTTCAAGAAGTAGTTAGCCCTAACAATTATTGGACAACGAGTCTTTCCGCAGAGAAAACGTGAACCCTTACAAGCAACACATAAACCGCTTCTAGAAGCCTTAACAACAACCTGACTTTCATCATAACCTACATCCACAGCTGCACTAGAATCTTTTAGAACATTAAGTAACCAAACGTTCGGCGAGCACCTATCCACAAGCCTTTGAGAAAACCGCAAGCTTACCCATCAAAATCTGATTAAAACACATTCATATGCTTTATGTTAACCAGCATTCACCAGAAAACTTAATTGTCTTATATATCAAAATTTGAAAGTTCAAAAGAGCTGAAAAACATGAAAGTGGATAAATTTTTAGTTGAAAGATTCATAGGCTCCTACGAACATAAAGTGGAGCTCAACCTTGCGGAAACATGTGTCAATCCATTCACCTTAGGCGAATTTCTAACCCTTATGGGTAGCGAAAAGTTTTTTGAAGAGTTCAAAGGAACACAACTTACATACGGTTTCGTTGACGGTTCTCCTGAACTTAGAGAGGGAATTTCGAGACTATACAAGCGCATGAAGCCGGAAAACATTCTTATTTCTGGTGGAGCTATAGGCGCAAACTTTCTCGTTTTTTATACTCTTGTTGAACCCGGAGATACGGTTATTTCCATTTTTCCAGCCTATCAGCAGCTCTACAGCGTAGCCAAATCCTTCGGCGCCAACGTTAAGTTTTTAAAATTGCGAGAAGAAGATCGCTGGCTTCTAGATATTAACGAATTATCTGAACTTGTCGACGACAAAACCAAACTCATCGTGCTTATAAATCCCCACAATCCCACCGGAGCCCTTTTTGATGATAAGTTTTTGAAAGAAATTTGCTCTGTTGCAGAAGATGCGGGCGCCTATTTACTCTGCGACGAAGCCTATAGGGGTTTATACATAAATCCAGATGATTACGTTCCATCAGTTGCAGATTTAAGTGATAATGCCATAGCAACCGGTTCTTTTTCTAAGGCTTTTTCGCTTACAGGTTTGCGGTTAGGGTGGATAGCCGCCAGTGAAGAAATTATTGAGGAATGCATGCTTCATAAAGACTATACAACAATTAGCAATGGTCTAATAGATGATGCCCTCGCGACTCTAGCCGTTAAAAACGTGAATAAAATCTTTAAACGTAACTTGGAAATCATCCGTACAAACTACGAAATTCTTTCCCGATGGATCGAAGATGAACCATTAATCAATTGGATTCCCCCAAGGGCGGGAAGCATAGCTTTCCTTCGTTATAGCCTAAAAATGCCATCGGAAGCCCTTTGCCTTCGCCTCATAAAAGAAAAGGGGACACTATTAGTCCCGGGATCGTGCTTCGAAATGGAAGGATACTTACGCATCGGTTATGGATGCAAAACTGAAACCTTGAAAGAAGGATTATCGAGATTCAAAGATTTCCTAAACTCTTACCGAAAAAAAGGCTAAGCAAATATGTTATTTTTGGCGCCCTGGCCGGGATTTGAACCCGGGTCGGGCGGGCGACAGCCGCCTATACTAGACCGGACTATACTACCAGGGCTTTTAGGCGGATGCCAAGATGAATAGAAGGAAAATGTTGATTTATTAAGTTTTCTTGGCTTTCATAACATTTTTGAGAGGTTATTCAATATGGCAACATAAGATTTCTCGAGGGTTATTAGGCCTCCTGTTGGTCCTCCTTCCCCAACGACTATGTATTCGTTTGGTGCATGGGCTCTTCCGCCGTGACCTATGCCTCCCTCAACGAATGGAAGGTTCAGTGGCTCTCTATTGAACATGCAGAAGGGTGCGCTTCCAGCCATGTGGGGCCATATTTCGGGTTCGTAGCCGAACTCGCGGTAGGTCTTTATAACAGCTTGGGCGGCTGGTTCGCGCACGCTTGTTTTTGCCCATCCATACCCTTCTTCAAGCTGGATTATTTTTATTTCCTTGAAGCCATGTTTGTCCAAGTGTCTCCTTATCTTTGGTATAACTTCTTCAACAGTCATGTTTGGCACTAAGCGAACATCTATTTTTACAGTTATTTTGTGGGGTAAAACGGTTTTAGTGCCTGGGCCAATATAGCCGCTCCAAATACCATCAATGTTTAGGGTTGGCGAATAGAGATATTTTAGCAGCGCCTCCTTTCCATGAACGTCGTCGATAAAACGCTCAACCTTCATCTCTTTTTGACGGTTTCTTCATCGAAGGTCTTTTCCAGCTTCTCTATTAATTTCATGTCTTCAGGGCTTGGAGGAACAACGTTGTCGTAGAAGCCTTCAACCAAGACCTTATTTCCATCCTTTGATGTAAGGGTGCTAAGGGCCTGTATCATGCGCAGCGCTGGACTGTCAACCCATGCCTTGTTGCTTCCATGGATGTCAAACTCTGTTAGTCCGTAACCCCAACTTTTCCCGTCAAGCTCAAGTTCAAAATAAACTATTCCCTTGACGCCCAGTGCCATTTGAACCTTGCCCTTTTCATCTTGATCAGCTGTTGGGAAGAAAACAGCACCAGCATCCTTCAAAATATTCAAGTACTCATTTATGAACTCTGGAAGGTGGCGGCTTCCAAGCTCTTCTTCGCCTTCAGCCACAAAAATTAAGTTAAGCGGAATTTCTTCGCCAACAGCTGTTATAGATTCGCAAGCATTCAAAAAGGCGCCAAGCTCCCCTTTAGTGTTTATGGCGCCTCTGGCGACAAGGCATTTTCCAAAAGGCGGCATCTCAACAACACGTCCTTCCAGTGGCGGAACAGTCCAGCCAGGCTCGTCCACTGGCTGTGTGTCATACATCATGTAAATTATGACTGTTTTATCGGCGCCAGCATTATAATATCCGTAAACCACAGGGTTGCCGGATGTTTCCACGAGGCGAGCGTCCTTACAGCCCAAACGCTTCAAATAATCCTTGACGAGGTTTGCACACTCGCGTATTCCAAGGTTTTCAGCTGATATGGAAGGCTGTCTAACAAGCTCTTTTAGCCGTCCAAGATGCTCCTCAAAATGGTCTTCAATGTATCTAAAAACTTTCTCTCGATTCATTTACACACCTAGCCTCCAATTCTAGATTTTAAAAGTTATAAAGCTTCACATGGCTTATGTTCTGGATAATTTATATATCCAAAAAGAAACTCTAATGGAGATTAAGAGGGAGAAGCTTTTTGCCCCTTGATGAGCCCCAAACCTACGCGCTTATAATAACAGTGGTGGGAGTAGTTGCTGCCCTCCTAATAGTTTTTTATGCTATGAGGCGAAGGGGGAAGGAAGAGAAAAAAGCTTCTGAAAAAATTGAAGTTAAGCCTAAGGAGGCTTTGCCATTTAAAATTGTTAAGACTGTTTCTCCTGAAGAGGCTGCCCGCGCCAAAGAAGAGCTTAGAATACTGGACTTGGAGAGGGAGATTTTAAGCGACGCAATAAGGAAGCTTTACGAGGCCCACGCCGAAGGAAAAATAACTGAAGAAGAGCGAGACAGGCTTGCCCAAACATATAAGGAGCGAATGATGATCGTTAAGGAGGCTATTACGAAGGACGAGTCCCTTGTTGCCTTACATGAGCTTGAAGCCATGCAGGAAGACCTAATAAAACTTTTCAGCGAACGCTTCGACGAGATAAGCGCAAAAATCGAGGAGCTCCGCTCAAAGGTTGAAGCTAAGCCATTAAAAGAAATAACAATACCGGCGCCAAAACCAGCGAAGCCTTTAGAGGTTGAGGAGAAAACAGAAGAAGCGGAAACCGAAGAAAAAGCGAAAAAGAGAAGGAAACCACCCGCCAAGCCCCCTCCGCGGACAGAAGCTGAAAAACGCATAGAGGAGATTAGAGCCGAAGTGGAAAAAGTTCTGGAAAAGCTGGGGCAGATGGAAATTGAAACTTAGAGAAGAAGATTTGGAAAAGGCAAAGAGGAATGCCGCACTAGAAGCGGCCAAACACGTTAAAGATGGATTTATATTAGGGCTCGGCAGCGGAAGCACAGTAGCCTATGCTGCGGAAGAAATTGGAAAAAGAATAAAAGCCGACGAATTACATGTTAAGGTAGTGCCAACATCATACCAAGCTTTTATGCTGGCGGTAAAGAATGGCATTCCAACAACAACATTGGAAGAAAACCCCACAATAGACTTGACAATAGATGGAGCAGACCAAATAGACGAAAATCTGAATCTAATTAAGGGCATGGGCGGTGCCCTAACCCGCGAAAAAATAGTTGCTGCGGCATCCAAAACCCTAATAATAATAGCGGATGAGAGAAAGAAAGCCAAAATCTTAGGCGAAAATGGCCAAAGACTACCAATAGAAGTCTTACCCTTCGCCGCATCCTTTGTAACACAGAAATTAAGTGCATTAGGGGGGAAGCCAAAAATAAGAGAAGGCAGCGGAAAAGTCGGTCCAATTGTTACGGAAAATGGCAACTTCATAATAGACGTGGACTTCGGATTAATAGAGGATCCAACAGAATTGGAAAAGAGACTGAAAATGATTCCTGGAATAGTGGAGACCGGACTTTTCGTGGATATGGCGGATCTAGTTTACCTTGGAAAACGTGACAGAGTTGAAAAACTGAAGCGAAAGAAATAACAAGAAGCATTTTTCATCTGATTATTAAGGGATGCCGGGGTAGCCTAGCCTGGAATGGGCGCCAGACTCATAATCAAAAGGTCTGAATGGGGCACAGAAGATAGGAAATCTGGAGGTCGCGGGCTCAAATCCCGCCCCCGGCACTCTTTATATAGTATCGTACTATTACTATGGGTTTGTGTTTTATTTTTTCCAGCATCTTCCAGCTCACTTCGGCCAAGTCAACATTGAATTTTTCAGCCATGTCCCAGACGGTTCTGCCAGCCCCATAACCTCTAGCACGGTTTGCGAGTTCTGCAATTGCTAACGCCTCATCAGTTGAGATGGGGCTTCCAGCAACCGCTATCGGGGTTGCCCTTCTCTTTAGCTTTAGCATCCGCCCGACAACGTAGGTGATAAAGCCCCCAAGGTTACGGATTCCCTTTATTGGTCTTGGTCTAGGCGTAAAATGGAAATTTCTGAAAGAGTATGTTTTGTCTGTGTCGGCAATTATGACGCAAACTTTCCGCCCAAGTGCTTCTAAAATTTTTCTTTGTATTTTTTCGGCTATGGCTTGGGCGTTTTTTAGGGGTAAGCAAACATAAGCGTATGGAAGGTTTGTTCCGTCTATGCCTCCTTCAGAGCCAAACATTAGGGCTTGCAGTAAACCTGCATACTGTAGGGCGACCTGTTTGTGGCGGCTTCCAGCGTCTCGTGGATAGTCTCGAAGCCTTTCTATGAGTTTTCTCCGCAAGTGGCATATCGGACCGAGAAAATAGCCCCAAACAAGCGGCATCCAAAGTCTGGCAATGATTTTTGCGTTTAGGCTTGGCTGCACCTTGCTCTCGTCCACAATATTGCCGGTGGCTGTTGCAATGGCTTTTTCCGATATAACCACAAAGTCTCCGTCTGAAATTTTTCCTTCAATACTTTTGATTATCTGCCTTATGTAGTCTTCTCCGGGTCGCCAGTACTTTGTTGTTATGGCGTACGCCTTATACTTTGGCAATTTAAACCGCTTTAGGTTTTAGAGGCTTTTAAACCGCTTTTTAATCTCTTCAATATTGCATTCTGGCGGTTTCATTTTTCCTTCTGGGCAAAAGCCAAGCTCAACACAGGTGGGTCCAGCATTCTCAAAAAGTGATGGCGCCACCCTTTTCACTTGTCGGAGCATTTCAGTTGCGACCTCACGGAGTTCCCATTGGGAGCGGGCGCAGCACCGCAGGTTGAAGAAGTGGCGTAGCTCGCGGGCGTTCATTGTTACGACAATGTTTGTTTTTGCAGCGTTAGGGAGAATGTAGCGTGCATCCTCTTTTGGAATGCCCATCTCCAAGAGCTTCTTGTAGGCGGCAGAGATGCTTTCCAACGTTTCATCGAATATTTTCTTTGCCTCTGAATTTTGGGCTATGGTGGGCGGTGTCACATACTTTTTCAATGTGTCATATGTTACGTAGCGTTGGCTTTGTTGCGTGTAGGATGCGATGCGGTGTCTAACAAGCTGGTGGGTTAAAGCCCTCGAAACCTCCTCTATGCTGAAGGTGAAGGATGCATGCTCAATAACGGACATGTGTCCATAACCAGTCACACGCTTAATCGTCTGCCTCGCCCTCTCCAAATTTATACTATCAAAAATTTCAGAAGGGCTTCCACTTTTTGATGATGTTAAAGCTGCAGCCCCGCATAGAAGCTCGGGGTCCGCCGTATAACGGAGAAGCTTAACCCTCATTTAGCACACCTTTCACGCTTAAACCACGAAGGTAATAAATCGGGTTTGTGATAAAACGCTTTTGGAGACCTTTATTGGCCAGAGCCAAGAAGCCAATAGACTACATAAACGAGCTGTGCTATAGCAAGAGTGAAGAGCAGCGGATGCTTGGAAAAACTTTAAACGCCCAATATGAGAGGTGGACGAAAACCCTAACCCTGAAGGACTTCCTCGAATTTAATGAAACCATAATGGCGAACAAGGCCGAAATCGGTGTTGCACAATTTTTCGGAAAGTTCCGCGCCTACGCCTTCGAAGAGTACATTTTCCGTCTTGTGAGGGAAAAAGTTATCGTCAAGAAGCCCTTTGAAGCCTTTTGGGGCGAAAAGTGTCTTGTCTGGCAGAGCGGCGAGAAAAGTTATGCCATAGAATTTGACATCTCCATCGGGCAGAAAATATGCGAGTTTATTGATCCTCTCGTTGTTTTTGACGCGAAGGTTGAGCTTGATTCAGCCAGACTAAAAACAGCCCTCGCTTCCTTTGCCATACTAAAACGTTGGAAACCAGCCGCCCGCTGCGTGCTTGTCTACGTAACAAGAGAGTTAGATGACTGCCTCTTGGAACTAGCTAAAAACTGGATTGATGGAGTCTTCCAGTTTAGTAGGGAAAATGATGAAACCGCCATTTTCCTCAGTTATGTTACCCGATGCTTGAGCATGAATTGCTAAGACTAGATTTTTGCGTATATGCGTTCGCTGGTGAACCTACCGCTTTCCATCTCCATCTCAATTTCCCTCAAAAGCAGTATTCGCTTAAACGTAGGCGGATGAGTTGAGAACCACGTGTTGATTTTTGCCCACGTGGATTTTGCCTCCTTCTCCATGGCTAACTCCAACTCGCGCTCGTCTAAAACGCCGTCCTTGTCCAAGTCGTATTCAGCCTTCTTCTCCATTATGGAGGATATTTCCATCTTAGCCATCGCCGGATCACCAATGTAGAAGGTTCTGGCGCCGGATGGCGGTTTGGGCGAAAGCGACAAACCATAAGTGATTTTGGCTAAAGCACTTTGGAGGCTTCTAGGCGACCCGGTCAAGTAGGCGGAGTAGGCGTCAGCGTAGTGCTCCCGCAGCCGGCTCAAACCCATGACACATAAGAGCGAAATGATGTAGACTATATAGGAGATTATTGCCACTGCGAAGAAGGCTGCCTTTATGCTTCCTTCCTCCTTCTTCTTTGCTGGGGTCCATCTTCCAGCTTCCCATGTTGCCCTTGCAATTAAGTAGGCGAGGAGTGGCAAGGCTGAAAGTACGGTCATGACAATGAAGTCTTTGTGTTTTATGTGACCTAACTCGTGGCCTATGACGCCTCTAATTTCCTCTTTGTTGAGCTTCTTAAGGAGTCCTTCGTGTACTGCTAGGGTGGCGTCTTTGGCTGTTCTTCCGAAGACAAAGGCATTTGGCGTTTCATCCGGCACTATGGCTAGCTTCGGCATTGGCAGTCCAGATTTGTCGGCTAACTCTTTTACGGTTTCTTCAAGCCACGGGTTTTCTCCCCTTTCCAGATAGCGAAGCCTTGTTGAACTTGCCACCATTGCTGGCCCTATCAAATATTGGATGAGTATGAATAGCACTGTGCCTATTATGGCGTAGATAAGGCTGAACTGGAAGATTAGCATAATTGCCGACAAAAAGAGCGCGAATATGAAGGCTACTAGGAATATGGACGTGCCCATTGCAAGCTTTAACTCGGCAAGTCTACCCAACAGCCCACCAGCATTCTAACATTCAGAAACGTAGAAGCATCTCTGGTTAAAGCTTTATCCTCTTCGCTGCTTATTTCATGTACTTTTTTGGGTTTTTCTTAAACTCTTCTTCGCACACTTTTGAACAGAAATAGATGACGCGGCCTTCATGCTCAATTTTGCTGAACGCTGTGTCTGGGTCTATCTTCATCCCACAAACCGGGTCCTTTACAAGGGTTTTCTTCGCCAATATTTTCACCTCCCCAGGTTCATACTTCCTTAAAGTTTGACTGTTCAATGCGACTATAACTGTGCTTAGGGACATTATTATTGCACCAACCGCCGCTGGAAGAGTAACACCAAACCCTGATAGGATTCCAGCCGCCAATGGAATTGTTACTATGTTGTAGCCAGCGGCCCACCATAGGTTTTGAGTCATCTTCGAATATGTTCTGCGTGAGATGTCTATTACTTTCACCACGTCTCTCGGGTCGTTCTTGACTAGGATTATGTCCGCGCTTTCTATGGCTACGTCTGTTCCGGCACCTATGGCTATACCAACATCCGCCGTTACAAGTGCTGGGGCGTCGTTCACACCGTCGCCAACCATGGCAACCCGGTACCCCTCCTCTTTGAGCCGTCTAATTTTTTCAGCCTTTCTGTCTGGCAGAACCCGTGCAAAATAGCTGTCTATGCCAAGTTCTCTTGCAACCCAACTGGCAACTTCTTCAGAATCTCCGGTAAGCATGTAAACCTTGACACCGTTTTCCTTCAACTTTCTGACAGCTTCACGGGACTCCTCTCGTATGCTGTCCGCCAGCGCGAATGCACCAGCAAGTTTTCCGTCCACAATCGTGAAAACAACTGTCTTGCCTTGCTCTTGCAGCTTCTTTATTCTCGGGTCTTCAACGGTTATTTTTAACTCGTCTAATAGGTTTACGCTGCCCACATAAACTTCCCTTCTTCCAACTTTTCCATAGGCGCCTTTTCCCGGCAACGCCCTAAAGTCCTTGGCGTGTGGGATTTTGATGCCTTTGCTTTCGGCGTATTCCACTATGGCTTTTGCTATCACATGTTCCGAGTTCAACTCAATACTAGCCGTTAGCCTCAAAAGCTCTTCCTCTGGTATGAAGGCGATGACATCACTGACGCCAAATTTTCCAACGGTCAACGTGCCTGTTTTATCAAAAACAACGGCGTTAACATCCTTAACCATTTCGAAGGCTCGCCTATCCCTTATGAGGATTCCACTTTTCGCCGTTATGGATGTGGAAAGAGCCACAACCAGTGGTATAGCCAACCCCAAAGCGTGGGGGCAAGCGATAACGAGAACTGTTACAGCCCTTTCAAGGGCAAAGTCCAAACTGGCCATAAAAGACCACACTGTAAAGGTTGCTATGCCTACGCCTAGTGCCACATAGAAGAGAAGGGCGGCGGCTCTGTTCGCCAAATCCTGCGTCCGCGAGCGGCTTTCTTGGGCTTGTCTAACCAGCTTGATAACTTGCGCCAAATAAGTTTCTTCACCTACGCGTTCTATCCGCACTTTTAGGACGCCTTCTCCGTTTATTGAGCCTCCAACAACCTTTTCGCCAACTTTCTTGCTTATGGGCTTTGATTCGCCAGTCAATAAAGCCTCATTAACATATGATTCGCCTTCAAGCACAACGCCGTCAGACGGGATTTTTTCGCCGGGTCTCACAAGAACAACATCGCCCTTTTTCAGCTGTGAGACTGGGGTGTCTATGATTTCGCCGTTTTTTATTAGGTGGGCTGTTGTTGGCATTATGCGAACAAGCTCCTCCAAAGCCATGGAAGCTCCCATAACGCTTTTTGCCTCAATCCAATGCCCCAAAAGCATAACATCGATTAGGGTTGCGAGTTCCCAGAAGAAATCTTTGCCGCTTATGGAAAAGTAGACCGTCCCAAGCGAGTAAAACATGGCCACAGATACAGCCATACCAATGAGCGTCATCATGCCGGGCTGTCTAGCTTTAACCTCTTGGTACAAGCCTTTTAAGAAGGGCCATCCGCCATAAAGATAGACGATTATGGATAAGAGGGAAAGCACCTCTTTCTGGTAGGGGATTTTTATCCATTCTAGGCCGAGCCACATCTGAATCATTTCCGAAAGAAGCAGAATTGGCACTGTTAGTACCAGTGAAACCCAAAATCGTCGTTTAAACTCTCCCACATGGTGGGCGTGATTATGGTGACTATGAGTGCTCAATCTTTTACCTCCTCCGGAAGTTTCAACCCTTCAGCCTTTCCAAAATTATTGCTGGACAAATTTTCTTGACACCTTCAATGGGTCCGATTTTTTCCGATATGAGCTTTGTCAGTTCGCGGCCGTCCCTGGTCCATACTTCAGTCATTATCATGTGGTCTCCTGTCGATGTGGCAACACAGCGGATTTCCTTAAATTCGCAGAGTTTTTGGGCTACCTCCAAAAGCTTGGGTGGGTCGACGTCTATGCCAACTATCGCAACAGTGTTTAAGCCTATTTTGGCTGGGTCTATTTCCACCGTGAACCTTTTGATTACGCCGTTTTCTTTTAGGGCTTGAACTCTTTTCCTTATTGTTGATTCGCTTAGCCTTAGTTTTTTGGCTATCTCCATGAAGGTTAGGCGTCCATCTTCCTCTAAGAGTTTTAGGATTTTGAGGTCGAGTTCGTCTATTTCCGCAATTCTTTTTACCATTTTCGCACCATTCTATACGATTTTAGCCGAATTTTGTACGAAAAGCATATAAGCTTGAAAGATAAAAGGATTACGGTTAAAAATCAGCGGAGGAGGAATGAAATAAAATGGAAAAAGTTGAAGAGAAAAAGCCTCTCTTGAGTCTCGGCGAAGTTGTCCCGGATTTTGAAGCGGTGACAACTCACGGCAAGATAAGGCTTTCAGACTTTAAGGGAAAATGGGTTATCCTATTTTCGCATCCCGCAGATTTCACACCGGTCTGTACAACAGAGTTTGTTGCCTTCGCCCAGATATATCCAGAACTTGCGAAGCACAACGTTCAGCTTATTGGATTAAGTATCGACAGTGTATACTCCCACATTGCATGGGTTAGAACAATTAAAGAGAAATTGGGCGTAACAATACCGTTCCCTATTATTGCCGACTTGGACATGAAGGTTGCAAACCTATTTGGCATGATACACCCCAAGCAAAGCACAACAGCAGCAGTGCGCTGCGTCTTCGTAATAGACCCGGAAATGAGGTTGAGGGCAATGATATACTATCCGCTGAACGTTGGGAGAAACATGGACGAAATTTTGAGGCTAATTGATGCATTGCAAACAGCCGACAAACATAAGGTGGCTTTGCCAGCAAACTGGAGGCCGGGCGACCCGGTTATAGTGCCGCCGCCAACGACGCAGGAAGAGGCTGAAAAACGCTTGCAAGAGGGCTACGAGTGTGTTGACTGGTTCCTCTGCAAGAAAAAGCTTCCATAAACCCTTTTTATCTTTATGCGAGGTGAAAATGGTTTGGTTCAAAAGCTTCGTTCCATGGCCAAACTTGTAAAGGACTTGCGGATAGCCGTTGACGATGGAAGAGCCCACAGCGTATGCCTTGACCTTCCGCCAGAACTTGGAACAGACATGGGACCAACAGCCCTCGAGCTGGGCGTTATGAGCTATGCCGGATGCTTCGCCACAATCTTCGCTTTAATGGCCAAGAAAATGAGGGTTCAGCTTAAAGACTTGGAGGTTAAGCTTGAAGCCATAAAATCCGAAGAGGCTGGAACCATAACAGAAGCAACCTTCAACATAAACGTCAAAACCGACGCCTCAGAGGAAACAGTCCAAAGAATTTTCAAACTAACGGTGGAAAACTGCCCAGTTGGAAAGCTCTTCGAAAGGGCTGGGGTCAAAGTAAGCTACAACATCAAGGCAGAAAAATAATTGAGGAGTTTGAAATCATTGGAAAAGTGGGAATGCATAATCTGCGGATACGTTTATGACCCAGAGGTTGGGGACCCGGAACACGGCGTTAAACCCGGAACGCCTTTTGAGGCTTTGCCTGAAAACTGGGTTTGCCCGGTTTGCGGCGCCCCAAAGGATCAGTTTGTTAAGAAAAGTTAGAGATAGAGGCGCATGTTTTATGGAGCAAACCAAGCTGTATGTTTTGCCACAGTTGCCTTACGGTTATGAGGATTTGAAGCCCTACATGTCTGAAGAGCAGTTGAGAATACACCACAGCAAGCACCATCAAGCCTACGTCAACGGGGCTAACACCATACTCCAACGATTAGACAAGGCACGCAAAGAAAACATCGACATAGATGTTAAGGCTACACTCAAGGAGCTTTCATGGAACGTTGCCGGACACCTTTTGCACTCGCTTTTCTGGGGCAACTTAGCACCGCCAAGCATGGGCGGCGGAAAACCAGACGGAAAATTAGCCGACAAAATCGCTGAAGAATTTGGAAGCTTTGAACGTTTCCAGAAGGAGTTTTCCCAAGCAGCCATAAGCGTTGAAGGCTCTGGATGGGCGGCTTTAACCATCTGTAGGCAGACTGGTCGCCTAATGTTAATGCAGGTGGAGAAGCATAACGTGAACGTTTATCCAACGTTCCAAATTCTCATGGTCCTCGACGTTTTCGAACACGCCTACTACATAGACTACAAGAACGACCGAGGCAAATTCGTTGAGGCTTTTTGGAAAATTATCAACTGGGACGAAGTTAACCGACGCTTGGAAGAGGCACTAAAATAGCCTTTAATGGTAGATGTGTATGCCAAGAATTCTAATTCTCTATTATAGCAGGACTGGAAACACTGAGAAAATGGCTAAAGCAGTGGCTGAAGGAGCAGAGATGGTTCAAGGCGTGGACGTGGAGCTAACTTATCACGCAACACCAGAACAGCTAAAAGAGTTTGACGCTATAATTGTGGGAACGCCCACATACCACCATGACACAACAGTCGACATAAAAATGCTCTTTGAAGAAGCCGCCGCAAAAAACATAAATTTGAAAGGCAAAGTGGGCGCCGCCTTCGGGTCTTATGGATGGAGCGGTGAGGCCCCAAGACTTGTCCTTGAAATCCTGAAAAACAAGTTTGAAATGGAAGTGACAGAACCGCCCTTGCTAATAAGGTACACACCAGACACAGCTGGCTTGGAAAAGTGCAGAGAATTTGGGCGGAAGATCGCTGAAAGGCTTGTTAAAGCCTAGCATAGACATTAAAATAGTTCGGGCAACTTAGTATTATGGGGAACCCTAAATGTCTACAAAAAATGAACTTTTAAGATTCATCAAAAGACAGATTGAGGTCGAAAATGAAATTGTTGACTCTCTCAACGAGGCTTTGAAGGGCATAAAAAATCCGTCAGTTAAGGGCGTTTTGAGGGGAATTTCGCTGGATTCTCTGAAACACGCGGAAATGTATGACGCCGCCCTAAAACTTTTAACCACAACTCAGCAAGCACTCGCCCAAGAACACCTTAACAAACAAAGAAGCCTTGTGGAGAGGCATATTCAAATCGAGGCTGAACTTATAAAGAAGATAAGCGACATGCTGCCAACCGTTGAAAATGAGAAAGTTAAGCTTCTCCTAACAGCCATACTTGCCGACGAAAAACGGCACCATGAACTCCTAAAAGAAGTTTTAGAAATCATCGTTAGGGGCGAGACAATAACAGAAGAGGACTGGTGGGACATTCTCTGGAAAAACGTGCCATTCCATGGAGCGCCAGGCGGATAGCTCAACATTGCAGTATAATCTCCATTTTTATTGGATCTTCGCGTATTTTGGCAAAACTTTTAAACAAACTAAAACAAACTGAAGGGAGGTGAAATGTTTTGGCTTCTAAAAAATTGTTGGAAATGCTGAACGACGCCATCGCAAGGGAAATGCAAGTCTCAATACAATACATATGGCAACACGTCCAATGGAGCGGTGTCAAAGGCTTCGCAGTTCAAGAAGAACTTAAAAAAGTGGCGATAACAGAAATGAAGCACGCGGAAGCCATCGCTGAAAGACTATTCTATTTGGGCGGAACACCCACAACAAAGCCAACTGAAATATTTGTTGGAAAAACGCTCAAGGAAATGATACAACGAGACATAAAAGACGAGGAAAATGCCATAAACTTATATAAACAGATAATAGCCCAAGCCCGAAAAGAGAAGGACGAAACAACAGCCTTCCTATTCGAAGGAATACTAAAAGACGAAGAGGAACACCACGACCTCTTCACAACACTAGCAGAAGAAATATAGGCACCCCGAAACTTTTCTTTCACTCGATTTTTCTAATTTTTCAAACATCATGAAATTCACTTCTGAAACTAGAGAAAGAAGGGGAGATGGAAATGAAATGCGGCAACCAACTATTTTCGCATATTGCAAAAAGGTTTAATGCACATTAATGCATATCGCTGCGATAAAGCGAAAACTAACGGAGGTGAATTTAAAGAATGTTGTCTCAAATTCCAATAAGGGTTGACAAGGTTGAAAAGAAGCTAGACTGCGAAATCTTGAGAGCCGCCATAATCGCCGAACTGGACGCAATAAACCTTTATGAGCAGCTGGCAGCCACAACAACAAATGAAAGCATTAAGAAAGTGCTTCTGGAAATAGTCAGAGAAGAAAAAACCCACGTAGGCGAGTTCCAAACGCTACTTCTAAAAGAGGACAAAGAACAGATCGAGGAGCTCGAGAAAGGCAGAAAAGAAGTTGAAAATATAACGGAATAGGCAAATTTCCTAAAAGCGGTACAAACTTGAGATAACCTTTTATTTTTTATGTGCAAAATCTGACGTTAAGTGAATGAAATGCTCTGGCAAAAACTAATCGAGATTATTTTGCAATTGTCATTTAAAGCTGGCAAGAGGCCAGAGTGGCCTTGGGGATTACCTGAAGAATTAGTTTTAATTTTTGCAATTGCATGGTTTTTCCTATCATTGTTTGTACTAGCGGTTGTTTTGTATATCGCGGGGCTAATTGTTGTGGGCAGGAAGCGCGCCCTGCTCTCTGACGCCTTTATAATTTCTCTTTTGGGAACAGTTTTAACTACACTATTTGCGATTTTTATACCATATCCCCTAATCACTTTAATCCTAAGCCTTCTTGTTTGGCTTATCTTAATTAAACGCTTATTTGAAACTGGGTGGCTCGGTGCGATAGCGGTTGGCATACTTGCAATAATAATCTACTTGGTGATTCTCGTGCTCCTAGCCTTCGCCTTTCATATCTTGGAAAAGATATTTGACTGGCTACGGTCAATATGGCCTTTTACGTAAGCGAGGTTTTGCAATTGTCGGAATCGAGAAAACACACCATCATTTTAGGATTAGCCTTCCTCTTCTCTCTACTTTTATCTTCATTTGAGAATACTACTTTCTTTACAATTTTGGCAAAAGATATTCTCCAAAACCAATCATTAGCCGTTGGGATGATATTTCTACATAACGTACTTGTCATTTCCATGATCCTTCTTGGCATGTCCTTTTATGTAAGCCTCGTTGTCACTGGATTCTTTAAAAGAGAAAAGTATTCACACATTGTTTTGGAACATCCTCAAACCTTCGCCGTAGCCTTCACCGTAATGATTGTTTTCTTAAGCATATTGAGAGGTTGCATCCTAATATATGGAAAAGTCAGCTTGGAAGCATTGCCTAAAATACTGGTTATGAGCATGCCTGTGGGAATTGTCGAGGGTTGCGGTATCTATTTAACGCTTAAAAAGACGTTGAGCAGAACGCTTAAAACAAAAGACCTAATCTACATTTACGGCATATTTTTCATCGCTGCTGTATTGGAAGTGGCCTTCATAAACTTCTTAACGGCGTTTAGAAGTTGAAACCTAAAGATAAATGTTTTAATCTGCGGTCAGAAACTGACGCCCTCAACCTTTTTCAGCTTTTCCCTCAAATCCCTTATAAGCCTCTTAAGTTTGGGGCTTAACTCAACCGGATATTTGGCTGCCCCCCTAAGCCGCTTATACTTTTCTGGAAGCTTTGAAAGGTTGTTTAAGGCGTTTTCCCTTATATCTTCAAGGGACGGCAAATCATAGACTATTTTGCCCTTTTCCATAACCTTAACAAGTAGTGGCTCCCCGCCAATGTCTTCGCCTTCCAAAGCAATTACATCTTTAACGAAATTTCCTTTTTCATCCTTAAACCTGAAGACTTGTTTTCTTCCCGGAAGAGTGGCTTTTCTTTCGCTCAGCTTCATTATTGGCTCGAATTCTCCTTTCTCGTTCATTTTTTCGCATAGCTTGTAAATTATGTCAACATAAGGTCTGTCTGCTGATGTCCCCATGCGGGTTCCAACCCCGAAGGCGTCTATTTTTGCGCCTTTGCTCAGCAGTTCCTCTATTTTATACTCGTCGAGGTCTCCGCTTGCAAATATTTGCACATAACCAAGCCCATTATCGTCGAGCATTTTCCTAACTTTACGGCTTATTTCCACAAGGTCCCCGCTGTCGATGCGTACCCCGCGAAGCCTAAACCCCATTTTTTCAAGCTCTTTTGCGACGGTTATAGCGTTTTCCGCACCCTTAATATTGTCAAAAGTGTCTATCAAAAGGGTCGACTTGTCAGGGAAGGTTTTTACAAAAGCCCTGAAAGATTCTATCTCATTGTCGAAGAACATGACAAAGGAGTGTGCCATGGTCCCGAAAACTGGTATGCCGTACATCATTCCAGCTAGGACATTCGATGTGCCGTTGCAACCAGCTATGTAACTTGCACGGGCAACTTTCAATCCGGCGTCTGTTCCATGCTCCCTTCTCAAACCAAACTCAATTACGGATCTGCCTTGAGCAGCATAAACAACTCTAGATGCTTTAGTGGCTATTGTAGTTTGGAGATTAATAGTGTTTAAAATGAAGGTTTCTATCAGCTGTGCCTCTATTATTGGGGCTGTAACCCTAATCAGTGGCTCGTTGGGAAAAACCACAGTACCTTCTGGAATAGCCCAGACGTCGCCACTAAACTTAAAATTCCTCAAATATTCGAGGAATTCCTCTTTGAATCCTTGCCCCTTCAAAAATTTTATGTGTTCCTCTGTAAACTTCATTTTTTCAAGAAAAAATAGGACTTGTTCTAAACCAGCAAGTAGAAAGTAGGAGCGGTTTGGGGGTAAACGCCTTATGAAAAGGTCGAAGGTGGCTGGTTCAAACCTCTTATTGTCAAAGTAACTTGCGCACATTGTAAGCTCGTAGAGGTCTGTTAACATACTCATGTTTTCTTCGTTAACAAAGCCTAACGATGCCTTCACGGCTTTCACCTTCGAAACTTGTTCTCTTTTATCCTGGGAATGGACAGGTCTTTGTTGGGCAACCTCCAGCATACTCTGAATCTGCCGAAATAAATTTCTTTTCAGCAGTTTTCACTTCCCCAATGTATAGGACTTGCTCTGGCTTGCTTCCATAACGGAAGACGGTTACGCCCTTACATTTTAGTTTCCATGCAAGCTCAAACACTTTTCTAACGTCTTCAACAGTGGCCTCAAAAGGCATGTTAACAGTTTTTGAAACAGCATTATCCGTATACTTTTGGAAGGCTGCCTGCATCCTCACATGCCACTCCGGCTCAATGTCTAGGGCTGTCACAAAAACCCTTTTGACGTCCTCTGGAATCTTGTCTATCCTTTGAACAGAACCGGTTTTCGCTATCTCTTCAAGAAGATGAGCATCATAGAAGCCTCTTTCCTTCGCTACCATCTCAAATAACGGGTTTGTTTCAAAAAGCCTCGTTCCATCCAAAACGTTTCTTATAAAGGATATGGCGAAAAGCGGCTCAATTCCTGAGGAGCATCCTGCAATTATGCTTATGCTTCCTGTTGGGGCTATTGTTGTTACTGTGGCGTTTCTCATAGCCTTGTACTTGTCCTTCCAAATGCTCTTGTCGAAATTTGGAAACGAGCCCCTTTTCTCGGCGATTTCCTCCGACTTTTTATGGGCTTCCTCGTCGATGAACTTCATCAGTTTTTCTGCAAGCTCTAGGGCTCGTTCAGAATTGTAGGGAATACCCAGTTTAATGAGCATGTCCGCAAAGCCCATAACGCCTAAACCTATCTTCCTATTCGCCTTTGTGACCCTCTCTATCTCCTTCAACGGGTATTTGTTCGCGTCTATAACATTGTCCAAGAAGTGAACAGCGTTCCTAACAGTTTCCCTAAGCTTCTTCCAATTAATTTTCCCATCCTCAACCATGCGTGAAAGATTGATTGACCCCAGATTGCACGACTCATAAGGCAGAAGTGGCTGCTCGCCACATGGGTTAGTCGACTCTATTCTTCCAACTTCCGGCGTAGGATTATGCCTATTAATCTCGTCTATAAATACGACGCCGGGGTCTCCACTAGCCCAAGCAGACCTCGCTATTAAGTTCCAAACATCCCTCGCCTTGAGCTTTTCCGTTCTCTCCTTGTTTCTGGGGTTTATCAGCCAATATTCGCCATCCTCCTCGAGAGCCTTCATAAACTCGTCGGTTACAGCAACTGATATATTAAAGTTTGAGAGGAAGCCTGGCTGCTGCTTTGCAGTTATAAACTCTAGAATGTCCGGATGGTCTACACGCAGAATTCCCATCATGGCGCCCCGCCTTTTGCCGCCAGCCTTGATAACCTCTGTGGCAACGTCAAAAACCCGCATAAAACTAACAGGGCCGGAAGCCACACCCTTGGTGGACATGACTATGTCGCCTTTAGGCCTAAGCCTTGAAAAGTCAAAGCCAACACCTCCGCCACTTTTCTCGATTAAAGCCATGTTTTTAACGGCTTCAAAAATGCTGTCTAAAGAATCTTCAACAGGCAAGACGAAGCACGCGGAAAGTTGTCCAAGCTTTGTTCCAGCATTAAACAGCGTCGGCGAGTTCGGAAGGAACTCAAGCCTCGCCATCATTCTGTAGAAAGTTTCCTCGCTTTCTCTCGGGTCTTCGCCATATTTCCGGTCAATCCTCGCTATGGCCTTTGCGACTCTCCTAAACATTTGAGCCGGGTCTTCAATTATGTTTCCAGCTTCATCCCTTCGCAGGTAACGCTTCCTCAAAACTTCAAGGGCATTAACCGTCAACTTAGGCTCTTCAATTCCAAGTCTTTCCCTTAGCCGCCTTATTTCCTCCTTCTTACTCCTATAAGCCTGATACTCCGAAGCAACCTCCTCGAAACCGCTATTCTTTAGAACCTCAATTACAACGTCTTGGACATCCTCAACCGACGGAATTTTCTCTACGAACCTTTCCTCTAAAAGGTCAACAACATCCCTTGTTAATCTTTCAGCTTTTTCTCCATCCTCAAGTTTAACAGCCACAAAAGCCTTGTGAATGGCGTTTTTAATTCTCTCGGCGTTAAAGTCAACTATTCGACCGTCTCTTTTCCTAATTTTTGTTATTGGCATGGTTTTTCAATCACAATTGGATTAAACGCCAATATAAAGTTTGAAAAGCTTCTCATTCTTCCATCATTTTGTTGAATTTGCTGATTGAAGATTTGAAAATTTTATATACGGCCTTTGCCATTGTAGTGTTGAGTGTCATGGCTGATATCTGTCCAATATGCGGGCTTCCTAAAGACTTATGTGTCTGTGGCGAGATAGGCAAAGAGCAGCAAAGAATTCGCATAAGGTTTGAAACAAGGAAGTTCGGCAGACCAACGACAATAGTTGAAGGCATAAATGACAAGGATGCAGATCTTGGGAGTCTAGCTCAGAAACTTAAAAGCTTTTGTGCATGCGGAGGCACGGCCAAAAACGGGCAAATAATCCTTCAAGGAGACCACCGCGAAAAAGTTCGCCAATATCTAATAAGACTTGGATATCCAGAAGAGAACATAGAAGTTCAATAAACGCCAAAAGGTGTAAGCCCATGGGAATCCTACAGAATATGCGTGAAGTATTGAAGACTCTGAAACATAGGGGTCCATCAAAAATTTACTGTCCAAAATGTGGAAGCCCCAGAATCCATCTGTCAAGCAGCCTTGACTACTGGCTGACGCCTAAAAAGTATGTTTGCGAAGACTGCGGGTATGTCGGCCCAGTAGTTATGGAAATTGAAAAGGAAGAAAATGAAGGCTAGAATGGCTAGTCTGGCAATTCCAAGTTTAGCTGTCTCTTCAATGTTTTGTAACGGTTCCGCACCGTAACCTCGGTGACTCCGGCGGCTTCGGCAATGTCCTTTTGGGTTTTCTTCTCATTATTTTGCAAGCATGCAATGTATAATGCCGCGGCAGCCAATCCCATGGGATCTTTTCCAGCTGCAGCACGCTTCATTTTCGCTTCACGTAGAATTTGTATGGCTAGCCCTTGTGTCTTACCAGAAATTCCCGTTTTTTCAGCAATTTTCGACACGTAGGTTAATGGGTCTGCTATGGGCATCTGCACGTCAAGCTCGCGAAGCAGAAGCCTATAACAGCGGGCAACATCCTTTTTGTCCACTAGGCTGGCTTCTGCTATCTCCCTTAAAGTTCTCGGGGTTCCGCTTCCACGGCAAGCTGCATAAAGTGCAGCTGCAGCTATAGCCGCAATTGATCTTCCACGCACTAAGCCCTTGTCTAAGGCTTTGCGGTATATGACGGCTGCCTTCTCCTTTATGGGTGGCGGAATGTACACCTTGTCTGAGAGGCGGTCAAGTTCAGCCATCGCTTGTGCCAAATTGCGGTCTATTGAGGAGTGCACCCTTGAGCGTATCTGCCATTTTCTTAGGCGCCACATTTGCAGTCTTGTTGAAAGTGGAAGTTTTCTTCCGAAGGCATCACGGTCCACTTGGCTTATAGCTGTTGACAATCCCTTATCGTGGACGGAGTATGATGTTGGGACTCCAACGCGGCTTCTCGAGGCTTTCTCCTCTTGTGTGAAGGCCCGCCACTCTGGTCCCTTGTCCATCATCTGCTCGTGAAGCACAAGTCCGCATTCTCCGCAAACAGTCTCGCCAGTATCATAATCGTGAATAAGGTTTACACTGCCGCATTCTGGGCACTTGTCAACTAGGCGTTGACGGGTTCCGCCTTCTTTCCCGCTCATTTTCTCACACTTCGATTTTTGCGTAGAACCGTCCCCTTTTCATTTCCCCAATATAGGAGTAGAAGACGCCATCCGGCCCCGCGTGACTATCCAGATGAAATGTTTTAATATATAAATTTTACGGTTTAAACTAAAATATCCCCTTCACAAATTTTGAATAATAATACACGCTACTAATCGAACAGAAGTGTCCACAAAAATGTTAAAGCTTCCAGAAAAACTGCGAAAAACACTTGAGAAAACAGTAAAAGAAATGGCCGCCAACGAAACAGTTTCTGGAATAGGCCTATTTGGAAGCTGGAGCCGAGGAGACGCCACCCTTTCAAGTGACGTTGACCTTCTAATCCTCAGCAATGAGCCGTTAGAAGACGAATATGTAGAAAGGATTTCAGTCGGCGACCTATTTTTAGACCTGAACTTTGTCCCAAAACACTTAATTCAAGGCCCCATACACCCGAAACTTGACCAAAAACTCTATGAAGCCCAAATCTTGTATGACAGAGAATGGACTTTGACAAATACAAAACTTTCAATGGCTAAGTTTTATGGCTCGCCTGAAAGGATAGACATAAGAACACAAACTCACGTAATAGAGTCAGACGTATACCTGAGTCGCGCCACATCAGCCCATGCGAAAGGCGACTATCTGAGTGCTCAGCTCTTCGCCATAGTTGCCATGGAAAATATCTTGCGGGTGCCGCTGGAAATAGCCCTTGAACCATTTTCAAACAGCCGATTCTTAGAGAAATTGGAAATCGTAGCTGAAAGGCTTGGTATGCAAGAAATTTTTGATGACTATCTTAAAACAGCCAAACTAAACGAAGTGAGCGCGATGGAGGCTGAAGAGAAACTGAAACTCTTTAAAACTGTTTGGGATGAAACGAGCTTATTAGTTAAACGTAAACTTCAAACGCTAAAAAACGTGCATTTCAAAGTTAAAACAAGCATAAATTATTACTTCAATGCGGCGTTTATGCAGGGCACAATTTTGAGAGCAAACTCAATGATAAACTCTGAAAAGTTTGCCGAAACGGCGCATTACCTAACCAGCATATCCTTAAACCTCATTGAAAATTACGCTTGGCTAAAAGCCACAGCCGAAAGGCAGAGAGTAGACTACACAAGCCTAATACGCTCGATAGAGAAACTTGAGAGAGGCAATCCTAAACACTACCAAAACATCATAAAACTACTAAACCTAACCGACACAGCCAATTTAAGCAAGGAAGAGACAACCCAAACCATCGGAAAAGTTAGGAGAAACATATTAAAGATAAGACGAGAAAGGAAACATTTAATCAAAACATACATATCAAAGAGTTAAAATAACATCACATGTATTGTGAAGCCCGGTGGTGTAGTGGACAAGCATAGCGGGCTTTGGACCCGCCGACGGGAGTTCGAATCTCCCCCGGGCTACCAAAATCTGAGATATTAAAAAACACGGTTGATGTTGCAGTTTTCTATAGTTTGTTATAATCATGATTTGGTGCGGGGGGTGGGATTTGAACCCACGAACCCCTACGGGACAGCCGTTCTGCGAAACTTTTGGAAGAGGTTTCTCCTCAGGGCTGCGCCTTTGGCCAGGCTTGGCAACCCCCGCATGTCACCGCTTTATTCCTTAATTTTGTAGGTGAAATTAAAGTTTCCTTTCAGTGATTTCAGGTTAATATAGAAAGGAGAGGGAGATTTTAAATTAGTCTGAAATCTTCTTTTATAGTTGTTAGTACCACGTGGGTGTTTGTTCTCTCCACGTAGGGCATCGCCAACAAGCGTTTTGCAAATTTGCTTAATTCCTCCCGGTTTTTGAATTTGGCTACTACTATGGCGTCTATTAGCCCTGTTACGTCGTAGACGCAGCAGACGTTTGGAAGCTTTGCGATTTCGCTTTCCACCTCCAAAAGTCTTCCTTTTGAAACTGTTATTTCGACCACGACAGTTAAGGCATAGCCAAGTTTCTCGTGGTCTACTAGGGCTGTATACCCTTTTATTATGCCCTTCTCCTCTAGTTTTTTAACCCTTGATAGGGCTGTGCTTGTGGATATGTCGCACTGCTTGGCCAGTTGTCTTGAAGAAAGCCTCGCGTCAAAGGTTAAGGCCCTTAAGATTTTCATGTCTACATCGTTTAATTCTTCCTCGTTTCTAGCGCGTTTTTTCTCCAATTTTTCCTTAGACGGTGGCTTTTGAACATTTGCATCTTTCATTATGTACATGCTCCTTTATTTGTTCTACATCTGTACAACTGGCTTGACTTTATATTTAACATTTGTTATCATTTTCTTTGAAAAGCCTTTTATATGTATTATCAAACTCTTTTTTGTTGTAAAATTATCTAGAGGTTGGAGGCTGGCGTGATGAGGAATTCGTTACGACGAATGTTTCAGAGCCAGAATGTTGAGTTGTGCTTTAAGCTTATGAAGAATGCTGACCATGTCCTGTTGCATTTTACAGATTTGCTTGGCTTTTTTAAGGGCAGAACAATCCCAGTGGAGGAAGTGGAAAACGCAATAGTTGAAGGTGTAGGCTTTGACGGCTCATCGTTAATTGGTGGAGTTGGTATAGAAGAAAGCGACATGCTCATGAAGCCCGACATCACTACTTTCACGGTTTGCCCCTACTATTTTTATGACAAAAGTGTTGTAAGCTTCATCTGCAACTTGTACATGCCGGAGGGCAAGCGTTTTGAAGGTGACCCAAGATACATCTGCCAAAAAACCCTTGAAAAATTAGCGGTTGAGGGATACGAGCCGACAGCAGCTGCGGAGCTGGAATTTTATCTTGTGCAAAAAACTGTTGGTGGCGGCTTTGAGCCTGTTGAAAATCACCTCATAGATAAGCAGCGATATTTTGATATAGCTCCTGGTAGGGATGTCACCGAAGCCTTCCGGATGGAGTTAACTAATGCACTTTTCACCATGGGCATATCAGTTGAGAGACAGCACCACGAAGTTGGCGCAGCCCAGAATGAAATAACTTTCAAGTACTCTGATCCGGTGACTACCGCAGACAATATTATGCGTTATAAGTTTGCTGCTAAGGCTGTTGCTGATAGAAAATATGGTTGGATAGCCACTTTCATGCCAAAACCATGGTTTGGAAAGCCCGGGAATGGAATGCACGTTCACCTTGGTCTTTTCGACTCGAAAACTGGAAGAAATGTTTTCTATGATAAAGATGGTTATGCCCACTTATCCCAGAAGTGCCGCTATTTTATAGGTGGAATTCTTGAACATGCAAGGGCTTTATGCGCAGTTGTGGCGCCTACGGTGAACAGTTATAAGAGGCTTGTGCCGGGTTATGAAGCTCCAGTTTACATCACTTGGAGCCGGAAAAACCGTTCAGCCTTGATAAGGGTGCCGGAGTACTTCCCTGGAAAGGAGGATGAGGCCAGAATTGAATTCCGTTGTCCAGACTCGCTCTGCAATCCTTACTTGGCTTATGCTGCAATTTTTGAGGCTGGTTTAGATGGCATTAAAAGGAAGATAGAGCCAGGTGACGCTGTTGATGTGAACGTTTATCATTTGAGCGAGACAAAAAGAAGAGAGCTTGGCATAGAAGTTCTGCCTGGTTCGCTTAAAGAAGCCTTGGAGGAGTTGAAGAGCGATGACGTTTGCATAAGGGCCCTGGGTAAAGAAAATGCTGAGAAATATTTAGAGCTTAAAATGCAGGAGTGGCGCGATTACGAACCCCACATGCCTAAAAATGATAAAGGCGCAATCACATTTTGGGAGTTGCAAAAGTACATCTACGCCTAACAAACTTTAAATTGCCATGTTCTCCTATGTTCAAAGCCATATGAGCGTGTGTATACTTGAAATACGATGCCATACTTATATTGGACTTTGGCGGGCAATACTGCCATCTCATTGGAAGACGTGTTAGAGAAAATGGCGTATACTCAGAAATTGTTCCTCACGACATAAAAATTGAGGAAATAAGGCTTTTAGGCGAAAAGTTTAACATTAAAGGGTTAATTCTGTCCGGTGGTCCTGCAAGCGTTTTTGATGCAGATGCGCCAAAACCGGACAAGCGTATTTTTGATTTAGGACTACCCGTTTTGGGTTTATGCTATGGGCATCAACTTATAGCTCAAGTTTTCGGTGGAAAAGTTGGTTCAGCCAAACGGAAAGAGTTCGGCTCAACCTATGCAACAATAGACAAGCCAATTGACATTTTGAAGGGTTTAAACAGAAAAGAACGGGTTTGGATGAGCCACAGCGACACAGTCTTCTCGGTTCCCCAAGAATTTGAAGTTTTAGCCTACACACAAAATTGTCCAGTTGCCGCCTTCAAACATAAAACCAAACCAATTTACGGTTTACAGTGGCATCCAGAAGTGGTGCACACAGTTAATGGCGCCAAAATGCTACGCAACTTTCTTTTTGAGGTATGCGGTTGTGTTGCCAACTGGAAGATGGAAAACATCATAGATAAAATGGTTGAAGAGGTTAAGAGAGAGGTTGGCGAGGGCAAAGCTATAATAGCTTTAAGTGGGGGCATAGACTCCAGTGTAGCCACAGCCATAGCAGCCAAAGCAGTAGGCGAAAAACTAACAGCAGTTTTTGTTGACCACGGGTTCATGAGGGAAAACGAGCCAGAATTTGTTAAGAACACTTTCCAAAAACTCAAAATAAACATGGTTATTGTAAACGCGCAAGAAAGATTCTTTGAAAGACTTAAAGGCGTAACAGACCCAGAAATGAAAAGGAAGATTATAGGCGAAGAGTTCATTAGAGTTTTTGAAGAAGTTGCCGAAAAAGTTGGCGCAGAATACCTCATCCAAGGAACTATTTACCCAGATAGAATCGAATCTGGTTTCAGAAGGTTCTCCGATAAAATTAAGACACATCATAATGTTGCTGGGCTTCCCACAAAAATCAAGTTTAAGAAAATTATTGAGCCTCTGAGAGACTTATACAAAGACGAGATCCGCAGGGTCGCCCAAATAATCGGGTTGCCAAAAGAAATAGTTTTTAGGCAGCCTTTTCCCGGTCCAGGGCTTGCAGTACGAGTTGTAGGTGAAATAACTAAAGAAAAGGTTGAGATTGCTAGAAAGGCGGACAGAATTGTAAGGGAGGAATTCGAGAAAAGTGGCTTAAAAGAGCGATTGTGGCAGTATTTTGCGGTTTTGACAAATACGAAAGCCACTGGTGTTAAGGGTGATGCTAGAGCTTATGGCTATGTTGTAGCCATCCGAGCTGTGGAAAGTCGCGAGGCTATGACGGCGAGTTTTGCAAGAATCCCCTACAAGATTCTGGAAAAAGTCTCCACCAGGATAACCAGCGAAATACCAGAAGTCGTTAGGGTGGTGTACGACATTACCCATAAGCCGCCTGCAACTATAGAATGGGAATGAAGCTTTAAATTCTCGATTTAACCATCAAATCCTCAACTTTCGCCCTTTTCAACAAATTGATGTGTTTAACAAGTTCATTAACTACTGCTTCCAAAACTTGTTTACCCTTATCCGCCAAAGCAGTTGTTGACTTGCCAAAAACTCCCGAGCTTGTGCGGTCCACAGTGTCTAAAGGAAGTATTATGCCTTCAGCCTCTGCAACGTGTCCCCGCACCTCCTCATCTACAGCAAGGTCCATGTTTACAAGATGTGGATGTAAAGCCAAATTCACAGAAGTCTCTTCAGCACCAGCATGTCCCCGTTCTTCTGGCTTGAATATGTCTGGCAAAAGTTTTCCAGCAGCGGGCCACCATTGAAAAACTGATATGAAGATTCCCCTTTCCCGCAGCTCTCTAACCAGTTCTGTTAGGGCGTTTAAGTTTCCGCCATGCCCATTAACAATGACAATTTTCTTCACACCGTAATAGTTTAGAGATAGGCAAACATCCCTAACATAGGCTTTTAGGGTTTTAGGCGAAACATAAATTGTGCCCCAAAACTGTCTATGGTGGTGGCTCACACCAAAGGGAATAACCTGCAAACAAAGAACATTTGCGCGTCTTGCGGCCTCTTCAGCTATTGCCTTGGCGATAAAATGATCTGTTCCCAGGGGATTTTGTGGGCCATGCTGCTCATTGGAGCCGACTGGAACAATAGCGATGTCATTTCTGCTGAAATATTCTTTTGCCTCCACCCAACTCATTTCATGAAGCAAGACTTTCATGAGCTGTCCTCCATTTTCACGAAACTGTTTTATTCCTAAGGAATTTGAATATAAGCTTGCGCATAAAACGGTGAAGCCCCATTGAAGGCATTAATTTTGGCCGGGGGATTTGCAACCAGACTTAGACCACTAAGCTGCACAAGACCCAAAATTCTATTCCCAGTTCTTAACAAACCACTTTTAGAGTGGACCCTTGAAAGCCTCTCGAAAAGCGGGATAAAAGAGGTGATATTGGCGGTTAATCATCAAACAGCCTTCCACATAAAGAACTCCAAATTTTCCAAGGGTGGAATGAGAATCACCTACTCATACGACCCTCCAAAACAGCCCCTCGGAACCGGCGGCGCAATAAAACACGCTGAAGAATTCTTAGGAGACGACAATTTTCTAGTTGTAAATGGCGATATCTTCACCAGCCTAAGTTATGCCGAGATAATTAAGAAACATCAAGAGAAAGCCACAATTGCAACAATAGCCTTATGCACTGTTAAAGATCCAAGCCGATACGGGGTTGCAGAACTCGACGATAACGGCAGAATAAAACGTTTCATCGAGAAACCTCCACCGGGAATGGCTCCATCAAACCTTATAAACGCCGGAATATATGTCCTCAGTCATGAAATTTTCAAATACATCCAGACCGGAAGAAAGGTTTCTCTTGAACGTGAAGTATTCCCAAAGCTGGCAGAGGAGGGCAAACTTTTTGGCTACGTGTTTGCTGGCTTGTGGACAGATATTGGTAAAGCCGAAGATTATTTGGAGATAAACAAAATTCTATTGGACAGCCTTCGTGGAAGACTGAAAAACGTGATGAGAGGCGGTGGGCAGGTAAACGAGCCAGTATTCTGTGATGAAAGTACTACGATTGAAGACGGTTCAACTATCGGGCCGTATGCTGTTCTAGGCAAAAATGTCACCGTTGGAAGAAACGTTTACATAAAAAATTCCATAATCTTTCCCGGCGTTTCAATATCAGATGATTCTTTTATAAATGGGACTATAATTGGCGAAAACGCCATTATCGGCAGAGGGGTTAAAATTAGCGGGAACTGTGTAATAGGCGACTGTGCGGTTATAGGGGATAACGTCTCATTGGCTGAGGGGGTTTCAATCTGTCCAGCGAAAGAAGTTTACCGAGACGTGTCAGAGGCAAAATGCATCATTTAATGAGGGTAAGCTATGCTAGGCCAAAGGAGACTGTTTGGAACCAACGGAATCCGTGGGCTCGTTAACAAAGAGTTAACGCCGGAGCTTGCAATTACTATTGGAAGCGCAATAGGCACATACTTTAATCATGGGGATTTGCTTGTTGGGTACGATGCCAGAACAAGCAGCCCCATGCTTGCAAAAGCCATAATATCAGGTTTAAATGCCGCTGGCTGTGATGTGCTTTTTGCAGGAATGGCTCCCACGCCAGCATTGCAATATACTGTTAAAAAGCACAAGCTTGACGGTGGGGTAATCATAACTGCTTCCCATAACCCGCCAGAATATAACGGGATAAAAGTTGTATGGAATGATGGAATAGAAATTGCACGGGAACAAGAAATCGAAATTGAAAACATATTCTTTGATCATAAGATTCGCCTCGTGGCGTGGGACAAAATAGGGGACATGCAAACGCTCGCTGGAATTATTGAAGAATATGTTGAAGCCATAAAGGGACATGTGGACACAGCCAAAATAGCCAATAAACACTATCATGTTGTCGTTGACGCTGCAAACAGTGTTGCAGCTCTAGCGGTTCCCAAACTTCTTAGGGAACTTGGCTGTCGCATCACAACCATAAACGCAAACATTGACGGAACATTCCCGGCTAGATCGCCTGAGCCTCGACCAGAAAACCTTGGAGATTTAGCCTCTACGGTCAAGGCTGTGGGTGCTGACCTAGGTGTCGCTTTTGACGGTGATGCTGACCGCTCAATCTTCGTTGACGAGAAAGGGGAGATCCATTGGGGCGACAAAACCTTCGCCCTCGTTGAGAAACACTTTCTGCTAAAAAATCGGGGCGGAAAAATTGTCTCGCCCATAAGTTCATCAACTTTGGTAAAGGATATCGCCGATGCTTACGGCGGGGAAATTGTCTGGACAAAAGTTGGAAGCGTCATAGTCTCCCATACAATGAAAAAATTAGGCGCAAAACTTGGCGGGGAGGAAAACGGCGGAATCTTTTATGGGCCTCATCAGCCAGTCAGGGATGGCGCAATGGCCACGGCCTTAATTTTGGGTATAATGGCAGAAACTGGCAAAAAGCTTTCAAGCCTTCTCGCCGAACTGCCCAAATACTTTATCGAGAAAGGCAAGGTTGAATGCCCCGAACAGCTTAAAGAAAAAGTTTTAGAAAAACTCATCGAACAGACAAAGGGGCTAAACATAAACACCATCGACGGCGTCAAAATTTGGTTTGAGGATAAAAGCTCCATACTTGTTAGACCAAGCGGAACAGAACCACTATACAGACTTTATGCAGAGGCGAAAACGAGAAAGAAAGCCCTAAAGCTTGTCCAAGACTTTAGTTTAAAACTTAAAAGGATGATCGACAGCTTAAAAGTCTAAACCAGCATATGTACTTCTGCAACTCGGAGAAATCGGAATGTTATTAACAAAATCCACAGAGGCCAAAGCCTCGGAACAGCGAGACGAAGGGGCAGTTAGCATAGTGGGTTGTGGACGTTTAGGCCTTCTTCACGCCTGTCTTTTTGCCGAAGCTGGCTTTAGGGTTATATGTGTCGACAGCGGCCAAGCTACTATAGAGCGTATACAAAGAGGCAAAGTTCCATTTTTGAAGCATGAAGTGGAGCCAATCCTCCGAAAAAGTCTGACCAGCGGAAGGTTAAAAGCTACCACTGATTTGAAAGCCGCATTAGCCCAAAGCAACGGCATATTGGTTACCACTCCAGTTGTTGTAGATGATAAAGGTAAGGTAGACTACTCCCCACTAGAAAAAACTCTAAAGTCCATAGGCCCATGCCTTCGCAAAGCAACATTAATTGTCATCACAAGTGTTGTTGGAATAGGCATAACGGAGGGGCTCCTTAAAGAGATTCTTGAAAGTTCCTCCGGATTTAGGGCTGGTTCGGACTTTTACTTGGCCTATAGCCCGATCCTTTTTCCGGAAAGACAGACGCTTAAGGGGCTATCAAGTTGTAGGCGAATCGTTGCCGCTTCAGACAGAGCTAGTTTAGAGATGGCACTAAACCTCATAAAATCGATAACAAGCACAGAGGTCGTCGCAGTTCAAGACGTGAAGATAGCTGAAGCCGCCGCACTTTTCGAAGCCGCCTTCCAAAATGTTAATTCTGCGTTGGCTAGTGAGTTTGCTTTTCTCTGCGAGAAGCTTGGCATAGACTACCTCGCGGCTCGCAACTTTTTAGGCTCTAATGCTGGCACACATACGCAACAGCCATCAACAAGCGAGGCACTTAAAATATTGCTGGAAGAAGCTGAAAACCTCAACGTGAAACTCCGCATTCCAGAAACAGCCATAGGACTAGATGAAGAAGTTTTAAGGCGTGAAGTTGAGCTGGTTCGAGATGCACTTAAAAGCTGCGGAAAACCATTACGAAGAGCAAAAATCGCACTGCTTGGATTTTCCCAAACACCAAACACCGCAGACGCTCCAAAGGAATCTGCAAAGAAAATTGTTGACATGCTAGCAAATAAGGGAGCAAAATTAACACTTTACGACCCCTACATATCTTGGAAAGGCATAACAGACCTAGAGCATGCGCAACCTAAAAAAAGCTTAATCGAAGCCGTTGAAGGCGCAGACTGCATAGTGATACTGGCAGCCCACGAACAACTTAAACGGCTAAATTTAAGAAAGCTTAAGCTTTTAGCAAAAATGCCGGCGGCAATCGTAGACCTTGAAGGCGTTTTGGACCCCTTGAAAGTTGAGGCTGAAGGCTTCATATATCGTGGTTTTGGAAGGGGAGTTTGGAAGAAATGAAAAAACTTGGAGTCGCCGTTATAGGAACAGGGTTCTGGGGCAAAAATCACGCAAGAGTTTTCACCGAACTGGAAGAAACAGAGCTTCTGGCTGTTTGCGACATTGACGCTAAAAGGGCAAAGACCGTCGCCAAACAATTTGGCATTAAAGCCTACACTAACACGGCGAGAATGCTGAAGAGAAAAGATATAGATGCTGTCAGCGTCTGCACATGGTCAACAAGCCTCGCAAAAGAGGCTTTAAAGGCATTAAAGGCTGGAAAGCATGTTTTGGTTGAGAAGCCTATGGCCGCCAACTCAAAACAGGCGGAAACTTTGCTGAAAACAGCGGAAAAAGAAGGCTTACACCTTTCTGTTGGCTTTTTGATGCGTTTTATTCCTGGGCTTCAGTACATTAGAAAGGCTATTGAAAGCCAAGATATAGGCGAACTTGTTTGCGCCACCGCAAAAAGAGTTTCAGAGTGGCCTGAAAGAGTGGGAGACATTGGGGTGGTGAAAGACTTGGCCATTCATGACATTGACGTGATGCGCTACTTGTTTAGCAATGACCCAGTGGCGGTTTATGCAAAAACTGGGAATATGAAACATAGGAAGTTTGAGGATTACGCCCACATAATGCTGACTTTCAAGCATGGGAAAAACGCCTTCATAGAGGCAAATTGGCTAACCCCCTACAAAACAAGAGTACTTGTGGTGACCGGAAGCAAGGCCATAGCAAAACTAGACTACATTACACAAGAGCTGACCATAGAAACAGCGGAGAAAACTGTCCAACCAAGAATCCCATGGCAAGAGCCCCTAAAACTTGAACTTCAACACTTTGCAAGATGTATCTTGGGAAAGGAAAAACCATTCATAACCGGCTGGGATGGCTTAAAGGCTCTAAAAATTGCCGAGGCTGCACTTAAATCATCCAGAACAGGCAGACTTGTTAGGCTTAAGTAGGCTCTATTTCCCTTTCAGGTTAAAGGGTCTCCCTTCAAAGAGAATCTTCTCTGGGATCTTTTCCCTCCATTTTTTGAGGAAGGGTGAGTCCTCATTTTCTTTACGCAGTTCATCCGGAAGCATTTCGGGTATTTCATCACGGATTGGATACCATCTTAGGCATTTTGGACAAACAATTAAGCCTTCAACAATTTCATCTTTTTCCTCAAAAACATAAAGCTCCAGCGGATAGTGCTTGTCGATGGGACACGCGAGAATTTCCATCAATTTCCTTTTAATTTTTCATTCCTCCTTAACCAAAATTTACATGATGTGAGCTTATAAAAGCATTAAGTCGCCTTTAAAATTGCTGGCGTACGCGCGCGGCTTGTTGTTTTGATGTCCAAGACGATTTGGTACCAGTTTGGACCAGTTGTGCGAACAATCTTGCCAAAGGGGATTTCAAATTTCACTCCCAACTCTTCAAGTCTTTTTGAAACCTTAACCTTAACCTTTTCAACAGCGTTTTCCTCTTTTGCGGCGTGTTCAAAATCATAATAATGTATCCATCCTTTTCCATCTTTCAGGGCTAAGAGGGCGTAGGGCAAATACTCAAAGGCTTTTTCCGGCAGTGGCATCAAAACCCTATCGGCTATGTTATGGAGAATTTTTTGGATAATTTCTTTTGCGTCTCCTTCTATTGGGATAACTTTTCCAAAGGCTCTATTTAGCCTAACATTTTCTTTCATGTATTGGATGGCTATGGGGTTTATGTCTATTGAATAAATTTTTGAGGCGTTTGAATGTTTGGCGATTACCAGCGAGAAGCATCCCACCCCGGCAAACATGTTCACGACAGTTTCTCCATACTTAACAAGTTTGGCAACTCGCATTCTCTCATAAAAAAGTCTGGGAGAAAAATAGCACTTGTCTACATCCACTGAAAAAAGGCATCCAGACTCCTTGTGAATGGCTGTCGTCCTTTTTTCTCCAGCTACATGCTCCAATTTCCGAAGCCTATAATCTCCATGAACCGGGCCTACCTGCGCCAAAACAGTTCTAACATTTTTATGAATTTTCATAACAGTCTCGGCGATGATTTGGCTATATTTTCTGGATTTTTCAGTTAGGCGTATTATGGCTATGTCTCCAACAATGTCGTAGGAGTTGTAGATGTTGGATAATTCCTCCGGAGGAATAATTCCAGACAAGAGCGTCTTTAAACGCTTTTTCATCGCTAGTCCTCGCTACGATAATAGTGGTATTGGAAATGCTTAAAAGCAAAAACCCCTTGTAATGGGAAGGGTGGCGCATTATGGAGAAAATAACAACTGGAATCGTTTACGAGTGCCTACGTTGTGGAGCAAAGGTTTCTACGGAGGAGCTTGAACTTCGTGGCGGAGAAATAAAATGCACAGTGTGCGGCTACCGCGTTTTGAAAAAGATTAGGCCGCCTGTTGTTAAGCGTGTCCAAGCCAGATAGTGTTCAATAGGCTATTTTAAGCACGTGGTTCGAAAGTTTAGGCTCTTTTAATCTGGTTCAGTTTAGAACAGTTCTCTTTCTCCTA
Organism: Bathyarchaeia archaeon; assembly: GCA_038727135.1. Taxonomy (GTDB): domain Archaea; phylum Thermoproteota; class Bathyarchaeia; order Bathyarchaeales; family Bathycorpusculaceae; genus JAGTQI01. The sequence goes on from JAVYWL010000004.1 coordinate 57,609, forward strand.
TCTTGCGGAGGGCTCTTCCTCGAAGCTTTATTGCTGGTCCAACAACTTCTTCCGGCTGTTTTTCAGTTGTTTTTCTTTTGACGGTTTCTCCGCATATTCCTCTCGGAAGAAGTCTTCTTTTTGTGCAGAGGGCATACGAGCAGTTTGCCACGTTGCAGACGTCCTCGGTCCAGCGGCACCAGACTCCGTTTCGGCGGTAAACCGCGGCATTTTTGCCACACTTGAAGAGTTCACATGTGGGAGAACACATCTTTACCTGCGCCAATGTGGATACAACCTTTCCAATTATTCTAAAATTTCGGTTTCCACAGTCTTTCTTGTGATATGTTCCGCAACATTTTGATATAAAGTTTTTCCCATAAGACTCAATATTCAAACTCTAGCCTGAAACTTTGCTTGGTTTAAGCCGTTTTCTTCTAACAATCTCTATTATTGCAATTAGCACTATCGTGGCAATGATTAATAAGGTCATGGCAAACTGAGCTGTGTCAACCAGCGAGCCTGCCAGAACAACATATTTTCCCAGTTTAATCAAAATCGGATTTGAATAATCTCTTTTCTCGTTGACGTAAGTGGTAAGGGTGGCTTCCGGTAGGTTTTGATTTGTCAAGTAAACTTTTATTGTCATTGTTCCGCCAATTTCTCTAAAACTGGCAACGCCATCAGCCCTCGTGATGCTTGAATTTATTTTGACACCCTTTCTTTCCAGGGTTACGTTCGCGTTTGAAATTGGCTGCCCAAAATAGTCAACAACTTTTACGCATATCGGTAAGTTATAAAGGGTGCAGCGAATGGTCACTGTTCTGTTGTTAAATAATTCAACCGTCGTCTCATTTAGCAGTATTATTTTGTCCGAATAAACTTTAAGATGGTACTTCCCAAAAACGCAGTTAAAAGTTGCACTTCCGTTTTCGTCTGTATATTGCGTGTCACGTAGTCCTCCCATCAGCTCTTGCAGCTCTACCAAGGCATTTTCTATCGGCTTACCTTCCCAGTCAGTTACAGTGACATTTAAAATTCTTTCCGGGCAAACTATTGTAATGTTGTTCCATGCGCACAGTTCTAAATTGGCAAATGTGGTTTGGTAAAAAATCTGCCCGTAACGTGAAGCGTTCAATTTATAGGAGGCATTTAGTAAGAAGGAATGCTGTTTTGCGGTCCCCGTTATGTCCGTTTGGAATGAGACTGTTTCATTGGCAGATTTTCTTCCGTCAAGGTCTGTTGTGAAATTATAGTAAAGCCTTATAGACACGAATGGAATTTTTATTCCTCGAGCGCTGACCACCGTTATGTTCAGGCTTGTAAGCTGGCATGTAAAGTTCAGTGTTAGGCTTTCGTTTTCTATGCTGAATGTTAAGGCTTGGCCAACTTTGACTTTTTTGAAGTAAGCTGTGGCGTTGTATTCGCCCCTTTCCAGCTGTTTGGTTGCGACGCCGCTTCTATTACTTGTGACGTTGTAGGTTTCGTTTGCCCACTTATCATATATTCTTACGAGAACGTCGGGCACCGGTTCATCGGCAAGGTTGCGTGGCACAATTTCCGTCTTAAAACCTGGAACCGCAAATGTTTGTGTGTCATTTACCGCTTTCACCTTTACCTTTGGCGTAATAGTAACGCTATAGTTTCCAATGAGCATTTTTATTGGTACAGGCCAACTCGCGTCGACCACACCATCTGTGACATTCCATGGAAACTCGTCGATTTTTTCACCTTTTTCTGATTTTATTGTAATGTTAACCTTGTCAAGTGATGAGTAGCCAACAGCCCAAATCTTCATCATGTCATTTCTATGATATTCCGCGAGGTCTGTCAACCCTATGAAAAACGTGTCGGACGCCAATGTTCCATTAAAGCTAACCGTGTATGTTCCAGTATAGTTTGTGTGAGCATTTCCAAACGGATATACGATTGTTGCATTTCCAATTCCCGTATCCGTCGTGTTTGAAAGTTGGATGTTCCTTGAGTATATCTCGTTAGCAGGTGTTTTCACTGTTATGTTTGCGGAGTAAACCATGTTTGCTTTTCCTCCGGTTATGCTTATTGAAATGTTAACCGTTGCGTTTTGTTGTAGTTGTCTTGGATATTCGGGCTTGCTGACTTTGAGGATATAGGCAGTTTCAATAACGAACCAGGAAGTGTCGGCGATGTTTGCAGTTTTGTCCAGTAATGTCAGCGTATAATTTCCGCTGGGAAGGACTGGAACTGTGAATGAGGCGCTCACATTATTTCCGAATGCTGTTCCGTTCACCACTAGGGTGTTATTAAACAGGATTTGGTACCACCCGTCTGTTGTGTTTATTGTTCCAGTAATGTGAACTGTTTCTCCAACTTTTCCTCGATGGGTTGTAGGCGTAACGGAAGTAATTTTTACGTCAACCGCATTTACGCGTGGAGAAATTATTTGCGCGAAAATTGTTAAGGTTAACAAGGCTATCAGCGTGATTATAATAGTCTTCTTTTTCAAGCTGCTACTCTCCAACGCTCCAAAGTTTGTTGAGGATGTGAAACATTTACTATGAAGGGGACATTTTAAACTTTACCTTTTAAAGGCAACCCATTTAAGCAGTTATTGTTTAAAGTTTAGCGCATGCGAGGGTTTCTATGATTAGCGAAATACTGGCTCTCGTTAGGAAACATGAGAATTGGCGCGGGAAAGAATGCCTAAACCTTATCCCATCAGAGAACATCATGAGCCCAGCAGTGCGTGCTCTCCTCAGCTCTGAGCTTGGTCACCGCTACACCGCCCGGAACCGCTTTTACATGGGCACAAAATTCATGGATGAGATTGAGCAGTTCGGCGAGGAACTGGCGAAAGACATTTTTGGGGCTGAAACCGCTGATTTGCGTCCGATTTCTGGGCATATTGCCGACATGATTTTTGCTGCTTGTTTTTCCAAGCCAGGCGACACGCTTATGTGTGTTTCGCCAGAGGATGGAGGCTACCCCGGATTATGGCAAGACGGGTTAGCCGGTCTTTTAGGTTTAAGAGTAGCTCCATTTCCCTTTGTTAAGGATGCCATGAACATTGATGTTGAGAAAGCCAAAGAAACCATTAGGCTTGTAAAGCCAAAGCTTCTGATTTTCGGTGCAAGCCTCATAACGTTTCCCCATCCTCTTAAAGAGTTAGCTGATGCTGCTCGTGAAATTGGCGCGTGTGTTGGTTTTGATGGCTCCCATGTTTTGGGACTTATTGCAGGAAAACAATTTCAAGACCCGTTGGGAGAGGGCGCATATGCATTATTTGGTTCTACGCACAAATCCTTCTTTGGACCACAAGGCGGCATAATTCTGGCTGATAAAAAGCATGGCGAAGCGATGAAGACAAAGATTTATCCTAGATTTGTGGACAACGCTCATTGGAACCGAATTGCAGCATTAACTTTGGCTCTTGCTGAAATAAAGGAGTTTGGCAGAGGATACGCCGAGCAAGTAGTCCGCAATGCAAAAGCTTTAGCCAAAAACTTGCACGCGTATGGTTTCCCAGTTAAATGCCCCCATTTAGGCTTTACCCAGTCTCACCAAGTTATCCTAGACTATGGAAATTATGAGCGGGGTAGAGAGATAGCCGAAAAACTTCAGCGGGTAAACATAATCGTCGACTGCGTCATAAGGCTTGGAACATGCGAAGTTACAAGGCGCGGAATGAAGGAGGAGGAGATGGCGAAAATAGCCGAGCTTATTAAAAGAACAGTTTTTGACAGAGAAAATCCAGAGATAATCAAGCGCGAGGTTATAAAATTATGCTCGGAATTTCAGAGCATTGAATACTGTTTTAAGCCGTGAGAAAGGCACTTTTATAAAACTGTCCAAGTTTTTAACGTGTGGAAAAGCCTCCATGTGGCGTCGGCTATGAGCCTTGTTCCAGAAACGCTAATTGAAGCATTAAAGAAGCATAAATACCATATCGTTGGTAGGCATTCAGCTGTCAAAAGATGTAGGTGGCTCTATGAGAGCCTCGTCCATGATAGACCATGTTATAAGCAGAAGTTTTATGGGATAAAATCCCACCAGTGCATTCAAATGACTCCGGCACTTTTCTACTGCACGCAGAGATGCCTTTTCTGCTGGAGAGCCCAGAGCGGAGACCTCCAAATTACATGGGAAGAAACCAAACTGCCAAAATGGGATTCCCCAGAAGAAATTGTTGAGGGAAGCATAAAAGCGCAACTTGAAATCTTAAGCGGGTATAAGGGCAACCCTAAGGCGAATCCTCAAAAGTTTAAGGAAGCCTTAAGACCAAGGCATGCAGCGATAAGCCTAACTGGCGAGCCAACCCTATATGGGCCTATAGGCGAGCTTATACATGCCTTCCACAAGAGAGGCTTCACAACTTTTCTGGTGTCTAACGGCACCGTTCCGTCCGCTTTGGCTAAAATAAATCACGAGCCAACCCAGCTTTATATTTCTGTCTGCGCTCCGAACAGGGAGATTCATCGAAAAGTTTGCCGTCCAATATCAGCGAATGCTTGGGAAAAGCTTAACGAAACGCTAGAGCTTCTCCAAAGTTTCAGTTGCCCAACAGTGATTCGCATAACTGCCGTGCGTGGTCTAAATATGAGGAATGTCGAGGAATATGCCAAACTAATAGAGAAGGCTAACCCCACATATGTTGAACCTAAAGCCTACATGCACGTTGGTTTTTCAAGGCTGCGGCTGGGTTACGAGAGCATGCCCAGCCACAAGGAAATACGTGAATTTGCACTACAGCTTGCAAGCGCCACTGGCTACAAGGTTATTGACGAGTCTGAAGAAAGCCGTGTAGTATTGTTAAGCAGGCTTGAAAAGCAGCCAATAAGATTTTCATCGGATTAAGGCTAAGCGTTCTTTGTCTTGTCGGAGTAAAGGTTAAATAACTCGCTTTTCATTCATTGCTGTTCAAAAATCGCTTTCATCGAGGTGCAACCCATGGTTAATGAGGGAAAAGGCAGACTATTTAGGCGGAAGGATGGCAAATTCCTAATATACCTTCCAAAGGACTTGGCTGAAGACAGCATGTTCCCCTTCAAAGGCTCGGATTCGATATTTGTAAAAGTAAGCTTCAAAATCGGAGACGACAAACTGCTCATTGAGCGCTGGCCAGAACAGCAAGAGAAACAGCAAAGCAGCTAAAGGCCAAAAGCTTCAAAACTTTTCCGCCACCTTCCAAACTTTTTGGCAACGATAAAATAGCAGTTTCCCTTTAATTTCAGAGGAACAACGGAATAGAAGTGTTAAGTGTATGGCCTCTTTAAAAACTGTTCTAAAGCAGATTAGGAAGGAGCTTAAGGGTAAAGAGAAAGTTCGAGATAAAGCCCAAGCTGACATGAGAAAATTAACCAGCATATCTAAACAAGCGATACTTTTTATCCACCAAAAAAGGCTTAAAGAGGCGAGGAGGCTTCTTGAAAAGGCTAAGGAGATAATTTCTAGGCTTAATGTAATTGCAAAGGAGCACCCAGACATAATTCACAGCGGCTTATATGACATTGCCCTTCAAGAGTATGCAGAGGCAAACATATTTCTCACATTGATTGAGGAGGAGCGATTTATCACGCCCACTGAAATAAACGTGCCTTCTATAGATTATGTTCTTGGTCTTGCAGACGTTATCGGTGAGTATAGGCGTTTGGCTTTGGATGCTCTACGGGAGGGTGACGCGAGGAAAAGCGAGCAGTGCTTAAAAGTGATGGATGAAATTTATACGGAGCTTATGGCTATGGATGAAGCCTACATGCTCGTTCCGGGGCTTCGAAGAAAATGTGATGTTGCAAGAAAAATTATTGAAACCACAAGGGGCGACGTAACCCACGAAGTGCGAAGGCAATCTCTTGAAAAGTACATGAAACGTTTTGAAAGGTTGGAAAGACGCTTTGAGGCTCTTGAAAAAGGAAGATAGATGAGCCTATCCGATTTGAAGTCCCGCTTTTCAATTGAGAAGGCACGCAAGGTGCAGCTCCAACTTTCAAAGCATATTATTTTTGAGGATAAGCTGCCAAAAGAAATTCGATACGTGGCAGGCGTCGATGTTGCCTACGCTGGAAACCTAGCTGTAAGCTCTGCTGTTGTTCTAGATTATGAGAGTTTAAAACTTGTTGAGGCTCAAACAGCTGCTCGCAAAGTTTCTTTTCCGTATGTTCCAACGCTTCTTTCATTTAGGGAATTACCGCCTACACTTATGTGCATTAAAAAGTTGAAAATTCAGCCGGACGTTTTCTTGGTTGACGGGCAAGGCTTTGCGCATCCGTACCGATGTGGTTTTGCAAGCCATTTGGGCGTCGTTATGGATAAGCCGACTATAGGTGTTGCGAAGAGCAAGCTTGTCGGCGAAGTTGAGCCCTTCGGTGAAAGGGATTTTGCTTATCTCTGGCATGAGGGTGAAATTGTTGGAGCTGCGCTAAAAACCTCTGTAGGGAAAGTTCTTTATGTTAGTGTTGGACATATGGTTTCGCTTGAAACAGCCATAAAGATTGTTAGGCACTGCATGCACTACGGTGGCATCCCAGAACCATTAAGAATGGCACATAAAATAGCAACAGCTGAGCGAAACAAAATCCGCCCTAAACATCCAAGTGATTGTAAAGTGTAATATCCTTGTAAAGATGTAAAATAGGTGAATAGTATTAAACCGACAGCGGATGCGTGAAAGTTTGCTTCATCCGAAAATAAAGGCCATAACAGAGAAAATTCGTGACAAGGAACTTCGTAAAAAGGTTGTTGAACTTCTTGAGAATCCAGTTTTTGAGGTTGGCGGTAAAGTCTATTCTGGCTTACCGTTAAACACCGCGCCAGCTGGCTTGTCCCATCATCACTGTTATCCTGGCGGCTACATAGAGCACATAGTCTCTACGACAAATTTGGCTTTGGCGTTGTGCAATTCTGTCGAGAAAGTTTATCATGGGAAAGTGAACCGTGACCTTGTTGTGGCTGGCATTTTGCTCCACGACATCTTCAAACCAGTAACCTACACGGTTAATGAAAATGGGAGTTATGGCACAACTGGTTTGGCCGACTACATGGACCACTTGTCCATCGTCATATCAGAGCTTGTTCGAAGAGGCTTTCCGCTGGAGCTTATTCACGTAGTTTCCGCCCACCACGGAGAATACGGCCCAATCAGACCGCACACAATTGAAGCCTTAATCTGCCACCTGGCGGATTTAATGGATTCGCGATTAAACGGCGAAGTCCTAAACGCTGCAGCTTATCTGGTTAAGAGAGCAGTTGGCGAAGAGCTGCCGGGCTTAACCTCGAAAGAGGCCTTCGAAATAATCTATTCGAAGGCTGCCGAAGGATGGGAAGGCGTGGCAAAAACCGTTGAAAAAATAAAGAAGAGAAGACTGCACGCAAAACTTAAAAGTGCTTCGTATACGAATTTGAGGTGATGCCTATGACGGAAATAACACTTGAAGAGTTTCAAAAACTTGACATGCGTGTTGGAAAAGTTTTGGAGGCAAACCAAATTCCGGGTTCACGAAACCTGATAAGAATGATCGTGGACTTTGGAACAGAGAAACGCCAAGCTGTAGCTGGGCTTCTTCAATGGTATAAACCATCAGACCTTGTCGGCAAGAAATTCGCCTTCATCCTAAACCTTCAGCGGAGAAAATTCATGGGTGTGGAATCTCAATGCATGATTTTGGCGGCTGAAGACGACAAAGGCAACGTCGTAGTCCTACAACCAGAAAAGGATATAGCTGAAGGGAGTAAAATCTACTAAAGGCATTAACTCAACAATTTGTTTATCTTTTCAGCTTTTTCCTTGCCTTCAGCTAAATATTCAACCATTTCCGGGGTTAGGTCAAGCCACTTCGCTATTCCAGCGGCCATTTCCATGTTGTTTTTGAAGATTATCCGTAAGTATGGAAGAATCTCTTTCAAGGCTCTTGTGGCTGATATGTGGCATCTGCGCTTAATTTTTCGGCCTATCTCCAACTGCATTGTCCGCTCCTCTTTAGACCTTGCTAATGCTTGTATCCGCTCTGGAAAGCGGAAGGGAGTCCAACCAGAAGTTTTTGTGTTAACCCTTGCCATGGCTACACCGGCAGTCATAAAGTCAATTACATAGCGCACGAAACTCCAGTCTTGTGTGCTTCTTATTCTCCCACGGTAAACGTCAGCCATTGAAAGAGCATCCATTGCTCTAGCCAAGTCGTGAGGATCTGTCAAGTGAGCTGGAACATTCTCGTAAATCCATTCAAAGAGCATGTCGATATCCACGTCTGCCATGTTGACGGCTCGTTTAGCCCCTTCACATGTTTTCCCATACAAAATCATTCGCAGAACTGTGAATATTGTTTCTTGACGGTCTCGGAAACCAAGCCACACCACATCCTCATATGTTAGGCGTTTTCTGCCCTGTGCCAAGGCTTGAAGATCCGTTACTGCCGAGCGGATGTCACCTTCTGAACGTTGAGCAATAAACTTTAAGGCGTTCTCCTCTGCGTCTATACCCTCTTTTAGGCATATAGCCTTCAAGTGCTTTAGGACATCAGTTACTGGAGGCTTTTTAAACTCTATTAATAGGCAGTAGTTGCGGAGGTTAGCGAACCTCGGGTCAAAGGCGTTGTTGGCGATGAGCACTATTGGGCATTGAGCCGTTTTAATTATGTCTGTTATGGCTTTAACTCCGCCTTTATCCGCTGTACCAGTCAATCCGTCCAGTTCGTCGAATAGGATTATCCTTTTTGTGCCGAATAGTGAACCGTATTGGGATGCAAGTCCCGCAAAGCGTTTTACAGCTTCTTCTGTCCTATAATCGCTGGCGTTTTTCTCCACCAACTCCATTTTAAAATCGTTTGCCAAAGCCTCAACAGTGACAGTTTTCCCAACACCCGGCGGTCCGTAAAGAAAAACCGCCCTCTTTTTCGGTATCCCCTCATCCCAAGATTTTACCCATTCAACAAACTTTTGTACGGCTTCCCGATTTCCAACAACCTCTTTCAAACTTTTTGGCTTGTACTTAACAGTCCAAGGCTGATACACGTTTTACACCTTTCTCGTTCCCTTAATTTCGTAGGCTGCCTCAACGAGTCTGGCTAGTAACGCGCTTAATTGGACCTCTTCATCTGCGCCCTCAACAAGCCTATAATCAATTTCCCCAACAATGTCGGCTAACTTTATCTTCCATGGTTCCGGAATGTCCGCCCTAAAAATTTCTGTGTGGATTTGGCGGATTATGTCGCTTCCAGCCACTCCATATTTCTGAATCATTTCTCGGAGCTGTTTTCGCGCCTCGAGGAAGTTGCCCTTCATGGCTGTTTCAATCATTTTCTGCACGTCTGCTGGGTTGGCTCTTCCAGCAATTGAATAAACAATTTTTGCGTCCACTGGTTTGCCCAAAGAGGCGGCGGCTTGCAACGTGTTTATTGCTCTTCGCAAGTCTCCGCCGCAAACCTCGTAGATGGCGTCCAGCCCATCATTCAGAAGTTTTACGCCCTCGTTTTCAGCTATGTACCGCAAATACTTGTCGTGTTCCTCGCGTGGTAGGTATGTGAAGCGGAAGGGTGCACAACGCGACTGTATGGGCTCTATTATTTTTCCGCTGTAATTGGCGCACAATATGAAACGGCATGTTTCCGTATAACGCTCCATAGTCCGCCTCAAAGCTTGCTGAGCGTCCGCGGTCATGTTGTCCGCCTCATCTAAAATCATTATTTTGAATGGAACCTCGCCGATGGAGCGCACCCTAGCAAAAGTTTTGACAGTTTCCCGAACAACATCTATGCCCCTCTCGTCGCTGGCGTTCAACTCCATAATGTATTCGCGGTAAGATTCACCATAAAGGTCCCTAGCCAGACAAAGAGCTGCCGTAGTCTTCCCAGTGCCGGGCGGTCCGGCAAAAATGCAGTGGGGCACATTTTTAGCTTTAACAAAACTTTTAAGGCGCTCCACTATCTCCTTCTGGTTCACCATTTCATCCAATGTTTTTGGTCTGTACTTTTCAGCCCACATCTCAAAACTCAATTGGAGAGCCTCCTACCGTTTTCATAATAAGGGAAGAGTTAATAAATACTTGTTTGGCTTCCCTAAAAGCTATTTTTAAGCTTCAGCCTTTTCTTCCTTTTCGAGGAAACCGGTTAAGAATATTGCATATTCACATGGGTGTTCATTTTGTAGTAGGGACTTTATGATTTTTATTTTCCCTTTCTTTCCGTGACTCACCCTTGAGATTATGTATTCGATCGTTTTTTTGCGGAGGCTGCAGAGCCACGTTTTCTGTCCCGTTTTTACAAGTTTGTAATAGGGACAGCTTTTGTATTTGAGGGTGAAACCCCCTTCAAAATATTCTATTTCAACTTCTATGCCGAGTTCTCTGTACATGTCTGTAATTCTTTCACCAACCTCCCTTATTGTCCATGGATAATCGTCCGGGAATAGCTCGTCAAGTTGTTCCTTTTCTATGGCGAACGCTTCCTCCACAGAGTTGCATGACATGCCTTCGATCAATGTTTGCATAAGCTTTTTCCGTGGCAATGGTTCAAGTATAGGCTTTTCCAAAAGTTTTAGTTTGAAACTTAGGAGATTTTGGAAGGTTGTTGTCGTTATTTCATAGCCTAACTCTCTAAACATGGATTCTATCAGAACTCTTTGACTGTTCATTACGAGGGGATCTATACGCTTAAAAATTATGGTGAAATGTTCATCATCCACGAAGCGAACCTCAGCATCTGGCTGGGTTGCATTAATATTTTTGAGGATGAAATTTTTGGCGAGTCTCTTAATCCTTTCAGGGTCGTTTCTTGCTAACATGCGGATGGCATTAGATATGCGGGTCCCGGTTACACGATATATCTCCTCAAACTTCCGCTTATCGCTTTCATAAACTTTTAAGGCGAAGGAATTGAAGAGGTCACGTGGGACAGGAATAACATCCAAGAATTGTTTGCCAATAACTTGGAAAAGGCTTAACTCAGCCAGCTGGTCGAGGAGGCTTTGGTCTTCCGCCCCCACATACTGAATTGTCATGTTAACTGTAGTGTGTTCTGTCGTGTAGTTCAAAGTCTTCCATCCGCGAGTCGCCAGCATGACAGATAAGGCTGCTACAGATATCCGAGTTATTGAAGGTAGCGCGGCCTGAAAAACAAGTTCCAAGACGTTTTCATCTTTCTCGATTAAAACCTTTGCCTGTTTAAACCAGTTCATTTTTACAAACGCGGATAATAATGCTTTCACAAAATCCTTTGGCTCCTTTGGAAACTCGTCTACCCCTAAAACAATTCTTGCATCCTCTAAAAGATTGCCCAAATCTGATATTGGCTCTTCCAGATGTTTTTCTGCCCAGCTCATGAAGGCTGGTCCAACAAGCATTAGGGTACCCTTAAACAGTCCGGGGGTGACTTTTGCTAGTTCATTTTCAACTTGTTGTTCCAGGAACTCTCCGAACTCTTTCTTCCTTAGGGGGTAAACTTCTGGCCTCACCATTTTTACGGCTATGTCTTCGCCCATAACGCGAATGTCGAAGTAAACTCCTATTCCTTCCAGTATTGTGGCAGTGTTGAAGGCGACTATTATCGGCAAACGCTTGAAAACTTTTGGTCTTAAAATTGCTATATTGTCGATTTCGCTATAGGATGGTATTTCATACATGTTTGTGAGATTTCTAATTTCCTCCAAGATTATGAGGAATTCTTTAAAGTTTGATGGTGGCTTCCAGCTGATGGAGCTTTTGAGAATTTCAATGGTGTTTTTTGCTTCTGCTTTTTGTTCCTTTATAAAATCCTCAATTGTTTTGTTTCCTATGGCTATTTCTAGGAGGCTGTCTAGGTTTCTTCTGCTAATTGAGGCTAGGTCGAGAGCTTCTTTAAGCTTGGTCTGCTCGTTTACCTTAGCTTTTATGGCGCAGTCGTCACATGAGCCAACCTTATCCACTCTAAGCAAGGTTTCGAGGGCTTTTTCAAGGGCGCGGCTTTTTGTGCCATACGTTTTGGCTAGCTCTTCAAGTATTTCATTTGCTTTTCTTGTTATTGTTGTGTGTAGGTGGACAGACATGGCGCCTCACGTGTTTACCTATTTAGAGGCCGCTTTTAAATATGTTCACATTTCTCAGAAAAATGTACACATGAACACACAGAAAAATAGGGGGTTATCTTTGTACTAGCAAAGGTTCAATTCGTGTAAGTTTTGTTCCTTTTCTTGTCATGAGGGCGTCAGCGACTCTTTTTACAGCCAACATGTAGGCGGCTACACGCATGTTTACATTATACTGTTTTGAAATTTCTAGAACATCATAGAAAGCCTTAGTTATCGTTTCCTTCAGCTTGTTCCGCACTTCCTCCTCTGTCCAATAGTAGTTCATCTGGTTCTGCACCTGCTCAAAGTAGCTGACAATTACACCGCCTGAATTCGCCAGAATGTCTGGTATCACAAATACTCCCTTTTTGAAGAGAATTTCGTCGGCTTCTGGGGTTGTTGGTCCGTTGGCTCCTTCGGCTATTATTTTTGCTTTTATTTTGTCTGCGTTTGCCTTTGTTATCTGATTCTCTAAGGCTGCCGGCACCAAAATATCGCATTCTAATTCTAACAGTTGTTCGTTTGTTATGAATGTGCTTTCAGGGTAATCAACCACCGAGCCTGTTCTGTTTTTGTGTTCAAGCACTTTTTCCGGGTCTAGCCCGTTTGAGTTGTATATTCCGCCTTTTGAGTCTGAAACTGCTATAATTTTGCATCCAACCTCGTGCAGGAGGCGTGCCGCATGATATCCAACATTTCCATAGCCTTGCACAGCTACTGTTGCGCCATTTAGGTTTATTCCTAGATGTTTAGCGGCTTCTATCACTGTGTACATTAAGCCTCTTGAAGTTGCCTCGCTTCTTCCGCGGGAACCGCCAACACTGACGGGTTTTCCTGTTACAACTCCGAAGGCTGGGTAGCCGACGATTTCGCTGTATTCATCCATTATCCAGGCCATTGTTTGGGCGTCTGTGTAAACATCCGGCGCCGGCACATCGATGTTTGGACCTATAAATTTCGCTATAGTCCGTACATACCCTCTTGTTAGACGTTCCAATTCGGCCTTGGACATTTCCTTGGGGTTGCATCTGATTCCGCCTTTAGCGCCTCCTAGCGGTAGTCCTACAACCGCTGTTTTCCATGTCATCCATGCCGCTAATGCCGTAACCTCGTCTAATGTTAGCTCTGGGTGGTATCGGATGCCGCCCTTAGTTGGACCTAATGCATCGTTATATTGTACACGGTAACCCGTAAAAACTTGAATGCTCCCGTCATCCATAACCACTGGAATATTAACTATTAGGGTGCGCATAGGACGCTTCAAAATTTCATGGATGCCAGGATCAAGCTTCAGTTTTTCGGCTGCAATGTCCAACTGTTTAAGGGCGGCTTCATAAGGGTTTGGCGTAACAGCTAAGGGCGCCAAAGTATCTATTTTAACAAATACGGCTGTCTGGAGTTTCTCGACAAGATTTGTTAGAATTTGTCTCGCCACTTCGCCGTTTCCTTCTTTGCTTCCGTAAAACCAAATGTAGGTTTCAGCAACGGCATCCTCCCTTCTTGAAAACATTGAACCAACGGGCACCATTTTCGGATTTTCACAGAAATAGTCCACGAGGATCCGCAGCATGTTCAACTCTTCAGAGGTTAATGGCAGAAGCTTTCTTATAGGCTCTGGCGCCTTAACATGGACATATTCGGCTTCCGTGATCTTCTTTTGGAGTTCTTCAAAAACTTTTAGAGAGTCTTCGATTGGTATTCCAAAGTTTTCTGTGTATGTTGTTAGAAGGGCATAGTGGGCGGTTGTATAACTTTCTATCTTTGCGGTCAGCTCAGGTTTTTCAGCGAAGAAGTCCACCATTAGTTTAAGCATTCCTAGCTCTCTTGCGGAAAGCTCCACAGAGTTTAACATTTCATTTTCCACCCCTTCTTGTTCTAGAGCCTTAATATGACTTATGTTCAACTATAGAAATATTATGTTCATAATGTACACAACTGTACATCATTAAACCATCCGAAGCGACGACGTAACATTTTTAATGACGTATGTGAACCTTACACCCGGTGCATTTCATTGTCCAATAACCCTAGTGAAAAACAAGTCTTCTACTCTACAGGAGTTAGAGGACTTGACAAAATCCTTGGTGGCGGATTGTTATTAGGTGAAAATGTTTTATGGGAGGTTGAATCTGGAACATTTGCAAGGGAATTCTTATACTCTTTTATGCGGCAAGGCATAATTGAAGGGAACCAAGTTATATATTTGGAATTTATTTATCCCCCTCAAGCAATTATGCTACAATTAGAGCCATTAACCAAAACTTTGCCAGAAGGTTGGGAAAAGAAACTCCTAGTTTTGGATTGTTTTTCAGAAGCCGCAGGGCAAGGCGAATTAATATTTAACGACTTTTATGATAAAGCCCCAAGCTGGATTAGAAAAGTTCCAAGCTCAAAGGATCCGGATCGTTTCCATCACTTCTTTGGAAGAATTGAAAGGGAATTTGTGACGCCTGGAACTCGACTTATTTTCAACAGTTTATCAATAATGGAGCACAATTGGGGAAGGGATGCTGTTAAAGCATTCTTTGGTCATGTTTGTCCGGCACTGTATGCTTACCAAACTCTCGCCTACTGGACCATGGCTAAAAATGCCCATCCCAAAGAGTTCTGCGCCCTAATAGAGCACATGACACAAGTGGTTATAGACCTCACTAGACAGGAGAATAAGAACTTTTTATGGATTAAGAAGGCTGGCGGAAGATATAATCCCCAAACCTACACAAGACGAGAGTACACGGTCGATGGGTTGAATATAGAGATTCACTAGCCTTCTAATGTACAAGAATGTTCATTTTTTTGTTACTTTTAGGATAACATTTAAATGTGGACGAAATTTTAAACCTTCCACACGGTTTACAAACGTAAAGGTGAAAATGTATGACGGAACGAGTTTTCAGAAACAGCTCATACCTAAATGCAAAATCAACAACGGGAACAACAACCCGCGTCAAGGACACAAGCCCCACAAGCGGCATGTGCCCCATATGCATCCGCGACTGCCCAATACTCTGCGAAATAGGATTGTCAGCATTTAGAGGAAGAGAGGCTCTCTATCCAGAACCAGTGCAATTCGGCTTCAGCACCGCCGGAGCCTTAAAGGACTTCGGCTTAGACTGGTCCCACTTTAACATACAAGCAAGCCTCTTCGAAGCCCATGGAATAAAGGAAGACCCGGATTTGGCATTGTTCCCCAACGTGAACATAGAAACAAAAGTTGGAGGCATACCGCTTAAAGTCCCCATATTATGTGGCGCTTTCGGCTCTACTGATGTTGCGAGGCTGAATTGGGAAGGCTTAGCCATAGGCACAGCCCTCTCAGGCGCCATGATAATCGTAGGCGAAAATGTTTGCGGCATGGACCCAGAGGCCCAATTCACAAACGGCAAAGTAACCTACTCAAAGGAGCTAAAGCGCAGAGTCGACCTATTCAGAAAATTCTGGGATGGAAAATACGGTGAAATAGCCGTTCAAACAAATGTTGAAGACCAGAGGCTTGGCGTAGACGTTTACGCCATATCAAAGCTAGAAGTCAATGTCATAGAGAGAAAGTGGGGACAAGGAGCAAAAGCCATAGGCGGCGAAGTCCGCGTAAGAGACCTTGAAAGAGCCATAATGCTAAAGAAAAGAGGCTACATAGTAATCCCAGACCCAGAGGACCCAGCAGTACAGCAGGCCTTCAAAGACGGCGTATTCAAATCCTTTGAAAGGCACAGCAGAGTTGGCATACCAAAGGAGAAAAACGTGATAGAGGATGTAGAATGGCTGAGGAAACAGGGAGCAAAACATGTAACTCTAAAAACAGGCGCTTACAGGCCGTCAGCAGTGGCATACACCTTGAAAATAGCTTCTGAGGCAAAGATTGATGCTGTATACTTTGACGGGGCGGGCGGCGGCACTGGCATGAGCCCTGTTCCAATGATGGACGAGATGGGTATTCCAACAGTTTATCTAGAAGCCATTGTGCTTAAGTGCGCCCAAATATTGAAGAAGAAAGGCCGCTATGTGCCGGATATAATCATGGCTGGAGGCTTCATAAACGAAACTCAAATTTTCAAGGCCATAGCCATGAGCAACTTTGGAGATGGACCATTTGTGAAAGCCGTTTTGATGGGCCGTTCTCCACTTACTGCTGTGATGAAGGCAAGCTACTTCAAACAGTTGGCTGAAGAGGGAAAACTTCCAAAGGCTTTTGCCGACAAGTTTGGCGCAACTCCAGAGAAGTTCTTCATAGCTGTTCCAGAGCTAAAGGCGAAGTATGGAGAACGTTTCAAGGAAATCCCGTGGGAAGCTGTAGCCCTATACACTTACTTGACGGACCGCATAGGTGTTGGGCTAAAGCAGCTATTGGCTGGCGCAAGGAAATGGCGACTAGACCTGATCAACAGAAACGACCTAATGAGCCTCTCGGAGCTTGCAGCCAAAGTAACCGGTATACCATTAGCCCACGAGGCAGAAGCAGACGCCATAGAAAGAATTTTAGACTAGCCCCCTCCCTTCTTTTTCTTCCAGCTTAACAGCCAACCTTTTAAGGCTTTTCAGAATAGTAGTTTTGGAGGTAAATGCTTATGGAAAAGAGCTACTCCGCCCTAGATACCGCGCTGGAACAGTTGAGAATAGCCGCAGAAAAACTTGAACTTGACCCTGGGCTGCATGAGATGCTTAAATATCCAAAAAGGACGCTTACGGTTTCTGTAAACATTAAAATGGACGATGGCACAATCAAAACGTTCCTAGGCTGCCGTGTTCAACACAACGATGCGAGGGGACCCTTTAAAGGTGGCATAAGATACCACCCAAACGTAACCTTGGACGAGGTTACGGCGTTAGCCATGTGGATGACTTGGAAATGCGCTGTCGTCGACATCCCATATGGAGGAGCTAAAGGAGGAGTTTGCTGTAACCCAAAGGAAATGTCCAAAGGCGAACTTGAAAGGCTAACAAGGCGATACGTAAGCCTAATTTTAGACCTAATTGGACCATATCGTGATGTGCCGGCGCCGGATGTTTACACAGACGCCCAAACAATGGCCTGGATAATGGACACCTATAGCCAGTTTAAGGGTTACAGCGTCCCTGAATGTGTTACCGGGAAGCCTTTAAGTGTTGGAGGTTCTGAAGGAAGGGTCGAAGCCACATCCCTTGGTGTTATGTTCTGCGCGAGGGAAGCTGCAAAAATCCTCGGTTTAAAAATGAAAGATGCAAGATTTGTGGTTCAAGGGTTTGGCAACGTAGGATGGAACGCCGCAAAAATAGCCTACGATTGGGGATGTAAAATAATAGGTGTAAGCGACTCCAGCGGAGGAATCTATTGCAAGGAAGGATTAAACCCCTACAAGGTTTATGAGCATAAGGCGAAAACAGGTTCCGTCCTAAACTTTGAAGGATGCAAAAACATCACTAACGAGGAGTTGTTGGAGTTAGAATGTGACATTCTTGTGCCGGCAGCCTTAGAGAATCAGATAACAAAGGCAAACGCAGACAAAATAAAAGCAAAAATAATAGCCGAAGGAGCCAACGGACCAACAACCCCAGAAGCCGACAAGGTGCTCAATGAAAAAGGTGTGTTCCTAATTCCAGACATTTTAGCAAACTCCGGCGGCGTCACAGTAAGCTATTTTGAATGGGTTCAAAACTTAACAAGGGAGCACTGGACCTTAGAGGAAGTGAACCAGAAACTTGAAAGAAAAATGGTAAAGGCATTTAACGACGTCTACAAAACCTCAAAGGACGAGGAAGAACCAATGCGAACAGCTGCCCTAATGCTTGGAGTGGGACGGGTGGCTGAAGCAATAAAGACTTTAGGCTTGTGGCCTTAACAGCGATTATGAACTTTGAAAATTCCAAACCCTTTTGTCACATTTTTTAGACTACGCTTTTTATATCTTCCAAAAAGAGTAGTAGAATCGGTTGAAAGGAGAAAGTGCTGTGCAAGTGAATATTTCCGGAAAAATTAAAGCCTTAGATTTCGTGTTTGAGAACTCACCAGTTAAGGTTATTGCCAACCGCAACTGCCCAGAAATTAGGCTGGCAGGATTAACCGTCGGCCCATTTGAGGAAGGAAACGAGTACGAGGTTATGTATTGGGTTGCGAGGGAGCTTGAAAAGTTTGGCGTTGTACGATTCAGAACCGAGGAGTTGCTTGATTCGGCTAAGCTTTACAAGATTCACTGGAAAGAGCGGGTGCAGACGGCTGGACAAGTTTCAGAACTTCCAAAGGACTTTTATCCTAAATTACGCAGATACTTGAAGGAGCTGAAAGAAGAGGCGGGTAAGCATCCGGAGAAAATGCGGGAATATGAGAAGGTGAAACAGTTGGCACTTGACATTTTAAACTTGCGGTTAAAGAAAATTATCTCCTTGGCTTCTGCTCCAGCCCAAACAGAGCATGTTTTGAGGCCCCTCACAGCAGAAGAAAGGCTCCTTTACGAGCAGATTTTTAGGCTGATCAATAAGTGGAGAGCCCAATTGCTTGAACAAGAAAGCGAGGGAGGCGAAAAGGAGAAATGACCGAAGAGCTGGAAGTAATAGATCCGCAGGAGCGTTTTCTAGAGCTATTCAAGACGGAGAAATACCGCCAAAGAATCTCCCAGCTGGCGGTTTCTGGAAAAACATCGCTAATCGTCGAATTTGAAGACATCCTCACATTCGACCATAGGCTTGCAGACCAGCTTCTTGAAAAGCCAGATGAATATTTGAAACATGCAGACAATGCGGCCCAAAACCAGCTAGCCATAGAGGCCCCAGAATACGCAGAAAAACAAAAGGTAACTGTTCGGATTGTTAGGCTTTTGGAACCAACTCCTCTGCGGAAGCTCGGCGCAGCCCATATTGGAAAGCTGGTAATGATTGAAGGCATAGTTGTCCGTTCAACACCAGTCCGCCCGATGGTGATGCGGGCAGCCTTCAAATGTAGGGGATGCGGAAACATAACGTATGTGGACCAAACTGGTCCTTTTCTCAAGGCTCCATTTGCATGCGCCGATCCTTCATGTAGGCGAAAGGGACCCTTCGACTTCGTGCAGGAAGAATCAACATTCATAGATTCGCAGGACCTTCGTGTGCAAGAGCGCCCAGAAGACCTCCCGCCGGGACAGCTTCCGCGCACATTACATGTTAAGCTTGTTGGAAGCGAAATTGTTGACGTGGCTAGGCCGGGCGACCACGTTTCGATTGTGGGCATTGTTCGCGCCGCAGCCCCAACCATGCCTAGAGTTGGAAAACTTCGCACATTCGTCTTACATTTAGATACAAATTCTATCGAAGTTTTAGGGAAAGAGCCCGAAGCAACGCTTCCCTCACCTGAAGAGGAGAAGAAAATCCTAGAACTCGCAAAGGACCCGTGGATACATAGGAAAATAATAAACTCTATTGCACCCTCAATTTACGGCTACGAACATGTAAAGGAGGCGATAATGTACCTTCTCTTTGGCGGCGTTCCAAAAACGCTCCCAGACATATCAATAAGGGGCGAACTAAACATTCTTTTGGTGGGCGACCCAGGAACAGCCAAGTCCCAACTCCTGCAGTATGTGGCGCGAGTTGCTCCTAGAGGACTTTATACTTCCGGCAGGGGAACGACTGCGGCTGGTTTGACGGCGGCGGTTATACGCGAAAAGGGCGGCGGAATGAGCCTTGAAGCCGGTGCCCTTGTGCTTGCGGATAAGGGAATAGCCTGTATAGACGAGATAGATAAAATGCGCCCAGAAGATCGTGTTGCAATCCATGAAGCCATGGAACAGCACACGGTTTCTGTAGCGAAAGGTGGCATAGTGGCAACCCTTAACGCTCGGACAGCTATACTTGCGGCTGCAAACCCCGCATTGGGCAGATATGAATCCCGTCGAACGATAGCTGAGAACATTTCGCTTCCTGTGACTATTCTCTCAAGGTTTGACCTAATCTTTGTGCTGAGAGACGTCCCAAACAAGGAAATTGATGGCAAAATGTCAGAGCACATTCTTGAAATTCACCGTAAAGGCTTAAGCCCTGTGGAGCCGCCCATACCCCTAGAACTCTTGCGAAAATACATAAGCTATGCAAAGACGATAAAACCAGCCCTAACCAGTGAGGCACTACAACGCCTAAAAGACTTCTATTTGGCTATGCGTTCAGCAAGCGAATCAGAAGGCTCTCCAATTGCGATAACTGCCCGACAACTGGAATCACTCATACGTTTAGCCGAAGCTAGAGCCAGAGCCGCCCTTAGAACAGAAGTTTTGGCAGAGGACGCTGAAGCAGCCATAAACATAATGAAGCGCTCATTAGAAGAGGTTGGAATAGACATGTCCTCATACAAATTTGACATAGACCTCATAATGACTGGAAAGCCGAAAAGCCTAAGGGACAAGCTGCAAGTGCTGCTTTCGGTGCTGACGGAAATGGAGAAAGAAATAGGAATGGTTGACAAGACAGCTTTAATCAACAGGCTTGAAACAGAATACAAAATTCCGAGAATCGAGGCTGAACGCCTAATCAACCAACTCTTACGTGAGGGAACAATTTATGAGCCTAGGGAAGGCTACTTAAAAAAGACCTAAGCTAGTCCTTGATTTTTGTAAGGAAAAAGGGCGATTTGCAATGTTATTCTGCAGCTTCAACGTTGGCTTCAACGTAGTACTGTGCATTTGCCGTGAAAACTGTTATGCCCACTGTTTGGCCGACGTCTTTTGAGGATATGCTGTCAGGGTTCTCTATATATATGACTATGGTCCATCCGGACCTCAACGTCAAGTCACTTGTAGCTTGCTGGAAAACCTCACCGTCGCCAAGATACCCAAATGCCTCCTTCCAAACAGCTGGGTCGGTTATTTCGCTCGGCTTAATTTTTGTCACATTTAAGTCTGCTGAAATTGTTTTGCTATCTGTTCTCCAATAATAAACCTTTGACCATTGACATTCCTGTCCTCTAACGGATATTTTGTCGATTACAACATCTCTTCCACCGGTGTTTATTATAACCAAGGCTGCCTCAGCCCAATCTCCAGTGGTGTTGTACCATACATGTTGCTTGCTTAAGTGAAGTGATTCCTCTTGAACACGGGTTGTCACAACGTTTATGGCGTAGAACGTTACAATGGTTGCGAGGAGCACCGAAACCACTAGGATTATTAGGGTTGTTACTACAACGCTTAAACCTCTAACATTCCTTAACAGACGCATACATTCATCTCCAAGACCTTTTTGTTGACATTTAAAATAGAAAAGGAAAGTAATACGATTTGTACGTAGCAGAAACCAACGCAAGTTAAGGATTCTAATCAAAATTTTTGACTTTGTGAACATATTAAGATTAAATTTTATTAGTGTACATTACCAATTAGAAGCGTTAAGAAATGCAAAGTTAAACCATGTGAAGCGCTGATGAAAAACTTGATGGTTGTTGTTGGAACAAGACCGGAAATAATCAAAATGGCACCCATTATTAAAATATTGCAAAAAAGCGAAATCCCATTCACCCTTGCTCATTGTGGACAACATTATGACAATAACATGTCACAACAGTTCATCGAAGAACTTGGGCTTCCTATGCCAGATTATAACTGTAAAGTTAGAGCACGCTCACAAGGGGAGCAAACCGCCAGCATAATCAAACATATGGAACATCTTTTAAAGAAAGCAAAGCCAACCATGATCCTTGTTGAAGGAGACACAAATGGGGTTCTTGCAACAACGCTAGCCTCGGTTAAGCTTGGCATCCCCGTTGGTCATGTTGAAGCTGGGTTGAGAAGCTTTGATTTGCGCATGCCAGAAGAACACAACAGACGACTAACAGATCATGCATCTACGTACCTTTTTGCACCCACAGAAAACGCGGAGGCCAATCTTAAGAGGGAATCTGTTTGGGGGAAAATCTATGTGACTGGAAATACAGTCATAGACGTCGTGATGCGGTATGCGCCAGTAGCTGAAAAGAAATCAAAGATAATGGAGAAAATTCGCTTCGAAAGATTCGCCTTAGCAACAGCGCATAGAGCTGAAAATGTTGATGACCCGTTAGTTCTGAAAAATTTTATGGAAGCTTTCATGGAGGCGCCCATACCAATCGTCTATCCAGTTCATCCCCGCACACAAAAGAGATTAAAACAAAACAGAATTTACACCAAAATTAAAAAGTCAAGGAACCTCCAACTTTTGCCACCTTTGGGCTATCTGGACTTTTTGATGCTAATGAAGAAATGCGAAATTATTCTCACAGATTCTGGTGGCATACAAGAAGAGGCAACCGCCCCACAAATAAGAAAACCAGTTTTAGTTTTACGCACATCAACTGAAAGACCAGAGGCTGTTGAAGCCGGATTCGCAACGGTTGTAGGCACAGAAAAGCAAAACATACTAGAAGCCATAAAAGGAACCATAGATAACCAGAAGGAGTTGCCCACGGAATCACCTTTTGGAAGGGGCGACGCCGCTGAACAAATTGTCAAAATAATTGAGGAAAATTTCTAAAAGGCTAGGAAATATAAGTAATCTTTTTGTCTTCTTCTCTACGCATTTCCTCAGCCTGCAACATCCTTTTCTCCTCAATCTTGCGCAGTCTCGCCACCATGCTCTCAGCTTTAGCTATTTCAGCATCTAAGCCAGTCAAGTCGACATTAATCCCCAAAATTTTGAGCAAGACTTCCAGAACGCTTTTGGCTGCCTTTGGATCAGGTAAATACCCGCGCGTTTCGCCTAGAAGACATAAAGCCTCAATTTTCCTGAAAGGTGCTAAGCCTAGGATTAGCCCCGCAGTGCCAACTATCGGGCTTCCCATAGGGCTTATTACGGCATCGGCTTGCAAAGCCTTATTAAGAAGGCTTTGACTCGTGGCGGCTGCCACAACCTTTGGTTTTTCTGTCTCCACTCTGTAGCCGCCTATTGTTATAACAAGTTTTACGCCGTGTTTTTGGGCAAAGTCAAGTATACTATTTGAAATTTCATATTGCCCCTCAATGGTTTGGGCTTGGCTGTCCCCTGTGAAAAGGATTAAGTCATTTTCTCCATTATCATTTTTCCAGAAGTAAAAAGTGCCCCGAAGAAGTCTGACACTTCCCTTTTTACTTACAAGCACAAAATATGGAAAATGCGGCGAATATAAATATGCAAGTTTCTGCGCCTTCAACTGTTTAATCAAGTAGCGGGTGGCAATTTTTCCAACAAGGCCTAGTCCCGGAAGCCCCTCAATTAATATCGGGTTTTTAAGTTCAACTTTTGTTAACTCCTTAATTGTTGTTTCTTTCATTTAGCATCAGCCTCCCTCTTCAACGCCATCCTATATTTGAGGTATTTATCATCTGGCGAAAATTTTGGTGGATGCGGCACCCGCACTGGTCCACCACAGTATGGGCACTTCTCCCTCTTTAAAGTGTACCTTTTGCATTTTTCACATTTCCTCAGCAGCCAAGCCACTTACTTCTCCCTTCTGAAAACCCCCTGTCCTCCAGCCTTAACAACATTTGAGATGATATTTTCGGCAACTCTTTGCAGAACTGCCTCCGCATGCTTATAATTGTCGGCTAAAACCTCAATGCAGTACTTTGGCGCCGCCATAACATAAAACCGAATGTTCGCCCCCTTTGTTTTCTCGATTTTCTTAGCGTTCATAAAAGCCTCTTTAATGATTTCCACCCCGTTAGGCTTCAAGCAGCGGAGCTCAACAATCCCCTTAATCTTAACCGTTGGCAGGCGAATTCTCTCCCTTGCAACCTCAACAAAAACCTCAGCCAATCCCTTTGGGACACCTATCTTTGTTAGGGCTTCCACCCCTTCTTTTGCAGCTTTCTCAAACCCCTCGTAAAGGCCATATTCCTTTTCAAGGAGTGCTCCAGCCTTCTCATACACTTCCTCCACAGATAAACCGGCTTTCTCGGCAACACTTCTGAGGAGCGCTTCAGCCTTTCGCTCCTTTTTCCATGAAAGCATCTTCTCAATTTTCTCTCTTTTCGTAACTCTTCTAAGGGATAAGTCTATGTGCCCCTTTTCCACGTCAACTCGTAAAACCTTTAAAACAACTTTCTGTCCTTCCCGAACAAAATCCCTTATATTCCTAATCCATGAAGAGGCAACCTCGGAAATGTGTAGGAGACCCCTCTTATCAAACTCGTCAAGCCTCACATAAGCCCCATAATCAGTAACAGTCTCCACAGTAGCTATGACTAGGTCGCCGACTTCAGGCCACTCTTGCCTCCTCAAAACCATCCAGACACCATCTCACTCAAAAACAGCCACTACCTCACCCTTAATAGTTGCTTTCCCACCAGAAGGTTCAGCCAGCTCAGAACCACAAACATTACAAGTAACCCTGTTCACAGCATGGCTGAAAATTATCTGCTCATTGCCACACTTTAAACACTTAACCCTAACAAAAGTGCTTTTAGGTCTTGGAATAAGCTTCTCCCACTCAGCCATAACTTCCACTCACCATTCTAGACTATAACAAGCTTCCTTAACCTTATCCCCTCTTTATGCCTCGTGTAACCACAAACCTTACACTTCAACTTCAAAGTCTGCTTCTTAGTAGTTTTAGCAAACTTCCTCTGCAAAGGATACTTCTGCCCACCATAACCCTTCTTCTCCCGCTCGTGGTGCCGCTCACCCCTAGCCAAGGCCCTACGCTTACCAGCCTTATAAAGCGAAACCGTATGAACCTGATGCACCTTACACCTAGGACAGTAGGTCCTAATCTCCTTAGGCACATTCATCTAAACGCAGCCAACCTTTGCATTAAAGGGGAAATGCCTACTCATATACTTTTTCTAATCTGCTGTATAGTTTCACGATGTTGGTTCTTCTAAACTTTTAGCCTTAACGCTAACGAGAGCTAGTGCCATCATTAATATGCCCGTTACCAGTCCGGCAGAAAAAACAATAAACAACGCCGACAAATCCAGTTTCAAATTGGTTAAAGCAATAGCCAGCATCCCTATCAAAAAACCTAAAATGAATATTGCGAAGCCTAACACTAAAAAGCCTTCAACGAAGCCCTTTTTAAATTTCACTACAGACGCCAAATCAGACATTGAAATATTTACTCCGCATTTAAAGTTAAAAAGGCATTGGTGTTATTTCCTATATAATATTTATGCGAGGTCATAACAATACAATTGTTAAGCGTGTTAAAAATGACATTAATGTCCAATCAAAAGCTTAAAAGAGTATTCTCAGCTTTTCTGAAACTTTTACCTGCATTAAGCTTTGTCGCAGCATTCTCCATATTATATCATCTTGATCCAACTTCTTTCGATTACACTTGGAAAGGACGGACCTATTACCTATTTTTCATATGGGCTCTTTTCCTTGAAACATTACTAAACTGGGATGACCTCAAGATGCGCGAGTGGAAACTAAAGTCCATAAAATCCATTATTTTTCCAATAACTTTGCTTCTCCCAACGATCTACGTTATAGCCGCTAACTATGTCAGTTTTAATGGATATACAAACTTCAATGAACTTGTCGTAAAATGGGCTATTAACTATAAAATTGGCGGATCGGATCCTTATTTTTCTGGGAAAATGCCGCTTGCAATGGAATATTTAGTTTTCACGGTAATCTTTGAATTCATAATTATAACAGAGTACGGCATAAGCAAATTGGGAAAATATTCACTTTCAATATTCTTTTTAGGACTCATTGGCTTCATATATCTTATAGACAATTTATATCCATATGGGGCATTCACCCCATTTCAAATTATTGTTCCAACTACCGCTTCTCTTGCGGCATTTTTCTTGAACCTTATGGGATACCAAGCGACTCTAGAAGTTTCCAATGACGCTCTTCCTAAGATACGGATGGAGGAATTGAAAAATCCTGATGGTCGAAAATTTTCAGGTTCGATTGGCATAGGTTGGCAATGCTCAGGCATTGATAGCCTACTAATATATTCAGTTATTACTTTAATATTTTTGAAAAGAAGCGACCTTTCGCGTAGGGAAAAAATTGGGTACTTTATCATGGGTGCCATAGTGACATATCTTGTCAATATTTTAAGGATCATTTCAATCTTTGTAATTGGAACAATTTATGGTGTTGGTTCAGAGGAATGGTGGCGTTTCCATGATTACTATGGTCCATTATACTCTATTATATGGATTACTGCTTATCCATTAATTATAATTACGGTTAGCTCTTTATGGAAAAAGTTAAAGAAGAATTCTTTGAGCTAAACCTTTCTTGACCAGCAATTCAGCATTTTCGACGGGCAAAGATGCCACATCCTCAGCCTTAAATGGACCGTAGGTTTTAAGGTCTAAACCAACTATGGCTTGGACGTCCTCCAAAAAGCGTAAGATAACAATTTTGTGCTCCCCTTTCGATTCACATTTTAAACTTATAGTCTGCCTTTGGATAAGATCACTGATAAAGCTCTTGTAAGCCTGAGCGAAGTTTGAAGCGTTTTTTAAGATTTCCTCTTCTTCAGTTGTTAAGCAATTTAACGGTATCTTTTCTCCCTTAACTAGCTTTTTCGCCAGCTTTTTATATCGCAAATTCATGAGCTCTTGAGTTATGTGCTTGACGTTTTCCATCTCCTTTTTTAATAAGGAGGCCTTCAATGTTTTTTGATCTATCATTCGCGTTTCCTCCCTGATTTTTCTTAAGTACTCAACAATTTTATAGTAAAAATCATCCGGAAGTTTTGTGAGCTCAAAAGTTGATTTTTCCTTTTGCCAGCTCTCATAAATCTTTTCATACATTCACCCTAAAACCTCCGCCTTTCCTTTACAAATTAGCAGCATTGCTGCTGCCGTTGGTAGGGTAACCTTCTGATTTTTGTAAGGTCCATAGGTTTCATCACTCACCCTAAATTCAGGGGAATCTGAAACAAAAACAGTTATAGTTCCCTCTTTAAATGCTATTGCCCTTTTAAATGGGTCGAAGTTGTCAATTTCTGACGGCGAAAACTCGACTTTTTTAAGTCCTGTTTTACCGTGTAAAGTTTCTGGAAGTCTAATTAGTCTATGTACATCTGTTGTAACCACGGTGTCGATTTTTACCGATTGAATTTTTGCAGCGTGTTCTATCAATTTTTTAAAAGTTTCAAAACCAACTCCACCAATGCCATGGAAGGTTCCAAGTTTCAAGTTTTTTATAAAAGTCTCTTTGTTTTGAATTACGGTTTTCGATATGTTCTTTTTTAGACCAATTTCTCTTAAATCATCTTCTGTGGCTTCATGAATGAACTTTGCCATGCTTTCTTTGATACGTTTTGCCCAACTATAGTCGCTTGTATGATCTTTGAACAAGTTGTTTCTTTTCATTTTTGAATAAGAAATTATGTCTAAACCTTGGCATATCATATAGTCAACGATTTCTTTACGTGCAAGCGCGTCAAGTTTTTTTACAATATCGCTTTCAATATGAATATGGTAACCGCGATGTCCAGAAAAGAATAGGCGTATCTCCTTTTCGGAAAAACCAAAATCTTTTGTTAACATGTCTAGAAGCTTTAAGGTTTCCACTTTTGCTGACTCTAAACAAATTTCACAAGGCCATGTGGTTGCATCAAATTTTCCACCACTGCAGATAGGGCATTTTTCTGGCGTGATTCCTCTTCCGGTAAAACCGCAATTAGAGCAATTCCACGTGTCATGAATTTTGCTGCAAGGCGTTGGAATGTGGTCAGCGTCGATGTCAAAAATTAAGTCAGCTCCTAACCATCCTTTCCTATCCATTTCAGCTTCTGGATTTTCGTAATAGGCGCATGAAAAGTATGCATCTGATGGAACCGAATCTCGTAGAAAAGCTTCTAAATCCTCCGCTTTTTTAAAAGACTTGTGCCTCAGCATCCGACCCTCAAAGAGATTAAAGCCAAACTCGCGCCTATTTATCTCGGAGATAAAAGAACTTTTCAGAAGAGAGTGACTTTGATAAAATTTACGAAACATAACTTTAACAAAAGCTTTAGATTCCATCTTAAACCAACATATAAAATGGTAGTAGTTGACTATAAAATCCTTCTCTGCACTTAACAAAAACAAGATTCAAAAATGCGATGAAATAAAAAGGTTAAATACATTCGTTAATTCTACGACATGTTAATGAGCGAAAAGAAAGAAATCTTGACTGATCTTCATAGGAGAGCTCTAAAATCCCTGCAAGTCGTTTTGATAGTGTTGATCTTTCTGGTCTCTTTTCTTTTAAAGTTCTTTATAATCCGTGTGAACAATGGATTGGGGGCTGATTATGGCGCCTATCTTAAATGGGCTGATGTTTTGAGAGGTTTTGATGTTACGGGTAAAGGACTACGGTATCCGCCAATTTACCCCGCTTTGCTAAGTTTTTTCACGTCATTTTTGGATGAAATCACAGCATTGATGGTGTGCGCAGCCTTTGTTTTTTCACTAATAGTTTTCCCTTACTTTTTACTGGCGAAGAAAATATTTGGAAGGGGTGCCTTTCCCCTAGTATCTTCTCTTTTAATCGTTTTTAATACGCTATATTCCGAAATGATCGGATGGGGCGGGAACGCTAATATGTTGGCGCTTGTCTTTCTCGTAGCCTTTCTTATATTTTGGGTTAACTGCATAAGGAATGTTAAGAGTATGAGGGACAAACTGTTAGCCGCGTTCTTCGCCAGTTTAACTGTAGGTTCTCATTACTTAGCAGCCGCATATCTCCTCATGTTTTTTCTCTCTTTTCTTTTTCTACTTTTAGTGTTGTGGTGTAAAAATCACGGGGATAAAAATATTGTAAATCTTGCAAAGTCCACATTAATAATTGGGCTGATAAGCTCTGTTTTGTGCACTCCATATATTTTTAATTATACCCATATTCTAAATTCGGCGGTCCTAC
Organism: Bathyarchaeia archaeon; assembly: GCA_038727135.1. Lineage (GTDB taxonomy): Archaea > Thermoproteota > Bathyarchaeia > Bathyarchaeales > Bathycorpusculaceae > JAGTQI01. The sequence continues at coordinate 86,370 of JAVYWL010000004.1, forward strand.
AAGAAACAAATCTTTCATTGGCTGATCAGCGCATTGGCTTACTGAGTTATTTACTTTGGTTCAAACAAGCGCATTTATTTACCATTATCCTCATATCTCTTGGAATCATTGGAGTTTTAATTCTGATAGGTGAAAACAGATTGCTGGGCATAACATTAGCAGCCCTTTTTATTAGTGGGTGTTTGCCGATTTTCTTCACTTTACACTCAGCACGATGGGTCTTCTTCTGGCCAATACCTTTATTCTTAGGTGTATCCGTTTTCGTTAAAAAATTGTTATCAAAGCTTGAAGGTTTTAACAAGCGTTTAAAACTAATTTCTTTAGCTTGTTTAACCCTATTGATTTCTATGTCTATTTTCGGCTCCTTCTCCTCTCTCTTAATGGCAGTTTCATACTATAAAGTTTTAACACCCCAGTTTCTGGACGCGCTTAACTACTTGAGAAATAGCACTAATGGAGACTCAATCATCGCTACATCTGGGCCCTTCAAGCGAGGTGGTGAAGGTGATGGAATTTGTTATGGTTGGTGGATTGAAGGATACGCTGATAGGCAAAGTGTTGCGACAGCGCATTTACGTTTTCTAACCTATTATGATGAAAGAGAAGTAGCTAAAAAAGCCAACATAATCTTTTCAGGCACTGATGTTCTTTTAAATGACTTTGTGATGGTTGCTGAAACCTTTCCAGCCGGTGTGGGCAATCCGAAGATAAGCGTAAACATTGGAGATTTCTATGATGGCCTTTTATTTTTCGCCGATGATAAGACGATAATTACGTGTTGCCAAAGCTCAAACATCACTTTGGGTAGCATTAAAGACACTGTTACCTATCAAGAAAATGAAGCTCATCCTGAAATTAACATATCGTATACCATTCGCGGTTCGGCAGTTCTAATTAAAAGTATAAGTATTTTGGATGATTTGACGGTTGAGGTTTCCTTTCAAATTCTTCAAACCAATATTACAAAAATTTTTATGCCTCTTTTTAAGTCAGATTTTGTAGATCTTAACAGCTATTTTAAATGGAGTAACAAAGAGGTTGCGCTTGAAATGATTACTTCCATGGGGGCGTATGTTCGGCTAAATATGATCATAGATTATGAAGGAACGGTTAATACATACGTCAGACCAGCAGTCGGGAAGGAACAGGAATTCGCAATACTTGCATTTGATATTCCATCTTATGATGCGGTAATACGCTTAAGATTTGTTCTTCCAAAGCTTCTAAGCATAGGTTCCGGTCAAGTGCGATACTTTAATGCTTATAAGCTAATCGAGGAGATGGGGATAGACTATGTCTTGATCAATGTAAACCGCAGAAGGGAATTTGAATGGTTCAACAGCGATAATAATTTTTCAAAAGTGTTTGAAAATGATGAAGTAGCAATTTTCAAGCATCTTCTCCAACATTAATCTCTAGAAGCCTGCGCCTTCCCTAGGACTTGTTCAATTATTTCTAAGACCAGTTTACCATCCTCAGCCGGTACGGGTGGTTCGGTGTTTTTTTCTATAGCATCGATGAATTTGCGGATGAGCTCGTTGTGTCCAAAGTAAAGGCTTTTTGCAAGAAAGCGGAAACCCGAGTTTGCCGTCTCTTTGGTCATCTGCCATATTAAGTTTAAGGAGTTTATCAGTACTTCATATGGTGTGTGTCTACCTCCTTCCTTCAACTCTATTATTGCGTCGCGGAAAAAGTCGATTATTGCCACACGTTTTGTCCCCATAATTGCCATAATCCATTCATCTCTTGGGGAATTAAAGGCTGAGTAGATATATGCTGTTGAGTTTTCCGCTTTCGATTCTAAAAATGCCTCTACACGTGACAATGGTTGTGGATTATTCTCCCATTCCTCAACTCTAGACCATGAAACTGACGTGCCTCTGCCAAGAAATTCGAGAATTGAATAAATCATATGGGGTGATTCATCAAAAAACAAGCCTCCAGGAAGCATAGGGTACCATTTCGGCAATCTTCTCTTTAAATTTGACATTTGAAGAGCAATAATATTAGTCACATTTCCAAAGGCACCTAAGTCTCTAAGCCTCCTAGCCTTTTTCATTGAACGGGAAAAGAGGAAATTATGGGAAACACAGATTTTTACACTATTTCGCCTCGCTGCCTCTATCATCATTTCAGCCTCCCTCGTATTCATGGCTAAGGGCTTTTCGACAAAAACATGACAGCTAGATTCAGCCGCCTTAACAGCAATTTCGCAGTGAGTGAATGGCGGTGTACAAATATCAACAATATCCAATGAATTGCTCAGTAAACTGTCTACATTATCATAAATCTTCGGAATTCCAAATTTCTTTGCAACCTTTCTGGTCTCTTCCGTGGCCTTGCTAACAATGCCAACTATCTTAACTCTAGGATCTTTAATTAATGATGGAATATGACGGTTTACCGCCACCCATCCTGACCCAACAATGCCAACTTTAAGCATATGCTTCACCTCAACGACTCATAAACGGACAGAACACTTAAGGCTGCTGAATCCCAACTAAACTTTTCCCTAAAATGATGCTCAATAAAAGCCCGCGCGTTCCGTCCAAGCCTTAGAGCTTCAGCTGGTGATTCAACTAAGTATTTTATTGCTTCGGCAAGCTGCCTTGCGTTGCCGGGCTCTATGAGGATTCCCGTTTCGTTGTGCATAATGATTTCGGATGTGCCGCTTACATGTGTTGCGATTATTGGTAATCCAGAAGCCATTGCCTCAAGAATTGTTAGGGGCATGCCCTCGGTTAAAGACGGACGGACAAAAATTCCACCGTTTCTCAGTATTTCTGAGACTTTTGGAACAAAGCCCAAAAATTCAAAATAGGGTGAAAGTCCATACCTTGCGACAAGCTCTTCGAGTTGTTGTCTGTATGGTCCGTCTCCAACAATTTTAAACCTTATCTTTGTGATTTTGCTATTTATTAGGATTTTTGCGGCCTCCACAAGGTATTCTAATCCCTTATTTGGGATGAGTCTCCCAACAAAAATAACTTCCGGCTTGATGCTTTTTTGCATATTAAAAGATGAGCTAAACTCTTCAAGGTCAACACCGTTTGGAATAACCACAACCTTTTTGGGCGGAGCACCTAGCGAAATTACGTGCTGCCGGACTGCGTGGCTCACGGCTATAATGGCGTCGCTTGAGGATAGAATAATTTTTCCAAAAAATTTTTCATAAGCTTTTGCGGCTAAAGCTTTCCAGCGTCCCAAAAGTGCAAGGTTGCTGACGTCTCCCAGATGGGCAGAGAAAACCAGTTTTCGATGAGAAACGCGTTTAATAAGCACAGCCAGCAATGATGTTGTAAAGAAAATATTATGGGCATGTATTATGTCCGGCGAAAAATCTTTTGCTACATTCAGAACTTTTTTAATGTCTTTTGGAACTGACAATTGCATCTGGAAAAGTTTTGTTAAGTTCACACCAGCCACTCTGTAAACTTTGATGCCGTCAACATCGTAACATAAACAATTTTCCCCCAAAGTGATTACTAAAATATCACATCCCATCTTCACAAGCCTTTTAGATAATTCATAAACAACTTTTTCCACGCCGCCACCTACATGCGGATAGAAGTAATCACTAAACATTAAGACCCTTAATTTTTGGGACATTGTTCTTTCCACTTCAACCGTTTTAATTTGACTGTTTAAGAATTTCACACGACCATAACACAGTTTAAACAAGTTAAATAGGCAGCATACTATTTTGGTGTTCGTTTTAGCATATTATTACTCGCCTTAAGTCTAGCAGCATCGGAGTGCGGCTGTTTTCCGGTAAATTGATGGGCGTATAAGCTGGTAGCCATGATGGCTTCGGTAGGATGAAGTACCATCTTAGGGTGAATAGGTGTAATGCATTTTTCATTCCATCCACCAACGTGTTGAGTTTTTGCTTTCCTATGCGTTTTCTGTAGGGTACTGGTATTTCCGCCGCCTTAAACAGTCTGAAGGCGAAAACCTTTATTTCTTCTGAGAATGCCATGCCATCTGCTAGAAAGTCTATTTTGTCCAGTATGCTTTTTCTGAAAACCCACATTCCTGACTGTGAATCGTTAATGTTTACTCTGAACAACAGCCTTGTTATATAAGTTAGTATCTTGTTTCCGACGAGGTGAAGCCATGGGAAGCTCTTATGTGTAAACTTTTTCATTCTATTTGTTGAGATGAAATCCAGCCTATATGTTTCTAGCATTTTAACAAGTTTTGGAATTAAGTAGGCTGGGTATGAGTAGTCTCCGTCTAATGTTACTATTATATCTCCGCTTGCATGCATGAAACCGGTTTTGTAGGCCCTTCCATAACCTCTGCGTGGCTCTATTACAACTTTGACTCCATTTTTATAGGCTATTTCCCTTGTGCGGTCTGTAGATCCGCCGTCTACTACTATGATCTCGCATTTGTAGCCTATTTCTTCAAGTTCTTCTCTGGGGATTTCATCTAATACTCTTTGAAGACCTTTTTCCTCATTTAAGACTGGGATAACTATGCTTACTAACTTTTGAGTGCTCAATCTCAACCTTACCTTGCTCATATTTCTGAAAGATGTTAACATTTAAGTTTATCGCGGCGATTATGATTTTGGGTTATAAAACTGATCGTTTCTTTTATCCTATCTATTTCCTTTTGTAATATGTTAGAGGATGGCTAACTTTTCTGCATGTTTCGTCTGGTTCTGTGCATAGTCCATGCGTTTTGAGGGTGTCGCACTTTGGTGGCTTATATCGGGTTCTTGAACCTCTTTCGCCCGCTATATGTTCTACTTGGTAGCGGGTTAGGCGTTCGTTGAAGTCTGAGGAGTTTCTGAAGAAGTCTATTATGTTTTCGGTTGGCATTCCTATGTTCACGAGGAAGGATGTCAGGGTGAACCTTCCTATGTGGGATATGTGACGTCCCTTTGAGGCAGCGTCGTAGAGCGCTTTTATACATGGCGGGAAAGCATCCTTCTTTAAGGTTTTTGGGATGCCCTCTATCTCTGCTCTGCTGACTTTTTCGAGTGTTAAGCTCTTAATTTTTTCAACAGTTTCCGCTATTTTCTGTGGAAATTCCGGTAGATCCTTTACTTCTAGGCGTTTTTCTATGTGCCTTCTGATCTCTTCGCTTAGGAGTCTTGCAGTTTCGTTTATTGTTAGATAGACGTTTCCGTCTTTAAGTAGGCGGTTTACTAGTTTCCATTTTTTCTCCTTTAGGTTTGTGGTGTTTCTGAGGTAGTCGGTAAAGTGAAGCTTAAACTGGTATGGCATATCTGCTTCCGTGTTTGTTGTGATTTTCCATTGGAAGTTGTTTGCTATTGCCAAAATTTTTTCTGGAGGCTCGTTTTTCATGTTGTTGTAGGCTTGCTTTGCTTCTGCTAGGGCGTATCTTCTTTTTATGAAGGGGGTTTGGGTGGCTGCTGCTAGCATTATTGCCGTTGGAAATGATAGGATTTCTATTTCTTCGTTACGGGTTTTTCTTGTCACTATTGCGTATAGGATTGCTTCTTCCACTCTTTCTTCGGCGCGTTCTAGAATTTGGGAGAATTCTGGGCTTGCCAAGTCCTCAATTTTTAAGTCTAGGGTTTTTACGTATTCTGCTGCTTCTTTCAGGAAAGGGTATTTGGCTAGGTCGTTTTTTGTGAATTTAACCGTTGAAAGTTGCATTTTTCCACTAGGCTGTTTCTATTCTTGGTGCCAGATAGAAGGTTAGTTTTCCTTCTTTTGCTTGTTGGAAGTCTATTTTTATTGGCATGTCTGTTGAGAATTCTAGGGTTGCTATGTCTGATGTGGCCGACGCTGCCTTAATTATTTCTGAGAGGTAGCTTAGGCTGAAGGTGGCTTTTGATGGCTCTTTTGCTTCTAGATCTAGTAGGGCGTCGCTTCCCTTTTTCAGCTCTATTGTTGCACCCATAAGATCGCCCGCGGCTTGGAAAACCAGTTTTTCGTTGTCTGCCTCTATGCGGACATGATCGCTTACGAGTTCGGCGTCTTCCACTGCTTGGCGTAAGCCGTCTGTTGTGGCTTTTGCCCTAACATTGAATGATATTTTTGGTGTTGGCACTTCTTCTTCTGATGCTTCAAGGGTTGGCATTGTAAAGTTCCGCGTGTACTTCCCAGTTATCTTCAACTGTAAGCGTCCAGTTTTTTCATCTAGAGCCAGCTCGATAACTTCGTCCTTTCCAGCCCTTTTCAGAAGCTTTAACAATTCGCCTATGTTTATGCACATTTTTGTTGGTTCAGTACAAACATATTCATCGAAGACTGTTTTTGGCCATTCAAAGTCCACCATGGCAACGCGGGATGGGTCCATAGCTCTTAGCTTTAGGGCTTCCGGCGTTATCTGAAATGTGGCCTCGTCAACGAGGATGGATATGGCTGTCGCCATGTCCCTTAAAAGTTTAGCATCTGAAACCTTGAGTCTGAACATGTCTCTCCCTTTTAAAGGGTAATGTTTAAGGTTATAAAACTTTTATACACTTAAGCGTAATGCTGAATGGCTTTTATGAGTATTCTCTGAATGTGTAGCCGCATTTTGTGCAGCGGAGGAACTGGGTTGAGGATTCGTCTGCTCCGCGGGTTTGCACTTGCCATACGTAAGCCGTGTTGTTTCCACATTTTGGACACTCAATTCTGACTGTTGGGAGGGTTCGGAGTTTTTGTTCTTCCTTGCCTATCACTGCAACTTGTTGCTGAGGGTTGTGCTGGATTATTTTTGCAACTTTTGGTGCAGCTTTTTCGCTTACTATGCGTTTCTTGTAGCCGCATTTTGGACAAGTAAGCGTGAGGGATTCCTTTTTCTCAGATTTTGCCTTTTTTGGCACGAGACGTGTTCCGCATTTTGGGCAAAATTCCATTGTTTTAAACTCCGGTTTCCGTTTGTTTTCCCATGACTTGGTGTCTTTTAAACTTTTTCTTTCGACAATTAGGATTCAAACTATATTGTGCTAAGCCCGGATGCAATTAAATGTGCAACACGGAGTGCCTCGGGAATGTAGCTCCGCGTCGATGTCAACTGCAGAATTTTTTTGGCATCCTCTTCTGAGATTCCAGACATCTGCATGTAAATTTTGCCTCTCCCACCTCGTATGGGCACTTCGTAAAGTTCTCCGGCATTAAGTATGGCTTTCCATCGTTCCTCACTTTTTGGAAGCTTTTTTAGGGCTTCACGGATTTCGTCAAAGTTTGGTTTATCACGTGTCACAGCGATCACTGGGAGTCCCGTGTTTGCGTTGAGCTTTTTTATGTCCACCACGTTAAAGCCAGCAATAGTCACGCCATTAAGCATCACAACCCTCAACTGCTTATAGTGTGGAGAATTCTTTATCATGGATGAAATTTTTCTTGTGGCTTCAAATCCGTCAACCTTAACCTTTGTGTGCATGACCCCATCAAGCCAGTATCCGCCGCGGAAAACAACGCCTACAACGGGCACTAAACTTTTTGTGTGGGGTTTAAATACTCCGTCATCAACTCCCAAAACGCGGATTTCAGGCTTTATTACACGAAACTTTCTTGTGGTGGTGGGCAAAATCTTCCCTCAAATTGTCCAGCAGAAATAGAGGCTTGTACACATTATAAGTTTAGCGAAAACATTTTGAGACATGATAGCAGAATACAAGAAAGCTTAAAAGTTTTTGGAAGTGCAACTAAAAGCGTCAGGGCTGGCACGTGAAGAGTTATGGATAAAACGGAAACCATAGGCGCGTTTTTAATAGTCATCGGGCTCTTGCTAATTATTCATCATATGATTTTTTGGCAGAGACCTTTTGACCTTGCCGACATGCTGCATCACGAGTTTTTTGAGGCAATATTTTTCACGGCTGGGGTAACCCTCCTAATAGTGACATGGTCAAATAAGCGGAGAGGAAGTTAACATTGAACCTTCTGCTTTATGGCGGAACCATAGTAACAATGCGTGGGAACGAAATAATCCGTGATGGAGCCATAGTAATAGAAGACGAGACTATAATTGATGTTGGAAAGGCCGAGCAAATATTAAGAGAGTATGCAAGCGGCTATGAGAAGATAAACGCCAAAGGAAGGGTGGTGATTCCGGGGCTTATAAACACTCATCAACATGCAGCCATGAGCCTTTTGAGGGGTTACGCTGACGACTTACCCTTGCAAGAGTGGCTTGAAAAGTGGATTTGGCCTATAGAAGGGTTGATGACGGCTGAAGACATCTATGTTGGCAGTTTGCTAACAGCCGTGGAATCCATAATGGGTGGCACAACAACCGTTAACACAATGTATCATTACATGCCCGAGGGAAATGAGGCGAAAGCCTTTGCGGATGCTGGTATTAGGGGTGTTGTTGGACATGTTTGCTTTTCATGGAGGAAAGATGAGGACAGGAGGGCGTTGGAGGATTTAGCCAAAAACTGGCATAATAAAGCTGGAGGGCTTATCCGCGTCAGCGTTGACCCTCACGCGCCTTACACTGTCGACCCAGAATACATGAAGGAACTTAAAGCTTTACGTGACGAATTCGACAAGAAGTATGGCTCTGAAAGGGCGCCAATTATATGGCATATCCACGTGGCTGAAACATTTGATGAGGCTGAAAAAGTTCGGAGAGTCTTCAGTGTTGATATGAAAGGCGGTGTGGTGGAGTATTTGGACTCTTTAGGAGTTTTAGACGAGCGTGTTGTTGCAGCCCACTGTGTGGCACTGACGGATAGGGATATGGCGTTAATGAAAGCCAGAGGCGTTAAGGTTTCCCATAACCCAATTTCGAATCTTAAGCTTGCTTCCGGCATAAGTCCCGTTCCAAGAATGTTGGAACATGGCATAACAGTCTCGCTTGGCACAGACAGTCCATGCTCTAACAATGCGGCGGACATGTTTGAGGTCATGAAGGTGGCAGCCCTGCTCCATAAGGGGGTTAGTCGAAATCCCACGGTGACGTCTGCGCAGCAAGTCCTAAAGATGGCAACTTTGGATGGCGCTAGGGCTTTATGCTGGGAAAACGAGATAGGCTCAATAGAGGCTGGGAAAAAGGCGGATTTAGTCATCATAAATTTTGAGAAGCCACACCTATGCCCACTATATAACGAATTTAGCCATCTGGTTTACGCCACAAAATCGGCGGATGTTGAAACTGTCATAATAAATGGTAAAATTGTTATGGAAAACAGGCGTCCAACAACCTTGAATGTTGAGAAGATTATGAAAATGGTTGAGAAAGCTAAAAACCGCCTTTTAGAAAAGCTTCAAGCGCAACATTAAATAATTGTGGGTGAAAATGGCATAGCGGAAGGCGATTTAATGGCAAGCTTTAAAGTTAAAGATGAAAGCCTAGCTCCAAAGGGGGCGCTACAAATAGAATGGGCTTCAAGACATATGCCCGTTCTAAACCAAATCAAGAAAAGATTCAGCCAAGAAAAACCTTTAAAGGATGTTGTGCTCGGCGCATGCCTCCACGTCACAAAGGAGACAGCCGTGCTGGTTGACGTTTTCCTCGCTGGCGGTGCAAAAGTAGCCCTTTGCGGCTCCAATCCGCTTTCAACGCAGGATGAGGTGGCGGCTGCGCTGGCAGAGAAAGGCGTCCATGTTTACGCTTGGCGTGGTCAAACAAAAGACGAATACTACTGGTGCATTGAAAGGGTCGTAGACTATAAGCCCTTGATAACGTTGGACGACGGAGCAGACCTAGTCAGCACAATTCACAGCAAAAGAACAGATGTACTGCCAAGCGTTAAGGGAGGCACCGAGGAGACAACAACGGGCGTCTTAAGGCTTAGAGCCATGGAAAGGTCTGGAACCCTAAAATACGCGATAATAGCCGTTAATGACGCCTACACAAAATATTTGTTTGACAACCGTTATGGAACTGGGCAAAGCACAATAGACGGCATTTTAAGAACCACAAACATCCTTCTAGCCGGGAAAAACTTTGTTGTCTGCGGTTATGGATGGTGCGGCAGGGGAGTTGCAATGCGGGCGAGAGGAATGGGAGCCAACGTAATAGTTACGGAAGTTAATCCTTTAAGGGCTCTAGAAGCAGTCATGGACGGCTTCCGCGTAATGCCCATAAGCGATGCAGCCGAAATAGGCGACATCTTCCTAACAACCACGGGCAACATAAACGTCATCAAAAAGGAGCATATGGAGAAAATGCGGGACGGAGCCATCCTCGCCAACAGCGGCCACTTCAACGTTGAAATAAGCCTAAAAGGCCTTGAAGAACTGGCAATCTCAAAAAGAACCGTTAGACCAAACCTTGAAGAATACACCTTAAAGGATGGTAGGAGGCTGTACTTGCTGGCTGAGGGAAGACTTGTAAACTTGGCGGCTGCCGAGGGACACCCGTCAGAAGTTATGGACATGTCCTTTGCAAACCAAGCCCTAAGCGTCGAACACCTGGTCAAAAACGAGAAAATGCCGCCGAAAGTGTACCCTGTTCCAAGAGAGATAGACGAAATAGTGGCGAAATTGAAGCTTGAGGCAATCGGCGTAAAAATAGACGAGTTGACAGAGGAGCAGAAAAGGTATTTGGCTGCATGGGAAATGGGAACAACATAGCATCCCGCTTTCATGGTAAACTTTAAAAGGAGAACAAACAATAAACATGGCTTTGTGTGGTGAAACGTAAATGGTAAGCAAAGATCAATCAATAGGAGGCGCAATATTCATCATATGCCTCATAATAGCAATATTCTATGTGGTAACACTATTCTATCCAGACTGGATTGTGAATTTAGGCTGGGCAAGTAGCAGGAACGCTGTTCAGTTTTGGCTCATTGCGATACCAGTTTTCATAGCTTTTATAGCCATAATGGGTATTGGTGCTTGGATAGGCTGGACTATGGCCACGACACCACCACCAAAGCCTATAGAAGAGATAACAAGCGAGATCGAAGAGGAAGAGAAAAAGGAAGAGGCGGCTAAGGAGCCTACAGAAGCTGCTGAAACAGAAGAGAAGGCAGAGGAGAAGGGAAAGGGTAAAACCAAAAAGTAGTGCGTAATGCTTTATAATCCCAACATTTTAAATGCGAAGTGTAAAGCGACGTTTATTGCTGCGGCTATACCAAAAACCAACAGTATTATTTTTGGCGAGAAAGATGTGAGAGAACCCTCCTCGCCTTTCGGCTGAATCTCATACGCTGTTATTTCTTGGGTTTCAGCGTCCACGTGAATTATGGCTGTGAGCTTCTTCATCTCCACTTCAACCGTGTAGATTCCCTCTTCTAGAGAGACCCTCTTAGGTTTTATTCCTCCTTTGTGCCCTATCCTCTTAAGAAAGCCGGTGGCAATGGCTGTTACTGATTCAGCGTTCAGTCTCTTCATCTGCGCCGTGGGAGTGACGACACCTGGAGCTTTTTTCTGCAGAACCGCCGACAATTATGGTGTCTCCTACCCATTTTGGAGGCGTGCTGGATGCTTAAAAGAAGGTGTGTGTATCATTGGCAACCAACCTACTCTGTTATAGTTTTAAGCATGCACTGCACTATCTTTTCGCATACAATACACTCTTCTGGGACACCTTCTTTTGATGAGCGCTTGCTTAAATATCCAAAATAATGTTTACATTCGGTTTTCTCTGGAATTGCTTGAATTTCACGCTTTTCTTCGGTTAATGGTTTTCCTCCAACTTTGTTTTCTTCTGCTGGAATTTTCGGTTCCGAGGCAGATATGAGAACCTCTTTTTCAACAGTTATCTCCGTTAGGCAGTAGGGACATGCCTCATAAACGGCACCGCTTCCCACATTTTCAACCTTTATCGGGTTTGTGAAGTTTTTCCCACAGAGGGGGTTTGGGCACGTGTGGCTTTTATTTTCTTCGGGGTCTTCCCTCTTCTTTTTCGTGGATTGTTCCTCCTTAAATTAGAATTGGACTCCGAGTTTATAGTGTTGATGAATCCAAAATACTTATCCTAACTAATCTTCGCGCAGTGTTATGGGGATGCAAGTTTTTCTAGGTCTTTTTCGCCTTCAGCGTAGCCTGAAGCAATTAGGATGTCGCCAACTTGTATCCGCGTGTCTGGTTTTGGGCGTATGCATTTGTCCCCTCTTTTTATGGCTAGAACCCACATGCCCGTCTCCTCGGGGATTTTTGCCTCCCGCAAAGTTTTGTTTACCAAGGGCGATTTTTCCGTCACCTTTGTGTACGTGATTGTTTCTTCAGCTTCTTCTATGGCGAGAGCCAACACTGGGTGGGGTTCTATGCCCCTTAAAACAACTTCAGCTATTTGTGCGGCAGCGTCGGCAATTTTCTCTGTTACAACGCCAAGCCTTATCAGCCCTAAAAAGCCTTTAGCCTCTTCCCTTTTGAATTTGCTTGATAGGACTAGTAGTTCAAATTCTGTGTGCAGCTTATCCATGTATTCTTCGAGTTTTTGGACTTCTTCGGCTAGCTCTTTGCTATTTAGGAGCAGCGATGAATAAGCAAGGTCAATCATTAGTTCTGATGTGTCTTTAAGCTCTACGAAGCGTTCGACGATTTCTTCAAATTTTTTCTGGCTTTTTCCCGCCACAACTAGTCCTCCAGTTTGTCAAGTTTTCCCTCGCAGAGTTCCTTTAGCTCTCTTAATCCTTCATGGGTGCCGCGGGCAATGAGAATGTCGCCAGCCTTAACCTTCTCTTTTCCTTTCGGGTTTATTACCCAGTCGTTTTCTCTGAATATGGCGATTATGTCTATGCCCATTCTCGGGGCTAGTTCAAGCTCGCCTATCTCCTTCCCAACAAGAACCGATTTTTCGTTTACCTTGGCTTTTGCCAGACGTTCTTCAACCCTTTCGAATATTTCGCTTACGATAGGGTGAACGCCTATATTTTGAGTTACTATTGCTGCTATGTCTGCGGCAGCGTCTGAAATTTTGTCCGCGGCAGCGGCTACTTTCGAAACTCCGACAAGTACTTCTGCGTCTTTTGCGTCTCTTGCAGCCACCATGGTGGCCATTTCCAAGTGGTAAGCCAGTGTGTCTATGCGTTTTTCCAGTTCCAAAACGTCTTCAGCCAAGTCTTTGTCGTTAAAGAGGGCTGCTGAATAAGCCAAGTCTATCATTAGTTCGGAGAGGTTTTTCATTTCGCGGAGAACTTCCCTCACTGTTACTGGTTTATACTCGATTTTTTCAAATTGAGGCATAGCGTTTTGGGCTCTCCAACCAGATATTTTAGCAGTAGGGGATATTTTAACCCTTATCCCAAGGACTGGCTTTCGAAACGGTTCAAGCTAGTATGCCAGCCCATAAGACAAGCGCCACGAGAAGCGAAATTGTTGTTATGCTGTCGGCAAGGGAACTCTCTATTGGAATTTCAAAATTGTCCGGGTCTAAACCCCTCTGGTAAGTTAGGATGGCAACGGAATAGGAAACCAAGATTATTAAAGAAGCAGCGAAAATGTTGACTGTGAAAAGGAAAAACGTAAAAGCTACAAGGCTTATTGGGGCAAATGTTCCAGTTATTAACAAGCCTAGAATAGAGTAAGCAAAATACATTATTAGCGACGCTGCCCACGCGCCTGAAATCTCCATCCAATGGCTTTTCAGAGAAGAAAGTGACGCCTTAAGAGTTCCAAGGGCAAGTTTTGTTGTGGCTGTTGAGCCTACAACAGCGCCCACATCACCTATAGTGTCAATTAAAGCTGGATAAACAACATAAACTTGGCTAAGCTCTTTCCCACGTATGAGTTCTTCCACTCTGCCCAGCGTGGCTCCGGCAACGTTAACAATGAAAGAGACTAAGACAAGCGTTAATAGAGACTCTTTTAATGTTCTGATGAACTCTGGCTCTTTTGCATTTTTAACCAAAAAGAATATAGAGGTTAACATCAGTGCCAAACTTATAAAAGTGAAAATGTAGCCCCAAAGAAGGCTGTTGGCAAGGAAGAGACCAAGCACCATGACATAAATTGAGGTTATTAGGAGATCTGCTACCGTGGACTCTATCGGGTATAAGATTATGTCTGGGTCAAGCCCATGCTTGAAGGAGATGAAAGAAACTGTCAACGTCAGCGGGGAAATAACAACCAATGCCAAAGCCATTGTAGCCATAAAAACATTTATCAAACCCAAAAACTCTCCAAAGCCCCCAATAAAGGCTGCAATTAGGCTCATCATGAGGCTTGCTTCAAAAGTCATAATCACGATTGCTTGGAAGAGCAAATAGAAGCTTTTGGTGTTTCCAAAAAGGCGAGGTTGAACTGTTCCAAGGTGCAAGGCGGTGCTTAAACGTCCACAAAATAAGCCGCCTATAACCCCACGGGCACTGAGGATCGGTGGATAAATTACAACTGCCCATGGTGCTTTTGCAAAAAGACCGGAGTTATAGGCTATTATTGTTCCCGCAGCTATCCCGAAAATGTTAAAGGCATAAGCCATCACTGACTGCTTCAAGGTTTCAGCGAATCGCGGTTTAATCAAAGCCATAAATTAACCTCCTCCAAAGTCTCGCCGGACCTTTGGTAGAAAACTGTGGAACAAGGCAAGGGAGGCTGTGGGTGAAAATACTTTTTTACATAGAATTTTTCATGGGCACGGCTGGGCATTTGATGGTTCCTGTTTCTTTCTTTTGGCGTGCCGTTGGCTAGCTTCATCATTTTCGCCTTCTTGGCTTTCCCCGTTTTTCTCCATCCATAGGCACTCCTTCAAAGCAGCTTTTTCCAGCGTGCCCTCAAACTCCACCTTTTATATCGCTCCCAAACCTCTTACAATTGGTGAGCAACTCCCTTAATTATTTTTCCGGCAAATCCAAAATCCATATCTAAAATTCATAACTGTTTTAATTAGCCAGTCTCCAAATTTACAGTACACTGGTGAAAAGTGTTGTATGCTATATGGGTAAAGATTGATGAAACAATGCCATGGATTGAGCTTAGCGGAACATATCAGACAAGAGAAGAGGCTAGGAAAGTGGCTAATGAACTTTTAAGCAAAATGAGGATAAAAATCGTTAAGGTTGAGGAAAAGCGAAGACAAATGAAGGCTATAGTGATGGTAAAGCGGTGAAACTAACTTAAACCTCAAACTTTCCTTTCCAGTTTTAAGTTTTTGATAAAGGATGGCATGTGGCGCACTTGCACTCCTTGAGGGTTGGCAGGTCTTCTTGATGAAGTTTGCAGATAACCTTTTCATACCTTATGGTGGCGCATATTTCGCAAAGCCTTTCTATGATGCTTTCTGGTGTTGCGCCTTCTTTGGCGAGGGTTTCAGCAAGCTTTGATATCATTTTCATGACGTCTTCGGATTGGGCTATTTCGTTTGCGAGTGTTGCTCCTCTTTCACCTTTGAAATATTGGGTTATGGCGGCTGGGGTTAGCTCCATTTTTTCAGAAGCCTCAATTTTCCGCATGTTATGTTTTTCTATAAGCTCTTTGGTTACCAGCACTCTTATTGCTGGGAGGAGATATTTTACTACAATTACGCATGGTGGTTTCAAGGTTTTTCCCTAGTTATTTTTGGCGGTAGGTTTATATATTTTTAACGGCGTTAAATAAGTTTTAACGGTGTTAAAATGGCTGAAATTCACCTAATCAAACTAGAAGAACTCAACGAGCACGAAGAAACAGACCCAGAACACTTAAAAGAACTAATACGACAAATAGCCGCAGATAAAATCCTAAAGCACCCAATAGTTGTCGACGAAAAAACAAACACGATACTGGATGGAGAACACCGCTTCAATGCCCTCAAAAGCCTTGGATGCAAAAGAATCCCGGTGATTTACGTGGATTATAGCTCTCCAAACATAGTGGTTCAAACATGGAGAAATGATTACAACCTAACGAAGAGGGACGTAATAGAAGCAGCCCTATCTAGGAAGCGTTTTCCACCTAAAACAACATGCCACATGATAAAGAACAGCGAAACCCTATCGCATATATCGTCAATTGAAAAAAGGGTTGACGTCCCCTTAGAAGTGCTGAAAAGCGAACTCACACTTACACCCATAAAGCGCATAAAAGCCGCCATGAATGTTGAACTCGCAGATGTTCTACCAACATATACTAGATTCCTTAAAACAGAAGTCGTCGATGTCCCCCTAATAATGGATAAAAGAACAGGCGTTTTAATACATGGCTATGAAGCCTTTCAAGCACTCGACCTACTTTCGGTAGAGAAAGCACCCACCTTTAGAGTGAACTTGAAGGAAGTGGAAATCAAAGCATCAAACATGGAAAACTTTTCTAAGGAGAGAATTATTAAGGCTGGGATTAAGGGGCCAAAACTTCCACCAAAAAGTTTCACTCTTCTATCAGAACCAGTCAAAATTAACGTTCCACTGAAAAAGTTGATGACCAAAAGGAGGCAAAGCCGCAGGGTGCTAAAAGTTTACAATAGCACTTTAGAACTGCTTTACGAGGGTTGGCCGACCCCGCTCGTAAAGTTAAATTCCCTTTCTTCCGCTTCCCGGAGTGTTTGGGCTAAGCTTGAATGCTACAATCCCTTCAGTAACAGCGTAAAAGACAGAATAGGCTGGGCCATGATTAAAGAGGCGGTGGAAAACGGAAAACTTAAAACAGCTTTGTATGAGGCAACATCCACAAACACTGGAATAGCCCTAACCTCCATAGCCAACATCCTCGGCGTGAAGACAAGGCTTTACATACCAAAAACCATACAGAGGGCAAGCGACACTTACCTAAAAGTTCTAGGAGCAGAAGTTGTAAGGCTTCCGGTAGGCCTAACCGTCGAGGCAATAAGCCAAGTAGAAAAGGAGGCAAAAACCGATAAGGCCGCCCACTTAAACCAGTTCGAAAACGACGCCAACTTCAAAGTCCACCTAAAATACACAGCCAGAGAAATAGATGAACAGCTAAACAGTCGAGGCTTAAAGCCCACATGCATAATCGGAGGACTTGGAACATCAGGACACATGAGCGCCATATCCCACTACTTCAAAACCAAATACGGAGACAGCGTAAAAATTGTGGGCGTCCAACCAGCCCAAAACGAGGTTATCCCGGGCATAAGGCGAATAGAAACCGGCATGAAATGGTTTCATAACGCAACTTTCGACGAAATAGTAGACGTGAAACAGACAGAAGCCATAGAAGCCGCAATAGAATTAGCGCGAAAAGAGGGTCTCATAATAGGGTTAAGCTCCGGAGCTGTTGCCCACGCCTTTCAAAAAACCGCCGGGGAAAAAGGCGTATACGTTCTAATTTTCCCAGACAGCGGATACAAATACGTGGAACAGTTCGAAAAATACTTGGCAAGTGTTCCGCCGAAAAACTAGAGGGGGTATCCAATTTAACAATTTTCAGACCGCTAAAATTGACGTTTGAAAGACGGAACGAGAAATTTGCTTTTAGCCTTCAGTGGCATGAATAAGTTTTTAAGCACCCTTTGTCCTTCTAAATGGGTTCAGATTGTTAATGAAAGATTTAGCCACACTTAAAGTGAAAGTCAGCAGAATTATGACAAGAAACTTAATCACGGTTTCGGTGGGCAGCACAGTGGAAGAAGCCGTGAAAAGGATGATTGACAGTGATGTGGAATGTCTACCGGTTATAGACTCAAAAGGAATTTTACGTGGCTTACTAACCTTCAGAGACATAATCACAAAGGCCGTTTATTCACAAGCCGATGTAAGAAAGCTAAAAGTTGAAGACATAATGACAAAAGACCTTGTAACATGCAAACGCAACGACACTGTTCTTGATGTTGTCAAAACGATGAAGAATAAGCATCTTAGAAGAATCCCAGTTGTAAACACCAAAAACAAACTTGTAGGCCTAATAACAGACTTTGACCTGGCACTGTTCGGATGGAACTTCAAATAAGTTCTAAGGTTACTAGCATCGGAACAAGCGTCCACCATAAATTTCTTCCAAAAGCCGCATGAGAATTTTTGCCTTACGCTTAAACTCTACATCGGAAACCGTGTGCCTCATGGGGCACAAATCATCCAACACTACGCCTTTGCCATCCACATAAACAACCGGGTAAAGGCGACACCCCAAAGGCCTTATCTTATAAACCCGACACCTCTTATCGGCGAGACTATAAAAATAGCACCAACCATTAACATTCTTAAGACGTGGCACCCCATCACAAACAACTATAAAATCTTCTGGACGATAGCCAGCACTCGCCAACCTCTTCACATCATGATTTGAAAGCTCCATCTCAGTTTCATGGCAGCATTCCCCACAACCCGAACAACGCATAAGAGACCCCCTAACGGCATGTTTTAACGGGGTAAATTCGAACATGCAATAGTGTGAATTTTCCGAACCATCCCTCCGCTAAGTCCTTATGAAATTCTGATATTACCTAGGTTTCTTGGATTTTCATTGTTTTGCCCAGCATTTTTCCTTTTTATTCATCGCGTTACAGAGCGTTTCCTCGCTATATTTATCTAAATAACCTTTTATTCATGCGGTTCCCATTCACTTCCCTTGATATTTGGCATAGGTGTCAAGTATAACCACGTAGGATTTTTCGCAGCCGGCTAGGCCTTGGACTTTTTGGTTTCCTTCAATGACGAAGTATTCATCTGGTGAATGTGCTCTTCCACCGTGTCCGAGTCCCGCGTCTATGAATGGTAGATATAATGGTCCACGGTTAAAGAGGTAATATGGAACACTTGAAGCGGTCATCGGCCAGATTTCGGGTTCATACCCCATTTTTTGATATGCTTGGATTGTGGCTTGCACGATTGGTTCTTTGACGCTTGTTTTGGCCCATTCATATGGGTCTAAAGATCTAACAGTTATGTCCGTATATCCGTGCTTGTCAAGGTGTCTTCGAATTTTTCTTACAATTTCTTCTGATTTCTGGTCTGGAACTAGCCTGGCATCCATTTTCACTATGATTTTATGTGGAAGCACTGTTTTTGAGCCTGGTCCAACGTATCCTGCATATATCCCATCGATGTTTAGTGTTGTAGAGTAAAGGTATTGCAGGAGAAGCTCTTTGCCGTGTAAATCGTTTATGAATCTGTCAACTTTTATTTCATGTTTTATTGCTTCTTCATCGAATGTTTCTGCGAGTTTATCGATTAATTCGAGGTCTTCTTTTGTTGGTGGTTTTACATTTTCGTACCAGTCTTCAATTAGGATTTTGTTTCCGTCTTCCGATGTCATGGTGGCTAAGGCGTGAATCATCCGCCATACTGGGCTATCAACCCAAGATTTATCGCTGCTATGAATATCAAATTCCTTGGGTCCTCTTCCCCAAAGTTTACCGCTGCATTCAAGTTCAACGTATTCTATGCCCTTGTAGCCTAGTGCCATGATCACTTTTCCTTTTTCATCTTGACATGCGTCCGGCCCGAAAAGCGCATCGGCCTTTAACATTTCCTTATGCTCTTTTACAAACTCTGCAAATGCGGTGCTTCCTAATTCTTCATCTCCCTGTGCTACAAACTTGAGGTTTACGGGAATCTCTTCTCCAACAGCCAAAATTGATTGAAGGGCGTTTAGAAATGCTATTAGGGGTCCTTTAGAGTTTATGGCTCCACGTGCAACGACGCATTTCCCGAAGGGTTCAATGTCGACTAATCTTGCTTCCAATGGGGGGCTTGACCATTTCTCGCCTGTAAATGGTTGCGTGTCATACATCATGTAGACAAGCAAGGTTTTTTCTGCATTTGCATCATATTCGCCATAAACTACAGGAAAGCTTCTAGTTTTAATGAGTCTCGTGTTTTTGCATCCAAGTTCATCAAGGTAACCTTTTAAAAGTTCAGCGCACTCTACCACACCATAGTTTTCAGCGGAGACGCTCGGCTGACGTAAAAACTCTTGTAGCCTTCTGATGTGTTCTTTAATATGGCCATCTATATATTTGCTAACTTTTTTAAAATTGACCATGTTTCATCCCTTGAATAACGTGCATAATATAAGAAATATTTAAGACTTAAAAACACATGAGACAGATAGCGCATGGTGGCTTCATGATGTTTGATCTGCTTATTAAAAATGGTCTTCTAATTGATGGTGCCGGTAACCCTTGGTTTAATGCGGATTTAGGAATATCAAATGGGAAAATAGTCGAAATTAGCAGGCGGATTAACGCTAAAGCGGAGAGAATTATAGACGCGAAGGGGCTTATAGTTTCACCGGGCTTCATAGATATTCACTCCCACTCTGATCTTACCCTTTTGATTAACCCGAGCGCAGATAGCAAAGTTAGACAAGGTGTCACCACAGAAGTTGTTGGAAATTGCGGCATGAGCGCCGCACCGGTAAGAAGAGAGAATCTGAGCTTGCTTAAAGATGAGTGGGGTTCTGGGGCCAATTACGTCGCATGGGATTGGACCACGTTTGACGAGTACCTAAATCGACTGGAGGAGCGCAAAATATCGGTTAATGTGGCGTCTTTTGTTGGGCATGGTACAGTTAGGACAGCAGTCATCGGGGTTGATGACAGAGAACCTACTCGGAAGGAACTAGATGACATGAAAAGTTTGGTTGCAGAAGCCATGGAAGCAGGTGCATTTGGTTTATCAAGTGGACTGGTTTACCTTCCAGGATGTTTTGCCAAGACTCAAGAATTAATTGAACTTTGCAAGGTGGTGGCTGAATACGGAGGCATTTATACATCACATATACGTGGTGAAAGGGAAACCATCGTGGATGCATTGAAAGAGGCAATAGAGATAGGCGAGAAATCACATGTGCCAGTTCAAGTATCGCATAACTGTCCAAAATATGGCGGTCAAGGGAAGCTAATGGAAATGTTTAAAATTTACGAAGAAGCGAGGGCGCGGGGGGTTGAAGTAACATTTGATAATGATGCACACACAGACTTTAATGCAAAATTAAGCCAGGTGCTACCCCAGTGGGCGCAGGTGGGCGGAAGCGAAAAAATTGTTAAAAGATTGAAGAATCCACAAATTCGTGAAAGGATCAAAAGAGAAATAATTGAGGATAAACATCCCGGTCCGGGGTATGTAGGACTTGTAAAACATGGCCGCTGGGATAGAATCTTCCTATTCCATTGCAGAAAAAATAAGGACTTAATTGGGAAAAGTATAGAAGAAATCGCAAAAGTTAGAAGTAAAGACCCATTTGATGTTTTTCTTGATTTAATAGTGGAAGAGAGAGGCGACGTAAGCGCTCTTTTTAATTACATGGAAGAAGATGATATACGCACATTGATGAAACATCCGCTGATGATGTTTTGCAGCGATGGTGTTGCATCCTCTAATCGGGGAATTTTAAGAAGGATTACGGGATATTCGCCGTGCAGTTTTGGCGAGTATCCCTATATTTTACAGCGATTCGTTAGAGAGGAAAAAGTTTTGCCGCTTCAAGAGGCGATTAGGAAAATGACGTCATTTCCAGCTCAAAAATTGGGGTTAAGGGACCGCGGCCTACTTAGAGAGGGTATGTGGGCTGACATCGTTATTTTTAATGCTGACACAATTAAAGATAGGGCAACAAACCGGTTTCCCTACAAATTTCCACTAGAAAATTATCCGCACAAATATCCGGAGGGCATAGAATATGTAATTGTGAACGGTGAGATCGTGGTTGAAAAAGGAAAACACAAAAATTGTTTTCCAGGGAAAGTTCTCCGTCATAAAAGTCTAATTAGTTAAGCGTTCTGTTCCTGGAAAATTCCTTGAATTTCATTCAACTTTTCAAGTCTTTAACCGCTGCTTTTAGTATTTCTTCAAGCCGCTTGCATAAGTCCTTATCTAATTGGGGAGGCTCATGTTCCGCTAAAATCTTTTTAGCCTTTTCTCGTGCAACTTCAACTATGCTTTTACAGCCCATTTTCTCCCATTGAGACCTTGAAGATCTATCTACAAGTTTTGGGATAAAATATTCCTCACGATAATGCTTTAGAGTATGTCTCTGTTGGAGAAAATTCGACGATTCATTCACAACTTTCGTTATGACATCTACTGCAAGTTTTTCTTCATCAAACGCTATGCCTCTAACCGCCCTAAATATCATCCCAAATATTTCATCATCAATAACCAATTGTTCATAGCTTACCGTGATACCGCTTTCGATGCATCCGGCGCCGGATAATGCATCGGCACCGGCTAATGCGGGCAAAATGCCGTTAAAAGCTCTTTCAAAGGCAGCTTGTTCGTCTAGCACTTTTGAGTCTGTGTCAAGACCATACACGTCGCAGGGAAGCCCGTAAAATTTGGCGAGTTGCACGCATCCAACAGACATTAATGCCGCTTCAATTCCATCACATGCTTGGCCCGTGGACATGCTGAACGGTATGCATCTCGGAGAGTATTCCACGGGGTTGCCGGGGTTAAGAAGCTGTACCATCACTATTCCGGCTAGCATCTCAACATTTTGTTGGAGTATTGTTCCGGCCAATGTAACCGGGCTGGTTGCTCCGGAGAGGGGGCAGGGCAATACTGCAATGGGGATGTTATGGTTTGCTGCTCTAACCATTATTTTTGTGACATCCTTCGAAAATTGGAGGGGACTTGTTGGTGAAATACTCGTGGTTGCTATTGGGCGTTTCATCAGTTCCTCGTGTCCCACAACCGTTTCAAGCATTCTAATTATGTATTGGTAGTTGGTGTCGTTATATGGAGTGGCATCAAAATTTTTACCGGTGTTTCTGATAATTGCCTCCACGGCATAGATGTCCCTTAAATGTTCTGGTACATCCGTTGGATAAACGATCATTGTTTGGCTGTGGATATTTGGGAGAAAATCCACAATTCTCGTTAGTTTTTCCACATCTTCCCTAGTGGAGGGCCGCATTTTACCCGAATCGAGGTCAATCACATTGGCTGCTCCGCCCACTGGATGAGTGTAAATTTTCCCGTCTCCAAGTGTGATATTATATTTTGGCTCTCTAGCATACAACGTTACCTGTTTAGGCGCCTTTTTTATGCACTCTTTAGCCAGACTAGCCGGAATTTTAGCTCTCTTAGTATTAAAGTCAACGTTTATTCCGTTATCGTTCAAAAATTTTAAAAAATCGTCATCATGGATCAGAACACCTACTTCTTCTAAGATTTTCAGGCTTGAAGAATGTATTTTCTCGATTTGGTCTGAAGTAAGGAACTTTAACATCTTCATTCCTTCTGTTATTGGAGTGCGTAAAATTTGCTATAAGATTCTTTGGAAATATAAAGTTTAGTGTAAAAGACGAAATGTTATTTTATTTTATGACAAGCTACGTAATGTTCTTTTCCAACGTTAATAAGTTTTGGCTCCTCTTTTTTACAAATTTCTTCCACAACCGGACATCGTGTGCAAAATCTACAACCGGGGGGTGGATCTATCGGGCTTGGAATTTCCCCTTTAATTGTTAACTTTGTGCGCCGCGATTTTGGATCAGGCACCGGCACAGCAGATATAAGTGCGGTGGTGTATGGATGCATGGACTCATAAACGATGTCCTCAGCGCTTCCCATCTCCATTATTTTACCAAGATACATTACTGCAATTCTGTTACACATGTGGCGAGCTATAGCCAGGTCATGTGTAATAAATAAGATTGAAACATTGAATTTTTCTATTAACTCCACAATAAGATTGAGTATTTCTGCTCTTATTGACACGTCAAGCATTGAAACAGGCTCGTCTAAAACCACAAATTCTGGATTAACCACGAATGTTCTCGCTATGGCAACCCTCTGTCTCTGTCCTCCACTGAGTTCATGGGGATACCTGAACAAAAATTCTTCCGGAGGGACAAGCTTAACATCCTCTAAGGCTTTTATTACTCTTTCTTCAACTTCTTTTTCGCTGCCTACAATTTTTTGGATGCGCAGCCCCTCTGCAACAATATCCATCACTGTTTTTCTCGGATTTAGGGATTCGTAGGGATCTTGGAAAACCATCTGCAATTTTCGTCGAATTTGTTTCATCTGGTTTCCGGAAAGATTCGTTATATCTCGGCCTTTAAAGAAAATTTTTCCGCTTGTCGGTTCGATCATTTTGACAGCTAATCTTCCGGTGGTTGTCTTTCCGCTTCCGCTTTCTCCAACAAGACCAAAAATTTCCTTCTTTTTAACATTAAAGTTTATACCATCTACGGCTTTAACAAATGACTCTTTTTTCGAAAGTAAGGTTTTCAGAAAGCCCTTTCTAACATGGAACCATTTCCTTAAATCTGTCACTTCTATTACTTTATCTTGAGACATTTTGTTCTCTCCGGTTAAAGATTTTCATATAAATGGCATGCCACAAAGTGATCTTCTCCCTTTATCTTCCTTAATGGCGGTTCTTGTTCACGGCAAAGGCTTTTTGCATACATGCATCTTGGATGAAATCTGCAACCTTTTGGGGGATTTAAGAGGTTTGGCGGAGAACCTGGAACTGCGCTGATTCTTGTTTTAGCAGATTTTATGTTTGGGAACGCATGAATTAAGCCTTTAGTGTAAGGATGAAGAGGTTCTTCAAATAAGTCTATAACATCTGCATACTCAACTATCTTGCCGGCATACATTATGGCGGCTTTATCGCAAGTGTCGGCTATTATAGATAGATCGTGTGTTATAAGCATCACGGATAGGTTAAGTTTCTTCCTCAGCTCTTCCATGACGCTGAGCACTTGAGCTTGAACAATTACATCGAGGGCTGTTCCGGGTTCGTCAGCTATTAAAAGTTCTGGGTTACATGCCAATGCCATTGCTATAAGTCCACGTTGTCTCATGCCACCGCTTAACTCGTGGGGATAACTTTTAACCCTCCCCCTTTCCATTCCAACCAGTTCTAATAACTCTTCTGCCCTGTGTAAAGCTTCCTTTTTGTCAAGTTTTGGCTCATGCGCCAGAATAGCTTCCACAATCTGATCCCCGAGTCTATAAAGTGGATCAAGTGCATTCATGGCTCCTTGAAAAACTAATGCTATTTTTTTCCACCGAATTTGTTTCATTTGTTTTTCAGGAATTTTGACGATGTCAACACCGTTTAAAAGGATTTTACCATCAACTATTCTGCCACTTGAAGGCAGAATTTTCATTATTGATAAGGCTACTGTAGTTTTACCGCAGCCAGATTCTCCAGCTAATCCTAAGGCTTGTCCTCGTTTAATTTCAAAACTAACACCATCTACAGCTTTTACTTGGCCTCTTCTTGTGGAGTAATATACCTTTAGGTTTTCGACGTTTAAGAGGGACGTTTTAATACCTCTCCCTAAGTTTTGGGTTGAATATTTCGTCTAGAGCGTATCCAATGAAGATGAATGATATTGAAATTGCTGCTATACATAAGCCAGGCGGGAGGACCCACCACCATTTTTGAACACCTCCGGGAGCCAGCAAAGCATCGTGAAGCATCCTTCCCCACGTCATCACTTCTGTTGGGTATAGCCCGAGGAAGCTAAGATATGCCTCTGAATAAATGGCTGCAGGGGCTGAAGTCGCCAGCGTGACATAAACCAGATTCATAACGTTTGGAGTTAAGACTTTAAAAATTATGTAAAGGTTGTCTCCTCCTAGAATTTTTGATGCTTCAACGAAAGGTCTTTCTTTGAGACTGAGAATTTGGGATCTGACTATTCTGGCAAAACTCATCCACCCGAGGAGGGATATCGCTATAATTATAATCCATAACGACGGACCGAGAACGGCTACCAACACTAAAAGTAATGGGAGTTCAGGTATTACCAAAAATGCGTCTGTTATTCTCATTAAGACCTCGTCTACGAACCCCCCGAAATATCCAGAGAGCAACCCTATAATCAGCCCTATGCCTGTGGAGAAGAGCGCTCCGAGAAATCCGACCAGAAGGGATATTCTTGTTCCATAGATTAGTTGAGAGAATATGTCTCGTCCGAACCTGTCGGTTCCAAGTAAACCGAAGGCTTCCCCAAATAATTTTAGGTTAAGGTCATCTATGTAAACTGTAACGTTCATCAGTTCTTTACTGAAAAGGATTTCAACGCCGAAGGTATAGTTTGTTTGTTTTGAGAATACTTTTCTGTCTGGATCTAAGATGTCAGAATCTATGAGTTTAGGATATGGCTTAAGTCCAGTTATGCTTGGTTTAATCCATGTTCCGATTTCATAGATTCCCCCCTGCCTTCTAAGGCCTTCTTGTGGAGACCACAAAACTGTTTTGCTTCCATCATGTTGTTCAATGAAAACTGTAATGTTGAGGTTATACATCGTTACAGTAGTGTTTTCAGGAGCATCAACTTTAAGAGAAATTGTTCCAGTCCATTTAACCGGCGGGTTTCCGTAGGGATAAACAAACTCTTTAGATAAAACGGCCTTTATTCCCCCTATCAGTGGAGTTTCAGAGCGGTTTAAGTTTATAGCTATGCAGCCTGGGCCGCTTTGTGGACTTCCCTCGTTATATAAGTATTTCAGGGAAATGCATTGAATTGTTGCGTTTGTAATAAACCTCCATTGTTGTAGTGATGTGCTCGTAGAAAACCCCGGATCTTCAATGGGGTTTAGGTTTTCGCTGACGCTTCCGTAACCTGGTATGTATCTTATCCAAGAAGGCTTGGCGAGAGGACTGGCAATGATTTCTTTTGGTATTTCTATGGGGTCATAGGGGGCAATTATAGGCGCCGCTAGAGCTATAAAAACAAACAAAGTTAGTATAGCTATACCTAAAACCCCTCTTTTGTTCTGCATGATAATTTTTAATACGTTAATGAATCCTTTCAGGCGCAGCGCCAATTTTGTCTTGTGAAGTTTTGGCATCAAATTTCACCCGTATCTTATTCGCGGGTCGATAACTCCGTAAACGATGTCGACTATGAAGTTAGCAGCGATCACGCATAGACTTACAAGGTAAAATATTGTTTGGAGCGCTGGATAATCCCAGCTTTCAATGGACTGCCAGATCCACATTCCTAATCCTGGATATTGGAAAACCGTTTCTGTTAGCATAGCCCCAGATAAGGTGAGGCCGAAGGCTATTCCAACCTGCGTTATTATTGGTAATGAAGCATTTTTCAATGCGTGTTTAAAGAGTATTTTTGTGTCACTGATTCCTTTCGCTTTTAAAGTGACCAAATAATCCTCGCTTAAAACTTCCAGCATTGAGGCCCTTGTTAAAAGAACGTATCCTCCTCCGCTTAGTAATACCAGTGCTAAGGCGGGCAAGAATAAATGGTGAAGGCGAACTGCAAGTTCCACTAAAAAATTTTCGGGTTTTCCATAAATAGCCCACTCTGGTGGAAACGAAAAACCGGGAGGAAACCAGTGTAAAGTATATGAAAAGATTAGAAGCAAAAGCATTCCTACCCAAAATACAGGTAATCCCTGTGTGACTACTGCAAGGCCGGAGATCAATGTGTCTATGATTCCTCCTCTTTTACTGGCTGCTATTACTCCGAGGGCTAGTCCAACTATGACTGCTAATATTTCTGCAGTGATGCACAATGTAAGAGTGTTCTGGAGACGTGAAGAAATTTCAAGGGATACGGCTTGCCCTGTGCGGTAGGAGTAGCCAAATTGAAAAGTTAGGAGGTTTTGAATGTACTTTAAGTATCTAACATGAAGGGGGTCGAGCAGTCCGAAGCGTTCGTATAACTCTTGAATCTGTTCTTGCCGCAGTTTTTTCCCGCCAGCCAAAATTTGTACGGGGTTTCTAACCATAAATATGAAGAAGTTGATGGTGATTACCACAAAAATTAAGATGATGGAGTAAATGGCCTTTTTAGCGATGTATGTCCGAAGCCCCATTTCTTGCCTCCAATGAATTTCTATAATTGTAATTTTTAATCGCGGTTTTTATTAAACTTTAGTTCAATGAAAAAGCATGGATGAAATAAAAAATAAATGGGGTGTTAAGTCACTTTGCTTCTCTTTCTAAGGATTAGAACTGCAGTGGCTACCACGATTACAACGACTATTACCGCCGCAACTACGTAGGGCGTGATGTCTGGTTTTTGCGCAGGCGTCACAACTTCTTCGCTTGGAACGTATCTGAAGAAGTATGGGTTTGCTCTTAGAAGCCACCACTCGTTTGGTTGGTGTCCTGCGATTACGTAGGGTCCCGAGCATGTGAGATTGCCCGTTGTTACATATTCTCCTTGTTCTTCAACTTGTTCTGGTGGTATGTTTTCCCACACATGTTTTGGTATTATTGGGACGAATCCGACCATGTCGAGGAACCATATGGATTCGACGCTAAAGTAGATGATTACGGTATGTGGGTCTGGGGTCTCTATGTGTGGTGTGTCTGTATCTATGTCATCAATCATTTCAACGTATGGATAAAATGTGCTTCCCGCAGCGTCATACATGTATTTCATGGTAAACGCCACATCTTCCGAAGTTAACGGTATGCCATCGGACCATGTGAGGTTTTCAAAGAGATGGAATGTTATTTTTGTCGCGTTTTTTCCCTCATTGTCCCATTTTTCTATAGTCCAGTCTTTTGCAAAGTATGGAATGTGTTCTCCCGTGAATGGATCTCTTAAAACTAATGTGCCATAGAGCGCGCTTGCAAGGAACATGTCCCATGTAGAGTATTGCGTCACCGGGTTTACGTGGTCAAGTTCCGAAAGCATTCCAAATCTTAAAACACCGCCCCTTAAAACGTCATCTGGATGTGCGTTCAAGAAGGTCCACCAATCAGAGACGCCTGCCGTGACGACGGCAAATTTCACATTGGGGAAGCCTTTCCACGGCATGTCCCAGTAAGCTTCTTCGCCTGACCAGTGTCCATATTTGGCTCTGTAGGCTGTTGCTCCAGCTGAGTGGTACACTGGGATTAGGGGCACTTGGTCCATCATTATTGCTAGGGCTTGTTTAAATGCGTATTTTGCCGTTTCGATGTCTGGTGCGTACTTAAATTGTGTAATCCAGTAATCGTATGTTTCATTCATGAAGAATACGTTGTTCCAAGCCCAGTCTATGTTGGGATCTGCAAATTGGCTGTGCCAGTAGTCATAGAAGAACAGTAGGTTGTTGTAGGGTCCCAACCCCTCTGTGTATATGTGGTAATCATAGGGCATGCAATAAGCGTGATCCCAGCATACTTCCTTGTCAACCACAAACATGTGTACGGGAATTCCTACTTTTTCTAATTCAGCTGCATGCATCATCCCCAAAGCCGCCCTAAGTGGGTCATCCTCTCTCGCATAATATTTTAGCTCCGGCAAATCGAAGATGGTCCCATTTGGAGCTTTCCACTCTAACCAATCGTCAGAAGGATCCCAATTGTCGTAGCCAGCATCCTTAAGTATTTGAACAGCAGCATCTGGATTATACCAGTATTTCGGAGCATCTGGATTATACCAGTCAGACCATTCTGGCTCGGACCATACCATGCTGTCCATCAACTCGCCAGCAAAAGCACGCAACACATTCGTGTAAAAGTCTTCGTATGGAACAAGGTAGGCTATGGCTTTCCTAAAGCGGTAATCACTGGTCGGCCATCTCAGACAGTTTAAGTCGAGGGGGTAGCTGTCCCACATAGTTAACGGTTCTATAACAAAGTTGGGATCATTTTTCAATTCTTGCCAACTTTCATAGGTCAAAGGCCAATCCATAACATCGATCTGACCTTGTTTAAACGCTTGATACTCTTGGTCATACCCTTGATAAATTATTAATTGAAGATGATTGACTCTCGGCCCCCGTATTTCAACGGTTTCTTCCTCGGCTTGAGTTGAAATCGGAGTTAAGCTTAAGAGCAAAACTGCCAGCATCAAAATTAAAGCCATTTGCCTATAACAATCTTTATACATTTTCCTTCCTCTTCGACGGAATTGTTTGTTTTTTAAGTTAAAAGTTAATTTAAGTTTTATGGAAACTAAAAGGAAATAGGCGCCATGTTGTATACTCTCTCCGAATTTATTCTGGTTTCTCCCAGAGTTCCAGCATTCCTTTTTTAAGTTCTCTGCGTTTTCTG
Source organism: Bathyarchaeia archaeon (assembly GCA_038727135.1). Classification (GTDB taxonomy): domain Archaea; phylum Thermoproteota; class Bathyarchaeia; order Bathyarchaeales; family Bathycorpusculaceae; genus JAGTQI01. Next base: position 116,039 of record JAVYWL010000004.1, read on the forward strand.
TGGAGGAATTTGTAGACTGTTGCGTGCTGTCGTCCTTCAATCAGCATTTGGATGGCTTCTCTAGCCACTTGGGCATTTTCGATTTTTCCGATGATGCTTACGGTGTGTCCGTAAACAGCTATGTTTGTATCCGTTAACTCTTCTATTATTCTTCTTGTTTTGCCGTCCATGCCAATTATTCGACCTTTTACACGTCTTATGTCTGATTCTGATCTTCCGAAGATTATTCGTAAATCTATAATGTCTAGGACGGCTTCTTCGTCTTGAATTAGTTTGAAGGCGTGTTCTGGTGAGAAGCCTCTACCTATGGCGGTTACGACATCTTTGGCTCTCAGAAGGACAGATGGATCTTCGGCGTTTTCAGCCAGCGTTATTGTTACGCCGCCGGTGTCGCTTTCTATTTGAAGTTCAACTGAAAGCGTTTTTTCAATAGCCCTTTTAGTCTCTCCTTTAGGGCCTATCAGCACGCCGACGCGTTCCTTAGGGATTCTCACAAAAGTGCTAGGCTGGGCCAATTCCAGTAACCATCCTATAAAACTCGTTTGGCGGGAGAACTTCAATGCCTAAGCGGCTGAAAAATCTGTTAATGTTGGCTATGTCTCTGTTTAGGAGGAAGTCAGCCATCGGGTGGGATAATGGGACAGCTTGCGACATGTCGAAGAGCACTGGTCGTCCTTTCCAAATCATAATGTTGTATTCACTTAAGTCGCCATGGACAAGTTCTGCCTTTTGGTAGAGACGCTTAAGATAAGTTATAAGCATTTTATAAATTCGCTCTGGGTTTTCTGGAGGCTGCTCCTTCATAGATGGTGCGCTTATGCCGTTTTTTCCAATAAACTCCATTATGAGGACGTTGTTTCTCACGGCTATGGGTTTTGGCACCCTAACCTTTGCGGCTAACGCTTGCTCAAGGTTTTTAAACTCTTTCTGAGCCCATGCGAAGATTAACGAGCGAGTGTCACGTTTCACATTTTTAAACCTTGGATCGCCCTCTATGTATTTTAGCATTCCCTTTCTGAATTCAGCTGAAACCGTTAGGTAGATTTTTATTGCCAGCTCATTTCCAGCCTTGTCCTTTCCCCAGTAGACGCGGGACTCTTTTCCAGCCTTTACAACGCCATAGATTCTGTCTATGATACCGCTGTTCATGAAGTCGTATATGACCATGAGGGTTGAGCGGTCAAAAACTTCCTCTAAAACTTCGTATTCTTCGCTTCTCTTCTCCTTCATCAGCTGTTCAATTTCGTATTCCTTCTCCTCTTCATGGAGCTTTTTCTCAACACGTTCTCGAAAAGCCAAACCTACGCTTCACATCCTAAATTGTCAAATAACCCTTCTTGCGGAGCCATTCCGCTTGTGCATGGGTATAACGCCAAATCACATCTCCACGGATGTTAGACTGGAAATCCCATGGGGAGACTAGGACAACGTCTCCTTCGCGAATCCAAACCCGTCTCTTCATCTTACCCCTTATCCGGCATAACCGCTCATTTCCATCCTGACACTTAACAAGTACACGATCAAAGCCGAGAAGTTTAACGGCTACGCCTAAAACATCGTTCCCGGATGGTAGCACCATCTCGCTTAATTCTTCCTCGCTTATGACCTTCTTCTTTCCCAATCAGGCACCTCAAAGCATTAGCCTTAAACGCTTCTCTTATAAAGAGACACTCTTCTCCCTTAAAAGCATGTATGCTTAATGTAAAGCCTAGAAAATCTAAAGCTTCACTATCTGCGCGTGCGGCACTCCCTCTATATTTAGGATAGCCTCTGGGTGGACGTAGCCCTTTTCAACAGCCTTCTGCACAATGTTTTTTCCAACCATGTTAACAATAGTTGAGTTTTCTATCATGGCTATGGCTTCTTCAAGCTCCACCTCTGCACCCTTGTAAAACTCTTCTGTTACATGAAAGACCATTTTCCCTTCGCGCAGTGTTTTTCCGAGAATTTCGGCATCGCAGATGGACAACAATACGTTGTTGCCGATTTTTCGGATTTTCATGTAGCACTTCAACTTTCAGACGCTCTTTATAAGTGTCTGACGGAGGACTTTGCGCCGCAAGCTTCGCAAACGAGGAAGGATAGGCGCTTTTCCTTCACAATTTTTGTGTCTGGACGCTTGCAAACTGGACACGTAACAAAGGTTTCCATGTATCGCTGTAGGAGCCTCTCTATGGTTTCTCTTGGAAACTTGCCTTGAAAAATAACCCGTGACTCTTGCGTTATCGCCGCCGTCGCCAACTCTCCCGTCAGAAACTTTAAAATGTGCTGGGGGTCTCGGTTCAACGTTTCAGCAATCTCTTTAAAATTGTGCACTATTGTACGCATGCCCACAACCGTGTAATGGAGACTTGGAATTTCCAGCCTCTCCCGTTTTGAAGTCACTTCCGGAAGTTGGGAACGCGCCCTTTTAAGCAGCGCTTCATAGTCATATTTCATTGGCGGATGCTCCAAGAAACATGAAAGGAATCATTCTATTTAAAACTTAATACGCCAAAACAATGAAACATAATGGAAGGGAAATTGTTTGGGCTACATCTACCTTTACACCGGAACCGGTGCCGGAAAGACAACAAACGCTTTAGGTTTAGCCTTACGTTCCATCGGTCATAAGCATAGGGTGGTTATAATTCAGTTCTTGAAATGGTGGAAAAACACTGGAGAATACAAGATTAGGAAGATGCTTGCACCTTATTATGAGATTTACCAGTTTGGCCGCAAGGGGTGGCATGGGCTAAGCAATCTAGGTGAAGAAGACAAGAAACTGGCTAAGAAAGCGTTAAAATTTGCAGAAAAAATTGTTAAGGAGAAAAAGCCCCACTTGCTTGTCTTGGACGAGATTAATTTGGCACTGCACTGCAAACTTCTAGACGTAAAAGAGGTTTTGGAATTTTTGGACAAAATTCCAAAGAGAACAGATGTTGTGCTGACAGGGCGGTATGCCCCAAAAGAGTTGATTGATAGAGCCGAGTTTGTAAACGAGATTGTTGACATTAAGCATCCAGCCGAAATGGTTACAACAAAGGGCATACAATACTGAAATTGGCGTGAGGCTTGAGATTGGTCAGAGAAGATGAGCCAATTTTTACACCGCAAGATTTTATCCGCTATGTAGCGGAGGTTAAAAAGCTTCCCATAAGCGTAATAAAAGTCCCGGAACGCCTTTTAATCACGTACCAGAGAAGCGCATACGAATATGCAAAGTCCCTTATCAACGGCAAACCCCTCGAATGGTGGATTTATGGAGAAAACCAGCCCTTCTCTGTGGGAAAATTTAACAATGTGGAAGTTGGGTTGGGACGTTTCTGGATTGGCGCACCAGCCGCCGCAACAACATTAGAAGAGGTGATTGCTTGTGGTGCAAAGGAAATATTCGAGGTTGGGTTATCTGGGGGCTTGCAGCAGTTCCTAAAACCAGGAGACATTATTGTAGTGACCGAGGCAATACGGGATGAAGGGACATCACATCACTATTTTCCGCCTGAAGTGAAAGTTGAGTCCTCTGAAGATTTGAGGAATAGGCTGCTCAAGCAGCTAAACGCGGATGGTGTCAAATACTATTGTGGCACAGTTTGGTCAACGGACGGTGTTTATAGGGAGACCCGCAGAAAATTCCTCAAATTTAAGAGGACCGGTGTTTTGGCCGTAAACATGGAAACGTCAGCCATCTTTGCAGTTTCAAAATACCGAGGCGTTAAGGCAGCCTCTGTGCAGGTCATATCGGATGTTTTATCTGAAACCGGCTGGCTTCCAGCCTTCGAGCATGAAACGGTTAAAGATAGTGTAAAAATTGCAATTAACGCTGTTTTGAAGACGCTTTCAAAAAGTTGATTGAAAAGCTTAAAGAGTGCTCAGTAGGTTAGTGTTTAATTCTCAATGGTGGAAAACGCTTGAAGAGGAAAGGTCACCCGTATATTCCAAACTCTAACCCGGAAATCAAGAAAGAGCTAATGAAGGAAATAGGCATAAAAAACATCGAGGAACTTTATGCAGACATCCCAGAAAAATATCTTCTCAAAAAACCGCTAAACCTTCCTGAAGCCCTATCGGAATATGAGGTTAGAAGGCATGTCGAAACTTTGCTATCAAAGAACAAGACATGCGAAGATATGCCAGTTTTCCTCGGTGCTGGATGCTGGCCTCATTATGTGCCAGCCGCGGTAAAAGAAATAGTTCAAAGAAGCGAGTTCCTAACTTCTTACACGCCTTATCAGCCTGAAATTTCGCAGGGCATGCTTCAAGCCCTTTTTGAGTATCAGAGTATGATTTGCGAATTAACAGCCATGGATGTTGCCAACTGCTCTATGTATGATTGGGCTTCAGCCCTAGGCGAAGCAGCCCGCATGGCTTCAAGAGTAACTAGGCGAAACGAGATACTGGTTCCAAGGATTATCCATCCAGAAAGGAGGGTGACCCTTCAGACCTATACTGAACCAGCCGACATAAGCATAAGGGAGATAGCCTACAACCCCGAAACTGGACAACTAGACCTGAAAGATTTGGAAAACAAAATCTCCAGTAAAACAGCCGCCATTTACATAGAAAACCCATCTTATTTTGGATTTATTGAAGAGCATGTTGACGAGATAGGCAGTATAGCTCACAAGCATGGCGCCCTCTTCATTGTTGGTGTTGACCCAACATCCCTAGGAATCTTTAAGCCTCCAGGCGAGTATGGCGCAGACATGGTGGTCGGCGAGGCTCAGCCCCTCGGAAACCCAATGAATTTCGGCGGCCCCCTTTTGGGCATTTTTGCATGTCGTGATGACTTGAACCTTGTTAGGCAAATGCCCGGGCGCATCATAGGCCTAACAACAACCACAGATGGGGGCAAGCATGGGTTCTGTATGGTTTTGCAAACTCGTGAACAGCATATCAGAAGAGAGAAGGCCACCTCAAACATATGCTCTAATGAAGCCTTGTGTGCTTTGGCTTCAGCTGTTTATATGGCTCTGCTGGGACCTCAAGGCTTGAGGGAGCTTGGCGAAACGATAATGTATAGAGCCAATTATGCCATACGCCTCCTTTCAAGTATAAAGGGCATAAGAGCCCCACTCTTCAAATCCCTGCACTTCAAGGAGTTCACCGTAAACTTTGATGATGCTGGCTTAAGCGTTAAAGACGTCAATCAGAAGCTTCTGAGCATTGGGGTCCACGGGGGCAAGGACATTTCAAAAGAGTTTCCAGAACTTGGCCAAACAGCCCTGTACTGCGTGACCGAAATTCATTCCAAAGAGGATATAGACCTTCTTGCAAAATCGCTTGAGAAAATCATCAAAAAGAGGTGAAAATAGATGTTTAGGCAAGCTCGATGGGATGAACCAATAATTTTTAATCTTAGAAAAGCTGGACGAGTAGGCTACACTTTGCCAAGGGTTGAGGAGGATGTTAAAAGGGCTGTCGGCGACTTGTACACGTTGATTCCCGAAAACTTACAAAGGAAAGATGCGCCTAGGCTTCCGGAGCTTTCGGAGCCTGAGGTTGTTCGCCATTTTATTCGGCTTTCGGAGATGAATTATGGTGTTGATTCTGGGCTTTATCCTCTTGGAAGCTGTACAATGAAGTATAACCCGAAAATAAACGAGTTTTTGGCTGATTTGCCAAAATTGGGCATGCTCCATCCATATCAGGATGAGAGCACAGTGCAGGGCATCTTGGAAATCCTTTATAGGCTTGAGCGTTGGCTTGCTGAAATAACGGGAACAGCTGAAGTCTGTTTGCAGCCGTCCGCCGGCGCGCATGGAGAGTTTTTAGGAGTTTGCATAATGCGTGCCTATCATAAGCTGAATGGCGAACTTGAAAGACGGAAAGACGTACTTGTTCCTGATTCTGCTCATGGAACTAATCCGGCAAGTGCGGCTATGGCGGGCTTCAATGTTGTTGTAATTCCATCTGACGCGGATGGTTGCGTGGACATAGAAGCCTTGAAAGCGGCTGTTTCTGATAGGACTGCGGGTTTAATGCTGACGAACCCGAACACCCTTGGAATATTTGAGAAGAACATTGAGGAGATAGCCAAAATTGTCCACGAGGCTGGCGGCCTCCTCTACTATGATGGGGCAAACCTAAACCCCATACTTTGCAAGGTTAGGCCTGGCGACATGGGTTTCGACATAGTCCACATAAACATCCACAAGACTTTTGGCACGCCTCATGGTGGTGGAGGCCCAGGCGCCGGACCAGTAGGCGTTACTGAAGAGTTAGCCAAGTTCCTGCCGGTTCCAAGAATCGTTTTTGATGGTGAACGCTACTGCCTAGACTATGATAGGCCCTACAGCATTGGTAAGATTAGGTGCTTTTATGGAAATGTTGCTGTACTGTTGAAGGCTTACGCCTACATTCTCAGTCTTGGACGAGAAGGCTTAGAGGAGGTTGCAGAAGTCTCTGTTTTGAATGCAAATTATGTTTTGCGAAAGCTTAAGGAAATTGAGGGCTTGGTCCTTCCCTACAACAGCGAGAAGCCTAGAAAGCATGAGTGTGTTTTTAGTGCCAAGCCGTTGAAGAACAAGACTGGAGTTTCAGCTCTGAACATTGCGAAACGACTATTAGATTATGGGCTTCATGCGCCCACGATTTATTTTCCATTAATTGTTGAGGAGGCTCTAATGATTGAACCGACGGAGACCGCTGAAAAGGAGGAGTTAGACCGTTTCATAGAGGCTATGCGGGAAATCTGCAAGGAAGCCTATGAAAAAACAGAAGAAGTCTTGAAAGCGCCACACAACACTGCCGTTCAAAGGCTTGACGAGGTTAAGGCTTCCCACCCCCAAACGATGGCTTTAAGCTGGCGGATGTACCAGAAGAAACCGGCTGCCAAAAACCCATAACCTTTTATACAGTGTCTTCACCTTTATTTCCGAGAAAATTTGGATGTGTCAAGTTTGAATGAGTTAGAAAGCAAGGTGTATGAAGCTGTTGGCAGGGTTATCGACCCAGAAACTGGCTTAAGCTTTGCTGAGATGCACATGATTAAAAGCGTTAGGGAAGAGGAGCCTGGCGTTGTTAAGGTCGAGTTTATCCCTTCAAGTCCCTTCTGCCCAATAGCCTTCAAACTAGCCATGGACATTAAACGTGAAGCCCTAAAAGTTCCTGGTGTTAAAAAGGCGCTGGTTTATTGCCGCGGGCACATGATGGAACAGCAGATTAACGAGGCAACAAACAAGGAATAAGCGAACGTTTACCCTATTCTATTGTCCAGCGAGCGTTAGCATCATGCGTGTTAAAGGCGAGCATGAAATATACTGCTGCGGCGCCCGCGTACGCATTTCAGATAAAGGCATAGAAGTTTTAAGCGAACCAATGATTGATTATTGTCCTCTCCACGAGGCACTTTATGGTACAAAAAAGATTGATGTTGAGGCTGTGAGGAAAAGTGTTGAAATGAAGATTGCCGGCTTTGGCTTCTGTTGCGGAAACCGCGTCTTCAATGACGAGCCGATTGTGGCTTATGGGGCTTCTGAAATGATGCGTGTCTGGCTGGAAAAGGGACTTATTGACTGCGCGGTTATCGTATGCGAGGGCGCTGGAACAGTCATAATTTTCAATGGGAGGCTTGTGCAAGCCATTGGCGCCCGCCTAACCGGAATAGTGAAGACCTCGCCAATACCCGAAATAATCCGGAAAATCAAAAGTGAAGGCGGGGTGGTTCTTGACGAGGCAACCGCCTCCATCGACCAAGCGAATGGGGTGAAAAGGGCTTTAGATTTGGGGTTTAGGCGCGTAGCTGTGAGCGTGGCTGGTTTTCAATCGAAGGCGATAAGTGACATTAGGAAACTTGAGGCTGAGGCGAAAGCTGACGTTTTAATTTTTTCAGTCTGCAACACATGTGTTAGCAAGGCAGATGTGGAGTACATAGCTAGAGCTGATGTTGTCTGTGCAAGCGCTTCGAAAATACTTCGAGAGGAAATTGGCAAAAAAGCACTGTTACAGCTGGGTGTGACAATACCTGTTTACGCCTTAACTGACAAGGGGAAACGCCTTGTTCTGGCTTACTTGGCAGAGTTCAAAGATAGACTCGTCATTTTTAGAACTGGCATGCTTCCCTATGAAGTGGAAGGCAAGGGACCGCGACTTAAAGACTCTTAATTAACCAAAATGCTTAAGTGAAGAGTCGTCGATATGTTCTTGCAACAGATGTAAAGGTGTTGATTTAGGTTTGGCAGTTGAAGGTTTTTCGGGAGGCAGAAAACCAGTAGACGTGAAAGTAGGCGAATTAACCCCCGCCTCAAGGGCTGTAAACGTGAAGGCAAAAGTCGTCTCAAAAAGCGAAGTTAGAAATGTGGCTTCTGGAAGGGACGGAGCACCCCACAAGGTCTGCGACGCCCTAGTAGGCGACGAGACGGGATGCATTTACCTAACCCTATGGGACGACAATATAGCCAAAGTCAAAGAAGGCGAAACAATAAGTATAGGAAACGGCTACGTAACCCTATTCAAGGGGAGCATGCGCTTAAACGTAGGCAGATATGGCACACTTGAGGTTGCAAAAGAAGCATTAACTGTTGAGGTGAACACACAAAACAATCTTTCATCGAAGGTTTACGAGCAGCAAAGACGACCATTCAGGGGAAGAGGCGGAAGAGACTTCGGCGGACGGGAAAGAAGAGGCGGGTTCCGCCAAAGAAGATACTAACAATCGTAGTCCATCCCGTAATTATCGTAAACCCCTTTTATTAGCCTCCTATTTTCTCTGCAATACAGTAATTGGTCTGTTAAATCTTTCAGCCTTTTCAAGGGGCTGTTTTAAATCAAAATTGTTGAACCAGCCAATAAACTCAAATTTGCCATTCCTTTCAAGGAGTTCAAGAAACTCTTGTGGAAAAATCAGCTTGCCAACTTTTTCGGTCACAAAAACCTTCGTTTTTTCTTCTTCGATAACTTCAAGTGTTATCTTCTCAATTATTTTCTGCTCCACATAATTTAGCGGTGCAACACTCCAAGCTACATTTATGATAAGCCCGTCTTTTATCACAGTCCAGCTTTCTCCTCCAAGCCTCGTCCAGTCGAATCGGATGCAGCTATCTAAAAGGTATAAGCCGCCCTTTTCGAGGCATTCAGCCACAGAATCTAAATGTGTGAGAAGTTCCTTGTTGGTTTCAACGGTCAGGGAGCCGAGCATACAGAAGGCGAAATCAAAGCTTCCTTTAACCTTAAAGTTGCGCATGTCTGCATGGATAACCTCTATTTCAACGCCAGCCTTCTTCGCCTTCCCCAAGGAATAGTCTAGCATAGGCTTGCTTATGTCCAAACCGGCAAAGGAGTAGCCACGCTTAACAAGCTCTAACATGTAGGGGCTTGGGCCACATCCCACGTCGAGGACTCGTTTAACCTTAATTTTTGAAAATCTTCTAATGCACTCTTCGAAAAAGTTAACCTCCCCGGCTATGTCCCGAAAGCCGAAGGCAACATCATAATAAAACGGATTTTCGTATACCTCTGGATAAGTTTCTCGCTTCGCCATGAACTCTCAAAGAGGATAATTAGTCAGAACGCAGATTTAAAGACTTCAATTAGCCTTCTCCTCAAAGGCTTTTCTAGCTTCATTCAAGCATTCCAAAAAGCCAAAATCTTTCTTGACATGGAACTCCAATCCAAGCTTACTGTATAGGCTTTTAATAATGGCTTTCTCAATAACCTCTGCACCGGAACCAAAAATGCTTCTCAAACATTCGACAAAAATTTCTGGATAGCCCGGAATATCTTCCTTTTTTAGGGCGTAAGACTGTTTTAGGCGAAAATATATGACTTCCCTTCCATTTTCCCCCAGCATGAGTAACCCTTCATCGATAGCCTCCACTAAAGCTTTTTTGAAGACTTCTGTCCTCTGGGTCATCATGCCCACCTCAAAACTCTTTGGCGTGAACGTAGAAGGCCATCAAAAAGAATAGGTATGCGAGGTCGAAAAGGACGTCAAGCATATGTCCACTATAATAAGTGCCTTGCGCGGTTGTCCAGCTGAACAATATGTCGGCGCAAGCATTCAAGGATATGGCTACTTTAATTAAAAGCCACGACTTTCCTAGTTTCCCCTTCCAGAAAATTATGAGACCTAAAAGTGCCACAGAAAACAGCGTGAGGTCGAGGATTGGATAGGCAAAGTCTATGACTACTGCTGTTGGGTTCTCTTCAGCCGTTAAAACCGGTGTTAGCAGCACGCTTGTGACTAGAATTGTTAGGACAGCTGTTATGATCATGGATAATGCGAACGTTTTCTTTGTTAGTGCGCTGCCAAACAACTTAACGTAAAGATACAAAGCGATGAAGAAGGGAATGTATCCGCTTATCCAAAAAACGTCGGCGATGGACGGATAGGGCAGCTCAACGCCAAGCACCAGCGTGTATCCAGCCCAAATTGCCTCTCCGACAAACCAGAGGAAAAGGCCGCACGTAAAATGGAGCCAAATAACGGAAAATTGTCCTTTTGCCTTTCTCCAATACCTCTCCAGAGACAGACCAGATACAACAACCGCTGCACCAGCTATAACGGGCGGAAAAGCGTTGGAAAAAACGCCGATAAAATCCGGATAAAACCCTTGAAGGGCATAAATTAGTATCAGACCAACGGTTATTAACAGACCAGCCTTGTAAATCCTCAGCATTCATGTGTCCTCCTTGAAGGGTGCGTGATGCGTGGCTACGTTTGCACGCGGATTTCTCGGAAGTGCGATGCTTGTCTTTGAGGAATGATAAATACGGGGGTCCCCGCCCAGATATATAAGTTGTGAACAGCAAATCTGAATTGTAAAAGCTCACAATCTGAAGTTTAGGGCTTGTGGGTTTTTACCGCAACCCTTAAAGCTCTAGTGCACGAAACAAAACATCTCCATCGAAGAAAAGGAGAAGATTATAGTATGTGCTCAGCTGGAAAGGAGGAGAGAAAACCAACAGTTGAAGAACTTCTTGCAAAGGCGAAAAAGCCGTCACAGCTTGCACCATCCATGCACAAGTTTTATGAAGGAAAGGTTCAAGTTATGCCAAAATGCGCCATAACAAGCCCAGACGATTTCGCAATATGGTATACTCCTGGCGTTGCAGCTCCATGCAAAGAAATTCAGGCAAACCCAGAAAAAGTTTTTGAACTAACAAACCGTTGGAACTATGTGGCTGTTGTCTCCGACGGCACCCGTGTTTTAGGTTTGGGCGACATAGGTCCAGAGGCAGCCATGCCAGTTATGGAGGGAAAAGCCCTACTCTTCAAGTATCTGGGTGGTGTTGACGCTTTCCCCATATGCCTAAAAACCAAAGACCCTGAAGAAATTGTCCGCGCCTGCGAGCTTATAGAACCCTCATTTGGCGGAATAAACCTAGAAGACATTGAAAAGCCCAAATGCTTCTACGTCCTGGAAGAAGCCCGAAAAAGACTGCAAATCCCAGTTTGGCACGACGACCAGCAGGGAACAGCCACAGTCATATTGGCGGGTTTAATAAACGCCTTCAAAATAGTCGGCAAAAAACCAAAAGAAAGCCTAATAACCCTCGTAGGCGCCGGAGCAGCCAACATCAGAACAGCCTACGTTCTAATAAGGTGGGGAGTAAAGCCTGGAAACATAATAATGGTGGACACGAAGGGCATAATCCACGCCGGAAGAAAAGACTTGTCAAAAGAGGAAGACCCATGGAAGTACGAGCTTGCCCAAATAACAAACGCTGAAGGCAGAACAGGCGACATAGCAGAAGCCTTCAAAGGCGTAGACGCCGTTGTGGCAGCATCAAAACCGGGACCAGGAACAATAAAGAAGGAATGGGTTGCCACAATGGCAGATAACGCCATAGTCTTTGCATGTGCAAACCCAATACCGGAAATATGGCCTTGGGAAGCAAAAGAGGCTGGGGCACGCATTGTGGCAACTGGAAGAAGCGACTTTCCAAATCAAGTAAACAACAGTTTGGGCTTCCCGGCAATTTTCCGTGGGGTCTTGGACGTGAAGGCTAAAACGGTTACTGATGACATGTGCATTGCGGCTGCAGAGGAGCTTGCCAAGTTCGCAGAGGAAAGAGGAATACATGAAGACGACATACTGCCAAGAATGGAGGAGTGGGAGGTCTTCCCACGCGAGGCAGTGGCATGCGCCCTAAAATCCATAGAGCAAGGTGTAGCCAGAGTAAAACTCAGCAGGCAAGAACTCTACGAAAGGGCAGTCTCAATAATAAAGAATGCCAGAGAAAGCCTAAAAGTGCTAATGAGGGAAGGATTGATAAAGAAGCCGCCTCCAGAAGAAAAATTGCTAAAGTAAACGGTTAAAACGCCCAAAAATCTACTTTCTTTTTGGATTCTGTAGAAAATTATTTAAACGATTCTATGAAACATAGAATGGCTAGGGAGAAAGAAGAAATGCGCTCAGATTACGCCTTATACACAGTAGCCATAATATTCTTCATAATAACCGGAATTGTGTTCGCCGTCCAAATAGACCAAACATACAAATCTCTTGGAATTATCGCAACCTCAGTGCTGGGGATTTTCTTCATCGGGCTAGGTTACACTCAAAGACCAAAAGCAAAAGTGCAAATGGTGGCTACACCACCGCCTCCGCCCCCGCCTCCAACTCAACCTATTCAACCCGCACAGCCACCTCCTGTTCCAACACCAACAGTAGTGGTTGAGGAAAAAGCTGTGGAGGTAGCCCCTACTGGGACGCCATTAACTAAGGTTAAGGGTATAGGCAAAAAAAGGTCGGAGCAGCTTAAAGCCTTGGGCATAAACACTGTTGAAGAACTTGCCAAAGCATCAGCAAAAGAGCTAGCCTCAAAACTTAAGATTTCACCGAAAATAACGCAGAGATGGATTGAAAACGCCAAAAGGCTGACAGAAAAATCCTAAAAGGACAAGCCTCAAAGCAGTGTTTACATTCTCAAGATTTTTACTATATTCCTTCTCTCCAGCCTCTTTATAGCGTCTAAAAACTCGTTACGCTTCTTCCCAGACAACTTGAAGCATTGAAGCATATCCGCCAAAGGCGTCCCAGGCTTTCCAAGCCCAGCTTTTTCTTTGTGGAGATGCTTAACTATTAGCCTCTCAAGTTTTCCACATCGCCAAGTGGTGTTACGGATAAGCACAACAATTGCTCTTCTAAACCTTCCCCTATCCTTCTTCTGCTCTTCCTTCAAGTCCATCCTCACCTTAAATTTAGGCGTTGATACTTTTAGAGTTTACGTTGCCGCCAGAAACCCATATATCTTTAAGTGTTCAACGATGTTAGCCTAAACCGAGGCTGAATGCTATGCTGGAAGGAAAAATAGGAAGGATAATTTTCTCACGAATATTCGAAGGCGAAGATTTGGCAGAAGCCATCAAACAAAGGGCTGAAAAAAGCGGAGTGAAGGCTGGTCTAATAGTTGCTATTGGAAGCCTAAAAACGGCTGTGCTCGGCTATTATAAAGAGGGCGAATACAAATATATTCGGTTAGGCGGCCCTTTGGAGATTGCCTCATGCATTGGAAACATTGCCATAGATGAAAAGGGCGAAACAATAATTCATGCACATATTGTTGTCACAGATGAGGGGGGCAAAGCTTTCGGCGGCCACTTAATGCAAGGCTCAATTGTGGGCGCCACAGCAGAGTTAGCCATAACTGAAGGTTTAGGCTTAAACTTGCAGAGAGCTTTCGACGAGAAGACGAAGCTTAAGCTTTTAAGGCTGGACTAACGCCTTTTCCAAGAGTATTCCGTGGGCATCTCCATAATAGTGGCGGAGCTTTCCAACTTTTTTATAACCGAGCTTTTGGTAAAGGCTTAATGCCGCGATATTATCCTCCCTAACCTCCAAACGGGAAACCTTCACTTGTTTATCCTTGAAAATTTTCTCCAATTCTTGTAGTAGTTTAATTCCTACACCTTTGCGGCGGTGGCTTTGGGAAACATCTATGGTCAATATGTGCCCGGTTAAGATGTTGTCTTCAACATAGACCATTCCGATGATAAAGCCTATTATTTTGTCGTTCTCTTTCGCGATTAGACTTATGCAGTTCTGGTTTTGGAGTAGTTGAGCTATCTGCTGTTTTGTGAAGGCTTCGCTTTTAAAACATTCCATTTCAATTTCAAAAAGTCTATCCAAATGCGCTATTGAGGCGTCTTCAATCTTTACCGTCGTCGACACCTTAATTTAACAGAGGAGAGGCGAAATTTAGCCTTTATCAGTTTTATTCGTCTTAAGTGACACCCTTATTGCTGATATTTCAATCCATTGTTGGATGGCAAATCCAACGAAGAACTTTAGCCAAAGCGACAAAATCCTAGTGAGGATTGTTGCTGTTGCGCTTATATCAAAAGGTATGCCCAAAACCACGTAAAGTGTCGTCATGGTTATTTCTGGCAGTCCAACCTCAAAAGGCACACCTATGGGAATAGATTTTATAGCCATCGTTATAGACTGTGTCACGAAAATTATGCCAATCATTTTTAAGAATAAGTTTTCAAAACCTAATGATAGAAAAACTAGGTAGCAGATAGCCAAATAAGAGAGCCACGAAAGCGTGGTCAATAATATGGAGGTTAGAACAACTTTTGGTGCGTGGGCATATTCCTTCATTGAATCATGGAAAGTTCCAACAATTTTGAAGGCGTCTTCTCTAGCCTTCGCCAACTTTGGTTTCCATTGACCTTTGCCAACGAATTCAAAAATTCTGATTAGGCGGTCTATGATTTTCAAGGTCCAATTTATTTTGACGCATAAAATGATAAGTAAAATGATGAAGAAGACGGTTGCCGCAGTGACGAAGACGCTTAAATTAAAAATCAGTGGGCTGATAGGCGCCATTAGAAGCATGATTGTTCCAATTCCGATTGTTGCGGCGCCAACCCCCATGCCTATTAGCCTATGAGTTACTAGGGATGCCGCAACCTTGCCGCTCACGTCGTTTCCCTGCTCGCGAATGATTAGGTATGCCCTAGAAATTTCCCCGCTTATGGATTCCGCTGGTATGATGATGTCCATAAAGTTTCCATACCAAACATAAAGGTAGGATTTCAGAATTGAAATTTTCAATGAAAGAAATTTTAGCAGAGTGTGCCAAGCTGTTGAGTAAAGAAACATTTCGACGAAGATAAGTGAGGCAGCCAGCAAATAAAGGGGCATGTTTGCCCTCTGAATCTTTGCGATGATTTCTGGTATGTCCACACGGAAGATGAAGAGGTATAGGATGAAGGCTATTATGCCAATAAAAAGCATGACTAGGGTCTTCCATGTAATCTTTGGTTTGGCGGAAGCCATCTGCCTTTACATCTCAATGACGCAGAAAAGCCTCTAGCCACATTATATATTTTACCCAACTTCGTGTTTGACAGGCTTCAGCAACTCAAAATAGATCTTAAACCATAACGTATACTGTTGGTGTTTGTATGAATTTGAAGGGTGTTCACCTTCTCCTTACATATCGGTGCGATGTTGAATGTGACCACTGCTTTGTTTGGGGAAGCCCAAACGCTAAGGGAACATTCACCTTCAAACAGATTAGCAAAATATTGGAAGAGGCCAGAAAAATCAGCTCGGTGAGCTATATCTCAATAGAGGGGGGCGAACCGTTCCTATACTATCCAATAATGGTTAAAACTGTTAAAAGAGGTGTTGAGCTGGGCTTTCATGTTGAGGTCCTTTCTAACTGTTATTGGGCTACATGCGTTGAAGACGCTGTTGAGTGGCTTCTACCAATTGCAGAGTCAAAGGATGTAGAGTTAAGCCTGAGCAGCGACCCATACCATGGCGAGGGATGGATAACAGGAGAAGTTAAGAATGCTGTTAATGCCGCAAAAGCCCTAAACATGAAGGTTGGAATAATGGTTATTAAATGCCCATATGCAGAGGCCCCATGCCCCACGGAGGTTGATGGGGTAAAAGTTGGCTTGTACGAGCTTATGTATCGTGGTAGGGCATGTTCTAAATTGGCGGGTAAGGCTGATAAGCGTTGTTGGCGTGAATTTACAAAATGTCCCTATGAGGATTTTGTGAATCAGGAAAGGGTTCACATAGACCCCTTTGGATATGTGCATGTTTGTCAGGGAATATCCATAGGGAATGCTTGGCAAAAACCGTTATCAAAGATAGTTGAGGAGTACGACCCTTACGCTAATCCTATACTTGAGCCGCTGATTCGTGGTGGTCCAGTGCGCTTGTTGAAAAGTACAACTTGCCCCATGACGAGTTTTATGCGGATGCGTGCCATTTATGCTACACTGCGCGGCAAATGTTACGGGGACACGCTTCCAGATGTGCTCGCTCCAGACCAGATGTACGGGGAAGGCTTAAATGGCTAAAGCCTAAAATGCCTAGCCTAGTGATGCCCAAATGCTTAGGCGCGAGGAAGCCCTAAACCTCGTTAAACAACACGTTTCCAAAAAGAATATTATTTATCACATGCTTGCTGTTGAAGCCATAATGCGAAGTTTGGCGAGACATTTTGGAGAAGACGAGGAAAAGTGGGGTTTGGTCGGCTTAATCCACGACATTGACTATGAAAAAACCGAAGCCACGCCAGAAAAGCACAGCCTAATTGCTGAGCAACTGCTTAAAGACTTTTTGCCCGAAGAACTTTTGAGGGCGATAAAAGCCCACAACTTTAGGTATACCGGCGTAAAACCTGAAAGCCGAATGGAGAAAGCCCTAATCGCCAGCGATGCCATTTCAGGCTTGCTGGTGGCTTGCGCCCTTGTAATGCCTTCCAAAAAGTTGGCAGAAGTGAAGGTGGAAACCGTCGCCAGAAAGTTTAAGGATAAAGACTTTGCCCGGGGCGCTGAAAGGGAAAGAATCTTGCTCTGCGAGGAAATTGGGCTTCAGAGGGAGCAGTTCTTTGAAATAGCCTTAAACGGGTTAAAGGAAATAGCCAAAGAAATAGGTCTCTAAAGCCTAAAATCCGGGTTTGGTTTTTCCAAGCTTCTTGTCCAGGCAAGCCTTAACAAAGCCATAATATTCTGGGTCTGGCTTTCCCGGGCGGCTTTTGAATTCTCCATGGAATTGAGAGGCAAAAAAGAAGAAGTGGTTTGGCAGTTCTAGGATTTCCATCCTTCTTCCGTCCGGGCTTTTTCCAGAAAAAACTAAGCCATGCTTTTCCAGCTTCTCCGCATAATCCATGTTAACTTCGAATCTATGGCGGTGGCGTTCATAAATCTCTACGCTTTTGTAGAGCGCATGCGCTATGGTGTTTGGTTTTATGACTATTTTGTGGGCGCCTAGACGCATTGTTGCACCTTTGTACTCTATGCCTCTTTGTTCTGGCATTAGGTCTATCACTGGATGGGGCGTGTTAGGGTCTATTTCTGTGCTGTTTGCTTTTTCTAATCCGCAGACGTTTCTGGCGAACTCAACAACTGCTAACTGGAAGCCGTAACATATGCCTAGAAATGGAATGTCATTTTCTCTTGCAAATTTTATTGCCATGATTTTTCCTTCAGTTCCCCTTGGACCAAAACCGTAAGGAACAAAGATTCCATCATAATCCTTTAACATTTGAACCTTGTTAGGATTTTTCTCGAAGGTTTCAGCCTCGATATAATGGATGTCCACTTTTGTTTTACATGCTGCACCGCCATGACGCAGCGCCTCACTCATGCTTACATAGCTGTCAGCTAATCCGGCATATTTGCCAACCAAGGCTATTTTAACTTCATGTTCCGGGTTTAGCACAGCGTCAACAAATTCTTTCCAGTCTTCAAAGTTTGGTTTGCGTTCTGGGAGCCCAAGCCTCTTGCATATGAAGTTGCCCATTCCCTGCTCGTCGAGGATAAGCGGAACTTGATATATGGATTCAACGTTGTATGAGCAGAAAACGGCGTTTTCTGGAATTGTGCCGAACAAGGCTATTTTTCTTAAAGCTTCTGAATCTATCATTTTGGAGCATCTTGCAACTATTATGTCGGGTTGTATGCCGATGCGCCGCAGCTCGTTGACGCTGTGCTGTAATGGTTTCGTCTTCATTTCCTTAGTAACGTCTAATATTGGGACTAGGGCGACATGCACATACAAAGTGTTTTCATAGCCCTCTTCAAGGCGCATCTGCCTTATAGCCTCAAGGAAGGGTAAGCCTTCAATGTCGCCAACTGTTCCGCCAACCTCTGTCAAAGCCACGTCAACCTTAGCATTCAAAGCCACACTTCTTATGCGGCTTTTTATCTCATTAGTCACGTGGGGCACTATTTGGACGCATCTTCCAAGGAAGTCGCCCCGCCGCTCCTTTTCAATAACAGCCTTGTAAACAATGCCAGTAGTGATATTATTCTCCCTTTTTAGGTCTAAGTCTAGGAAACGTTCATACCAGCCCAAGTCTAGGTCTGTTTCCCCACCGTCGTCCGTCACGTAGACCTCGCCGTGCATGTAAGGATTCATGGTTCCAGCATCAACATTCACGTAAGGGTCAATTTTTATGGCTGTGACCTTAAACCCTCTGGCTTGAAGCATTTTTCCAATGGAGGATGTTACAATGCCCTTACCAACAGAGCTTAAGACGCCGCCTGTCACAAAAATGTATTTAACCATGCACTTTGCCCCTTGCAATAACAAAACCATAAGCCTCGCATCTGCTTTTAAATTTATTCTCGCATGTTCCGCCTAACCTTTTATTTCGTAAAAGTCATTAGTTAAGTGGAGAAAACGGGCGATGGTGGCTAAAAAGCGCCCCAGCGTTGTCTATTGGCTTGGAGAGAACCTATACCTAAACATAACGAACAAGTGCTCCAACAAATGTTACTTCTGCTTGAGAAATTTCCGCAACGGCGTGGGAGGCTTCAACCTAAAACTTGAAAAAGAGCCAGCTGTCAGCGAAATAATCGCAGAGCTTGAAAATGTTATAAATTGGCGGAATTGGCGTGAAATTGTTTTCTGCGGTTTCGGGGAGCCCCTAATGAGGCTTGACTGCGTTTTGGAAGTTAGCCGATGGATAAGGAGGCATTATGGAAAAATTGTGACATTAAGGGTTGACACGAACGGTCAAGCCCTTCTGCTTAATGAGGGGCGAGAGGTTGTTGAAGAGCTGAAGATGGCTGGCGTTGACAAGATAAGCGTTAGCCTAAACGCCCACGACAAGGAAACCTACAACCAAGTCTGCAAACCAACATTTGAAAATGCATTTGAAAGCGTCATAGAATTTGTTAAGAAGGCAAGAGAGCTTCTAGATGTGGAAATAACAGCCGTTAGGATACCGGAAGTTGATATCCAAAAAGTGGAGGAAATCGCGAGGCAGATGGGTGTAAAATTTAGGGTTAGGGAATACATCCAACCTTTCTGGTAGCTTCACCCTTCAGCTTGTCTTATAATGGTTTTTATCTGTTCCGTCTTAAGTGGCAGACTGTGAAGGATTTTACCGCTAAGCCTCAAGTCTTTTATGAAAGTCTCTCTAACGGGTAATGGTCTTTCAAATTTTACAATGTATTTGAATTCGAGGGCTTTACGCCACCCGTATGTTTCACATTCCCTCCGCTCTTCTTCTGAAAGCTCCTCTTTCTCGTAAACGTTTTCAATTACGCCATAGCCAATAAAGGAGTCACCGAACTCCGTTCTCCCAATAAACAGTATTGTCTGTCCAGCCTTCCATTTTCTCCGCGCTCCAGTGTAGTACATGGCTGAGTCAAAAACCCTTTCAATCCACTCTTTTTTAGCTATCCTTAAAATGTAACCTTCAGCCTCAACCATGCCCAAGGTCACTGTTTGCAGTGCTTTATGGCTGTATGGCTATTTTTATTTCGTTTTTCGAAGTGGCCAGTATTTGGAAGGCTTCCACTATCTTTTCTAGGGGCATTCTCCGCGTTATGAGGGGTGCCACATTGATGGATTTTGAGGCTATAAGGTTTAAGGCTTTCCTAAAGTGCATAGGCGTCGCATGAAAAGCGCCCAGAACCGTGACTTCCCCATAATGAAGCTTTTCAGCGTTAAACCGCACTTCTGTTCCGGGTGGACATCCGCCAAATTCTAGGACTGTTCCGCCCTTCCTTACAAGCCTCAGGGCTTGCTCCCATGTGGCTGGTTGTCCGATAGCCTCAATAACGGCGTCTGCTCCATAGCCGCCTGTTGCCTTGCGAACAGCCTCTTCAACATTTTCCTTTCCAGCGTTTATGATTTCGTCTGCTCCAAGCTTTTTGGCGAATTCTAGCCTCTCATCAACAAGGTCTATCATTATGACTTTTTCAGCTCCCATCTTCTTAACGGTTAGAAGGTGCAGCAGTCCAATGGGTCCAGCGCCGATGATTGCCACAGAGTCGCCGAGCTTAACTCTGGCTTCTTCCACCCCATGAAGCACGCATGCTAGCGGCTCTGTTATAGCAGCCTCTTCATAAGAAATGTGCGGTGGGATTTCTTGCATGTTAACGCGAACCATGTGAGCTGGAACCTTAATGTATTCAGCGTAGGCTCCCCAAAGCCAAATCATGTTCTCACAAAGATTGAACTTGCCTTTACCGCACATGAAACAGCGAAGGCACGGGGCACTATTGCCAGCGCGAACCCTCATGCCCTTCCTAGGCCATTCCAACCCTTCGCCAACTTCAACGACTTCGCCAGCCCATTCATGCCCAAAAACTGTTGGAAGCTTTATCACCTTTTCAACGTAGCCCCGCTGGAAAATTTTTAGATCTGTGCCGCATGTTGTCGCCGCCCTAACCCGCACAAGGACTTCGCCAATGCCTACCTTTGGAGTTTCCACATCCTCGACTCTTAGGTCTTTAACGCCGTAAAGCATGGCTGCCTTCATAATCTTCACTTGCCCAGCACGATGACCTTTAGGCTCTCTTTATCCTCCAAAGCTGTTTTAAAGGCTTTGGCAGTTTCCTCAAGCGGGAAGCGATGAGTTATCAAATCCCTAACACGTATCTTTCCAGACTTAATCAGCTCTAGGGCTTCCCTAGTTTCCACATGGGAAGTCGAATAGGAGGGAATTATCCGCAATTCGTTGAAGAAAAGCTGTTTTGGACTTACCTCCAAAATTTTCCCAGGGTCTGTTGGGGCAAAAACGCAGAGTTTTCCGCCCTTTCTACATACGCTAAGACCAGCCTTGTAGGCTTCTAAACTTGGGGCTGTGACAATTGCTAGGTCAACGCCCTTGCCATCGGTTTCTTTTCTCATAACCGTAGCTAAGTCCTCATTTGATGGATTAACAACAACGTCAGCCCCAAACCTTTCGGCAATTTTCAAGCGGAAGTCAACCAAGTCGCTTACAATGACTTTTCCAGCACCATAAATCTTGGCTAAAGCTGTGTGGATTATGCCTGTGGTCCCCGCACCTATCACAGCGATGGTGTCGTCCTTCTGAATTCCACATTTTTTAATGGCTCTTACGCAACAGCCCACAGGTTCAATAAGGGTGGCTTCTTCAAAGGACAGGCTTTCGGGGATTTTAAGCGTATCCAATTGGAGGTTTGGGGCTGGAACTTTGAAGTATTCGGCGAAGCCTCCGGGAACAATGTTTGTTTTGTGAAACTGCTCGCATAGGGTATAGTCTCCATGCTGGCAGTAGTGGCATTTTAAACATGCAACGTGATGGTGAACAAAAACTCTGTCGCCTACATCAAAATTTTTAACATTTTTGCCCTTCTCAACAATAACGCCAGACGGTTCGTGTCCAAGAACCAATGGGGCGCGATTTTTCAGATACCAATCCATCAAATCTGAACCGCAGATTCCACAAGCCCTCATTTCAACCAGAGCTTCATCATCGCCGATTTGGGGAATGGGTATTTCCTCGATTCTAATGTCTGATTGGCTATAATAAACGGCGGCTTTCATTTTGGCTCAATGGTTTTCACGGCTTCCAGAACACTTAAGACTTTTGCAAATCATTAGTAAGGCATATTGCTTTTATACCAGTATTGAGAGTAGAATAGCCTTAAAGCGGATAAGTGGTGTATGAGAAATGAAAATTGAAAAGGCAGAGCTTGTGGCATACATCCTCATAGCTGTAGGCTTGCTTTTACTTATCATAACCTTCATAATGGCTTATCTGAAACTTGAATCCGTTGTAAGCATAATAACATCTGGAAACATTTCAGAAGCCCTTGGACAGATTTTCGGACCAATAGTTGAGGCAGTGATCAAAATCATGTTTCTAGGCATAATGGGCTGGGTGGGCTCGATAGCAACAATGAGGGGCGTACAACTCTATAAAGAGGCAAAAACGAAGATTGTTTCTCCAGCTCCTCCAAAACCTCAGCTACCACCCCAACAACCAGCACCGCCACCCGCCCCTCAGCCAACCCAACAAGCTCAACCGGCTAAAGCCTAAGAAAGTCTAAGTAAGCAGAGGAGTCCAAGATTGCGGCATACGGTTAAAGCCCTAAGATTAATAATTGTAGTTCTGTGGATAGCCGTTTTACTTCTGCCAGTCACCGTGGCTCTTTCATTATGGAAAATTTTTGAAGTAAGGGATAACGTGCGCATAGGAGAGCCTAGCCTCTCCATGTCAAATGGAAACTTTTCCATTTCATTGCCCTTCCACATGAATAATGTGGGCTTTTATGATATTTCAGAATTATGTGTAAACATACGCATATACGATGGGAGCAAGGAAATTTTAGAATTTTCAACATCACCGCTGAATATTCCAGCTGGAAGAATGCTGGAGTCTAATTTGAGCGCTTCCGCCAACTTAACGGACATGCTTTCAAGGGATAGGGAACTCCTAACAAATAGTAAAGACTTGGATGTTGCCATTGCCTTACACTTCCGAGTGGCTTACGTACTAGCCTTCAACGTAGCCAGAAACTTTACTTACAAATGGGGTGCACCCTTCAGCAACTTAAACATATCCAATTTTAGTTTTGACGGAACGCGTGCATCTTTTCAGTTAAGCTTCTCTAACAATGCCTCCTTTCCGTTAAGTGGACCACTACGATTAGAGCTTTATAATCTTTCAAATAATCTGCTCAACTGGACAGTGCAGGATCTCATCGTACCCTCTAATGGACTTTATGAAAAACTGTTTGAGATACAGTCCTCAGAATTACCCAGCACAATTCGCCTATACTTTGCGGATGTGCTAATCTGTGAAATGCCTTGGGGGTCTTCATGAACGAAGTTGAAGCCGAAGCCAAACCTGCCCGTCGGAAAACCCTTGTCAAAATTGTTAAAGCAGCGGTTATAACAGCCATTTACGGGGTAATCTGGCTTATTATTTGGCTTTTACTTTCACATTTCTTGGGATTGGTTTTCCAGCAGTTTTCAACATTGTATTGGATTTTGGCTTATGTTTCACTTTTCTTCTCCTTCGCTATACGAGTAAGCGAAGGCACCATTTGCAAATACATTCTTATTATCTTAAGGTCCTTCTTCATAATAGTCTATATTGCATATTCAACAAACTTTGGCGTCTTTAGCGTAAATCTTGAAGGCTTCACTTTCACCATAGAGTTTATTCTTTTGCTGGCAATAATGGTTGCAATAAACCTTTTATCGATTGCTAGTGGAGTTATCCAAGCCATAGAATTTGTAGCCCAAACCCCAGAAGATTAGCGACTACGGACTCACATAATCTTATTTACTCACAATTGCTATTTTATCAGTTCTGTGCCTGTCAGCTATGGCAGAAAACATTGAATTCGCTGTGACGGCACAAGATTTTAGCCCATTAAAATATGATGTGAAGGAGGTCTTCGTAGGCGAGCTTAAACATGTGATTAGAATCACAAACCCAACGAATAGGAGGGCGGCTGGTGTAAATCTTTACGTTCCCGTTGTTAGGAATGAAACTGCACGCCACTATGCAATCTTATACAACGTTAAGCCGACAAGTGGATACAATCTCTTGGCGGATGATTCTGGAAACATTTACATATGCTGGAAGAACTTTGTGATTCAACCAAGTCAAACTTTCACGGTGGAGCTTGATTATCGCGTTCTTTCTTTCAGCTTAACTTATACTGTTAACTCGAGTATGATAGGAAGCTATAACGAAAGTTCGGAGCTTTATATAAAATATACGCAACCAGAAGAACTCATAGAATCGGACCGTGAGAAAATTGTTGGCAAGGCGCAGGAGATAACACAAGGTATAGAAGACCCTTTTGTGAAGGCTCGTTTAATCTATAATTTTGTGGTTGGTTATCTGCGGTATGAAATACAGAACGAAGAAAGAGGCGCCCTATGGGCTTTAGAAAATGGTATAGGAGACTGCTCTGAATACTCCTACCTGTTTGTCGCCTTATGTAGGGCCGCTGGAATTCCGGCAAGAATTCAGGCTGGTTTTGCCTTCCATTATGCTGGACAAGTTTTGGAAGATGGGCACATGTGGGCTGAATACTATCTTGAAAATTATGGTTGGATGCCCGTGGACGCCACATGGCAGCTCTTCAACACCATAGACAGCAAGCACTTTAGCTCTATTAGAAGCATACCAGAAGCCATACCATACGCTAATTACTTTATCAACGGCACAGACGCTTCGAGGCTTATTGATGGGCAAACGGTTCAATTAGTGGCTCTCCAGCTAAGCGCATTCAGCGATTACACTTTTGCTCAGAACGTTGCAACAGCCGTTCAAAGGATTAAAGAGGCGGAAACAGCCATCTCCATTGGGAGGTTTTCCGGAGTATCCATCATTTTCTCTTCTGAAATGCGAGAGGTTGAGCAAAGGCTTCTAAACGCGAAAATCCTTGTTCAAAACGCCATAGATGCATGGGAGACATCCACCCAAATCGCAAACTCAAGCGCCTTCCTAGCGCTTGAAAGTGCTGGAAAAGCCCTGCAAGACGCTTGGATGCTCGTCTTCAAAACCTTCGCCTTATACATGGGTATCCTTATCTTGTTAATGCTTATTTTACTAGCATCTGTTAGACGCCCCAAAAAGGGCTTATCTGAAGGGCTGACGCAAGCCATATAGCCACAACAGCCAGTAAACATTATGTAAGTGGGCTTGGATGCAGAAGTCTTATTCAAGGTTGTTGGGGATTGTTGGAAAACCTAACACTGGAAAATCAACATTCTTCAGCGCCGCAACCCTCGCACCGGCTGAAATTGCAAACTACCCCTTCACAACAATAAAGCCCAACAGGGGAGTGGGCTACGTGAGAACACCATGCGTCTGCAAAGAGTTTGGGGTTAAAGACACGCCTGTAAACTCCTTATGCCTTGATGGTATCCGCCTAATTCCAGTCGAATTCATTGACTGTGCTGGGCTCGTCCCGGGCGCATGGCAAGGGAGAGGCTTGGGAAACCAGTTCCTGGATGAGATAAGGAAGGCTGACGTGCTAATCCACATCGTGGACGCTTCTGGCGGAACAGACTCTGAGGGAAGAATATGCAAACCCGGCGAACACGACCCCGTTGAGGATATCAAGTTTCTCGAGCATGAAATAACCATGTGGATGGCCAACATCTTAAAAAGGGATTGGCCAAAAATTGCCAGAACAGCCGAATCCGGTTCAACAGACCTAATCTCAATTTTGGAGGAGAGGCTTAGTGGCTTAGCTATTAGAAGAGCCCACATTTTCGAAGCCATTAGAAGGACCGGTTTAAACGCCGATAAGCCAACAAGCTGGAGCGAGGAGGACTATCTAAGGTTTATAGCCACTTTGAGGCAAATTGCAAAGCCGATGTTGATAGCGGCAAACAAGATAGACGTGCCCACAGCCGAAGAAAACCTTGAAAGACTCAAAAAACTGAACTATATAGTTGTTCCATGCTGCGCCGAAGCCGA
The DNA here is from genome assembly GCA_038727135.1 of Bathyarchaeia archaeon. Classification (GTDB taxonomy): domain Archaea; phylum Thermoproteota; class Bathyarchaeia; order Bathyarchaeales; family Bathycorpusculaceae; genus JAGTQI01. The sequence goes on from JAVYWL010000004.1 coordinate 141,644, forward strand.
ACTAGCATTGCGGAGGGCCGCTGAGAAAAAACTCATAGATTATAGGCCAGGCGACTGCAGCTTTAAAATCAACAATCCAGAAAAGCTTACTGAAAGTCAGCTTAAAGCTCTAGAAACAATTAGGGAGAAGGTTTTGCTGAAATTCGGCTCAACAGGCGTTCAAGAAGCCATAAACATGGCATACTTCAAACTTCTAAACATGATTACAGTTTATCCGGTGGAGGATTTGGAGCATTTGTCTGACCATCATGGTAGGGTTTTACCAGATGCCTACCTGGTGCCTTATGGAACGACAGCCCGTGAACTCGCCTACCTAATCCACACAGAACTCGGCGAAAGCTTCATCTACGCCGTAGAGGCTAGGGAAAGAAAACGTGTCGGAGAAGACTACATATTGAAGGATAGGGATGTCATCTCAATAGTAAGCGCCAAAAAAAGAGCATAATCGCAAGCTAGGCGCCAAAACGCCTCTTCCGCTTCTGGAAAGTTCTAACAGCCCTTAAAAGGTCGATTAGGCGGAAGTCTGGCCAATAAACATCTAGAAAGCATAGCTCGCTGTAGGCGGACTGCCACAGCAGAAAACCGCTGAGTCTCTCTTCTCCAGACGTCCTTATAATAAGGTCTGGGTCTTGTTTCGGCAAGTGCGAAGTGTAAAGGTGCTGCTCAAAAAGTTTTTCATCGACTTCTTCCGGAACTAACTCTTTTTTCTGAACTTTTTCAGCGATTTTCTTTGCGGCATCCACTATTTCGGCTCTTCCGCCATAGGCGAAGGCTATGTTCAGAAAATGCTTATCATAATTTTGGGTGGCTTTCTCCACGTCGGCTATAATTTTCTGCAAATTCTCCGGAAGCAAATTCGTTCTGCCAATAACCTTAACCCGAACCTTGTTCTTGTGAATCCTTTCATCTGTCAAGATTTTTTGAAGCTTTTCAGAAGCGATGCGCATGATCTCCTCAACTTCTTTTCTCGGACGGCGGAAGTTTTCTGTTGAAAAAGCGTACAATGTTATGGATTTAACATTAAGTTTTAAACACCATTCTAGGAGCTTCTCAACTTTTTCGGCTCCTTCCTTGTGACCATACCACGGGTCAAGATCCTTTTCTGAAGCCCACCGTCTATTCCCGTCCAAGATTACGGCGATGTGTTCCGGCTTAACGCCACTCTTAACTTGGTGCCAAAGCCACTTCTCATAAAGCTTGTAGGCGCCGATAGCCGAAAGTAACGACCTCAGCATCTATTTGAGCCTCGCATTTTTAAGTGCGTCCACGCATGGGCAACTTTTCCGCTCAACTGGTAAAGCCTTAACTGTTTCAATTAAAAGTTGCTCTATTTTTGGCTGAACTTTCCGCGAGATGTCAAAAACCTCTTTTGGCGTTAAACGCTCCTGCAAGCCCGCAGCCATATTAGAAACAAAACAGACACACGCATAACAAATTTCAAGCTCCCGAGCAAGCACAGCTTCCGGCAAGCCAGTCATGCCAACAACGTCAAAGCCCAAGCGTCTAAACATCTCAATTTCAGCAGGAGTTTCAAAACGCGGTCCCTCAGTACAAACAAGAACCGCACTAGAACAAACAGTTAAACCAAGCTTTTCAGCAGTTTTAATAAGGGTCCCGCGAATTTCTGGACAGTAGGGTTGGGAGACATCAATGTGAGTGACTGGCGCTTCATCATAAAAAGTTGTTGGACGCGTCTTGGTAAAATCTGCAAAATCATGAGGAACAACGATGTCGCCAGGCTTTAAACTCTTGTTTATCGCGCCAACTGCGTTAACGGCTATTATCCTTTCCACGCCCACCTCATGTAGCGCATAAATGCTCGCTCTATAATTCACCTTATGCGGAGGAACCGAATGCTCAAGGCCATGCCTTGGAAGAAAAACTAGGTTTTTGCCGTCAATTTCTCCAATAAATAACGGCGGAGGAACTCCATATGGAGTTCCAACAATAACCTTTTCAAAGTTTGCGAAAAGTTTCTCAAAACCTGTTCCGCCGATAACCGCAATTTTAGCTTTCTTCTTTAAGCTCCTCAACTTTCTCTTCAGACTCCTTGAAAAATCCTTTTGCAGACCTGTGAATCACAACAATAATGAGCAGTGAGGCAACGCCTAATAAAATGCCAATAACAATTGTGAATATTAAAACTTCATAGCCAATTTTTGGGTTTATTAAAATGTTGGAGGCAGATTCAAGGATTTGCCTAGTCCACCCAACAAGGATTATTAGGGCTGCGTTGCGCAAAAGCCTCACGTCCCTTTCAAAGTACCAGCGGATAGCCCTTCCAGTTAATGCCACACAAATTCCGATAATCACGAGGTCTTTTGAATCCATAATAAAGTAGCCCGCGATTTGCGGTGAAAAAATGTTCAACCAGTTGGACAAATCTATGCCAAGAGACGCTATTGCCTCAGAAGCCGAAGTATATCCTAGATAAAAGCCAATAGCCATACACAATATTCCTGCAAGCATGGCAAATGCGGAAATCTGCACTGGGAGAGGCGGCGGAGAATACTCCTTCACCCAAACATAGGCTTTCTTAAGCATCTTGTCAACTCCGAAGCCCTTAACGAACATGTATGTTCCCAGAACGATTATGAAAGCCACTAAGTAGTAGTGGACTAAACCGAATATGGCTAGGATGCCGAGGATTAGGAATAGGAGTCCTGGCAAACCCAGGGCTATGCGGGAGTACTTGGGGTTTTCCAAAATCATTTTGAAATATTTTGAGAATAGGGCTGCTGTTTCCTCTATGGATTCGCTGTGCTTAACAACTATTCTTCTCACGGACGAGACTGGCACCCTTGACTCTATTAGGGGTAATACTGCCTCGTCTGAATAGCCGTCCGTTACGAGAATGACCTCGTTTGCTGGGAAAACCTTCAGAACTTCACCTAATTCGGCAACGATTTTTCTGTCAGCGCTGACGCTTCCAAGCTCTGAACCAGACACTGTTGCGACTTCAAAGACTTCGTTTGGGTTGTTCTCGCTGAGGAGGCGGTCATAAACGCGTATGGCTTCAAACATGGCGTTGGCGTCTGGCTCTTCAGGGTCTTTTAGAGCTAGGGAAACAGCGGCGTTGAGGGTTTTTTCCCTCCCAATTAGTGGTGTTTTTATTTCTGCTTTTGTCGTTAGGTCTCCGTCTCTATCAACACAAAGAATTAGAATTCTCTTTTGTGCCTGCTCCTGTTCAGTCATCTGTTCTCTTCCAATTCAATATTCATGTGAAGTTACTTTAAGTTTATGCTAATCCTTTTTCGGCTAAAACTTTAAATTCTTCCCAAGTCAGCTTTTCGCCACGCCTCAGCTTTTCAAGGGCTTGCTTTTCTACGCTTTCTAAGAGCTTTTCTTCGGCTTCCTTTCGCTTTTTCTCCTCTTCAGCGGAAATTTCCTCTTTAAAACTCCTAATCTCATCCATGATTTTCGTTATTTCCGTTTGAAGGGCTTTCATCTTCTCCCTTGTTTGAAGGTAACACCTATGAAAATGGTCAGCCTCATCTTTGATCTTCTTGGCTTCTTCAACTTTTTTCAACATTTCCGCGTGGATTTGTTGGCTTTTCTCTGCATTTTCCATAATGGTTTTGTGGCAAAGCTCAACTCTCGCTTGAAGTGCCTTAACTTCAGCCTTTAACTCAATTCTTTTCTGGTTTAGCTGCTCGATTTTCTTGTGGATGCTGATTTGGCTTTCCAACTCCTTAACCTGTTCAACTAATTTTTTCTCCTCTTTCAGGCTTAAGGGCGTGGTTTGAATTTTCCATTCGAGGCTTTCAACATCATTTTCTAAGGCTTTGAGGCTTCTTTTCGGCTTCTTTTTCGTGAGCGGCTCAAGTTCTCTCCTTAAACTTTTAAGCTCAGCGATTTTTTGGGCTATTTCCGCCTTGATTCGGCTTCTCTGCCTTTTTAACTCCTTAACCTTCTCATTTATCTCGTCCCTTGTGTTTTTCAGTCTTAAAATTTCGCTGCGCAAGTTCTTTAACTCTTGGTTTAGCGTGTCTCTTTTTTCCGCATAATTCATGGCTTCGGCTTCTAGGGTGCTTCTCTGTCCTTTTAAAATGGAGAGTTTTTCGCTTAATTCCTTAATTTTTTGTGTTTTTTCGCCTTGTGGCAATAGGGTTTCTCCTTTTCTGCCTCATCCATTCGAGGATCTGTCGGATTAATTTTGTTCCCTCTTCTGAAGAGAATAGTGGTAAATTCCAGTTTTCAGTTATCTTCCAGCGGGTGACGCTCTGTTTTGCGGTTCTTTTTTGATAAGGCTTTTTGTGTATTAATATGCCTCTTCTCTGCCACTGGGGAGTTTTAGCCAAATTTATCCCATGCCTAAAGAGGAGTTCGTGGAGTTCCTCTGTTTTCATGCCCTTCAATTTTTTGGCTGTTTTTGATGGCTTGTAGCCCATTTTTCTTAAAAGCCAGTAGGCATAAGCATTATTGTGGTTTCTCCAAGCGTTTGTCTGCCTCCAAACCAAATACCCTAATATCTTTTCATCGTTGATGGTGACAATTATGCGGGAGTCGAAGGCTGCAACAACCCTTTTGCCGAAGAACTCTTGCAGTTGGTTGGAGAATGCCGCCGAAACAAGGCTTGGTATAACCGAGTCTATTTTTTCTATTCTGCCTTTGAATGGCGCCTCGCCATCAAAAAGTATGTTTAATTCGTCGCTGACAACATAAACCAGGGTTGGGCTAAACCCCTTTCCGAACAGGGCTTTGCCAGAATTAACAAGGCACTGTGCAAACCTTTCGTCGAAGGGTTTTTCTGCACCAATAGCCTCGGCGAGTTCTCGAAATTTCCATCCGTCAAGTCTTAGGAAAAAGGGTGTTTCCAGCGGAACGGTGGTTTTTGAGAAAATTTCGCTTTTAGACCAGCCTTTAAAACCTTCAGCCATCCCATTTAACCTTTGTAGGCGTTATTATTCTAGGATTATTCTTGCATCCACTGTTTTTGCTCCTTTCTCATAAACCATTATTGGGTTTAAGTCTAGCTCCTTAATTTCTGGATGTTCTGAAACAAGCCTGGAAGTTTTTAGGAGAATCTGCACTATGGCGTTTATGTCTGCTGGTGGCATCCCCCTATAACCCTTCAATAGCGGATAAGCCTTAACCTCGCCAATCATTTCTCGGGCTTCTTCCTCTGTTATTGGCACAATTCTGAAAGTGACGTCTTTCAAAACTTCCACGAAGACTCCTCCAAGCCCAAACATCAAGGCGTGGCCAAACTGGGGGTCTTTTATAGCTCCAACAATGACTTCTGTTGATGGGGGCGCCATCTCCTGCACGAGCACGCCCAAAATTTTTGCATCTTTCTTGTGCGTTTTCACGTTTTCCATTATTTGTTTGTAGGCTTTTCGCACTTCCCCAGCATTTTTAAGGTTAAGCATAACCCCTCCAACGTCGGACTTATGAAGGATGTCTGGCGAAACAATCTTTAAAACGACTGGATAACCTATTTCCTCTGCAAACTTGACGGCTTCAGCTTCGCTTTTTGCCAGTTTAAACTGGGTAACTGGAATGTCATACTCCACGCAGACGCTTTTGGCTTCCATCTCCAACAAGTGTTTCCTTCCAGCTTTGCGAACCTCTTCGAATATGCTTTTCACTTTGCTCATGCTGTCTCGCCCTTATGAATTGTACAGTTTAGTTGTTTTCCAAAATTAAATCCTTTGGTTCAACGTTTTCGCCATATGTTGTATGGACACTGGTTCCAACAGTAACGGCTACCCTTATACTCACAGTTTTTACACTCCGGCATGTCAAAAAGTCTAGGCTTTCTGCTTCCGCCAGAATCACCTTCAGACAAAGGTTTCTCCAAAAAACTATAGTTTTTGAAAGTTAAAAGTGTTGGTGGGGCTGCCCGGATTTGAACCGGGGTCCCGAGCGCCCGAGGCTCAGAGCCTAGACCAAGCTAGCCGACAGCCCCTTTGGTTTACGTTGCCACATTTTAGTTTTGTACAAGTTTAATAAAGGTGTTTTCTTAACCTTTAAACCCTTATCCGGGGCTATAACTATCCAAGTGTTAGGGGGAGATGTGAAAGGCTTGTCTAGTCAGCATCAGCGTCTGCGGGGAATCCGCGTTTTGAAGGCAGTTTCTTCAACTGTTAGGCTTAACATCCTAAGCGCTCTTTTTGACCGTGGTCCACTTTCCTATACTGAGCTTATGAGCCTTTTAAAAATGAATCCTAGCAGGGATGCTGGGCGCTTTGCCTATCACCTCAAATTTTTGCTTAAGGCGGATTTGATTGAGGCTGATGTAGAGTCCAAAAAGTATCGCCTAACAGATTTGGGAAAGATGGTTATCGACGTGGCTGAGGAAATTGAGAAGCGAAGTTTAAGAGCCCAAAGAATCCTTGTGAGAACGTCCCGCTTCACCCTAGAAGAGTTCGATGCCACAAAAATTGCAAATTCTCTCATTAAGGAGGCTGGAATGCCCCCAGAACTCGCCCAGAAAATAGCAAAAGAGGCTGAAAAACGCCTTTTAAAGGCTAGGACCCGCTATTTAACGGCTCCACTGATAAGAGAGGTTGTTAACGGAATCCTCATTGAAAGGGGGCTGGAGGAGCACCGCCACAAACTCACCCGTCTTGGGCTTCCAGTGCATGACGTTTCAGCCTACCTTATGAGGAGCAAAGCCACCGTCGATGCGTCTTCTATCTGCGAAGATTTTGGGGGAAATGTCCTTGAAGAGTACACGCTTTTAAGTGTGCTACCAAGGGATATCGCGGACGCATATTTATCGGGTGAGCTTCACCTACACGGCTTAGGCTACTGGATATTAAAACCAAGCGAAATAATCCACGACCTAAGATTCTTTATGAAAAACGGCTTAAGCCCAAACCCCGCAAACATTTCTCAACCATCTATAAAGCCGCCGAAAAGTTTCGAATCCGCCCTAAGCCTAATCCTCAACGTTCTTCTGCAAGCATCAAAGGAGATCGAGGGAACACAAGTGCTTGAATACTTCAACATCTTTTTTGCTCCTTTTTTGAAAAGCTTGGAAAAAGCTGCAGTCAAAGAGGCTTTGAGGCTCTTCGTCATCAGCATCGCCCACCACGTTGACGCCTCCATAAATCTCGAGTTGACAATTCCAGAGTTTTTGGTGGATAAGCCCGCCATAGGCTCGGCAGATGGCTGTTATGGCGACTATATTAGCGAAAGCCAGCTTTTAGCCTCTCTGGTACTTGAAGTTTATGAGGAGGAAAGCGCTGAAAAGCCGCTTCTAAACCCAAAACTCATAGTTAAAATTCGCCCGGAAACTTTCAGTGACAGCGTGGCGGCTGACATTCTGTTAAGGGCACATCGCCTAGCCTCAGAGAGGGGCATCCCATACTTCGCAAACCTTTCCGGCAAAAATGGACAATACACGGTTTTCTCCCCTTCAGGAAGCGTTCTCAAAGCAGATTTCAAAGAAGACTGGGAACTTGATACACTGCGCACAGGCGTTTTGGGAATCGCAACCGTTAACTTGCCCAGAATAGTCCTCGAATGCGGCAAAGACGAAAGAAAACTTTTCACGCTTTTAAGAGAGAGACTTGAAATGGCAGCACGAGCCCTAGAAATAAAGAACAGAGCCCTAAAACAGCGAGGAAGAAACTTTCTTCCCTTTTTGACACAATCAGCCAACGGCGACCAATACTTCAGAGTCGAAAATGCTGCACGCTTAATAAATATGGTTGGACTGAAAGAGGCTTCAGAAACCCCAAGCGGAAAAAGCTTATACGAAGACGAGAAAGCCCAAAGGTTCGCATCCGAAATCATAAAAAACGTTTTAGAATTCATGCCAAAAAGTGGAAAACGCGAAAGAAGACTTCTTCCATCCGCTTTGCCGTGCGCCGACGCCTCAGAAAGGTTGGCAAAACAAGACATTGAAAGATTCGGCATTGCAAAGGTTCGCTTCCAAGGAACAAGGGAAAAACCCCACTACTCATCATACAGTCGAATAAACCTCCAAAACTGGGAGACGCAATCAAAAATTTTAGCTATTGAAAAAAGACTTTATGAGCCGCTCGTTGGCGGAAACCCAACAGTCATGGAGCTTGGAAACGCTGAATACACGCCAGAAATGCTTCTCTCATTCACGAAAAAGCTTATTGAAGACTACAGACTAGAGTTTTTCACGTACAACCGCGACCTAACCCACTGCAGCCAGTGCCGCAAAAGCTGGTTTGGAAAGCTTCAAAAATGTCCCATCTGTGGTTCTGTAGGCACGTTAGTTGTGTTCACACGTTACCAATAGGTCCTACAGGCTTATTTTACTGCGCCCAGTATCAATGCTAAAAGTGCCATTCTTGTCACTATGCCGTTCCAGACTTGTTGGAAGTAGCGTGCGTGGGGCGTAGCATCAACCTCTGCGGCTATCTCGTCAACCCTTGGAAGAGGATGCATAATAATTAAGTCCTTCTTCGCTTTGCCTAAAGTTTCAAGGTCTATTTTGTATGAGCCCTTAACCTTAATGTATTCCGCCGGGTCTGGAAAACGCTCCTTCTGTATCCTAGTCACATATAAAACGTCTAGGAGTGGGACGACCCTCCTAATGTCTGTTTCCTCTGTTACTGGAATTTTCTCCCTAATCTCTTCAAGGACTTCCCGCCGCATCCTCAAAGACTCCGGAGAGACAAGATACAACTCCACATCATAGTAAGAAAGGGCATAGGCCAAAGAATGAACAGTCCGTCCATAACGCAAATCGCCAACAAGAGCTATTTTTAAGCCATCAATCTTGCCCTTCTCCTTCATAATAGTGTAAAGGTCTAGCAGCGCTTGTGTTGGATGTTCCTCAGCCCCACTCCCACCATTGATTATCGGCACTCTGGCGAATTCTGCTGCAAGCCTCGCAGCTCCCTCCAGCGGATGCCTAATAGCTATTACATCAGCATAATTCTCAACAGTGCGCACGGTGTCCGCCAAGTTTTCACCCTTTCTCACAGAGGCTATTTCGGCTTCCGCAAAACCTATTGTTGAACCTCCAAGCTTGTGCATGGCAGCCTCAAAACTTAAGCGGGTGCGGGTGCTAGGCTCAAAAAATAATGTTGCAAGGATTTTACCCCTAAGCATGTCAGAGCCCCTCTGGGCTAGAGGCTCCATCGCCTCCGCAACTTTTAAAATGTAGTCAATTTCTTCCCGTGAAAAATCGCGAATGGATATTATGTCTCTCCCTTCAAACTGCAACTTCACACCCTTTTAGACAAGCAACGGGTTCTGCTTAAATAACTTTTTATTCACATTTCGCGAGGCAGAAAACTAGAGGGGGGCTATCAATTTAGCGGTTCACACGCTGTTAAAATTGACCGAGAAACGCTAATCGATTAAAACCTTTTATTCCTGCGCCGACAATACCGTTCTAAAAGGTGGATAAGCCTCATGAGCGAAAGCGAAACAATGCTTTATGTCTCAAAAATTAAGGATGGAACCGTTATAGACCACATAACTGGCGGACACGCCTTAGACGTCATCAAGATTTTGGGGATAACTGGCAAGGAAAAGCGCATAATTACCATAGCCATCAACGTTCCAAGCAAACGGTTTAAGGTTAAAGACATCGTCAAAATTGAGGGTAGAGAACTAAAACCAGAAGAAGTTCATAAAATTGCCCTCTTGGCGCCCCATGCAACCATAAACATCATAAGAAACTATAATGTTGTCGAAAAACAGCGAGTTAAGCTTCCAAGCGTTATTGAGGGCATTGTTAAATGTGCAAACCCCGCCTGTATAAGCAACAGCAACGAGCCAGTTCAATCCAAATTTTATGTTAAAAGTGAGGAACCCCTAATCTTGAAATGCCACTACTGCGGCTATATCATGGAGAAAAGCGATGTCTTGAAGCAGTTTTAGCCTTCTAGACGATATTCGGTTTTTGAGATAATGCTTATATCGTAAGATGTGATATTTCGAAATTAGATATGTCAATAAAAAGACATATTGAATATACGTCGAACACAAATACACATGGTGGAGAAAATGATTGAAATATTAGCCATAACATTATGGATAAGCCTTGCATCATACGCAACATGGTACTTCACATCAGCAAAACATTATGCACCACTAACACCAAGTGAGGCTAGGCTCCTTTGGAAAATCCACAAGCAAACAGCTAGATGCGACTCAAAGAGGTGGCGTGAAATCCGCCGCGGCAGAAAAATCGTGGGTTTTGCCTGTGAGTGTGGATTTAAGTATTTGCAAAAGCGCCCAATAGTAGCAAGTACGCCCCAACCAGTTGTAACGCAGTCCACGACAGCAATTTATCAAAAACTACATAAGGCATAAATTAAAATAGAACCGCCGCTTCTGAACCCTTTTCTGGTGTGCTTTTCCATTTTCCTTGTAACCTTTTCAAAGTTTTGAATTTGTTAAAGCATTTATATATGGAAGCCTAACTTTCAAATTTAGGGCTGAAAATGAAGGAAAAGTTTGAAAAATTTTGTTTAGACTTTTTGATGAGAAGGCTTCTGAGAAGCATCCCGTTTTCAAGTTGCAAAGATAGCTGAGGAAGTCGGAGAAGCGATAAACTTGGTTTTTAAGTTGGGGGCTTTAAAAGGGAAAGCTACGGTGTTGAAGAGGTTAGGAGGAGACTTGGCGATGAGTTGGCGGATGTTGTTGTAACCGTTTATGTTTGCGCCAGAACATGTGAAGTTGATTTGTGGGAGGCCTTAGAAAGAAAATTAGATATGAAAATAGAAAGATGGCAAGGATTCAAAGTCAGCACCTAAATAATATTTGTTTTTGTCTGGAAGCTGGCAATGTATTTTGTCTTTTGCCGCTGTTTAGCCTGTGTGTCTTTTTCTGTCTGCGCGGTTCTTTTTCCGTTTAAGCCTTAGGTGTTTTCGAATGGGTTGCCTCATTGCAAATACCCAAGTATGTTGCCTTTGCTTTAGCATCAGCTGTGATTTTACTCTCCTTAACACATTGTTGTGGGCAAAGGCTGATGGGCGGCATCTCTAATAAAGTGGTTTTGAATGTTGATGGCGATTTAGAGTTTGATGCGGTCCGAGATGCTTGCTTTTGGCATCCCCATAGTGCTGGTGGCAACATAGCCCAAAAGATGAGTGGCGAATGGAATATCACTTTTGGCGACTGCGCCACCATGGTTTTGAATGCTTATGAGGGGAAGCATGGACATATTGCGGCTGGAGCATGGTGGCTTGATTGGGCTGGGGCTAACTTTTCGAAAGTTCCGCTGAACCAGACAATAATTGTTTCCGTGGACATCCGCGTCAGAGTCGCCAACCATACTGGTAGGGCTTGGCTTAGGATAGCCATCGCCTCAGCCTTCCAAGACCCAGAAAGCATAGGTGGATACCGTGTCAAATATACAGAGCTTGACATTTATGATAACCAGCAAGCCCTAAGCCACTCGCAAGGAAATATCAAAAACGGAGGCAACAAAATTTTCCAAGGCGGAGACGTTGTAGAATTCAAATACGATTTTATCCCGCTTGGAGAGTGGGAACATTACGAGTTTAACCTGACAAAATGGCATGAAAAAGCATGGGGCGACATAGCCAAAATTGGACTTTTAGAATCCGTCTACATAGTTATAGAAGTGGACTGCAGAGAATCCACGGGCTATGCGGGAACAGCCTACGCAATTGTTGACGTGGATAACTTGTGGGTCTACAAGCTAAAAGCCGCCGCATAGCCTTTAGGTTCTGATTAAGTGCAGGGGGTGGGATTTGAACCCGCCACGGTGTGCAGATTTCTCCCGCAATTTCCCTTCTTTTTCTGTTTTGGGCCTTTATCTTGCTGTTTTGTTGTTTTTGGGCTGATTTTTCTTTTGAGGTAGCTTGCGGTGGGCGTGTTTGTTAGTTTGGATTTTTTGCGTGGTAGGCTTCCCTCTTATTTGTTGGAGGAGTTGGCTTTGTTTTTGGGTTTTTGTTTTGAATGTGGAGGTTGCCTACGTAATGTTGATGGTGAGGTTGTTTGTGAGAAGTGTGGGCGGGTTTGGGGTTACGAGAACGTTGATAAAAGCGTTCCTTTCCCGGAGGACGAAAATGATGGAGCCCACGGTCATTTTGAGGGGCATTGGCAGCCTAGTAGCAGCCTATGCTTCCTGAAGGGCTTAGGCGATCCAACACTAGAAAACAACGGAGGTAGGGGTTTGATGCGGGTTTTGGCTTTGGCTCCAGCCCAAGGCGAGGACTTGGGGCTTAGGGCTCGCAGAATCAAAGTTATGGTGCAGGCTGAGGACCCGCCGCAGCTGAGAAAAATCCTATCCAGAATTTCACAACTTCTAGATAAGCTTGGATATCGCGGAAACTATGAGATGGCGGCTTATACTGGAAATTTGGCTAGGAAAATTGTCGCCTTCGCCTTAGCTGCCCGGCTAAAAGTTCCTACAAGATGGGCGGACGCCATAGTGAAGCATGCCCTAAACAAGCTACAGCTCAATGTGGATTCACAGAATCAAGCTTTAAGCGTCAAAGACGAAGATTTGCAGTTCGTGGAATGGTTTGAAAACGTCATACAACAATTCAAGCTTAAAGAGGTTAAGCCTTATCCATCGGGGTAAGCCAAGGCTCAGCTAACGTGCGGTATGTTTCCCTCCAGCCCTCCCGGCTCTTGCTGACATAAACAATTTGCTGCTCTGGAACCTTGTGGCCCATCCAAAACTCTATGTAAAGCGGATCAACTTTATGGTCGCTTAGTATGGTGCGGAAAGCCGCCCTTAGCGAATGAGGGCTATACGGGTTTCGTCCTTTGAATTTTCCGCCGAACTTTCGGCCTATTTTTGCGAAGTATCTGTCCACAGCCCTCGCAGAAACCGTAAAGATAGGCGTGTCCTCCTCCAATTTTCTGCCTTCCAAATGCTGTTTCAGAAGCGGTAAAGCCCATCCGCCAAGAAACGTTAGGAAGGGAATGTTTGTTTTCTTCCTCGAAAGGTCTAGGCAGAGGGGTGATACACCTTTCTCGAATTCGGTTTGGATGTCGGCGTATTTTAGGCTCAGCAGGTCTGACACGCTCAGTCCGCTTTGGACTATGCAGGCTGCAATGCACTTGTATTGAACGTTGTCCATCAGCGATGTGAATTTGTCTATCTCATCAATAGTCCATGGATGCTTCTTATGGATAGCCTTAGCAGGCGGGCGGCTGATATAACGCATACTCAACGGGATATCGTAGTATTTGGCCAAGGATTGAACAGCTCCCACATAAGTGTTTATGGATTTGGGGGCAAAACCCTCAGCATGTAAATAGCCTATGAAACCGTTAAGGGTTTTACGGGCTATGCGAGTCTTCTCAAGTCTAGGCTTCTGCAAGTCTTCTTCAACAAGCTTCAGAAAAGCAGCAACGTCAAGTCCTTGGCTGGCTAAGAATTCCTGGAATAAGACTAAGCCCCTACCATATATGTGACGTGTTCCAGCCTTGAGAGCTGAAAGAAACTCTTCAACTTCAGGCGATAAAGGCTGCGTCATCAACTGAAAAATCTAAAGGAATAGCGCTTGGCAAACCTCTATATTATGGCGTTTTTCAAGACTTTTTGAAAAATTTTATTGAGTTGGGCGTTTTGGATGTTCTGTTAAGAGGTGTTAACAGAACAATATTCTCCATGGTCAAAGACGTGGACCAAGGCTGTTTCTTAATAGGATTCGTTATTAAACAATTAATTTTGCACGGGCAGAGAGAGTTATGATATACATCTTAATTTATGCTTCGAGTGGGCGGGAAGGAGTTTCAAAGTTAATTAGTTAATATTTTTCCTTTTGAGGGTTTGCCTCGTTGCCTAGGCCTCGGAAGTATGCTGATATGATTGTCAAGTCTTTCTGTGTTGAAAGGGCAGTTTACGAAAGCCTTAGGGCTTTTTTGTCTGCGCAGGGCAGATCAATAAGCGAGGAAGTAAACGAACTCCTAAAGAGGCGCCTGGCAGAGCTTAAAGGCGGGGAACAGCCTCCTAACGGAGCCCAAAATTATGAGGCTTTGAAGCGTGAGCACGTCCAGCTTATGGAAGAGTCCATACGCCTAACAAAGCTCCTACAGAAAACAGGCGAGTATGACGCCTTAATAGAAATGGCGGAAAATCTGGGCCTTAACACGGAAACGCTGGAAAACGCTGAAGAAGTGGCAGCCAAACTACTACAAACTTGGAATGGACCAAAAGCACCAGCCCACACCCTCATAACCCTACTAGAAACAATCCAAAAAAGAAAACAAATAGAAAAACAACTCGAAAAAATAAGAACAAAAAGGGGCAATTGTTAAACGTTATTAAATGTAGATTTGGATGGTAATGTTGGAGTGAATGTGAAGTGAAGGATGTTGTTTGCAGCTTAAGGGATAGATTGGTGCATGTTGGTAAACAATTGTATGATCAAGGTCTTGTGATTGGAACCGAGGGGAACATAAGTGCGCGCATTCCTGGAACTGACAGGATTTTGATTAAGCCTTCCGGCGTTTCTATGGGTTCTTTGAGGGCTGAGGATTTTATTGTTGTTGATTTGGATGGTAATAAGGTTGAGGGAAAGCTTTCTCCTTCAATAGAAACGCCCTTGCACACGGCGATTTACAATGTCAGAAGTGATGTTCATGGGGTTGTTCATACACATGCGCCTTTTGCAACGGCTTTCGGCATCGCTGGGATTGAGATTATTCCCTTGCAGGTAGAGATGTTTCTGTACATTCCAAATGGTGTTCCAATATTGCCTTTTGAGCTTCCTGGTTCTAGAGCGTTGGCTGAGGCTGTTCAAAAGCTGATTAGGGATTTTAACGCGGTCATTCTAGAGAATCACGGCGTTATAACTGTTGGCTCGACTATTGAGGAAGCTTGCCTTCTAAACCGGATGGTGGAGGAATGTGCAAAGGTTCAGTTTGTTGCCACCATGCTTGCTGGAAAAGATGCTGTAAGCTGGGAAACCCTAAAGGGGAAGCTGTTGTCCAAAATTGGAAGCGCAAATTTGGAGACGCTTAAGAGCAAGTTTAAAGTTTTCAGAATTTAGCCCTTAGTGGACTTCGCTGTTTCCCTAAGCAACAGGCAAAGCATTAGAGCGATCACATCGAATATGAATATGGACATGACTG
>JAVYWL010000005.1:0-6187 GCA_038727135.1 Bathyarchaeia archaeon
CCCTACGCCTCATCTCATCGCTCAGCATGCCCAAAGGCTTAGCCTTAACAAAATCTCGCTCAGCCCTAGCCCGCCTACAAGCCCCAATAAACCGCTCCACTTCCCAACTGGAAACAGAAGACCCGCCGTAAAGAGTCAACCAACTATCCAAAAAACGCTTATCCCCAAAAAGCACATCACGCCACCTACGGTAAGTGTTATAGCCCAGCCCCAAATCCTCACATGCTTTACGAATACTTTGACCCTTCAAAAGAAGCTTCTTCAACTGGAGCAACTTGTAAGCCGTCAGCCTGTTAGGAACGCCTCTAGGTCTCCCACGAGGTCTCTTAAAGCTCAAACCAGCCAACCCAACCAAAAACAAAGCCAAACAGCAAAAATAAGCTTTTCTAGCGGGAAAAGCTTATCAGCCACGAGAAAGCATAAAAACACGGGAGCATCCAGCACATCCAGTCCATTCTGAGTCAGTCACAAGTGAAAATATGCTGGGTGCTCCCAGTAGGTTCTAACGGAAAAAAGAAAGACACTCAACAGACCAATACTCGCATTTGACCCTTAACCTACACTTTCCACATCGTCTGCTATGTGGGTTAAACAGTCCAAAACAGTTACGCATTTAAAGCCTCCAAAAAAGCCTTAACCGCCATAACACGCATCATAACCCAACACATAAGCCACTCACAACTTTTAATCGCAAGCCAAGCCCTAACAATAAGCCAGCCACTTTCCAAACATGTAAGCACTAGACTGCCTAACCCGTGATGGAAACTTTCATTATACCCACTTAGAGAACCATAAACCTCACCCACCGGCGTGTCAACAGCCACAAAATTGCCCAAAAAAGGCTTAACCAGACTCCTCAAAAACTCGTCTTCTGGCATCCCAAATCCTCTCCAAAACCTCTCTGTAGAGCTTTTTGTAGGGGTTAAGAGGCTTACCCCTACGCCTACAATACTCTTCATAAGCCTGTTGGGCTAACGCATCAGCCTCATTCTCCCACTTTTCAATCTTTTCAAAACGCAAAGATGGAAAACGCTTAATTAAGCTATAAGCTCGTCTATAAGGCATATACCGTGCAACCTGTTCAACCCTAGCCTTAGCCTGCAACTGCCTAACAACCAAGCCGCAGTCAAGCTTAACAACAATCTTCAAAAAGTTAAACCCTTTAATAACAAGCCACTGCAAAGCTTGCCAAATCGCATAATACTCCGCTTCCCAATTATAACAAGGGTCTTTGTAAACACCTCTACGCTCTGCAATTTTAACGCCGTCTCTATAAACAACGAAAGCCCAAGCCCCAGCACCTGGATTAAAAGGCTTAGCTGAACCCTTACAATAAACGATAACTTCAGTCACGCACCTTCACCTCTTCAACAACCTTAAGCCTAAAACGGCTATGGGCAAGCTTCAAATGATGAAAATTGGTTTCCCACGTTTGTCGCCAGAACCGCATACGCTCCTCAGCCTCTTTAATGCGAGCTTCAAGCTCAACACGCCTTTTGCCACGAGCACGAAAACGCTCAGCAGTCAACCTTTTCCAAACATTTTGGTTGTAAACGTATCTTTGCCAAGTATAATAAACACGCCTATAAAAACGGTCAACCTCTTCTTTTTCCCTCAGCCACTCTTCTCTCGAAACTGGAATTTGCGGAATCTCCCTTTTAAACGCCTCCTCCTTCAAAGCCGCCAATTGCAGAGGCGAATCAACCCATTTGCGCCCAGCCCAAAGCTTAAACGCTGAAAGAAGCTCTTTGAAGCTTCGAATTTTAGAAACATCCACAACTTGCTCAAAACGTTGAAACGCCTCTGGGAATCTGTCCAATTTTCACCACAACTCCACGCTTTTCTAAGCCAGTGTCATACAAAACATGAACCATTTTGTCTGGAAACTCGGTTGGCTCATAGCCTCTTAAAAAGGCAACAACCTTTTGTGGCGGTCTCCCTTGCTTGTTGCTTGTTCTTAAAGTGGCTTGTCCTCTTTTAACAGTCCAGTAGAAAAAGTTCCAGTCTAAGTATTTGGTGTCAAGCAGAATTTTCAAGTATTCTTTGAATGGGCGCCTAGAGAAGCACCATCCTCTATATGAACCTTCAGCGTCGCTTGTAATCCAAATGTCGCCTAAACGATATTTGTATTGCACTTCGGCTAGGGTTTCTTTTGCTTGTTCTAATGTGCAGTTTTCTAAATCCCAAAGTATTATGTGCTGGTCTTCTCCAACTTTTGATGTTATGCCTTCTAAGGTTTGGGTTGCACTAATCATTGCATAAAAAGTGATATTGCCAAATTTAACGAGAAAGTTAAGCCTTGATGGCAAATGCATTATGAACCCCTAGATTCCCTTCGCAACAATTCTCGAGCCGTCCTTAAATAGTCGTCCACGGTCATGGGTCTAAACAAAAGCGATAGCTGGTAACGTATATCCTCTTCTCGGACTCCTTGTCTTAGCATTTCAGCAACCTTTCTAATGTTTGTCTCTCGCCTTACCGAGCCGTGTCCACGGTCGAACTGAGTTAGAAAAGGTTTCTCTGGCTCAGTTGTTATTGTTGGCTGGTTTCTGTCAGCCTCAGCACATTTCTCGCTACAATAAGTCAACGTGTCTGGAATTTGTCTACCACAAACTTTGCATCTTCCCATTTTGCTGTCGCCCCTATGAAGCCTTTGGCACTTTAAAGTGGCTGTCTTTTCCAGCGCTTATGTATTCGCCGCCCATAAAACGGACAGCATTTATCATTTTTGCGAAGTTTTCCGTTCCAAGATAGCCCTTCGGCTTAACTAGGAAATAGTCTTTGCCTTCATCAACCGTGATTAGCTCCCTTAGGTCTTCAGGGATGTAGCTTATCAGTTCTGAGACTGTTTTAACTTGTGGCGGCTTTAAGCCATGCTCTGCCAAAAAGTCGTCTATGCTCCTTTTGATGTTTAACAGCAAGCCAAGCATTTTTTGTCTTAAAGCGTTTTCACTCATCTCGCTTTTTCACCTCCTTTATTGGTTCTTCAAAAATTCGTGGCTTGTAACCAAGCTCTTCAAGTCGGCGTCTAACAGCATCTCGTATAAAGTCGCTTTTTGATGCATGTGTATCCTTTTTTATGGCTTCTTCTAGAGCTTCATCAAGGGCTTTTGGTACTGGTATACTCCATTTAGTTTTCTGCAATCTTTACTCCCCCATTATGCACCTATTATGCACTGGTCTGAGTAAAGGTTATATAAACAGTACGCATATTCGTACTGTAGGTATTCGGACTAAGTCTGATAGGTGAGGTAATTAATGCCTAAAATCGAAAAAGGGCAAAAAGCTATGTGGGTTGCCGAAGAGACTGATTATCGCATTTTGAAAGCTTTGCACACTGCGAGCGTTAAAGCCTTGGAAGGTTATAGATTCTCTGAATTGCTGGTAAACGTTAAGCCTAGAATCGCTAGAGACACGTTGGCGAGGCATTTGAAAACGCTTTACAAAAAGAGGCTGATAGGTTATGACAAGCTAAATAAACATTATTTCATTACCGATAAAGGTTGGAATTGGCTTAAAAATTATGAAAGGCTTAGTCTTTTGAAATCTGGAAAGTGGGTTTACGAGGGTGTTCCTTCAACTGTTGAGGTTACAGACGTGCTTGTCAAGATGATGGTTGTTCGTCAAGTTGAGGCTTTAATGAGGTCTATGCAGAAGGCGGTTTTGGCAGAGACTTTTGGAAAGGCGTTTTCATGGGACATTTATAGTGATTTGCCTATTGAAGTTGATGAGGGGTTTAAGAGAAGTTTTGGTGCTGAAGCCGGAAAGCTTGTATTGGGTTTGGTTTCTAGGGTGCGTGAAGATGCTAGGATTAGGTTGAATAAAATGGAGAAAGCCAAGCTTTTGGTTGTTCTTGAATTTGACTTCAAGAGATATGCGGAGGAACAGTTAAAGTTGTTGGAACATGTGGGAGCGGGTGGTGGAAGTGGTCAAGCCCGGTAAGGTTTTGAAGATTGAGTTGAGGCATGGCGATGGTTTGGGTGTTAGTGAGGGCTGTTTTGTTGTTAGGCGTAAGAGTGGTGAGGTTGAACGGTTTCCGTTTTTTGAGAAGGATGTGGGCGAGGTTGTTTTGCATAATCGCAGTTATGTTAGCACGGATGCTTTGGCTAACTTGTGCTTATGGAATGTTGACACTTTTGTTGTTAGGGGTAATGCTGTTGTAGGCGTTTTGAAAAGCCTAGAAGACGATAGTCACGTTAAAACTCGCATAGCTCAGTATGAGGCTTTACGGAATGGTAAGGGCTTGGAAATAGCTAAAACTGTTGTTAAGGCTAAGCTTGAAGGTCAAAGCATGGTTTTAAGGAAGTATGGCTTAGAACCCTTTAACCTTGAGGCTTTGAAGGCTAAAATCGAGGGTTTAACTGGAAACCTTGAAGAGGTAAGGTATAGGCTTAACCAAATTGAGGGTAAGGTTTCACAGCATTACTTTAACCAGATTTTTAGGTTATTCCCTGAGAAGCTTAGACCTGCTGGGCGTGTTACCTATAAGGCTTATGATGGGTTAAACAATACGTTTAATTTTGCCTATCACATTCTAAAAACTCGGGTTTATAAGGCGTTGCTGAAGGCTAAGCTTGAGCCTTATTTGGGGTTTTTACACGCTCTTCAACATGGCAAGCCAAGTTTAGTTTGCGATTTTATGGAGCTTTACCGCTATTTGATTGATGATTTCTTAATTGAGCGAAGAACAAAGCTTCATAAAAACGATTTTGTGGTTGTCACTGATTTTGTTTTGCATTTGAGGATGGGTAAGCGTATTCACTTATGCGAGTATGAGGCTGGAAAATTGGCTGAGGATTTGAACGGCTTGTTTGAGCGTAAGGTTGATGTTCCACGGATTAAGCATGGCAAACGTCAGACGCTTGACACGCTTATTTCTGAAGAGGCTTTGTTGTTGGCTAAGTTTCTTCGTGGTGAGCTTGAGAGTTGGGTTCCTAGGCTTCCTTCCGTTAAAGGAAAGTTGAGGGATTTGGTGGATGGATGAGGCGTCGCTTGAAAGGGTAATTGATTATATCCAGTATATTAAGAGGCTTTTAGACCATGTTTTGGTGTTGTTGGTTGCTCCGAGGACTGTGGAGGAGGTTATGGCGAAGATTCCCATGGAACTGCGGGATAGTGTGATAGTTGAGGAGACGGATGATGCCTTTTTTGTTAAGCCTAAGGTTCGTCTTTCAAGCGATGATTTCTGTAAAATTTTGGATAGAGTTAAAGAGTTAGGTGGTGACCACGTTAGTGTTGGTAAAGATGTCGTCTTTTTTAAGGTGTTGAAGAGGCGAGGATAAGCCTTCTAACAAAAGGAGCCATGTTTCAATAAAAATAAGGGAATTTTAAGTTATGGGATATTTTGGAGTATTTAGGTTGTTAGGTAGTAGTAGACTGTCCCCCATAAGTCCCTACTTGTTGAGTTGTTGTATATTCCCACCATAAGTTCTGAGAAGGCGACCTCATAAGTTTCCTTGAAATTGGCCGGTTGTACATACTGCCATGGGGGATATGGTATACCAGCGGGTATAAACGGCGTATGTGAAGACACTGCGTAGTCTAATCGGTTACATATGGAGCCAGTAACCTTTGGCATTATTGTCAATTGAAACTTATGAGCATCAATGCTATACGCCAATATTCTGATTGTCACTATTCTGAAGCCAACAGTTGTTATGTTCAATGAAACATACTTATTTAGCCCTAAGTTAAAGCTGAAGTTTCCTTCTTGCCAGTTGTGGTTTATAATCACTGGTTTTGCTGGGTCTCCTTTCGTGCCGAATGCCAAAACCGTCGCAACCACGTCCCTCATGTCTATTCTCCCATCATCGTTGTAGTCAAGCCATGGGTCATACTGCTTAGTTGTTTGGCTGCTGCTTATCTGTGTAAATGTTAAAGCTAATATAACGCTACTTAGACATAATGCCATCAAATAGTTCTTCCAATTCAACCATATCGCCTCCTTCTCCCTTTCTTCCAATTCTTAAACCATCAATTAAACCAATAAAATTTACGGATAAGGCTCACATAAATAAATAATCAAAATCCTAAAACCCAAGTTGTTTTTGTTTCCTTTGGTTAAAGAATAAAGAAAAGATGGGTTGGGGGGTGGGTTTTGGTGGCTGTTTTGTTTTTGTTTAATTGTTTGTTTGATTGTTTGACTGACTGTTTGATTGATGCATCTCTGTATTGGGTGGTGGGTGGG
>JAVYWL010000006.1:0-5941 GCA_038727135.1 Bathyarchaeia archaeon
CTTTCCAATAGTAAGCGAGTCCGGCAAACTCTTGGGAATAGTTACCTTGCAAGACGTAATGAAAGTTCCAAAAGGAAAAAGAAACGAAACATCCCTTGGAGAAATCTGCACAAAAAAATTAGTCACAGCTTTTCCAGAAGAATCAGTAGCAGAAGCCTTCGAAAAAATGAACAAACACAACATTGGAAGACTACTGGTCGTCAGCAAGGAAAACAAGGAAACACTGCTTGGAATTCTAACAAGAAGTGACATAACACACGCATTAAGAACCTAACACAAAAAGCAATTATCAGCGACTAACAGATGTATGTGGTGTTTGGTCTAAGTTTTAGACGAGTAGGGCGGCTATTATTCCGCTTAGGAAGATTCCGTCGAATGTTCCTGCTCCGCCTATGCTTGCTATTTTTGCTCCGAGTTTTGGAATTTTATGCAGGTTGGTTATGTCTGCTCCTATCAGTGTGCCAATTACGCCTGAAACGTAAGCCACTATGGTGGGTGCGTTAGAGGGCAGAATGTAGGCTACTAACGCTGCTGTTAATGGTGAAATGAAGGCTGGTGTGGCTATGCCTAGTCCTTTAACTGGTTTGGCAAGCAAATGTGTTACTGATGCAACGATTACTATTCCAATTAAAGCGTAGAGTGTGACTGATGGAAGCTTCCAGAGCAGGTAGAAGGATACTAACGTGGGGATTATTGCGCCGCCCATGTTTATGGCAACAAGCGTGGTTGTTTCTCCATACTCAAACTGTGGAATCCTAAAGACTATGCCGAAAAAACTTACGTATTCCTCTCTGACAATTGGAATCACAGCCTTAAGCTTCAACAATGGAATGTTCACATAACTTCCAAAAAAGGTAGCCACCAAAATCAGCACGGTCACTTGCGAGCTGAAGCCAACTTGACGAAAGGCAAGACCTACAGCGCCAACAAAAACTAAGCCGACGACTAAAACAAGAAACAGCAACAAAATTATAAAAATGCCATAAGTATGAGGACAATAAATGGTTTTCTTGCTCAATAATATATCCTCAATGCAAATTAAACGTTCGAAAGGACTCATAAACATGTTGCTTCTCTGTCAAATTATAAGCCTATGCTGTTGATTACGCCGCCTGAGTTGCCATCAATGACTAGGATTATCTTATTGCCTTTATGGTCGTATTGAGCGAACCATATCGGCGCATAAAGCAGTTCAGTTTCTGTAACATCCACATCTGTGTGAAGTTGTTGGATCATATGGTACTGCGCATGTGCCTTCTCTGATTGCAGTTGGTCTGCAAGAGTTTTCGCCTGATATTTTGCTGCTTCCTCGCCTACGTCTCCGTTCAAAATTTTTACGCTTTTTGGAATTTTAGAAACATCAAACAGCATTCTCTCATGCAAGTTGAATTGATAGCTTTTTGGCTGATATTCGTTAAATGCTTTGACAGCTACAATGGCCAAGTTGTAGTTATTATCCATTTGATAGGCTCTTTTTGCACCAGCGCCATTTGGCCCCAAAAGTGCAAATGCCTTTCCAGCCTCAACAGTCAAATCCACAACATCCAAAGCCCTAACTTTTCTATTATACACTTTCACAAGGCGGTTAACTTGAACAGCAAAATCCATATCCTGCCACCTTTAAGTATTCGATTAGCTACAAACACATACTTAAAAACTTTAAGAATGGCAATAAAAATAACGTCATGAAAAGGGATCTACATGAACGCAAACGTAGTAGTCTCAATAAGCCAAAAATTGCTTGAAGCCATTTTAAGCCACGCAAAGATGCTTCATCCCAGGGAAACCATTTTCCTCCTTCGAGGAAAAAGACATGAAAACTTGATTGAAATATGTGAGCTGGTTGTTCCGCCGCTTGCCACTTACGGGCGTGGATTCGCAAACATTCCAACCCACATGCTCCCCATAGACTTTTCCATCATTGGAACAGTGCATTCGCATCCTTCTGGAAATTTAGTGCCTTCACCTGTAGACTTGAACAATTTCTGGGGAAGCATACTGATGATTGTGGCATTTCCCTACCAAAACGGTAAATGCGTCGTAATATACAACCACAAAGGTGAAAAACTAACATTAAAAATAGTAGGCGCATAGTTTTGCTCTTTAAGTTAAACCCTTAAATATATGTGGCTTCTCATGATGATGAAGAAAGAAACCTTAAAGCTGAAGGTGCGTGTGGACGTCTGATCTTAAGTATATGAGTTTTTGGGATCACACTAAGGAGCTTATCAGAAGGCTTAAAGTTGTCCTTTATACGCTTGTAATTTCAACGGTTCTCATGATGGTTTTGCCCTCAAACTTTTCCTTCTTCAGTAACCCATTTGAGTTCTATGAGCCCCTTGTCGCCGTAATTTTGAAGTTTGTAAGGGAACAAGCTCTTCCGCAGGGTGTTAAACTTATAGGCTTAGAATTTGTGGCACCTATTGAGCTTTACTTCGTTGCCTCCTTCATTCTTGGACTTGCCATTAGCGCCCCAGTCTTAGCCTATGAAATCTTCAGGTTTATAGATCCAGCGTTGTACCCTCATGAAAGGAGGGACGTATACCCTTTCATGTCAGCATTCCTCCTTTTATTCGTCATAGGCATTGTTTTTGGCTATGAGGTTCTCACACCAGTCTTGATGCGCGCTACAATTCCGTTTTTCACGGTTGTCGGCGCGGAACCCATAATATCAGTAATGGATTTTTACACAATAGTTTTTGTTACAACAATTGTGACAGGCGCATGTTTCACATTTCCAGTGTTCATAGTGTTACTTGCAAAATATGGGATAATGGGCACTCAAACATTACGGAAACGGAGAGTCTACCTTTATTTAGCGTTGTTCGTGATCACAGCGCTTATAACGCCGGATGGAGGCCCAATAGCCGACCTCCTCCTCTTCATTCCAATGCTTGTACTGGTAGAGTTGGGGATCCTTTTTGCCAGACGCTACGAGAAGAAAGGTGCAACAAGACGCTTCAGCTTGTTTACGCCGGGCGCAACATGTAGGTTCTGCGGAGGCAATATTTCCACCGATACAACTTTCTGTCCAAAATGTGGAAAATCACAGAAATAAATTATTGTTGCTTAGCCTTCTTCGCCATGTAATTTTCAAAAATCTTTTCCCAGTCAACTTTAAGCAGAACGATGAAGGTCGGTATAAGTAGGACTGTGGTGAATAGCGCTCCAAGCCAGAAATTCTCTTCGCCAAACATTGAAAGTAAAATGGTTCCAAAAATGTTTCCGAAATATGCTAATAGGAAGCACATGAGCAGCTTGCCCATCAGCAATGGTATGAAAACGCTTATGAAGCTGTATCTTAAAACGCCAAGCGGTATGATGATGAGGTCATCTGGGAGAGGTGTTAAGGCGAAAAGAAAAACGAGTATTGAGCCATATTTCTTGAACATTTTAACGAGAAACTCCATTTTCCTACGCCTCTCCAAGCTGACGAGTTTTGCGCCGAAATAGCCTATATAGTAGCCTGAAAGCTGTCCAATGGCTGAGCCTAAACCGCCAGCAACTGTAAGCGTTAAAGGATCAATAATGTGGTTCATTCCAAGGAATAGTATGACAAGGGTGTATGGAATTGGAAAGGCTATAGACGCTGAACCCAATAGGCTTATGAGGAAAACCCCTAAAAACTGGTATTGAACAGCCACGTTTTGAAGGTAATCCCTCAACCAGTCGTAAACTGTCAACGCGGGCACCAGCCCAAATTGAAGCTTACAGGGATTTAAGAATTAGCAGTTAACCTTAAATCATGGAAAGCCTTGTTGAAGGCTGCTGAAGGGTATGACAGACCTAACAGTTATCCTTGCATCCGTAACGGTAGTAAGTTTTATCTCTTTAATCGGAATCTTATTTATCGGTTTGAGGGAGGCTTTGCTTAGACGCATCATAACGGTTCTTGTTGGTTTTTCATGTGGGGCGCTGATTGGAGGCGCCTTCATCCACATGCTTCCTGAAGCTTTGGAAAACATGGGGCAAGCCTATGAAAACATTTTTTATTACGTAATTACTGGAATCGTTGTCTTCTTTGTTATGGAAAAGTTTCTTTACTGGCGCCACTGCCACGAGGGAGAATGCCCAATCCACACGTTTGTATACTTAAATCTTGTAGGAGACGGGGTTCACAACTTCATCGACGGGATGGTTATAGCCGGAAGCTTCTTTGTTTCCTACAGCCTGGGCATAGCTGCAACGCTTGGAGTGGTTTTCCATGAAATCCCACAGGAAATCGGAGACTTCGGCGTCCTAGTTTATGGAGGCCTAACAAAGAGTAGAGCGTTAGCATATAATTTTGTCAGTGCGCTAACCGCCGTGGCAGGCGCTCTCGCCGCATACTGTTCAGCTCCACTCATCCAAGGAATGGACGCATTCATGGTTCCATTCGCCGCAGGAGGCTTCGTATACATAGCGGCAACAGACCTTATGCCGGAGCTCCATAAAAGAAAGAGCATAAAAGAATCCCTCACTCAACTGACAGCCCTTCTAATAGGAATAAGCCTTATGTCAGCACTAAGATCAATGCTAGCATAACTTTACTGTTTCAGCCTCAAGTTTAAAAGGTTATAATAAAAGCGGGAAAAAATTATTTTAGCTGAAAAAGGCCTTTGCTAGGATGTTTGCGTTGGAGTTTTCTCCGGCAATGGCTGTGTAGGCAATGCTGCGGGAAGCTCCGGCAGCTTTTCCTTGATTCTTTGTTCAGCCACTGCTGCAGCCTCTGTTAGGATTCTCTGTGCATCCTCGTTGGCTGCTTCAAAGTTTATGGTTAAGCCTGTTGTCTGTCCAGCCTCCATTATTATGCCACTTAACATGTCGCCTATCTCGCCCAGTTCATGGTCAGCCTCAGGCATGAAGCTTGAAAGTCCAATTCTGACAGATTTTAAAACGCTTACAGCGGGCGCCAAGGTTGTTAGGACGTCTCCAAGCTCAGTTACTGTTCTAAGCCTTAACACTACCTGCTCAAGGGCAAGCCTAGCGTTCATTATCATCTTTTCCATTTTCCTTATTTCAGACAGCTCGTTTGCGAAGACCTTTGCATGTTCCATGTCATGTTTCGAATAAGCCTCAACAATCCTTGCAAATATTGACTTGTCCCTTTGGCTGAACCTCTCGCTTGCTTGGTCAAGCTTGTTTATCTGCAGCTCAATGCGTCTAACAGCCATGTCAAGCCTTGGCTTCAATGGACCTGGAGGCCTAACAGTCTCCTTTATGCGCGTGGTTAATGGTTGATCAGCATGCTTTCCCTCCCATTTCTTAACAAATCTTTCAGACATGTTTTCACCTCGAATGATGAGTTTAACGCGCCAACTCTTACGCATTGCTAACACGCATAAAATATGCATGGATATACAAGTGTATTAGACGCTTTTTTGATGTTTAATTTTCCATTGAAAGGCAAATCTAAGCTTTCCTTGATAGTAGACATGAACTTGTAGGTTAAGCCTAAAAGTAAGCCTTGACAAGCCTTTACCAGGCTGGGGTTTAAAATGGCTGGAAGGTTTAAGATTTTCGCGCTTATAGCCCTCTTAGGGTTTATAGCAGGCGTCATAGCCGACTTAACAGCCGAATATGTGCTTCCAAAACTTTTAACAATACTGCCTCAAATTTTCAGGGTAAGATATGTCCTCTCAGGATTTGCCGGAGCAGTTCTAGCGCTAATCATAGTGGCTACATGGGCTTACGCGACGAGTTCTTCAAAAACCTAAATTCATCCCTACACTTTTCCATGTTGCTTTAAATGTTGCATGATGAGCATCGAGAGCGACGCCCAAAATGTTCCAAGCAGATACCCTCCTATAACATCACTCAGCCAATGTGAATTGAGGTAAATCCTGTCAAAGCCTACGAAGGCTACCGCAACGGCAAAAACAGTCTTCAGCAACGTTTTAATCTGAATATTGATGGTTGCGTTGACCCTTGGAACACGCCCATAGCATCAAAACCATTCATT
>JAVYWL010000007.1:0-5252 GCA_038727135.1 Bathyarchaeia archaeon
AATTGGATGTGTCGCTCTTTCTTTTAATTTGATTTTCAAGCTTTGCATACGCCTTAGTAGTCCCTGGCGCCGTGATGTGGCTGCTAACTACTAGGCGCACACATTCCCATGACACATATGACTTGATGAAGCCGCCTTTGATAACGTTCGTTCTGTTACTTGTTCTTTTGGCAATTATGCTTCTCCTGAAAGTAAATTTAGTGATAACACTTAAAAGCCCAACTATCCAAGGGCCACAAGGTCAAACTGATGGACGTCAATGGTCTACCGAGCAGTATTCCCTCATGCAAACAAGTCTACAAACATTACTATTCCAAGGCCTAATACTATCCTTCTTAGGAGCCCTCATTGCAGAACTGGCAAGCAAACTAAGAAAAAGAATGACACTTTAGCAGCCAACAAACCTCTTCTATTAATCATCGCTAATAGAAACCTCGAGGATAAACGGAATGTTCGCTTTCTTCTGCTCGTTCTTCAGTTCTTATTTGTGATAATATTAATACTTTAGCATGCCTTTAAAAGTAGAAGCCTCCTTTACATAAAGCTAAATTGGTTCTTCCCAGTCTGTTTGACATCCATTTTCGGGTATCAAAATTACTGTGGTTTCATTTGGGAGCGGTGCGGTGAGGTTTTCTCTTATGTTTATGGGTTTGGACTTTACGTTGGCGTGGATTGCCACTTGTTTGTAAAATCTTTTTTCAATAGGGTGGTAGACCATCTGAAGCAAGTTTTTATATTTTCCGATAGGAAATACTTTGGCTTTCTTTTTTATTTCCTCATCAGCGGCTTTGACGGTGTCTATTATGGAGGCTTCATCTTTTAGGATAAGTTGAAAGGCTTGAGGGAAAAACTTGTTTATTTCTCGTTGACGGATAATTACTGTGACTTTCTTCATCAATGTTTATATGCGATATAGTTAACTTAACCGTTTTGCGAGGGTTTTCTCATGAAGCTTTATAGCAGCAGATGCAAATGCTACTGTGAAAGCTATAATTGACAGAAAGTCTAGTGCCAGCGGATAAAAGCCCTTGCTCAGAAATAACTGCCTAACCATGTCTGTGAAGTATGTTAGCGGGGAGATGGAGGCTATGGTTGTTCCCCATGGTGGCAGCTGCTCTACTGGTATGAATACTCCGCTTATGAAGACTAGTGGAAACTTGACTAGGGATGATAGCATCATGGATGTGGCTGGTATGTCTGTGGGCGGGTAAGCCGACAGCAAAACGCTTAGGGCTGCAAAGCACATGTTTGCAATGATTAAGCCAAAAAGCAGTATTATGAAGTTTAATGGCTCTATCGCCAGCGCTAGCGTCAACGCCAGCGGTATCACCGATATTACAAGCCCGAAAATGAAGGAGGAGAGCATATCGCCAATAATAATGGTCCACAAGGCGACTGGACAGCACAACAGCCTTTCAAGGGTTTTTGAGCGGGTTTCCCATGGCACTATGGAAGGACCCACAGACGTAGCTGTAAAAAATGTTGTCATGCCAATCAGTCCGGGCAAAACCTCTTTTAAGGGTATGTTTCGCCCTATGACGTAGGCTAAAGCCAAAAACAATGGAAAAACCAGACCAAAAATTATGACAGGCCCTTTTGAGTAGTAGATTTTGATGTTCTTTTTAGCTATGACGAAGGAGCGCCTAAACTGTTCTGGGAATTGGCTCATTGTTTGGCCTCCCTTCCCTTTACGAGTTTTAGGAAAACATCTTCAAGTGAAGGCATCATGGTGTTTAGGCTCAATATTTGTATATGCCTTCTCTTGGCGTAGTCCACCAGAAACTCAATAACTTCCGACGGGTTAGGCGTGTAAACTCGCAATTTGTTTCCGGCGGGCACAACCTTAACGATGTTTGGGTTTTCTAAAAACTCTTGTGGGCTTACTGGTTTGTTGAATGCCACCTCGATGTATTGAAGCTCCATGCTTTGAATTCTGAGGTTTTCCGGAGTGTCTATGGCTGCTATCATTCCATGGTTTATTATGGCTATTTTGTGGCAAAGTATATTGGCTTCCTCCATGTTATGGGTTGAGAGGAAAACAGTTTTTCCATCCCTATTGTACTGGTTTACCTTTTCTCTGAGAAGCCTAGCACTTTCAACATCAAGCCCGGAAGTCGGTTCATCCAAAAACAGCACTTCTGGGTCGTTAACCAAAGCCATGCAAAGCAAGAGCTTCTGCTTCATCCCCTTCGAAAAGGCTCTGACAAGCTTGCCCTTAACCTCGTACAATCCAAATTCCTTAAGAAGTTTTGTAGCGTTTTCCCGAAGCCTCTGCGCTGGGATTCCGTAAAGCCTGCCTATCAAAACTAAGTTTTCCCATGCTGTAAGGTCTATGTAGGCGTTTGAAACTTCCGGGACAACACCTATACGCTGTTTAGCCTCTAGGGGATTCTTTAAGACGTTGAATCCGGCTACGAAGGCTTCCCCTTCATCCGGCCTTATAAGCCCTGTCAAGATTCTTATAGTTGTTGTTTTGCCAGCCCCGTTTGGGCCTAGAAAACCGAAAATTTCGCCCCTCCCAACTTCAAAGCTTATGTGGTCAACTGCTGTTACATCCTCGTAATGCTTTGTCAGGTTCCTAACCTTTATTACATTATCCATGCACACGCGCCTTCTTTTTAGTGGGGTTCTTGTATGCCCAGCACAACCATACGTTCTTTGCTTTTTATGCCTCTGGCCACGTTTGCTGGAGCGAAGACCATTTGGTCGCTGGACAATTCGGCTTTTTCATTACCAACAGTGAAAGTTCCAGAGCCTTCAACAACATAGAAGCATACGTCGTAAGGTTCTGGTCTTGATGGAATCTCCTGTCCAGCATCTAGGCAGACGAGCACAATGTTGTAGTTCCTCGTCTTTAACAAATCTTTTTTGACGCGTCGCCGCTTCTCCATAGTATCTAATAAACCCTTATTCCGCGAATACTCCACATGCTTTCTTAAATCTATTACGTCCATTTCACTCATCTCATCACACGGTTCAAACATGAAAAAGGAGGGACGTTATGGTTTAACGTTTCAAAGCTTCTAAGCGTTTGCTAACATTCTCCAGCTTCTTCGTTAGGGCTTCTTTGTATTCTTCAACATCCATTATTGGCCATGGGAAGCTCGCATGGTGCATATGCTTATGCTCCTGGTGGTGATGTCCTTCCATTCCACAGCAACAACAGCATCTATACATTTGGCTTTCCACTTCCTTTCCCGGGTTTTTCAAAATTTTCATAATAGAAAGTCACAAGGTCTTCAAAGAGCCTCTTCCGCCTAACTATTGAAGTTAGCCCCATTTTTAGAGCCTCAACACCTTTGCCGGTTAGCTTATAAACTCGCCGATCTGGACCACCTTCAACCTTCTCCCATTGAGATTTTAGCAGGCCGCGTTCTTCCATCCGCCTTAAAAGCGTATACATGGAGCCCGGTTCCAACCTGTGGCATCCGCAACTTCTCTCTTCAATTTCCTCGAGCAGTTGATAGCCATGCATTGGCTTTTCATAAAGAACACGCATGATTAGGAATTGTATCCATCCCCTTTCTGGGTACTCATGCCAACATCCACAGTGATGATGCCTTGATCCGTGCATAGCCTAAAATATAACATTGTTACATATATAGGTGTTATGCTTAGAAAATAATGGATCTAATTCTTGAATGTAACTACTTCAGCTTAATCGGACTAATCATCCTTTCAATCTGAAACTTGAAGGCACTGTATTCTTTTGAGTCTAGCAGTTGGCAGTCTTGCAATGTTTTTTCGCCGTTTAGGAGCTTGGCTGCAAAGGCGAAGCAGCTTTGTTCTCCGCACATTTTGCAGTTTGTCTTTGGGAGCAGCTCGTAAATCTTTATGGGTGTTAGCTCCTTTTTGGCTTGAACGGTTTCGGGGTTTGGCTTTCCATGGGTTTTCAGGTATATGATGGCGCGGTTTATTAGTCGCTTGGCCTCTTCGACAAGTTGATTTGCCTCATTTCTGTCCTTGACATAGGTCATGCTGATTCTGCCGTTGGCGAAAATTGTTATCAAATGCTGTTGGTGCATGTAGCTTAATGCGCCGAGCTTTTCAGAGTATTTAGCGTTTGGAATAGCCAAATAGAGAATTGGCAAAACATCTTCTAGGGGCTTGTCAGCCTGAGCCAAAAACTTAATCCTTTCAGGGTCAGCCGTACAAGGCGAAATCTCCTTAATCTCGATCTTTCTCACAATAACATCCGCAAAGAGGAGTTCGGCTAAATCCTCACTCATAATGGCTTACCTTCAACAGCCGTCCTATACGCCTTATAAACGCGCTTTTCTCTGACAGCTTGCATGGCCTTTTTTGACAAATATTCGAGGGATTCAACAATTTCTGGAAGGAGTTTTGCTGGAATTCCCATGAACATGTGTTCGGGCGGTGTGTCTGTGGCTTCGCGGCATCCGTAACATCCAGGGCTTATGTTAACCTCGCCTGTAATATAGGGAACCACTGTCACGTCTACGCAGCAGCATTGGAAAATGGAGGAGCTGAAGTTGAGGCGTCCCCCTTCTTTGAAGTTTCTGGCTAGGCAAAGCCACATAATTTGTTCAGGAAGCCCTTCAACCACGACGGTGTCCGGCGTTAAAATAAAATCTTTTAATGGGCCGGCGGCTACTGCCTTTGCCTCCCCAAGTTTTATTCGAGGTATCATGCTCATTGTTTTTGCAGCAGCTTCCTTGGCCATGTAAAGTCCCAAGGAACAAAGCATTTCTCCACTTGCGATCTTTTCTGGCAAAGGCGCAAAGCCCAAGGCTGATTTAGCCGCTGGACAGGCTAAATCCTCAGCAGTCAACATTAGTGTTTGCCCTCTTCTAGCAAGCATGAGAAGTTGACAATATCTGGATTTCTGTGGTGGAGACTTTATGTTCGGTTTTTGCTCCTCTGTTTTAACTATTTTAACAGCTATCAGCGGCGATTCTAATCCTAGAATCTGCTCGATTTTTAGGCTAACGACTTTATTTTCCATTTCTTTAGGCCTCTAAATCATTTTGGCTTGCTATATTTTTGCTTCGTCGATTATTATTTTGGCTATTTTCTTGACGTCTGCCTCGTAGATGTCAAGTGTGGGTACTTTTTGCAGGTATTTGGATATGTCAATTTCGTAGTCGATTCTTTTCCCAGCTTTCTCCAGGACTTTTGAGGCGCAGCGGTTGCCACACCCGTTTATGGCAATGTTCATTTTTGCTTTTTCTGCAATTTCCAAGTGCGGCTTTGAGCCTGCCGCAACGGCGGTTGTGCAGCACATTCTAGCC